>NZ_AP023063.1:0-1865000 GCF_016593215.1 Nitratiruptor sp. YY08-26 | reverse complement strand
TATGAGTCTCAACAAACAAAAATCACAAGCTTTGACAATGACAATCCTTCTATCACAAAATGAAGCCTTACAAGAAGCACTTCTTGATCTAGATGAAGATAGAGGCTATGAGATTCTTTCTCAATCTCTCAACATACTCAAACAATATACCAATATCCAAGGCATTAAAGCGCAAGTTATAGCAAAAGATCTCACGATATTTGCACGAAACTGGGATAGGGATTTTGTTGGAATGCCACTTGAAGGATTTCGTAAAGATCTCTCAAGTTTTAAAATCAATAAACCAAAGGTCTCTATAGAAACAGGAAGACTGCTCTCTATTAAGGCGACTGCACCGATAAAAAAGGGTTATAAAACAATAGGATATATGGAAATAATATCTTTGTTTGAACCACTTACCTTGCAACTGAGGAAAATTGGTGTTGAGTTGTTAGTATTGATGCATGAAAAGTATCTTAATGTTGCAACGCTTATGCGTGATAACCCAATGATTGGAAAGTATGTGATTAGCAATAGAAATTATAATAGATTTGTTGTTGCTAAGATTACGCCCTCAATTTTACAGCAGATAGAGCAAAAAGGATATTTTTATAATGGTAAAAATCTATATTTTTATCAACCGATGTTTAATAGTAGAGGAGAGCGTTTAGGGATTTTTTTAATGGTTATAAATAATGAAGGAATAGAGAGATTTCAACATTATAAAGATACACTCTCATTTTTTCTCTCACTAGATAATAGCGAATTTCGTGATGTAATAAATGAATGGGAGCGACCTGAAGGTGGTTTTCGATCTGTTTATGATCGTAGTGTTGCCCAGTTTCTTAGCAAAAATGTAGATAGTGAACTCAAAAAAGATTTTGAATTTGAATTGAGAGAGATATTACAAAATTACACAAAAGAGGAGCTTATTGATATTATTGTAGAAAAAAATAGAATGACAAAAAAACGAGGAGTCATCAAGTGAAAATTATGGTTTTAGAAGATGAGTATGCTCTTCGTATTAGTATTGAAGAGTTCTTGAATGATCTTGGTTTTGAAGTGATAAGTTTTGAGAGAGGTGATGAGCTTCTTGATGCGCTTTACAGTGAGCCTTGTGATGCTCTCTTATTGGATGTGAAAGTTCCTGGAATCAATGGATTTGAGCTACTTAAAGAGTTGAGGGAAGCTGGCAATGAAATACCGGCTATTTTCATAACCTCTATGACGCATGTAGATGATCTTGCAAGAGGGTTCGAGCTAGGTTGTTGTGATTATATAAAAAAACCATTTGATCTTAAAGAGTTGGAAGTGAGGCTCAGAAATGTTTTAAAAAGAGAGTGTTTTGGTGCTAAAAAAGAGATTGTCGAGTTGCCAAATGGTTATACATATGATTTAGCAGCTTTTGAATTAAAGCAAAATGGAAAAAGCATACCTTTAACAAAACAGGAAAAAAGGATTTTAGAGCTTCTTATCAAGCAAAGAGGGAATGTTGTAAGCATTGAACAGTTTTGCGATGAAGTATGGGGAGAGTATGTGGATTCGGCCAATATTCGTGTGCATATAACAAAGCTGAGAAAAAAAATAGGTAAAGATATTATCAAAAATGTTCACGGGTTAGGATATAAAATTGATTCTTGATGCAAAAAAATACTCTTATCGCTATGCTCTTTTTTATACTTTGATTATAGCAACACTTCTTTTTGTACCACTATTTGTCTATACCTCTTTGGTTTTAGATATTAATGAAGCAAAAAATGAGCGTGATCTCAAAGAGAAAGCTTTGCAAATAGTAGGTAAAATGGAAGAGTACAATAATGATGGTGTTTTTCAATATCCCCGTTTTGCCAGTTTCAAATCTGGACTCTATGATGAGAACTTTAAACCAATTTTTTCACTTTTAGATTTTATTCCGGACTCTTTTAATTTGGGATATCATAAGCAACAAACAAAACGCTACTATATTGTGGAGCTTCCAGATGAACACTATTTTGGAGCAAAATATCTCATTGTTGCAAAAGAGTTTGATCCATGGAAAATATATAGAACCAGTTTTTTGATAGGTCTAGGGATTGTATTGATTCTCTTTCTTTTTTCGTACATAGTCCTCAAAAATTTTAGCCGTCCTTTTGAAAAAGTCAATCAAACACTTGATAATTTTATTAAAGACTCCATGCATGAGATTAATACGCCGCTTTCTATCATTAATGTCAATATTGATCTTTTCACAAGAAAGTTTGGTGAAAACCGTTATCTTTCCCGCATAAAATCAGCAGCAAAAACACTCAGTAATATCTATAATGATATGGATTATCTCATTAAAAAAGATCGTATTGAGTATAAAAAAGAAAATATAGACTTTTCAGTGTTTTTGCAAGAGAGGGTTGATTATTTTCAAGAGATTGCAAATTTAAGACAAATCACACTTGTTGCTAAAATTGAGCCAGATATATATATATGGATGAACAAAACAAAATTGCAACGCATTGTTGATAATACTCTTTCTAATGCCGTCAAATACTCAAAAGAGCGATCAAAAGTAAAAATTTACCTCAAGCGAGTTGGTCAAAAAGCGGTACTTACAGTAAAAGATTATGGTATTGGAATAGAACAACCGCAAAAGATTTTTGATCGCTTTTATAGAGAGGAGCATGACAAGGGAGGTTTTGGAATAGGTCTTAGCATTGTTCATAACATTATCAATCAAGAAAATATAACTTTAAAAGTTGTCTCCAAACCCTCTAGGGGAAGCGCTTTTATCTACTACTTCAATTTATCTGCATAATTCCATAAATCATTTTTACAATTTTTTTACACTTTATAGTTACCATTTTGTTACCAATCAAGAAGGAGCCGATATGAAAAAAGGATTGATTGCAGTGGTGCTCTCCTCTTTAGTGCTTACTGGTCTAAGTGCGAAAGATTACAAAAGTGCCATTGAGTCGCCTGATGCGACGAAGATTTTAGAGAAGGATAAGCTCCCGCCTCCAAAAAAGTACATAATGCCAAAGAACTGTATCACGAAAGATCCTTTGGCAATCGCAAGAGGGAAGTTTATTTTTCATAATCTCAATGGAAAAAAGGCAAAAAAGGCACCTCCTACAGGGCTTGCTCGCTATGTGATTGTTAAGGGGAAGAAAAAGCCAAAGCAGTATGGAAACTGTGTGGCTTGTCATAATATCGAAGGTGCTATAGGTCCTGGAAATGTTGGTCCAGATTTGCACAATTATAAAAAACACTTTATCGATTCTGGTGTCAGAGACTATCAGTATGTCTATCAACAAATTGCAGATCCAAGAGTGTTTAATCCAACAACACACATGACTGTGAATCTAACTACAAAACTCTTTACGCCACAAGAGATTTGTGAAATTGTATCGTATGTAGTAAGTGAGAAAAAGGAGAAATGATGGAAAGAAGAAGTTTTTTAAAAAGTTTAAGTGCTGTTCCAGTTCTTGGACTTGTGAGTCTTGGAAGGGTTAATCTCTTAGCAGATGCAAAAAAGGCGAAGCCAAAAGGAAAAAATGCGATTACCTTTAAAAAAGCGCTCTCTGTAATAACAGATGGGAAAGGTGCCAAAGAGAGTAGTAAAGTAAAACTCATTGTTCCTGAAATTGCAGAAAATGGAGCTGTTGTTCCAGTCAAGGTGAATGTAGATGAGCCTATTGAAAATGTCAAATCGATTCATGTTTTATCTACGAAAAACTCTAACGCAAGATGTGCGGATGTTTTTTTGAGTCCAAGAAATGGAAAAGCCTATTTTGCAACGCGTATCAAACTGAGTGGGACACAAGAAGTCGTAGCGGTAGCGGTGTTAAAAGATGGGAGTGCTATTATGGCCAAAAAACCGGTTAAAGTAACTATTGGTGGATGTGGATAAGAAAAGGAGTAAACAATGGCTAAAAGAAAATCAATTATCAAAATCAAACCAAGAAAATATAAAGTTGGAGATGTAGTAAAAGTAGATTTTATTGTAATTCACCCGATGGAGACGGGGATGAGAAAAGATAAAAAGACAGGCAAAATCAAACCTATGCACTATATCAATGAGGTGAAGTTTTACTTCAATGATGAACTTTTTACGACAATTTTGCCGTGGGAAACAGTTTCAACAAATCCCTATTTTTCAATCAATATGAAAGTAACAGGTCCTGGGAAAATCAAAGTGGTGTACAAAGATAATCTTGGTGAAGTACACGAAAAGAGTAAAAAAGTAAAGCCGAAAGGATAAGCCATGAAGAGATTACTATCCTTTGCCCTCTCGCTTGCTTTGGCCTCTTCAATGGCCATTGCTGATGAGAAACTGAGCATGACAGAAGCGGATCGTGCCCTTTATCAAGAGATGCTTGAAAACAATCCAGCAGACATTTTCGTAGAAGAGGGTGCAGAACTTCTTGAAGAGCTTGGTGGAGAAGAGGCGCTTGCAAAATTTCTGGGTGTGAATGAAGATGAACTTCCCAAATATATTGCGGGATTCCCACGGTATGTAAATAAGATTGGAATGGTTGTGAGCATTGATCAGATGCTGCAAGCCTTTATGTATGACCAGGGTAAAAAGCCATATAAGCTCAAATCTGCATTGATGGATTCTTTGCAGGCTTATGTGAAATCTATTGCAAATGGTGAAAAGATTAATATAGATGTCAACGCCAATGAGCATATGAAGAAAGCTTACAAACTTGGCAAGCAGATGTTTGAACTCAGACGGGGTAAAAGAGGCCTCTCTTGCTATAGCTGTCATAGTCCAGATGTTGTAGGTTTGCGCCTTAGAATGCAGATCCTTCCTGATTTAGGTGCACCAAAAGTGAAAGCTGCTGCAACCTGGCCAGCATATAGAATGACAAAAGGAAAGATGTTTACACTGCAAAAACGGTTTCAACAGTGCATGAAAAATGCTCTTTTGGCCAAAATCCCTTTAGGAAGCCCGCAAATGGTTGCACTAGAAGTGTATGTAACGAGTATGGCTAAGGGAGAAGAGATCCATATTCCTGGACTAAAAAGGTAGATCATGAATATCAATAGACGTGATTTTTTACATATCGCTGCAGCTTTAGGCCTTATGGGCGTAAGCGGTGGGAAACTGCATGCAGCCAAAAGAGCCGATGAGGTGACAGCGAGTGATATTTTGGATTTTGATCCGGTAGGAAAGGTGACGCTGCTTCATATTTGTGATATGCATGCACACCTCAAACCTCTCTACTGGAGAGAGCCTTCAACGCTCATTAGTGCTAAAAATCTTGTAGGAACTCCGGGCTTTTTGTGCGGAAAAGCTTTTATGGATTTTTATGGGATAAAGCCAAATACGTTGGAAGCCTATTTTGATACTTATCTCAATTTTGAAGAACTAGCAAAAAAATTTGGGAAAATGGGCGGTGTCGCTCATATGAAAACTATCATTGATGAGGTGCGAAGAGATAGAGGCAAAGATAATGTACTACTTTTAGATAGTGGCGATACTTGGCAAGGGACTGCGGTTGCACTAAAAACCAAGGGAGAAGCGATTGTAGATGCGCAAAACTATCTTGGTGTGGATGTGATGGTTGGACACTGGGAGTTTACTTACGGCAAAGAGCGTGTGATGGATCTTCTTGATAAACTCAATGCCGATTTTGTATCGCAAAATGTGGTAGATAATGATCCATTTAGTGATACATTTGAAGAAACCGTCTTCAAGCCTTATACTATCAAAGAGGTAGGCGGTGCAAAAATAGGAATTATTGGACAATCTTTTCCATTTACTTCCACTGCCAATCCAAAACGTTTTACCGAAGGGTGGAGTTTTGGTCTGCGGTTAGATTCTTTGCAAGGGTATGTGGATGAGTTAAGAAAAGAGAAAAAGGTTGATTGTGTTGTACTTCTCAGTCACGATGGATTTAGTGTAGATCAAGAGGTGGCCAGGAAAGTGCATGGTATAGACTTTATCCTTAGTGGCCATACGCACGATCCTGGACCAAAACCTATCACGATTAATGGGACAACTATTATTATAGCAGGAAGTCATGGGAAATTTGTAGGAAGACTCGATATCGATATCCAAAAAGGGCGTGTGAAAGATTTTCGCTATAAGCTTATTCCTGTTGCATCAAAACTTATCCCTGCAGATAAAAAGGGTATAGAGCTAGTTGATAAATGGTATAAGCCATACAATAAAGAGCTGAGTCAAGTACTAGGAAAAACAAAAGGAACGCTTTATAAGCGAGATACATTCTATTCAACATTTGATGCGCTCATAGGTGATGCGATACGTGATACGATGGATTGTGAAATATCCTTTACACCAGGGTATCGATGGGGAACCACGCTACTGCCTGGAGATGAGATTTTGGTAGACAATGTTTATGAGATGACAGCAATTACCTATCCAGAGGTCTATACATTTGAGCTTAAGGGTGCAAAAATAGCAGCGTTGCTTGAAGATATTGCAGATAACGTTTTTAATGCAAACCCTCTCTACCAACAGGGTGGGGATATGAGTCGGCTTGGTGGTGTGAGTTATGATATTAAGATAGCAGCACCTAGTGGTAAAAGAATTAGAAATCTCAAAGTCAATGGTAAAGATCTCGATCCAAATCGTAACTACGTTGTAAGTGCTTGGGGTGGAAACTTGCAAAATGCTGGAGAAAACCTGAGAGAAGCAAAAATCAAGCCAGTCTATGATGTAGTTGTGGACTATGTAAAAAGAAAAGGAAAAGTGGATATTAGCAATAAATCCAATGTAAAAATTCTGGATTACAACTGTGGATGTCCCCAAAAAGGTGGGATATGTTCATAAATAAAGGAGATGGTATGAGATTATTAAAATTGAGCTTGGTAGCAGCAGTATGTATAGCAGGTGCCACAGCAACAACCGCAATGGCAAAAGAGAAAAGGACACTTAAAGGTAATATGACACTCAAATATAGTGTTTTGCCAGGTAAAGCTGAAACTTTGAGTGAAATGTTTACAAAAGGGGAGTGGTACGGGAGAGTTCGCTTCAACTCCTTTCTTTGGGATTGGGATACAGAGTATGCAGGAAAGACAAAAGATAACTGGGCTATGGGAATTGGTGGTAGCTTAGAGTATAAAACTGCATACTGGAATGGACTGGGAGCAACTGCAGCTTTGTATACTTCTCAAAATCCATGGCACATGGACAAAGATGAAGTGAAATTTGTTAAAGCTGGAAAAGATACTTTTTCAAGATATAAAGTTAAAAAAGATGGAACTTTTGGAATGACGGTTTTGGCACAAGCCTATCTTGAGTATAAACGAAACAAAACAAGCCTTAAAGTTGGACGCCAGATTTTTGAGAGTATGCTGACAAAAAGCAATGATACAAAGATGATCCCAAATACATTTGAAGGGTACAGCCTTACAAGCAGATATTTTAATGGTACAACAATTAAGCTTGCTTACTTTTTAAAGCAAAAACTGCGTGATCATACATCTTTTCATGATGTGATCACTTTTAAAGATGCAAGTGGTGAGAGCTGGGCAAATAATGATGATAGTGCAATCAATAAAGCTTTAAGTTATGCAAACTTTGTGGCTGCTGGCAAAGATGCTAATCATGATTTGATTGTTGCAGAGATTGCAAACAAATCTCTTGTTCCAAATCTTAAAATCAAACTCAACTATACTATGGTTCCAGAAGTGGTGGCTCTTGGTGGAATTGAAGCGCACTATAAAATTCCTTTGGGCGATTATAATCTTGTGCCTGGATTTCGATACATCAAGCAGTGGGATAGAGGTGCAGATGATATAGGTGCTCTTGGTGTTGCAGTTGCAAACCTCAAAGGCAAAGGTGTAGGATACGATGATCCAGGCAGTGTTGATAGCTCTATCTGGATGGCGCGACTTGATCTTAAGGCCAAAAACAAAATCTGGTGGGCAAGAGTTGGTTACTCAAAAGTAGCAGATGATGCAGATATCATTGCTCCATGGCGTGGGTTTCCAACAGGCGGATTTACAAGGGCAATGGCGCAATATAATTGGTATGCAAATACGAAAACTTGGATGATAAGGGGTGTAGTCAATTTGGATAAAGCAGGTGTTGTTCCAGGGCTTAAGGCAAGTTTGCGCTATGCAATGCAAGATTTTGATGATGATAAACCTGGTGTACAAGCAGATAGCAATATTATCCATTTAGATTTAGTTGAAAAGATCAAATCTGTTCCCGGACTCTATCTCAAGTTTAGAACAGGTATTGTGAGCGGTGATGATGATACTATAGCAGCGGATGGAAAACTTAAAAAAGATCCATCCTATAATGAATATCGATTTGAGATTAATTACCTCTTCTAATGAGAGCAATACTTATTCTTTGTGCCTGGCTGGGCATAGCTCTTGCCTGGCACTACGAGCTTCCTCCAGTAAAGGTAAGTGAGGGAGTAGTCTGTTTTTTTGGCAAGAATGAAATACCTACACCCTCTAATGGTGGAGCAATTTGTAACAGCTGCTATATTGATGAAGGGAACCACTGGATCGTTTTCGATCCTGGCCCTACTGCACTTTTTGCTAAAGAGGCGTATGCAAAGGTGGTCGGGGACAAGCCAGTAAAGATAGTGCTTAATTCTCATGGTCATGATGACCATACTCTAGGTAATGCTTTTTTTACAAAAAGCACTATCATTGGAGCTGAAGGGATCGAAGCTTTTATGGAGCCAAGGCTATTGAAACGGTTGAATAAAGAGCAGCTGCAGGGCAGTTTTTTAAAAATTCCTGATCTGCTTTTGAGCAAAAAAGCAAAAATAGCAAGCAAAAAGAGAATTGAGCTTTATGTAGTGGAAGCTCATACGAAAGCGGACTTAATCGCCTATATGCCAGAGCAAAAGATTCTCTTTGCTGGGGATGTTATCTTTACAGAAAGGCTTCCATCCATTCTGGATGGGAATTTACAAAAGTGGATAGCAGTGTTGGAGTGGATAAAAAAGCTTCATCCTCGCATCATCATTCCAGGACATGGCAAGAAGTATGGACCAATGGCTTATGCTATGACGCTCAATTATCTCAAAGATCTCAAGGCAAAAGTAGCAAAGGCTCTCGAAGATGGTGTAGAGTATGATGAGGTAACGAAAGTAGTGGATATGAGCAGGTATAAAAATTTGGCTTTGTATAAAGAGCTCAATAATCTCAATATTTTAGCGGCTTACCAGCAGCTGGAGATGGAGATAGAATGAAAAAAATTTTTTTATTGATTCCATTGATTATGTTTGGAATAGACTACCATTCATACAAAGATGCAGTTAAAAAAGCAAAAGAGTTGCATAAGCCTGTGATGATTGAGATTACGTCGAGCCATTGCCACTATTGTAAATGGATGGAGAGTACTACTTTGCAAGATAAAGAGGTCGTATCTTTTATTCAAAAAAACTTTATTCCTGTGCGCATTGATGTGAGCAAAGAGGAGATTCCTAAAGGAATAGAGTATAGTATGACACCAACTTTTATTTTTATGGATCCAAAAGGGAGAATTATTAAAAAGATTCCTGGAGCTTGGAAAAAAGAGGATTTTTTGAAGATCTTAAAAGAGGTGAAGGAATGAAAAAGATAATAGCCCTTCTTTTTGGAGCGCTTTTACTCCTAGCTGATACAGAGTTTGCTGAGCCAAAACCAAGTATAGACAATCCCAGAAAAATTGTCTTTCCTATTACTCATGGGGATGATGAATCGATCAATCACGTTTTAAGTTCAGCTAATAACGTGATGAAGTTTTATGGGCCAGAAAAGGTAATGATAGCGATTATCTGCTATTCAAAAGGTATTCGTACACTGCTAAAAAAAGAGAAGAAGATTGCCGCAAGAGTACGAAGTCTCATGACGTATGATGTAGAGTTTATTGCTTGTGGCAATACGATGCGAACAAAACATATAAAAAAAGAGGATCTTATCGAAGGGGTGGAGATCGTTACTGCCGGTATAGTGGAGCTGGTAGAGCGAGACCTCAAAGGTTGGATCTATATACGACCATAAGGAGAGAAGATGAAAAAGATACTATTACTACTTGCTATGGCGCTTTTTGTATTTGCCAATGAGGAGATAATTCTTTTCTCAACTACACAAAAAGTAACGCCGGTACAAATTGAAGAGACTTTTCAAAAGGCGGGATACTCTATTCAGCAAAATAGAGATATGAATGGGCCTTATAAAAAGCAGTTCAAACAGACAGATTTTACAATTTATAATCTCTTAACAGTCTACTATCCAAAAATTGCTATGGATCTTGTCTTGCAAGAGCCAGATAGTGGAGTATTTGCTCCTTTTAGTATTGTCATCTATCAAAAAAAGGGTGAGAAAAAGCTCTATGCAGGAGTACTGAGCGCTAAGGCTAAAGCGAAAATTTTGGGACTAAAGTATAGCGATAAACTATTAAATGAACTGGAGAAAAAAAATATTGCAACTTTGAAAAAAGCTCTACCAAATGCTAAACGAGAAAAACTTGGTTACAAACCACAACCAATAAAAGAGAAGCTTCTGACAAAATATAGCTTTGAAGTAGAGGATAGTGAGGCATTGGATACTAAAGATGAACTTGAGATGATGATTGAAGATGGTTTGAAACCTATTGGATTTGTTATGGCAAATTTTAATGATTTTAACTATGATCTCAAAGAAGCTGAAATAAAAGATTTTATTTTCTATGATACCTATTCACTCTGTAAGCTTAAAGTAATCTACAATATCTCAAAGATTCGCCCAGAAGCTGGAGTTTTTGCACCATGTACAATGGCAGTGTATCAAAAAAAGGGAACAAATAAGATGCATATTGTTTTTCCCAATATTTTCAACTGGATTGCAACGCTTCATATAAAAGATCCAAAAATTATCGCGATTCTCAAAAAAGCACAAAATGATATGATTGATGTTATTGAAAATGCCTTGCCGTAATCGGAATATACAATAATGCAGCAAAATGCTGCATTATGTGAGATTGAACTTTGTAGTTTTGAGAAGATTTTCTACAATTTCTTGATAATATGTTTTATGCCTTGCTTCTCCCATAGCTACAGGAGGCATTCCCTCATCACTGAGAGAGCGGATCTCCATTTCCAAAGGGATCTGCCCTAGAAAAGGTATATCATATTGGATACTTAGAGCCTTTCCGCCATCACTACCAAAGATGTCGTAGCGTTTTCCGGTATCTGGGGTGATAAAGTAGCTCATATTCTCAATAAGTCCCCCAATATGTACACCAATATCTTTAAACATCATGATGGCTCTGCTGACATCGTCGGCTGCAACCATTTGAGGCGTTGTAACGAGAACTCCAGCAGTAATTGGTAACTCTTGTGCCATGGTAAGCTGGATATCACCAGTGCCTGGTGGCATATCGATGACCAAAAAATCCAGCTCTCCCCAATCAACATCTTCTAAAAATTGAATCAAGGCACTTACTGCAACGCTGCTACGCCACACAAGTGGAGTATCTGGACTTGGGGTTGTGAGGCCTACACTCATGATTTTGATGCCAAAATTTTGGCTTGGTATTATCTTGTCATTATCGCCCCAGCGAAGCTTTTCATGCTCGACCCCTACCATTCTCGGGATATCAGGACCATACACATCTGCATCCAAAAGACCTACTTTGTACCCTTTTTGCGCTAAGGCAATAGAGAGGTTAGTACTCACTGTACTTTTTCCAACCCCACCTTTACCACTTGTCACAGCTATAACATTTTTTGCATAGGGTGCTCGGTTGTTAGGATTAGCGGTAGATCCATAATGTATATTTTTTTTGGGTTGCGCTTTAAGCTTGACTTCTACTTCATACTCTTTGAGTAGATCCTTGATAGCTCCTTCTATAATAGGAAAGGCTTCCTGGTTAGCAATATTGAGAGTAATAGTAATAGTGTTGCCATTTTTCTTTATTGCATCTATTGTACGCAGTTCAACTATATTTTTATCAAGTCCAGGATATTTGACTGCTTTAAGTTTATTGAGTATCTCTTTTTTCATCTCTTTCCCTATTCGTAAGGATTCATACGGGCACGTTGCTGCAAAAGCATCAGTGTTGCACGAGTTTTTTGTATATAGCTACCTATGATATTTTGTGCGTAAGGGTAACGATTTGCAAGAGTAGTGTACTCTTGTACACGGGAATTGAGCAGCTTTGTGAAAGCGGCTATGAGTTGTACCATTTTATTCTCTTCCATCGCTTTTTTGAGAAGTGTTTTGAGCATCTTCTCTCGGTCAGCCAAATCGAGATCTATGCCAATTTCTTGGGCAAGTTGCTGAAACTCAAAGTTTGTAATATAGCTGCCATTGTAGTGGAGTGCTAAAATTTGCTTTTCTAAAAGAGAGAATCCTTGCTGTCTCATGCTAGCTTCTCCAGGCGTAGTTGTGCTGCTTTACTGACATCTTTATCAACATCATCTGCAAGTTTTTGGAGAATCTCTTTTGGAGTTGCAGGATTTTCAGCCACACGCAGTCTTACTAGCTTGTCTGTATCTTTAGCAAGCTCTTCTAAAATCTCTTGTGGAGCATTTGGATTGCCGCTAATCCCATCTCTTACAATCTTTTCATCCTGCATAAAAGTATAGAGGCATGTGGTTGGGGTATTAGGATTTGTAGCAACTAAGGCGCGTACAAGATTGACGCTATCCTTTGCTAGTTTTTCTAAAATCTCAGCAGGAGTGTGAGGATTTTTCGCTACAGCCCATCGACTTCCCATATCTGGTACTTCACTGAGCGCAATAAGCAGTTCAGTCATGATAGGACTTTTGCCTTTTTCTCTATCATATACACTTGTTCTCAGGCTCAAATTCATAGCTACCATACCTACAATTTCCATATCGTTGTGAAACTCCTCAAAAATCTCTTTCACTCTTTCTAGAGAGAGATTTTTATCTTCTAATAGTTCTAAGGCTTCTTCCCTTTGCATTGTGTCCCTTTTTCCTTTTTTGATTATAGTAGCAAAATTTATATATCAATTTTATTTTTTTGTCACATCAAATATTTTGAATCAAAATAGAATAATGAGTATATACTAACCATTTTTATTTAAAATTGTGACAAAATCATATAGCTGCAAAAACGTTAAGCCCCAATTAAGTTGCTCTATTGTTATAATGAAGTGAAATGCATGAAAGCCCGAAAAATCGGGTATAAGTGCGCATGATTACTTTTATAAGGAGTTATAATGAAGAGGTTCATTCAAGCCCTTTTGGTGCTTGCCTTCATGGCTGGTGCTTCTTTTGCAAAAGAGCAGTTGACAATTAGCGCAAAAGAGGCCTATAAGCTTATTGGCAAACCTGGCGTGGTGTTTGTAAGTGGTGACAGTGAAACTGCCTTTGAGAATGGTCATATCAAAGGTTCAGTCAATATGTACGCACACCATCTGCACCACTCAGATATTATGGGGCGTATGCATTGTGCACCATTGTTTCAGTGTCCAAAAGATGCAGCTCATCTATTAGGAACACTTGGTATTAGCAATGACACAACGGTGATTGCGTATGATAACTGGAGAGGGCCAAATGCAACTGGTGTTTTGGCATTTATGAAAAGCTATGGACACAAAAAAGTCTATGTTCTTGATGGTGGAGTTGATGCTATAAAAGCACTCGATCCAAATCAAAAAAAATATGATGAGCTCAAAGCTAAATCTAAAAAGATCAAAAAAGCGTATAAAAAAGCAAAAAAAGCTGGCAAGATGGATGAGTACAAAAAGCTCAAAGCCGAATATAAAGCTATAAAAAAAGAGATGAAAAAGCTTGCAAAAAAACTCATTATCCAAAGAGGTATCAAAAAAGTAGATCTTGGGCATGGTCACTATGCTTATATGTGTCCAGAGAGTGAGAGAAAAATTACTCCAACAGAGTATCACATGGATCCAAAAAAGTTTGATTATAGCTGGGTTGCAGGAAAAGATGAGGTCTATCATGCAGTACTAGATAGACTCAAAAAGGGTGATAAGAGTAAATATGTTGTTATTGATACAAGAAGTATGATTGAGATTATTGGCGAGAGAAAAATGGATAATGTTGCTCGCGGTGGACATATTCCAACTGCAAAATTTATTGAGTGGAAAAATATCACAGATTTCAAGAGAAAACTAAGTTTTAGAGATAAAAAAGAGTTAGAAAAGGTCTTCAAAAAATATGGTGTAACGAAAGATAAGGTCATCTATGCTTACTGCCAAGTTGGTACGGGACGAGGTTCAGATATCATAACAGCACTGAAACTTCTTGGGTATCCAAATGCAAAAGTGTACAGCGGTAGCTGGGATGAGTGGGGCAACGATATGAACTTACCTATTAGACGATAAGGAGAGGGTGTATGAATACGCAAAGAAGAGATTTTCTTAAAATTTCCGGTGCTACAGCAGCTCTTGTGGCAAGCAGCGGAAGCCTTTTTGCCAAAACAGATGTTGTCAAAGTAGAGAATGGAAAGCATAACTATCCAAATACTACTTATACTGAGCAGATGTACCGCAATGAGTTTGGTTTTACATACGGGAAAAAAGAGGAGCATGGTTACGCATATCACTGTGTAAACTGTCAAGGTAACTGTGCTTGGGAAATTTGGGGTAATAATGGTGTAGTTACTCGTGAAAATCAAAGTGCGAGGTATCCACGCATTAACCCAAAAATTCCTGATTTTAACCCTCGTGGATGTAATAAAGGAATTCAGCATTCACAAGTAATGTATGAAAAAGATCGCATCCTCTATCCTATGAAAAGAGTAGGTAAAAGAGGAGAGGGTAAATGGAAGCGAATTAGCTGGGATGAGGCAGCAGAGATCGTTGCACAAAAAATCTGGGATGTTATGACAGATCCTAAAAAAGGTCCAGAGAGGCTTATGGTACATGCTGGAACAGGTCTTTTGACTGAGGGTAGACGTGGGGCACCTCTTCGATTTTCTACGCAACTTGGTGCATACAGAATCTATCCTGCATCCTACCTAGGAGATATGTTCAGTGGTGCAGCAGTTGCTTATGGTGAAGGAAATGTTGGATGTACCTATGATTTTATGTATACAGTAGATACTGCAGTATTTTGGGGAGGTAACCCAAGCGTATCAAGAATTCCTGACGCACACTTTGTATGGGAAGGAAAATATAACGGTGCAAAAGTAATTGTTATTACACCAGAATTTAATGGCTCGGCAAAATCAGCAGACCTATGGATCCCAATTAAGCCTGGAACTGATCAATTCTTGGCAATGAGTGTTATGTATGAAATTATCAAAAATAAAATGTATAAACCAGGATTTATGAAGATCTATACAGACCTTCCATTCTTGGTAAGATTGGATAACAAAAAGCTTCTTCGCCGCATAGATATTGAAGATCCACATAATGAAGAAGAGCATGAGCATTATGAAGCGCAATTTTATACAATGAACAAGAAAACTGGCAAAATCGCTTTGATGCCAGGAAGTGAAGGAAGTGAGCATAAAACACTCGATATCAAAGAGCGCGGAATTGATCCAGAGCTTGAAGGAGAGTGGGAAGTAACGCTTAAAGATGGTAAAAAAGTTAAAGTAACTACTGTTTTTGAGATTTTGAAGAAAAATGTAGAGCAGTTCTCACCAGAAAAGACTCAAGAGATTACTGGAGTGCATCCAGATACTGTAAGAGTTTTGGCAAAAGAGATAGCACTTCCAAAAGTTGTAGAGATTACAACTGGATTTAGTTTGAATAAATACTTCAATGGTATCCTCAATATATGGAATATCGCATCTATCTGTGGCTTGACTGGACGCCTTGGACCATATGGTGGTCTTAACACTGAAAATGAATTTAGCTTAAGTGGTTTAGGTGCACTCTCTGGTTTTGGTGGAAAATATAAACCGCGCTTTGGATCTGGATTTGTAGGTGAGTTTGTCTTTGGTGATGGAATGGATACATTTAAAAAATATTTCAGTGACGAGGATGTGAAGCGAGCTACTGGTGGAAAAATTAGTAAAGATGAGTATATTAAGATTGTAGAAGAGGCTCTTAAAGCTGGAGAAGATGGAAAAGATAGAACTGAAGAGGAAGAATATTACAAACCTTGGTGGACACCAGAAGTGGCTGTGATTGTTGCAGACTCTAAATTTAGACGTAATAAGGGGAGCGAATATCGCAAAGCATTCCTCAAGAAAACGAAATTCTTCGCATATGTTGACTATAAAATGAGCGAAGCAGCGATGTTTGCTGATGTTTTGCTTCCAGCAAAAAGTCACTATGAAGTGTATGATATTAGAACAAGCCCAGGATACCATCGCTTTACTAACCTTGCACAACCACTTGCTAACATGAAGCCAGTTGGGGAAGCGAAAGATGAATGGAGTATGTTTGCATTCCTAGCAAAAAAACTAGAAGAAATAGCAAACAGACCTGAAAACAAGAAAAAAGCAAAAGTCCCAGATAGCAAAAAGTATGCAAGAACTGGATATAGAGATCTAGCAAACTTCTATAAAGAGTATACTAATACTGACGAAGAGTCTGAAGCGGCGATGGAGCCATATTTGGGAACAGATAAACTTGCCGTACAAGCAGCACTCGAAAAATGTGAGCAGTATGCACCTTGGACAATGGAGAAGATGTATCAAGCAGGTGGTTTCTTACAGCTTAATGAAAAAGCTGCAAAGTTGAGTCCACTCTATGCAGATAGACCATACAATTCTGGTGAGTTTACACTCTTTAAACTTGAGCCGTTTGAAACATTAACAGGAAGACAAACGTTTTATGTAGATCATCCAACATATTTGAAACTAGTCAATGGTACAAACTATGCTCTTAAACCACTTGCGCCGCAAAGCAAGAAAAACCCATTTATGCTTATGACACCGCATGCAAGATGGTCAATACATTCTAACTGGAAAAATAGTAGAACATTGCAGCGTCTACAAAGAGGTGTACCTTATGTTGCAGTGAATAGAAAGATTGCCCAGATGAAAGGTATCAAAGATGGTGATACCATCAGAATCTTCAACGAGCTTGGTGAATTTTATGCTATGGCAAAAGTGAGCTCTTCTGTAGCTCCGGATACTCTTGTTATGGAACATGGTTGGGAGCCATATCAATACCTCTTTAATAAAGGGCACAATGAGGTAGTTCCAATGTCACTCAACCTTCTTGAATTAGCAGATGGTTGGGGACACCTCAAATTTGGTGGTCTTTGGGATGGTAACCAGTATGCCTATGATGGGGCAGTTGATATTGAAAAATCTACGAAGTTTACATATTAATAGGAGCGTGGCATGTCTAAAAGACAACTAGCAATGGTAATGGATCTGAATAAATGTATCGGATGCCAAACCTGTACAGTCGCATGTAAAACACAATGGACCAATAGAAATGGTCGTGAATATATGTACTGGAACAATGTTGAAACATATCCAGGCGATGGATATCCAAAAAAATGGATGGAGCTTGGTGGTGGTTTTGATGCTGCAGGCGATCTCCAGCCTGGCATCATTCCAAATATTGAAGCAGATTATGGTGTGCCTTGGGATTACAACTATGAGTCACTTGCAGAGCAAAATTTATTGAGTGATAAACCAGAGCCTGGTTTTAGACCAGACCAAAGTCCAACATGGGGACCAAACTGGGATGAAGATGAGGGAGCAGGTAATTTCCCAATGGACAACTACTTCTTCTATCTTCCACGGATTTGTAACCACTGTTCAAATCCAGGATGTCTTAGCGCTTGTCCAAGAGATGCAATCTTTAAGCGAGAAGAGGATGGTGTAGTTTTAGTGGATCTTGATAGATGTCAGGGATACCGCTACTGTATCGCGGGATGTCCATATAAAAAGATCTATTTCAATCCAAAAATCTCTAAGAGTGAAAAGTGTATTCTCTGTTTCCCAAGAATTGAGCAGGGACTTCCGCCAGCCTGTGCGCAGAGCTGTGTTGGTCGTATACGATTCGTAGGCTTTTTGGATGATGAGGAGAGTCAAGTTTATAAATTGGTACATAAATATAAAGTTGCATTACCACTCAGACCAGATTACGGCACACAGCCAAATGTTTACTATGTACCGCCAACAGAAGCGCCACCAAAATTTGATGAAAATGGTAAAATCATTGAAGGCAGCAACAGGATTCCTATTGAAGAGCTAGAAAAACTCTTTGGACCAGCAGTACATGATGCTATTAAAACAATCAAAGCTGAGCGTGAAAAGCGCAAAAAGACAGGAAAATCAGAGCTTATGGATATATTGATTGCATATCAGCATCAAGATATGTTTAGACTCGACCATAATTACTATGTAGAAGTTGCGAAGAAGAAAGGTATGAAGCCACTGCCACTTGTTGATGAGAGATATGTGGCTGGAAAACATACAAAACCATCTTCAATATCTCATTTTAAGGTGCACGCATGAGAAGAGTAATAACATTTACAGCAGCCCTCAGCTTGGCTGCAGTAACGGCAATGGCTGGAAATGTGGTAACCGCTGTTAAGGTTAAGAGTTTGAAAAATCTCAAATGTGGTGCAAAATTGATACGTAAACATGCAAAATTTGTACCTGTAACACTCTATCCACAAACTACTGTCAAACTTAATGACAAAAAGGCACTTGAGCTTAACAAAGATGCAAAAGCAAAAGTGGCTGAAGTAGCAGCATTTACTGATGGAAAAAATGTAGCAATCATTATGCGCTGGCCAGATAAGAGTAAAGATGTTTACAAAGGTTACGAAAGCGACAGCTATCCAGATGGATTTGCTGTGCAGTTTGCAGCAGATGCAAGCAACCCGCAAAAGCTTCCGTATATAGGTATGGGAAGTGATGGCAGACCTGTGGAGATTTTCATTAGAAAAGCTTATGACCAAGGAGTATATGAGCCAAATGGCAATGGAGATGTTGCACATCAAGTAAATGAGCACAATACCAATTATTTTGGAAAAGGGCTTAAAAAATTTAAAAAAGAGGTGAAAAAACTTGGAGTACTTCCATATCAAAGAGCCTTTGTGAGCGAAGGCTTTCGCAGTATGACGGAAATCAAAGATGGAAGCGTTAACTACCGCACTGATATGCACTATGTGAACAAAAAAGGTGGTATGTGGGGAGGCATGGTTGTGAAGCCTCTCAAAGATGCTTATGCAGCACCAAGCAAGAATGAGCTTGCTGTGGCTGTAGCAGCATGGGATGGAAAAGAGCTGCAAAGAGATGGTCTCAAAAGACTTTCTAGCTGGATTGCTGTCAAACTTCCAGGTGCAAAAAACAAAGCTTTAGAAGCAGTTGTAACAGAAAAAGCCAAAGGCGATGTTGCTAATGGAAAGAAAGAGTTTGAGACTAATTGTGCAAGCTGTCACCGTGACAGAAATTTCCAAAATGCTCCTCTTTACATGGCACCAGGTCTTGAAAATATAGGTGGTCAAGCGACAGCAGCATATATAAGAGAATCGATTCTTGATCCAAATGCGGTTGTGGTTCCTGGATATAATAGGAATGCTCATCCAAACTTTGCATGGTATACAGTGGATGACAAAGGTAACAGAACTTCAACTATGCCACCATTTAACTATCTTGATAAAAAAGTGGTAGAGGATATCGTGGCATATCTGCAGACACAAAAAGCGGAGGTTGCAAAATGAAAAAAATAGCGCTTTTAGCCCTTGTGGCTGCTGGCATGCTTTTTGCTAGCAGTGGTGAAAAGGGTGAGTTTGAGAAAAAAGGTTTTTTGACAACAAAATGGTGTGCGCAAAACGATCTTTTTGCAGACTGTCGTCTCGAATCTTACCATTGTGGTAGTGAAGGGTGCTATCGCAACTGGGTTCCTGGAGAACCAGGAAAAACAGAGATAGTACTTTATGTACATGATGAAGGAAAAATCTATGAAATTAAGCCAAGTGGCGTGCATGTGAGTGAGCTTTTGGAAAAGGCTGCAAATCGCAACGAGGTGACAATCATTGGTAAACTAGAGAGTGATGGTAAAACTATTGAAGCTATGGAGTTTAAAGCTCCACCACCTCCTAAAAAGTCTTTCTTTAAAGGTTGTCTCTAATTCCAAACCGCCTTGGGCGGTTTTGGCTTTTAGATATGAAAATTCGATACAATTGCTAAAATTTTTATATCTAAAGGGTTTGTGTGGACAATAAAGCAAGAGCATTTGTGTATGCATTTTTATCAAGAGTGTTTGAAAAAGAGTTAGGAAAAAAAGAGATTGAAGATCTCAAAAAGAGCCCCGATCTCCTTGCAGCTATTGGAGAAGAGACAAAAAATTACTTCAATGCTACTGATACACAGGAGATAGAGGAGGCTCTCAATATCGATTTTAACTCCCTTTTTGTAATAAATTCGCAACCAGTCGAATCGCTTGTTATTGATTCAACCGGAGAGATTTTGGTGGGACTGCAAAATCCTGTTATGTTCTTCTATTTTGAAAATGGGTATGAGATAGATATGAACCGCACAGAAATCTTAGCTCCCGATCATTTGGCTATAGAGTTTGGATTTATGCAAAACCTAGCATATAGAGATGAGGACAAAACTGCACTTAAATTTTTGCAAAATCATCTTTTGCAGTGGGTGCCTCCCTATCTCTTGGCGATGCAAAAAGTTGCACAAACTCCTTTTTACAAAGATATCTGTGACTTTACTATAGATTATCTTTTTAATGACTATGAGCTTTTACGTAAGGAAATAGGTGATGATGGAGTATAAGCAAAAAGGAAAGCTCTTTACTTTTGATCTGCTTAAATGTTTGCGTACTGACTATTTTCATAATGACTGTAAAAACTGTATGGAGATCTGTCCTGAAAATGCATTCTATTTTGATCGCAAACGTTTGAGTGTCGATTTCGATAAATGTACTAACTGCTCTGTATGTCTTGGTATCTGTCCAACTGAGGCTCTTACTTTAGATTTTTTTAACCCAAACGATTACATACTTAAGAATGAGACACATCTTTCATGCAAAAAAGATATACCATGTTTGAGTGTATTTTCAAGCGAGCACTTCATCACTATCGCTTTGCGTCATGGCACTTTAAGCTGTGATCTTTCACATTGTGAGGGGTGCCATCTCAATCCAGAGAATAAGACACTTCACTCAATCCGTGAGCGACTTGAAGAGGCTAAGCGATTTTTAGATGAGAGTGGTGCAGAAGCTGTTATGGAAGAAAAACCTTATCAAGAGGATAGAAGAGGCTTTTTTAAAGCGATTTTTAGTGCAGCTAAAGAGGTAGCACAAGAAGAGAAGCTCTCCTCCTTGCAAAGCGATCTCAATAGAGTCCCTTTGAAGCTCACACTCTTGAAAAACTCTTTAAAAAAAGCGAGCAAAGATCTTCCAAATAAAGAGGTAAGCACTGCGTATAGCTTTTTTGGCAATAAAAAGATTGATGAGAGTTGTACAAATTGTGGGGATTGTGTGCAGTTTTGCCCTACAAATGCGCTGTTTGCTTCGAGTGAGGGAGATGCTATCTGGTTTATTGCAGGTAAATGTATCGATTGTGCAATATGTAACGATATTTGTAAACCAAAGTCGATTACAGATGCGCAGGCTCTCGATCTCGTAGCCTTTGCTTTTGATAGAGGTGAAGAGCTGATTCATCACCAAATTGAGATTTGTAGTGAGTGTAAAACCCCATTTGCCTATAAGGGTGGGGAGATGCTGTGTGACCGCTGCAAAAGTTTTGTAGATGAGTTTGCTGATATATTTAAACTTGCAAGTGATATGGAGTAATGCACTTTAGTTTTGAATACCCTTTTACATTTTTTCTGCTTTTTATACTTTTTTGTTTTTTTCGCTGCAAAAGAGAGTATTGTAAAATCTATTTTGCAAAAACTAACTTCTTACCACGTACACTTTTAAGCAAAGATTATCTCCCTCTCATTATCGCAGCTCTTTTTATCACCGCCCTTGCTTCACCATTTACCTATTTGGCTTTTGCAAAGAGTGGAAAGAAGGGGCGTGATCTTGTGCTAGCTATCGATGCAAGTGGTTCTATGGGAGGTGATTTTGGTCAAAGAAGTAAATTTGACACTCTCATAGATCTTGCACGCACCTTTATCCAGCACCGTTATGATGATAATATTGGGGTTGTGGTCTTTGGTACTTTTGCATACCCTGCAAGTCCAATAACATACGATACCAAAGCACTGCAGTTTTTATTAAACTATCTTGAACTCTCTATTGCAGGCAATAATACAGCCATAGGTGATGCGATTATGGAAGCGGTGAAGATGCTCAAAAAAAGCGATGCAAAAGAGAAGGTCATTGTACTCTTTACAGATGGTTACCACAATAGCGGAAGTATCTCACCAAAACAGGCAGTAGAAGAGGCAAAAAAGATTAAAGCCAAAATTTATACTGTAGGAATTGGAGATGAATTTGACAAAAAACTGCTTGAACGTATCGCCAAAGAGACAGAGGGAGAGAGTTTTAGTGCAAAAGATGAGAAGGCTTTGGCTGCAGTAATGGAACGCATTGATGAGCTTGAAAAGAGTCCTCTACGCAGTGGCGTCTATATTGATAAGCATACCCTCTTTCCTTGGATGGGAACTCTTTTAGTGGGACTGCTTTTGTTGGATATAAGGCGAAAAATATGAGTTTTTTATATCCCTCTCTCCTCTTTTTTGCAGTACCAGCACTTTTACTCACCTTTTTAATAAAGAAAAAACGCGTAAAACTTCCATTTAATCCAAAAATTGTTATAGCAAATCAGAGTATCAATTATCTGCTCTTACCCTTTGTTCTTGCTTTAGTTATAGTTGCACTTGCTAGGCCAGTTCTCAAAAAACCGCTTCTAGCGCAAAAATCAGCCCAGCCACTCTTTATAGCTATCGATTTTTCCAACTCTATGCGTGCTGAAGGGCGACTTGAAAAAGCAAAGAGGATCGCACTTGATTTAATACAAAAAACCCCTTTTAAAACTTCTTTGCTTATTTTTACTACCAATCCACTCATTATCGCTCCCCCAACAAGTGATAAAGAGGCATTAAAAATGGCATTAAAAAGTATCAATCAAGATGCAATTTTGACAAAAGGCACCGATTTTGCAAAACTGTTGGAGTTTGTAGGAGAGCTTGAAGGGAAAAAGAATCTTGTTATTATCAGCGATGGGGGAGATTTTAAAGATCCATCAACATTGGAAAAAATAGCGAAAAAGCATGATATAGCAATATATAGTATTGGTGTTGGAAGTCGCAGTGGAGCACTTATTCCAACACGTGAAGGATATCTTAAAAGTGAAGGCAAGCTTGTAGTAACAAAACGCAATCCCAATTTTGAAAAACTTGGAAACTTTTATGATGAGCAAAATTATCTTGCAATTGTAGATGATATTGATAAAGAGCTGAGCCAGCAGCAGCAAAATGAGATTGTAGAGCTTTTTTGGATTCCGCTCTTGATCGCATTTTTGCTTTATTTACATGCCTATACCACACTTTTTGAAAAGCTCCGTACAAAAAAACTTTTTCTTCTCTTTTTGGCCATAGGTGTACATGCTTCTTTATTGGATGAATTTGCACTCCAAAGAGGCTATAAGCAAATAGAAAATCACCAATATAGTGATGCTGTGCAAACTCTCTCTTCAATACCCTATCTTGAAGCACGCTATGCTTACGCGGTAGCGCTCTTTCATCTTGGAAAAATTCCTGAAGCTCTTAAAGTTTTTAAAACAATACAGAGCAAAGATCCAAAGGTAAAAGCAAAAATCTATTACAACATAGGCCTTTGCTATGAAAAGATGAGAAAGTATGAAGAGGCGCTGCGCTTTTTTATCAAAGCCTGCCAACTGCAAAGAGATGGAAAATGCCTCAAAAAAATAGAAGAGCTTGCTTTCAAAAAAAATCAAAAAAAACAGCTTCTCCCCTTTGCAAAGCAAAAGATCGTGCCAAAGGCAGGAAAAAAAGGTGAAAAGAGCAAGCAAAAAAGTGGGGGAGGATCCAATATCAATCTTGCTGTACAAAGTGGGAGTGCGCAAGGGGGCAAGAAGAGTAGGGGTGGGAGTCTTAGCAAAAAAGGAGAGGCACACCCTGTCAGCTCAAAAGTGTATGAGTTAATTAATAAAGGATATATTGATGAGAAGCGTCCTTGGTAGTATTCTATTAGTTATTGTGCTATTTGGCGCAGATGTGCAAGTGAGCACTACCACGCCATTTTATAAAGAGCCGGTACTCCTTACATTTACATATAGCGATCCGGAGCCACAAAAGATTGTTTGGGTAAAGTTTTCTCCCGTTAAAGATCCTGCAATAGAGAGCCACTTTCTCAAAAAAACAGTAAATAGAGGATCGTATACATTCTCTTATCTCCTTTTTCCTCTCAAAGAGGGCGAAATCACAATGCATTATACATTGAAGGTGAAAAAGTCGGCTGTGGAAGTGATTCAACAAGATATTTTAGGCACAGGATATGAGCAGACAAATCCAATAGAGGGAAAAGTATATACCATCGATGTAGCACCTACAATATTACATGTAAAGCATGTGAAGCCAGTAGATCTCTATGGTGATTTTCATATTACATTGGATGTGGATAAAAAGAAAGTGGAGAGTTTTGAGCCACTCTATGTGACTGTACGGCTGCGAGGTGTTGGATATGTACCACAACTAGAAGATCCTTTGCAGATTCCTGGAGTAAAGATTCTCAAAGATAAACCTCAAAAGAGTGTGCAGTTTACTCCTAAGGGAGCTGAAGTTGATTATATCTTTCGCTATGCGATAATAAGTGATCATAACTTTACGATTCCAGCACTGCGGTTCAAAGAGTTTGATTTTGCTCGCTATAAAGATCTCACAACTCATGCATACACAATTACAGTTATTCGCCCAAAAAATCTTGTAGATAAGCAGGATAATCCACCAAAAATAGAGCCAATTTTTGAAAAGTTTCAAGCAGTTTTACTCTATGTTGCTATTTTTTTTGCAGGAGTGCTGAGTGGGATAATTCTTTATTTACTATGGCGAAGAAAAGAGATAGAGGATATTTTGCTCGCACGCAATCATAACGAGCTCTTAGCACTTTTGGTAGTACGCTATCCTAACTGTTTTGCAAAGGAGAAAGAGGCGCTTGAGCGTGAAGAGAATCTACAAAAAATCAAAAAAGAGATTATCAAAGGATTGAAACAATGCAAATCATCCAAGCACTAAAAAATGAAGTAAAAAAAGTTATTGTTGGTCAAGAAGAGATGCTTGATGCAATCATTGTTGCACTTTTAAGTGAAGGGCATATACTATTAGAAGGGATGCCGGGGCTTGCAAAGACAACTACTATTAAAACTTTTGCCCATGTTGTTGGCTTAAAATTTCAACGTGTTCAGTTTACTCCCGATCTCCTCCCAAGCGATATTATTGGAGCCAATATCTACAATCCTGCTGAGAGTAGATTTTATGTAAGAAAGGGACCGATTTTTACAAATCTTTTATTAGCAGATGAGATTAATAGAACCCCTGCGAAGGTGCAATCAGCTCTTTTAGAAGCAATGCAGGAGCGTCAAGTCACTATTGATAAAGAGAGCTACAAGCTCGATGAGCCTTTTGTAGTCATGGCAACGCAAAATCCTATTGAGCAAGAGGGCACCTATAATTTGCCAGAAGCGCAGCTTGATAGATTTATGATGAAGATCGTGCTTACATATAATACAAAAGATGAAGAGTTTGAGATTCTTAATAGAGCTGAAAAGGGATTTGCTGCAGATTTAGAGCAAGTTGTCAAAAAAGAGGATCTCTTGCAAGCAAAAGAGCAGGTGAGCAAAATTTTTATTGATGATGCGCTTAAGCGTTATATTCTTGATCTCATTTTTGCAACCCGCAAGCATCCTGATCTCTTTTATGGAGCAAGCCCAAGAGGAAGTATTGATCTGCTCAAAGCTGCAAAAGCAAGAGCTTACATGCGTGGGAATGATTTTGTAACTCCAAGAGATATTTTAGAGATGGCCAAGCCGGTACTTAGGCATCGGGTGATACTCAGTTATGAGGCAAAAGCGAGTGGTAAAAGAGGTGATACAATTTTAGATGAGATTCTCACAAAAGTGCCTGTGCCATGATTGATACACTCATAATAAAAACGAAAAGAGATGTTTTTAGTAAAAGCAGTGGAGTTTTTAGTTCCTCACAGCTAGGAGAGGGGTTTGATTTTTATGAGATGCGTGAATATAACTATGGAGAAGATGCAAGAAAAATAGATTGGCTTGTAAGTGCCAAACTGCAAAAGCCGTATGTGCGCATCTATCAAGAGGAGAAATTGCGCAATATTGTACTTGTTTTTTTGCTTGGAGGCTCACTCTATTTTGGATCTAAAAGACTTAAAATCGAAACTCTTTTAGAAGCCTTTTTGCTCATTGCTTTGAGTGGTATACGTATGGGAGAGAGAGTGGTAGGTGTTGCTGATACAGTGCAACAGCTTCGCGATATTTTCACTGTAGAGCAGTTTGCAAAAGATGTAGCAGCAAGAAAGCTTCTTGGTAGGAGTGTAACACTCGATCTCCAGTCGCTCTTTTACTCAATTCATGAAAAATCACTTGTAATCTTTTTAGGAGATTTTTTAGATCCCATAGATTTACGCCTCTTTGCTGCAAAACATGAAGTCATTGCCTTAGTAGCAAGGGATTCTATAGAAAATGCCTCGTTGCATGCTGCATGTGAGGTTGTGGACTGTGAGAGTCTTAGTGAAAGAAGTGTAGTTTTTCATAAAAAGACTCTTAGCTCATACCGCTCTAATATACAGCAAGCTCTTGAACAAAATTTTAAGGAGTTTCAAAAACTCCATATAGACTATCTGGAACTGTATGATACGGATGAGGTTTTTGGAAAATTAGCAAAATTTTTTATAGGAAGATAGATGGAGTTGCTTCCTTTACCACCCTTTCATCATGCTTTATTGTTTGGTGTGTTAGGAATTTTTATTATCGGGATTGTTTGGATATTGATGCGAAGAAAAAAGCGAGAATCTCTACCAAAACTACGCAGCAAAGAGGATATTTATACCTTTTCTAAGCAGTTGCAGCTTCTTGGAAATGATGCAGAGATCCAAAAGCTTTTACAAGATTTAGCCCAATATAAATACTCTCCTCATCCTCCAAAACTTCCAAAAGACCTGCGCAAAAAGGCACTTGCTCTTTACAAAAGACGCTTCCAAGCTCAAAAACAGAAAGGCTTTTTACAACTTTTGCAAGCATTAAAAAAGAGGCATTGACTAAACAGACCCAACAAGAGTGTAAATTTTTTACCACTTCAAAAAGTTCAAAGTGCAAAAAGTTACGCTGCCCTTCAAGTTCGATGCACTTTTTAATGCTTTTTCTTGGTTAAACTTACAACTGTTTCACTCTATTTACTCAGTACAAAAATATTGATATGTATCAATGACATTCCTGTGACACACCATTATAATTAGGAGTAAATTTATCTTAATTAGGAGGTTGCTATGGAAGTTATTCCACAGGATGCACAAAAGGTCGAGGTTGAAGGAGCAACGGTAGATTTTTATAAATTTCAAAAGGATGGTGTTACTTATTACGCTTTTGATACTTCACGTTGCGGTCCTCCTGAGCCTATGGTCAATGCGATGGCAGGACTCAAACTCATTACTTCACCAGATGTGAAACTTATAATGATTAATCACAAAATGCCTATGGGGCTTTTGAATAAGATTGAAGAAAACTTCAATATAGAAAAAGAGAATCTCGATGATGGAAGAGTGAAACTGGTTTTTAGTTATAAGCCAGGAGCGAGCGAAAAAGCAGATCTTGCAGATAGCGCCTGTCACGGCTAAAAAGGAGGGGGAGGGTGTTTAATATTTCCAAAGATTTTGCGCCACCATTTTCATTAATATCACCATTTTTCATTGCTGGTGTTGTCTTCTATCTACTAGCAACTGTGGCGTTGCTGTTTTATGGGGTAGATTTTTCCTACATGCAGCCTCAAATTGCTGGATGGGTACATCTCTTTTTGCTTGGCTATGTAATGATGATAATTTTTGGGGCAATGGCGCAGCTTATTCCAGTAGTTTTAGAGACAGGACACTTTAGTGTAGATTGGTACTATCTGATCTTTCCACTGCTATTAGTAGGTGTTGTTGGATTAGTAATAGGTTTTTGGCTTGATCCTTTATGGCTCAGTTTTGGTGGCATATTTGTACTCATTGCAATGATTATTTTTGCAATTGATGTATTTTTGACGGTAAAAAAGAGTAGTATTGATACCTTTGTGCTCAAAGCTGTAAAATATTCCAATATCTTTTTACTCCTAGGAATTTTGAGCGGGTTCTTGATGGCTTTGACGCTCAGTGGATTTATGGGAGTCGATATTGCGCAGGTACTTAAACTCCATGTTTTTGCTGTTGTTGGAGGATACGTACTCCTTACAATTTATGGCATAAGTCTCGTATTACTTCCTATGTTTGGTTTAGCCCACGGTTTTGATGAAAAGCCTGTACACAAAGCACTCTGGCTTATGGTGGCTGCAGTTGGATCTATTTTTATAGCAGTTTTATTTGATTGGCAAATTTTTGCATATATGAGCTATATCTTTGCGCTTCTTTCAGTTGTGCTCTATTTTTATCAGATTTTTCTCATCTACAAAACACGTGTACGCAAAGAGCTTGATATATGGTATCGCTCTATGCTCTTTGGGTATGCAAGTTTTATGCTTGCTACAATTTTAGGAGTGCTCTATCTTTTGAGTGGACTGCAAAGTAGCAATCTCTTATATGGAATGTTTTGGTTTTTGTTTGTTTTTTTCATTTTTCTCATAAATGGACATTTGTATAAAATAGTGCCGTTTTTGGTCTGGTTTCATAGATTTAGCGATCTCGTAGGCAAGCAAAAGGTGCCAATGCTTCATGAGATGTATCCAAAAAAGCAGGCTGATTATCAGTTCTTTTTTACTGCTCTTGGAACTTTGTTTGTTGGTATTGGATTGATAGCAAATAATGTGCAGTTATTCCATGCAGGTGGGAGCTTCATGGTAGCTGGAGCTCTCTTTTTAGTTACAAGCCTTCAATGGATGTTACAGTTTAGGAGTACACATGGCTAAGGTGACAAAAGAGCAAGTCTATGATGCAATACGCACTGTTATAGATCCAGAAGTGGGATTTAATCTTGTGGATCTTGGACTTATCTATGATGTAGATATCGATGAAGAGAATAATGTGCATGTAAAAATGACTCTCTCTACTAGAGGATGTCCACTGCATCAGATGATGCAGCAGTGGGTAAAAGAAGCGGTAGAGCGCATACCCAATGTAAAAAGTGTAGAGGTAGAGATTGTTTGGGATCCACCTTGGAATATCTCTATGGCGAGTGATGTTGTGAAAAAAGCGCTGGGGGCGAAGTGAGAGAGCTACGAAGCTTTCTGCGCCACTTCTATGGTGCAGGGATTCTGTTTTTTTACTATATGAAGTGGCCTATAGTATTAGGTCTGCCAGTACTCTACTTTTATCTTGGTTATCCAAGATACTGGTTACTCGATCTCTTGTGGCTCTACTGCCTTGGACTTATAATCAAAGATATTGCTGTGGTTGTTTTACGCTGGAAGAGAGGAGAGAAGATATGGAGATAACACTCGATACAAAAATTTATGATTTACTTCAAGAGTATCCATTTTTAGAAGAGGAGCTCATAAAAATCAATCCAAAATTTAAAAAGCTCAAAAATCCCATTTTGCGTAGAACTGTTGCAAGAGTAGCTTCAATCAAACAAGCAGCAGCTGTAGGTGGTATGGATGCAGTAGAGCTTCTCAATGCACTGCGTAAGCGAGTGGGGCAAGAGCCAGTAGAAGTGGAAGTTACAAAAGAGCAAGAGAGTGCTCCTACTTGGATTGCGCAAGAGCCAAAAACTATTTTGGATGCAAATGAGCTTTTAGATAGTGGCAAAAACCCTTTGGCTGAGATGAGTAAACTTTTAAAAACGTTGCAAGAAGGTGATGTGATTTTACTTAAATCCGATTTTAAACCAGAGCCCTTGATTGAGGAGATGCGCAAAAAAGGTATTGCAGTCTTCTCCCAGCAAGTGGGAGAGAGTGAGTTTTTTACTTACTTGAAGAGATAGTTACTAATTTGTTCCAGTTTGCTTTGTCAAGCAAGATCTTCTCAACACGCTCTTGCCAAAGGGACTGGAACATCTTTTTCTCCTCTATACCTGCTTTTCCCATCATAAGTAGTTGCATAAGCTCTTTCATTTTTGGATTTGGTGGGACGTTTGATGGATCGTAAGCTAGATCTACATACTCCCCGTTATCTACTCGCTCAAGTCTTACTTGCCCTGATATCGGAGCATCATAAAAAAGTTTATTGCTTCTATTAAATCTGCCTCCTATACCCTTAAAGCCTGCTTCATCGCTTACACCGCAAATGTAGGCAATGGTATTACCGATGACGCCATTAACTTCTGCATCCTTTTTCCCTTTGACTAAAACTTTTATTTCACCTCTGTGGGGCATTGCATCAGCAAAGAGTTTTTCAAGTCCAAGTTTTGCCATGAGATATGCGCCTGCGACAGTAGGGCAGGAGTGGCCGGCAAATTTCACCACATCTAAATAGGTGATCTCTATAACGCCAGACTCTATTGCACCAAGAAAATCTGCGAGAGGATCATAGAGCATTATCGATTCCACACGGTCAAAAAATTCTGGATATGTCATAAGGATCCTTTGTTTAAAATTTTTTAATAATAACAAAAAATAGTTCAAAAAAAGTTGACCAAAATCAAAATAGGAGTAATTTTATCTTAATTTATTCTTGGAGGTTTTAATTAAATTTGATTTATGTCAAGGATTAAATAACCTTATACTTGTAAAATGGATAGTGTGAAAAAATACGCTTATCATTTAAGCAGTAAAAGAGGAGGCTTCAATGGCTTTAAGTAGACGTGATTTTCTCAAAAGCACAGCTGCAGCAGCTGCGGCGAGTGCAGTGGGACTGAGTGTCCCAAAAGAGATGGAAGCTGCCGCGAACAAGGCAGAGGCTGGATGGCGCTGGGATAAAGCGGTGTGCCGTTTCTGTGGTACTGGATGCGGTATTATGATTGCTACTAAAAATGACCGTATCGTTGCTGTTAAAGGTGACCCATTGGCTCCGGTAAACCGTGGTCTTAACTGTATCAAAGGATACTTTACAGCAAAAATTATGTATGGGGCAGACAGACTCAAAACTCCACTCCTTCGTATGAATGACAAAGGAGAGTTTGATAAAAAAGGAAAATTCCGTCCAGTTAGTTGGAAGCGAGCTTTTGATGAGATGGAAAAGCAGTTTAAAAAAGCTTACAATGAACTTGGACCAACTGGAGTAGCCTTTTTTGGATCTGGTCAGTATACTGTCATGGAAGGGTATGCTGCTGCAAAGCTCATGAAAGCTGGATTTAGAAGCAACAATATCGACCCAAATGCACGCCACTGTATGGCAAGTGCCGTTGCTGGATTTATCCAGACGTTTGGTATCGATGAGCCAGCAGGATGTTATGACGATATTGAGCTTACTGATACTATCGTGCTTTGGGGATCTAACATGGCAGAGATGCACCCAATTTTATGGGCGCGCTGTACCGATAGAAAACTTTCAAACCCAGATAAAGTAAAAGTAGTAGTACTCTCAACTTATACGCACAGAAGCTGTGACTTAGCAGATGATGTAATTATCTTCAAGCCAAACACAGACCTTGCTATTTGGAACTATATTGCACGCAGTATTGTCTATGATCATCCAGATGCAATCGATTGGAAATTTGTAAAAGAGTATACTGTCTTTGCTACCGGATATCCTGACATCGGCTACGGTATGAGAAATCCGAAGCATGCCGAAGAGCTTGGATATAGCAAGAAAGAGATGGAGACAGTATGGCATCAAGATCATAAAAAACTCTCAGAAGATGAGAAAAAAGCCCTAGCTCCATTTGGATATGGTAAAACTGACGTTATGAAAATGAAGCATGCCAAAGCTGCAGGTAAGCACTGGGCAATTAGCTTTGAAGAGTTTAAAAAATCGTTAGAGCCTTATACACTTGATTATGTAGCAAAAGTAGCTAAGGGTGATCCTGATGAGAGCCTTGAAAGCTTTAAAGCAAAACTCAAAAGACTCAAAGATCTCTATGTAGAAAAAGGGCGAAAAGTTGTAAGCTTCTGGACAATGGGTATGAACCAGCACACTAGAGGTACTTGGGATAATGAACTTAGCTACGTTGTACACTTCTTGCTTGGTAAACAAGCTAAACCAGGTGATGGAGCATTCTCACTCACTGGTCAGCCAAGTGCTTGTGGTACTGCACGCGAGGTTGGTACATTTGCTCATAGACTTCCAGCAGATATGGTTGTTTTCAATCCTAAACATAGAGCAATTTCTGAAAAAATCTGGAAACTTCCTAAAGGTACGCTCAATCCAAAAGTGGGAAGCCATATTGTAAAAATTATGCGCGATCTTGAAGATGGCAAAATCAAATTTGCTTGGGTACATGTATGTAACCCATGGCAAGATACAGCAAATGCGAACCACTGGATCAAAGCAGCACGTACAATGGATAACTTTATTGTTGTGAGTGATGGTTATCCAGGAATTAGTGCAAAAGTTGCAGACTTAATCTTGCCAAGTGCGATGATATATGAAAAATGGGGAGCATACGGAAATGCTGAGCGCCGTACACAGCACTGGAGACAGCAAGTAACACCAGTGGGCGATGCAATGCCAGATATTTGGCAGTATACTGAGTTTGCGAAACGATTTAAACTCAAAGAGGTATGGAAAGAGTGGAAACTTCCTGATGGCACAGTACTTCCAAATGTACTTGATGAAGCGAAAAAGATGGGATATAGCCCAGATGATACACTCTTTGATGTACTCTTTGCAAATGACTACTATAGAAGCTTTAAATGGCCAGACCCTATTGGTGAAGGATTCCAAAACACTGAAGCTGAAGGTGACAAGCGTAATGTCATTGGTGCTGATGGCAAGCCGTGGAAAGGGTATGGATTCTTTATCCAAAAAGCTCTTTGGGAAGAGTATAGAAAATTTGGTGAAGGACGTGGTCACGACTATGCGCCATTTGATGTTTACCATAAAGTTAGAGGTCTACGTTGGCCAGTTGTAAATGGTAAAGATACACCATGGAGATTTAATGTCAACTACGATCCTTATGCGAAACGTGAAAAAGAGCTTGGTCATGTGAAAGGTGAGTTTGCATTCTATGGACATGCACTCAAAGCTATTCCACAAGGTTCACTCACTGGTCCAGATAAATCTAAACCAAAAATTCATTTGCCAAACAAAGCAAAAATCTTTGCAAGGCCTTACATGGAGCCACCTGAAAAACCAGATAGTTACTATGATACATGGCTCTGTACAGGACGTGTGCTAGAGCATTGGCATAGTGGTACTATGACTATGAGAGTTCCTGAGCTCTATAGAGCAGTCCCAGAGGCTCTATGCTATATGCATCCAGAAGATGCTAAGAAACGTGGTGTAAAACGAGGTGATCTCGTATGGATTGAGAGCCGCCGCGGTAAAATCAAAGCAAGAGTTGAGACGAGAGGTCGTAACCGACCACCACGTGGACTCGTATTTGTGCCTTGGTTTGATGAAAGGGTATATATCAATAAAGTTACTCTTGATGCAACATGTCCAATCTCTAAACAGACAGATTACAAAAAATGTGCTGTAAGGATTACAAAGGCGTAAAGTTTTGAGGGGAGGGGATAATGGATAAAAATAGAAGGGCTTTTCTCGTATCGATGGCGCAAAATGTAGCCATCGCTGCTACAGGTGGATTTTTGTGGGCTGCCTATGTGGATGAAGCAAAGGCAAATCCACTTATTTTGCGTCCACCTGGAGCAAGAAAAGAGGATGAGTTTATAAGTCTTTGTATCAAATGTGGACTCTGTGTAGAAGCTTGTCCCTATGATACATTGATGCTGGCAAAACCAGGAGATAATAAGCCTCTTGGAACGCCATATTTTATACCAAGGGATATCCCGTGCTATATGTGTGATGATATCCCTTGTGTGCCTCCCTGTCCTACTGGTGCTCTCGATATTGAGAGCGTCAGTGAGGTAAAAAATGGGCAGAGGGTCTTTGACATCACAAAGATGGATATGGGTGTAGCGATAGTGGATATGAAAAGCTGTATCGCATACTGGGGTATCCAGTGTGATGCATGCTACCGAGCATGTCCACTCCTTGATAAAGCAATTTATATGGAGTATCGCAAAAATGAGCGCACAGGAAAGCACGCAAAGCTTTTGCCTGTAGTAGATCCTGACCACTGTACTGGATGTGGCTTATGTGAGCATGCCTGTGTGACAGAAAAAGCAGCAATCAGAGTATTGCCAAGAGAGGTGGCATTAGGAAAAGTTGGAAGCCACTATGTCAAAGGATGGGAAAAGAGTGATGAAGCACGTCTCAAAGGAAGCAAAGGAATCCAAACTACGATTACGCCAAAAAGTAAAAAGAGTGCTGTAGATACACTCAATGAAGGGATAGATTTTGAGTAAATTATGGAAAAAATATCGCTTCCTTATTTTGAGACGCTTCACACAGATTGCTATCCTCGTTCTCTATATAGGTGCGAATGTATGGGGATGGAAAATTTTGCAAGGGAATCTTAGCTCATCTAAGCTTTTTGATGTAGTTCCTCTTGCAGATCCTTACGCGGTACTCCAGATTTTTGCTACAGGAAGTCTTGTAGCAGCAGATGCACTCATTGGTGCAATTATTATTACGCTTTTTTATGCGACAGTTGGAGGAAGAGCATTTTGTAGCTATGTCTGTCCAGTCAATATGGTAACAGATTTGGCGAATTTCCTCAGACGCAAATGGAATTTGGATAAATTCGAGAAAAAATGGTGGGCAAGCAGGAATATTCGCTATTGGGTAATAGGAATAAGCTTTATCCTCTCGTTTGTGCTTGGTACAGCAGCTTTTGAATTAGTAAGCCCTGTTTCTATGACACATCGAGGCTTGATATTTGGTATGGGGTTTGGTTGGGCTGCGATTGTGACAATATTTTTGTTTGATCTGTTCATTCTCAAAAATGGATGGTGTGGGCATATCTGTCCATTAGGGGGCTTTTACTCACTTATTGGTCGATTTAGCCTCTTTCGTGTGCGTCACAACCAGCCAAACTGCACACTCTGCATGAAGTGTAAAGAGGTGTGTCCTGAGAAAGAGGTACTCTATATGATAGGCAAAAAGAGTCAGATCGTAGATATGGGCGAATGTACACTCTGTGGCAGATGTGTAGAAGTATGTGATGATGACGCACTCGGGTTTAGTATACGTAATTTTGTAAAAAAAGGAGATCAAGATGAAACTTAAAAAATTCTTGGGAGTTTCTGCAGTGCTAGCAATGCTTTTTGCAGCAGGGTGCGGTGCAGCAACTGCACAAAAAACTAAAGTTGTGAGTGAAGATCAGCTCAGCTATCAAAGTAAAGGAACTCCACCAAAAGTAGAATATTCTAATGCAGCTCCTGGAACTGCGAAAAAATTCCAAAGAAGCTATGAGAATGCTCCTCCTATGATTCCTCATAGTGTAGATGGACTTTTACCTATTACTATAAAAAATAATGCGTGCCTTGGATGTCATATGCCTAGTGTTGCAAAAAGTATGGGGGCAACGCCAATACCACCTACACACTTTAAAGACTTTTTCTTTGCAACGAAGAAAAAGCTTATCAAACAAAAACTTTATGAAGATAAGCAAGCATATGAGAAGAGACTTGCCCTTATGGCAAAAAAAGAGGATATAGCACCACAACGATATAACTGTAGTCAGTGCCATGCGCCACAGGCAAATGCGAAACCGCTTGTTGCAAACACATTCAAGCCAGATTTTCGCGATCCTAATGCAAAACATAGATCAAAACTCTATAAAAACTTGATGGAGGGTGTAAAATAGTGAAAAGACGTGAGTTTTTCACTTCACTTTTCAAACCTTTAGAGCAAAGAAAAGAGGAAGAGATTCCTCTTTTCCCTCCCTATTTTAATGATATGAAAGATTTTGAGAAATGTAGAGAGTGTGAAAATAAAGCATGCGTAGCAGCATGTGAAGAGCAGATTATTGTTATTGTTGATGCAAAACCCTCTTTAGATTTTTCAAAATCTGGCTGCACCTTTTGTGATGCATGTGCCATTGCTTGTGAAGATGGTGTTCTTGCTGTAGAGAATAAACAGACTCTACCAAAATTAATGATCGATATGTTAGGATGTCTTGCATGGCAAAGGACAATATGCAGTATGTGCAAGGATGTCTGTTTAGAAAATGCGATAGAATTTACTGGACTGTTTAATCCACAAATAAATGATAGATGTACTGGATGTGGGTTTTGTGTGGGAGTTTGCCCTACGCAAGCAATAAAGGGGGGAGAAGGGTGAAAAAAATAGCATTACTTATCTGTTTAATATCCTTTGTTTTTGCAGCTACTGCTATAGAGCCTGTAAAAAGAGCAAAAGTTGATGCTGCAATTCTTGATATGGCTATTGCTGATGGTAAAGTATATTTAGCTACAGATGCAAGTGAAGTTGTTATTGCAGATACGAATCTTACCATTTTAAATCGCATTAAAGTGCGAAAAATCAAGGATTTTATGGGTACGCTTAATAATGCAGATATTTACAGTGTTGATGTATTAGGCAAAAAGGTGCTCTATTTAGCGCAAGCAGAAGGTGGATACGCAGAGCTTTTCGTTTATGAAAATGGAAAGAGTACAAAAGTACTTGATAAATCTTTGATGCTCTATGCAAAGGCAGCAAAGTTCGTAGATAGCAAAAGAGCAATTATTGCCCTCATGAGTGATGAGGTGATTCTTTATGATATAGCGGGCAAAAAGATTCTCAAACGTGTAAAAGCAGGAGAGTACTTTTACTCTTGTATGGCTATAGAAAAGGGAAGAAAATATGTAGCCATAGGAGATGAGGGTGGAGAGGTAATCGTTGTTGACACACAGACACTGCAGCGAGTAAAACTTTTTAAAGATGTGAATAAAGATAAGATTCTCTCTATTTATATAAATAGAAATCTCATCGCTGCCGGAAGTAGAGCCGATAAGACACTAGCACTCTACTCATTAGATGGAAGTAGACCAAAAGTCTATAAAAATCCGGATTTTTTTATCTATGTAGTAGGACTAAGTCCAGATAATCATTATGTTGTTTTTGGTGATAATGAGAAGTATATTCTCAAAGTTGCTGATACAAATAGTTTAGATATTCGCTATAAACTTATAGGGCATAAAAACCTTGTTAATGTTGTGAGGTTTTTAGATGCAAATAGTTTGCTTACAGGAAGTGAAACTGGAGAACTAATTAAATGGAGGTTAAAATGACACTCAGTAGTTGTGTGATTCGTTGCAATCCACGTGATTTAGAGGATGTAAAAAAAAGAGTTGAAGAAGCAAATGTGTGCGATATTCATATAGTTGATGAGAGTGGATATATTGTTGTTACAATTGAGGGTGAAAATACTGCCCAAGAGATAGATAAGCTCAAAACTTTGCAGTTTTTAGATGGTGTACTCTCAGCTGATCTTATTTACTCATATAGTGAAGAAGAATTAGAGGCTTTGCGTGAAGATCTTGAGGTGCAAGAGCCAGTTCCTGAGATTTTAGAAAAAGAAGTACCTGCAGAGCAGATTGTGTATCATGGTGATTTGAAAAAGAAATATATTTAGGAAAAAAAGATGGATACTCGTTGGGATATGTTTATAGAAACAGAAGTACCACAAGATGAGCTCATCATCTCGCGCACCGATCTCAAAGGTATTATTACATACGCCAATGAGACCTTTGCGCGCATTAGCGGATATAGATCAGAGGAGTTAATTGGAAAACCTCATAATATCTTAAGACACCCCGATATGCCAAAATCTGTCTTTAAAGATCTATGGGAGACAATCAAAGCAGAGAAAATTTGGAAAGGCTATGTGAAGAATCTGCGCAAAGACAGAGGCTATTATTGGATATATGCCGAAATTAGCGGAGTTTATAAAGATGGAAAGCTTGTAGAGTATAAATCGATGCGCAGCTGGATACCTAAAGATAAAAGAATTGAAATGCAAAATCTCTATGACAAAATGCGTCTAGAAGAGGGGATTAATATTCGAGCAGTGAGCTATCTAGATGGTAAAACGTACCAAAATCTTCTTGACAAGAGTCAAAAGGCAGGAGTGACACCAGAAAAACTTATTGCTAATTTAATCAATGAAGTAGAAAATTGATTTAAATCAAGGAAATAGAAATTAAGTTTTTTATATGATGTTAATAACATTTAGTTAACGAGATGTAATAGAACAATGTTAATTTAACCAATTCAAAGGAGTAAGAATGAGAAAAATTCATTTAAGTCTAGTATCAGCAGTGGTACTTGCTGGAGCAATTACAAGTGGAGCAAGTGCAGGGGTATTGGAAGATATTATTTCCAATCCGAAAGTAAGCCTGGAAATTCGTCCACGCTTTGAATATGTAGATCAAGATGGAATTAGTGATGAAGCAAATGCGGTGACTGTACGAACGGCACTTGGACTTAATACTGCACTCTTTGGTGTAGAGGGACTTGGTGCACAATTGCAGGTTATGAATGTTACTGCATTAAATGATGATTATGCGCCTGAAAATGATTCAGGACATTATCCAGTAGTAGCAGATCCTGAACAAACAAGAGTAACACAGGCGAATGTAAGCTATGCTGCAAATGGATTTGTAGGTATTGTTGGTCGAAAAATGGTCGTACTCGATAATGCTAGATTTATCGGTAACGTTGGTTGGAGACAGATGCCGCAAACTTATGATTTGGCAGCTGTAATCTATAATGGAGTAGAAAATCTCAGCCTTTTAGGCGCGTATGTATGGAATGTAAATAGAATTTTTAATGCTGATGGAGATGGTCCAAAGAAAAAACACCTCTCAACTGGTTCAGTGTTGTTGCATGCAAGCTATAAAGTCTCGCCAGCACTTAATATAACAGCTTATGATTATATGATAGAAAACCTTATGGATCACATTGGTCTAAGACTTACAGGAAAATTTGATCTCAATGATGTAAAACTTAGCTATGTAGCTGAATATGCATTGCAAGATGATCCAAGCTTGGATGATAGTGATGATCCTCTCTACTCTCCAAATAGAGAGCAAGATACTGAATACTATAACCTTGCTTTGAATGCAAAATATAATGCTTTTGTAGCGGGAATCGGTTTTGAGCATTTGGGAGATAAAGGTTCAGGTGATATGGCGTTTACTACTCCTCTTGCAACACTCCATGCAATGAACGGTTGGGCTGATGTATTTCTCGGAACTCCTGCTGAAGGTCTTGAAGATTTGAGTGTGAAACTCGGTTACAATTTTGGAGAGTATGGAAATATTGTAGCTATTTATCATAGCTTCTCATCAGATAGTAACAATGCAGCTGGAGATGATGATCTTGGAGATGAACTCGATATTGCATATAAATATAAAATCAATAAAAATCTTGGATTGTTACTCAAGTATGCAGATTACAATGCGGGTGATGCCTCTTTCGGTAAAAAAGATGTAACTAAATATTGGGTACAACTCGACTATAAATTTAGCGCAGAGCTTTAATATTTTCTCCCTTCGGGGAGAATAGAGAGCAGCACATTTTGCCAGTTTCATCCCCTCCCTTGTGCTGCTCTCTATTCAAAAAAAGAACGAAGTCCCTCTTTATTTGCTACTATGTATTGATTCCTCTCTTTTTGTAAAATCTTTGCTTTTTTAAATTTTGAGATGATACGTGAAAGAGTTTCAGGCGTGATATTAAGTAGTGTTGCTATTTCATTTTTCTTTAAGTTCATGAACTCATATTCATGCTCATAGATAAATTTTGCTACTCTCGCGGTAGAACTGAGTACTAAATCGTTAGTAATAACATGCTCCAAATAGCGGATTTTATTTGTGAGTGATTTGATAATAGTAAAAGCTACTTCGGGATCTTTTAAAAATTCATTTTCAAAAATATTGTAATCAATGAGAATAACTTTCCCATCTGTGAGAAATTCACCAGTTGCAGGATAGGGCATTTTTTCGAAATTGACCACCTCTGCTATAAGGTTTGGCGGGTAAAAGACATGCAAAACAATCTTATTTCCTTTATGATCCGTTTTGTAGATCTGCAATATGCCTTTTGTTAGTATCATTAAATGATTAGTAATCTCTCCCTCATAAAAAGCAATAGAGCCTTTTTTGAACTCTTTTGTCTTAGAAATCTCTTGAAGCCTCTGGAGCTGCTTCGGTGGTAAATTATCGAAGAGGTAAAAGTTTTTAATTGTTTCCATGTACCTATCTTACTACTAATTTATATGGAAAAAAATTATAGTTGTAAACTAATTAAAGAGAGATTAAACGGTGTGTCAAAATTGTGACATTTGACTAACATCAAACATTTGAATTGAAAATATCTATAAAATAAATCTGTAATATGAATATTAAGAGAAGGAGAGAGAATGGAATATTACATGCAAGATATTCCATATCAGGACTTTTTACCAATCTTTGTTATCTCGGCCGCTGTTATCATGTTTGGGATGATGTATGCCGGATTTTTTACTTTGGTAAAACTTAGATTGGTAAAAAAGTTCTTTATGGTATTTGCATATCTCTCCTGGTTTGCACTGGTTGGGTGTATGTACTACCTAGGTGAACTTTTGCGTGTAGAGCCTTATACGCAAAAAGTTCTCATTGGTGCCATGGTTGGCTATCTTGTCTTTCCGCATGTTGTCTATTTTCTTTTAGAGAAAGTACATGCGAGATTTGAGCATAATGAGGCTATCAATTCATAGAAGGAGGCAGTATGGAAAATAGGCCATCAGTGTGGAGCTCTAATCGCTTCTGGCGAAGGTCTGCTACATGGGTAACGGGTGTATCGGCAGTGTTGCTGATATTTTTAACGATGGATTCAATGTCCCAGATGACAATGGGAACAGCCAAAGATATCCAAAATAAAGTCACCAAGCGCATTCCATCACCGGTAGTGATCAACTATAAGATCGACTATCAGCTCAATAGAAAGCGCGGACATGAAGTGCCAATTATTGGTGGCATGGATGCAAACGGAAATAGTAAATATGAAGAGAAAGAGAAGTTTTTTGGGAGAGACGATTACAGTGAAAAAGAAGCACAAGCTCTTATTCACAAAGGAAAACTAACAATCCAAGCGAAAAACTGTATGGATTGCCATACACTTTTAGGAAATGGTGCATACTACGCTCCAGATCTCACTAAAGCATGGCTCGATCCAACATGGAATACATTAGCAGCTGCATATGGAGGCAAAGAGTATGCAATAGCAAAATTTTTAGAAAATCCACCTGCTATGGCTATGCATGAGCGCAAAATGCCAAATTTAGGTATTACTCCAGAAGAAGCAAAAGCTGTGGTTGCATATCTTAAATTTATGGCGGCAATTGATACAAACGGATTTCCAAGAAACTTTGGAAAAATAAAAGGAGCGGTAGATGCAAGGAAATAATGTACAACTCTACGAAGGACAGAAGTTAGCACTCAAGTACTTTACGGTTGCGATTGCGCTTTTTGGTGCACAGCTGCTTTTTGGGCTTTTAGCTGCAATTCAATTTTTGTATCCAGATTTCTTGTTTGGTGTAATAGATTTTTCTATCAATAGAATTTTGCATATTAATGCACTAGTAGTTTGGCTTCTCTATGCGATGATAGGTGCAGTTTATTGGCTGCTGCCTGATGAAGCCGGTGTTGAAGTAGTTGGTGTTAAGCTAGGAAATTTGGCTTTTTACATACTCACTGCAGCAGTTGTAGTTGTCGTACTTGTCTATTTACTTGTACAAATTGGACCAGGTACAGAGTCTACAATTTGGTTTATTACTGAAGGTCGCGAATATATTGAAGCGCCACGATGGGCAGATATTGGTATCGTTGCAGTGGTATTAGTATTCTTGTTTAATGTATATGCTACTGTAATGAAGGGACGCCATACTGGTATTTTGGTCGTATTGATGGCAGACCTTATCGCACTAGCTGGTCTTTACTTAGCTGGTATGTTCTATACTGATAATATTGCAGTAGATCAATATTGGTGGTGGTGGGTTGTACACCTCTGGGTTGAAGCTACTTGGGAAGTCTATGTAGCAGCAGTTGGTGGTTATATTCTTATCAAAACTCTCAATGCTAACAGAAAAGTGGTTGAGATGTGGCTATGGATCGAGGTAGCCATGATGTTTGGCTCTGGTATCTTAGGTCTAGGCCACCACTATTTCTGGATTGGTACGCCTGAGTATTGGTGGGAAATTGGAGCACTCTTTAGTGCACTCGAGCCAGTTCCATTAGTAGGTCTCTTTGTGCATGTTCTCTATGACTGGGGTAAAGAGCGAGGTAAAGGAAACACAATTAAAAATGTACCAGCCTTTGCATGGCTCACTGTTGAGACTTTTGGTAACTTCCTTGGTGCAGGTGTTTGGGGATTTATGCATACTCTTCCTCAAATCAACCTCTATACTCACGGAACACAGTGGCCAGCAGCACATGGACACCTAGCATTCTTTGGAGCATATGTTGCAATCATGATTGCTGCAATCTATCTTGCTATTCAAGGAAAAGCAGGTTTGAAAGAACTTAAAATGACAAAAGCTGGCTGGTGGGCAATTGCTCTTATTACTGTTGGTGTACTTTTGATGACAGTAGCTCTTACTCTTTCAGCATACGTGCAAACAATGGTTGAAAGAGGTATGTATGGAGGTACTTGGGAAGGATACTTTGTAGCGCAAGCAAATCAATGGTTTGTACAAGGCTTGGGATGGAGACTTGCTACAGGTCTTATGGTTATAGCTGGTTATGTACTTTTGGTATATGATCTCTTAACTTGTGCTAAAAAACAACCATCTGAAGTGTATGAAGCAAGTGGAGCAGCTGCAGCAGCGTGATGCTGCACTGCTAATTAGCTAATAAAAATATTGAGAAGGAGTTATTATGATAGAACCATGTACCGATATAGTATGTAGTTTTTGGTCAATACTCAATCAAGGACCTATGACATTGACCATAATATTGCATACATTGATTGTATTGCCAATGGTTTGGATCTATTTCGATGAGAAGAAAAAGATGGAAAGAGGAGATATTCCTCAAGAGTAGAAGGTAAGATTGGGGAAGGGGGAAATTTAACCCTATGAAAGGAGTAACAATGAAACTCAAAATTGGAATGAGTGCTGTACTAGCAGTAAGTGCCTTTGCAAGTGTGGCTTTAGCAGGAGGAGATATATATCTCGGCTCTGATGAGATGAAAAAGGCAACGCAAATCTATTTCGATAGATGTGCGGGCTGCCACGGGATGTTAAGAAAAGGAGCTCTTGGCCCAAACTTGCTTCCTAAAAAAACCAAAGCGATGGGGACTGAGACGCTAGAGTATATTATTTATAATGGTACTCCTGGTGGTATGCCTGACTGGGGTGCATCAGGTGAGCTTACAAAAGCTGAAACGAAGTTGATGGCAAAATTTATCCAGCTTCCTCCTGTTTCTCCTCCAGAAAAGAGTATGGCTGATATGAAAAAGAGCTGGAAGCTTTTGGTACCACCAGAAAAGCGTCCTACAAAGCCAGAAACTACGAGAAACTGGGAGAACTATTTTGGTATAGTACTTAGAGATGTAGGTAAAGTAGCAATTGTTGATGGTGATACAAAAGAGCTTGTAAGCATTGTACCTTCAGGATTTGCAACACATATTCTTAGAACCTCTAAATCTGGTCGCTATATGTATGCGATTGGACGTGATGGTAAAGCAAGCGTTATTGATCTTTGGATGAAAAAACCACAAAATGTTGCGGAAATTAGAACATGTAACGATGCAAGAAGTATCGATACTTCAAAAGCAAAAGGTTATGAGGATGAGTATGCAGTTGTTGGATGTTACTGGCCTCCTTCAATCGTAACACTCAAAGGTGATACGTTAGAGCCAATTCAAATCGTATCAACTGCAAGCTATACCTATGATACAGGTGAATTTACAAGAGAGGCTCGCGTTGCTTCCATTGTTGCAAACCACCACAAACCAGAATGGGTTATTAACGTAAAAGAGACAGGACAAGTATGGCTCTATAATTATGCAGATCCAAGAAACCCAGATATCCATATGCTTATGGCTGAGAGATATCTCCATGATGGTGGTTGGGATTTGACTAAACGCTACTTCCTTGTAGCTGCAAACGCAAGAAACAAAGTAGTTGCAGTCGATACACAAGAGGGAGAAGTTGCTGCAATTATTCCAAGTGGCGGTACAAAACCACACCCAGGACGTGGTGCTAATATCAACCATCCAAAATATGGTCCACTATGGGCAACAGGTCATATCGGCTCAAATGATATCAGCTTTATAGGTACAGATCCAACATATCACCCACAATATGCTTGGAGAGTTGTGAAAAAAATAAGCTTGCCAGGTGATGGTGGTGGTAACCTCTTTATCAAAACACACCCAGCTTGTAAATATATCATTGCTGATAGACCAGTTAACCCAGATAGAAAACTACAAACACAACTCTATGTTATAGATAAGAACAAACTTGAGGTTGTAAAAACTATCAAAATTCCTAAAAAATATGTGAAAGAGCGCACTGTAAAAGTTAACGGCAAAAAAGTTAAAGTTAAACCTCGCGGTCCAGTGCATATCGAGTTTAACAAAGATGGTGATGAATTTTGGGTAAGTGTATGGGGTAATAAACTTCTCCCAAGTGCAATTTTGGTATATGATTCAGAATCACTTAAACTCAAAAAAGCAATCACTGGCGATTGGGTACGTACTCCAACCGGTAAATTCAACGTATTTAATACTAAATACGATATCTATTGAGAGAATGGGGCTCAGCCCCCTCTCAATTTTTTTTGTGTAAAATAGTGATGAGCAAGAAGTGATAAGGCGACTTATTAGTTCTTGCTCCTCAAAGAGGAGTAGCATATGAAAAGAGTCTTTTTTTTCCTTTTTTTTATTGGATTACTACATGCTGATGTACTCATTCATGAGTTAGAAGCAAAATCCTCGCAAAAAAGTGGTTATGATGTCTATTATAAATATTGCTCAATGTGTCATGGAAAGCAGAGAGAGGGTATCTCAGCTCCTCCCCTTTTACCATCTTTTATAAAGCGTATGAGTGATGAGAGATTGCAAGATATTATCAAAAACTCTCTCCCGCAAACACTCATGCCAAAATTTGATTTTTTAAGTGATGAAGAGGTCACAAAAATTATCGCATATCTTCGATCCCCAGCAAATAATATTCACTGGACAAAAGAAGATATTAAAAAAAGTAAAGTAGCATTTAACAATCCTAAAAAAAACCTCGGCATTAAAAATATTGAGAATGTAACATTAGTGGTGGAGCGTGGAGCAAACCGTGTGTGGGTAATGGAGGATGAGAAGGTTTTAGATAGATTCTCCTTTGTGAATGTGCATGGAGGATTAAAATATACGCTTGATGGAAAAAACTTCTATGTGCCCACGAGAGATGGATGGATAGGTCACTATAGTCTTGAGCATGGAAGAGTAGAGCATAAAATCAGAGCCTGTGTTAATCTACGCAATATCTCTTTGAGTCGTGATGGAAAATACCTCTTTGCTACTTGCCTGCTCCCACAAATGGTAGTAGTGTTCGATAGAGCAAACTTAGTTCCTGTGAAGATCCAAAAAGTTCAAGGCAAAATAAGTGCGCTCTATGAGCTTTATAGCAAAGATGAAGCAGTTTTTACATTGCGTAACAAACCTGAGCTCTATAGAGTAGATACGAAAACATTAGAGTTTAGAAAATTTCCACTTGATAAACCGATTGAAGATTTCTTTATTGATCCTTTTGAAGAGTATATAATTGGTACTACACGCCATGGAAAAGATCTGCGCGTCTATGAAATAGACTCTCTCAAAGAGGTGTTTCACGCTCCAATTGAAGGGATGCCACATCTTTTTAGTGCAACTTACTGGTATAAAGATGGCAAATTCTATTTTGCGACACCACATTTGCGAAGGCCTTTTATCACTGTATGGCAGATGTATGATTGGAAACTTGTGAAAAAAATTGATGTAGGAGGAGATGGATTTTTTGTCAAGACCCATCCTATGAGCGATTTTTTATGGGTAGATAATGGTAGTGATGAGCTTGTGCTAGTGGATAAAAGCTCGTTTGCACTCAAAAAAATCACTCCGCGCAAAGGTAAACGCTATATCCATACAGAGTTTAGCGGAGATGGCAAATATGCATATTTGAGTATTTATGAGAGCGATGGGGATCTTTTAGTATGGCAGACAGATACATTTAAAGAGCTCAAAGACTACCCTGCAAATGTACCTGTAGGAAAGTATAACTTTATTAATAAAAACAGGAAATTTTACCCGAGACTTTTTGGTCTATCTCTTTTTAAAGAGAAATGCTGGGGATGCCATCATCAAACGGCTATGGCTTTTGGCCCTCCTTTTGCAACAATTGCAAAAAAGCGGACACGCGATGAGATGATCGCGCAAATTCTTGATCCAAAAAATATGTATAAGCATTTGGGATACAAGAGAAACTCTATGCCAGCGTTTAAGCTCTCTCCAAAAGAGTTGCAAAGTATAACTGATTATATTATGAGTTTTAAGGATAAGTAGTGTTTAGACTAAGTAATCTACTCAAATCTACTCTGGAAGAGAAGCCTTCAAGAGCTTTAAATGGTGCAATAGCGATATGGAATTTTACAAATCGCTGCAATCTTAGTTGTTTGCACTGCTACTCCAAAAGTGGTCTTGATGCAACAGATACCTTAACTACAGAAAAGATCCTCTCTACTATTCCCCAGCTTAAAAATGCTGGAATCAAGTTTGTTATTTTTAGTGGGGGAGAGCCGCTTACGAGAAAAGATATCTTTTTGATTGCCAAAGTCATGAAAGATGAGGGGATAATGACCTATCTTTCTACAAATGGGCTCTATATTAATCCTGGAAATGTAGAAAAAATTATTGATACATTTGGTTATATTGGCATCAGTATAGATGGAGATGAGAAGACGCATGATAGATTTAGAGGGCTCGTAGGATCGTATGCTAAAAGTTTGCAAGCAATTGATTTGATCCATCAAGCAGGTGGAAAAGTTGGCATAAGATTTACTATAACTAAAGAGACAAAAGAGAGCCTAATACATATTTTTGAGCTAGCTGAGACAAAAGGTATTGATAAAATCTACATCTCTCATCTTGTCTATAGTGGTCGAGGTCTGGATAATCTTGCTATGGATCTTACAAAAGAGGAGCGCAAAGAGGCAGTTGATTTTATTATTGAGAAGGCTTTTACTTACTATGATGAGGGACGTGATATCGATATAGTTACAGGCAATATGGAGATGGATGCAGTAGCTTTTTTAGAAAAATTGAGGCAAAAATATCCGCACAAAAGCCACATTTTAGAAGAGAAACTTCGCCGTTGGGGTGGAAATAGTGCAGGAAGAAACTTAGTAAACATTAATAGCGAAGGTGATGTAAAGCCAGATCCCTTTTTTCCAGTAACTCTTGGTAATATTTTTGATAAACCATTTGATGAAATTTGGCTGGATAATGAAAATCCCTATTTGCAAAGGTTGCGCCAGTTCCCACGAAAAATTGGTGGTAAATGTGCTGAGTGTAAATGGATTGAGATATGCAATGGGGGTAGCCGCCCAAGAGCATGGGCAATAAGTGGAGATCTGTGGGATGAAGATCCTAGTTGCTATATTGTGTAGATTTACTGAAAAAGGAAGAAAATGCGAATAACTCTTTTGATTTTTTTACTTTTGAGTACACTTTTAGCTCGCGAGAAGGTATTTGTGGTGGAGCGAGAAAACAGTGCATTAGCTGTGATAGAAAATCATAAATTGAGAAATGAAATACCAAACATGCATAACTTCAATCATGCAGTTGTGAAATTTATAGAAAATGATGGGTATGCCATTACACGTGATGGATATTTGATTAAATTTGATCCACTGAAAGAGAAGAAACTCAAAGAGGTCAAAGCGAGCCAAAGTGCTATTGGTTTTACATTGGCAAAAGATTTTGTGGCAGTAGCTAATTATGCCAATAAAACAGTAGAGATTTTTGATAGAGATCTTCATAAACTCCAAACTATCAAAACAGGCTCACGCAATGTAGGTATTAAAACATACAAAGACTACCTCATTTTTGCAGCAATGGATAGTGATGCAATATGGGTTATGAAAAAGATTTCTAAAACCACATTTGATAGATTTGGTGTACCACACAAAAAGATTTTTTTTAAAAAAGTAAAAGTTATTGAAAATGCTGGAGAGGTTCCTTTTGATGCAATGATCAATAAAAATCTCTATGTTGTGGGATTTTTCAACTCCCCCTTTGTTGGCGTATTGAATCTTGATACTTTTGAATATAAGCAAGTCCCACTGCAACTAGAAAAAAGGACAGTAGTATTAAAAGTTCCCCATTTTGGCTTTTGGTCTATTATGAAAGATAAATTTTTCATCCCAGCAGTAGGAGATAACAAAGTCTTTGTGTTTGATAAAAATTTTCATTTTATTAAAGCTATTGAAGTAGAAGGAAATCCAGTCTTTACTTCTCTTAGCCCTGATAGAAAATTTTTAGCAGTGACATTTAGTGGCAAAAAATTTCCTATTGTGCAAATAGTTGATACTAAAAGTCTGCAAGTTATTAAACGATTTGATTTTGGAGGAATGGTGCTGCATGTAAGATGGAGTGCAGAGGAGCCTTTGCTCTATATTTCTAATAATGGAAAAAGTGAAGTTATAGGGATGGACACCCGAAACTGGCAAAAGCTTTTTAGCGTAGCTGTGCCAAAACCTTCAGGGATTTTTATATTCAAATATTGATGTAGGTCATTGTTTTTGATATGATGAAAATATACAATGTGATAGTTAATTTAAAAGGATAAGCAATGGGAAAGGTCTATCTTACTGGTGCTGGCCCTGGAGATATTGAGCTTTTGACACTCAAAGCTGCAAGGGTTATTAAAGAGGCCGATGTTATTATCTATGATAGACTTGCCAATCCCGAAATTTTACAAATGGCTAAAAATGGCTGTGAATTTATCTATGTTGGTAAAGAGGATGGTAAACATATTCTTCCTCAAGAGCAAATCAATGAAGTTATTTACAAAAGCGCTCTGCGTTATGATGTAGTAGTACGTTTGAAGGGCGGAGATCCTTTTGTTTTTGGAAGAGGAGGAGAAGAGGGAAAATATCTTTTTGAAAGAGGAGTTGATTTTGAAATAATTCCCGGAATCACATCTTCAATAAGTGTGCCAGCCTATGCAGGAATACCTGTGACACATAGAGGTGTAAGTGTGAGCTTTCGCGTAGTAACTGGCCATGAAGCTCCTAACAAAGAGGCGAGCCAAATACCCTGGGAAAATTTTAAAACAGATGATACTATCGTTTTTTTGATGGGACTCCATAACCTCCAACAAATTGCACAAAAACTTATAGAAATTGGTAAACCTAAAGACTTTCCTGTCGCAGTAATATCAAAAGGCACTACTCCTGAACAAAAAACGGTCGTAGGTACTTTAGAAAATATCTATGAAAAAGCAAGAGATCTTCCTACTCCTGCACTTATTGTAGTAGGTAAAGTTGTTAATTTAAGAGAGAGTCTTAACTGGTTTGAAAAGTCTGCTCGGCAAAACGCACTTGCCTACGCTTAGCAAGCATTTTTATAAAATCATTGATATAAATCAATTTCTTTAAAGAAATATTCCGCTTTATAAAATTTATGAAAATTTTTACACTACAAATACTCCAAAAAGTGGCAATTTTATGACAAATCTATGTCTGTCACCAAAATGTCACAATTCTTAAACCCTTTTCATTTTTTTGATAAAAAAAAGTAAAAATTTTTATAAAACTCGGTAATTTTTAAGCTTTGAGTAAGGGACGTTGGCCTATAATTTTTTTAACGCCCATTTAACATAAAGGAGGTATCTATGAGGCGAACATTTAAACGGCTCTTAAGTCTTGCCGCTGCGGTAGGGCTGGTCTCGAGTGCTGCTGTTGCGCAGAGTGAACTTGAAAAGATCATGAAAGAGCGGGGTCTTACCCAAGATGACATTTTGGCTGCTGCCAAAACCTATACTCCATCAGGAGGAAGAGATAAGTATATAGTATTCAGTTCTGGTGGACAGTCTGGTCAGATAATGGTTTATGGCGTTCCATCAATGCGTATATTGAAGTTTATAGGTGTTTTTACGCCAGAGCCATGGCAAGGCTGGGGTTATGATGATGATACAAAAAAAGTCCTCAAAGAGGGATGGTATCGAGGTAAGCCTATAACATGGGGTGATACACACCACCCAGCTATTAGTGAAACTAATGGTGTATATGATGGAAAATGGCTTGCAATCAACGATAAAGCAAACCCAAGAATTGCTATTATTGATCTCAAAGACTTCGTAACAAAACAGATAGTGGTTAACCCTGTTTTTAAATCAGATCATGGTGGTGCATTTTTTACACCAAATAGTGAATATATCCTTGAAGCGTGCCAATATGGTGCACCATTTGATAATGAGTATCATCCGATGGAAGAGTATGCAGATGTTTATCGTGGTGGTGTGACATGTTGGAAATTTGATCATGAAAATGGTCGTATTATAAAAGATGAATCCTTTGTTATAGAGATGCCACCATATATGCAAGATTTGAGTGATGCAGGTAAAGAGATGAGTTATGGATGGGGATTTACTAACTCATTCAACTCAGAGTTGTATACAGGTGGTATTGAAAAAGGTCTTCCTCCATTTGAAGCGGGGATGAGTCGTAATGATACTGACTATCTGCATGTATATAACTGGAGAAAGCTTGCAGAACTTGCAAAAGATCCAAAAAATGTGAAAGTTATTAATGGAATTAAAGTAATTCCTATTGAAGTGGCAGTAAAAAATGATTGTCTCTTCCTCATTCCAGAACCAAAATCACCACATGGTGTTGATGTAAGCCCAGATGGACGCTATATTGTTGTGTGTGGTAAGCTCGATACCCATGCAACTGTGTATGATTTTAAAAAGATTATGGAAGCAGTGAAAAATCACGATTTTGCTGGAAAAGATCCTTACGGTATTCCTATTATTGATATGAAAAAAGCTATGCATTGTCAAGCTGAGCTTGGTCTTGGACCACTACATAACCAGTATGGACCAAAATGGAAAACAGAAGGGGAAATTTATACTTCACTCTATGTTGACTCTCAAGTTGTAAAATGGGATTATCTCACCTGTGAAGTAAAAGATAGAGTAAATGTGAATTACAACATCGGACACCTTTGTGGTATGGAAGGAAAAACTGAAGATCCACAAGGCGAATATATTATTGCATTAAATAAACTTGCAATCGATAGATTCAATCCAATTGGACCACTTCATCCACAAAACCACCAGCTCATTGATATCAGTGGTAAGAAGATGAAGTTGCTCTATGATATGCCAGTGCCACTAGGTGAGCCTCACCAAGCAGTTGCAATTCGCGCAAGCAAGCTCCATCCAGAAGTACGCTACCCAATGGGAACTAATCCATTTACTGGAAAGGTTCATGAAGGAAAAACACTTGCTGGACAAGAAAAAATTGTCCGCAAAGGAAACCATGTCTATGTATATGGCACACTTGTTAGAAGCCATATCAACCCAGAGCACGTAACTGTGAATAAAGGTGATATTGTCACATTCTACCTCACTAACCTTGAACGTGCAGAAGATGAGACACATGGATTTACAGTTGACTGGTACAATGTCCACGCATCACTTGAGCCTGGTAAGACAGTTGCTGTAACATTCAAGGCAGACCGTGAAGGTGTATTCCCATACTACTGTACAGAATTCTGTTCTGCATTGCACCTTGAAATGATGGGTTATTTGCTTGTAAAAGATCCAAACAAAAAATATAAATCTGTCAAAAAAATCAAACTCAAAAAAATGAGCAAAGAACAGCTCATGAAAGAGTACAAAAAAACAGTTGCTCTCAACGAAGCGACTAAAAAAGTTATTCAAAGCGTAGTGAAATTCCTTAAAGAAAATCACTATGAAAAATACCCAGTTGTAAAACAGCTTGTTGAAGATGCTATGGATCAGTTTAACAAAGTGCCAGCTGAAGAGAAAAAAGCTGAAGAAGCGCTCAAAAAAGGCGATATAGAAACAGCTATCAACTTCCAATATCAAGCATGGCAATACCTTGTAAAAACTGCCGATGTTGGTATTAGAGCAAAAGACTTGCTAGTAAGAAAACTTGCTACTCCTATGAGCGAAGCTGCAAAACGTGGTGAAGCTGCATTTGCAGAAGGTGGATGTAACGGATGTCACGTTATCGGTAAGGTGAGCTCTGGACCAGACCTTGTAGGTGTTCTCAAACGCCATGAAAACGGCGAAAAATGGGTAGCAGAATTTATTAAAAATCCTGCTAGCAAATATGACGATCCGTATGTTAAAGCGATGATTGACTACTTCAATCTCCGTATGCCAAATCAGCATATGAGCGATCAAGAGATCAAAGATATCATCGAATACCTCAAATGGGTTGACGAAAACGCCCATCTCTTCTAATTCTCAAGGGGCCTTTTTGCCCCTTTTTATTATACACATCAATGTTATTTTTATTATTTGTTTTGTAAAGCCACAATATCGCCATACTTTTATAATATAATCAAATAATAAAAATAACATTTGGTAATTTTTGATGTATATCATTATACTTTGATAAAAAAAAGTGGTAAGATACTACTAATACTCAATGAAGGAAGAGAAGATGAAGAAGTATCAAGTCTACGCTCTCATTGCGTTGGCAATATTGCTGTATTGGTTCGTCGTGCCAGCAGTTTTGACACACGATGTAAACTATTTGGCTAAACAGGGTAAAGCAGATAAAATTCCTCCGATAGCCTATAAGGTGTGGGATTACTATATGAAGGGACGCTATGTAAGCCCTAATACTCCGCCTGAAGCATTGGATAAAAACAAAAATCCAATTCTCAAAAAGATGATAGAGTACAACGCTGAAATTGGTGTTGCAAGTGCACCAATCTGGTATGTTTCACTTGAAGCTCCCAACTATCCAAAAGATGCATTTCCTGAAGGGATCCCTGTTTATTACCATTTCGATGGTTTTAGCGGTGATGTGCATGAGATGAATACGATTAACCACTTTATTGGAATGGATCCAATGGAAAGAGGTGCTCCATATTTACGTATGATTGCACCATATGTACTTGTACTTTTGGCTTTTGCGTATGTGCTCTTTATTCTCTATGATTGGAAATGGCTTAATTTAATAATGTGGATAGCAGTAGCATTGCCTCTTATCTTCTTGGGATTTTACGCTTACTGGCTCTACTGGTTTGGTCACCATATGCATGATTGGGGGGCCTTTAAGATTAAACCTTTTATGCCAACAGTCTTTGGGGATGGAAAAGTGGCGCAATTTACCACCCACTCCTATCCGACAATCGGTTTTTGGCTACTATTGGCAATTAGCTTCTTTACGCTTTTAGCAATTATTTCAAAAAATAACTATCTCAAGCAAAAAGAGGCTTAATGCGTAGAGTAGCCTTGCTAGTATGCATTGGAGCTGTTTTGCATGCCAATATTTTGCAAGAGGCGATCGATAAAGCAAAGCCAGGTGCAAGGCTAGATCTGCCAAAAGGCGTGCTCAAAGGCTCTATTACGATAGATAAACCTCTCATGCTAGTAGGGCACGATACGATTATTGATGGAGAAGGTAAAGGTACTGTTATAAAGGTTCGTAGTTCTAATGTTATTTTGCAAGATCTTACTATCCGTAATAGTGGAAAAGAGCATGAAAAGGTAGATGCTGGGATTTCAGTAAAAGATGCTGCCTTTGTACAAATACACAACTGTAAAATTCTTAATTCGCTCTTTGGTATAGATTTGCAAAATGTTAAAAACTCAAAAATTATAGGAAACTATATCACTTCAAAGCCTTTTCCTCTTGGTATTCGTGGTGATGGGGTAAGGTTATGGTATAGCAATGATAATATTCTAAAAAACAACCATCTCTATAAATCGAGAGATTTTGTAGTGTGGTATAGTCATGGTAATCTCATAGAAGGCAATATAGGGGAGTATGGCCGCTATAGTCTGCATTTTATGTACGCAGGTAAAAATATAGTGCGCAAAAATATCTATAAGCACAATAGTGTTGGAATATTTTTTATGTATTCGCGAGATACTATTGCAGAAAATAATACTGTTATGAGCTCTTTAGGCACAACAGGCATAGGAATAGGGCTTAAAGATGCTTCAAATTTTGTTATAAAAAATAATACAATTCTCTACTGTGCGAAGGGGATGTATATCGATAGATCCCCATTTGAACCAGGTCAAAGTAATAAAATTGTGGGAAACAAGATTCTCTATAACTCAATAGGGATGCATTTTCATTCACTAAGTACTGATAATGTGATTACAAAAAATATCTTCAAAGGCAATATGGAGAATGTCTATGATGATTCGGGGCAGGGGAGAATTCATGCAGTTATGAATAAATGGTATGAAAACTACTGGGATGATTACCAAGGGATTGATAAAGATGGGGATGGAATTGGAGATATCCCCTACACGCTCTACTACTATGCAGATAAACTCTGGCTGCTCAATCCCAATGTGCGTTTCTTTTACGCTTCGCCAGTTATCAGTATTCTCAACTTCTTATACAAACTTGCTCCAATTTCAGAGCCTATCAAGCTCTTGAGCGATCCAAAGCCTTTGATGTATGAAGAGGGGGTGTCATGAAAGATAAAAAAAGAAGAGATTTTGTTAAGCAGATGGTAGGGCTTGGCGTGCTTGGAGTTGCGGCAGCCGGAACCGTATGGGGTGGCAGAGAGCTTTTAAAGCGTGAGGAGTCCCCACTGCGTCCTCCAGGGGCGATGCCAGAGCATCAGTTTTTAGCTCTGTGTATTAAATGTGGGCAATGTTTGCAGGTGTGTCCTTATGATGCGATTATGTTAGAAGATGTCAATGGTAAAGCTGGAGTTGGGACTGCTTATATTGATCCAGATAAAAGAGGCTGTTATCTTTGCAAGGCATTGCCATGTATTTTAGCTTGTCCAAGTGGCGCACTCAAGCATGAAGATGCTGATGATGTGCGCAAAACCCATATGGGTGTGGCTGTCATTGCTAATGAAAATGCATGTCTTGCCCTTTATAACAAACCGGTTCCAGAAAGTGAGAGAGATCTCATTTATGATCATACAAAAGTGTTAACACCGGCTGAGAGAAGAGAGAAAAAAGTTTATGATCTTCCAAATCCAAGTGAAAAGAGAACACTGCAAGTTGAGCTTTTGAAAAAAGTAGAAAAGTATGTAGGAAAGCAGTGTACAATTTGTGCTGATCTTTGCCCCTACCCTGAGCAATCTTTAGCTATCGGAATGGTGCAAAAAGGTAAAGGGTATATTCCAGAAATTAGAAGCAAATGTGTAGGCTGTGGTGCCTGTGTAGAGCTCTGTCCTACTGATGTACTCAAAATAATTCCAAGAAAAACCTATGATGAGGTTTATGGAAAAAAGGCTTAATAAATGAAAATAGGTAATAGTTTAATCATAATAGCTTTGCTTTTTGCACTGAGTGGATGTGGTGAAAAGAAAGAGCAGCAGAAAAAGCAGGCGGAAGCTCAGGGGCAGATAAAGGTAACTGAGGGTGTTGTTAAAGAGAAAAAGGCACAGAAAAAATCTCTTGATAAAGGAGAGTTTTACTACTCCTACAATGAAGGGAACAAGAAAAAAGAGGAAGTTGAGGATGAAGGAAAATATACAAGGTTAGGTGCATATCGCCATGTTGTCAATAACTATCAAAAGGTGCAGATTTCCTTATGGGCAAATAAGCTGAGTAAAGATTTTCTCATCTACTGCTCTGCTTGTCACGATGACTATGCAAATGGAGTCATTGGGCCATCGCTTTTAGGTAAAGATGGGGCTTATATTTATAAGCAGTTACAAGATTTCAAATCAGGTAAGAGAAAAAATGTGCTCATGGTACAACTCGTAAGGCGTTTAAGTGATGAGCAACTCAAACACTTAGCAGATGAGATAGCAGCATTTAATAAAAAAGTGCAAAAACTTCTTGAGCAAAATGGACAAAAGGATCAAAAATGATACGACACATCATAGCAGCAATAGCAGCAGCATTAACTGTATGGGCAATTTTGTATATGGCAAAGCTTGATCAAGAGGTAAATAGATTGCAGATGATTCATGAAATTATCCAAAAGAGCAAGCTTGAGGTACCTATGGCAAAGAAAACCACACCAACACAACAGCCGCAAAAAGCTGAAGAGAGTGAAGAGGAGAAAAAGCTTAAGGTCCTCAAAGAAAAAGCAGGACGTATGAGTGCTTTTGAAGTAAGTACCACTTATAGAAGAAACTGTGCATCGTGTCACGGTATCAATGGAGAGGGAGCAGTGGGACCAAAACTTATTGGCAAAAACAAAGAGTATATTTTGCAAGCACTCAAAGATTTTAAATCTGGTAAACGTAAAAACTATGTAATGTATGGACTTTTGCAACAGCTTGATGATAAAGAACTTGATGATTTGGCAACGGAGATTGGATCATTTGCTCAAAAACTCAAAGAGGCACAATAAGAGGGGGAGGAAGTGGATAAATATAGCTGGAGTGTGAGGGAGCTTATTAGTGCTCCTTTATGGTCAACTCTCTACTACCGAACAAAAGAGGGAAAAATCCGCCCTACCTGGCGGTTTTGGCGATGGCTTAGTGTCATTATCATCAATGTTGCCTTCTTTTTATCCTACCATATAGATATCCAGTTTCTGGAAGGGACGTTAACGGGATCAAGGCTCCTTGGATTTCACCTCATTGATCCATTTGCTGCATTAGAGATTTTAGCAGCTGAGCATGAAATACACACTAATATTATTATTGGTGTCTCTACTATTGTGGGATTTTACTTTTTGGTAGGAGGAAAGGCTTTTTGCGGATGGGTATGCCCCTATGGGCTCTTGAGCGAGATAGGGGAGTATTTTCATCAAAAGCTTGTGAGTAAACATATTATTAAAGAGCATAAATTCAATCCAAAAGTACGCTATATCTTTTGGGCGATTTTCCTAGCAGCAGCTGCGATTGATGGTTATATGGTTTTTGAAGTGATAAATCCAGTAGGGATTTTGAGCCGTTTCATTGTGTATGGTTGGAGTTTAGCTATTGTTTGGGTTTTAGTAATACTGTTGATAGAAATCTTTTATTCACGCCGTGCGTGGTGTAAGTATGTCTGTCCTATTGGTACAACCTATGCTTTTATTGGCTGGGTAAGTCCTATGAAGGTGCAGTGGGATATGGATAAGTGTGATCACTGTGCTGCTTGTTTTATTGCTTGTCCAGAGGAACATGTTTTAGAGCGTTTTAAAGCTAAATATGATGAAGAGCGCAAAGAAAAAGGGATTACAAAAGAGTTTGTTAAAGATGGTGATTGTATAATGTGTGCGAGATGTTTTGATGTGTGTCACGAAGATGCATACAATTTTGAGTTTAGGTTGAAGAATCTGGTATGATAGTAATTAAAGAGGCTGTGAAGCGCTTTTTAGATGTCAATGTCTTAGATCATGTAAATTTAACTATAGAAGATGGTGATAAAATTGCTCTCATGGGGCCCAATGGAGCTGGCAAAACCACTCTTGTGCGTTCCATTTTGGGCTTTTACCATCTCGATAGTGGCTCCATTGAGGTAGATGGCCTCTCTCCAATAAAGATGCGCCAAAGAGTGCTCACAAATATCAGCTTCATTCCTCAAACACCGCCACCTATTAAACTGAGCCTCACTGAGCTTATTGAGTATGTGGCAAAAAGTTCGCAAGTTGTGCCTCAAGCTATCTTTGAAGAGGCGAAGAGAATGGATCTTGCACTTGAGCAAAATTTGAGTAAGCCATTTTTTAAGCTCAGTGGTGGTATGAAGCAAAAGATGCTCATAGCCATTGCATTGGCAAAAAAGAGCAAAATGCTTATTTTTGATGAGCCAACAGCCAATCTCGATCCAAAAGCGAGAGAGAAGTTTTATAGTCTTTTAGAGGAGTTAGATGCTAAAACTTCGACAATATATATAACTCACCGTCTCGAAGAAGTGGAGAGTCTTGTTAATAGAAAAATATATATGGATTTAGGCAAAGTGGTTGAAGATGAGAGAGTTTAGACATTGGACAGTAGACATGAGATATTGGATAATTCTAATTTTTATTTCTTTAGCTTTTTGGGGATGCTCGAAAAAAGACTATACCAAAGAGCCAGCAAAGATGCACTGGGATCGAGACATGTGCGAGCGGTGTAAAATGGCAATCAGTGAGCGAAAATTTGCAGTGCAAGCGGTGGATGAGCAAGGAAGAGTATATAAGTTTGATGATATTGGATGCTACTTCTTATGGCATAAGCTCGAGCATCCTGAAATAAAAATCAAAAAGATCTGGATTACTGATGCCAAGACGGGTAAATGGATCGATGCAAAAAAGGCAAAATACGTGCAAAACTATATTACACCAATGGGGTATGGATTTGGAGCGCTTACCCCACAAGAAGCGCCAAAAGATGCTTTGAGTTTTGATGAGGTAAGAAAAGCGGTAGAGAAGATTGGACGATGAAAAATCTCTTTTTGATAGCAAAACTCGATATTAAAGAGTCAACGCGCAGCAAATGGTTTTTTGTTTATCTCCTTGTATTTGGCGGGTTGATGGCGCTCTTTTTTGTTACAGGAATTACAGATAGTGTTGTCATGGGATTTACCGGCCTTAGTCGCTTGCTGCTAGTTTATATGCAAGTGACAATCGTTATTTTACCTATTTTTATTTTGATTACTACTGTCAAATCTATCTCCGGCGATCGTGAGAGTGCTATTTTAGAGTATATGCTCTCATTTCCGGTATCCCTTAAAGAGTACTACTGGGGAAAAATGTTGGGACGCTTTTTTATCGTCTTTTTCCCTGTATTTTTAGCACTTGTTTTAGGAATTGTTTGGGGAGTATTTAAAGGTGGGGAGCTTCCGTGGAAGATGCTTTTTGTCTATAGTGGATTTTTGTTTAGCTTGTGTGCTGCATTTTTAGGAATAGCATTTTTTATCTCCACTATTGTGAAATCTCATGATGTTGCACTTGGGGCTAGCTTTGTGGTTTGGATAACGCTTCTTGCCTTTATCGATATTGCTCTTATAGGACTGATGCTTGCAAATAGATGGAATGATGATCTCATTATTGCTCTTTCGCTTCTCAACCCTTTAGAGGTGTTTCGCGTAGGGGCTATTAGTCTTTTTGATCCAGAGCTTACAGTGATGGGGCCTGTTGCATACTTTTTGCTTGATACCTTTGGGCATACGATGATACTGCTTTATGCAGTACTGTATCCTTTAGCATTAGGTATACTCTTTGCGATGTTAGGCTACTACTTTTTCAAAAAACGGGATCTACTCTAAAGGAGTGTATTATGAAAAAAGTTTTTGCGATATTTCTCTTTATTACGTTACTTTTTGGACAAAATACATCAAAGGATAGTAATAGCTCTCAAAAAGCAACTCTTGACCCTCTCTACCATCTTGATGTAAATAAAAATCCTAAGTTTCAGGCAAAAATAGAGCTTGCAAACGGTAAGGCTATCCTCTTTTGCTGTCCTAAATCGATGTTTTATTTCTATTTGCGTCCCTACGAATTTTCTGAATATAAGATAAAAAAGGAGACCGATTTTAAAAAACTCCTTGTAAGAGACTACATCAGCGGAGAGTGGATAAAGGCTGAAGGTGCGCTCTATGTTTTTGGAAGTCGCTTGCAAGGGCCAAAGGGAGATGATCTCATTCCTGTGCGCAATAAAGATACTCTTAATATCTTTCGTCTCAAATATGGTGGCAGTAAAGTGCTAACCTTTCCTGAAGTGGTTCATAAAGGCGTTGGATTAATTTACTTCCTTGATGCTCCGTAACACTCTTGCCAAAGTGAGCCATCAAGAGAAGATGAAGTAAAATAGAATTTAAAGCGATTATACTTTTGGCACCCCTCTTGGAAGGGTGCATACTCATACTCAACTGCAAAAACGGCTTTATTTTCCTCTATAAAGGGAAGATACTTATCGCATTCACCATTTTCCACACACTCTTCCACTATGGCAAAATCAAATAGTTTTGCAAGCATTTTTGCTTGGAGTGGATCATTTTTTAAAGCGATGAGCAAACCTCTTTTATGTGCTTCGTATGCTAAAAATCTATTAAATCTTAGCTGATCGCTATAACTGAAGGAGAATCCTGTATCATTGGTAAATCCATCAATATTATCAGGCTCTACTCCATCACACCCCTTTTTAAGAGCAAGGTCGATGCGTTTGCGCATAATCTTTTTTATTCTGTTATCGCGAATATCGAGCCATCTTTCACCTGGCCAATCATCGAGAGGCTCTCCTATGGCGGTTTGAGGAAAGAGAGAGATATCAGGACGCCAATTCTCATATGTTCCTGCACTAAAGTAGCAAATCACTGTTTTGTTATGTTCATGAAGCTTTTTTATAAGAGTAGGAGAGGAGTCAAAAAGATCGATATCATAGATTTGAGCATTATTGAAATTTGTAACATTCCCATCAAGTTGCCAGTAAAAACTCATGGAAGGTTTTATTGGTTGAGCTTGAAGGAGCAAAAGTGCTAAGAAAAGTTCGCGAAAAATCTGAATAGCACTATGCATTATTTTTTGAAAAATTCCTTCACCCAGGCAAGCTCTTTTTGATTGAGTGAGAGTGTTTTTATAACTGTACCATTATCGTCTAGAATATGGAGTTTATCGCCTTCAACTTTAAGATGTTTCTCTCCCCACTTTTTAAGCATCGCATCATATGCTAAATAGACTTGTGCATTTGCAATATCGAGATCTTTGCCTGTACGTTTATCTACAATATCCACGCCTCCTAACTCTTTTGTAATTTTATAGGGAAAATAGGGCAAAATAGCTTCATAAACTCTTTTGTTTTTTGGTGCTGGCATATTTTCTAATAGCGCAGTGATGCTTAAGAAGATGAAAATAAATAGAAATGCCCAAATTATTTTTTTACTAAACATTGTTATCCTTTGAAGTGTTTTTGTATATACTCTTTTGCCCTTTTATCAAGCAGCTCCATTCGTTCTTTGCCTTTGGGAAGAGTTGCACGCAAAGTTTTAAGCTCTTGCAAAAAGGAGGCGATATTTGCTGGGAGGAGCTTTTCGATAGCGCGGCGCAAGTATTTTGATAGAGCAGGTGAAGCGCCACTTGTAGAAAAGGCAATAATGAGTTCACCTTTTTTGATATAGGATGGAAAGATAAAATCACAATACGCTACGCTATCAACTGCATTGCAAAGAGCTCCATATTTGTGGCACTCTTGGTAGACTGTTTTTTGAACTTCAAGATCATCTACCGCTACAATGACAATGAAAAAGCCATCTACATCTCCTCTTTGATATGATCTTTTATGATAGGGGAGGTTATGTGTAGTAATGAACTCTTGCACTCTTTCATCAATTTCTGGAGCAATGATGGTGATGTTGTGTGTAAAATCAAGAAGATGAGAAATCTTGTCTCCTGCAATTTTACCACCACCCACTACGAGGATCTTTTTGTTATCAAGCTTGAGATATGCTGGAAAAAAACTCATACAACTCCTTTGCGTAATATTAACCAATTTTACCTTGGAAGATTTTGATAGGTATCAAGGTTAATATATCAGATGATAATATTTTGACAAATCGTACGAAAAATGGTACGATTTTGTAAAAAAGGGGTAGTGATGACAAAAATAATAAATGTCTCTAAGGCAAGAGACAATCTCTATAAGCTTATAGATGAGACTGCTGAAAGTCATGAGCCTATTTTGATAAAAGGTAAAAGAAACAGTGCTGTATTAATAAGTGAAGAGGATTTTAGAGCAATTGCAGAGACACTTTATCTTACTTCAATTCCTGGAATGAGAGAATCAATAAAAGAAGGATTAAATACCCCTATACAAGAGTGTGAAGATAAATTGGACTGGTAATGTATAAAATTGTTTATACAAAACAGGCTGTGAAAGATGCAAAAAAGATTAAAGAAGCTGGTTTAAAAGATAAAGTTTTAAAGTTGCTGAGTATTTTAGAAAACGATCCTTTTGCTAATCCTCCAAAATATGAAAAGTTGGTAGGAGATTTAAAAGGTGCCTATAGCAGAAGAATAAACATACAACATAGATTAGTGTATCAAGTTTTGGAAGAAGAAAAAACTGTCAAAATTCTTAGAATGTGGACGCATTATGAATAGAATAGATATAGTGTTATTATTACTTGACACAGGACTTTAAACCTTAATCTTTGATAGGTATCAAGGATACAAAAGGGTAAACTCACTACAATTATGAAAAAAAGAGAAGGAACTGGATGCATGAGGAGTTTGTGACGCTTATTCAAAAAGAGTTTCCCATAACACAGCGTCCCTTTGCTGCATTAGCAAAAGAGCTAGGAAGTGATGAGGAGAGTGTTCTAGAGCTTTATAAAGAGTTGAAGGCACAAGATATTATTCGCCAAACTTCAGGGATATTTGATACAAAATCGTTGGGATATAAATCAAGCCTTGTAGCTTTTAAAACGAAAGATATAGAAGAAGCAGCAGCTATTATCAATACCCATCCTGGAGTTTCACATAATTATGAAAGAGATCACGATTTTAATCTCTGGTTTACTATTGCCGTTGAACCACGAAGTAAATTGGGGCTTGAAAAGACGGTGGAGCTTCTAGCGCAAAAGAGTAATGCACAAGAGTATATAATTTTGCCTACAAAAAAGATGTTTAAAATTAAAGTGCAGCTAGATCCTAGGGGTATGGGGAAAAAGAAAGAGAAAGTAGAGAAAAAGAAGAAGATATCTTTTGAACTCACTCCCCTGCATTATCAACTTATAAAGCTACTTCAAGAAGATATTGATGCAGTATATGAGCCTTTTGCAAAGGTAGTAGAGGAGCTTGGTATTGATTATGATACATTGATGCAAGAGGCTAAAAGATTACAAGAGGGTGGATATATGCGCCGTTTTGCTACCATTTTGCGCCATCGTAAAGCAGGATTTAGTGCTAATGCAATGGTGGTGTGGGATGTGGATGAAAAGAGAGCTGCAGAGATAGGAGAGAAAGTGGCTGCGTATCAGGCTGTGAGTCACTGCTATTTGCGTCCAACCTATCCCAACTGGCCATATAGCCTCTTTAGTATGGTGCATGGAAAGAGCAAAGAGGAAGTAGAGGAGGTGGTAGAGGAGATAGCAAAAGAGATTGAGCCGCGCGATTATCGCTATCTCTACTCTACGAGGGAGTTTAAAAAGCAGCGCATCAAATATTTTAGTGATGCGTTTGCAGCATGGGAGAGAGAAAATGTTGACTGATTTTTTTCGTGAAGAGCTGGTTTTTATTCTTATAGCACTATTTGTTTTTGCAATTGCTGTTTTTGTGGTTACGCGTCCCTTTGTGGAGGTGAATGCAAAAAAAGTATTGAGTATTATTGGGATCTTTTTGCTTGTGGGATTGATTGCGCACTACACTTGGCGGCTCCATCATATGGAAAGTGTGAAAAAAGCTTTTGCTGCAGGGAAGAATATTTTATGTATCGATAAGACCAATAAAATTGGCTATGTTCTTATTAATCGTGGAGAGTGGAAGATCGTTAATGATGAATTTGTGCACCCTGAGTTTCCTCGGGCGTACAATATCAGACAGTGTGTAGTGGAGTAATTATGGAAGAGAAAAAAGAGGTAATTATTACGGGGCTTAAGATCCCCTTTTGGGATCTTGTGTGGTTTATGGTAAAGTTTACTCTTGCTTCAATTCCCGCTTTTGTAATTTTATATGGAGTTTTTTGGCTTCTTTCCTTTTTCTTTGGAGCATTAATTGCCCTTCCTTTTTGAGGGGACATTGCAAAGTACGGGGTAGCTAAAATCTCTCCATGAACCAAGATCGAGCATATGATCATCAATAGTGTCATGGACAAGGTAGGTATAGTTTGTAGGAAGATTATGGTTATGGTAGGTGAGAATATAGTGTCTATCTCCTGCTTCAAAAAAGGCAGTGGCGTTATTCTCTATTATATAGCTTTGATCGTACCTTTTTAGATCTAAATCTTCGAGAAACTTCTTCTTATCTTCTGCTTTTTTATACGCTTTTTTAATATCTTGCCACTGTGCTACTGTAGCTTGAGGGTCAAAGGTGCTTTTGCATATCGCATCAAAATCTTCATAAGGTGTATAACTTTGATTTGTAGGGAGAAAATCAGCCATGAGAGTCATGCTAAGAGCTAGAGGGAGTAAAAACTTCATCTTGCACTCCTTTTTCTTTAATTATACCTCAACTACTCGTATCATATTTGTAGTACCCTCTTTTCCGACAATACTTCCCATTGTAAGAATGATTCTATCTCCTGGAGTCACAATATTTTCTCTTTGTGCTACGTCTAAAAATTTTTGAATGAGGTGCTCTGGATTTTTGATTTTTGGCATCTCAAAAATCTGCGCTACTCCCCAAACTAAAGAGAGTTTGTGGGAAATATTCTTATCATGTGTCACAGCTATAATTGGTGCTTGGGGGCGATATTTGGCTATGCTTTTAACTGTTGTGCCGCTACTTGTAAAGGAGACAATGGCTTTTGGGCTGATAGATTTGCAAAGGTCCGCTACACTTCCAGCAATCGCATCGATATCTTTTCCTTCATAGTATTTATAAAAGGGATAGATACTCATTGTCTCTTGAATTACTTTGCGTAGTGTCTCAACTGCTTCAACTGGATATTTCCCGACAGTCGTTTCATCGCTGAGCATAACTGCATCGCTCCCATCCATTACCGCATTTGCTACATCACTTACTTCGGCTCGTGTAGGAAAAGGGGAGTTGACCATGGAGAGCAGCATCTGTGTAGCAGTTATAACAGGTTTTCCTAAGCGATTGGCCTCTTTAATGATACGTTTTTGTATTACTGGAACCTTTTCAATGCCTACTTCAATTCCAAGGTCTCCTCGTGCTACCATAACCCCGTCGCTGGCCTGTAAGATTGATGCGAGGTTTTCTACCGCTTTTTTTGTCTCGATTTTTGCTACTAGCCAAGGATTTGCCCCCTCTTGATGCAAGATTTTGCGTGCTTTTTCGATATCTTGTTCTGTATTTACAAAGCTTATTGCTACGATATCAACTCCCTCTTTTGCTCCAAAGCGTAAGTCCTTTTCATCTTTTGGTGTGATGGCGCTGAGGCTAAGATTTGAGTGGGGGAAGTTGATACCTTTACGGCTGGAGAGTACTCCAGAGTTTTTGACAAGAAGTGTCACACTATTATACTCCTTTGCTATTACTTTTGCCCTAATGGTGCCATCAGCAAAGAAGACATACTCACCAACTTGTAAATCATCGATAATTTCTGGATAACTGATGGTGAGATCATACTTGGAGTGTGGCGTATCTTTGACAAGACGAATTTTGTCTCCTTTATTAAGCTCTAGTATCCCATCTATCTCACCTATTCTAATCTTTGGACCACTTATATCTTGTAAAATTGCAGTTTTGCTTCCTAGCTTTTTTGCAGTTTCTCGAATCTTTTTGATTGAAGCATGATGAGTTTTATGATCAGCATGGCTAAAATTGAGGCGAAAGATATTGACTCCAGACTCAATAAGCTGTTCTATGTTATCAATGGAACTGGGTCCGAGTGTTGCAACTATTTTTGTCATTTTGGCTCCTTCTTACATTATAATATCCTAAGATTTTAACAAGAAGGTTACACATGCTCAAAATCGCAATCGATAGAGGCGGAACATTTACAGATGTCTATGCAGTTATTGATGATAAACAGGTGATAACAAAAAAGATTTTGAGTGAAAGTCCTCTTTATGAAGATCCAAATAGCTATGGTGTGCAGTTGATACTGGATGAAGCGGGAGCCACGCTCGATGATATTGAGTGGATCCGGTTTGGTACCACGGTAGCTACCAATGCACTACTTGAGCGCAAAGGGGTTGATCTTACATTTGTTGTAACGAAAGGATTTAAAGATATTTTAGAGATTCGCTACCAAAATAGAGCCGATCTCTTTGCGCTTGATATCAAAAAGCCAAAGCCTCTTTATAAAGAGGTGATTGAGGTTGATGAGCGAGTTATTCCTAAAGGAAGAGACTTTGAGGTGCTACAACCTTTGCAAGAAGTGCCAAAGCCAAAGCATAAGCATGTTGCAGTGATGTTTTTGCACAGCTTTAGATTTGATGAACATGAAAAAAGAGTTAAAGAGATACTTGCAGACTATGAGGTAACAGTTTCAAGTGAAATTATCCCTTTGCAAAAAGCAATCGATCGAGCAGATACCACAGTAGTGGATGCCTATTTAACACCAGTTGTGCAAGAGTATGTGCAAAAGATTCTCAAAAATCTTGGATTACGCAAAAACGCATTTTTTATAAAAAGCGATGGAGGGCTTTGCAAGCCCGAAGAGTTTCGTGGCATCAATGCACTACTCAGTGGGCCAGCAGGTGGTGTTGTGGCTCTATCGAGTATTTATGATGGTACACCCCTTATAGGTTTTGATATGGGAGGTACGAGTACCGATGTGAGCCGCTATGATGGAAAAGTAGAGCTTAAAATGAGTGATGAGGTAGCAGGTTGCTATATCCACTATCCTATGGTAGATATTCACACAGTAGCAGCAGGAGGAGGCAGCAGGCTTTTTGAAAAGGAGGGGATGCTAGTAGTTGGGCCACAAAGTAGTGGGAGTAATCCAGGGCCAGTGTGTTATGGCAGAGGAGGAGAGTTGAGCATTAGCGATGCTAATGCAGTAACTGGCAGACTCGATCCCGACTTTTTGCCAAAAGTCTTTGGAAAAAGCGGCAAAGAGCCTCTTGCTATTGCAGCAGCCTTCAGTGCTTTTATCCCGCTAGCAAAAAAGCTTGGAAAAAGGGTAGAAGAGATAGCATTGGGCTTTATCGATGTAGCCAATGAGCATATGGCAAACGCTATCAAAGAGATTACTATCAAAAAGGGTTACGATCCAAAAGAGCATACGCTCTGCGTTTTTGGAGGAGCCGGTGGGCAGCATGCTGTGGGGGTAGCGAGAAAACTTGGTATCAAAAAGATCCTCATCCATTGCCACAGTGGTATCCTCTCAGCTGTGGGGATTGCGTATGCTGATATCAAAGCAGAGCGCATTGCAATGGCAAGCGGTAATCTCGAAGAGGATTTTGCAAAATTAGAAGCTGGAAGTGAGGGGTATCAAAAGTATAGAAGTCTCTTTGTGCGTTTTAAAGGCACCAATACATCTTTAGAGGTATCATATGAAAACTATAAAGAGCACTTTTTAAGGCGCTACAAGCAGATTTTCGGCTTTGTTCCTGCAGGCGAAATAGAGATAGAGAGCATCAAAGTAACTCTCATCAAACCAACTGCCAAACCAAAACGCCCTAAAATTGTAGCAGGTACAGTAGAGCCAGTAAAAATGGGGAGGGTGTACTTTGATGAGGGGTGGCAAGAGGTGCCAATTTTTAATGTACTCAAAGCTGGATCTGTAATCCAAGGGCCAGCCCTTATCGCACTGGAGCACTCTATGGTAGTGCTCGATCCAAAAAGTCGCGCTTCAATTAATGAGTATGGAGATATTCTCATAGAAGTAGAGCATGCAGAGCAAAGAGTTATCCAAGAGGCAAAACTCTCTCTTTTAGCAAATAGACTTGAGTTTATCGCCAAAAAGATGGGTGATATTTTGCAAAAAAGCGCAAGGAGCGTGAATATCAAAGAGCGCGCCGACTTTAGCTGTGCTATTTTTGATCCAGATGGCAATTTGATTGTCAACGCTCCCCATATTCCAGTACATCTTGGATCTATGAGCAGTGTGGTAAAAGCGATTATTGCCAAAGGGTACAAAAATGCCACATATATTACCAATGCTCCCTATGAGGGAGGCTCGCATCTGCCAGATATTACAGTAGCTACGCCCTATATTGAAGATGGCAAGACTCTTCTTTGGGTGGCAAGCCGCGGCCACCATGCAGATATTGGAGGAAGTGTGCCTGGAAGTATGCCTCCATTTTCAAAGTTTTTACACGATGAGGGGGCAATTATAGAGAGCTTTGCAGTAGTAGAGGAGGGAGTGTTTTTAGAAGAGATTTTGCGATCTATTTTTGAGAGTGCTGGTGCTAGAAATATTGAAGATAATATAAGCGATATAAAAGCGCAGATTGCAGCCAATATGGAAGGGATACGATCGCTACTTCCTTTAAAAGAGGAGCTTCCTTGGTTTTTTCGTGCAATAAAAGAGGTGAGCGCAAGGAGCGTGAGAAGCTTTTTTGCTTCATTGCAAGCAGCAAGTGCCCAAGATTATCTCGATAATGGGGCAAAAGTTGCTTTGCAAGTCTATAAAAGAGATGGCAAAGTAGTTTTTGATTTTAGCGATTCAAGCCCACAGCTGCTTTCTAATCAAAACGCTCCCTTTGCAGTACTGAGAAGTGCAGTACTCTATGCCTTGCGCGTGATGCTACAAAGAGATATTCCTCTCAATGATGGAATATTGCAAAATATCAAGATTATTACGCCAAAAGGGACTCTCCTCAATCCAGATAAGGAGTTGGCAGTTGTTGGTGGCAATGTTACAACGAGTCAGCGCATAGTGGATGTGATATTTAAAGCTTTCAAAGTAGCTGCAGCAAGCCAAGGGTGCATGAATAATGTTATCTTTGGGAATGAGCGTTTTGGCTACTACGAGACCATTGCAGGCGGGGCTGGAGCTACACCGCAGGCTTATGGGGCAAGTGGTGTACATACACATATGACAAATACAAAAATTACAGATGTGGAAGTGATGGAGAGCCGCTTTCCTGTGATGATAGAAAAGTTTGCTTTAAGAAATGGTAGTGGGGGAGAGGGAAAATATAGGGGAGGAGATGGTGTAGAGCGTGTATATCGCTTTTTGGAGCCAGTAGAAGTGAGTCTGCTTACAGAGCGAAGATCCTTTGCGCCCTATGGTTTGTATGGGGGCAAAGAGGGAAAAAGGGGAGAGAACTATCTTGTGCGCGATGGAAAAACCTATAATCTTGGCGGTAAAGTCCACTTCTTTGCAAAAAAAGGAGACAAGCTCATAGTAAAAACACCTGGAGGAGGCGGCTGGGGTACCACACAATAGCCACAAAATCGCCTAAAAATTGCCACTTTCCTTTGTTAGAATTTTTCAAAAGGAGTGGCAATGGATCTACAGTTTCCAAAAGCAATTATCAAACGGGATGGGAGTGTCGAGGAGTTTCGTGCCTATAAGATTGAAGATGCGATAAAAGCTGCTTTTGATAGTGTGCTTACTCCCTATGATCGCAAAGTATTTGAGAGTGTTTTGATTCGCATTAGCTTTGATGAGGTCAAAGCTGTCGAAGAGATACAAGATATCATTGAGTATGAGCTCTTTCGTGCTGGCTATTTTGATGTGATGAAATCTTTCATCACCTACCGCTTCTTGCACAAAATGCAGCGAGAGCAGATCTTGGGACTCACTCCTGATACTACCTATATAAATACTTCTAGTGCCGTAGAGGAGTATATCAATAAAAGTGATTGGCGTATCAATGCCAATGCCAATACAGGCTACTCCAATGCTGGACTTGTGAATAATTTGGCTGGAAAAGTTATAGCAAATTTTTGGCTCGATAAAGTCTATAGCCCAGAGGAGGGGGCTGCGCATAGAAATGGTGATATTCATATACACGATCTCGATTGTCTCACAGGATATTGTGCTGGATGGAGTCTCAGAGTTTTACTCAATGAGGGCTTCAATGGTGTAAGAGGAAGGGTTGAGAGTAAACCACCTAACCACTTTCGCACAGCCCTTGGGCAGATGGCAAACTTTTTAGGGATTTTACAGAGTGAGTGGGCTGGTGCGCAAGCCTTTAGCTCCTTTGATACTTACTTAGCTCCCTATGTGTTCAAAGATGATTTGAGTTATGAAGAGGTAAAGGAGGCAATTAGAAGCTTTGTTTACAACCTCAATGTTCCAGCACGCTGGGGACAGAGCCCATTTACCAATATCACAATAGACTGGACTGTGCCACAAGACTTAGCTGATCAGATTCCAACCAAAAACGATAGGCATCTCTTTGAAGAGGTAGCAAATGATCCAAAAATTATACAAAAAGCTAAAAAGCGAGGAGTAGATTCACCTTTGCAGCTTACTTATAAGCATTTTCAAAAAGAGATGCATCTCATTAATAGAGCCTTTTATGAGGTGATGACCGAAGGGGATAAAACAGGCCAGCCTTTTACTTTTCCAATCCCTACGGTGAATATCACAGAAGACTTTGACTGGTATGGAGAAAATACAGATATTTTGTTTGAAAATACCGCAAAAATTGGGAGCAGTTACTTTCAAAACTTTATTGGTAGCCAATATATCATCGATCCAGAAACTGGAGAAAAGAGAGAAAACCCCGATAGCTATAAACCAAATGCCGTAAGAAGTATGTGTTGCAGGCTGCAGCTTGATCTTCGAGAGCTCCTTCGACGTGGAAACGGGCTTTTTGGCAGCGCTGAGATGACAGGAAGTATCGGGGTAGTAACTATCAATATGGCGCGTCTTGGCTATCGCTTTAAAGGGGACAGAGCAGGGCTTTTTAAAGAGCTGAAGCGACTTATGGATATAGCCAAAAGTACACTAGAAAAGAAGAGAGCTTTTATTAATGAGATGTTTGCAAGGGGGCTTTATCCCTACACCAAGCGGTATCTCAAAGATTTTAATAACCATTTCTCTACAATTGGTGTGAATGGTATAAATGAGATGATTCGCAATTTTACAGATGATAAAGAGGATATTACTACTGCTTATGGCATAGAGTTTGCCAAAGATGTGCTCGATTTCATGCGCCAAAGATTGAGGGGCTATCAAGAAGAGACCGGTAATCTTTACAATCTCGAAGCAACACCAGCAGAAGGGACAACTTACAGATTTGCCAAAGAGGATAAGAAACGTTATCCAGATATTTTGCAAGCTGGCTTTGGAGAAAATATCTACTATACAAACTCTTCGCAACTGCCAGTGGGTTTTACCGATGATCCCTTTGAAGCTCTGGAACTGCAAGATGATCTGCAGTGTAAATATACAGGCGGAACGGTGTTGCATCTGTATATGAGTGAAAAGATCAGTAGTGCTGAAGCTGCAAGAAAACTTGTCAAGTCTGTCATAAAAAATTTTCGGTTACCTTATATAACAGTAACACCACTTTTTAGTGTATGCCCGAAACATGGATATTTACAGGGAGAACATGAGTTTTGTCCGCTCTGCGATGAAGAACTTATCCAAGAATATTTAAAGGAGGCAGAAGATGCATAGAGAAGAAATTCTTAAAAAATTAGCACATAAACGCACAAAATGTATGGTCTATACAAGAGTCATGGGATATCATAGACCAGTAGAGAGTTTTAACATAGGCAAAAAGGGAGAGCATAAAGAGCGTACCTATTTTAAAGAGGAGCAATGCAAGGCAATGGTATAAAAATTTATGACCTTACCTCTTTTACACTGCTAGATTTTCCAGATACTCCAGCGGCCATTCTTTGGCTTGCTGGATGTAATATGCGTTGTCCCTACTGTCATAATCCCGACATTGTATATGGAAAGAATGAAAAAGATTTTAGTGCAATAGTCCAGTTTTTAAAAAAAAGAAGAGGTTTGCTTGAAGGAGTGGTTATTAGTGGAGGAGAACCAACAATTCATAAAGATATTGAAACTATTTGCGCTACGATTAAAGATCTTGGATACAAGATCAAACTTGATACCAACGGAAGCCTTCCACAGGTGTTAGAGCAGCTTTTAGCAAAAGATCTGCTAGATTTTATAGCTATCGATTTTAAAGCTCCCAAGAGTAAATTTCTTGCAATTACCAAATCAAAATCTTATGAAAATCTCATTGAGAGTCTCCATATTCTCAATCGCTATCGTATTCCTTATCAGGTGCGCACTACCGTGCATACAGATCTTTTAGATGAGAGAGATATTGAAGAGATTATAGCGCTTCTTGAAAAGATTGGATACACTAAAACCTACTATATACAAAATTTTATAAATTTGGGAAAAACTTTGTTACCACTACCAGAGCAAAAGAGAAAGCTCTCGCAAAACTTTAAAGCAAGCTTTCCTATTGCTTATCGCAATTTTTAGGTATGAAAAGCTCTATCACCTGCATCACCAAGGCCGGGAATAATATATTTTTGCTCATTGAGATATGCATCTATTTGTGCGATATGGATGTGGGCATTGGGATGGCTAGCATTGACATACTCTAGGCCATCTTTGACACCAACTACATGCAATGTTGTGATGGAGGCTGGTTTTTTTGCTGCGAGGATATCAAGGGCGCTTTTGAGTGATCCTCCCGTGGCTACCATAGGATCAACCACGATAAGATTTTTGCCCTCAATATCAGGTAAGCGGGTATAGTAGAGTTTTGCTTCAAATGTGCTCTCATCACGTTTCATAGCCAAAAATCCACCCCTTGCATAGGGAAAAAGCTCCAGTAACCCCTCTTGCATAGGAAGAGCTGCGCGCAAAATTGCTACAACAACAATATTTTCTTGTTCTATAAAACTAAACTCTTTTTGCCCAATCCAGGTAGGGATGATCTGTTTTGTGAGAGGAAAACTACATGCCTCCATACAGAGAAGTTGTGCTAAGAGTTTAAGATTGTGCCGAAACTCTTTTGGAGTGATGCGAATATCGCGGAGTCTATTGACAAGATCTTTAATGAGAGGGTTGTTTGATTGGGAGATCATGCATAATCCTTTAATCCTAAAATAAGTGTAATTTGATATTCTAGAGCAAAAAGCTCTTTTTGGGTCAGATGAGTAAGAGGTTGTGATATGATTCTTTTTTTATCAATGGCGCGGATTTGATCGCATAATATGTCAGAATCTTGTTCCAATCTATCTCTTTTTTGTATGCGAAATCGTAATGGATAGGCATTATTGATAAGTTTTGTACTCAGTGGCAGTATAATGATTGTGGGGTGCTCAATCTCATTGAGAAAATCTGTTTGAAAAATGAGTACAGGTCTTAATTTGCCTACTTCATTGCCTCTTTTTGGATGGAGATTGGCAAGATAGATCTCTCCTCGTTTATACATTTTCTAAACCATCATCGATAGTATTTTCTAAATCTTCTATTATATTCGCACTCTCTTTTCTTATATTGAGTGAGGCTTGCTGTATCTGTCTCTTTATGTTTTGTAAAGCAATCTTTTTTTCATACTCTTTTATGGCTCTTCGGATAAGTTCGCTTTTGCTCAGTTTGAGTTTTTGTGAGAGATTCGTGACCTCTTCAAAAAGCTTTTCATCTGTTTTGAGTGTAATTGTTTTCATGATTACTCCTTTTGGTATTACTATTATAAGTAATACAATATTTTTTTGCAAGTTATGTTGCACTGCTTTGAAAAAAGCTGTGTTATAATTTTTAAAAACCGAAGGAGTCTCTATGGCCCAAGAGTCCCAAAACCAGCAAGATTATAGCTATCAAGAGCCAGAAGTAATTAAAGAGGCTATCTATGTTGGCTCAAAAGCTTTAGAAAAGGCCCCCGAACTTATTGGTGTACCAACAGGAATTGAGGGGCTAAATGATCTTTTCTTTACTGTCAAAGAAGTAAAAGGAAAGCTGCAAAAGGTCTCTCTTGGAGGTGTTCCTAAATATAGTGTTTTTAACATTACAGGAGTGAGCGATACAGGTAAAAGTCTCATGGTGGAGCAGTTTGCTATTGAGCAGGCGAGAAAGGGGGAGAAAGTTGCCTTCATCACTGTCGAGACTCCTGCAAATTTTGTAGCCTCCTCTTTGAAATATCGAGCTTTAGCTATGGGATACAATTTTGATGAATTCCAAGACAATATCATTCTCATCGATGCAGCTTCTAACTACAAACTTCGTGAGTATGTGCCAGATCTCTTGGCAACGCTTGCGTATGCCATCAAAGAGTATAAGATAAACTTTACCGTTATTGACTCTGTAACAGGGCTTTTTGAAAACAAGGAGATGATGGCGAGAGCCATTGTACGAAGGGTCTTTAATTTTATGAAAAAGTGGTATCAGACGGCTCTTTTTGTCAGTCAAAAGCGAAGCGGCCATGAAGAACTGAGTGCTGAGGCTGCGGGTGGATACGCAGTGGGACATATTGTTGACGGTACGATGGTGTTGGCAAAAGAGCTAATTTCTAGCCGGTATCAAGCAAGAATGTATAAAGCAAAGCTGGGAGATGTAGTGCGACTCTTTCGGATTGACGGATGTCGTATGAGTGGTCACGATACGAAGACGCACTACATGGAGATTAGCGAGACGGGGCTAGTAAAGATTTTAGCTCCTATTGGTGAGCAATAAAAAAGGAGGCAAAAATGATTATTTTAACAGGCGATACGCTCAATATTGATGAAAAAGGTGTAGAGAGACTTGTTGAGAGAGTCTTTTTCAAAAGTATCGATCTCTTAGGAGGATTGAAAAAATTAGCCGAGTTTCGCACACTTACTTGGCTTCCAAGCCTTGCGCGCGCTGCATTTGCAATAGTGCTGCGTGAAGAATACCTCAAGCCAGAAGATGAGATAGCTGAATATGTAGGGCTAACAAGAAATACTGTAAGAAACATTTTGCGCGCAGATCCTGATCAAGCAATGTATAAGATCCAACACCTTGATGAACTGAGTGCCCAAGAGAAAAAGGAGCTTAAAGTCCATACTGCTGGAGGTGTGGCAAAACTTGCTTACAGACTCGTTAAAGAGGGGCAAGATTCGCAAACTATTCTTGATTTTTGCCATGCGATGGCGGGAGAAGCGCTCCAAGCAGCATCTTGTGAGTCACCATGGGCATATCTTGTGCTCAAACACACAAAAGGTGTTGAGTATCCTATTGTAAGTGATGAGGTATTGAGTGAGCGTCTTGGGGGAATTTCTATAAAAGGCGTAGATGGATCTATGGTAGCAAAAGGGCTTGCTTATCCTATCAAAACTCCAGCCCAGCTTCTTAAAGAGATCAAAGAGTATCTCCAAGCCCAAGGCAAATAGGTGATTTCGCTTATTTATAAAAAGATGTGCCCCAATTGCGGGGGTGACATCTGCAGTGAGAGACTTTTCAAAGGGCTTGTTTGTAAAAAGTGCTTGCCACAAGAGGCAAATCCTTGTGAGGCGTTAGAAGAGGGGGACTTTTTACAAATATGCCAGCTTAATAAAGAGGTAAGTGAGTTTGAGCACTTTTTTGAGCAAAAAAGTGGATTTTTGCCAAGAGAGCTGCAGCTTATGTGGGCAAAGCGGCTCTTTTTGGATATCTCCTTTGCCCTTTTGGCTCCAACCGGAGTTGGTAAAACTACTTTTGGGCTGGTGAGTGCTGCCTTTTTAAAATCGCAGGGTAAAAAGAGCTATTTAATTTTTCCCACCGCCCTTTTAGCAAAACAGGCTCATGAGCGCCTGGGTCAAATGGGAGAAGATGCCCTTTTGTATGACTCTCATGCTTCAAAAAAGCAAAAAGAAGCTGTAAAAGAGAAAATTAAGCAGGGGGATTTTAGTATCCTTATTACTACTACCTCCTTTTTGTATAAAAACTACTCCATTATTCCCAAAGTTTTTAATTTTGTTTTTGTGGATGATGTGGATTCGATCTTGAAATCAGCCAAAAATATTGACAAGGTTTTGTATCTTTTGGGATTTAGCGAGGATGATATTCAAAAAACGCTTGCATTTATTGCGTATAAAAGAGAACTTGCTAAAAAGAAAAGTATCGATTGGGAAGAGTTTGAGAGTAAAAGAAAAGAGATAGAAACTATTGCCAAGAAGCGCCAAGCCACGCTCATCGTCTCAAGTGCTACGGCAAATCCAAGGAGCAGAAGAGTTCTTCTTTTTCGAGAGCTTTTAGGATTTGAGGTGAGTCGTCCAAGTATTACTCTTAGAAATATCGAAGATCTCTATGAAGAGCCAGAGGATCTTTGGAAGCAAAGTGTCGAGAGGATAAGGGAGTTTGGCAAAGGGGGACTTGTTTTTTTGCCTTCCAATGCCACAAAAGAGGAGCTGCAAGAGTATCTAAGTTTTTTGGAACAAGAGGGAGTTAGAGCGCAAAGTTATGAAGAGTTTAGCAAGGAGGCTTTTAGAGAGGGAGAGGTAGATGTGGTGGTGGGGTTTGCTAGCTATCGCAATCCCCTAGCTCGTGGGCTGGATTTGCCAGATGTGGTACGATACGCCCTCTTTGTAGGTGTTCCAAAATTAGAATTTAAGCTCGATTTACAAAAGACAAGCTCGCTCTATTTTTTCTTGCTTGCGCTTGTACCGGCTCTTAAATCTGAGCCTTTTTTCTCTCAAGTTTTGGAGTATAGCAATTATCTCAAGCGCATCGCCTTTATCCCTGCGCAAAATCTCACTTCAAAAGCCAAAGAAAAAGTTGCCCATATCTACAACTGGCTCCAAGAGCTTTTAAGTGAGGAGTTTATACAAAAAATCAATAAAAGTCCCGATGTATCATTGGTAAAAGATGAGACATTCAAAGTCATCACCGCCGATGTAACGGGATATATCCAAGCGAGTGGGCGTACAAGTCGCCTTTTTGTAGGAGGGCTTACCAAGGGGCTTAGTTTCTTGCTCGTTGATAGCAAAAAAGCGTTTGCGAGTTTGCAAAAGAAGGTGCGCTGGTTTAGTGAAGAGATTGTGTTTAAAAAGGCAGATGAGGTTGATATCCAGCAGATTTTGCGCCACATAGACGAAGATCGTAAGCGGGTGAGAGCTGCTTTGCGAGGGGATCTCAAAGAGCAAAAAGATTTTTTCAAAACAGCCCTTGTTATTGTCGAATCTCCCAACAAAGCAAGAACTATCGCAAACTTCTACGGTAAACCACTAGTGAGAGAATTTAAAGGGATCAAGATTTATGAAATCGCCAAAGAGGACAAGATCTTAAACATCACCGCCTCGAAAGGGCACGTTTTTGATCTCAATAAAGAGGAGGGTTTTCATGGCGTTCTTACCAAGCCTGAATTTGTAGAGATTTTTGAGCCAATCGACACCACAAAAGAGAACATTATGCAGGCTATAAGGGAGCTTGACATAGAAGTAGCGGAGGTCTTTATTGCGACTGACCCCGATACTGAAGGGGAAAAGATAGCATACGATCTTTTTTTAAATAGCCGCCCTTTCAATAGTACTATCAAGCGTACGGAGTTTCATGAGGTCACTAAGTGGGCTTTTAACGAAGCTTTACAAGAGGCGAGGGAGGTCAATGAGGATAGAGTAAGAGCTCAGCTAGTCAGACGTGTTGCCGATAGATGGATAGGTTTTGAGATCTCACAATTCTTGCAAAAAAAATTTGGCAAAAGAAGCCTTAGTGCCGGCCGAGTGCAAACAGCTGTACTGGAGTGGATCGTTTTAAGAGAGTATGAGGCAAAAGAGAAGGTCTATGCGGTTACAACCTCTTTTGGAGGGCTTGAAGCAGAATTTGTCTTTGAAAAAGAAGAAGATGCAAAGAGCTTTTATGAAAATCTCCAAAAGATAAAACTGAAGTTTATAAAGCAAAATGAAAAAGAGCTTTTTCGCTTGCCTTACTCTACCGATGCGATGCTTTTTGATGCTGCTTCCAGAATTCACTTTTCGCCACAGCGCACCATGCAGCTAGCGCAAGATCTCTTTGAAGCAGGATTTATCACTTACCACCGCACCGACTCTATTCGCGTCAGTCCAGCTGGTCTAGCCATTGCAAAAGAGTATATCACAAACCATTTTGGAGAGGAGTTTTATAGACCAAATCCTCACAGCAGCCAAGAGGGAGCCCATGAGGCTATCCGCCCTACAAGAGCAATGGATGTGCAAGATCTTGAAGAGTTTGTGAGAGTACAAAACCAAAACATCATGCAAGCACACCTGAGGCTCTACGATCTCATCTTTCGCAACTTTATAGCCTCGCAGATGAGAGCAGCAAAAGTATTAGAGATCGAAGCTATGGCTACGGCACTGGGAGTGGTGGCAGAGCTTAGCTTTTACAAAAAAATCATAGAAGATGGAATCAATCTCATATGGCCTGTGGAAATTAATGATATAGAGGAAAGCGAGTATGAAGTCCAAAAGAGTCTAAGCAAAAGAAGTAAAGTGCCTCGCTACTCTTATGCGCAAATTATTAGGATGATGAAGGAGCGAGGAGTTGGCAGACCTTCAACCTATGCCATCACCATCGAAAAACTGCAGCAAAGAGGCTATATCTTTCAAAGAGGCGGAGTGCTTTTTGCTACCAAAAAAGGGATAGCAGTCTATGAAGAGATTAAAAACCATCCAGAGCTTTATTACTTTGTAAACGAAAACTATACCAAAGAGCTAGAATCTTTGATGGATGCGGTAGAAGAAGGAAAAATAGAGTTCGTAGAAGTTTTACAAGAGCTTTACAAAACCTTGCAAGAGCGTATAGACAAAAAAGAGGAGACAGATAAGAGGAATAAGTAGCTAAAATAGAGTCAAACAACCTCGGTATGGTATAAAGAGAGGGTTATAGAATATAGGCTCTTATAAATACTTAAAACAATGTTTAAGATAATGTGTTCTTTTTTTTACTCCTATGCCTGTTAGTAATTACCTTCTCAACTAGCCATTGTGAAAAACTTATATATTATGAAAAATTTAGTTTTAAAGATTTATAATCAAAAAAAAGGAGTAATATGAAAAGTATTTTTGAAGATATCTACTATCTCAAAGAGCGGATTCAAGAACCAGACCTCAAAGAAAAGCTCGAAAATTTAGAGCAGCAGTTTCATCTATTGCGCACCAAAAATGGTCTCAAGCAACTTGTGAAGAAAAAAAAGCTCAAAAAAGCGATAGAGTATATCAAGTATGAAGATGAACTTACAAGACTGCAGATTGAGCTTATTAAGATGCAAAACTGGATATATGAAAATAAAAAGCGGCTTATGATTATATTTGAAGGGCGTGACGCAGCGGGAAAAGGTGGTTCAATCAAACGCTTTACTATGCATCTCAATCCTAGAAAATATCGTGTTGTTGCACTGCCTGCTCCAACTGAAGTAGAAAAAGGGCAGTTCTATTTTCAAAGATATTTTCAGCATTTGCCAAATCCTGGTGAAATTGCATTTTTTGATCGTAGCTGGTATAACCGTGCTATTGTGGAGCCAGTATATGGGTTTTGTACAAAGGAGCAGTATGAGAAGTTTATGATGGAAGTGCCGGAGATTGAGCATGCGCTGATTGATGATGGGATAATGCTTATAAAATTTTGGTTTTCTATCTCCAAAGAGACGCAAAAAAGACGATTTGAAGAGCGTATGCACAATCCTTTAAAACAGTGGAAACTCAGTCCTGTTGATATGAAAGCGCAAGAGTTATGGGATGAGATAACGCACTATAAAGAGGAGATGTTTAGCCGTACGCACACATCATATAGTCCTTGGATTATAGTCAACTCCAATAACAAAAAACTCGCACGTCTTGAGTCAATTCGCTATGTGCTCTCTCAAATTCCTTATAAAGGAAAAGAAAAAGCAAAAGTCTCTCTCCATCCCGATCCTGATATAGTGCAGCGCTACCATAGAAAAAATATTCAGATAGATTAAGGAGTGATAATGAAAGTCTTTATAACAGGTATTGGCAGTGGTTTAGGTGAAGCATTGGCAAAACTTTACGTTGAAGGTGGGGAAGAGGTGTATGCCCTGAGCCGCTTTTTGCCCCGCAGTTTGCAAGGGTATGAAAATCTTCATTTTGTACAGCTGAACTTACATGCTTTGGAAAAGATCGAGGGAGCAGTTGAAGAATTGCTAGCACAAACAGAGCTTGATTTAGCAATTTTAAATGCCGGAATTTTAGGGGAGCTAAAAGATATGAGTGACACAAGTATCCATGAGATTGAAGAGATTATGAATCTCAATGTATGGGCAAATAAAGTACTGCTTGACTCTTTTAAAAAGCGTACTGTGAAGCAGGTTGTGGCTATCAGTAGTGGTGCAAGTGTAAGTGGAGCAAGGGGATGGAATGCCTATGCACTGAGCAAAGCAGCTCTCAATATGCTTATTCGCCTCTACGCTGCTGAGATGCCAAATACACACCTTACAGCACTTGCTCCTGGTCTTATAGAAACTCCTATGATGGAGCATATTTTACAGCATGCTGATAGGGAGAAATTCCCTGTAGTAAAACGCCTAGCAGAGTCTCAAAGACTTGCGCCAGCAGATGCTGCTTTATTGCTGAGTGATAGTTTTGGAAAACTTTTGGAGTTTCCAAGCGGAGAATTTATTGATATTAGAAATCTTTGATCATATACGTATCTCTTTGATGATTTCAAACTGCCTATGCAGGATATATTCAGCAAGGAAGTTTTCAAATTCTACATCTAAACTGTATTGTATACCCAATCTCTTCGCTTCCTCGTCGAGGTAGCGAATCTCCCCTTCTATTACAATTTTTTTATTCTCTAATGCAAACTGGAGAGTAACTCTGTCCTGTTTGTTACATGAAGAGATATCACTACAGATAATACCTACTCCTCCTATGGAGATATCTTGAATGACCCCACTGCATTGACATAGAGAAGATGTAATAGTTATAGGAATAGACTCTTTTGGCTGAACACGTACAAATTTTCTTTTTTCCTGTGGGAGCTCTTCAAAGCAAAAAGAGTCTAAGATAACATAGTCAAAATCTTTGATCTCTTTTATTTTAGTTTTTATTGGCTTGTCTATAAGATCTGTTTTTATAAAAAGCTCTTTGTCATGATGAAAAATTTTAAAATTGCATTCTGCTATATCGACAACAATTGACTCTTCTTTTAATAGTCTGATTTTGGCTTTGCAAGATATAGGTACCTGTTTGTAAAAATCGAGTAGAATTATTTGGCTGTTTTGTCTTTTTATTTTTTCTAAAATCGACAAGATTATCTCTTGCTCTTTTTTATCACTTTCATGTTTTAATGAGCGTAACTTTTGCTGTTGCTCTTCAAAAAATTTTGTATATCCTCTTTGAAAAGCAACAATATAATTATCTATGAGTTGAATCATTATAGAGACATCAAGGTGATTATGGTGATCTTTTTGGAGAATAATGCCAATAAAATCTTGTAAAAGTTTAAGAAGAGATTTTGTAAGAGGTGGAAGGATATTAAATCTATTTTGTGCCAGCATATATGCAAAATTGATAATTTTTTGCTCTCTATCAGATGTATCAGGTGTGAAAAGTATAAGGTAGAGTTTTTCTGCTATGGTATTGATTGCTCCAGATGAGAGGGGTTTACTATTTTTTGGAGGTTTTTCTAAAATGGAAGAGCGGAAAAACTCAAGAAAGTGCTCTTTATATTGTGAAAAAAATGCTTTGTGTTTACTCAAAAAGGAATTCACTGTTCCCATGTTTATTCCTAAATTGTAATTATTAATCAAACTATAGTAATATTACCACAAAAAAAGAGAGGGGACAATGAAGAGCTTTTGGATGTATCTTGGTGCAGTAGCGGTTATTATTGGACTTTTGCAGTTTATTCCAACCTATGAAAAGTCAAACCCACCAACCGATACTCAAAAAGAGATACAAGCTCCAAAAGAGGTGATGGCAATTTTTAAACGGAGCTGCTATGATTGTCACTCTAATGAGACAAAATGGCCATGGTATGCCAATGTAGCTCCTATGAGTTGGGCAGTAAGACGCGATGTGATAGAAGGGAGAAAAGCGCTCAATTTTAGTACATGGAATAATTATAGTGATGAAAAAAAGCAAGAGCTCAAAAAGCAGATCTTTAGAAGTGTCATCTTAGCTATGCCGCTTCCACAATATCTTTGGCTTCATCCTGAAGCAAAACTCTCATCAAAAGATAAAGAGACTATACGTAACTGGGCGAGTGATGGTAAAGGATATATCGACTATGATGTTCGCTAACCGGCTTTTTGCTGATTGCGCCATTTTTGTGTAAAAATATCCGCATGAAAGTTATTTGTGTCAGTGTGTTGCGCAAAGACTTGGTAAAGCTCTTACTTAAATGGTAGTCGTTGATGGCGATAGTAAGCCTCTCTGAAGCAATATGGGGATTTTTGGCGATATCGCTGATGATTGCAAGCGTATTGCGATAGGAATCAGCTATCTTTTTATAGATCTCTTCAATCTCCTCTTTTGCATTCTTATTTCCTTGAAGTGCATAATGAAATGCCTGTACACTGCGAATGATTTGGTAGCGCAGGTTTTGCAAAAACTCTTTTTCCTCTGGGCTCTCTCCATCATACCACTGTTCAAGATCTAGGAGCATATCTTTGATTGCTTTTGCAGCTGTTGCTAAATATGTAGTGGCTTTGGCGATAGTATGGATAATCTCTTCTACTTCTTTTGTAGTGGCATTAGCTGATAGTTCATGCGTAAAGCGCAAGATCTCTCCTTCAATTTTGCGGATATGGATATATTGAGTCATAAAGGGCACATCTAAAGGCTCATTATATTTTTCTAAAATTTTATTGATAGAGCCCTCTTTTTCTAAAATATTGATATTTGGGACGCCTGTTGCAAAGAGGGCGAAATGCTCTACTTCCTCGCAAAGATGTATTATCTCTTTCAAAGAGGCATCCAGTGCCATATCTACCATATTGCTAGGAACGTTATGGATATACTTGGTTACTACGTCTTTGGGTTCGTTAAAAAGTGTGCTTAACCATTTAGCCAAAAGCTTGATAAAAGGTAACCACAATATAACGCCCAAAAGATTAAACAGAGTATGAAAGAGTGCTATTTGTATGACAGGGTCGGCAGAGGGTATAAGAAGCAGGGTGATTTTAAGAAGTAAGGGAAGTACAAGATAAGCAAGAATTCCAGTGGTGAAATTAAATAAAAAGTGTGCTGTAGCCGCCCTTTTTTTATCAGATGAACCTCCGATAGCCCCAAGAATAGCTGTAACTGTAGTGCCTACATTGGCTCCTATGACAAAGGTTACCGCTTCTTCTAAAGTGACAATTTGTGCAAAAAGAGCACTTTGAATGATAGCTATAGTTGCAGAGCTTGACTGAATGATTGCTGTGATACCAAATCCAAGCAATGTATACCACCAAAGGCTATCGAGTCCTTGCAAAGAGATTTTTTTGCCAAATCCTGTAAAGCTCTCTTTCATTCCCTCCAGTCCCATAAAAATGAGGCCAAATCCTACCATTGCATGGAAAATATTTCTCCATCGACTCTCTTGTGGTGCTAATACACTTCCAAGGCCACCAATACCAACCATAAAGTATGAGAGTAGTTTGATATCCATTTTGAAACCTACAATACCAACAATCCATGCAGTGATGGTAGTTCCTATATTGGCTCCAAAGATAATGCCGATAGCTCCTTGTAAATGAATAAGGCCTGCTCCAATGAGAGAGAGTGCCATGAGTGTGACGACTGAAGAGCTTTGGAAAATTGCAGTGGTGAGGATGCCAGCCAAAAGGCTTTTCAAAGGAGTGCTAGTCATCCAGCGAACAAGCTTTTTAAAAAACCTTCCAGCAGCGTTGCGTAGCTGCTGCTCAAGATAGAGCATGCCAAACAGAAAGAGACCAAGCCCAGAAAAAGCTTCTATGAAAAGCTTGATTTGCTCTATTTCCAGACTCCAGGAATGAATGTATGACATTTGGGGCATCTACCATCTTGTAGATGACTTACCACTTTTTCACCAAGATATCCGGCGCGTTCAATCACTTTATAGCCACATGCTGGACAGTAGGTGGAGGTGAATTCTGGAGCATTGAAGTTGCCCACATAGACAAATTTAAGCCCTTCATCTTTTCCTATCTCATAGGCTTTGAGTAGGGTATCGGGAGGGGTTGGATTTGTATCAAGCATCTTATAAGTTGGATAAAAGCCGCTTACATGCCAAGGAATGGCTGTATCGATAGAAGCGATGAAATTGGCAATTTGGCGCATCTCCTCTTCGCTGTCATTTTTGCCGGGGATAAAAAGGGTAGTAATTTCGATCCAAAATCCTTTTTTGTAAGCGTATTTGATAGCTTCCAAAACCGGTTTGAGTCTTGCACCGCACAGCTCTTTATAAAACTCATCTGTAAATGCTTTGAGATCAATATTCATCCCATCGATTACATCGGCTAGTTTATCCAATGCTTTGTGGGTCTCGTATCCACTGGTGACATAGATATTTTTAAGTCCTGCTTCTTTAGCTAGTTTTGCCGTGTCATAGCTGTACTCAAACCAGACGATCGGCTCGTTGTAGGTGTAAGCGATCGCTTTGCAGCCATACTGCAAAGCTAGGTCTACTGCCAGTTTTGGAGGCAGATCCTTGCCAAAAATTTTATGCTCATGTTCTTGCGGAAACTGGCTGATCTCAAAATTTTGACAAAAGCTGCAGCTAAGATTACATCCAACTGTTCCAAAGCTAAAGACTTGAGAGCCAGGTAAGAAGTGGTACATTGGCTTCTTTTCTACAGGATCAACATTCATCGCTGCTGCTTTTCCATAAACGAGCAGTTTTAACTCTCCGTTTTCAACCTTTCGTACACCGCATATTCCATATTCGCCCTCATCGAGCTTGCATGCATGAGCACACGCTTCGCACAAGATTTTGCCACTGGGCAGCTTTTTACTTAGCCATGCTTTTGCGCTCATTGCCATACTCCTGCTATTACTTCACCACATTTTGGACATTTGCCATCTATGAGATGATTTTTCACCTGTTCACCAAGATATCCAGCCCGCTCAATTACTTTGAATCCACATTTTGGGCAGTATGTTGATTCTCTATCAGCATCGGGATAATTTCCGATATAGATATATTTTAGACCTTCAGCTTTCCCGATTTCATATGCTCTTTTGAGTGTTTCATAAGGAGTGACAGGGCGATCGAGCATTCTGTAATCTGGATGAAAACGACTTATATGCCATGGCATATCTTTGCTCAAATTTGCTTGGAATCTAGCAATATCTCTCAACTCCTCGTCACTATCGTTGATACCAGGGATGATAAGTGTAGTTGTCTCAATCCAAATATCTTTTGAGTGAGCATATTCTATAGCTTGTAGTACTGGTTTAAGACGTGCACAGCTGATTTTTTGATAGCTTTCATCTTTGAAAAACTTAATATCGATATTCATTCCATCTAAAAAGGGTGCAAGTTCATCTATCGCTTTTCTTGTCTCAAAGCCACTTGTTACATAGACATTTTTAAGTCCTGCTTCATGGGCTAGTTTGGCTGTATCGTAAGTATATTCAAAATATACAATTGGCTCATTATAGGTATAAGCCACAGATTTACATCCATACTCTTTGGCAAGCTTTACGATAGTCTCTGGCATCAATTCTTGACCAAAAACTTTGTAGCCGTTGGTTTGAGGATATTGACTAATTTCCCAGTTTTGGCAAAACTGGCAGCAAAAGTTGCACCCAACCGTTCCGATGCTAAAGATAGTAGAACCTGGCAAAAAGTGAAACATCGGCTTTTTTTCGATTGGATCGATATGGGCTGCAGCTGCTAATCCATATACAGTAGATTTGAGTTTTCCATTTTCATTGACACGTACGCCACATTTGCCAAACTCTCCAGGCTCTAATTTACAAGCATGGGCACACGCTTGGCACAAAACTTTACCATCCCCCAGCTCTTTGGAGAGCCATGCATCTGCTACCATTGTTTCTCTCCTTATTTTTTTTCATAATAGCATATTTTTAAGCAGATGCAAGGAACAAAAGTAGCAAAAATTACGGCTCAATTTTTTTGTTGCACAGACGATATTCTCGACCAACTCGTGCAACGAGATCAAGTTCAAAATTGTAGTTGGGATCAAAATAGTTATCAGCAATATAGTATTTCTTGATCTCTACTATCAAAGGAATGGTTTTGCTTCCTTGAAGATCTACTACTTGATTGAGTTCACAAAAAAAAGCGCTTGGGCTATCAGTTATAATGGGAGGAAAATCCTCTACTATTCTCTTTGTTGCAATACCAAAAGCTTCTGCTTCACTCACCTCTTCTGGGAGGCTTTCACTGGAGGCATGCATTTGTGTAATTTGATCTGGTGTTACTGAGCAGATAGTGCACTTTTTGGTTTGTAAAATATTTTTGAGTGTATCCTTTTGTGACCCATCTTTTTTATGTCCTATTGAGACGATAAGGGTGGGAGGGTTAGAAGATAGCGCCATAAAATAACTAAATGGAGCGATATTGATGGTTTTACCCTCTGTTACTATCCATGCAATGGGGCGAGGAATTATGGAGCGGCTCATAATTTTATATCGATGTTTGAGCTCTAATGGTGAAAAGTCGATTATCATATGATCCTCTCAATCTCTTCTTTTGTATTTTCAAGTATCATGCAAGTTTCTAAGAGTATTGCATAGTGTCTGTTGCTTGGTGTAAGGAATCTTTTGGCCTCTTCATAACTGTTCCAAAGCTCCTCCACATCATCAAACTCGCCCATCTTCAAAGCTTGCAAAGATTTAGCAGCACTTAAAAAACCTTCGATAATTGGAGTGCTTTCATCTTCGCACTCTTCAATTATGCTTTGTGCTAGTTCAATCGCCTCTTTGAAGTTTTTTTCGTTGATGGTATCCATATAGTAAAACATATATCGCTCAAGATGTGCCATTATTACCTCCTTATGGTGCTATAAGTCCTTTTTCATAGCAGGCTTTATCAAATTCACATACAATATTAGGATCGTATACTAATAGTTTCTCATCTTTTTTCTTATAATCTACTTTAGAGAGGAAATGTTTTATACAGTTTATACGTGCTGTTTTTTTATCATCTGCTTTGATTATATACCATGGAGCAAAGGCAAAGTGTGTACGTGCAAACATCTCATCCCGTGCAAGGGAGTACTCTTTCCATAATTTTTGTGCCATTTCATCTATGGGGCTGAGCTTCCACTGCTTGAGAGGATCTTTTTTGCGTTCTTCAAGACGTTTTTTTTGCTCCTCTTTGGTGATATCAAGATAGTACTTGGTAAATATCATCCCATCGTGCACAAGAAGATGCTCGAAGTTTGGAACCTCTTGCATAAAGCGCTCATACTCCTCTTTTGTACAAAATCCCATTACCTTTTCTACGCCTGCTCTGTTGTACCAGCTGCGGTTAAAAAAGACCATTTCTCCGCCATGAGGAAGATGAGGGACATAGCGCTGAAAATACCAGCTCTTTTTATCGATATCGCTTGGTTTTCCAAGAGCTACTACACGGGTCTCTCTAGGACTGAGGTGCTCAACAAAACGTTTAATAGTTCCATCTTTTCCAGCAGCATCCCTTCCTTCAAAGATTGTGCAGACTTTCAAGTCCTTTTCTATAACTTCTCGTTGGAATTTGACCAGTTCTATTTGAAGATAGTAAAGCTCTTTTTTGTACTCTTTTTTGTCCATGATAACCCTTTAAAAACGATATGTTACACCAATTGTAAAATCAGCACTCCCATAAAAAGGGGCGAGATTTTCAGTAAAAAATATTTTTATGTGTTTATTGAGACTGTATGCTACATTTACTACATTTGACCAAGAATCGAGTGAAACGTAGCGTGATTTAAAGGCTGAAGAGATGGTACGCCACTCAAAGAGCCATTTTTTATACGCATATCCTACATAACCGCTCACTAACCATTTACGAGAAGTTCCATATTCAAAAAGGTGGACTTTTCCTAATCGCATACAAGAGATATTACATAGCCAATTGTCCTTGTGTAGTGCTAATCCCACCATATAATCAGCTTTTGCGGATCCAAATCCATCCTTTTTCTTTGCAAGAGGAATTTTCCATCCGCCAAAAATTACACTTTTTGTACCGAAAGGATGAAATGCGAGGGAGTGTTTATACTCTATTTGCAGATTGGATAGGGAAGTAAAAGAGCTATCCTTGCGAAATTGCGAGCCAATATGGTAGTACACTTCATTTTCTCCATAGAGATTATGTACGGCTCCATTGAGTAGGCCAGTAGCATCATGGAACCAATCGAGTGCCCCATCCATAAATCCGCCATAAACACGGTGTATTCCTCCTATGATGCGTAAGGAGGAGTTATTGCTTAGAGGAACTCTCACTACTCCTTGGAGTGTTGCTATCTCAAAATCAAGCAGGTAGATATCTTCATTTTCATAGTTGTTTGCTTCATACCATCCAAACGTTACCATTTTAGTATGAGAAGTATCTATAGCAAATGGAGCGTAAAAAGCAAGGCGCAGAGGATGCTCTATGGTGGTAAAGAGAGGTTCAAATGCGAAAAGCGGAAGTACAAAGAGAAATACCAAAAATTTTTTCATTTAAATGTTCCATTACTGTTTGAATAATTATAGCAATAAAATTTCTACTTTTTCATGCGAAGTTTTTTGCGCAAAATTCTTCTTCGAATTTTTTGATAGCGTCTGTTTTCTAGCTCCACTTCAGCTTTTTCTATCTCCTCACCTATTTTTACTTCAAGTATCTCACTCTTTTTCATTGCTAAAATTTGCGATGGAAAGACACTTCTGTGTCCTGTAACCAAAAAGCTAATCACTGCACTGAGTGCTGCATAGTGTGCAATTTCAAGTCCAAAGAGCTCTACTGCCATGATGGTAGCTGCAATTGGAGCATTTGTAGCACCACTTAAGACACTTACAAAACCTAGTGCAGCAAAGAGAGTAATATGCTGGTAATCAAACCATGCACCAAAAGCATGTCCACTTGTTGCTCCTATGTAAAATATCGGAGTGATAACACCTCCACTGCCCCCACCACTAAGAGTGAGGGAGGTGGTGAAGGCTTTAAGTAAAAAGGCATACCATGGCAAATCTTTAGCAAAATAGGGATCAGGATTGAGAGTATCTTTGATAGTATCCATACCAAGACCAAGATACTGCGTACCAAAGAGCAGTCCTATAAGCACTAAGAGGGAGCCGATGATAAATGTTTTGAGGTAGATATTAAGAGGTATCTTTTTGATAGTTTTGTGCATAAAATTCATAGAAGTAACCACAATATCACTCACAAGACCGAAGAAGAGTCCTGCACCTACCACTTTGAGTATGAGTGGGATATCAAGAGCTATGCTTTGGTAGTAGTGCATCTCAAAATAGGTATACTCAATACCAAGAAACTGCGCTGTAGTAAAAGCAGCAAATCCGGCAATAAAAGAGGGAAGGAGTACATCATATAATATAACGCCTATGATGAGTACCTCCACACCAAAAATAGCCCCTGCAATGGGTGTGCCAAAAACTGAAGCAAAGCCGGCGCTAATACCACATATTACTATTTTTTTGCGGTCTACATCATTAAAGCGCAAAAGATCACTTAGTCCCGAAGCACTCGCAGCACCTATTTGACCAGCTGGTCCCTCTTTTCCCACAGAGCCACCTGCAAAAATTGTCAAAACTGTTGCGATAAGTTTGATAGGGACTACTTTGAGATCAATTTTTCCATGCTTTTTGTGTACTGCTTCGATCACCTTTTCTGTACCGTGACCTTCAGCAGAAGGGGCAAAGGTGCGAATCATCCATACAACAAGCATTAAAACAAATGGAAGAGTATAGTAGTAAGGAAAGGGGAGACTACTTTGGTGGTGCTCTGCAAATTGAATAATTTTGAGAAAGAGTGTAACAATTGAGCCAATAATTATCCCCACTATTGTTGAGAGAATCATCCATTTTGTAACAGAAAGCAAAATTGCAGTTTGCTCTGTGAGATGTTTTTTTATCATAGTAGCTCCTCAAGCTTTTTAAAACCTTTTCCAAAACTCTTTTGAAAAGAGTACGATAAATGTATAAAACTCTAACCTCCCAATAATCATAAAGATTGCTAAGAGGATCTTTTCAAAACTACTAAAAAATGCAAAATTGTCTGCAGGTCCTACATGCCCAAATCCAGGCCCAATATTGCCAATACAGGCAATTGCTGCAGAGATGGATGTTAAAAAATCGTATCCTCGTGCAAAGAGAAAGAGTGTAAGTAAAAGATTTGTGACAGCATAGATGAAGAAAAACCCATGTACGCTTCCAAGAATTTTACCACTAATACGATTGCCATCGATAAACACATCAACAATTGCATTAGGGTGAAGGTTTTGTTTGATCTGAGCAAAGAGATTTTTAAAAAGTATAACATAACGAATAATTTTTACGCCTCCTGCGGTACTGCCAGCATTGGCACCTATGTACATAGGAATAAAGATGATTGCCACTGCAACAGGCGACCAAAGAGAGTAGTCGGTAGAGGCAAATCCTGTTGTAGTAAGAATTGAGCTTATGGTAAAAAAGGCGTGTGTCATTGCGTGAAAGAGAGTATCTTTTCCAATAGTGCAATGTACCCATGTTAGAGTCAAAGAGAGGAGCATAAAAACAATAAAATACCACTTTACCTCTTCGCTTCTGTAACCACTTAAATCTCGATGAAAGAGCCGCAAATGCGCAATGAAGTTTATGCCGCTTATAAACATAAAAAATGTAGTTACCCAAAGAATGAAATAGTTGTTTTTCCAGTGGCCTAAGCTATCGTTCATGGTAGAAAAGCCACCAGTAGAGATAGTAGAAAAAGCGTGGTTGATTGCATCAAAACTATTCATTCCTCCAAAATAGAGTAAAAGAGCATCAAGGAGTGTCAGAAGGAGATATATGCCCCAAAGTCTTATAGCGGTATCTTTGATTTTTGGAGTGAGTTTTTCTATGCTAATGCCTGTAGATTCAGATTTAAAAAGAGTAAGCGAGCCTGATGGATTGAGAAGTGTCAAAAGACCTACACTTAAAACGATGATACCCATCCCGCCTAACCAGTGTGTAAGTGAACGCACCATGAGCGTAGTATGAGAGAGGCTCTCAATATCGGTATATATTGTAGCTCCCGTAGTAGTAAAGCCACTAATAGCTTCAAAAAAAGCTTCACTTGGAGTAACATTGGATGTGAGCAAAAGAGCACCTCCTCCAGCAACTCCTAAGAGGATCCAGATGAGATTAACTGCAAATATTGCCTCTTTGATACTCATTTTGAAATGGTGGTTGTAAAGCGCTGCATACATCAAAAAGTTTCCTAATACAAACAGTAGATAGAAGATGAGAAAATTTTTGATATCCTCATGATAAATAAAACCAGTTATGATTGGAATAATAAAGAAAAATCCTAAACCTAGTCCAATAGTACTAATAAATTTAGCGATATTTTTTAGAGATTGTAGACCCACTTTTTGACTCTTTCCTCCTGATAGGTTTTTGCAAAAACGACGATGAGATCATTTTTATGGAGTGTGATTTTTTGTTTGAATGGATAGATAATTCCATCACGAATATAGTAGCTGATGGTATCGTCGAGTTTGAGAGGTTTGAGGGAGGTGCCAATCAGCAAAGAGTCTTCAAAGATTTTTCGCATAAAAATAGTACCTCTTCCTCCACAGTAGTGCTTTTCTGTAATAACATTGCTTGAGCCAATTTTTTCCAAAATTGCATAGTATGCACTCGCTTTTGGTCCTCGCACTGCGATGATTCCAAGTTTGTGCATGAGATTATAAAATTCTAGATTGTTATTGATTGCTACAGTTTTTCGTACGTCATACTCTTTGGCTTCAAGACACTCAATGATGTTTTCTTCATCTTCGCTACTTGTCGCGATAACCATATCTGCTAGGCGGATATTCTCCTCTTCGTAGATTTTATGCTCAATATATTTAGAGTTGATAACGGTGGCGCGATTTTGCAAAAGCTCGGAAGCTCGTATGCAAAGAGCAGGATCACTTTCAACAATTTTTATGTTTACATTTTTTTCTAAAAAAGCCTTTGCTATCTCAATTCCCAAGAGATTTGCTCCAAAAATTGCAATATTTTTGATAGATTTAGGATCGCTTTTATTGATTTTTTTGCAAACCTCTTTTATTTGCTCTCCATCGCCAAAAAGATAGAGGAGATTATTGTCTTCCAAAGGGTAGGATTGTGTAGGGATGAAAAACTTTTTATCTTTTTCAATTCCTACTACTTTGATATTTTGTGACTCTATCTCTTGTGTGGAAGTAAGGAGTGGTTCATTGACGCGCACAGAGATGAGTTTGAAAGAGGTAAAGATAAAATCTTTAATGTTGTTTGCTTTAGGAAAGTCTAAAAGGAGTTTTATTGATTGGGCTGCGAGAGAAAAGGGAAAGACAGCTTCATCGATTCCGAGTTTTTTTGCAATGGAGCTTTTAGCAAAATAGGGGTTGCGTAAGCGAATAATCTTTTTAGTTACATTAATCTCATCATCAGCAATGAGAGTGGAAAGAATATTAGCTTCATCATTATCTGTTACAGCTATAAAAATATCATACGTTCCATTAAGCACTTTGAATGTATCGGGATCTTCTATGTTGCCTACAATAGGAAGTATGTCGATCGATTCTTGCAGTCTTGCAAGAGCCTCTTTGTTCTTATCAATTATGATAACGTTATGTTTTATAGAGAGTGTTTGTGCGAGGCGAAAGCCAACTCTTCCAGCTCCTGCTATGATAATATTCACAAAGCCTCCTACTTTTAAAAAGCTATTTTCTCTTTTTGGAAAATATTAAAAATGCCTACACTTTGCTCTTTACCCGTGAGTACATAGTAGAGCTCATAGTAATTATTGATGATATATTCAAAATCGCTGCGAGCCTCTTCATCACAAGCGATTAAGAGTGAAGCTCCACATCTGATGCTGAGTGAGTCGGAAGGCATTAAAACAGTCTCTCTTTCATGCTCATTTTCATAATGATACATCAAAAAAACAATTTTATTTTTTTTACGGTAATCTTTGCGGGATCTGCGCAAAATTTCAAGGGTAATATCTCTTCCATTTTCTAACTCTTTGCAAAGAGCATATGCGGTTTCATGTGTCAGTTGAATCTCAAAAACATCAGGATTTTTGCCAATCGTGGAGCTCAGTTTTCCTACTACATTCATTGCCCAGACATTATCTTTTTGGTATATCATGCGTATAAATCTATTAGCCATCGGTTTGGCAATGAAGTTGTAGGTATATTTTGCTAAGACCCTCTCTAAAATGTAGATTTTATCGATACGTGCTGATTTAAAAACGCTTATATCTTCAAGTGTGTTTTCACGAGCTATTGTGTAGATAGAAGGATTGAGTTTTTTGGCAGTGGAGAGGATAGTGAGATTTATCATATCATCTTTTGTACCAGCAATAATACAGCTGGCCTCTTTGATACCTGCTTTAATGAGTGTCTTGATATCTTCTGCATCACCATAAATGGCACTCTGTTTTCTTTTTTTATATTCACTCGATTTAATATCAATAAAGACATATTCGATCTTTGCTCGCTCTAGCGCTGAAGCGAGAGCTTTACCCATACGTCCAGCACCACAGATGATATATTTTCCTTTTGGAAGGAATTCACGCTTGCGTATGCGCAAAATATGACCAAATATCCACATCTCTAAAAGCCAGATATAAGGTGCTGCAATGGCAAAATAGAATCTATTGGAGATGATTTTAAAAGGATCTTCAATATGGCGAATACCAATATTGCGCAGATGTTCAGTGTTGTCTTTGGTAGTTGATTTGACGATGATATTGATTTTTTTATTGAGTAGTTTACACATGAGTGCGATTTTTGCATTTTTTACATCATCTTCAAAAAGTACTACAACTGCTTGGCAATTTTTATGATGAATTCCAGCAAGTTTGAGTGTGTCGGGCTTTGTTGTATCAGCACTGATTGCTGGAACTTCGGGAATGAAGCCTTCCAGTTCAATTTCTTCTATTTTGCTTTCATCTTTATCCACTACGACTATTCTTATACCTTCTAGACTGAGGCGCTTAATGATCTCTTTTGTAACATTGTTATAGCCTAATATAATGATAAATGGCTCAGTGAGTTTTTGAACTTTGTTGCGAAAGCGTGCGATTGCAAGTTCACGAGCAAGTTTTTTATCTTGAATAAGTGCAATTATATTACCAATACCATAAAACCAGCCAATGACTGTGAGATAGATACAAAAACTTACCCATAGACGCTGTGGATAGGTAAAAGTATAGGGTGCTTCTCCAAAGCCAATGGTTGTTGCCATATAGCTTACAAAGTAAAAGGCATCAAAAAAGTTCATATAATAGGGTTTACCCTGATCATCTACACCAGGGATGAGGGTCATGCCTAAAATAGAGATTGAAAAAGTGATAATAATTACAAGAAGGGGGATCCTCATCCGGTGGATGATGATCCATGCGCTATTGCTTTCCATAATTACCTTTTAGATTTGAGCGTGTCGCCTACAAAGAGTAAGACTGAGACAATATTTGCTAAGAGTGCACCACCGCTCATAGAGACAATAGCTACACTTGCTTCAAGATTCATTTGCCCTAAGCCATATATTGCAAGTGCCCAGACGCTTGCTGCCCCTATGAGCTGAATATCGGCAACGAGGCTTGTAGCAAGGAGTACTGATCCTAGTTGTGTTTTATCTCCTAGTTTGAGAATTGTAGCGATGAGGTTTACAACTATTGCGGCAAAGAGCTCATATTTGCTATGATACTCTAAATTTGATGGATCGCCATAGAAGAAGCCAAAGTTTGTTGTCATTGCAAGAATAAAGAAAAATCCACTAATAACTTTTTGAATATTCATGATACTCCTTTGGTAATAGTGTAGATTTTTCTTACTTATATTTTAATTAATTGGAGATATATGAAAAGAAGTGCGGGTATTCTTCCTTACAGGATAAAAAATGGAGTTGTAGAGGTGTACCTTGGTCATTTTGGAGGGCCTTTTTGGAAGAATAAAGAGCGCTCTTGGGGAATTATTAAAGGTGAGGTAAACCCGGGAGAGAGTGATTTGGATGCAGCGAAGAGAGAATTTTTTGAAGAGACGGGAAAAGAGATTGCAGGAGAGTTTATAGATTTGGGTGAAGCAAAAACATCGAATAAAATTTTGCATATTTTTGCTGTGCAAACAGATCTTGATACCCATATACAATCCAATCTGGTTACAATAGAGTATAAGGGAAGAGTATTGAAATTTCCCGAAATTGATCAAGCTACATGGATGGATATTGATGAAGCAAAGAAAAAAATTGTCAAATCTCAAGAGATCTTCTTGCAAAGACTCCTTACTACTGTAAGTGCTTAGATGGCTTTCCTAGATAAAAGCCTTGTCCATATTGGATATTGAGGCGTGAGACGGTTTGCAGTATCTTTTCGTTTTCTATAAATTCTGCAACAACTTTTATATTAATTGCTTGTGCAAACGAGGTTATTGATTTAACCATAAGATAGGAGACTTTTGATTTTTCAATTTCTTTAATGAGTGTTCCATCGATTTTGAGAATATCTATAGGAAGATATTTGAAAATTTCAAAATTAGAATAGCCACTTCCAAAATCATCAATTGCAATTTTGATTCCATACTCTTTAAGTTTTTGTAGTCTCTTTTTAAGGTCTTCATGCTCCTCATATGTTGGAAGAGCCTCATTTTCGAGAAGTTCAATGACTAGAAAATTTGCAAGCTCTCTATTTTTTTCTATTTCTTGCAATATCATCTCATACACAACATTGTCTGTGATGTCAGAAAAATTGAGGTTAATGCTCAGTGGTACTTTATGAGTTTGAATAGTATCGAACGTTTGGCGTAGTACCTCTTTTGTCAAAGAGTTGTAAAGTGTTGTATAAGCGATATTTTCTAAAAATGCTCCAGGATAGATCACATTTCCTTCTCTATCTTTGAGTCTTACAAGTACTTCGTAGCGCACTGGCTGCATAGAGTTTATATCGTATATAGGTTGGAGTTCTATAAAGAGCCGTCTATTATCTATGGCATCTTTTATAATATCAACCTCTCTTGTAGTTTTTGTTTTAGTAAGAGTGTAATCGGTGTTATAGCAGATTTTGTTTCTTCCTGTCCTTTTGGCTTCATATAAAAACTCATCAGCTTTTTTAATTGCATCCTTAATTGACTTGAATTTTTCAGGATGCAAAATTATACCTATAGAGACAGTAACCTTTAAAGAGTGTTCTTCGTAGATAAAGGCGGTAGTATAAAATGTTGTACGGATTCTTTCGGCTATTTGGATAATGTTTTCTTCTTTGCCATTTCTTTTGATAAAAATGATAAACTCTTCACCCCCATAGCGAAAAATGAGATCATGGTTGCGCAAAATGGAGTGGAGTGTTTTGTAAACATTTTTTAGTACAAAATCTCCTGCTTTATGGCCATAATTGTCATTTACCTTTTTGAAATGATCAATATCGAGCATTAAAATTGCATACTCTTGAGGATTGATTTCATAGAGAAATTTATGGAGATAGTTTCTATTGTAGGCTCCTGTGAGTGGATCAGTCAATGCGCTTTTTTTTGTATGTAAATAGAGCCATCCTTGATAAGCTAAAAGAGCTAAAAGAAGAAATATTGCAAAAAAGAGATATGCAAAAACCTTTTTGAGAGGTGAGATGATAGTGGAGATGGTTGCAGGAAGGTCATTTGTAAAATCTATAGCGATGATTCCTTGTACGCTTCCATGCAAAACAATTGGATATAAGTAAGTGATATAGAGTATATCCGAATCTTGATGTGAAAAAAAGAGAGCTTGTTTGCTCTTATATGCTCTATTCCATATTTTGCTATTTACATCGAGTTTTTGATTAAATTCTCCTTTATCTTCCAAGCTACCATCGAGCAGATACCTAAAATGTCCCTGTTTGTCTCTGTAGAGGATATAGACGAATTTATGAGGAGGGGCAGTCGTGAGTTCAAGTGCGTCTTGGAGATAGTCTCTTAGTTGTGGATTGCTCTTGAGTTCAGTGTAGAGATTCTCTTTGCAATATTTTTTGATAAATCTTTCTATATGATGTGCTACGGCATCTACATGTGATAAAAATATTCTATTGAGATTATTTTGGAGACGATTTTCTACTTCATAAGTAGAGATATAGAGTATGCTAATCATAACTCCCATAACGACAATTATTCCAATAAGCAGTTTATTAAGTGTTTTCATCACTCTATACCCTCATCAATATATTTTTGAAATGATGGTGGTAGGGTAAGACGATATCGTGCGAGATTATTTTTGAAAAAGAGAATATTAGGTCTTCCTTTTTGCCAAAAAAATCCACCAATCGCCCAGTTTCTATACTTTTTAAGCAGAGGATAATTGCGAACAAAGAGGATCTTTTTTCGCAAATTTGGCGAATGGAGTGGAAGAGGTTTTTTAAGAAAGATTATATCTGCCTTTTCTGGTTTTGTAGTATACAATACATTTTGTATGGCAGTAAAGAGCTCTTTATCACTATCACTCCAGACCAAAACAATATGTTTATGAGGGAAGAGAGAGTGAATGATTGTTTTGTATATCTCTCTTTCAATATCTTGTGTATTTGCAAATAGAAAAAAAGTGAAAAAGAAAAAAATACTTAGCCGCTTCAAAATGTGTACTCCATGTTTAATAAAATTTTCTTATCTGTAGTAGGATAGGCAGTATTGATTTTTCTATAGGCTTGCTTAAAACCTTTGCTAAAAAGATTCTCTCCTCGTAAACCAATGGAGAAATCATTATTAATGCGATATTTTATTGCTACTGTATAATCTAATGAATCGGATACAGATGTTCCAAAGTATGTATAAGAGTTTTTATAGAGCAATTCATTATAGATATCAATATTATCAAAGCTGTTGAAAGCTTGGAGGTTGATGTGTATATCTGGAGAAAACTTTTTTTGTGAGTTGCGCCCTTTGATAATGTAGAGAGTAACTCTATTTTTCGGATCAAATTGATACTGTGTTTTCGCTTCGATGAAATCAAAATAAATTTTGTTTGGAATATTGTAGTAGCCTTTTTGTGGTGAATAGGAAGTCATATTTTTTGCATTACGTGTGCCGTATTTAAGGCCAAAAGAAAAATTCTCTTTTTTATAGAGGGCACCAATAATAAAAAGACTGATGCAAGAGGGTTTAAGGTGAGGATTGGTGATAAGTGGTATATTATTGTCAGAGTAGAGAGAAAAGAATTGTGGCTCTAACATAGTTTTTGTGTAGAACGTTTTGAATTCCCACTCTTTGCTCTTTTTGATAAATCCTGCACGTACCATCATATTAGTATGAGATGGAATCTCTTTTTGATATTCATACCAGTCGTTTTTGGCTGAAAGAATAAAAAGTGTCTCTTTATCGATAGAGTAACTCTCTTCAAGATAGAGTGTTGCGAGACCAAGCCTATTTGTAGCATATGTGTGAATAGTATCGTATATTCCTCGTTCTTTATATTTTTTAATTTTGTAAAATCCTCCAAGTAAAAGCGAGTGTTTGCCCTCATGTATATGTTTTTTGAAATTCAAAGAGAGAATATCATCAGTAAATCTTCTATAATAGATATCTACAATTCCTTGTGAGGTATAAACACCATTGGCATCTTTATAGAGTCTCTTATAATCGAGCCTATCAAATGCAAAGCTCCAAGATATACCATAGATATTTTTATCTAATTTAAAATAGGTGTGTCTTGCATCTAATCCGCCGCCAAGAGGCTTTTTGCTACGCCCATATCCCAAAAAAGGATCTCTATGTGGCTCATAATGGGAAAACTCTACTTGCAGATCATTTTTTTTGAAATTGAGATAAACCATTTTGTCATCTCCATCACGAGAGAGGAGATAGTTGTCGTTGTGATAATGTTTTGTTTTAAAGGATGCCCCATGAATGTATCCAAACAAAGAGCTTTTGTTATCAAAAAGCTCTGCTATATAGCTGTCAAATCCTTTTGAGCCCCTTGAGTCAGCAATCAAACGAATCTTTTTCCCAAGTTCTCTTTGGGCTAGTTTGGTGTAGACTTTGATAATAATAAGTCCGGTTTCGTCACCAAATTCGATAGAAGAAGATCCTTTGTACACCTCTATGTGATCTACATATTCCAAAGGCATCTGTCCCCAAATCAGTAATGCACTTCCAAAAGATGCACTTGTGACATCATGATCATTGATATAGAGTCTTGCTATATTGATAGGAGAAAATTTTGTAGATATACCAGAGAAGAGATTAAGATTATTTGGTGTGAGTGTGTAGTTGATACCAGGAATAGTTTGAAGTACATCTTTGAGAGTGTAGCTTTGCATCTTTTGGAGATCCTCGCGGGTAAAGACGTAAACAAAACCAGCTGAATCTCTTTTCGTTATTTTTGAGAGTTCAGAAGCTTCTTTATATTTTTGGAGTAAAAGATCTATATTTGCTCCATACAGATATGCAAGAAAAAGAGATAGAAGAGCCACTCCTCTCATATTAATTCCTTAGAAGTTTTTCTCTATTATCGATTAATGGTATGAATTTTTTAAGGTTTAAGAAAACTGATAATGAAGAGGTTTTGCCCTTTTTGGTGGTGGTAATGGAGTGTAAATCCATGCATTTTTAAAATATTACTTACAAGATAGAGCCCTAGTCCAAAGCCACTTTTTTTGCCCTCTTTGCTAAATGGCTCTAAAAAATAGGAGAGATCTTTTGAAAGAGCTGGGGCGTTGTTGATAATAGTAAGGGAATCTTGGTCAACAATGATTTTTGCTTTGTGATCAGTGGAGTATTTAATAGCGTTATCGATGAGGTTTTTGACCGCTATGGAGAGGAGTTTATAGTCTGCTTTAATGGTGGGATCACTTTTGATTTCGATCTCTATATCCTTTTTGTCAAACATACCGATATTTATTGCTTCTTGCACAATATCGGAGAGTTTGATGGGTTCAAGGTTTGGTTTGATTTTTGCATTGACCGCTTCAATGGCTGCAAGCTCATTAATGAGAGAGTTGAGCTTTTCAAAAATATGAATGAGGCGCTGTTTTTGTTTGGGGTCTTCCACCATTTCAGCTTGGATTCTCCCTTTTGTCACAGGGGTTTTGAGCTCATGCATGATGTTGCGTAATAAAAGCTTGCGGGAGTTTTGAATATTTTTGAGTGAATCTGCTGCATTTTGTAGAGCATTTGCCACTTCGTTAATCTCTTTAAACCCTTTGATATTGAGATTGAGTTCTAGGTTGCCTGCAGAGAACTTCTCTATCTCTTTGGTGATCTTTTTGAGGGGGCGAAGCTTGATGAGAATGAGAATATATATTAGCAGCAAAAAGCCCATCATAATGACAAAAATAGTGGTGTAGATGAGTCTTAGATGTTCAATACCCCGAGAGATATCTTTGAGTAAGAGCGTATTGCCATAACTTTGGATCCAGATATAGTAGGTGCTGTTCTTTTTGAGGATAATAATTTCTCCTATAGGATAGCGGGTTCGTTTGATGATTTGAGAGGTTTTAAGTATGGTGAGAATCTCTTTTGGATGTGTGATGGGGAGGAGATCGAGTTTTTGCAAATCATCAATGAGACTATTGGGATTTTGAATGGTGCCTAGCTGCCAAATGAGAGATTTTGAGATAAAGTCGAACCGCTTTTGCATCTGATTTTTATCATTTGCTTTGATATATTTCAAAGAAAGCATATAAGATGCTCCAATACCTATGAAGGCGAGGAGAAAGATGAGAGTAATCCAAAGAAAAATTGAGGTTTTTTTCATGGAACGAATTTATAGCCCACGCCTCTTACTGAGATAATATAGCGGGGATTTTTGGGGTCTTCCCCAAGTTTGTGGCGTATGCGGCTAATGATTACATCAATTGTTTTTTCAGAGGCATTTTCGCTCAAGTTTTCACAAGTGTAGAGGAGCTCTTCTCGCTCAATTGGCTGATTTGGATGCTCTATGAGATAGGCAAGGACTTCAAACTCTGCTGGAGTGAGTTGGAGAGGTTTATTTTTAAAATGGATTTCTCGTCTATTTTTATAGATTTTAAGATCTGGTTCTTTGGGTGGTTTGCTGCGTCGTCTCGTGATTGCTTTGAGTCTCGCTTCTAGCTCTTTTGGATCGTAAGGTTTTGGCAAATAGTCATCTGCCCCAAGTTCTAAGCCTATAACTTTGTCGCTAAGATCGCTGCGTGCACTGCTTATGATAATGGGCAGATCGCTAAATTCACGAATTTTTTTGAGAATCTCTAAACCATCCATGCCAGGTAGTGTCAAATCCAAAATCAAAGCATCATAATCTTTTGCTATGCGGAGTGCAGAGAGGGCAATAAATGGATCTTCATAATTTTCTACATCTATGCCATATTTTTTGAGATATTCACTCAATATCTCAGCTAATTCTATATCATCTTCTATCATTGCTACTTTCATATAGCGCCTTTTTATCCCCGTAAAGGGGAAAGATTTATTTGAGTACCAAAATAAGTGGTATCCCTTGACGTTTAATATAAACTCGTATTGGAGTTTTATAATTTTTTAGTGCTTTTTTTAGATCTTCTACGTTTGTAATTTCTATATCTTCAATACCAATTATAACATCACCAGGTTTTATTCCAGCTTTTTCTGCTGCACTGTCTGGTTTGACATTGGTAACGAAGACTCCCTTAACATTTTCAGGAATATTGTACATGCGGCGAAGATTGTCATCAAGAGTTTGTACTTCAAGTCCTTTGAGACTCTGAGTAGCTTCAGTCTCGCCTCCTGGACGTTTACCTAGTTTTACTTTGGCAGTATGTACTCTTTTATTGCGCTCATATTTGATGGTGATCTCTTTTCCTGGAGGGTAAGATCCTATGATAGTTTTAAGCTCATTAGCATCTTCGATCTTTTTACCCTCAACTTCGATTATCAAATCGCCTCTTTTAAGCCCAGCTTTGTCTGCTGCACTATCTTTTGTTACATCTACGATGACCGCTCCATATTTATGTTTATATACATCTTTAAGATCACCTTTGAGATCTTCAATAATAACACCTAAATATCCACGCTCGATTTTTCCTTTTTCTACAAGCTTTTTGACAACCTCTTTCATCATGTTGGATGGAATTGCAAAACCTATACCATTATTGCCGCCGCTTCTTGTAATGATGGCACTATTGATACCAATAAGTGCACCTCTGCTATCAACTAAAGCTCCTCCACTGTTACCAGGATTAATCGCAGCATCAGTCTGAATGAAGTTTTCGTAGGTGTTGATGCCTACATTGTTTCTGTTTGTAGCGCTTATAATTCCTTGTGTGATGGTCTCACCAATACCAAAAGGATTACCTATAGCAAAAACGAGATCGCCTGGTTTTATTTTTGAAGAATCCGCGATTTTAATAGCTTTGAGACCTTTTTTGTCTATTTTAATAACAGCTAAATCTGTAAGAGCGTCTTTTCCTATCACTTTTGCTTTGTACTCTTTATCATCTCCAGGGAGTGTAACAGTAATTTCATCAGCATTTTTAATGACGTGGTTGTTTGTGACAATATAGCCATCACTACTTATAATTACACCACTTCCCAAGCTTCTTTCTACTCTGTTTCTTGGGAGACGATCGCGAAACATAGGGCCAAAAAACTGCTTGAAAAAGGGATCGTTAAAAAATGGCATATTTTGCATATTTGGCATCTTGATCTTTTTTTTGGTAGAGATATTGACAACACTTTCCTTTGCATCCTTGATAGCATCATAAAAAGAGAGTACAGTATTTGTTCCGCTATTTGGCATAACACGTGTAAACTCTTTTGGTGCTTCATTGAAATTGATTGTAGCTGCACTGAGCATAAGCGCAGCGATTGTGGAAATCACAACTGCTTTTTTCATTTTTGTTTCCTCCTAGAATTTTTTCACTATAATGATACGCAAAAAAATATTCAAAAAATTAATAAAAAATTAATAGAAGGTTAATCATGAAAGAGATTTTAAAAGAGGCAGGAGAGATTCTCCGCTATGGATATGAGCATAATAAAAAGATATATAAAAAAGGGAGAGTGGATCTTGTAACAGAGTATGATCTTAAAATAGAGCAGTTTTTAAAAGAGCGACTCTCCAAACAGTATCCAGATTTTGTTATTGTTGGTGAAGAGAGTTTTGATGGGGTTTTGCCAAAGAAAGCGATTTTTATCGATCCTATAGATGGAACCACAAATTTTGTTCATCATATTGCATATACATGTATTAGTGTTGGTATCTGGGAAAATGGCAAGCCTTTGGAAGGAGCTATTTATAATCCTATTTTGGATGAGATGTTTTATGCTAAAAGAGATGAAAGAGCATTTCTCAATAATGAAGCGATCTCATGCAATAATACAGAAAATCTTATAGATGCACTGCTGGCAACTGGTTTTCCTTATACAAAAACTGAAAAAGGAGCCGATTTTTATTTTGTCATTGAGACTATGAAAAATCTTCTTCCCTATACCCGTGATATCAGAAGGCTAGGAAGTGCAGCTATAGATCTTGCTTATGTTGCATGTGGAAGATTTGCAGGATTTTATGAAGTCAACCTCAAACCCTGGGATGTAGCAGCTGGAATCTTACTCGTAGAAGAAGCAGGAGGTAAAGTGACAAACCATCTAGGAAAGCCTTACAAATTTGGTGATATTATTGTAGCTAGCAATGGCATACTCCATGAAGCATTACTAACCAAAATGGGGAGATGGCAGTAATGCTTTTCAAGAAGTTTTAGAGTAAAACTTTTACTGGTGTTTTGATGATGAGATAGGAGACAACTTCTTTCACACCAGCTGTATGGAGGGCAATATCAATGGCTTTAAGAGCACTTTTTTTTGAATAGAGTTTGCCAAAGAGCTCGACTACGCCATCCTTAACTGTCACTAAAATTGTAGAACTTGGTATATCTTTTTGTGTGAGAAACTTATAATTGATTTGCGTTTTTATTAAGAGATCGTTGCGTTTTTTTACTGGTGCACTGTTTTTGACATCTTTGTAAAAAAGCTGCCAACTATCTTTCTCTTCAGGAATTGCATTTTGCTCGTTTTCTGAGAGTTCTTTGAGCGTTTGGGTAGACTTTTCCATCATGAGCAAAAAGTTTTGTAACGCTTTTTGGAGCTCATCCTCTTGTGGTTGCTGTGCAAAGAGGTTTGTGATTATTGCTAGAAGGACTAAGCTATTTTTTAATCGCATGAATTGACTCCTGGATTTTTTCTTTAGCTATTTCAAATGCACGTTTGCCCATTTTTTTGGCTTCATCAGCACTGATTTTAATGGATGGTGCCTCTTTGAGAAGCTCATTGAAACTCTTTTTCAAGCCTATGACTGCTTTTTGTGCTTCAGTGAGCAGTTTATCGTAAATTGGTTGTTCGGCAATTTGCAGGATTTTCTCTTTGATACCAGGCTCACTCTTTTGTGCTACCTCTTCGATACTTTTATAAAAGATCTCATCAATATGAGGGAGATTTTGAATAATAGTCTCATAATTTTCTATAATGAGTGAGCGCGCCTCATCTGGCGTAAACTCCACTGTTTCATTAAATTTTGCAAGGCTTTTATGGATGCCTTGTTTGGTACCATAAATTGCGCCTTTGATGATCTCATCAGCGTGATTAATACTTGCTTCAGCGATATTTGCAGCAACTTGAATGATGGTTGTACTAGTATTTTTGATATGGGTTGGATCTACATTGATATTTATCGTTTCAAATGCAAGATCTTTTGTAATTTCTGTGATTGTCTCTTCTATATTTTCACCATTTTCCAAGGCATTGAGGATAGCACTCTCCACAGTTTCTGCTAAGATACCTAAAAACTCCAATGAGTGGAGTTTGCATTCATGCAAAGTGCGCAGAGCCTCTTGACGCTCATTTTCTGGAAGGTTTTCTATTTGGGATTCTATATCTTCAAAAAGAAGAGCTAAATCGCTGCGGAGTTCTTGTTTTTGTGCTTCAACTTCTGCTCTGAGTCTGTCGATTTGAAAAAGAAGCTCTTTGATTTTGTGGATTCTTGGTTTTTTAACTTCTTCGATCTGTTTGATAAGATGTTTTTTAAAGTTGCTCATAGTCCAACCTTTTGTAAAGTTGGACTATTATAGCAAATTATCGTCTATGAGAGCTGCGACCTCTTCGGTTGCCCCGGTAGCTTCTGCTATTTCGTCCGCCACCTCTTTGTGGTCGTGAGAGCTCTCTTTTTGCCTGCTCAAGCATCTTTTCAATCTCTTTGAGGCTTTTTCCTATCTTTTCACTTCCACTTACAGCATCATTTTTAATAACCATAGAAGCTAGTTTGAGTGTAGCCGTAGAGATATCTAGTTGAGATTCAAGAAGTTCTACAAGCTCTATCGCTTCTTTCGATACTTCCTGAGAGAGGATTGCATCAAGTATCGATTTTTGCTTTTCGTTTTTTACTTCGGCAGAGGTTGGAATCTCTTTATTGATAAGAGAACTTCCCACCTCTTTTTGGATACGTAAGAGCTGTTTAAATTCATGAGGAGTTACTAAACTAATAGCTATTCCCTCTCTACCAGCTCGCCCGGTTCGTCCGATTCTATGGACATAGCTTTCGGGATCGAAAGGAATATGGTAATTAAAAACATGGCTGACATCGCTAATATCTAGTCCTCTTGCTGCTACGTCTGTGGCGATTAAAATTTCTATATTTCCTCTTTTGAAGGCTTTGATAGTCTCTTCTCGCTGGCGCTGCTGCATATCTCCGTGCAGCCCTTTTGCGCTGTAGCCTTGCGCTTCAAGGAATTGTGCAAGGCGATCTACTTCTATCTTCATACGACAAAAGATGATCGATTTTGTAGGATTTTTGTAATCGAGCAAACGAATGAGAGCTTCATCTCTTTCATGCTCATCCACCACATAGTAAAACTGTTTGATATTTACATTTGTAATATCTTTTTTGGTAATAGAGATAAATTCTGGTGAATGGAGAATCTGTTGTGCTAATTCTTTAATAGCCTGTGGCATTGTGGCGCTAAATAAAAGTGTTTGTCTGTTGGTTGGAAGGTAGTTAAAAATAGCTTTTATATCATCCAAAAAGCCCATATCAAGCATTTCATCTGCTTCATCAAGCACGACAAATTTTGGATTGAGTTCGATTTTACCGCTTTTAAGTAGATCTAAAAGTCTTCCTGGTGTTGCTACTACAACAGCTGCATTGGCAATGTGGTTAATCTGTCTAGAATAGGAGCTTCCCCCATACACAGTTGCTGTTTTGATTCCTAAGTATTTTCCGAGTCGAAAAATCTCGTCGCTTACTTGCGTTGCAAGCTCACGTGTAGGAACAATAACAAGGGCTTCTGCTTCGCCGTCAAGCTCAAGCATATTTAAAATTGGAAGTGCAAAAGCTGCAGTTTTACCAGTACCTGTGTGGGCTTGTCCCACCATATCTTTGCCTGCTAATACAACAGGAATTGCCTCTTTTTGGATAGGGCTAGGCTCTTTAAAACCAGCTTGCTCTATCGCTTTCATGATTTGGGATTTAAGATTGAAATCAGTAAAAGTCATTATGCCTCTTTAAAAAATATTAACCTTCAATGAGCGAATCACAGACGATTCAATCAAAGGTCACTTCTAAGTTTTTTGTGGATTGTAGAGGTGATAAGGGGATCGAATCGTAAATAGTCGCCTCTTAAAGGCTTGAGGCGTATTGTAGCTGTTTATGCTTAAAATTAACTTAATGTTTATTGTGGTAATAAACAAAGATTAATTAAAAGAGAGTTTTGAATAAAGCTTATTCAAAGCTGCTAATTGATTGCTGACTTAACTGGCTCTTTTAAATTTCTTAAACTCTTTCAAAGAGTGTCAAGTGCAACCTAAAAATGTACCAAGATGCGAAGTGAAAATGTACCACTTTGAAACTAAAAATTGTTATCGAGTCCAGTAAGGACACCAGCTTTTCTTTTTTGCTTAAGCCTGTAGCTTTCACCTTGGATATTGAGTATATGGCTATGGTGAATAAGCCTATCAAGTATTGCTGTAGTTAACGCTTCATCATTGTTGAGCACCTCCTTGAATTTTGTAAAAGATAGATTGCTTGTAATGATAATTGATCCTATTTCATACCGTTTATTGATAACCTGGAAAAAGAGATTGGCCTGGTTTTCATTGAGCTTGATATAGCCAAATTCATCGATAATCAAGAGTTTTACCGTATTGATAACCTTTTTGAAATAGTGCTGCAACCTGTTGGTCTGCTGCGCAATCTCAAGTTGTAAAAGCAGATCTGCTGCAGTGATGAATTTTGTTTTTATTCTTGCTTGTGTAGCAAGATATCCCAAAGCTATGGCCATGTGGGTTTTCCCAACACCGCTTGGTCCAATAAGCAGGATATTTTCGGCATTCTCTATAAATCTTAAAGTAGAAAGTTCATTAATAATATTTCTATCTACCGCAGAAGATGAGAAATCAAACATCTCTATGGTCTTTACTTTTGGAAAGCCTGCCATTTTTAGTGTTGTTGCTTTTGAACGCTCTATCTTCTTTTGATGTTCATATCTAAAAAGCTCAAGCAAAAAGTGGCTGTATGAAAGATTCTTTTTAGCTGCTTCTTGCGCTATGGATGAAAAGCTCTCTTTAATGGCAGGAAGTTTAAAAAGCGCAGCATACTCTTGTATCTGTTCATTTATACTGTGTATCTCTTTATGCATGGCAAACTCCCAAAAGCGCATCATACTCCTCTAAAGAACTCTTAGCTGTATTATGTATGTTTATGCTGTTTTTATACTTTTTATTTGACAAGGAAAGCTTTTTATCTATGCAATTGTCATATTCTTTTTTGTTATGCAAGCTTTTTGGCTTGGCTGAAATTATTAGCGGCAGCAGAACTTTTTGCTCTTTTATAAAGAGCTCTTTTGGTTTTTGCTTCGTTGTTGCGTGCACTCTATTATGAACAATTTCAAGCCACTGAAATATCTGGCTGTTAAGAAGCTTTGTATCTATAACAAGCGAAGAGTTTTTGAGTCTTGCTTTCAAAGGAATATAGAAGTTTCCTTTCATATAGCCTATAACTCTCTCTACCTTCCCTTTTGTTTTTGCCCTGTAGGGTTTACAAAGTTTTGGAATAAATCCATACTCTTTGGAAAAATCCAAAAACCTCTCATTAAATCTGTGTTTTGCATTCCCGTAAGCGTTATGCTCTATCACCACGCTTTTGAGGTTGTCGTAAAGAATGGTTCTAGGCACTCCCCCAAAGAAGGCGAAAGCCTTTTTATGACAATCTATAAAACTATCAAAGCGCATATTGTCTGTAAAGCAGATAAATGCGTATCTGCTATAGCCTAAAATCATCGCAAAGGCATAAATGGGATTCTTCCCTCTTCGTATCACCGTCCAGTCAGCTTGCGCCTGCTCGCCCGGATCTGTCTCAAATCGCACTACCTCTTCCTCTTTTACGCTCATATGCTCTTTATAAAGCCCGCTCATAAACGCCTGCAATATTCTTATCTTCCCCTCATACCCTTTTGCTGTAATCTCCCGGTATATTACCGTTGAAGGAATTTTATCCGGCAACCCTTGAGTTATTCTCTTTTTTATATACTCTTTGTATGGATCGAGCTTCGATTTGTAAACTCTCGGTTTTCTTGGCAGAAGCTTATCCTCTTTGAGTCTTTTGGATACGGTTCTTCTATCAAGTCCCGTCATCCTTGCAATAGCTCTTATGCTGTATCCTTGTCTGTAAAGTGTATGTACCATCACAAACTCCTCGTATGTAATCACTATTGCCTCCAAATATTTTTGGAAGCGATTATATTCTCTTATATTTCCTCATCTCATGGATGGTACATTTTCATCTTGCGTCTGTGGTGTATTTTAACATTGCAGGTGACAAAAGAGTCTTCAAATTTAATTGCGAATATTAGTACACTCTATTATCTAATATGATAAAAATCATCAAAAAATAAAAAAATACAAAAAAATAAAATTTACTATTTTAAAATAAAGATATTGATAATAATTATTAGTATAATATCCGTTCCAAAAAAATACTTTAAAGGAAGCATCAATGAAAAAAACATTAACAATAATGGCATTATTGACTATTGCTGTTTTTGGAAATACTGGAAGTCAAAATGACAAAATAGATGAGGAAATGCAAATTACGGCTGTTGAAATCGAACAGGTTAATCCTTACTGGTTTGAAGAAGAAGATAGTGCAAAATACCAAATAAAAAAAGAGGTTTTATTAAAAACAGTTCCTTATTCTTCATAATTTTTTAGCCACTGAAAAGTGGCTTTTTTTTATACTTCCTAATATAAAACCCTCTAATGATTTATCTTTTGAGGGTTGAGTCAAAACTGTAGTAGTTAACAACAATTAGTATAAATTGAAAAATCCTCATATTTGTGAGGAAAATAAGTACCTCCATTAAAAAAATCATCACGAATAAACATTGATTTTTGAAAAAATATCCCTCCATGTTGCCTTGTTTTCAAAAATTTAAAGAAAATACCACAATAAACTGGACTATCAGGGAAAATACAAGAACAAAAATAAAAGTTATTATTTGAATAATATTCAGGCAATATGGATATCTGTCCAATATGTAGTAGTTAGCTACCAAAACAGTTTTAGAGTAAGCAGAAGCATTGGCTAATGAGTTGGTTGAAACAGTTTAGATAAAAATATAGCTTTTATTCTACTTTGAAAAGATTTTTTCTACCCCAGCATAAACTTAAATTTAACTTAAGTAGCAGATATTTTTGATGGCTTTTGTTATGATAATAAAAAATAAAAAGGAGTATGCATGAAAGAGCTTAAAGATTTTGATCAAAAAGTACAGATCGAATATCCAACGATTTGGCGATACAAAGTAATAGGTGAAAATGCCAGAAAAACAAGAGAAGCGATTGAGAGTGTGACAAATCGCCCTACAACTATCACATTTTCAAGGCAGAGTAATCGTGGTAAATACCAAAGTTTCAATGCTGATATTATGGTTCACTCTGAAGAGGAACGTGAAAAAATTTATCAAGACCTTAAAAAACATGAAGATATTAAGATGGTGCTATGATGAAAAGAGTTATTGTACTACTTTTGCTTTTTTTAGTTGGCGGTGTTGCTGCGCCAAATGGTACTGAGATAATTATAGAGTTTACAAGGAGCGCTAAACTCATGCCAGATACTTATAGTTTTGGTTTGCATATATTTATGAAAGATCCAAAAGAGAAGGCAATCTTAAATACTCTAGGTGCGGTGGATAAAACGATTCGCAATCTTAAAATCCCTTATGAGGGTGGGCGATATGAGTTGCATCAAAACTGCTTTTGGCAAAAAGAGAAAAGGATTTGCGAAGGGTATAAAGGATCTGTCTCTTATCAATTTTTTCTCAAAAATCCTCAAAAGCAAAATGAGATCTTTGAAGCGATAGAAAATCTGAAAAAAAGAATGCAAAAGAGTTTTCATTACAGCGTAGTTTATCCGCATTGGCAAATTTCACAAAGCAAGCAAAATCAAGTGATACAAAAACTCCAGCTAGGAGTTATCGATAAAGCAAAAGCGTTTGGCAAACAAGCGGGAAAAAGGCTTGCAAAGCAGTGTGATATTAAAAGCATCGATTATATTACAAGACTCTACCCAGTGATAAAAAGCATGGCTGCTAAGGCTTCCGTGCAAGCGCCCCAACCAGCAAAAAGAGAGCAAAGTATGAGTGTGCGAGCAAAAGTGCGATTTATTTGCGATTAGCGTACAAAATCGCCACTTTTGCCCCCACTTTTTCGCTCAAGCTGAATGTTTTTAATCACCATCCCTTTATCGATGGCTTTGAGCATATCGTAGATCGTTAAAAGACCGATACTTACTCCAGTCAATGCTTCCATCTCCACGCCGGTTCTGCCTTTAAGTTTGCATGTGACGATAAGTTTAAATCCAGGAAGATCTGGAAGTTCCTCTACATCACAATTAATAGATGTAAGAAGCAGTGGATGGCACATAGGGATAAGATCTGGAGTCTTTTTGGCACCCATTATTGCAGCGATTACTGCTGTATGAAGGACTGCTCCCTTTTTGGTCGTTTCATTTTTTACCGCTTCAAATGCTTCAGGAGTCACTTCGATGATACCACTTGCAACGGCGATGCGCTCAGTCTCATCTTTGACGCCCACATCTACCATTTTAGGGCGTTTTTTCTCGTCTAAATGTGTTAAATCAGATTTCATAATCCACTACCTTCGTCTCAGTTCCTATCTCTTTGAGCCATGCGACTATTGTCTTTTGGTGATAGGGATGGATGCGATAGGTTTCAAGATCTTCTTTGGTTGTAAACGTAGTAACAAGAGCAAGATCGTAGCTTCTTGGGCTTCTGCTAAAGTCAATTCCCACTTCTATATCTTGTAGCACTTCGATGTAATTCTTCATACTGAGTAGTTTTTCTTTTGCTTTTTGTGCTAAACTAAAATCAGGAAACTTCATAAAGACAATATGTCGAACCATGTTAATCCTTTAGGAGAGATTATGAAAAAACTTTTGCTTATTCTACCACTTTTGCTCTTTGGCGCTGATAAGTCTTGTACCAAATGCAATCTCAACAAATCACAGATGAAATGTGAGTATTACCTTATTCACAAAGGCGATACAAGTAAATCCCAAGAGTGTGCTTTTTATGCAGACTATCTGCATAAGACAAAAGTCTATGGTAAAGCAAGTTGGTACTATCTTTTAGCACTGCAACCAAAAAAAGCGATTGCAGCAGCCAAAGAGGCGGTAAAGATGGGAGAGAATTATGCTTATGAGTATATGGGTGATGCCTATTTAATTTTGGGTGATGAAGATGCTGCAAAGAGAAGTTATCAGAAACTGAAACAAAATGGAGGAAATACCAAGTTTTTTACAAGTCAAAATTTTAAGATTTTAAGCAGACTCTATAAAGGCTTTGATGCTAAAAAAGCGGAAAAGTTAGCGCAATAGTGGTGACCCGTGTTGGATTCGAACCAACGGCCCACTCCTTAAAAGGGAGTTGCTCTACCAGCTGAGCTAACGGGTCGAGAGCCGAAATTATAGCAAAACTTTTTTGAGTTGCAAAGCCTTTTGAAAATCTTGTGGGTAGTTGAGGTTTAAAAATTTTTCATCTTCTTTAAATTCTACAAATTGTATATCTGCCTCTTTTAAAATGGCATTGAGTTTATAGTTTTGCTTCTTTATAGCCTCTTCGATTTTTGGTGCAATCGACTTTCGATAGATTCCAATAAGTGGATGGGGAGAGTCTGTTTGTGCAATAATGGCATCTTTATGAGGGTGCTTTTTTGCCTCAGTTATAAGTTTTTCTATGACAGTTTGATTGATAAATGGCGTATCTACACTCAGTGCAAAAAATTCATAGACTTTTTCAAAAATATCCAAAAATGCAGGAGTAGGGGCATACACTTTGCTGCTGTCGAGAATAAGAGGGGCTTTAAAGTCGAATTTATCACTTTTTGATGAGATATAGACTTTCTCAAACATAAGGGATAGCCTCTCATATTGATACTGGATAAGTGGTCTATCACCAAATAGAAGAAGAGATTTGTCTTTGCCCATTCGTGAACTTTTACCACCAGCAAAGATGACACAAGGAATCGAGAATTTTTTCATGCAAAAATTATAGCGAAAGCAAGTGAAGTTAAAGAGACTGGTCGGAGTGGCGGGATTTGAACCCGCGACCTCTACCACCCCAAGGTAGCACGCTAACCAGGCTGCGCCACACCCCGAAATTGTATGCGAATTATAAAGCGATTCTTTTTTTTAGTCAAGATTTTGTGTACAATGGTAAAAAAGGAGGAAGGGTGCAATTAGATTTTTTGACTATCTTTATCCATGCAACTATAGCTTTGATTACTATTTTAAATCCAGTGGCTGCTGCAAGTATCATGGTAACACTCGTCTCTCCACTTACCCCAACAACAGTAAAACCTATTGCTGTAAAAACGACATTAACTGTCTTAATAGCTTCAATGATTACACTTTTTAGTGGTGAAGCGATATTTAATTTTTTTGGCATAAATGTGAATTCCATCAAAGTTATTGGCGGTATTATTTTGATGCTTATTGCTATAAATATGGCTTATGGAGAGATGGCAAAAAATCGCCATTCACCAGAAGAGAAAGAAGAAGCGCAAGATAAAGAGGATATCTCCGTAGTACCTCTTGGTATCCCCATACTTTTTGGCCCTGGTGTTATTGCTACAATTATTGTATTGCAACACTCTATAGCAGTCAGTTATCCCATATATATAGCATATATTCTTTTGGTAGTAGCCTTACTTATTTCATCATTAATGGTTTATATTACATTGCGCTATGCTATTGCAATTACAAAGTGGCTCGGTGTGACAGGTATAAAGATTTTGACAAGAATAATGGGGCTTATAGTCGGTGCTATTGCAGTGCAGTTTATTATTGATGGTATAAAAGCATTATGGTAATTTTAAAGCTTTAACTCTCTTCATAGAGTTTGAGTATTGTAAGAGGCTCAAAAGAGATTGCTTTCAAAGCAGGATAGATACTGGCAATTATGCCAATAATTATAGAGAGAGTTATTGCAATTATGAGTGTTTGGAGTGGAATATACAAAGGCCAGTGTGCAAAATATTCGATGAAACCTAGTAAAATGAGAGCAGCAAATGCGCCAAAAATTGCCCCTGCACTGCTTAGCAGCAAAGATTCAGTGAAAAACTGCAAAAAGAGATCCCTTTTTCTTGCTCCTGCAACCCTTTTTATCGCAATTTCGATAACTCTTTCATATACAGAGAGCGCCATAATAGCTATTATCCCAAGTACGCCAACACTATAAGCAATTGCTGCGACAAGAATGCTCAAAATTGAAAAGAGCTTCTCCATCTTGGCTGATGTTCCACTTGCTGCTTCATACTCCATAACGGTAAAATCCTCTTTGCCATGGCGTTTTTTGAGAAGATCTTTAATCTGTTGAATGAGGGTTTTGTTAAGACTGCTTTTTTGTGAGAGGACAAAGATCCCATCAAGCCAGTTACTCTTTGTCAAGAGTCTTTGCATAAGTTGGATGGGGATATAGATCGTGCTATCATAATCTTCCATGCCAACATTTCCTCTTGGGGCAAGGACTCCTATGATGCGAAAAGGGATGTTTGCAATGCGCAAGTCCTTTCCCAAAGGACAGGGGGTATTGAAAAAATCCTCTTTTGTTTGGGAGCCAATAATTGCTGTTTTTTGCATCATTGCACTATCCAAAAAGGTGCCCCCACATGTAAAAGAGAAGTCTATCAATCTAAAGAAAGCCGAATCAACCCCCATAATAGTTAGCGGTTCGCTTCTTTTTGGTGTGATAACGCTTAGTATCGCATTTTTGAGCACTGCTGTACCTTCAATACCGGCAATCTTTTGCTCTATTGCTTTGGCATCAGCGACTGTGAGAGTCTGAACGTTTCCCATTGTAACGCTTTTATGGCCAAATACAATGAGATCTCCTGGTGCTATAACAATGATCCTGCTTCCAAAAGCTCCAAGATCTTGCAAAGTTTTTTGGCGCATTGCTCCACTAATACCACTCATAAGCACCAAAGAGAGTACGCCAAGAGCGATCCCTGCGATAGCTATAAAAGCTCTTTTTTTGTTTTGTGCAAGATATTGCCAAAACTCCTGCCAGTAGAGCCACTTCATAACTTTTGCCTTAGTGCTTTAAGTGGATCCATAGAAGCTGCCTCTTTAGCAGGGGTAAGAGCAGCCAAAAAGGAGACGCCCAAAGAAAAAATAAGTGCTATCACAAAAGCTTTTATTGGATAGCTTTGGGGAATTTGTAAAAGCGGAAGGATAAAATGAACACTTAAAAAACCAACCAATGTACCAACAATTGCTCCTATCAAAGCAACAGTTGATGCTTCAAGAATTATGCGCCGTAAAATCATCTTTTTTGTAGCGCCAAGTGCGCGCCTGAGCCCTATTTCCCAAGCACGAGTACGATTGTTGATGAGAAATATATTAGAAAGTACAAAACCACTAACAAAGAGAGCTGTAAAAGAGGCAATGCCTAAAAAGAGTGTGAAGGAGGTGCTAAGCATTGAGAAAAAATGCATAATTTTTTGTGGAGTTATTAAAAAATAGTCATCACTTTTGAGAGTTTGATTGAGAACTGTTTTGATATCTTTAATGACTCTTTTGTAATCTGTGTTGGGTGCCACTTTTGCCACCATTGCAAAAATTCTGTGGTATTCATGCTGGATAAATTTGCGATATGTAGAGACTGGTATCATGATTCTCTCATCCATACTGTTGCCTCGGGGGCTTTTTCCTCTGCGTTTATAGACTCCGATGACACGGAAAGGTATTTTGCCAATGAGGAGTGTTTTGCCGACGGGATTTTGCCCGTGAAAAAACTCATCTACAATATCAAGACCTACCACAACCACTTTTGCAAAATGTTCATTATCACTTGGCAAAAAAAATCTTCCCCATAGAGGCTCATAGCCAAAGTGGGGTAGTGTGCCAACTGTAAATCCCTCAACTAAGAGACTTTTCCCATAGCCTCCTCGTTTTACATCGAGGCGTTTTACATAGAAGTAGTCTAAAGAGCTAATGCCCTCTATTTTTTTGATGAGGTTGTAGTGCTTCATTGTGAGCTTCATTGGAACATGGCGGAAAGAGACGCGACTACCAAAACTTGAGCGTATCAAGATTGTATCACTTCCTAGCATATTGATAATTCTTTTTGCTTTGAGCTGGCTTCCTTCGATGGTAGCTACAATAAATACAAGTGAGGCTATACCTAAAATGATGCCAAATAGGGCAAAGAGTGTACGACCTTTGTAAAAAAAGAGGAATGAAAAAAGATCACGAAGATACAATGCGCCCATCTTGTATCCGTACCACTTTTTTGGCATATTGTGCCATCGCTGGATCGTGCGTGACCAAGACGATTGTTTTGCCCTCACTGTTGAGCTGCTGTAAAATCTCCATCACATTTTTTGCATTTTGGCTATCAAGCTGGCCAGTAGGCTCATCGGCTAAAATTACTTTGGGATCGTTAATGAGAGCTCTCGCAATTGCTACACGCTGCTTTTGGCCACCGGAGAGTTGGTCTGGGTAGTATTCCATTCTCAGGGTAAGTTGCAGTTTTTCAAGTAAAGTTTTAGCTTTAGATTGTGTAGGGGGATGGATGCTATAGAGTGTGGGGATTAAGACATTGTCTAAAACATTGAGATAGGGAATGAGATAGAAAGCTTGAAAGATAAAGCCAAACATTGTGTTACGTAAATGGGAGAGCTCATCATCACTGAGCTTGGCTACATTTTTGCCATCTATCAAATATGTACCACCGCTTGCTTTATCCAAGCATCCAAGGATATAGAGCAGTGTAGATTTTCCGCTTCCGCTGCTTCCCATAATGGCAAGAAAATCTCCTTCATCTACGCAAAGATTAATATCGTGCAGAACCGTTGTTGTAAGATCTCCTATTTGAAAGGTTTTTGTGATATTTTTACACTCAATGAGCATGCTTTTGCTCCACTAAGACAATATCTCCCTCTTGGAGGCCACTGAGAATCTGTGTGTAGTGTTCATCAGATATGCCTGTTTGCACCTCCTTTTCTATTATTTTGTTGCCTTTTTTATGATAGACAAAAAAGTGCCCATTTTTAAACTTTACAGCTGCATTAGGGAGTCTTAGGACGTTTTTATGAACTTGAATGATAATTTTATTGTGGGTGGTCATTTCAGGACGAAGTAGTTGAGAGTTTTCAAAATCTTTCATGACAGCAATATAGTATACCACGCTATTTTGGATCTCTGGTTGTGGATAGATTTGAACAATTCTTCCATGAAACTTGTTTTGCGGAAGAGCGTCAACGTTGAAAATCACTTGCATCCCTCTTTTTATTTTTGCGATTGCAGTTTCGTCAATGTAGATGCGGTTTTCTATTTTTTTTGGATCCAAAATTTTGGCAAATTGTGGTGCATTGAGGCCAGCTACTACTGTTTCACCTTTTTGCGTTGAGATATAAGTGATAATACCATCAAATGGTGCTTTGATAGTTGCATATTCGAGGCGGATCTTTGCTTGATTGAGTTTTGCTCGGGCAATCGCTTTGTCATATTTGAAACTTTTTTGCAATTTTTCTAAAGAGAGTTGTGCTTCTTGCAGATTCTCTTTGGCTTGTTTGAGAGAAAGCTTTGCCTTTTGCACTGCTTTTTGTTTGATAGTGGCTTCTGTACAGATGGTGCGATACTCTTTTTGGCTGGTTGCATGTTTTTGCAAAAGCTTCTTTTTATTTTTACAAAGCCATTGTGCTGTGGCAGCATCAGCTTGTGCAGCCTCAAGGTTGAGTGCGGCTTTTTGTTCTTCAATTGCGGCTTTTTTGACACTTTTTTTAAGCTTTTCTATCTCTAAAGGATAGGTTTTTTGAATTTTTGTAAACTCTTTTTGCGCAATTTTATGAGATTGCTGAAGTTCCGCATCATCTATTTTGGCAATGATGGTTCCTTTTTTGACAAAATCTCCTATTTTGATTGGCTCATCAATCACCATTCCACTAACTCTTGCTCCAATTTTTACCTCTGCACCTATAGATGGTTTGATGACTCCCGTTGCCTCGACACTCTCAATAATATCTCCTCGTGTGACTTGTACCGTAGTAAAATGGCTAAACTCTTTTTTGGGTTTTTTCCAAAAATAGAGTACTCCTCCCATTATAATAAAGAGCGCTAAAAGAGATGTAATAAACTTTTTCATATCTAGATCCATATATAAAAATTTAGCACTTACATTATAACTCATCTGGGCAAAGAGGAAGTTCTCCATCATAGCAAATGTGTAAGTTTGTATCTATACGAATGAAAAAGCCTTTGAAACCAACTCCTTGCGCGAGGGCTTGTGTAAAAATGGCTTTGAATGTGGGATCTCTTGTAGGATGGGGTTTGAAGCAGTTGCATTGTCTCACAGCCATGATGAGGATATAGGCATCAAATCCTTGCTCTTTTGCTTGGATGAGATCTTGAATATGCTTAACGCCTCTTGATGTGGGAGCATTGGGGAAAAGGCAGATATTTTCTTGCACGAGACTACACCCTTTGAGCTCAATGTAAGCGTTGTCTGCTTTGAAATCGAGCCTACTCTTTTGGAATGTAACTTCTGCTTGAAGCGTTTTTGGAATAAATCCCAACACCCCTTGTTCAATTGCTTTTTGGGCAATAGGGCGGTGGAGTTTTGTGTTGATAAGTACCCATCCCTCCTCCATTTTGGCAGCTATCAAGGTGTAGTCTGTTTTGAGACCTGGGCGATTTTTGAGAAGAAGGAGTTCTCTATTTGGCGTGAGGATCTCTTCTAGTCTTCCTGTATCTGCTATATGAACTTTTTTGATTTGGTTATGAACTAAAGCGGTAGCTAAGAAGCGGTTCTCTCGCTTTATAAGCGAGCCAGTAGTCAGTTTACCTAAAGTTTTTAGATCGAAGAGAATCAATGCTTGGTTTTTGGTAGAAACTGGTAAAAGAAGTAGACTATAAATGCTGCAATAGCTATAGCGCCTCCCATCCCTATAATAAAATTTATATCAAACATCTTCCATATCCTTCTCAATCTCTTGCATTTTAATCCATATAATTTTACCAAAGCTAAGCAGCAAGAAATCAATTATCAAACCAATACCCACTAAAATTATTAATGAAGGTAAAACTTTATGAGTTAGAATTTGATACACGATGGTTGAAAGCCCTGGTAAAAGGGCTAATATGAGATAAGTTAAAGCTTTATAAAGCTCTTTGTATCGATTGTGCTCTTCCTTTAAAAGTCAATTTTCATCAAATCTCTCTTGGATCTGCAATCTTGCCAGCCACGGCACTTGCAGCTGCAACGGCAGAGTTTGCTAGATAAATTTCACTCGTTCTTGCTCCCATTCGACCAATGAAGTTTCTATTTGTAGTGCTTACACACCTTTCATTATCAGCTAAAATTCCCATGTAGCCTCCAAGGCATGCTCCACATGTTGGATTGCTGACTACCGCTCCGGCATCGATGAGAATATCGATATAGCCTCGTTTTTCTGCTTCTTTTAAAATCTTTTGCGTTGCAGGGGTGACGATCATTCGTGTATGACGTGCTACTTTGCGTCCCTTTAAAATTTCAGCTGCTATTGCAATATCACTTAACCTACCATTGGTACAGCTTCCGATGAATACTTGATCCACTTTGAGATCCATCTTTGCCGCTTCACTGATTGGGCGGCCATTGCTTGGAAGGTGTGGAAAGGCGATCACTGGCTCAAGATTGTTCACATCGATTTCAATTACCTGCTCATACTCTGCATCTTCATCGCTATAGTGGATCTTTGGCTCGCGTGCGAGATCTTTGTCAGCCAAGAAGGCTTTAGTCACCTCATCCACAGCAATAATTCCATTTTTTGCTCCCGCTTCAATCGCCATGTTGCAAAGACTGAATCGTCCATCCATATCGAGGTTTTCTATCGTATCACCTGTAAATTCAAGTGCTTTATAAAGCGCTCCATCTACGCCGATTCTACGAATAAGCTCTAAAATGAGGTCTTTTCCATACACATACTCGCCAAGTTTTCCGGTATAAACTACTTTAATTGAAGGTGGTACCTTAAACCAGTTTTTGCCTGTAATCATTCCATAGGCAAGATCTGTGCTTCCCATCCCTGTAGCAAATGCTCCAAGTGCACCATGGGTACAGGTGTGTGAATCTGCTCCAATGATCACGTCTCCCGGAACCACAAGCCCCTTTTCAGGAAGCAGGGCATGCTCAATTCCCATATCCTTTTCGTCAAAGAAGTATTTTAGATTGTGCTCATAGGCAAATTCTCGGCTGATTTTTGCCTGGTTTGCACTGGCGATATCTTTCGCAGGGATAAAGTGATCAAGCACAATTGCAAAATTATCTGGTTTTGCTAATTTTTTAGCACCACTTTCACGAAAGGCTTTGATAGAGATAGGCGTAGTAATATCGTTACCGATAATCATATCAAGTTCACACTCGACAATTTCCCCAGCTTTTACTTCACGCCCCACATGTTCACTAAAGATTTTTTCTGTTATAGTTTGACCCATTATGCGCCTTTAAAAGAGTTTTTGCTATTTTATCAAAAAAGAATGAGGAACTCATGAAATACAAAGAGTTACGAGCTATTGTCGAGTATTTGCAGCAATTTCGCCATTTAAACGATATTGCAAGAGTAGATGACAATATTTTGCGAGCCGTTTTTGACAAAAAAGAGATCTTTTTTGATCTTAATCGCAGCAAAAATCTCATCTATATGCGGGATGATTTTATCAAAACAAAATTTTACAACGCTCCTTTTGATAAGGTATTAGCTAAAAAGTGCAAAAAGAGCTTCATTGAAAAAATTGAGCTAGACAGTAATGATAAAATCATACGCATTTACTGTAAAAAAAGAGGTTCTTACAAGGAAGAATCAGCCATTTTGCAGCTTGAATTTACCGGACGCCACGCAAATGCGATTATTTTGGATGAGAAGGGAAATGTTTTAGAAGCCCTCCATCATGATTTTCATAGAGACATTCGTCCAGGAAAGCCTCTCTATCCTCTCACACCTCCCAAAAAACTTGATAAGAGTGAGCTAGAGATTGCTGATATTGAAGAGTATCTGCACAGTATTTACAAGCAAGAGCTCGAAAAGAGGCTCAATGTCTTAAAAAGCGCAAAACTTTTGCAAATCAATAAGCAAAAAGCAAAATTACAAAAGCTTCTTGCCTCTTTAGAAAAGGAAGAAGATCTCATAAATCAAGCAGACAAAGAAGAGAAAAAGGGGCAGCTTGTTTTGGCAAACTTGCATCAGATAAAGCCCTATCAAGAGGAGTTTGAGGGAGAGGATTTTAAAGGAAATCCTATAAAGTTTACTCTTCCCGCTGAGGCAAAAACGCCAGCAATGATGAGTGATATTTTTTTTAAGCGTGCTAAAAAACTGCGCCAAAAAGCTGCCAATATCCATATACAGCGTGAGAACTTACAAGAAAAGATAGCATTTTTGGATAAAAAGGCAAATCTTGTACGCAATGCCAAAAGAGTAGAAGATATTGAGCTGCTCTTTAGCAAAAGTGCAAAAAAAGAATCAAAAAAAGATAAAAATTATGAGCGCTACAACATTGCTGGTTATGATGTGTATATCGGTAAAAACAAAAGAGGAAATGTGGAGCTATTAAAAAAAGCAAAAGCGAGCGATATATGGCTCCATCTCAAAGATCTTCCTTCAGCCCATGTAATTATTGCCACAAGCAAGCAAAATGTTCCGCAAGATGTGCTCGAGCAGGCAGCGAAGCTGTGTGCTAGCTTTAGTGTAGAGCATCCAGGAACGTATAAAGTCGACTATACCCAGCGTCGCAACGTCAAACCAAAAGAGGGGGCGCATGTAGAGTATGTAAAGTATAAGACTTTAAGTGTTAGAATATGATAAAGGAGTTTTGATGAGTGAGCTTGCAAAACGCCTCATAACCGGGGCACTGCTTATTGGTATTGTAGCGTTCGTAGCGTGGATTGATAGTTTTGGACTAACTTGGCTCTTCTTTGGTGTTATCTATCTCTTTGCTTTTTATGAAGCATTGAAGCTCTTTGGTATGAGCGAGAGAAATAGCCTCTACTTTTGGGCACTGTTAGTGTGGATTATAGCAGCCATCTACCCAAATCCTGATGATCTCTTTTTCCTCATTGCCCTCATTTTTGCCGCTTATGAAGCTTATACGCAGGAGCGTGATTGGCAAAAGTTTTTGCCATTTCTCTATCCCACTGCCCCATTTCTCTTTTTGCTCGCACTCTATCACGATTTTGGGATGGATGCTCTCATATGGCTAGTGATTGTAGTAGCCCTTACTGATATTGGTGCTTATTTTACCGGACGTGCAATTGGCAAGCACCCTTTTTGCAAGACTTCACCCAAAAAGACGTGGGAAGGAGTTATTGGTGGTGTGGTGCTAGCAACAATTGCTGGAAGTTACTATGCGCTCATTTTAGTGGATCTTCCCTATGGAATTGTCATTTCACTACTTACAGCAGTTGCAGCAGTCTTTGGGGATCTCTTTGAGAGCTATCTCAAACGCTTAGCAGGAGTAAAAGATAGCGGCAATATCTTACCAGGGCATGGAGGAATGCTTGATAGAGTGGATGGATATCTCTTTGCAGCTGTTGCGATGGTAATACTTTTAAGAGGGCTTTTATGAAAATAGCTCTTTTAGGCTCTACCGGATCAATTGGCACCAGTACCCTCGAAATTTGTAGGCGCTATGGGATTGAAGTTGAGGTGTTGGTTGCGGGGAACAATATCGATCTGCTTGCAAAGCAAGTTGAAGAGTTTTGTCCGCGTATTGTGGTAAGTGCAAAGAGAGCTAATTTTGATGTGCCTGTGGTGCTTCATGGGCAGGAGGGGATCTTACAAGCGCTGAGGATGTGTGAGAGTGAGCTTGTTGTTAATGCGCTTGTTGGATTTTTGGGATTACGCCCAACACTCAAAGCGATTGAGCTTGGCAAAACAGTTGCACTCGCGAATAAAGAGAGTCTTGTAGTTGCAGGAAAGTTTATTGATGTATCAAAGCTGCGCCCCATCGATAGTGAGCACTTTGGTCTTTGGTATCTTTTGCAAAATGGTCGCCAACCAAAGAGACTCATTCTCACTGCAAGCGGAGGAGCCTTGAGGGATTGGAAAATCGAAAAAATTGCTTATGCCTCTTTGCAAGAAGTTCTCAACCATCCCAACTGGTCTATGGGGACGAAGATCACTATAGATAGTGCTACGATGGTGAATAAACTCTTTGAAGTTTTGGAAGCTTACTGGCTTTTTGAGACAAAACATATAGATGCAGTAATTGAGCCAAGCTCTTTGGTGCATGGGATTGTAGAGTTTATGGATGGAAGTACGACCATGCATGCAAGTAAAACAGATATGAAACTACCTATCGCTTATGCTCTTGGGATTATGGATGAGCCGATTTTGAGCAATGTAGATCCTTTAGCAATGAATATAGCTTTTAGGGCTATTGATGTTGCGCGCTATCCTGTATGGCAGATAAAAGATGCTCTTTTGCAACATCCAGATTGTGGAGTGGTGGTGAATGCAGCAAATGAAGCAGCAATTGAGAGATTTTTAAAAGGAAATTTTACTTTTGGTGATATTGCAAAAGCTATTTTACAAGCTTTTGAGAGGTTTGAGGGAAGAGTGGTAAGCGATATTGAAGAGATTTTTGCTATTGATGAAGAGGTACGAAGCTATGTTCAAACTCTTTAATCTGCTTGTTATTATCATACTTTTTAGTGGTTGTATGGAAAATACGCAAAAGCTCGATAAAAAAAGGATGAGCTATTAGAGAGAAAAGCAAGAATTGAAGCAAGATTGCAAAAGGCTAGAGAAGAGGCAGATAAGCAAAAAGAGCTTGCTCTAACGAAGATGCAACAGCAAATCGAGAAATTAGCCTTAGAGCGCAGCAAAAATGAGGCGCAAAAAGAGATTGCTCTTGCACAGATAAAAGCCAAGCAGGCACTGGAGCTGCAAAAAATTGAGCAAGCTTATAAGCTCAAAGAGCTAGAACTTAAAAAGCAAAAAGAGCTTTTAGAGCTTGAAAATCAAAAGATAGTTGCGCAAAAAGAGATTGAGCTCAAAAAGCAGTTTCTCTATCTCTCTTTGGCTGCACTAGTATTCATTATCGTAGTTGTATTGATAATTCTCTATTTTTACAAAAAGCGGAAAGACAAACTCATTGCTTATCATGACAATTTAGAAAAATATTTTCGCCTCAAAGAGAACGAAGCAAAGGTTGCTATAGCAAACAAGATAATAGACACTATTGCTGAAGGTAAACTTACTCCTGAGCAGGAGCAAAGACTCCTTGGAGTGCTAAAAGGTGAGACAAAAGAGCTGCCAAAAGAGATAGAGCATAAAGATGAGGAGCCAATAGAGGCTGAAGTGGAGGAGAAAAGGGATGGATAGGTTTTTGCTTTTGCATGGTTGGGGAGGAAGTGACTATCCCCATTGGCAAAGTTGGTTAGCAGGAGAGCTAGCTAAAGAGTATGGAACGGTGAGTTTTCCTCTCATTCATCATCCGCATCATCCAAACAAAAAAAAATGGATGAATCAGTTCAAAAAGCATCTTAAAACATTTCGGCCAACTACTGTCATTTGTCACTCTCTTGCATGTACTGTTTGGATGGCTCTGTGTGAAGAGGGGGAGATTGATGAAGTAGAGAGACTTTTGTTTGTAGCACCTCCAAGTCAAAATACTCCTCTTGAGCTACTTAAGCAGTTTTTCCCTCATACTTTTCCTCAAACACTCTTTGCCAAAGAGGTACAGATAGTTGTTTCAACGAATGATCCATACTTGAAGCTTGAAGAGGCCCATGATTTACAGCGCCATTTTGATTGTGAGATGCTGATACTAGAAAATGCAGGGCACATCAATGATAAGAGTGGCTATGGCCAGTGGCCTTGGGTGCTTGCATGGGCAAAGAGAGATCCAAGTTTACTATCGGAGCCGTTATGATTTTAAGCATTGAGAGTAGTTGTGATGATAGCTCTATTGCAGTGACACGCATTAGTGATTATAAACTTCTTTTTCACAAAAAGATCTCCCAAGAGCTAGCACACAGTGAGTATGGTGGAGTTGTACCGGAGCTTGCGAGCAGGCTTCATGCTGAGGCTTTACCAAAGATTTTAGAAGAGGCAAAGGAGTTTTTGCCTCATATCAAAGCAGTAGCAGTGACAAATGAGCCAGGGCTCTCTGTGACGCTCATGGAGGGCGTTATGATGGCAAAGGCTTTGCATCTAGCTCTAGGTGTTCCCCTCATTGGTGTTAATCATCTTGTAGGACATATCTACTCCCTCTTTATTGAGCAAGAAGCGAGGCTACCTAAAATGGTGCTATTAGTAAGTGGTGGGCATACAATGATTTTGGATGTAAAGGGCTACAACGATCTCAAAGTCTTAGCTACCACGCTTGATGATAGTTTTGGCGAGAGCTTTGATAAGGTTGCAAAGATGATGGGGCTAGGCTATCCTGGAGGTCCTATTATTGAAAAACTGGCACGTCAGGGAAATCCTCATCGTTTTTCTTTTCCAATTCCACTCAAAAACAGCTCAAAACTTGCCTTTAGCTATTCAGGGCTTAAAAATGCGGTGCGTTTAGTTTTGGAGGAGTTGGAGAACCTCAGTCAGCAAGATATGGCAGATATTGCAGCCTCTTTTCAAAAAGCTGCTATTACGCATCTTTTGCAAAAAACCAAAAAAGCGTGTGAAATCTATACACCTAGTGACTTTGCAATAGTTGGTGGGGCGAGTGCGAATCTGGCTTTGCGAGAAGTATTTGAGAAAGAGTGCGCAAAGCGGGGTATCCCTATAGAGTTTGCAAAGCTAGAGTTTTGCAGCGATAATGCAGCAATGATAGGGCGAGCAGCAATAGAAGCATATAAGAGGGGTGATTTTATTGCGATGGAGAATCTCAAAGTTTTGCCTCGCAGCTGTTTTGTGTAGAAATGTAACATTTTTACTGCCACTTTTACTCTCATTAAAAAATAAGAGAAAAATTGTCTTATTTAAGTTATAATTTCTTTATGAGCATCTGCTCCAAAATAAAAAATGAAAAAAGGAGGTTGCAATGGCAACTGTTACACTAAAAGGAAATCCAGTAAATTTGGAAGGTAATGAAGTAAACGTGGGAGATAAAGCTCCTGAGGCAACTGTAGTAACTACTGATTTGGCAGAGAAAAAAGTAGGTGGTGCGCAAGATAAAGTACAAATGATCGTTGTTGTTCCTTCACTTGATACACCAGTGTGTGCAACTGAAACAAGAAAGTTCAACGAAGAAGCTTCAAACATTGAAGGTGTAGATGTTACTGTTGTATCTATGGATCTTCCATTTGCAAGTAAGAGATTTTGCTCTACTGAAGGTGTAGAAAACCTTACAGTTGCAAGTGACTATAGAAACAGAGATTTTGGTGAAAAATATGGTGTTGTAATCGCTGAAGGTCCTCTTAAAGGCATCCTTGCAAGAGCGATTTTTATCATCGATAAAAACGGAAACGTTGTTTATAAGCAACTCGTTCCTGAAATCACAGAAGAGCCAAACTATCAAGAGGCTCTTGAAGCTGCGAAAAAAGCAGCAGCTGCGTAAAACTCTCCTCGGGGCTTTTGCCCCTACACTCTTTTTTTTGCTTCCCTACAAATTTTTCAATAGTTTTTAAGTTAATATTTGTAAAATTTATATATTACTTGAAAATTTTAATAATATAAAGAATAATAATGCTTGCATTAAGATTTTACGATAGGCGAGATATTAGACTTGAAGATATTCCAAAACCAGTTCCACAACAGGGTGAAGTTCTTATTAAAGTAACTGATGCAGGAATAAGTCAAACACAGATCAATGAGTTTGTAGAAGGTCCCTTTATTATCAATAAGACTCCTCATCCCCTTACACATAAAGCTACGCCACTTATTCCTTGTCAAGAGTATGGTGGGATTATTGAAGAGGTTGGAGAAGGTGTAGATCAAAGCCTCATAGGTAAGCAAGTAGCCGTTGCACCACTGCTAACATGTGGCGAATGTGAATATTGTAAAATGGGGAAAGAGAACCTTTGTGAAAAAGTGGGATACCTTGGCCTATTAGGGGCAGATGGAGGGTTTTGCGAATATAGTGTTGTCTCTGTAGAAAATATCATTCCGATATCCCAAAAGGAGCTTCTTACATTTATTGAGCCAATTTTGGTAGGGCTCCATGCTGCAAAAAAAATTGAGAGTTTTTTAAATTTACACAATAAAAAGGTCCTCATTTTAGGGGCCGGAGCAGTTGGCATAAGTGTTGCAGCTGTTTTTCGAGACTATTTTGGTGCTAATGTTTTCATAAATGATATATTAGAAGCAAGGTTAAAAAGGGCACAAAAAGGCGGTTTTCTGACGGTAACAAAAGAAGAACTGGCAAAAGAGTATGATTTAGTTATAGATGCAGCAGGAATGGATACACTTGTTGACAAACCGGCAATCGTGGAGGGAGCTTCTTATCTTAAAAAGAGTGCACCACTTCTTAATATTGGAACATATTTTCATCCAGTCTCTTATATTCCTTCTACACTACTAGTGGGGGAGCATCCTTTACTTGCTTCTCTTATGTACACTAAGAGAGATTTAATGTTACTGCCAGAAGTTTTAAAGAAGTTATCTGTAGATTTCTCCTCTTTCATCACATCAATTGACTTAGAATATATTATTGAGGATGGCTATTATAAGGCGGAAGTCGAAAAAGAGAGTTTTACAAGAATTGTGGTAAGGCCATAGATGATAGCTTTACTCTCACAAATGCTTAGTGAAACGTTAGAAGATGAGGTAGAGATAGTTTCCAAAAAAGAGTTTGCCTATCCAAAAGAGAGAAAGTTTTTTGCAATAGATAGTGAATATGTATTTATCTATAATAAATACCTCATGCCAAAAAAACTGCATATTATCAAAACACTTCTTGCTCAATTTATTCGTTTGTATCAACAAAACGAGGATGAATTAAAAAAATTAAAAATTATCCATAAAGAGGTAGATAATATTCTTCATTCTAATGAACTTTTTTTTGAAAAAAAGGGTGATATTGCCTCTTTTTTCTCATTTTTGCATAAAGAGGATATTCAATTTGTTTTAATTGAAAACGGTAAGGTGCTATTTAATAATGGGATTGATACATTTACTATTGAAACGACTCTTAAAAAGCTAAAAAAAGCAGCTATTGTCTCTTTGCCTATAGGAGAAGGAGCACTTTTTGCTACGAATAAAGGATTTTATACTATTATATTATTGAAAAAGAGAGGAAGTATTGATCCATTTATTAAAAAGCTTATGAATTCACGTCTTTTGTGGATAAATGCTCTTTATGAAGCAAGAGTATCTTATGAGGTTGATAGACTTACAGGCCTTTATACACGGAGTAAGTTTCTTACAGAACTTCCGATGCACAAAAAGAGATCATTTATTTTCATCAACATTAAAAATTTCAAAGTTATTAATCAGCTATATAATGATGCTATTGGTGATAGAGTTTTACAAGAGCTTGCACAGAGATTCCGTCAAGGTTTTGGGCATGAGCATATATATAGGATCTATGGAGATAGATTTGCAATAATTTGTGAAGAAAAAGAACTGCAAAATTTTATAGATATATTGTGGAGTATAGAAGCTCAAGTATTTTTAATATATAACGATGAAACAAAAGAGTATATTGAACCACAGCTTAAATTTGGGGTATTTGTTTCTCGAGAATATCACGATGAGATGTTGGAATTAGCCAATATTGCTTTTAAGCAGTGTCAAAAAGCTCTTTGTTACTATAAAGACGATATAAAACCAATGCTACAAGAAGAGGTAGAGTATACATATCTTTTAACACGAGCATTGGATGAGGATGGTATTAAACCATATTTTCAAAAAGTTATTGATAAAAAAAGTGATACAGTTTACTATTATGAAGTTCTTATGCGCATTATCATAGATGAAAAAGTGTACCCGCCTGTAAAATTTTTGGATATTGCAAAGAAAAAGGGACTTTATAAAAAACTTAGTACTGTAATGATAGAAAAAGCGATTGCAGCTGCTAAAAAACTGCAACAGAGAGTCTCCATAAACATAGATATTTTTGATATTTTGGAAAAAGATTTTATAACAAGTATTCAAAAACTTTTGCAAAAATATCAAATAGCCTCGCATATGCTACAATTTGAAATTTTAGAAACAGAAGATATATATCAATATAGCAGTGAAGTTAAAGCTTTTATTAGTACTATGCGGTCCCTTGGTATAGGTGTGGCTTTAGATGATTTTGGAAAAGGCTATTCCAATTTCGCGATTATTAAAGATTTTGATCTTGATTTACTCAAAATAGATATGAGTATTGTTCGCCATATTGGGAAGAGTGAAGAGTCTTTTTTGATTCTCAAATCAATTGCAGAGTTTGCCTCTTTGTTACATATTGACACTACTGCAGAGGGTGTAGGGAGCGAAGAGGTCTATCAAAAGCTATTACAGACTCCTATTAACTATCTGCAAGGTTTCTTTATTGATAAGCCAAAACCTCTTGAAGAGATCCTTATACAACAATAATCTCCTCTTCTAAAGGGATTCCATATTTGGCTAAAACTTGTGCTTTTGCTTCATTGATAAGTGTCATTGCTTCTTCAAAAGTGCCTCCACCAAGATTAACCAAAAAGTTTGCATGGATATGGCTAAAAGCCATATTGCCAACTCTTTTGCCTTTGAGACCCACAGCCTCTATGAGTCTTCCTGCATATTCACCTGGCGGATTTTTAAATACACTCCCAGCACTTGGTTCTTTTGGCTGATTAGAGCGCAGTTGCAGGAGTTTTTGGCGTAGCTCTTCGCTGAATCCAGGCACAATTTTAAAGCCAGCTTCATAGATAATATTTTTGATAGCGCTTTTGCGATACTCTAAGCCAACTTTGTGAGCTGGAATTTTGCCTTGATGAGTGCGAATCCAAAGGAGGCGATCTTTGATCTCATACTCTTTGACACCTGCATTCATTTTCACTGCCCCACCGATGGTTCCAGGGAGTTTGTTCAAAAACTCAAATCCTGCAATATCATGTTTTTTACAAAATGCGACTACCTTGCCTGTTGCAGTTTTTGCACCGATGATAAGTTCATCCCCTTCTATGCGGATAAAATCAAAGTTTTTGCCCAAAATTGCTAGGGGAGGTGGTGAAGGACTTACTAGCAAATTGTTGGCTCCACCGATGAGAAAAAATGCTTCATTTGTAGCTTCAATTTTCTCTATTACTTCTACTTCGATTTTTGGACCTATTTTGATAGAGCTGTAGCGGCTAAAATCTATTACTCTCTTCACTACATCTCCCGTAAACTCTTATATTCATGGGGAATGAGAAAGTCTTTTGCTCTTATCGGACAGTCATAAAAACCATATTCAAAGCCAATTGCAAAGAGTCTGTCGAGAGCTTCGTATTGTAATTCATTCATAGTAATGGAGTGTTCATTTGCATAGAGATCAAGATATCTTTGCAACTGCTCATCATCTATGCGTACAAGATTGCGCTCTAAAAGCATTTTAGAAAGGAGTGCTTTATGCTTATGCGCCACTGCAACTGCTTTTGTGAGCATCTCTTCTGCTTCGATCGCTTTATTAAGTGGAATTGATCTACGCAGTGCCATTCCGCCAAGAGGCAAAGGAAGATTTTTCCCAGCAAGATCCACCCAGATATCCCACAATTCTCGTTCTACTTCTAAACTTTCATCGAAATCAAGAATCGATTCGTGGATAAGTACTCCTGCATCTACTGTCCCTTCAAGTACTGCCTTTTCGATCTCTAAAAAATTCATATAGACAGGTCTTGCTTGCGGATAGGTGATGCGAAAGAGGAGGGCGTTTGTTGTGTAGCGCCCACTCAGGGCAACTTTAAAGTTTGGTTTGAGCTTTTTCCCTCTTTTTTTAATGAGTTTTGGACCATACCCTTCACCAAAACTTACTGCAGTGCGCAAAAGTGCATACTCATTGCGGATTTTTGGATAGAGTGCAAAGCTAATAGCTGTAATATCATAAAAATTTTCCAAGGCTTTTTCATTGAGAGTTTCGATATCGAGAGCAATATTAGTAAAGTGAAGATCTTTTGCATTCACCCAGCCAAATTTGATAGCGTAAAACATAAAAATATCATCTGCATCGGGAGAGTGGGCGACTGAATAGGTTGACATTATAAGCCTTTATACGCGATATTATGAAAGAAATTATATCTTATAGTTGTTATAATTGCAGATCCTAAATTGAAAGAAAGTACAAGAATATATGGAGAGATTTTATTTCATTGATTTTTTTAGAGGATGTGCTGTTATATTTGTTTCATGGCTGCATATAGCAGAAAATTATAAAAGAATTGCATCTGATGGGTTAGAGTTTTATCAGTTATTTAAAGTATTTGATTTTGGTAGATTTGGTGTTATTCTCTTTTTTATCATAAGTGGTTTTTTGCTTGTTGGTACTTTAAGAGACGAAAGGCATATTGCTGTAAAAAAGTACATAATTAAACGATTTTTCAGGCTCTATCCCGCTTTTTTTCTCTCTGTCTTGATAGCATATCCAGTTATGAAAATCTGGGGTTGTCACTTTTCAGTAAAAGATTTACTTATCAATTTAACTATGGTGCCACAGTTTTTTAATGCTCCTTTGATTCAATGGCTCTATTGGACTTTGGAGGTGCAGTGGATATTTTATCTTTTATTAGCAGTTTTGTATTTTCTAGGATATTTAAATAATAAAAAAGTTTTACTTTCCATTTTTTTACTATGTGTAGCTATTTTTACTCTTTCACGACTATTACATTTTCGTAGCTCTCATGTTGGATTAGAGGAGTTGCCACATTTTCTTGCAATAATGTTTTGGGCGATTATAGTGCGACGTTTTCATGATAATAGCAATGAGTATCAGCGAGTTTTTTATATTGCAACAATCATTTTGTTCACTATCCAAATTGCTGCAGTGACAAAATATTATATGACGCATAAAATGCAATTTATTCCACTCATGCTTTCGTTTATTGGTGCAGAAGTTTTCTTTTTAATTATTTTCTTTTTTTATCATCAAAATATTCAAGTGAAATTTCCAGTAATAATTCATCATTTCATTCGATTTATAAGAAAGGTAGGAAAGATTAGCTACAGTATGTATCTTTTCCATGCAATTGTTTTACATGGTATGTATTTACTTATTATTCACCATTTTCAAGATTTCAAGAATCTCCATTTAGGCCTGTATGTTGTAGTGAATCTGTCTCTTACAATAGTTGTAGGTTGGATAATGTATCATTTGGTTGAAAAACCGTTTAATACTTTAGGGCATAAATTAGCAAGTAGGGTGAAATAGAGTACAAATTGGCGAAAAACTATTTTTTTGGATGGAATATATTACTTTAGTTTTTCGCATCTCTCTTGTATGATGTGATTGTCAATACCCCCTGAGTATTTATAAACAATTGAGCCACCCATATTGCCTTCATATAAGACTGTTAAAATAGTAAAGATGATGAAAAGGAGTGATAGCTTTTCTAATGTAAACGATTTTTTCATCGTTGCAATCCATTTTATTAATGTAGTGATAAATAAAATGAATAGTGTTAAAAATCCGAAAATTTTATGTTTGGCAATCACAGCTTTACCATATTCTAAAATATAGTTATTATTTAATATAGTATTAGCATCATGTAATCCCCCATAAACAGCAAAGAATGAGATAAGAAGTGAGAGTGCCAAGATTCTTGTAGATGCTTTTGCGTATGTTATATCTTTTGTGCCAAGATATGTAAGTTGTGAAAAGAGTGCAGCTAATGGAAGAGCTACGACAAAATGGACGAATGGAGGATGTATTACATTCATTATGACTCCTTTATGGAAATGGCACCTTTATCCTGCATATTTCTAATAATAACATAATTTTTTTTAATATCAAAAAATTGCAAAAATGGGATGGAAAATCAAAAGTGCTGGAAATTTGAAAAAGGATAAGATTTTATAGCAGAGTTCAAGGTATAAACTGTATTCATTTAATGTTTTATGGATATTTCACTTAAAAAAAGCTAAAATATTAAAAAATTTATGAGAGGGTATTTATGGATCCAAATAAAGAAAAAGCACTTGAACTTGCCATAAAGCAGATTGACAAAGCTTTTGGGAAAGGGGCTTTGGTCAAACTTGGCGAAAAAGAGATTGAACCAATTGCTTCTATCTCAACAGGTTCTCTTGGTTTGGATATGGCTCTTGGCATCGGTGGTGTGCCAAAAGGGCGAATTATTGAGATATATGGACCAGAGAGTTCAGGAAAAACCACACTAGCTCTCCAAATAATTGCTGAAGCGCAAAAGCAAGGAGGTATTGCTGCATTTATTGATGCTGAGCATGCACTCGATGTATTTTATGCAAAAAATTTGGGTGTAGATGTAGAAAATCTCCTCGTCTCCCAGCCAGATTTTGGTGAGCAGGCTCTTGATATTGTAGAGACCATCGCAAGGAGTGGGGCAGTTGATGTTATAGTAATAGACTCAGTCGCTGCTCTTACTCCAAAAGCAGAGATCGAAGGTGAAATGGGTGATGCGCACGTTGGATTGCAAGCAAGACTTATGAGTCAAGCTCTGCGCAAACTCACAGGTGTGTTGCATAAGATGAATACTACAGTTATTTTTATCAACCAGATCCGTATGAAGATTGGGGCTATGGGATATGGCACACCAGAGACAACAACAGGAGGAAATGCGCTTAAATTCTATGCATCTGTACGTATAGATGTACGGCGCATTGCTACACTCAAGCAAGGTGATAGCAATATTGGAAACCGGGTACGTGCAAAAGTAGTGAAAAATAAAGTGGCTCCTCCATTTCGTCAAGCAGAATTTGATATTATGTTTGGTGAAGGAATTAGTAAAGAGGGTGAGCTTATCGATTATGGTGTGAAGCTAGATGTTATCGATAAGAGTGGTAGTTGGTTTAGTTATAAAGATATTAAGTTGGGGCAGGGGAGAGAGAATGCAAAAGCGTATCTCAAAGAGCATCCTGACGTTGCTGCCCAAATTGAAGATGAGATCCGTCAAGCTCTTGGTATGAATGATAGTGTAATGATAGTTCCAGAAAATGAAATGGTAGAAGATTAAGAAGGAGAAGAGATGGTATATATTGACAATATTGTAGCCCAAGAAGTTTTGGATAGCCGTGGTAATCCTACTGTAAAAGCGACTGTAATTTTAAGTGATGGTACAGTTGCTAGTGCAATAGTTCCAAGTGGTGCAAGTACTGGTAAGCGAGAAGCTTTGGAACTAAGAGATGGTGATGAGAGATTTGGTGGCAAAGGCGTTTTGAAAGCATGCGAAAATGTAGAAGTTGCTATTGCAGATGAGCTTGTGGGTTTAAGTCCATATAATCAAGCAGAGATTGATGCAATTATGAAAGAGCTTGACGGGACTCAGAACTACTCAAAGCTGGGTGCAAATGCGGTACTTGGAGTCTCTATGGCTGTGGCAAGGGCTGCTGCAAAGAGTTTGCATCTACCACTCTATCGCTACCTTGGAGGTTCTAATGGAGTAATTGTACCAACACCGATGCTCAATATCATCAATGGTGGTGCGCATGCTGATAATGATGTGGACTTGCAAGAGTATATGATTATGCCGACAGGATTTGATAGTTTCAAAGAGGCTCTTCGTGCTAGTAGTGAAATCTATCACACGCTCAAAAAACTGCTTGCTGAGGATGGCCATCCAACAGCTCTTGGAGATGAGGGTGGGTTTGCACCAAACTTTAAAAACAATGAAGAGCCTATTGAATATATTTTAAAAGCTATTGAAAAAGCTGGGTATAAACCAGGTGATGAGGTAAGTATTGCACTTGATGCAGCAAGTAGTGAGTTTTATAAAGATGGAAAATATGAGCTCAAAGGTGATGAAAAAGTATTAAGCGCTGAAGAGCTAGCTGATTTTTATGCCAACTTGGTTGCAAAGTATCCTATTGTCTCTCTTGAAGATGGTATGGCTGAAGATGATTGGGAGGGATGGAAGATTCTTACTGATAAACTTGGAGATAAGATTCAACTAGTGGGTGATGACCTATTTGTAACAAATAAAGAGATTTTAGCAGAAGGTATAGAAAGAGGAGTAGCAAACGCAATCCTTATCAAGCCAAATCAGATAGGAAGTGTGAGTGAGACTATGGAAACTGTGCGTTTAGCACAAAGAAATGGATATAATTGTGTTATGAGCCATAGAAGTGGAGAGAGCGAAGATGCTTTTATAGCTGATTTTGCAGTAGCACTCAATACTGCACAAATCAAAACAGGAGCACCTGCGCGAGGTGAGAGAACAGCAAAATATAACCGTCTGTTAGAAATTGAGCGAGATCTTTTGTATCCTGAATATATAGGTAAAGAGCTTTTTAGACGTTAATGGATAAGAGGCCACAAGAGCTTGCTGACTCCTTAAAAAAAAGGAGTTGGCTAGCTGAAGCTTTCCGCTATAGTATGATGGCTTTAGTTGTTATACTTATGGCTATCTATATTGGGGCGTTACTTTTTGGTACCAATTCGGTAGAAGTTCTCTATCAGCTCAATGTAGTAGAAAAAAACCTCAAAAGAAGTATTAATTTTCTCAAAAAAGAGAATGCAAGATTGCAAAAAGAGTATTTTGAATTAAAAGAGCTGGAGCCCAAAGAATGAGAATAATTTTTTTTCACATTGCTACTATAACTTTTTTATTGGCACGTATTAATCCTTTCTATTTTCCAGGAGAGGTGCCAAATTTACAGCATAGCTCTGCCCACATAAAGCAGAGTATCTCCTCACAAGCAGATGAGGAGAATTTGTCTACTTCAGCGCACAGTATCAGCGCAAATGCATCATCTGTTACAAAAGATAATAACACCTCTTCAATTTCTTCACATACCTTGCAGACCTCTGCGCATGCAGCTGTAAGTCAATCTTCACAACAAAATAGACCATCTTTAGAGACTCCTTTTACTACGTTACAGCTCGGATTTGCTACTATTGGTTTTTATAAAGATAAAATAGGGATCCACACGCAAGATAGATTAAAAAAAGAGTTTTTACTCGATTCTCCTCCAAAGATTGTTATCGATTTTGCAGCAAAGAGAAGATTTCAAAGCAAAAAGCAGCAACTAAAAACCCCGCTTTTTAAAGATATTGCAATTGGTGCTCATAAAAACTTCTATCGTATAGCAATTAGTCTAGATGGAGAGTGCCGTAATCGCATAAAAAAAGAAGCTGACACTATCTGGATATATTGCCACTAAAACGTATTATCAATCGTATTGTTATCATTGTAAAAAGTACTTCAATGATACTTGCAAGGATAAAAGCCATATATTCACTCTCATCAATAAATTTCGTATGCAAAGCGATTGTGGCAATTGCTACAAGGAGTGTCAGTGGCATAGAGTGAGAGAGTGCAAAGAGAATTTGCTCTTTGAGTTTCATAATATCATAAAAAACAAATGCTGCGATAATGCGTATACAGATCATAATTGCAGCAATGAGTAAGGCGCTATAAGATATATCACTTACAAGGAGCGATACAATCTTAAAGCTGCTTCCTGTATAGATGAAAAATATAGGTACTAAAAATCCAAACCCAAAAGAGGAGAGCTTATGGGGCAGGCTTCTTTTGTGCTCAAAAAATGTTGCAATAAAAATACCGGCAATGAAAGCACCAAAGGCTACCTCAAGATGCAAGTAGAGCATAAGAGAGATAAAGAGAAAAAAGAGTGCCATTGAGAGACGAATATCTTGCTCTTCATTATCGATCTTTGGCATAAGGGTGGTTTTGATTTCTGGATACCACCAAAAAAGAACCTGTAAAAGCTTAAAAGCTCCAAGCACCAAAAGAAGAAAAAGTGATAAAATAAAGATCTTTTTGTAAAACTCTGTACCAAAACCAAACTCAAGACCTGTGCTAATTATTGTGAGAATTGCAATGGAGACTACTTCTCCAAGACTTCCAATTGCAATGGAGAGATTGAGCCAAGTGTAGTTTTTACCATACTCTTTGCGCAGAGCCGCTATCAATCCTACGGATATGAGAGGAAAAATAGCGATAAATATATTTTCAAATCTAAGATTTTTTACCAATAAGAATGAGAGGAGATATAAAGCTCCAATATATAAAAAGCCTTTTTTGAGTGTCTTTTTATCAATGGCAAGGATCTTTTTGAGATCAACTTCAAGACCCGCTAAAAACATAAGATATAAAAATCCAAATTCTGCTACCAGCTCAAAGAGAGGTACATGGTGCAAAAATCCCCAAGTACCAAAGAGGGTACCAAGGGCGATCTCTATGACAGATGTGGGAAGTTTAGTAAATTTTGCCAAAAATGGCGATGAAAAGATTATCAAAGAGATAGTGGTAATAATCGCTATTTCATTCATGGCAACTTGTTGCTATTTCATATCCAAGATTTTGAAGTGTTAGAAGATCTCTATCTGGTCTTTCGCCTTTGGTAGTAAGATAGTCTCCTATAACAATGGCATTTGCCCCAGCTTCTAAGATTGCTGGCCATCTTTTGCCAAAAACAAGCTCTCTACCACCTGCAACCATAATCATTGCTTTGGGGAGTTTTTTTCGTGCTTGATGAATAAGAGAAAGTGCAGTGCTCGGTTCTACAGTCTTTTGCTCGAGAGGTAAAGCTGGATTGGGATGGAAAAAATTAAGCGGTACACTCATGGGCTCAAGTGAGGCGATTTGCTCTATGAGCTCATCTTGCTGTGCTTTACTCTCTCCAAGACCAAAAATCCCTCCAGTGCACAGATTTAGTCCTGCTTCTTTTACATTGAGACAAGTTTGGTAGCGCTCTTCCCATGAATGAGTTGAGCAGATTTGTGGATAGAAGCTTTTTGCGCTCTCAAGATTATGGTTGTAGTTATCGATTCCAGCACGTTTGAGCTCTTTTAACTGCTCTAGCGTTGCAGTACCATTGCAGCCAATAAGTGAAATATCTGGGACCTCTTTTTTTACTGCATATGCTGCTTTAGTGACAAAATCGAGGATCTTCTCATCAATCCCGCGCCCAGCTGTTACTAAACAAAATCCAATTGCTTTAGCTGCTTTTGCTTTTTTTGCCTCTTGCACAATTGTCTCAATCGGTTTATATTTATAACGTGGAATATCTGCGTGATATTTGGTACTTTGGGTGCAAAACTTGCAATCTTCAGCGCATACTCCGCTGCTGATATTGCTAATAGCGCAGAGATAGACCTTCATATACAGCTCCTCATTTCTTGCCATCTGTTTGTATCTACATCTTTGTATATATAGAAAACCTCTTTTGTGGGTATCTCTAATAAAGCCCCTTCAATGCGAGGTTTTTCCCTTGCACATACCTCTCCAGGATTGAGGTAGAGAGCCTCTTTTTTTTCACAGCTAAAAGTGTGGAGATGACCAAAAATAACAATATCGCTATCGGGCGAGAGATAGTAGGGCTGATGCATTAATTTGAAGTTTGTATCACCAATACGAAAGTAGTAGGGAGGTTTTTGCAAAATGACTTGAGAGGAACTATTGTGCAGTCCTGCATCTGTGTTTCCATATACAGCAATGGTTTTTATAGGTAGGGTAGCAAGATAGTCTAAAACCTTTTGTCCAATGTCTCCTGCATGGATGAGGTAGGCTATATCGTGCTGTAAAAGTTTTGTGACTATCTCTTCTGTATTGGCAAGATGGTTGTGTGTATCAGATATGACACCTATTTGCATGGGCTACTCTCTTGGCTCTTTGTGTTTACACTTAATGCATTCGTAAATATCTTTATTTCTATAGGTTCTTTGCGCCATCATATAGCCACACTCACTACACTTTTTATCTACAGGCTCAAATTTAGAAATAAAGGTGCATTTTGGATAGTTGGAGCATCCATAAAATTTTCCTCTTTTACTAAACCGCTCTAAGATATCTCCGCCGCACTCAGGGCACTTTACATCGAGCTTTTTGGGCTCACTTTTAGCAAGAGGTTTTGTGTTTTTACACTCTGGATATGCGCTACAAGCAAGAAACTCTCCCCTTGGCCCTCGCTTAACAACCATAGGGCTGCCGCATTTTTCACACTTTTCATCACTTACTTGCTCTTGGGTTTTTTGTGTTTCAATCTGCTCAGTATATTTGCACTTTGGAAAGGCGCTACAAGCAATAAACTCACCATATCTGCCTTTTCTTTTAACAAGCTCTGCGCCGCACTCTGGACAGCTTCTGCCAATAGGCTCTGCGATCTTTTGGCTTTTTATCTCTTTTTTGCCCTTTTCTATAAGTTGTATAAAGGGATCGTAAAACTCTTTGAGCACCTTTTGCCAATCTTTTTTTGCATTGGCTATCTCATCAAGTTCCTCTTCCATTTTGGCTGTAAATGAGCTATCGACAATTTCAGGAAAGTGCTTTTCTAATACCTCGATAACGGTAAAGGCAGTATCTGTGGGGATGAGCTGCTTTTTTTGCAGCTGCACATAGTCTCTTGCTTGCAAGAGGGCTATTGTTGGTGCGTAGGTTGATGGTCTGCCTATACCTAACTGCTCTAATGTTTTAATGAGGCTAGCTTCTGAGTAGCGACTTGGTGGCTCAGTGAAGTGTTGCTGCGCCTCAATTTTTGTAAGTTCTACTTTTTCTTTTTCTTTGAGTTCAGGAAGGATTTTATCTTTATCTTGATTACCTAATACTTTATAAAATCCATCAAAGAGCAGTCTTCTGCCAGAGGCTTTAAATGTCGTGCTAGGGCTTTTAAAGTAGAGGGTTTGGGTCTCAAAAACTGCATCTTCCATTTGTGAAGCTAAGAAACGGTTATAGATGAGTGTATAGAGTTTGAGCTCATCAGCGCTGAGGTACTCCTTTGCAACTTGTGGAGTAAAATCAAGCATTGTAGGACGTATTGCTTCATGAGCCTCTTGGGCACCTTTTGCTTTGCTTGCATAGACTTTAGAGGTTTTTGGAAGATACTCTTGGCCAAACTTTTGCGCGATAAGCTCGCGTGCAGCCTCTTGCGCCTCTTTGGCGATATTGAGACTATCGGTACGCATATACGTAATTACTCCCGTTACTCCATGAGGAGTTTGGACTCCTTCATAGAGTTTTTGTGCGATCATCATCGTCTTTTTAGGGCTAAATCCTAGTTGGCTTGAAGCAGCTTGTTGGAGTGTTGATGTCATAAAAGGTGCAGGAGATTTAGTAATGCGCTTTTTCTTCTCAATCTTTGCTATTACAAACTCTTCGCTTTGAGCCTTTTGGACGATTTCTTGGGCTTGCTCTTTTGTTTTGATATCGAGCTTATCTAATTTTTTCCCAAGGTATTCATAAATTGTAGCTGGTATAGTTTTATTAAAAACAGCCTCTATACTCCAATACTCTTGCGGTTGAAAAGCTTTGATTTCTCGCTCGCGATCTACTACCAGTTTGAGTGCAGCACTTTGCACCCTCCCGGCACTAAGACCTCGCTGAATTTTAGAAGCAAGAAGGGGACTGAGCTTATATCCCACGATTCTATCAAGAAGGCGTCTTGCTTGTTGGGCATTGACGCGGTTCATATCGATTGTGCGAGGATTTTCAAGCGCTTTTTTAATGGCATTTTTGGTTATCTCGTGAAAAACTATGCGAGGAAGCTCTTCAGGATTTTTCCCAATAGCGTGTGCAATGTGGTATCCAATCGCTTCACCCTCTCTATCTTCATCTGTTGCTATGTAGACAGTTTGTGCTGTTTTTGCAAGCTCTTTGAGCTTTTTTGTAATCTCGCTATGATCTTTATCTACACGGTATTGGGGAATAAACTTATCCTCTTCAATCTTTATTCCGAAACTACTTTTTGGAAGATCCCTAATATGTCCTTTCGAAGCGATTACTTCATACTCTTTACCAAGAAAATTTTTAATAGTTCTCGCTTTTGCCGGAGATTCAACGATTATTAGATTCTTACCCATTCTTCACCTATAGAGTTTTTTGTGCTATTCTAACATAAAAGTTTCCCCCTTTTTAATTCATGGAGTTTGTGGTATGCAACTGTATGTTTCTAATATTCAGATTTTATATATGGCTATTTTGCACGCTTTGGGGCGTAAAGAGGTACGTCTTAATCCTATTTCTCCTACTTTTTTTGCAAATATAGCAAAAATGTTGGGAATAGATATTATCTATACTGATGGAAAACTCGATTTTAGTAGTGATGCAGATATCGTACACAATTTCTATGAGAGTTTTACGCCGCAAGCTCTCGTTGTGTTTCAAAACCATGGAGAAAATATAGGGAGTGCGAAAGTTTTTGTGAAAAAAAATGGTCCTTGTGTTGTGGCAGAATTTTTTGACGAAGAGCTTTATGTAAAATGTAAGCTTTTTTTAGAAGGGGGCATTAAAAGAGGGAGACTATGGAATTATGATGTTACCTCTTTTGGTATCAAAGAGCATGCTCAGCCATGCAAGATAGAAGAGCTTGAAGGGAAGATCCAAAAGTCTAATGAAACGCTAGCGTACCTTCACAAAAGTTTTGCTAGTAATCCCTACTTTGATATGGTGCCAATGGGTGATAAAACACTTAAAGAGGAGTTTCCTATTCTTCTCAAACCCTCTCTTTATTGTCCCAAAGAGGATATTTATCAGGAGTTGCAAGAAAGAGGAGTGGAAGTAAAGGTGCGCTTTAAACCTCTCTATCGCCTTACTCTTTTCAAAAACGAGCCATTTGCAGTAAGTGAAGAGATTTATAAAGCATTGCTTACTTTACCTTTGCGCACAAATATAGCAAAACCTTTAATGGAGGTACTGGAGAAATATCGTTATAGAGGGTGCAGTTTTTAGGAGTATATAAAATGTATATTGTAAGTGATGAGATTCAAAAAAGTGAAGAGATAGAGATTCACGAAGATGTTAAAGAGATTATTTTTAGCTCTCCATATAAAAAGGAGATTATAGCGTGGCTCTTAGAGCATGGCTTTCATGAAAGTTTTATAGAAGATATTCAAAACGAAGAGCAAAGTATTGTATATGAAGAGAGCGAGAGTTTTAAATTACTGGTTTTTAAATATTTCAAACGCAGCAGCGAGCACCCTTTATACTTTATTGATACAAATATCATCATGATAATTACTGAAAAGAAACTCTTTTTCCTCTGTGAAGAAAAAGATGTCATACAGCGTATTGTTGCACGTTTTCGTAGACGCTATAAAAAAGGAGACTCTATTCCTTATGTAACGTATACGCTTATAGATATTTTAATAGATGCAACGATGGGTATGGTGGATCTTGTGGATGACAAACTAGAAATTATCGAAGATACGATTTTTGCTGAGGAGTTTGATGAAGAGGAGACCCAAAAGAGTCTCTACTTTGCAAGACGCTCACTCAATAGAATCTCAAAAGTAAGTGTGCAAGAGAATGATGTTATAAATAAACTCTATAATCACTACCCCTCAACAGTACGTAAAAAACTCAAATTTGAATTTATTGACCTCAAAGAGCACCTCTCGTTTTTGATTAATGAGTCAAAAGCATATTTAGAGCGTACAGGATATTTGCAAAACCTCATTATGGGATATATGTCTAATCGGATGAATCAGACGATGCAGCGTCTTACAGGTATTACTCTTATATTTTTACCTCTTAGTTTCATTGTAGGCAATTATGGTATGAATTTTAAGTATATGCCAGAGTTGGAGTGGAAGTATGGCTATTTTGCTGTGTGGATACTCAATATTATTATTGCTCTAGGTCTCTATCTTTGGTTGAGGAAAAAGCGATGGATCTAGCAAAGATTAATGCATTGCATCAAAAATGTAAAGAGCGAGGCTGCGATCTCTACAGTTTTTTAGAAGAGGAGTTTCCAGATATTGCTATTGAAGATCGCCTCAAAATCATGGCTACAATTCTCAATGATTATCTCGAAGAGTATACCTATAATCAAACAGACAAAATTAAAAGAGAAGATTACTCTATTACGAAGTTTTTCCCTAAACGCTGATGTGTGCGATTTTTGGTGTTATTGGAAAAATAGATAGAGAAAAAGCACTCAACGCTTTTTCTTTGCTTTTACATAGAGGGGAAGATGAGAGTGGAGTGTATGAAGCTAATGGCGTTTTCTTAGCGCATCATAGGCTCTACATTCTCGATAAAGATGCAAAGCAGCCATTTGTGCAAAATGAAAAAGTACTTCTTTTTAATGGAGAGATTTACAACTATAAAGATTTCCATACAAGTGAAGCAGCAGCGATAGTAGCAGTTGCCCCCAATTTTTCAAAGCTTGATGGTATGTTTGCCTTGGCACTTCTTGATAAAGAAAAACTCTATCTTGCTCGAGATCTCTTTGGGAAAAAGCCTCTATATTATACGCTTTGGCAAGATAGTTTCATTTTTGCTTCTGAAATCAAGGCTATTCTAACTTATATAAATAAGCAAAAAATCAATGCAAGAGCACTGAGCAGCTACCTCTCTTTTGGATCGGCAGTTGGGAGAGAGACCTTTTATGAAGGTATTTATAAATTAGAAGGTGGAGAGATTTTAGAGCTTAATACAAAGACTCTTCATTATGAGTGTAAAAGGTTTGCAACGCTGTTGAAAAAAAGACCCGGAAGTCTCGAGACACTATTAATTAAAGCAGTGAAAAAGCGATTGCAAGGAGATTTTCCTGTTGTCTCACTTTTAAGCGGTGGAGTAGATAGCTCATTTGTCAGTGCAATAGCAAAGAGGCTACAAGGCTCATTAGCAACATATAGTATCGGCTATGAAGAGGGAAGATATAGTGAGCTGCCGTACGCACGGGAGGTAGCACAATATATCGGTAGTGACCATTATGAGATAATATTTACAAAAGATGATTTTTTTGCAACACTTGAGAGAGCGAGCACTTTTTTTGATGAGCCTATTGGTGATAGTGCTTCATTGCCACTTTTTTATTTGATGGAGCGTATCAAAAAGGATGGTGCAAAAGTGGTGCTTAGTGGTGAAGGGGGTGATGAGATCTTTTTGGGCTATAGGCAATATTTTGAGTTTTTCGATCTCTACAAAGCCAGAGATCTCAAATATAAAAACTGGCTCAAAAACTACTTTCGATCCCATTTTAGCCCTAATAAGGAGTGGGAGTGGTATAAGCGAGTATTAAGTGATGAGGTGATTTTTCGATCAAGCTGTGAAGTCTTTACCGATTTGCAAAAAAATCTTTTCCTGCGCCAAAATGTAAAAGATAATGAGTCTTTGCAGTTTCTTCAACCCTATCTAGAGGAGTGGGAAAGAAGCGGATGGAAGGATGTGGCGGCTTTTTTTACTTATATTGATATTAAGGTGCGTTTGCAGTCTTTGTATCTTGTAAAACTTGATACCACCTCTATGGCACATACTATTGAAGCAAGAACACCACTTTTAGATAGCAGTGTACTCTATAGTGCATTTGCTGATCCTCAGCGCTCCAAAGCGCCAAAATATCTTCTCAAAAAGATTGCATCAAAGTATATTCCTCAATCAATAATTGAGAGAAAAAAGAGAGGATTTTCCTATCCAGCGCTAGAGTGGCTCCAAAGTAGTGGCAGTGATCAAAAGTTAAGAGAGGCTAATAAGAGATTTAATCTGTTTAAGCAAGAACAGTTGGAGTTTCTTATCGAAAATGCAAAAAGAAACAGATTCACACGTCACTATTGGCTAGTCTACGCTCTTTTGGACTGGATGGAGAGAAAGTTTTAATTAGAGAATTTTTGGAAGAGTGATACCTCTTTGTTTTTGATATTTACCCTTTTTGTCTTTATAGCTTACCATGCAATCTTCATCTCCTTCAAAAAAGAGTACCTGTGCAATCCCTTCATTAGCATAGATCTTCGCTGGAAGAGGTGTAGTATTAGAGATCTCTATTGTTATATGCCCTTCAAACTCTGGCTCAAAAGGGGTGACATTGACAATGATACCACATCGTGCGTAAGTACTTTTACCAAGACAGATGGCAAGTACATTGCGGGGTATGCGAAAATACTCTACAGTGCGTGCAAGAGCAAAGGAGTTTGGTGGTACAATGCATACATCTCCTTTGAAATCAACCACATTGCGCTCATCAAACTGCTTAGGATCTACTACTTCTGCATTGACATTGGTAAAAATTTTAAACTCATCACTCACACGAATATCGTATCCATAGCTGCTTAGCCCGTAACTCACTACACCTTTACCTACTTGCTCTTCACAAAAAGGTTCAATCATTTTCTCTTTTATAGCTTTTTCTCTTATCCAGCAATCAGCTTTTAAGCCCATGCAAAACCTTTGTAAAAATAAAAAAATATTTACGAAATTTATGATATTATAGCAAATAATTACAATCCCAAAAAAAGGTTACTCCAGATGGATTTTAAAGAGATAAAAGAGCTTATAAAGATTTTTGATAAAAGTGGTTTAAGTAGATTTAAACTTAAAAAAGCAGATTTTGAAATATCTTTGCAAAAAGGATTTGAAGGAGCTTCTATGCAGAGTGCTCCAGCCCCTGCATCGCAGCCAGCACCTTCGCAACAGCCAATACCTACAGCTACAGAAGAGAAGAGTGCAGATCTTGAAGCTGCTAAGAAGAAGGGTGAATATATCACCTCCCCTATGGTAGGAACCTTCTATCGCGCTCCAAGTCCTGATAGTCCTCCTTTTGTCAAAGTTGGTGATACGGTAACGAAAGGACAGACAATAGGTATTATTGAAGCGATGAAGATATTCAATGAGATAGAGGCTGAGTTTGATTGTAAAATTTTAGAAATCTTAGTAGAAGATGGGCAGCCTGTTGAGTATGATATGCCCCTGTTTTTGGTAGAAAGGCTCTAAATGGCAAAACTTGAGAGAATCCTCATAGCCAACAGAGGTGAGATTGCCCTGCGTGCGATTCGTACTATCAAAGAGATGGGTAAAAAAGCGATAGCTGTCTACTCAACTGCAGATAAAGATGCACACTACTTACAGCTTGCGGATGCAGCTATTTGCATTGGTGGAGAAAAGGGGAGTGAGAGCTATCTCAATATCCCAGCAATCATTAGTGCTGCTGAAATTGCAGAGGCTGATGCAATCTTTCCAGGGTATGGCTTTTTGAGTGAAAATCAGCAGTTTGTAGAGATCTGCAATCTCCACGGTATAAAATTCATTGGCCCTTCGCTCGAAGTTATGCAGCTTATGAGTGATAAGAGTAAAGCAAAAGAGGTGATGAAAAATGCAGGTGTACCTGTAGTGCCGGGAAGTGAAGGGGCCATAAAAAATGTAGAAGAGGCCAAAAGAGTTGCAAAAGAGATTGGCTATCCTGTGATCTTAAAAGCTGCAAGTGGTGGTGGTGGAAAAGGAATGCGTGTTGTAGAGGATGAGAGTTACATAGAAAACGCATTCTTAGCAGCAGAGAGCGAAGCAATAAGTGCTTTTGGCGATGGAACTATTTATATGGAAAAATTTATAAAAAACCCTCGTCATATTGAGGTGCAGTTGCTAGGTGACAGCCACGGTAATGTAGTGCATATTGGTGAGAGAGACTGCTCGTTGCAGCGTCGTCACCAAAAGATGGTGGAAGAGTCTCCAGCGGTGATTTTAGATGAAGTGACAAGAACTAGGCTCCATGAAGCAGCTGTAAAAGCTGCAAAAGCCATAGGGTATGAAAATGCTGGTACAATTGAGTTTTTGGTAGATGCAGACAAAAACTTCTACTTTATGGAGATGAATACAAGACTCCAAGTTGAGCATCCTGTGAGTGAAATGGTGAGTGGAATAGATATTGTTGAGTGGATGATACGCATAGCAGAAGGCGAAAAGCTTTTTAGCCAAGATGCAGTGAAGCTACAAGGGCATGCGATTGAGTGCCGTATAAATGCAGAAGATCCAGTAAAGTTTATCCCAAACCCTGGAAAAATCAAAAGCTGGATTCAGCCGGGTGGCAAAGATGTGCGTATGGATACCCATGTATATTGTGGTTATATTGTACCCCCTTATTATGATTCGATGATAGCAAAGCTTATAGTGTGGGGTGAAGATCGGGCAAAAGCTATTGCAAAGATGAAAAGAGCTCTAGAAGAGTTTGAAGTAAGTGGCATAAAGACCACAATCGATTTTCATAAAAAGATGATGGAAAACCCAGACTTTCTTTCAAATAATTTTGATACAAAATATATAGATGAAAAGTATCTCAAATAGTTTACACAAATTTTTCTCTATCTTTTTGCTTCTTCTCCTATCACTGATAGGGGGAGGATGCAGCACAAAAGAGTGTGGGATAGATAAAGAGATATTTCAAACTTTTTCTCCTATTAAACAAGAGGCTATTTGTGAGGAGTATATGCAGCAGCGTACATTGCTGCGCCAACTAGCAGAAAAACGCAGACTCGTTGAAGCAAAAAATCGCCAAAAAGAGCTCGAAATAGAAAAACTTCGCTTACAGATCCTCTACAAAAATCTCCAGACACATCCTGCAAATCTCTTGGAGCTTGAAGTATACGGAGTTATTGGAAGAAAAAAGAGAACGTATAGGATATATCCTAGATTTGTAGATATTGTGCGAGGGGAGGCCAAAAGAGTATGCCTCAAAAGTGAAAAAATTGGAGGATGTTTTTGGATGGCTTACATTGGTAATAGGATCTTAATACATCCACGTATTCCTCGACGCTGTAAACTTTTGGGACGCTGTGTTTTACCAGAGAGTGAGAATTTACAAGGTAGCAATACTCTAAGCATCCCTCTTGATGAGCTCGATTTTACACCTGTGAGTTTTATGCATAATGGAAAGTACTACTCATTACATATAAAGCGAAGCAGATTGAGAAGAAACTGTAATAAGTGATAAGTAAGGGGATAAAGCCCCCCATAAAGGGACTTAGTGGAGCTCTTCGTTGAGCTTCACCTCTTTGTTTGAGCGAAATACCTTCATCTGCCCTGTGGTGCTGTCTTGCCTAAAGTGGAGTCCATTGAGCCCAGCAAGCTCTCGCCCTTTGAAGATCTCTTTGTATGAGGCTTGCCACTCGGGGTTTGCCTCTTTGATTTTGTCAAAATCTTCTTGTGTGACGAAAAATTTAGTTCCCTCTAATACCGCTATACCAGCATCGACAATACAGCCGTCTCCAAGAGGAATACCAGTAACAGAGTTTGCTCCGAGTAAGCAGTTTTCCCCAATGCTTATAGGATTACCACTTGTACCACTAAGAACACCAAGGATACTAGCCCCTCCACCGATATCGCTTCCTTTGCCGACAACAGCGCTCGAGCTAATGCGCCCCTCTACCATGACTGGTCCAAGAGTTCCAGCATTAAAGTTGATGTAACTTGCTCCTGGCATAACAGTAGTGCCTGCGGCAAGTTGCGCCCCCATACGTACTTTACTTGCATCCAAAATACGTGTGTTATCTGCTGGGATAATATGCTGCAAAAATCGTGGAAACTTATCAACCGCATCGATAACAGGGTATTGCCCTGTCATTTTGAGTTCAAGCTCATTTTCTCGAAGCCAATCAAGCTCAATAGGAGTATTGCCACTCCAAGCTACGTTTGGAAGAACACCAAAAGCACCATTAAGATTTACGCTACGTAGTGGTGCCTTGCCAGTAGAGAGGGCATAAAGCTTGAGATAGACGCTCTCTACACTCTTTGGTGCTGCATCTTCAAAGAGGAAAACAACTCTAAAATCTGCAAGCTCCTCCTCATCGAGTTTGGAGAGAAATTTAATCATCTGTACATTTTTGTGAGCTTCTCCTACTGCCTCTTCAAGCCATGGACTGCACATAGCTATGGCGCTGTCTACAAATGCTCTTGTAACTTCATAAACTGCTTCACTCTCTTGTGAAATAGTCTGGCCAGCTTCTGCAAGTGCTTTTTGAAAAATAGCTGCACTGCCAAAATTCTCTTGCCAATTTATGAAAGCGTATGTAGCTTGTAAAATTTTATCTGGGTCTTTTTGACCTCTATCTATTTTTGCAATTGCAAATGCCAAGGGCTCTCGATAGTAGTCGCTTGATTGAATCTGATTTACAAGTGCGAAAAAATCCTCTTTAGTCATAGAACTCCTTTATTGTGGTAATCTTAAGATTTTTATATTTGCTGAAGCCTTGAGTCTATCAAAATACTCTTTAACGCTTTTGGTACCTTTTTGATTAGCCAGTCTGTTTAATATAAAGTTTCTCGCCTCTTCAAAAGGTATATACTCTTTCCCCTCTTTTTGTTTGATGTAGAGAAGCAAAAACTTATCTCCTACCGGAAGAATTTGACTAAACTCACCCTCTTTGAGTGAGTTGATCATAGCTGCAAATTGCGGATTGACTTTATCAAGCTCTATAAGCTCCTCTCCTTTACTCAGAAGTATCGGATTTTGAGGCTCATAGAGTGGGTTTTGGCGAATTCGCTCGAGAATCTCTTTGGATGGAGATATATATTTTCTTACAAGTGCCTTTTTGGCTATACTGAACTCCTCTTTATGTGTATCATAATACTCTTTGAGTTTGCTCTCACTAATATTTTTTGCATGCATTTGGGATATTTTTTGGTAGAGTTTTTTGCGAAGAAGTTGCTCTTTGAAGCGCTTTTTATACTCTTCCCAATTAATACCTTTTGACTCAATTGCTTGACGCAAAGAGAAAATATCCATACCCTGCTTGCGTGCAAAATTATCAAGTGCATCTTCTACTTCAAAATCACTTACTTCAATTCCTAACTCTTTGATTTGGGCATCTTCTAGTTTTTTTCTAATGAGAATATCGATAGCTTGTCTAGGGGTAAGGCCAAGTTTTTGGGCAGTTGACTCGATTTCATAGAGTGTAATAGGCTCATTATTGACAAGAATTGCGATACCATCGATCATCTTTGCTAACAAGAAAGAACCCAAAAAAGTTACGACAAGCAGTTTTTTCATTACAAACCTTTGCAGCTATAGTCTTAATAAGAGATTTTACCAGCTTTTAACTAATATTGAAGTAAAATCATTATTAAAAAAAAGGGATACAATGGTTGTCACGAGATTCGCTCCTAGCCCTACAGGATATCTCCATATTGGAGGATTGCGTACTGCACTTTTTAACTGGCTTTGGGCGCGTCACAATAATGGAAAATTTATCTTGCGTATAGAAGATACAGATTTAGCACGCAATAGTGAAGAGGCTACCAAAGCGATTTTAGAAGCATTTGATTGGGTAGGTCTTGATTATGATGGTGAAGTGGCTTACCAATCCAAGCGTTTTGATATCTACAAACGCTATATCCAAAAGCTCCTTGATGAAGGCAAGGCATACTACTGCTACATGACAAAAGAGGAGCTTGATAAGCTCAGAGAAGAGCAGATGCAGCGTGGTGAGCGCCCTCGTTATGATAGACGCTATCGTGATTTTACTGGAACTCCTCCTACAGGAGTCAAGCCTGTGGTGCGTATCAAAGCGCCTTTAGAGGGTGATATTATATTTGAAGATGGAATCAAAGGTACAATTACTATTAAATCCGAAGAGTTGGATGATTTTATTATTGCTCGCAGTGATGGTACACCTACATACAATTTTGTCGTAGCAATAGATGATGCTTTGATGGGGGTGACAGATGTGATTCGTGGAGATGATCACCTCTACAATACTCCTAAGCAAATCATTGTTTATGAAGCTTTGGGGCTGAAAATTCCAAAGTTTTATCATGTGCCTATGATTTTGAATGAGCAGGGGAAAAAGCTCAGCAAGCGCGACGGAGCAATGGATGTTATGGAGTATAAGAGAATGGGATATTTGCCAGAAGCACTTCTTAACTTCCTCGTGCGTCTTGGATGGAGCCATGGGGACCAAGAGATTTTTAGCTTAGAAGAGATGATAGAGCTTTTTGATCCAAAAGATATTAATAAGTCTGCTTCGGCTTATAATCTTTCTAAACTGCAGTGGCTCAATGCTCACTATATAAAAAACACTCTTAATGAAAAGCTTGTAACACTTCTGGAAGATTTTGGAATCTTTTTAGCAGATCATGACAAAAAAGAGATACTTCTTGATGCACTTAAAGAGAGAGCAAAGACGCTGCATGAGCTAGCAGATATGGCAAAGGAGATTCTAGAAGAGCCTGAAGAGTATGATGCAAAAGGTGTAAAAAAAGCTCTTAAGGGTGAGTGGCAAGAGATCTTAGAGCTTTTTGTGCAAAAGCTCGAGCAAAAAGATGTCCACTTACCTGTTGATTTTCATACTATCATTGAAGAGGTTGTAAAGGAAAAAGAGATAGGTTTTGGTAAAATCGGCCAACCTCTTCGTCTAGCACTTCTTGGAAAAATGGCAGGGCCAGATTTAGCAGATGTTATGGCGATAATAGGTAAAGACCAGACAATAAAAAGAGTAAAAAAATTATTAGAAAGCTATAAATGAAAATAACAAAAGAGGAAGTACTCTCTTATCACAAAGAAGATAAACCGGGGAAAAAAGAGATTGCGATTACAAAATCTTTTGAGACACAAAAAGATCTCTCAATAGCATATACTCCTGGTGTAGCATATGTGTGTGAAGAGATTGCAAAAAATCCAGAGGCAGCTTATGACTATACTACAAAAGGCAATTTTGTAGCTGTTGTCACAAACGGGACTGCTGTTTTGGGATTAGGCGACATAGGGCCATTGGCTGCAAAGCCTGTGATGGAAGGCAAAGCAATACTCTTTAAAAAATTTGCCGGCATTAATGCAGTAGGGATCTTGGTAGACGAAAAGGATCCTGAAAAGTTTATAGAGATCGTACGAGCAATATCTCCTACATTTGGTGGAATTAATCTTGAAGATATAAAAGCACCAGAATGCTTTTATATCGAAGAAAAACTCAAAAAAATCACTGATATTCCTGTTATGCATGATGATCAGCATGGAACTGCAATTGTGACCACTGCAGCGATGATTAATGCATGTAAGCTAACAAATAGAGACATAGCTTCTTTAAAAGTTGTGATAGTAGGAAGTGGTGCCGCAGCAATAGCAAGTGCAAGGATGTATAGGCATCTTGGAGTAAAAGAGATAATTCTCATAGATTCAAAAGGTGTAGTGCATGCTGGACGCACAGATCTCAACCCTTACAAAAAAGAGTTCGCTCTTCCTTATCCTATGAGACGAGAAGAGGCATTTAATGATGCAGATATGGTACTTGGACTCTCTATTCCAGGTGCAGTGCAAGAGGAAGATATTGCGCGGATGAAAGATGAACCTTTTGTTTTTGTCTGCTCCAATCCTTCTCCAGAAATTATGCCAGATGTAGTGCGCTCTATCAAACCGCAGGCAATTATTGCAACGGGAAGAAGCGATTTTCCCAATCAAGTAAATAATGTCTTAGGATTTCCATTTCTTTTCCGCGGGGCACTTGATACAAGAAGTAGTGCTATCAATTACGAGATGATGTTAACTGCTGCAAATGCTTTAGCTGCATTAGCGCGTAAAGATGTTCCCGAAGAGGTAAAAAAGATATATAATAAAGATCTTTTCTTCTCAAAAGAGTATATTATCCCCACTCCTTTTGATAAAAGACTACTAGTAGAAGTTTCTGCAGCAGTTGCCAAGGCTGCAATGGAAAGTGGCGTAGCAAGAAAAGTTATCAACATTGAAGAGTACAAACAGAGGGTGGCAACGTTTATCTAAAATGTAGATGAGGGTTCAGCAATGTAATAACCTTGAGAGTAGTCTATTCCTAATTTTTTTACTGCTTCGAAAATCTCTTTTGAATGAACAAACTCTGCAATAGTAGCTATCTTGGCCTTTTTGGCTAAAAAAACGATTGCTGCTACTATCTGCCTAGCGCTTTCGTCTTTATCAAGGTTTTGGATAAGGGAACCATCTATTTTGATATAATCGATTTCGAGATTGAATATGTGGGAGAAATTGGAGTAGCCACTCCCAAAATCATCAATTGCTACTTGTGATCCTTGTGAACGAATGATTGAAAAGAAGTTTTTGACTGCTTCATAATCTTTAAGTGTTTCACTCTCAAGGATCTCAAATGTTATATACTTTGCAATATCTGGATATTTTGCAAACATTTTTCCAAAAAACTTGAGCATATCTGGATTTTCAATGTCTTTCATAGAGATATTCACTGATATGGATTTGTGTTGTTTGGCAGCTTCTGCAAAACTTTTTTCTATAATTGAGTGGGTAATATATTCATAAAGTTTTGCTTCTTTAGCAATTTCAAGATAGGGAAAAATGGACTCATAAAATCCTTTATCGTTTTTGAGTCTAGCAAGAGCTTCATATTTGACGATTTTTCCTGTTTTATTGTCAATGATTGGTTGAAAAAAAGGAACAATGAGGTCTTTGTCGATCGCTTCTTTGAGAATTTTACTCTTTTTGAGATTCTCTTTGATGCGTTGGAAAAAGCCAAGACTATCATCGTATATGCAGTAGTGTAATGAGCTATGCTGCTTTACATATTTAAGGGCCATATCTGCAGTCTCAATAAGAGGCCTTTTGCGTGTGATACCGATACTGACAGCAAGATAAATTTCTACACTTTTAAAAGTAATTTTGTGTTTATCAAAATACTCAATTATCGTTTTAGCTAAATTGGCATCATCTATAGGAATCTTTTCATCTATCAAGATTCCAAAGTCGTCTCCTCCAATGCGATAAAATTTTGCATTGTAGTGGTGAGGAGTGATCTTTTTAAGGATTTTAGCTACTTCACGTAAAATGTGATCTCCTGTGGCATTGCCATAAAAGTCGTTGTAGTGTTTAAAACTGTTTATATTCACTAGTGCGAAAAAAGGTTGTTTTATTTTTCTTACATCCTTTTTAAAAGCTTTTCTATTGTAGAGTTTTGTTAAATCATCGTGGAGTGTCTGGTCTTCAAGACTTTTTTGCAGCTGTTTGAGAGCTCTATTGTCTTTTTCTAATTTATATAGCAGTAGTAAAATAAAAATTAATGCTATGATGTAAAAGGCGATAATTGCGAAAAATATAGAGTTGAGTTTTTGTGCTTCATTGAAATACTTTTCCTCTAGATGGTTTTTGATTTTTTCTAATGTTTTTTGAGGAGTATTATCAAGGATTTCTAGTAAGATATGTTTATATTTTGAAAAATTTTGCAAAAATATTTTTATATGAGCATGAAAAACAGTGAAAAATTTAGTTTTTGCAACTTGCCGTGCATGCAGTTTTTCTATTTTTTCAGCAATTCCATGTAAAAAATCTTCATCTAAAGAGTTTTTTATAAGGAATATATCTGCTATGATGGAGATAATAGTATTGCGATTGTGAGAAGATATCTTTGCTGGTATCTTTTGTAGGAGTGTTGCAAGGTACATCGTAGAGTTTTTTATTGCTGCATTGAGTGTTTTAAATCTCTCTATAAGATCATTTTTATGCTCAATTTGGAGTTTGTAGGTTTGTAAAAGATCTGCAATATTTTCATCCTCATCTTGTAACATTGTTTGAAACTTTTTAAGGATATTATCCATCTCTTTTTGCAATTTTGCAATTTCGTCATAATCTTCATAGAGGAAAAAGGAAGCTTTCAAAATATTGTAATTGAGTTGGAGTTCTTTGTCGCGCAGTTCATTGTAGTAGAAGAAAGCGCGATTTTTTTTATCAAAGAAATTATATGTGTAGTTTTGAAAGAAGATGAGAAAAGAGATAGCTACTATACTGAAGAGTAAAAAGATAGATATTTTGATTTTACTATTTTTTGTCATTACTCAAAATCTTTGGTTTTTTTCCTGTAAGTGTTTTGAGGAAAGCTACGATTTTGTTTTGCTCATCTTTGGTAAGTGAAAAGCCAAGATTGTGGTATGCCATTTTATTCACAGCTTGTTGTAGTGTTTGCACACTGCCATCATGGAAGTAGGGGGCAGTAAGGGCAATATTGCGCAGTGTGGGAACTTTATAGACATATCTATCTTCTTGTTTTTTTGTTAGTTCATAGCGATCGTCAACCGGAGCTTTTGGATAGGCGATAACTGTACCAAGTTTTTGAAAAGAGTTGCCTCCTATATTGATGCCGTTATGGCAGGTAATACAGCCTATTTTTTTAAAAAGCAAATAGCCCTCTTTCTCTTCCCGCAGAAGTTGTACTTCCCCTCGCAAATATCTGTCAAATTTGGCATCAGGTGTAATAAGAGCCTTTTCAAACTCAACAATTACATCTTTTACCATAGCATACTCTATTTTGTCTGTTTTGTAAACTTTTTTGAAAAGCTTTCTATAAAAGGGTGAGCTATTGAGACGTTTTTCAATCTCTTGATTACTCATATCCATTTCTACTGGGTTATGTAAAGGTCCATCGATTTGCTCATAGAGATCTCGTGCTCTTCCATTCCAAAACTGTACTATATTAAAAGTGGAGTTATATACTGTCGGAGAGTTGACTTGCCCTTTTCTCCCTTTTACTCCAATTGAGACAGGGCGAGGGTCTGCTCCTCCATGATCAAAATCGTGGCAACTAACGCAGGCTACAGTTTTATCTTTTGAAAGAATCGGATCGAAAAAAAGAATTTTACCCAAATGTGCTTTTTGAAGATCGTATGGAACATTATGAGGAATAGGGGTTATTGGCTCTTTTGCATAGAGCAGTAGTGACAAGAAAAAAATAGTTGATTTTCTCATATTTTGCCTCAAGTAAAAGATATATTATTTGTATTATTATCGGTAAATGAGAGTGAAATTATCGCTGCAACTGGAAAAATTTTTTCAAAGATTGCTTCTCTTTTCTACCAATTTTGTAATCGATAAGTTGCAGATAGTTTTTGATCTCTTTATGAGAAAGTCCACTGCGCTTTGTGTAGCGAGAAAGAATGTAGTGGGGGATTTTCGTATGTGAATGGAGAAACTTTTTTGCAAGAGCTTTATAGGCTTTTGGATTTTTTTTGTAACAAAACCGTGCAAAAACAAAAGGGAGTCTATATCGCTCATACCACTTTTGTGCTAAGTCGATGCATCCATCGGTTTTAAGAAGTGCTTTATCTCCAATAATAACTTCGCCTTTGATGCCAAGTACTTTTGCTAAAACGTTGGATGTATTAGACTCTTCATCCTCTTTATTTTCCCCTGGGCAGACAATGACGCTTTTGACTCTTTTATGTGCAACTATGCCAAAATCGGTGCAAGCATATTTTTTACTTACTATACTTGATATCATTGCAGCTTCTACTCTTCCCTTTATAAAGAGGCGATTGATGTGGCTAGGAACTCCCTTATAATAGGTAAGTGCAGCTTTGTCTGCACTATGCTTGAGCTCTTTTTTTAAAAATACATAGAATGGTAAAAGATTGATATAGTCTATTTTTCCAATTATCATGGCGTAATTATATTGAAATTTTTTGATAAAATTAGCAAAATCCATCAAGAGGATAGAAAATATGGTTACAGTTGAGTTTTTGGGGCCTATTGCTAGAGAACCCCTGCAGGTAGAAGCGAAAAATTTGCGTGAAGTTGCGAAAATTTTGCAAAAAGATAGTGAAATAAAAAAGTGGCTGGGTGAATGTGCAGTTGCAGTGAATGATAAGATTGTCAAAACTCTTGATATCGAGCTTAACGATGGGGATAAGGTTTCATTGCTACCCCCAGTTTGTGGAGGATAAAGATGCTTGAACTCTATCCCGGTGAGTTAAATGTTGATAAAATCTTTAGTAAATGGCGCAGGTGGGGCGAAGATAAAAACTATGGTGCTTTTATCACTTTCGTAGGGACTGTAAGAGAAGAAAATGGCATTGAGGCTTTGAGCTTTGATGTATATAAGCCGATATTGCAGCGCTGGTTTGAAGCGTGGCAGCAAAGAGCACAGCAAAGAGGCGCTTATCTTAAAATGGCCCACTCCATTGGCAATGTCCCCATCCATACATCCAGTTATATGGCCGCAGTTTTTAGTCCCAAAAGGCGCGTTGCATTAGAGCTTATAGAAGAGTTTGTAGAAGATTTCAAAGCCAATGCTCCTATTTGGAAATATGATGTAAAAAACGGAGAGCGCCACTATGCGCGAGACCGCAGCCACAAAATTGAAGGGAGCGGTCTTTTAGATAGCCTCTAGAAGGAGCTTATGCACCACATTGGAGATCTTCATGAGATCTTGTGGTGTGTGTGCAAGCTCTGCAATCTTTTGAGCAAAGAAGCTAGTATCTATCATCTTTTCTTGAATATAATTCATGAGTCCATCATGGAGTGATTCTTTACTCCTTGTATAAAAGACCACATCTTTTGCAGTAGCTACTACAAAATACTCCACTAACTCCATGAGCTGCATTTTAAGCTCTTTGCCAATATTATCTTTTGGAGAGAAGTTATAGATAATTTGCAAGAGAGCATCGATATTAAAAAGAGAGAGTATTTCACTCAGTAAAGAGAGTACTTCATTGAGTGGATACTCTTTGAGCTCTTTAATGTAGATTGCAGGCATTACAAACTTAATAAGATCGATATAGCGAAAAAAGTCACTATGTATACTCTCTTTAAAGTCAAGAAATTGTGCGATTTCATTTTTATAGTTGAGAATATGAAAAGGTTCGCTATTAAACTCTTGATAGTTGCGTACCATCCATTTAACACTAAATTCTACAGCATCTTCGATCTCTAGTAGTTGCATATAAATTGAAGTTTTATTAGCACTCTCTTTTTTATAAAGCTCTTTTTTTGCCTTTGCAATCCAAAGGAGAGCATAGAGCAGCAGATAGGATTTTATTTTTATAAGAAATTTTTCACTGCCAAGTTCGTCAAAATCAGCAATAAAGCGAATACCAGCATTATCGATGATGATATTTGCTGCAACCGTTGCGATAATCTCTCGTGCGAGGGGGTGTGTAAGCACCTCTTTTTCAAAAAGAGGATAGAGAGATTTTGGAAAGTATTTATAAAGATAGTGCTCAAAAAAGGGCTCTTGTGTTAAATTGCTTTGGAGTATGAAGCGTTTGAGAAAGATTTTTGAAAATGAGAGCACAATACCAAGCACAGGCCTCACTATAGATCCATCGGCATCTATAACAGTATCAAACTCTTTTATTTTTGGTATATCAAAATCTTTCTTATTGAAAAACTCCAACTCTCTCTCAAGAAGTTCAATAGCTTTAATGAAATCCTCCTTATCATTACGTGAACGTAAGCCATCAAGGGTGATAGCAAGAGGTTGCATGAAGTTTTCTTGAAAAACTTTTTCAAGAACCTCTTGTGTAAGCTCTTTGAGAATTGTATGTTTTTGATTTTCATCTATCTTTTGCTCTTTTAACGCTTTATTAAGAACAATTTTGAGATTGACTTCATAGTCGCTCGTATTGACACCTGCTGAATTGTCGATGCTATCAAGATTGATTCTTCCGCCATTTTTAGCATATTCGATACGAGCCTTTTGTGTAAGTCCAAGATTACCTCCTTCACATACTGCAAAAGCTTGCAGTGCAGAGGCATCTACTCGCACAGGTTCATTATACTTATCTGCAATGTAGATATTAAACTCTTCACTCGCTTTCACGTATGTACCGATACCTCCAATATAGAGCATATCTACTTGTGCGCACAGTAGATATTTTGCAAGCTCTTCTGCACTGAGAATATCCTCTTTGATGCCAAGTACTTTTTTTATTTGAGGAGAGAGTTTAATCTCTTTTTGCGTACGCAAAAATACTCCTCCACCTTCGCTAATGAGAGTTTGGTTGTAATCGCTCCAGCTCTTTTGCTCTTCAAAGAGTCGTTTGCGCTCTTTAAAAGCTATAGCAGGATCGGGATTGGGATCAATGAAGATCTCATGCGAGCTAATGGCACCTATGAGTTTGATTTGGGGATTAATGAGCATGCCATTGCCAAATACATCTCCTCGCATAGAGCCGGTTCCAACTACAGTAATAGGATCTTTAAAAATATCGATTTTTCTGTCGATAAAATGCCTCGCAGCACAGATCCATGCACCATGAGCAGTCACACCCAGTTTTTTATGACTGTACCCATGACTTCCGCCACTTGCAAAAGCATCTTTGAGCCAATATCCTCTTTTTATAGCGATTGTATTGGCCACGTCACTCATATCAGCAGTACCTTTGTCTGCTGCTACAACAAAATAGAAGTCTCCTCCCTCTTTTGGCTCTTTATCTATCAAATCAAGCATTGCATCGATGTAGAGCTCATAGTAGTGGCGAAACTCCTTTTTTGTTATAGGTTTTTCTATGTAGAGACCTCCCTTTCCTCCAGAAGGGATAATAATGGCATTTTTTGCCTCTTGTGTAATCATAAGATCGCGAATCTCTTGGCGAAAATCTTCTCGATCACTCCAGCGAATTCCTCCACGACTTACAGGACTGATACGCAGATGCACACCTAAAAAATCCTTATGATAGACGAAGATCTCAATATTTGGTTGGAGTGAAGGAAGAAGTTTTTTAAATTTAGTCAAATCAAATTTATAAGACTTGCACTCTTTGCCTGCAAAAAAATTGGTTTTTTTGATACTACAAATTGCATAGTAGCAGATACGCAGCAGTTTATCCTCTTCATAATTTTGTACTGTTTTAAAAGAGGAGTGAATTTTCTCTTCAATCTTTTTTCTTTCCATAGAATCTTGTTTGAAAAAGTATTTGATGAAATAGTTAATGAGATGAGGATAGTTCAAAAATATTTTTATGATGGATTGTTCTTTTTTTTCTGGAAGGAGCTGGACGAGATATTTGACAAGTGAGCGCAAGAATATTACTTGTTCTAAAGAGATATTTTTTTCTAAAACAAAATGATAGAGTGTACATCGATCAAGTGTTTCTCCTCTTAGAGCCTGCTCAATAATTGTTGCGACTTTTTCTTTTGCTTGTTGCAAGGCTGTAATGTTTGTATCTATAAAAATTTGGCTAATTTGCACGTTATTTAGAGAGTAGAAGATCTCTTTTTTTGCTGTGATACCAAAATCTTTGAGCAGAAGAACAATTTGTGAAAGAGAAACAGGCTTTTTTGCATAAATTTTAATAGAAGGCTCATGTATAAGATCTATAATAACTTTGTAGTCATCAAGATTTTTGACTATTTCTCTATCTTCTTGTGTTATAGCCTCTTTGCAAGGATTTGTCATACTTTTTTCCTTCACAGTTTACTCACTTTTATATTGTATAATAGCACAAACATTCAAAAGGGCTACAATGATAAGTTTTGAAGAGTCGATGCGACTTTTACACTCTTTAGATGTGACTCCTTGTGGAGTAGAAAAGCTCTTTTTAACACAAACTTTTGGAAGGTTTTTGGCACAAGACATTATCGCAACCACCAATAGTCCGGAACTTCCTACTGCGGCTATGGATGGGTATGCAGTACGTTATGAGGATATGGATAAAAAGAGGCTCAAAGTCCTTGCAGATAATCCTGCTGGAAATGAAGTTACAATACCAGTTGAACCAGGATTTGCTATCAAAACCTTTACAGGCTCTTTGATGCCAGAGGGTGCAGATACACTTATTCCTATTGAAAATGTGAACGTCATAGGAGAAGAGATTGAAATAGTTAAACCGGTAAAAAAAGGCTTTAGCGTACGCCCAGTAGGAGAGAATTATAAGCAAGGCGAAACACTTATAGCAAAAGGTTCTCGTATAGGCTTTGCCGAAATTGGCGTCATGGGAAGCCTCAATATTGTGATGCCAAAAGTGTATCAAAAGCCAAAAGTTGCAGTATTAGCTACAGGGAGTGAGGTGTTAGAGATTGGAGAGCAGCAAACAAATGCTGCACAAATTCGCAGCTCCAATAACTATACTCTTGAAGCCCTTATCAAGCAGCATGGGGGAGAGTGTGTGCAGCTTGGGGCTGTGAAGGATGATAAGGCAACTATTACACAAAATATGCATGAAGCGCTGCATAGTGCAGACATAGTCGTGAGCACTGGTGGGGTGAGTGTAGGTGATTACGATTTTGTCAAAGATGTGGTGCGCAGTGAGCTAGGCGCTGAGGTGGTTTTCAAAGGTGTTGTGATAAAACCTGGTCAACATGTGATGGTTGCGCAAAAGGGGCAAAAATTTATTGTAGCACTTCCAGGGTTTGCATACTCAAGTACTGTAACCTTTATGCTCTATGTCCTTCCACTCATTTACCGCATGCAAGGAAGTGAGTATAAGCCTACAATGGTATATGCAACTCTTAAAGAGCAATTTGTCAAAAAGAGCAAGAAAACAGAGTTTACTCCATGCCGTATTCTTATAGAGGATGGGGAGTTTTTTGTCGATTTTGCAGGTAATCGAGAGGGAAGCAGCGCTATTTTGACAAATATGCTGGGCCCCAACAGAGCTTTAGCTGTAACAACGCCGCAAGAAGGCAACAAAGAAGCAGGCGAGCGTATACTTGTGTGGCTGCTCTCATAAGATTGTTTATATTGTGATAATTAAAAAGGAGAAGTAATGTTAAAAAAACTGCTGTTTGTAGTGATGTTTGTAGGTCTGCTTTTTGGAGCACAAAGGGAAGTGGATAAAAGCTTTGTCCTTACTACTGTAGATAATCAAAAGATCCATATTCATATCAAAAAAAATGGTATTGAGGTTAAAGAGTATCCTGGTAAAGTGATTATTCTTGATTTTTTTGGTAAACGTTGTCCTCCATGTAGAATGGAGATGCCAATACTTGGCGATTTACAAACAAAACTCAAAGATAAAATGCAAATTATAGGACTTCATGTCCAAGAGCCTTTAAGCAAAGCTGATCTTCAAGAACTATACCGACGAGGAATTAACTATCCAATAGTTGACTATCTTCCAAACAAGGAGAATCAAGCTTTTGTCGGATTCATTGGACAGCTGACAGGATGGAGTGGAAGTATTCCTTATATGCTCTTTTTTGATCCAAAAGGCACGTATCAAGGCTATCATATTGGTATGGCAAACGAAGAGTCACTAAAAAAATTTATAGAAAAACTCTACAACACTTCTAAAAAATCTACTCCAAAAACAGAGAATAATACTACTAAAAAAGCTTCTAAGTAATATTTCTCCCCGAAAGGGGGGAGAAAATCAAGACTCTTTACGTAAAAAATCTTTGATTATGTCTTCATCAAGTTTTTCAGAGTCATATTTGACAACAATAAGCTCTTCTGTTTCATTGACATAAAAGTCTGTAACACCTTCCATTACCTTAAGGCCGGGGAGTTTCTCTTTGTCATATTTATCAAAATCTAAAAAGAGATTTGCCCGTACTCCAGGATTGCGCATTCCCACAATCCAGTAGATCCACACAACACAGACAAGCAGTACAAATATGGCTACGGCTTTTTCGTGTCCATACTGGTAGAGTAGACCACCAATCGCACCACCAAGGAAGATGCCAATATAAGCAAAAGTGTTTGCCACGCCAAGTGCTGCACCTTTTTGGTGTACTTTTGCAAATTTGGATACGAAGCTTTGCAAGAGTGGCTCAAACATATTAAAGCCAATAAAGAAAAAGACTGCTCCTACACTAAAGAGCAAAAAGGAGTTGCTAAAGCCCATGAGTGCGAAAGAAGCTGCAATAAAAAGGATAGAAACTATAAAGACCTCTTTTCCTCTGTGGTATTTTTCTCCAAAAACTGCAGCTGGCCCCATAGAGAGAATTCCAAAAATAACAGCTGGCAAATAGACCTTCCAGTAGTACTCTGGTCCCATATTAAATTTTTGTTTCATGAGAATTGGAATGAGGAAAAATGCTATTGCCATAGTAGAAGAGTGGAAGAGAAATGTAATGTACATACGCACAAGATCTTTATCTTTGAAAACATGCTTTATCTTTGCCTCCTCTTCACTGTAGTGATGGACAATTTTTGGAGGCTCTGGAACTGCGGTAAAGAGAATACCAAGAGCAAGGAGGGCTAAAATTGCTGTAAGCCAAAAGAGTGCTTTGACACTGTAAAGACCTCCAATGATTGGTCCAATGATCATCGCAGCTGCAAAACTAAGAGCTATGACCATACCCATAACTGCCATTGCGTGGGCGCGCTCATCCTCTCTTACATAGTCTGCAATCATTGCTGTAACAACACTTCCAATAGCTCCAGCACCCTGTAAAAATCTTCCAAGGAGCAATACATAGATATTATCAGCTACTGCACAGATAACGGAACCTGCTGCAAAGATGAGGAGACCGATGAGGATCGTTTTTTTACGTCCAATTTTATCACTGAGTACCCCATAAGGTACTTGTAGCACGGCTTGTGTAAAAGCGTATCCACCGACAGCCACACCAGCTAAAAAAGCAGTTCCTCCAGGAAGTTGCAGTGCGTATTGACTTAGTACTGCCAAAACGATAAATAGCCCAAAGAAGCGTAGGGCGACAATGAGACTTAAAGGCAGAACCTTTTTGACAATCTCTTTCAATAGGTATCCTTTATGATAAAATTTTGTCAACCTTATTGTAAAACTTCTTTGTAAATAAAAGGTAGAAATATGAAAATTATTTTAGCTTCTTCAAATAGAGGCAAGATAAAAGAGATCCAAGAGTTGCTTCAAGCTGAAGTGGTTCCCTATAAAGATATTTTGGGTGATATAACGATTATAGAAAATGGAAAGAGTTTTCAAGAAAATGCCATAATAAAAGCCAAGGCTATTTTTGAGAGAGTGCCACAGAGTATTGTACTCGCAGATGATAGTGGGATTAGTGTTCCAGCACTTGGGGGAGAGCCAGGAATCTATAGTGCACGTTATGCAGGAGATAGCGCTACAGATAAAGAGAATCTGCAAAAACTCATTTCAAAATTGCAAGAGAAAAATATCAAAAAGACTCCAGCATTCTATACAGCTGCAATTGCAATTGCTTCACCAAAAGGAGTTTTTACTACACACGGCTGGATGTGGGGAAATGTGATTGATGAAGCTAGAGGTAATAAGGGCTTTGGATACGATCCAATGTTTATACCTGAGGGCTATGAGAAGACCCTTGGTGAACTTGATGAAGAGGTAAAAAAACGCATAAGCCATAGGGCAAAAGCTTTACGTTTAGCAAAAATAATTTTAGAAAGAGTGGTATGAGAGAGAAATTTTTTGAGGATTTAAGAAAAATCTATACACTCCTTGAAGCTGAGCAGAAGGAGCTGCAGCGTTTTTATGAAATTTTACAACCACATAGAAGTTTAGTAGATGTAAAGGTTGCAGAGTATGAGGATCTGATATATGATTTTTTGCAGTTTATAGGTTTAGAGGTATCGGGTGAGACAAAACTTGCAGCAATTAACCGTATCGTAAATCTACGTGAAGATATGCTCTTGCAAGTAATAAGTAGTCTCGAAGAAGAGGAGCAAATTAAAGTAAAAGAGAGAGCTTTTGTTTGGGTGAGCCAGTTTTATCTCGCACGCTTTGAGCAGCTTTTGCAAATCATAGAATCACAAGGACTTCTCACTCCTTTTTATCGCACACTTTTGCGCCATGCACATCTTATTGGTGAGGCTTTTAGCTCCTGGCAAAGTAGTTGGATGGCAGCCATTATTTATGGCATCAATAAAGAGCTCTTTCGCATATTCAATGGAGACGAAGAGAAGATTTTTGAGATGCTCAATGCCAAAAAGCTGCTTGATAGAGGGCATGGTGGTGAAGTAGGAGATAGGAGCTACTCTATATTGGTTATGGAAGAAGATGGAAGTTTCAAAAGAGTTGCGTATGCTGAGGCTTTTAGCAAAGAGGTAGAAGAGGTGTGTAAAAGAATCGATAATGCACTCCAAGCGTTGGCAAAATATGAAGATGAGGTTTTTCATAAAAAAAAGGAGTGGCTTGAATATTTTACTAAAATCAAAAAGGCGCTTTTAGAGAAGGATCCAGATAGACTCATACCTGCTTGGGCTGATGTGGATAGAGCTTGGATGCGTATTGACACTCCTTTGCAGTTAGGGCATCCTCTTGAATATTATGAAGATCGCTACCGCAAGGCAGTAGCACTAGAGTGGGACGTGCGTATAGCAGACCCCGATTACAGAGTAGGTGAGCGAGCTAAAAAGATAGAGCTTGCTTTTCGCAAACTCTATGATGAAATTGGCATAGAGAAGCCTTCAATTTATCACCAAACTTTGCAGAGTTTGCAAAAAGTACAACTCTATGTAGGCAGACCTCTTCTTTTTTATGGGAGTGAGTTTAATGGGCTTTTTAGTGCGCAAGTAGTACCAAACGATGAGGTTGTGAGTAAAGAGATGGGCAAAAAGATTTTTGCATATCCCGATATGATACTCCAAACCAAAAAGGCTAAGCCAAAGATGCGTCTAACGTATGAAATATATGGAAAAGAGGGAGCACAAAAAATTTATAGCCTTTTGGAAAATGAAGAGGCTTGGTATGCGGTGTATGATATCACTACTATTGGTCATGAGTATGGACATATTTTGTGGATGGATGAAGAGAGCGAAGCAGTAATGAATAGAAGCGGTATGTTTAAGCTTGCTGAAGAGTTTAAAGCAACCACCGGTGGACTTGTAGCATATTTTATGTTTGAAGAGGAATGCTACTGGGAAGAGTTGTTACTTGACCATATCCAGCGAAGTGTCTCACTGATTGGCTGGATGGAAGTAGAAGAGGTACTTCCTTATTATGTAGAGGGGCTTTTGCATCTGCATGGACTTTTTGAAACTGGTATTTTAACGTTTAATACAAAATTGCAGATGCATATTACAGAGCAAAATTTTGCCAAGCTCAAAAGATGGTATCTCCAAGTTTATAAAGATTTGGCAAAAGTCTATCTGTTTAAAGAAAATGTAAAGAATTTTTTAGATAAATTTATAGTAAAGGGGAAAAATGTATATTTGCCTCTTGATGAAAAAGTAGGTTCTTTTGTCCAATTTTACTATGAACTTTATACAAAGATTGGCCGAGAAATAGTAACATCAGAATAGATGCACTATCTCTACGAGCATTAAGCGATATAATCTTTTAATAGATTATAAGTGTAGTGCATAACGGGATAGTGAGAAAAGGAGAGAAAGATGAAAAGAGTAGTAGCGATTATTGCACTGCTGCAAATGGTTGTTTTAGGAGCAGACTATGTGAAAGAACTTAAGTCTTATTTGACATCAAGAGATTTCTGTATTAATGGTATTTTGTATACCTATGATTTTGATCATGATGGATATATTGAAGATAATGAATGGATATATGTTAGCATGAGAACAAATAATAAATACAGAATGTTAGGTACAAAGCCTACATCAAATAATATGTTCGGTTTTCAAAAAATCGATATTGAACTGAAAAATAGTGAGCCTCGAGGTTATTTTACTTTTATAAACTTTCAACAAGATAATGATAGAAAACTTTCCTGGATCTTTTTATCTGCAAAGACAGGAATAGTTTATAAGCTTATAGGAGCTACTGAGGAACATAGATTTAAATATCTACTTGATAAGTCAGGTAACTCTTTACTGAGGGATATTACATATGTAATTGAGAGTAATCAAGTAAGTTTTATTTATAATAAATTAGATGCTTTTCCGTATATTCTAAGTAATTTTGATACAAAGGGTTTTAGTTGGAGTTTGGTTCTTGGTAAGCAAGAGATTTATATCGCAGACGGAAGTAATGGTGTTGTAGTACTTAATACAACTAACGAAAATTTCTACAATCCGCAACTCAGTATAAAAAAGATTTATGGACACACTTATGGTATAGCGGAAGATTTTCAACATCATAAAATCTATATTGCTTTAGGCAAAAAGGGCATTAAAATGCTTGATAGTGAGAGTCTTGATGAGATTACATCAGTTAAAGCTCCTAAAAAAAGGGTGAGTTTTGAAAATATTTGGCTCTCACCTGATAAAAAAGCACTTTATGCACTGGATGGTAAAGGAGTGTTTGCCATTTATAGAGATCTTGAAAAAAACTCTATGAACTATTGTGATACCATAGTTGGTGATTTTGCTGATGCAGTTATTAGTGATGAATATCTTTATTTGATAGATCGCAGCGAAGGTGTGAAGAGATACTCTTTGGCCATGTCTACCGCTCCAAAATTCGAAGTAGCTGTGAGTGTTGAGGGATTAGAAGATGCTGCAGTAATAGATGGCTATGTTTACGGTGTCTATGACCAAAAGGAAAAAATGGTGGTTATTACACCAGAGTGCAAAATAGCAAAAAATTTAGATACTCCTCATACAATATTTAAGCTTATTGCAGATCCAGAGCATAAAAAACTATATGCTCTCAATAACGTTGCATCTATTGATGTATTTGATGTGAGTAATCCGTTAGATCCACAATTTGAAAAAACGATATACTTGCCATATCCTGCTATGGATCTAAAAATTAAAGGAAGTTTTGGCTATATAGCTAACGGTGGAAATGGCCTTATAGTTATACAATTATAATCTCTCACTTTTTATATGCCGGGATATCCCTGGCATTTTGAAATCTCTCTTATATTCCTCCTATATTTAATGAGAACAATTATTATGTATCAAAAATCAAGTTGAATATGTTTTTATATTATAATTTAATATATTTTAGTAATATAACTTGACACAAAGTGACTAAGACGATATAATTACGAAAAACTAAAAGGAGGTGAGTGATGATTCCTGTGGTTATCGATCCTTTTAAAGAGTTAAGAGATATTGAAAGAAAAATCTCTTCTATGCTCGAATTTGAAAATAAGATGGCACCAAGTACACAAGCAGAAAATATCTGGATGCCAGCGGTGAATGAAAAAGAGGATGAAAAAGCATACTATGTAGAAGTTGATCTACCTGGAGTGAAAAAAGAGGACATCAACCTTGAAGTAAAAGATAATGTTCTCACTATTAGCGGTGAGAGAAAATTCAAAAAAGAGGAAGAGGATAAGGGGTATAAAAGAGTTGAAAGTTTCTTTGGTAAGTTTGAACGCAGCTTTACTCTTCCAGCCGATGCAGATGCAGAAAAAATTGAAGCAAAAGCTGAAGATGGTGTACTTCATATCACTATTCCAAAAGTAGAGCAAAAAGAGAATGTCAAAAAAATCGAAGTCAAATAAACAACCCTCTCCAAGCTCCTTGGGCTGATTGCAAAGTCCAAGGAGCTTTTCATCTCAACCATGTTCAAACTATGAGCATATCTCTTTTTATTTATCTTATTATGAATATGTTTTTATATTCTACATCCAAAATAGCTGCTAATAAAATTAAAAATAATATTGAATAAAAAATTCCAAGTTATTGTATTTAATAATAATTTAAGGAAACAAAAGTAATAATAATTATAAGAATAAATTAAATATGTTGATATAAAGCACAGTTGCTATGCTTTCCACACTTTTGGTATTATAAGTGGAATATGGAAGTTAAGCCGTATTACAAAAAAGAGTATGAAATAGACAATACGCAAGAATAATACTCAACACTACAAAAAGGATACACCATGAAACGCCTTGCACTTTCTTCTCTTCTCCTGGCTTCCATTCTCTTCGGTGCTTCCAGTGAAGATGTAGTGGGTCAAGTAGGTAAAAAAGCTAACTATCCAATAAATGGTTACTTCGTACATTATGGTGAAGGTGCATTTGATTGGATATATAATCCAAGAGGTTCTGAAGGTGTCTACAAATTAGAAGGGCTCAAACCAAACGGTCACTTTAAATGGACAAGTCTCTCTGCATCTTTTAAAGCATCTGTAAGTGATCATACACTTCATCTAAGCTCTACCCAGCCACAAACTATCTTGGAGATAACTACTCCAAATCAAGAGGTAAATGTCAATCTTGCAACTATAAAGACAATTAAGTGTAATCAACTCAGTGCAGGAGATACATTTAAAATCAATGGCGTCACATATAAAGTAGTAGATAATACAATGCTCAAAAACATGGATCCCAATCATGATGATTATGAGCATATCTGTACATCCAAAGTAACGAATATGAGTGGTCTTTTTCCGTATGCTGTAAATTTCAACCAACCAATAGGCAAATGGGATACATCTAATGTGACGGATATGAGTTATATGTTTTATAATGCTGTGAAATTCAATCAGCCAATCGGAAACTGGGATACATCGAATGTTACGAATATGTATGGTATGTTTTGGGGTGCCACAAGCTTCAATCAGCCAATCGGCAAATGGGATACATCTAAAGTGACGAATATGAGTAGTATGTTTAGGGTGGCTATAAGCTTCAATCAGCCAATTGGGGATTGGAATACATCGAAAGTGACGAATATGTGTTGTATGTTTGAATATGCTATAAGTTTCAATCAGCCAATTGGTAACTGGGATACATCGAAAGTGACGAATATGTGTTGTGTGTTTGAATATGCTATAAGTTTCAATCAGCCAATTGGACAATGGGATACATCTAATGTAACAAATATGAATTTTATGTTTGTTTATGCCAAAAACTTCTATCAAAATATCCACAACTGGTGCGTGAGTAAAATCACACATAAACCTACCAATTTCGATACCGATGCAGCATTTGAAGGAAAAGACGATCTCCAGCCAGTATGGGGTACATGCCCAAGCCAGTGAGCCTCTTGGCTTGCTGGAGCTTTTTTGATCATTTTTCACACAAAAAGGATACACCATGAAACGCCTTGCACTTTCTTCCCTTCTCCTGGCTTCCATTCTCTTCGGTGCTTCCAGTGAAGATGTAGTGGGTCAAGTAGGTAAAAAAGCTAACTATCCAATAAATGGTTACTTCGTACATTATGGTGAAGGTGCATTTGATTGGATATATAATCCAAGAGGTTCTGAAGGTGTCTACAAATTAGAAGGGCTCAAACCAAACGGTCACTTTAAATGGACAAGCCTCTCTGCATCTTTTAAAGCATCTGTAAGCGATCATACACTTCATCTAAGCTCTACCCAGCCACAAACTATCTTGGAGATAACTACTCCAAATCAAGAGGTAAATGTCAATCTTGCAACTATAAAGACAATTAAATGTACTCAACTCTCTCCAGGAGATACATTTAAAATCAATGGTGTCACATATAAAGTAGTAGATAATACAATGCTTAGAAACATGGATCCCAATCATGATGATTATGAGCATATCTGTACATCCAAAGTAACAGATATGAGTGATCTTTTCCGTGATGCTGTGAATTTCAATCAACCAATAGGCAAATGGGATACGTCAAATGTGACGGATATGCGTTTGATGTTTTATAATGCTGTGGAATTTAATCAGCCAATAGGCAATTGGGATATATCCAATGTGACTAATATGGATAGTATGTTTTATAATGCCGTGAGCTTCAATCAGCCAATCGGAAATTGGGATACATCCAATGTGACAAATATGGCAGGTATGTTTGAATATGCTACAAGTTTCAACCAGCCAATTGGAGATTGGAATACATCTAATGTGACGGATATGAATGGGATATTTTACTATGCTTCGAAATTCAATCAACCAATAGGCAACTGGGACACATCCAATGTAATAAAAATGTCTAATATGTTTTCCAATGCTGTGAAATTCAATCAACCAATAGGGGATTGGAATACATCAAATGTGACAAATATGAATAGTATGTTTTACTATGCTGTGAAATTTAATCAGCCAGTAGGAGATTGGGATACATCTAATGTGACAAATATGCGTAATATGTTTTATTGTGCTGAAAACTTCAATCAATCAATAGGCAACTGGGACACATCCAATGTTAAGGATATGAGTTATATGTTTTTCAGAGCTTCAAGCTTCAATCAGCCAATAGGAGATTGGGATACATCTAATGTGGCAAATATGGATTATATGTTTTTCTATGCTGAAAGCTTCAACCAAAATATCCATAACTGGTGCGTGAGTAAAATCCCGCAAAAACCTAGGAATTTTGATACTGGTGCAGCATTTGAAGGCAGAGATGATCTCCAGCCAGTATGGGGTTCATGCCCAAGCCAGTGAGCCTCTTTGCTTACTGGACTCTCATAGTTTACTCTCTTATATTCTAGCACAGAGTTAGGTGCTTTTAATCCTTCTTTTGTTATACTATCTTTACTATATGGCAAAAGGAAGGAATTATGCTGCTTTTTACTCCAGGTCCTACTCCTGTACCAGAACGTATTCGTCAAGTTATGGCACTTCCTACTATTCATCATAGAACTCCTGAATTTACCAAGATTTTCAAAGAGACGCGAGAGTTACTGCTCGATCTTTTAAAAATGCAAGATGCAGTGATGCTAGCTTCCACAGGAACTGGCGCAATGGAAGCGTGCGTTACGAATCTGTGTCACAAAAAAGCGCTCGTAGTTAATGCAGGTAAATTTGGTGAGAGGTTTGTTAAAATTGCCGAAGCATTTGGTAAAGAGGTAGTAGAACTTACATATCCATGGGACACTGCTGCAAAAATTGATGATGTAGTGCAAGCTCTCAAAGAGCATCCCGATATTGATGCTTTTTGTATTCAAATATGTGAAAGTAGTGGGGGTTTACGCCATCCTGTAGAGGAGATTGCGGCTGCAATTAAAGCGCATAATCCTGATGTAAGTATTATTGCAGATGGTATTACTGCAGTAGGTGTAGAGCCTATCGATACGACCAATATTGATGCACTTATTACTGGCTCGCAAAAAGCGTTGATGTTGCCACCAGGACTTGCAATGATTGGATTGAGCCTCCATGCTTTAGGGAAAATAGGAAAGGGTGCAGGTTTTTATTTTAATTTAGCAAGTGAGCTGAAAAAACAAAGAGAGGGAACCACAGCATATACAGCTGCGACCACTCTTGTAATTGGCCTAAGAGAAATATTGCATATTTTACTCAAAGAGATAGGGTTAGATGAAGTATACGATCATACAGACAGAAGAGCGACTGCTACTAGAGTTGCACTAGAGGCTTTGGGGCTTGCTATCTATCCACAAAAACCGGCAAATGCTATGACAGCAATTTATGATGAGCAGGCTGAAGATATTCGTAAGCTTCTCAAAAATCGTTATGGTGTCAATGTGGCTGGAGGTCAAGAGGAACTCAAAGGCAAACTCTTTCGCATTAACCATATGGGACTTATTGAGCCAAATGAGGCAGCTTGGGTAGTCAATGCAGTAGAAAAGGCAATGGCGGATCTTGGTAGAATCGAGTATCGAGGTGTTGCCAATAAGATTTTCAATGAGATCTATTTTAGCGAGGAATAGATGATATACCAACACGAGATCCCAAAAGGAGCGCGGCTCTATTTTGGAAAGAGTGCGAAACTTAAACGAGAAATTGAGCAAAAAGCGAGTGAAATTCTCTATAAAAGTGGATTTGAAGAGATCATTACTCCACTTTTTTCCTATCATCAGCATGAATATATCGAAAATGAGAGAGAGCTTATTCGCGTTAATGATCAAAAAAATCGAAAACTCACACTGCGAGCAGACAGCACAATTGATGTTGTAAGACTTATTACAAAAAGACTTGGGCGCAGCACTGAGCATAACAGATGGTTTTATATCCAACCTGTTTTTCGCTATCCCACCTATGAGTATTTTCAAATAGGTGCTGAGATTTTACAAGAGCAAGATAGTGCAGAGGCAATGAGGATAGTTATAGCTATTCTTCAAGCTTGCAATGTTTGGCCACGTTTGCAGATATCAAATATCGCTATTCCACAGATTTTAGCGCAAAACTATGGGATCTCATTGGATATACTCAAATCGAGCGATATGGATAGATTGCTAGAGACTGAGCATAGTTGGATGGAAAAGCTTATTTATATCTCCAAGCCAGAAGATATAGATGAAATACTTGGACTAGTACCGGAGGTTATTGAAAAAGAGCTTTTGAAAATTAAAGAGCTAGTATCTTCTATACTCTATGACAATGTTATTATAGCTCCCCTTTACTATGCAAATATGCGCTACTATAAAGATCTCTTTTTTCGCTTCTTTGAAGGAAATAAAACAGTAGCAATGGGTGGGGATTATGTGAGTGGGGATCTTGAAGCAAGCGGTTTTGCACTCTATACAGATAATATAATTGAGATTTTGGAAAAAAGGTAGTAAATGGCAGCTGATTTGATAGTTGGGATTCAGTGGGGAGATGAAGGAAAAGGAAAGATAGTTGATCTCTTAGCACAAGAGTATAATGTGGTGTGTCGCTATCAAGGCGGACATAATGCAGGGCATACGATCGTTGTGGATGGAAAAAAGATCGCTTTACACCTCATTCCTTCTGGGATACTCAATCCAAAGGCAACAAATATTATTGGAAATGGTGTAGTAGTAAGCCCTGAAGCGCTGCTTAAAGAGATGGAGCAGTTTAGTGATCTTGATGGAAGACTTCTTATCAGTGATAAAGCGCACCTTATTTTTAAATACCATGAAGAAATAGATAAAGCCAAAGAGAAGCTGCGTGGTAAAAATGCGATAGGAACAACTGGTCGGGGTATTGGTCCAGCATACAGCGATAAAGTTGCAAGACAGGGGCATAGGGTAGGTGAGCTCAAAGATGTAGCAAAGTTAGCAGATAAGATTATGGAGTATTTTGCTGCAAATAGCGCCTACTTTCAAGCTCTTGGTGTAGTAGTGCCAAAAAAAGAGCAGCTATTAGATGAGCTAAAACGTTACCAAGAAGCGCTCATGCCTTATGTGGTGGATGTGACAAACTATTTGTGGGATCTCATAGAGGTAGGAGAAGCAAAGATTTTGCTTGAAGGCGCACAAGGGACAATGCTTGATATCGATCATGGTACATACCCCTTTGTAACAAGCTCGAATACTATCGCAGCGGGTGCGTGTACAGGTCTAGGACTAGCGCCAAAAGATATTGATAGAGTTATAGGTATTGCGAAAGCTTACTGCACACGAGTAGGAAATGGTCCTTTTCCAACAGAGGATTTTGGAGAAGATGGTGAGAAGCTGCGCCAACAGGGGCATGAGTTTGGTACTACTACAGGAAGACCAAGAAGATGTGGATGGTTTGATGCAGTTGCTGCCAAATATGCATGCAGGCTCAATGGTTGTGATGAACTTGCTATTATGAAGCTCGATGTACTTGACGGATTTGAAAAGATTAAAGTTGCTAGTGCCTATGAGTATGAGGGTGAAAAGATTGAATATGTGCCAAGCGATCTCGAAAATGTTAAACCAGTTTATGTAGAATTTGATGGCTGGGAGAGTGTGGTAGGAGTGCGTAGCTGGGATCAGCTTCCTGTAGAAGCGAAACTCTATATAGAAGCGATTGAGGAACTTGTTGAGACAAAAATCACACTTATCTCCACAAGTCCAGATAGAGCCGATACAATAATAAGAAAATAGGAGAATGTATGAGACTAAGACTTCCACATGCGCCTTATGTGGCAAATAAAATAGCAATAGATCTCTTCAATGCTCCTTTTGTAAAACTCACCAGCGGTATTGAGCCTGTAGCAAAAGCTGCCCAAGAGGTACTTGAAGAGGAGTTGAAAAAAGAGGCTGCGTTAGATGAGCATGTGCGAGAGATTATAGAAGAGAATGAAGAGGAGATTGAGTTTAATCTTGCAGATACAAGAGAGCTGTTTAAATTGATTAAAAAACGTTTGGCACCTGAATATGGAGTTATTTTGGATTTTGAAGACAAATATAACGATATGGCGCATAAAATCTTGAAAAGACTCTATGAAGAGGATCTCATTTTATATGATGTTCCAGATAATAAAGTAAAAAATGTAATATTTGATGCAATTATGAACTATATTAAAAGCTATGATGAGATAGAAGATGTTGTATTGGAAAAGATAAGTCACTATAAAAAAAAGCTCATCCCTGGCACAGAAGAGTTCGAACTTGTCTTTCAAAGAATGTTTGAAGATGAATTGCGACGAAGAGGAATGCTACAATGAAAAAGGTCTGGATCTATCTTGAGCATGGTATATTTTTAGAAGGAAAGAGTTTTGGTGCAGAAGGGACAAAAACGGGAGAGATTGTTTTTAATACCTCTATGACAGGGTATCAAGAGATTGTTACAGATCCAAGTTATGCAGGGCAGTTTGTTACCTTTACTATGCCAGAAATAGGTAATGTTGGCGTTAATGATGAGGATTATGAAAGCAAGGCTGCGTGGGCAAAAGGAGTAATTGTCAGAAACTATCAAGAGCGATACTCCAATTTTAGAGCCCAAGAGAGTCTCGCAGCACTTTTGAAAAAATATGATGTAATGGGAATATGTGATATTGATACGAGATTTTTGACAAAAACTGTACGAGAACAGGGTGCTTGTATGATGATTGCAAGTACAGAAATTGCAGATAAAGAGGAGTTAAAGAAACTCCTTGCTGCTGCTCCACGTATTGAAGAGATAGACTATATTAAAGCTGTTTCAACAAAAAAGCCCTATCCGCATACAACAGCTACTTATGATGCAAGAGCGTTTTGTTATAAAAATCCGCCTGAGCCAGAAGCAAAAATTTATGTATATGATTTTGGTGTTAAACGCAATATTCTCAATAATCTTACTGAAGCTGGACTAAGCGTAGAGGTAATTCCCCACACATATCCTGTGGAAGATGTAATTACAGATTTTAAAGAGGGAAAAATTGATGGAGTCTTTCTCTCTAATGGCCCTGGAGATCCACTTATACTTAAAGATGTGCATGCCAAGATCCAAAAACTTATCGAAGCAAAAATTCCGATGTTTGGAATTTGTTTAGGGCATCAGCTCCTCTCTATTGCGCATGGCTATCCTACATATAAACTTAAATTTGGTCACCATGGCGGCAACCATCCTGTGCGTAATGAAGCAACCAAAAAGATAGAAATTACAGCGCAGAACCATAATTACAATGTTCCAACAGCTTTGGAAAAGATAGCTACAGTAACACATCGCAACCTTTTTGATGATACGATTGAGGGAGTGCGCTACAATGATGCACCAATTTTTAGTGTACAGCACCACCCAGAAGCAAGTCCTGGGCCTCATGAGAGTGCATATGTCTTTGGCGAATTTAAAAAACTTATACTTCAACAAAAGGAACGTAGATGCTAGATTTTCTTAAAAAAATGACAGAGTGGGTTTTGCAAAAAGAGGAGGAGTTAGCAAAGGATTGTCGTCTGCCGATGGAAGAGCTTGAAAAGCAGATAGAGGTGGTTAAAGAGAAAAAGGCTAAACTAGAAGAGGAGTGTCAAAAAAATATACAAGAGTTAGAGAGGCTTCTAGGAAGGTTAGAATCGATTAAAAATATTGAAATTATTAAATGCAAAAGAGAAGCATAGAACTCCAATATTTATATTATTTTTAATAGTTTATAACTATTAACATATTATTTACAATTATGGTGTAGACTAAGTATGTGAATTCATTCTTACTCCTTTGCATTTCGGCACCTAGTGCCGGAATGACTACCAATTTAATTTCTACTTAACACTCCTTTGTAATAATTTTGGAAAACAACTTCCAAGGTGGCAATTATGAAAAAGACTCTTTTGCTTTCTATCACACTCTCGATGACCCTCTTTGCAGATATTAGTGTGGAAAAAGTGGTTGTAGAGCAGAGTGCTTTACAGGCTCAAACAGATGTACAAGCTGATGAAGTAAAATTCACAAGGCAGCAAGATTTAGCTGAGATTTTAAGCAGCTATGTTCCTGAAATCAATATGGTGCGTGCAAGTGCTATTGGAAATGATATCGTGTTACGAGGCTTTAAACGGGATGATATTAATGTGCTCATAGATGGAGCTAAAATATATGGGGCGTGTCCAAACCGTATGGATCCACCAGCCATGCATATTTCCATTGCCGATATACAAAAAGTAGAAGTTGCTGAAGGCCCTTTTGATGTGGAAAATTTTGGCAGTATGGGTGGAAGAGTAAATGTCTTAACTGCTGATCCGCAAGAAGGTTTTAATGGCGAAGGTGCTATTACCATTGGGAGCTTTGGTTACAACAAATTTGATGCAAAAGTTGAAGGGGGAGATGAGAAACTTAAATTCTCTTTTGGTGTGAGCCGTGAAAATAGCGAGCAGTATGAAGATGGAAGTGGTAAAACTTTAGTGGAGCAAAACTGGGATCGTCTTGGCAAGAGTGATCCAAATGCATATCAAGAAAAATATAAAAATATCGATGCATACACAAGAGCCACAATACAGACAAAAGCGATATATGATATAGATGATAATCAGCGCATCAAACTCTCTTTATATAGTGATAAAGCTACTGATGTACTCTATCCTGCTTTTCAGATGGATGCACAGTTGGATAAAACTCTCATGCTTAATGGAAGTTATATAATCAAAAATTTAGGGGATTTTTCAAAAGAGCTTCTTGTACAAGGCTACTACTCTACCGTAACGCATGATATGGGAACAGAGTTTCGCAACGCTGCTGTAATGATGGGTGGAAAAATGTATCGTACGCACCATGTCAAAAGTCGTATTGAAGGGCTCAAAATCAAAAATAGTTTTTTGGTAGCAGATATATTGTGGCAAGTGGGAGTGGATGGGAGTCTGCGTAACTGGAATGGAATTTGTCTGAGTGAACCTTCTAAAAAACCAAGACAAGTACGCATTCCAGATGTAGATACAAAAAATAGAGCGCTCTTTGTCAAGGCTTCAAAAACTTTCGATAAATTAACTGTAGGTGCTGGAGCCCGTTTTGATAGCACTGATATTGATGCAAACAATCTCAATCATCCTACAATTGCAAATATTGCACCTATCCAAAACTACTACAAAGGACATACATCTCGCAGTTACAACGATATAAGCGCTAATCTCAAACTCGATTATAAGCTTGATGAGAGTAGCTCAGTATATGTTGCACTAGGACAGGGAATAAGAGTTCCAGATGCGCAAGAGCTCTATTTTATTGGTTTTATGATGGGTAACTGGAGTCGCAAAGGAAATCCAAATCTCCAAGAGACAAAAAATAGAGAGTTAGATATTGGACTCAAAACTATACTTTTTGACACAGAGCTTGAAGCCTCTATATTTTATAGCGATCTCAAAGACTATATTTATGGATATAGAACCAATAGAGGCAATAAAGATCCAAAAAAATATTACCTCACTTGGACAAATATAGATGCACATCTTTATGGAGGTTCACTCTCATTACGCCGCTCTTTGGGAGATTATATGATGATTGAAGGAGCTATCAGTTATCAAAAAGGTAAAAAGGATGATACTATAGCTGGACAAACAGATGATGATCTAGCACAAATTCCGCCACTACATGCGAGAGTTGCATTGAGTTATGATGATGGAGAGTATTACGTAATGGTAGAAGAGCTTGCAAGTGCAGGCTGGAAAGATTATGATAGTGATAATGGAGAAAGAGCAATCGGTGGATGGGGTGTAATGAATGTAAAGGCTTCTAAAGATTTAAGTGATACAATATCACTCAATGTGGGTATAGATAATATCTTTGATAAAACATATGCAGTCAATAATACATATATTGGGCGCTCTTTGATTGGAGGGAGAAATCCTGTTCTTATTAATGAGCCTGGAAGATTTATTTATGCAAATCTTACCATGAGATTTTAAGGAGCTGCTATAAATACAATAGATTTTTTAAGTATCATAAGTGTTGCTTTTTTAGGTAGTTTAGGACATTGCGTAGGTATGTGTGGAGGGTTTGTTATTGCTTATACCACTGCAAAAGTCGATCCTGCTAAAGGGAAACTCTGGGGTGGGGTGGCGCATCTTGCTTATAATATTGGAAGAATTACCTCTTATGCAATCATTGGAGCCTTTTTTGGATATTTAGGCTCCATTATGCTCATTTCAAAAACACTTCATGGATCCCTCTATATAATAGTTGGGATTTTTATGGTTCTTATGGGATTGTCGCTTTCAGGGAATTTACGTTTTCTTACTTCCATTGAAGCGAGCCTTACGCAGTACTCATTTTTTCGGACAATATTTTCAAAACTGATTCATTCAAAAAGTTTATGGAGCTTTTTTTTATTAGGAATGCTCAATGGCTTTTTGCCTTGTGGTCTCGTCTACTTCTTTGCTGCATCCGCAGCTGCAACTGGAAGTCCTTTTTGGGGAGCGGTTGCAATGCTTATCTTTGGACTTTCTACCGTTCCTGTGATGTTTGGCTTGGGTACTGTTGCGGGGTTTTTAAAAAGTTCAAGTTTCCGGCTTTTAATGCTAAAGCTTGCCTCTTTAATTATTGCTGTTTATGGAATATATCTTCTCTATAAAGGATACTGGTTTATTACTGATCCCAATGCTTCGATTCATACCTGCCACTAAAATTTTTGTACAATTAGTAGTATGAAAGAACCAATTAAACAAATTAGGATATTACTTGTTTCAAATAATGAAGAGTTACAGACTCTTTTGCAAAAATATGTCAACGATTTAACAGTAGCAAAGAGCGAAGAAGAAGCTAAAAAGCAGTTTCACTCCAATCCTGCAGATATCATTGTATGCGATCTTGCGGACTCTTTAGAGTTTTGTAAAGAGCTTAAGAAACAAGCCCCTACAGTCCCTGTAATATTTATTGGTCCAAAAGATGAAGAACTCCTTTATGAAGCAATAAATGCCCAAATTGATAGATACTTTCTCAAGCCTTATGATTTTAAACAGCTTAAAAAAACCCTTCAAGAGTTTGAGACAAAGATCTTTATGCAAAAAGTAAAAGAGTACAATACTTTCATGCTTCATCAATATAAAAATGCGATTGATAGTAGCAATATTGTCTCTAAAACAGACATCAACGGCATTATTACATATGTTAATGATGAGTTTTGTAAAATTTCTGGATACACGAAAGAGGAGTTATTAGGAAAAAATCACAATATTGTCCGCCATCCAGATGTTCCTAAAGAGAATTTCAAACGTTTTTGGGATACGATACTATCAAAAAAGATATGGAAAGGTACAGTTAAAAACAGAGCTAAAGATGGAACAACATTTTATGTCAATACTACTGTGATACCAATTCTTGATTGGAATGGAGATATCACAGAGTTTGTTGCAATTCGCTACGATGTCACAAACAGTGTTAAACTGCAAGAAAAACTGCAAAAAAAAGAGAAAGAGTTAGAAACACTCAATAAAGAGTTAGAAAAAAGGGTTGAAGAAAAGACAAAGCAGCTGCGAGAATTAAACCTCACTCTTGAAAAAAGAGTAGAGCGTGAAGTGACGAAAAATAGGGAAAAAGATAGAATGATGTTTCAACAAGCTCGCCTTGCATCTTTAGGTGAAATGCTTGGCAACATCGCTCATCAATGGCGTCAGCCTTTGATGGAATTGGGAATACTTCTCTATAAGATAAAAAAACTCAGCAGTGATGAAAGAATTGATGAGATTTATGAAAAAGGTACCGCAATTTTAGAGAAAATGTCGCAAACGATAAGCGATTTTCAAAATTTTTTTAGTCCTGATAAGAAAAAAGAGCGTTTTAATGTAGCAGAAGTGATAAATAATACTATAGCGATTATGGAAGGGGTGCTCAAAAAAAGTGGAATTACAGTCACCTTACGATATGAAGAGGATATGGAGATTGAAGGGTATAAAAATGAGTTTTCACAAGTAATCCTCAATATCATTAGTAACGCCAAAGATGCTCTCAATGATGTAAATCCTCCTGAGAAAATAATAAAATTAGCTATAAAATCGTGTAAAAATTATCTTAGAATCGATATAGAGGATAATGCAGGTGGAATTCCTCCAAATATTATTGAAAAAATTTTTGAGCCATATTTTACAACCAAGCAGCATAAAAAGGGTACGGGACTGGGGCTTTATATGTCAAAAATGATAATAGAAGAGAGTATGGGAGGAGAATTAGGGGTGAAAAATGGCAAAAGTGGTGCCAAATTTATAATAAAACTTCCTTTAAAGGTGTAAAAATGGATTGTGTATCAATTTTAAAAAATTTAGATGTTTTATATATTGAAGATGAAAATCAAATAAGACAGATGATGAAAGAGGTATTACAAGAAGATTTTCACAGTTTCGATACTGCTGCAGATGGGAAAGAGGGTTTAGGAAAGTTTCAGCAAAAGCATTTCGATTGTGTTGTGACAGATATTGAAATGGAAGGAATGGATGGACTTACATTAGCACAAAAAATTAAAGAGATTGATGAGGATGTGGTAGTTATTCTTCTTACAGCCTATAGTGAAAAAGAGAGACTGTTTAAAGCAATCGATATTGGAGTCAATAAATATCTTGTCAAACCATTTACACCGGAAAAACTTTTGCAAGCAATATGTGATATTTTTAGTAAGAAGCTAGCAAAAGAGCATATTGTAGATTTTGGTAATGGATATCTTTATAATCCACAAACTGCACAAGTTAAAAAAGAAGATGAGGTTATAAAATTAACAAAAAAAGAGAAACTTTTTTTAGATTTATTGCTAGAAAATCGTGATCATATTGTTTCCTTTCAAGAGATTGAAACACATGTATGGGAAGAGGGTGAATTTAGTGAAAATGCTCTCAGAACCCTTGTCAAGAGACTTCGCAAAAAACTCTTTAAAGAACTCATTGTCAACTATTCTGGCCTCGGATACAAGATTAACTTAAATTAATCTTAAATTGTAAACTAATAAAAATTTATGTGCTGTTTAAGCTTTATTACAACTTCTTTGTCTTATAATTATTCCCGTAAAGGTATGTCAATTTTGTGACAAATTCTATAGGAGGTATTAGATGCAAAATCCTGCAATCGAGTATGATTATACCGTTGCAAAATGGTTTAGTTATCTGGCCATTTTGTTCGGTATATTGGGGATGGGTATAGGCGTATGGATTGCCTTTGAATTAGCTTTTCCTGAGCTAAACTATGTTGCTGGAGAGTATACTCTCTTTAGTAGACTTCGACCAATCCACACTAATGTAGTGGCTTATGGTTTTACGCTCAGTGGTATTTGGGCTACATGGTATTACGTAGGCCAAAGAGTTTTAAAGGTAAGTCTTGCAGAGAGTAAATTTTTGCAAGGTATTGCGAAGCTACATTTTTGGCTCTACTTCATTACTGCACTCTTGGCAGTTGTCTCTTTGCTTGTACGATATACAACTTCAAAAGAGTATGCGCAGTTTGAATGGCCTCTTGATATTCTAGTAGTAGTTATCTGGGTGCTCTGGGGTATCTCTATTTTTGGACTTATAGGTATTAGAAGAGAAAAAACACTCTATATTTCTATGTGGTATTACATTGCTACATTCCTTGGTGTTGCAATGCTCTATCTCTTCAACAACATGGAAGTTCCAACTTACCTTATAACTGGTATGGGAGATCCGCTTCATTCAGTCAGTATGTATGCAGGAACAAATGATGCGATGGTACAGTGGTGGTTTGGACACAATGCAGTTGCATTTGTTTTCACAGTTCCTATTATCGCAATGATCTATTACTATTTGCCAAAAGAGTCTGGACAACCAGTTTATTCATATAAACTTTCACTTCTATCTTTCTGGGGATTGATGTTTGTATATCTTTGGGCTGGTGGTCACCACTTAATCTACTCTACAGTACCTGATTGGATGCAAACTATGGGTTCAATCTTTTCTGTTATCCTTATTTTGCCTTCTTGGGGTAGTGCACTCAACATGCTTCTTACAATGAAGGGTGAATGGGGACAATTGAAAGAGAACCCACTTATTAAATTTATGGTTCTTGCATCAACATTCTATATGCTTAGTACACTTGAAGGTCCAATTCAATCAATCAAATCAGTCAATGCACTTGCACACTTTACAGACTGGATTCCAGGACACGTACATGACGGTACTCTTGGATGGGTTGGATTTATGATCATTGCAGCTATTATGCACATGGCTCCAAGATTTTATAAACGAGAAATTTACAGCAAAAAACTTCTTGAAATGCAGTTCTGGCTTCAGACAACAGGAATTGTTCTTTATTTCTCAAGCATGTGGATTGCTGGTATTACACAAGGTATGATGTGGAGAGCAGTTGACCAATATGGAAACCTTGCATACTCATTTATTGACACTGTTACAGTACTTCACCCATACTATACACTTAGAGGTATTGGAGGACTGTTCTATTTTATAGGTCTATTTATGTGGGCATATAATTTCTATAAAACAATGACAGCGGCAAAAGCGATTGAGAAAGAACCTCAATTTGCTTCACCGATGGCAGCATAAGGAGGCGAAATATGTTTGGATGGTTAGAAAGAAACCCGTTTTTCTTTGCAGTCGGTGTGTTTGTAGTCATTGCTTTTGCTGGGCTTATCGAAATCGTTCCTGATTTCGCCCAGCAATCGCGACCAGTTGTAGGGGCAAAACCTTATAGTTTACTCGAGCTTGCTGGTAGACAGGTATATATTAAAGATAGTTGTAATGCGTGTCATTCACAGCTTATTAGACCATTTAAGAGTGAAACTGACCGCTATGGTATGTATAGTCTCAATGGTGAATATGCGTATGATAGGCCATTCCTTTGGGGCTCTAAAAGAACTGGACCAGATCTTCATAGAGTTGGTAACTATCGTACTAGTGACTGGCATGCAAACCATATGTGGGATCCAACAAGCGTAGTTCCAGGATCTATCATGCCAGCATATAAACATATGTTTACAAATGTAACTGACCTTGAAACTGCTTATGCAGAAGCTTTAACTGTAAAAAAAGTATTCAATGTGCCATATGATAAAGATATTGACGGCGATGGCAAAGTAGATGTTCCTCTTGGAAGCTTTGAAGAGGCGAAAAAAAGAGCATTTGACTATGCTCTCAAAGTTGCTGAGGAAACAAAGCGACAAGACCTTGTAGATATGGTAAAACAGGGAAAAATTCCTGAAATTGTGGCACTCATAGCATATCTTAACAGGTTGCAATAATGGATGCAAAAACCATACAGGGAGTAATGTATATAGTATTTATCATTATTCTCACATTCATACTGTATGGTTACATTATGCACCTCTATCGCAGTGAGAAAAAAGGTAAGCGTAATTATGAAAAGTATGGGAAGATGGCGCTCGATGACGAGCTTTCATCTCCTCCAGTAGAGCCTTTAGAAGAAGAAAAAAGTAAGGAGTCAAAATGAATTGGTTAAGCGATAATGTCAACCAGTTGGCTCTGCTTGGTGCTGCCGCTATTTTGATTTTGACAATAGGTGTTGCAGCAAAATACTTCAAGCAGATGAAAGAGGGTAAAAGTGAAGGGGTTCTCAAGGAAGAGAACTGGGATGGCATAGGTGAGTATAAAAACAACTCTCCTATTGGCTGGTCTCTAGCTTTTATAGGAACAATAATTTGGGGTGTTTGGTATTGGTTTATTGGATATCCTCTCAATGCTTATTCTCAAATTGGCGAATATAACGAAGAAGTTGCAGCACATGCAGCAAAGTTTGAAAGCAAATGGGCAAATCCAACAAAAGAGGATCTCCTTGGTATGGGTGAAGGTGTTTTCTTAGTACAATGTTCACCATGTCATGGAATCGATGGAACAGGAATCGAGGGAAAAGCACAAGACTTGACTAGACGTCTACTTAAAAAAGAGGTGCTTGATGTTATAAATAGAGGTTCAGCAGCGTTGGGAAATCCAAATGGACAATTTGGGTATCAACTTGGTATGATGCCTCCAGGACTTCTTTCAGGTGCCGATGCTGAAGCAGTTGCAGAGTATGTTGCCAATGGTTTCAAAGGTAATGATAAAGGTGCAGAACTATTCCAAACTGCCTGTGCAAGTTGCCATGGACCTGATGGTAAAGGTATGAACGGTATGGCACCAAACTTGAGAGAGTATGATGATACTATCATTTCAAAAGTACTTGAAAATGGAAAACACGGTATCATTGGAAAAATGCCATCATTCAAAGGTAGACTTACTCCAGTACAACAAAAAGCGGTAGCAACATATATCCGCTCACTAAGTGAAGGAGCGTAAAATGGAAGGAAGAAGTATTTGGTCATTCCATGGCCTTACAGGATATTTTATTGCGGTAGCTCTATTGCTTAGTATTTTGGTATTTCTTTCGGCAGCTGCTATCAAAACACAAAGTGCTACGGCGCAGCAAAGCTATGAAGTTAAAGATCCACTAGGTATCAAAAAAATTGGTCCAGATCTTGAAAACGAGAAGCATATAATTGTGCATGGTACACCTGTTGGTGGTGATAAACTTCATAAATATCAATTTGTAACGAAGTGATACAATGACACAGGCAGCACCAAAACCGAACCGAGCCAAAGAGTACCTCAAGAACTGGATACCATACAGATATAAGAGGTATATAGTATTTGGGCTCGTAACAGTAATCAGTTTGGTGCTGCCGTGGATACGTATAAACGGTAATCACTTCTTTTTGTTAAACTTTGATCATAAACAGCTGCACCTCTTTTTCGTGCGCTTTGATATGCAAGAGCTCTACTTGATGCCGTTTTTGCTGTGGATTCTCTTTTTTGGGATCTTCTTTATTACCACTCTAGGTGGGCGTGTCTGGTGTGGATGGAGCTGTCCACAGACAATCTTTCGTGTGATTTATAGAGACTTGATAGAGACAAAACTGCTGCATCTGAGAAAAAGAATTAGTAATAAGCAAATTGAGCCAGATATGAGTAAACCAGAGAATAAGGTGAAAAAGCTTATAGCAATCTTGCTCTGGTCAGTGCTAGCTTTCATCGCAGCAGCAGATTTCATCTGGTACTTCGTACCACCAGAGGACTTTTTCCAATATATTCAAGATCCAGCAAACCATACCATTTTGATGGGGTTTTGGATTGGAACTGCCCTCTTTTTAATCGCAGATGTAGTATTTATTAAAGAGAATTTCTGTATCTATATCTGCCCTTACGCAAGAGTGCAGTCGGTGCTCTATGATGAAGATACATTCCAAACAGTCTATGACTATAAAAGAGGTGGACGTATCTATGATGAGCATGGAAACCTCATAGTGCATAATAAAAAAGAGCTCAAAGCCCAAAAAGAGGAAGCTGAGTGTACCTTGTGTGAATCGTGCGTAAAAGTGTGTCCTACCCATATCGATATACGTAAAGGGATGCAGCTAGAATGCATTAACTGCTTAGAGTGCGCAGATGCATGTACAAAAGTGATGGGAGCTTTAGGAAAAGAGAGCTTGGTGCGCTGGACAAGTTACCATGCATTAGAGACTGGTGAGAAGACAAGAGTCTTTCGCTTTAGAATCATTGCATATATTGTTATGCTCACTATTGCATTTGTAGCACTCTTTTGGATGGGAAGTAAAAAAGAGCATATGCTGCTCAATATCAATAGAACAAGCCAGCTCTATAAAATAGAGCCAGATGGGAGAGTAAAAAATACATACGTATTCCTCTTCCAAAATACAGAGAATAAAAAGCATAAATACTACTTTGAAGTAGTAAACAATAAAGATATTAAGATTGCAAGACCAAGTAAACCATTTAGTGTAATACCTGGTAAAAAAGTAAAAAAAGTTGTCATACTCTATACAGATAAAGTATTGGTGAAAAACACCCAAAAAGATACACCAATACCAATCAAGATCAAAGCTTATGCAGTTGATGATCCGAAAAAGATTGTGGTCTATAGAGATACGATCTTTGTCTTCCCTCGTTGGGATATTTATCAAAAACATATTAAAAAGTAGGAGGATATCATGGTAGATAAACTCGAAGCAATTATTGCATGGATGCTTCTCGGTACAGCAATTATTACTCTTTGGGCAGTTGCAACTCCACATCATGCTTATGTAGGTTGATGCCGTTGCGAGGTTTTTTTCAAAGGGCTTTTTTTGCCCTTTTCCTCTTAAGTACGTTGTTGTTTGGTGCTGCAGAAAACTTTATCATTCTTAATGAAAATATTCTCCCTAAAAAGACTATCGAGAAGATCAATGCAATAGGAAATGAGCTCTATCAAAAGACTGGAGTTGGCGTTTATGTAGCTGTTGTAAAAAAAATGCCTACTAAAAAAATTGTAGATTTTGAAAGAGAATTGTCAAAAAAACTGCCAAAAACCTATGTGTTACTTACCTTGAGTGTATCAGATAAAAAGGTTGACATTATAAGCTCACAAGATCTGCAAAAGAGCTTTGATAAAGAGGAGATTTTAAGTCCTCTTCCATGGAAAGGAAGTATTATTCCTCTACTCACTGCACATTTTAAAAATCAAAATGCTGCTATAGAAGCAGCAATCTTAAATGGTTATTCTGAAATAGCAGAGCAAATAGCAAAACATAAAAATGTTAATCTTAAAGAGGCTATAGGAAATACGAATAGAAATATTTATTATTGGTTGCGTATTCTCTTTTACTCTATAATGGCGTTGATTGTTTTGAATTTTATTTATAGGAGATATATAAAAGGATGAATAAAAACTATTGGCCTCATTTTATAATAGGACTTGTACTGTTTGCAATTGGATTAGGTGTATGGACGGTTAAAACCGCAATAGATAACCCAGTAGAATTAGATGATACATATATGATGAAATATCAGCAGGTAGATAAAAATATCTATAATATTATGAAAATGAAAAAAGAGTTTAGTAAAAAATATAAGCTTGTACCGCTAACAACAAAACTTGATTACCCAAATGCTACATTTCAATTTAAAATTTTGACTAAAGATGGAAAACCTGTAAGTGATGCTAAAGCAATGGTGCTTTTTACAAGACCAGATACTTCCAAATATGATATCAAAAAAAATGCAGATGTAAAGGATGGTATTTATACGGTACAAGTGAAGCTTCCTCTGCCTGGAAGATGGAATGTGCTACTAAAAATCGAAGAAGATAATCTAACAGTTTATGAGAAATATAAGCTCTCCACGCTTCGTGAAATGAAAAAGCTTAAAAATAGCTAAAATTAAGCAAAATATAAGCATTAAGCAAGTACAATCTCACTCATCAAAACTGCTAAAGGGTTGAAAAAGATGAAATTTACAAAAATGCTCAAACCGAATGAAGTCGAGAGAAAATGGCATGTGATTGATGCAGAAGGAAAGACATTTGGTCGATTGATTACAGAAATTGCGACACTGCTTCGCGGAAAGCATAAGCCAAGCTATACTCCACACGTAGATTGCGGTGATTACGTAGTTGTTATTAATGCTTCAAAAGTTAAAGTTACTGGTAATAAAGAAGCAAAAGAGTACCATAGACATACTGGATATTTTGGTGGAGTGAAAAGTGAAAAACTCGCTGTACTAAGAGAAAAAAATCCAGAAAAACTTTTTAAACTTGCTACTCGCGGCATGCTGCCAAAAACAAAACTAGGCCGTGAAATGCTTAAAAAACTTAAAGTATATCCAGGCAGTGAACATCCTCATACAGCACAAGTAAAGGGAAACTAAGATGAGTAGAATTTACGCAACAGGTAAAAGAAAAACAGCAGCAGCAAAAGTTTGGTTAAGTAAAGGTAGCGGAAAAATAGTTGTTAATGGAATGAGTCTTGATGAGTGGCTAGGAGGACATGAAGCATTAAAACTTCGTGTAAAACTTCCTTTGACGCTCACAAAGATGGAAGAGAGTGTAGATATAGTAGCAAAGACTTTAGGTGGAGGTTATGCAGCACAGGCTGATGCACTCAAACATGGAATTTCAAAAGCTCTTTGTGAAATGGATGAGAGTTTACGATCAGTTCTAAAACCTCATGGACTCCTAACAAGAGATGCAAGAGTCGTTGAAAGAAAAAAATACGGAAAGCACAAAGCAAGACGTTCTCCACAGTTTTCAAAAAGATAATTTCTTCTTTATCCGGCTTTTATGCCGGACTCTTCTTTTATTTTTTGCAATCTTTAAAAAAGGATTTTCATGCTCAAAAATCTTACACCAGCTCAACTCAAAGAGCAAAAAGAGCAGGGTGCAGTTCTCATTGATATCCGTACGCCCTACGAATGGAAACAAACTGGTGTAGTTCCAGGCTCACATCTACTAACATTCTTTGATGATTATGGCAATTATGATATAGATAAATTTATGGAAGAGTTTCAAAAACTTGTTCCAACAAAAGATACTCCTTTTGTTCTTATTTGTCGTACAGGAAGTAGAACTTCAACAGTGGGTAATTTTTTGGCGAATCAAATGGGTTATAAAAACGCGATGCATCTTTCTGGTGGTATTTATGCCTGGAGTGCTGATGGGAATAGCTTTGAGGCAGTCAAGCGCTAAAGCTTATACTTCTATTTGTGCTATAATGTCTATATGAAAAAGTTAGTTTTATTTGTAACCATAATTTTAGAACTCTTCGCAGCAAAGATCTCATTTGAAGCTGGGAATAAACTGGATATGAGGGGATTTTACTTCCAAGATAATTGTGCTATAGTATTTATTAATGGAAAAGTAGTAGGCGAAAAAAATGATATTAATGGTAGTGATATAATAAAATTTGATATATATAATGACGGAAAATTGATAAAGAGTATTGATGTAGCTGTTCCTTTAGAGCAAGCCAAAGAACTTAATCTTAGTGTAAAGCTAGAAAATATTAAGGATAGGGTTTCTCCTGGAATTGCAATTGAATCAGAAGAGCTTGGTATATATGTAGATCCTTTAAAACTCGAAAAAAAAGATGAAAATTGCTCAGATTTTCTTAGTGCTCCAAAAGCTAAAAAAGAGCTACAGTCACTGTGTCCAAAACTCAGACTTCTTGGTATCAAGTGTGAGTAAAATCGAGATAGACTTTTGTCCCCTCTCCAGGTTTACTTTGTAGTGTAATATCAATATCGAGTTCTTCACAAAGTTTTTTAACGATGCTGAGTCCTATTCCTATCCCTCTATCACTCTCTTTGTAAAATCTATCAAAAACCTTTTGACTATTTTTGATACCTCTTCCATTATCTTCAATAATGATACGATTTTTTTCTATATATATTTTTACAAATCCGCCTTTTTTATTATATTTGCAAGCATTTGAGAGGAGATTGTCTATAATGCGGATGAACAACTCTTTTTGTGTCATGAGTGATAAATCATCTTTTGCAATGAGTGAAAATGTTAAATCTGGGTAAAGAGATCGAAAATATTCTACTCTCTCTTTGAGGAGTGTATTGAGTGAAACTTTTGTTTTGTCTGGTTTGATGTTTTTAAGAAAGAGTTTGAGATTATCTTGAAGTGCTACTATTGTATTTAAACTTTGCTCAATGCGGGATATAAAAGGACTTTTACACTCTCTTTTGAGCATACTGAGATTAATAAGCATAGATGATATTGGTGTATTAAAATCATGAAGAATATCTTTAATAAACTCTTGATTGATATGAAGAGCTTCACGGATAGGGCGTAATGTGTAGAGTGTCAGTAAAAATGAAATTCCTAGAATAATAAGTGAAGCAAAAATGAACAAATAAATAATATTTTGCTTTAATTTTCCGATCTCTTTCTGGAAATTCTTATGTGAATAGGAGACTTTGAGGAGATATTTTTTTGAATTAGGTATGGGATAAAGAGCATAGAGTTCTTTTGGAGTAGAGTAGAGGCGGTTTGTCATAAGGCTTTTTTTCTTTGCTAGAAAATCGTACTGGAAATCTTTGCATTGCAATGTATAGCTACAAACTTGCATTCTTTTGAGCAAAAGCTGTTTGATATCTTGTATTTTATCGTTGTAATAGAAAATAAAAATGATACTGAGAAGAATTTCGAGGAGTAAAAAGAAGAGAATAAAATTTTTAAGTAAAGACTCCTTTTCACTTCTATTCAAGAAAGTAGCCTTTTGAACGAATATTCTTGATAGGGAGATTATATCTATTTTTGAGTTTATTTATTGTAACACGAAGGGCTACATCTGAAGGATTGTTCATATGAGACAGTAGTCGCTCTTTAGGGACAATTTCATTGCGGTTTTCTATGAGGGTCTGGAGAATTTTAAATTGAATTTCACCGATTGTTTCAGGATGCCCATCTACTTTAACAATGTGATTAGTAGGGTCGAGTTGGAGATTCTCATAAGTAAGAAAATTTTGCTGTTGTGGTTGTTTGAATTTGGATTTGATGCGAATAAGAAGCTCTTCAGGAGGAAAAGGCTTTTTGATATAGTCGATAGCTCCCAATTCAAAAGCTTGTGCAATTGTATCAAGAGTTGTTAGAGCAGTAATAAATATAACTGGTGTATCGTCATCGGCTTCTTTGAGTTCTTTTATGATTTGTAGGCCACTTTCTCCAGAGAGATTGATATCAAAAAGATAGAGATCATACTTTTTTTGGAAAGTTTTATCTAATGCCTCTTCACCACTGTAGCCAACATCCACATGGAAACCTTCGCTCATAAGAAAATCGCGTAAACTATCAGCTAAAAGACGATCATCTTCAATGAGTAAAATATGCAAAGCTGCTCCTTATTGAGTATAAAAGTTTACCAAAATAGTGTTATGATATCGTTAAAAAATGAGGGTGTTGGGAATGAGAAAAGCAGTATTTCTTCTATTTTTTTCTTTTTCACTGTTGGCATCAACACTACACCTCTCCATTGGTGCAAGCCCAAGTAGAATAAATCCTCTTCTTGCAACAGACAGTGCAAGTGCTGAGATTGCTGGATGGATCTTTAATGGGCTATTTAAATATGATAAAGATGGAAAAATAGTAGGTGATTTGGCACAAGAGTGGAGATTTCTCGATAAAAAAACATTATGGATTGCACTGCGAAAAGGTGTAAAATGGCATGATGGTAAACCTTTTAGCGCACAAGATGTTCTTTTTACTTACAAATTGGCAATTTCTCCAAAAATCTTTACTCCCTATGCAAGTGAATTTCGCTATGTCGAAAATGTAGAAGTTATTGATGATTTACATCTCATAGTCCATTACAAAAAGCCTTATTTTAAAGCATTGCAAACATGGATGATGGGAATATTACCAAAACATATTCTCCAAAATGAAAAAGATCTTATGACAAGTAGTTTTAATCAGCATCCTATAGGTACAGGTCCCTATAAACTGCAAGGCTTTGAAGTTTCAAAAGATATTGTACTTAAAGCAAATAGTGACTATTTTGAGCATGCTCCTCACATTGAAAAAATTGTGTACCATTTTTTACCCGATCCTTCAACGCAATTTTTGATGTTAAAATCTAAAAAACTTGATGTTGGTGCTCTTTCGCCTTTACAGTTAGAGCGCCAAATTGATGAGGCTTTTCGCTCCTACTATGCAATTTATGAACAACCAAGCCATAGTTATACATATCTTGGATTTAATCTTAAAAATAAAAAATTTCAAGATAAGAGAGTACGAGAGGCAATTAATTTGGCAATAGATAGAGAAGAGATGATAAATATTTTGTTCTTTTCTCATGCAAGAGTCTGTACAGGCCCTTTTATGCCTGGTACGTTTGCTTTCGATCCAGATGTCAAAGCTCCCAAACCTAATCGCATTAGAGCAAAGCAACTTTTAGCAGAAGCTGGATATAATGCAAAGCATCCATTAGAATTTGAGATTGCTACAAACTCTAATAACTCTCTCAGGATGTATGCAGCACAGATTATACAGTATCAACTAGCTAAAATCGGTGTGAAAGTAACTATTAGAGCTATGGAGTGGCAGGCCTTTTTGAATACAATCGTAACTCCACGCAAATTTGAGACTATTTTACTTGGATGGGCATTGGGGCTTACTCCTGATGCATATTCCATTTGGCATAGTAAAGAGGCAAAGCTTGGAGGTTTTAATCTCATTTCCTATAAAAATGAAGAGGTAGATAGGCTCATCAAAGAAGCAGAAATAACAATAAATTTGCAAAAACTCTCGCAAATTTATAAAAAGATTTTCCGCCTCATTGTAGCTGATATTCCCTATATCTTTTTGTATATTCCAAACTCTATTACAGTTGTCAATAAAAAGATCCAAAATATTGAGCCTTCTTTGATAGGTATAATGCATAATGAAATAGACTGGATTAAACCATGAAAAAATATACAATTCTTTTTGATTTAGATGGTACGATTATTGATTCTACACCTGCTATTTTAAGAGGTTTTTCTTATGCATTTAATAAATTTGGTTTATCGACTCCTCCTCATGAGAAGATCTTATCTCTTATTGGCCATCCTCTTGATTTTATGTTTACCCATCTTGGAATCAAAGAGGATGTAGAGAAATTTGTAGATGCATACAAAGAGCATTATAGAGTGATAGCAAAAGATTTTACAACACTCCTTCCTGGTGCAAAAGAAGCAGTGCAAGAGGCAGTACCATTTGCAAATCTTGCAGTTGTAACTACAAAAACTGGTGTTTATTCCATTGAATTATTGCAACATTTAGGATTAATGGACTGTTTTGAAGTAGTAATTAGGCGAGAAAATGTGATACATCCAAAACCGCATCCTGAACCTCTTTTGAAAGCTATGCATATATTGCAAGCCCATAAAGAGTATACTTTTATGATAGGTGATACATGTCTTGATATGGAAGCTGCCAAAGCAGCCGAGGTGCGAGGTGTTGGAGTATTATGCGGATATGGAAACAAAGAGGAGCTGCAACGCTGTGCTCATTGGCTCAAGAAAGATGCATTTGAAGCAGTCTTGTTTATAAAAAAGTTATCAAAAAGTAATAATTAAGAGTTGTTTCATCTTATTTAAGGGATAATAGGTTCTAATAGTTATTTAAGATGGAGTTGATTACAATTTAGTATCAAAATTGCAAGAGGGAGAAACAATGTTAGAAATAAGATGGCATAGTCGCGCAGGACAAGGTGCCGTGACAGGGGCAAAAGGCCTTGCAGATGTTGTTGCAAATACAGGAAAATTTGTACAAGCATTTGCTTTTTATGGTTCGGCAAAGCGTGGCGCTGCAATGACTGCGTATAATAGAGTAGATGATCAGCCTATTCTCAATCACGAAAAATTTATGAGACCAGACTATGTGCTCGTAATAGATCCAGGCCTCACATATACAGCAGATATTACTGCAAATGAGAAAGAGAGTACAAAATATATTATTACAACACACCTCTCAAAAGAGGAACTTCTAAATTCTCAACCAAAACTACAGGGAAAAGATGTTTATGTAGTTGATTGTATGCAAATTTCACTCGATACTATTGGAAGAGCAATTCCCAATGCACCAATGCTTGGGGCATTGATGAAAGTGTCTGGAATGTTTGAGCTTGACTATTTTCAAAATGCAATGAAAAAAGTTTTAGCAAAATTTCCTCAAAAGATAATTGATGCAAATATGGCTGCAATTGAGCGTGCTTACAACGAAGTGAAATAAAGGATAGATGATGGCAAAAGATCTCAAAGAAGTTAAAAGTATTGATGAGATAAAAGATTTAGGGTGGAATGAGATTATTCCTGGAGCTTCCCTTTTCTCTTTTACTGAACCAGTAGAAAATGTAGTAGAGGTGCCAGAAGAAGAGAGACCATATGCGCCTACAAATTCACATGAGTGGCAAGTGGGCGATTGGCGGGTTGAAAAACCTGTTTACAATAGGGATCTCTGTATCGATTGTCAATTTTGCTGGGTATTTTGTCCTGATATTTCGATTTTAAGTCGGGATAAAAAGATGATAGGTGTAATTTATGAGCACTGCAAAGGGTGTGGAATTTGTGTTGAGGTGTGTCCAACAAATCCGAAATCTCTATTAATGTTTCCAGAGCATATGGATAACAATGAAGCACTTAATATGTGGCCAAAAAAAGAAGAGAAGAAGTAAAGGATAGCAAATGGCAAAAAAGTATGAGCTCAATGAAATAGAAGTTTGGGATGGGAATATGGCTGCTGCGCATGCCCTTAGACAAGCGCAGGTAGATATCGTAGCAGCCTACCCAATTACTCCATCTACACCAATTGTACAAAACTACTCAAAGTTTTTAGCTGATGGATATGTAGATGGCGAATTTATTATGGTGGAATCTGAACACTCTGCTATGAGTGGCTGTGTGGCTGCAAGTGCTGCAGGAGTAAGAGCTGCAACTGCTACAAGCTCCCAAGGGTTTGCTTTGATGGTTGAAGTACTCTATCAAGCAAGTGGTATGAGGCTCCCAATCGTTTTGGCGGTAGTAAATAGGGCTCTTGCAGCCCCACTGAATGTCAACGGAGATCACTCTGATATGTATCTTGGACGAGATGCTGGATGGATCAATCTATGCTCATACAATCCACAAGAAGCATACGATTTAACATTAATGGCGTTTAAGATTGGTGAAGATCTAAATGTCCGCCTTCCAGTAATGGTACATCAAGATGGTTTTATCTGTTCTCATACTGCACAAAATGTACGACCTTTGCAAGATGAAGAGGCAGCAGAGTTTGTAGGTGAATATAAACCAGTAAATACGATGCTTGATGTTGCAAATCCTGTGACACACGGTGTGCAAACTGAAGAGGATTGGCACTTTGAGCATAAAGCGCGCCAACACCATGATCTTATAAACTCATTTGATACGATTAAAAAGGTATTTGGTGAGTTTAAAGAGAGAACTGGCAGAGAGTATGACCTTGTTTATACATACAAGATGGATGATGCTGAGGTAGCTATTTTTGCTCTTGGGACAACTGTTGAAAGTGCGAGAATTGCAGCGGATCAGATGAGAGAGAAAGGTGTTAAAGCTGGTGTTGTAAGCCTTAGAGTTCTTCGACCATTTCCTTTCAAAGAAGTGGCAGAGGCTCTCAGTAATGTTAAAGCAGTTGCAGCTATGGATAGAAGTGCTCCTGGCGGAACATTTGGTGCACTCTTTAATGAAATTAGTGCTGCACTTATGGCTCATGGAAAAGCGCCTATCATGTTGAACTATATCTATGGGCTTGGAGGGCGTGATACAACTATTAATATGCTCAAAGAAGTATATGAAGATCTTGATAAGTGTGCAAAAGCTGGTGAAGCAGTTGTACCATTGCAGCAATTTTTAGGACTTAGAGGTCCTAAGCTATCGTTTTATTAAGAGGGGGATGATATGGTAAAGAAGATTAAGAACTTAAAAGAGTTTTCACTCTCAAATGATAGATTTGAGGGTGCTAATTTAATGTGTCCTGGGTGTTCGCATAATATCATTGTACGTGAAGTACTTAATGCTACAGATGATCCTGTTATCGTTGCAACAGCAACAGGATGTTTGGAAGTATGTACTGCAGTATATCCCAAAACAAGCTGGGATGTAAGCTGGATCCATATCGGTTTTGAAAATGCAGCAGTAGCAGCAGCGACTGTGAGTGCAGCATATGAGGTAATGAAGAAAAAAGGAAAACTCCCACCTGCTACACAAAAAATGGTAGATGAGGGAAGAGAGCCAAAAGTTGTAGCTTTTGCAGGTGATGGTGGAACATATGATATCGGTTTTCAGTCTTTGAGTGGAGCTTTTGAGAGAGGACACAATTTTATGTATGTCTGCCTTGATAATGAAGTCTATGCAAATACTGGAGGACAGAGAAGTTCATCTACTCCAATTGGTGCAAGTACAACTACAAGTCCAGCTGGAAGTGTGAGCTATGGTGAGAAGATGATGAAAAAGAGTATGGTAGAGATCATGGCAGACCATGGTGCGCCATATGTTGCACAAGTAAGTCCTAGTAAATGGAAAGATTTAGTCAAAAAGGTGCAAAAAGGTTTTGAGGTCTATGGACCGGTTTATATTAATGCGCAAAGTGCATGTACAACAGAGTGGAAGCATGCTCCAGAAGATACAATTGAAGTGAGTGATCTTGGAGTGGATAGCTGTGTATGGCCACTCTATGAGATTATCAATGAGCGAGATGAGCATGGAATTATCTATAGTACAAAACTCAACATTACATATAGACCAAAAAATAAAATTCCAGTAGAAGAGTATCTTGCTGCACAGCCAAGATTTAGACACCTTTTCAAACCAGAAAATAGACACATTATTGATCTCTGGCAAAAAGCAGTTGATACACGCTGGGAGTACCTACAAAGAAGAGAAGAGGCCGGCGTATAGCAATGAGCTATATCTACTCTACTATCAAAACAAAAGTACAGGAAGAGGCAAGGATGTTCGAATGTATCTCTAGTAGATACGAACTTCCTTACTGCCTTATGCTTGTATATTGTAATGCACGTGATGATATAGCAAAGATTATCAGGTCAAATATGAGATGTGCAGATAGAGTAGTCGAAATAGATGAGTATTACAGTGCAGTACTTTTTTTTATGAATAGGCCTGATTCATTTGTTGTAGTTGGAAATAAGATTCTCTATGTTCTTGAAAAGATGTATCCACAGGCAAAAATTGCAATAGGAGTTGCTTGTAAAGAGAGATTAGACTCTGAAGATATTATTGCTAAAGCCCTCCAAAATGTTTTAGATGCGAAAAATCAATCCACAAATACTATCATGGATCATTTTTAATTTCAAAGGAAAATTTATGCCGTTATTAGAGAGTTTTCTGGTAGATCATACCAAAATGCCTGCACCTGCTGTGCGAAAAGCCAAAGAGATGGTAACACCTTGTGGTGATGCAATCACAGTGTATGATCTTCGATTTTGTCATCCAAATAAAGAGATTATGAGTGTGAAAGGAACACATACTTTAGAGCATCTTTTTGCAGGATTTATGCGTGATCATCTCAATAGTGATACAGTTGAAATTATAGATATTTCGCCAATGGGGTGTCGTACAGGATTTTATATGAGTGTTATTGGAAAGCCAAATGAACTCGATGTAGCACAAGCCTGGGAAAAGAGTATGCGAGATATTTTGGCTCTCAAAAGCATTGAAGATATACCAGAACTGAATATCTATCAGTGTGGAAGTTGCTACATGCATTCTTTAAATGAAGCACAAAAAATTGCAAAACATGTAATTGAAAAGGGTATCAATATTATGCACAATGAAGATCTTAAACTTGATCTTAGTGCAATAGATATTCATAAATGTGATGTGGATCCTCAAAGTGTAGTAGTTATCGGAGAGTAGTATGCTTGTGGTTATACCTGTAGAAAGTATCAACAATCAAGAGAGCTTAGTTTGTACAATTGCAGATGCAAAAAGTTTTGCATTTGTAAAATTAAGTGAGTCTATGCAAATAGAAAATATACAATTTAAAGAAAATTTTGCAAATGAGTTTTTTGACTATATTATTACGCCAAAAAAAGATGATGAGCTTGATGAAGCTTATGAGTTGGGAGCTCGTGCACTCTTAGCTAACAATGGGATGAGTATAGAAGATATCATTGAAGCTATGATGTTTCGTGAACTTGATGAAATTGTCTAGGAGCAAATAATGGCGCAATATATTTTGTGGCATAATCCACGATGTGCTAAAAGTAGAGAGGGTTTTAAACTGCTAGAAGGGCTTGATGTAGAGGTAAGACGCTATATAGATAATCCTCCAACATGTGAAGAGTTGCAAGATGTACTCAATAAGTTGGGAATGAAACCGAGTGAATTGGTGCGAAAAAAAGAGAAACTTTTTCGCGAGCTCAATCTCAAGGATGCGAATGAAGAGGAGATACTCAAAGCGATGTGTGAACATCCTCGCCTCATTGAGCGCCCAATTCTTATAAAAGGTGATAAAGCTATACTTGGAAGACCTCCTGAAAGGTTCAAAGAATTAATTGATGAAGTATGAGCCTCGACTTAGTGCTGATGGTACAATAACGCTTTATTCAAAAGAGTATGATGAGTGTTACCACTCGCTCCAAGATGGTGCACTGACTGAAGCACTTTTTAAACATGTAAAACCTGCATTTTCTCTTGTACAAAAACCTCACTTTCGCATTCTCGATATCTGCTTTGGCTTAGGAATTAATACTCTTACTACAATTGACTATTTTTTACATGGCTCGCATAATATCCAATCTATTGAGATCTTTTCTCCAGAACTTGATAGCCAGCTTTTAGAGCAATTAAAAGATTTTTCTTATCCAAAACCACTAAAGCACTATCGAGAGATATTATTGCAATTAATTGAAAATAAAGTTTATAAAAGCAAGAATATAAGAGTAGAGCTCTATATTGGTGATGCACGAGCATATGTGAAAAATTTACATGATATTGATATAGTGTATCAAGATGCATTTAGTCCAAAAAAAAATCCATTGCTATGGACGGTAGAGTATTTTAGTGATATAGCAAAATTATTGAGTGAAGAAGGAGTTGTGACGACATATTCGATAGCTACTCCTGTAAGGCTCGCAATGTTTGAAGTAGGATTAAATATCTATGAGCTGGAGAGAGAGGGGATTAAAAAGATAACTATCGCTAGCAAAAAAGAGCTTCCGCTTAAGAAAATTGATATGGAAATGAAGAAAAAACGCAGCACAGCCAAACCTCTTAGGGACGATATGTTTGAGAAGATATAGTATTGTTGTAGTAGTTATTATAATATTTTTTGTTCTAGCATATGAAAATCTGAAAGAGATTGAAACTTCATTTATTCAAAAATATATCTATCAAACATCTCTTGAGATAGAAAATGAGATAAAACTCAAACAATCATCTACTATGGGACTTGGCATTGCAACAAGTTACCACAAAGATATAAGAGAGTTTTTCCTTCATAATACTCCTTTAGATCTACATATATTATCACGACAGTTGCGTCAATTTACTCTTTATAAAAATATTCATTTTAAACTTTTTGATAGGAACGGAAAGGTTCTCTATGCAACATTTAAAATATCTTCTCCTCATTGTGAAAAATTGGATAAGCTAAAAAAGCCTTTGCAGACAGATATAATTATTGATTGCTATGGAATACATTTCGCCTCTTTTGTACCTATCAAGAACAGTGGCTCCTTACTTGGCTATCTTGAAGCGCAGAGCCAATTCAATTCTATTATCAAAGATCTCCAAAGATTTGGCATACTCTCTATTGTGTTATTAGATAAAAAATATTTTGATTTTGCAACAGAGATTAAAAAGGATATCCAAAAATATAAAGTAGTAGCTAAGCATCCCAATAAAGATTTTTTACAAGTACTTGCTAATGTAGATGTAAGCCATTTTATAGCATTGCAAAATCCTCTTGAAAAAGATGGCATAATCATCTTTCGCTATCCCATTAAAAATATGGAAAACAAAACTTTGGGATGGATTATATATGGCAAGAAGAAGAGCCAAATTGTTGCCAATTATGTAAGTAACTCAATAATACTACGAATAGCAATAGTGGCATTTTTGCTTACTTTAGCACTGGTGTTACTTACAATTCTTTTTGAAAGGGAGAAAAGTCGACAACAAAAGAGGCAGCTACAATATTTTTACAATATTCTCGATAAGTTACAAGAGATTGTCATTATCAATGATGGTAAAAATATGAAATATGCAAATGCAGTATTTTTTCAATATTTCAATGAGTATAAAAATTTACAAGAGTTTTTACAAGAGCACGAGTGTATCTGTGATTTTTTTGTTGAAGAGGAGGGATTTATCTCATCGGTTATGCATGGTAAGAAATGGACTGAATATCTCCTTGAGCACAAAGATCGGCCATCGTATGTCAAAATTCACTATAAAAACAGAGAGTATATTTTTCAAGTAAAAGCAAACAGGATAGATGAAAAAGATTTTGTTGTTATATTTATCGATGTTACAAATAGTTTCAAAAAACAGCAAGTTTTACAAGAACTTGCTATTAGAGATCCTTTGACGAAAGTATATAATCGCTATTTTTTTGAAAAGAGTGCAGCAGAGAAAGTCCAAGAGGTAATACTTTTGGGCAATGATTTCCTTTTTGCTATGATCGATATTGATTATTTTAAGTCAATCAATGATACTTACGGCCATGATAAGGGGGACCTTGTTCTAAGAGAGATTGCGACTATTTTAAAGCAGGAGTTAAGGAAAAGTGATTCCATTTTTCGTATAGGTGGTGAAGAGTTTTTGATTATTTTTGCAACAAATGATATTCAAAAAGTTCTTGACAAATTGGATCATATACGTCAAAAAATCGCTCAGCACTCTTTTGATGAGATTGACAAAAAGGTAACTATAAGTATTGGTGTAGCAAAATATAAAGAGGGTGAGAGTATAGAAGGTCTCTACAAGCGTACAGACAAAGCCCTTTATCAAGCAAAAAAGAGTGGGCGTAATAGATTAATTTATAGAGGAGAGAATGATGCTTGACGAAAATCTTAAAAGAACGATGCTCAATATTGCCAGAATTGCAATAAAAGAGGAGTTTTTAGGGCATAAAGAGCTCACAGATGATGTAAAGAAAAGACTCATTGCTATGTTTCCAAGACTTGCTCAGCCTGGTGCAGTCTTTGTGACTATAAATGAGCGTAGCTCACTGCGCGGATGCATAGGATCTTTGGTAGCTTACAGGCCTTTGATTGATGATTTGATTGAAAATGCAAAAGCAGCAGCTTTTGGAGATCCGCGGTTTCCACCTTTGAGCCCTGAAGAGTTTGATGCAATTACTATTGAGATTTCGCTCTTGAGTGAGCCTCAGCCACTTACATATACAGATATTGAAGATCTTCGCAAAAAAATTCGTCCACTAGTAGATGGAGTGGTGCTCAAGCTCGATGGTCGCCAGGCTACCTTTTTACCACAAGTTTGGGAGGAGTTGAGAGATTTTGATCAGTTTTTCGCACATCTTTGTATGAAAGCTGGATTGCCAGCAAACTGTCTTGAATATCATCCAGAGATTTATACATATCAAGTAGAAAAATTTAGTGAAGAGGATTTTAAAGAGTGAATATTTTTGATGGAGAGGTTTCAAAAGAGGATGAGGTCTTTACAACACTCCATAAAACAGATGCAATAGAGATTGTACGCATAATAAGCGGCGAAGTTGCAACACCTAAAGAGTTTATTGATACAAAAGATGAGTGGGTAGTACTGCTCAAAGGAAAAGCCAAACTGCAGATGCATGAGAGAATTTATGAACTTGGAGCAGGAGATTCACTCTTCATTCCTGCTAACACGTCACACTCTTTACTCTCTGTTACTCCTGGATCCCTTTGGCTAGCGGTGCACTATGATCCTAAAAGGTGTGGATAGATTTATAGATTGGCCCTTTAGGTGTAAGATGGCTTTCAATGAGATGAAGTTCTAATTCCAAAAAGCCAAGGTTTTTGTGCTCATATTTGCGTATAGTTTGGAGAAATTTTTCAAAGTTTTTCAACTCTTTTATGCGGCAAAGTGTAATATGGGGCAAAAAAGGTTTGTCATCTTCTTTTTGTAAAGCATCTAAAATTTTGTGATGAAGTTTAATAATCTCCTCATCATACGCTTTTGCGTAGAGTACTTTGGCAGGGGTTCCAAAAAAACCTATTCCTTGAATAGGTACTCTTTTATGCTCATAGGTAATTTGTTGGAGCTGTTTTTTCAGCAGCACAGGCGTTGCCACCTCTCCTAAAAAGAGATAAGTGAGATGGAGATTACGTTTTTCTACCCATTTACCTTTTAAAAAAGAGAAACTGTTTTTAATTCCTACATAATCATGTAGTTTTGCAAAAGAGGCTAAGAAAAGGCGCATGTATACTCCTAAAAGAGAGCTTGGATATGCTCAATTGTTTGCCAATCAACTGCTTTTTCTTTTTTAAACATATAATAGAGATAGCGTGCAAACATATCTGTTTCGATATTGACTCTGCGACCTATTTTATATGTAGAAAAGAGGGTGTGACGCATAGTAATTGGAATGATTGTAAGGCGAAAACTCTCTTCATACACATTATTGATGGTGAGGCTCACTCCATCAATAGCAATGCTGCCTTTTGGTATGATGAATTTGATATATTTTTTTGGAACTTTTATATGAAAATCTGTTGCGTTGGTGTGGGGGATAATTTGAGTAATAGTGCCAACACAATCGATATGTCCCTGGACAATATGTCCTTCGAGTCTATCACTAAGACGCATGGCAGGTTCTATATGGACTCTATCTTTATAGTTTTCTAGTGCTATTATGGATCTCGTCTCATCTCCAAGCTCTACAGTAAATCCATCACTATGAAGTTGTGTGACACTTAGACACGCTCCATTGATGGCAATAGAATCTCCAATTTTTGGACGATATTGAGCATGAATGCGAAGATTTTTTCCATCAAATGTTTTGACTGTGGCGATTTCTCGAATGAGACCAGTAAACATATAGTGCCTTGATTTTTGGTAGTTTCTATAGTATAAATAGTCCAACTATTATAACGCATTTTGGAGTGAAGCTGTATGAAATATGATGTGATTGTCATTGGTGGAGGGCACGCTGGGATAGAGGCTGCTCTCGCAACTGCTAAGATGGGAATGAAGACGCTCATGATAACCATTTTAGCAGAGCAAATTGGGGCTGCTAGCTGTAATCCTGCTATTGGAGGGCTTGCTAAAGGGCATCTTGTCAAAGAGATCGATGCACTTGGCGGACAGATGGGACTTACTACAGATAAAACGGGTATTCAATTTCGTATACTCAACGCCTCCAAAGGTCCTGCAGTCAGAGGCAGCAGAGCCCAAATCGATATGGATAGATACCGCATCTTTATGCGAACAATAGTACTCAATACCCCAAATTTGGAAGTAAAGCAGGAGATGGTAGAGAGGCTTCTGACTAAAGGTGACAGTGTTGTTGGGGTAGAGACAAATTTAGGGAATGTCTATCATGCAAAAAAGGTGATTGTTACTACTGGGACGTTTTTGCGTGGACTCATTCATATAGGTGAGATTCGTCAAGAAGCGGGAAGGGCTGGAGAATTTGCATCTAATGTTTTGAGTGATTCTCTCAAATCTTTAGGTCTTACAATGGGAAGACTCAAAACTGGAACTTGTGCGAGAATCGATGCAAAAACGATAGATTTTAGCAAGATGGAGATCCAGCCTGGAGATGAGAATCCAATTCCTTTTAGCTTTCGTACTCCAAGATCTACATTTAAACCAACGCAGCTTCCTTGCTATGTAACCTACACCAATGAGCGTACCCATGAGATTATTGAGTCAAATTTTCATAGAGCTCCTCTTTTTACTGGTCAAATTGAAGGTGTTGGACCTAGATATTGCCCAAGTATTGAAGATAAGATTTATAGATTTCGCGACAAAGAGCGCCACCATGTCTTTGTTGAGCCTCAAACATTAGAAGCCACAGAGTACTATATCAATGGCCTCAGTACCTCCTTGCCGCCTGATGTGCAGCTAGAGATGATTCGATCTATCAAAGGGCTAGAGCATGCACAGCCTGTACGCTATGGATATGCAATAGAGTATGATTATGTAGATCCTACTGAGCTTAGACACTCATTAGAGACAAAAAAGGTAAAAAACCTCTACCTTGCAGGGCAAATAAATGGTACCACTGGCTATGAAGAGGCTGCTGCACAGGGACTTATGGCTGGTATCAATGCAGCCCTGGCCATTAAAGGAGAAGAGCCACTTATTTTACGCAGAGATGAAGCATATATTGGTGTACTTATAGATGACTTGGTTACAAAAGGTACGAAAGAGCCGTATCGTATGTTTACGAGTCGTGCGGAGTTTCGCCTGTTGCTGCGTGAAGATAATGCAGACTTGCGCCTTATGCCCTATGGGCATAGACTTGGCCTCATTGATGAAGATACTTATGGAAAAATGATGAAAAAGCGTGAAGAGATAGAAAAAGGGATAGCCTATCTTGAAGAAAATTTTCTCACTCCTACAAAAGAGAATCTGCACTTTTTGCAAGAGATAGGGGAAGAGAAAATTACAGATAAGACTAGCCTGAAAAATATCGCTGCGCGTGCTGGATTTACGATTGAAAAGTTAGAAAAACTAGCTCCAATGATTAAAGATTTTAGTGAAGAAGCAAAAGAGCAGATTTTGATTGAAGCGAAATATCACCAATACATAAAAAAACAAAAAGAGCAGATTGCACGTATGGAGCAGCTTTTAAGTGTAAAAATTCCTGAAGATCTCGATATTGATGCTATTAGTGGATTGAGTAACGAAGTCAAAGAGAAGCTTAAAAAATTTAAGCCTCCTACTCTCTTTGCTGCTAGCGAGATTAGTGGTATTACTCCAGCAGCTATCGAGATACTCCATATCTACATCAAAATGAGAGAAAAAGGGAAGAAATGACAATCTATTTCTATGCACAAACAGATAACAGAACAGGGCTTGATAGATTACGCCGCACAGTGGCGCTACTTAAAGAGTTTAGCGAATTTGATACATATCTTATGACAACAGAGTTTCGCTCTGCAACATATGCAAAGCGTGTTTTGGGAGCAAAAAAGGCTGTAGGCATAGAGGATTTTCGTAATATTGGAACAATTTGCGAAAGAGGCGATATTATTATATACGATAGTGATGAGCACAATCCTACAATTCATCAGGAGATGATCCAATATTTTGGAAAATTCTTCCGTATCAGTTATGATCCTGATGCTTTGCCAATTGAAGGAGAGTTTCTCATCTCACCTCATAAGGTTGGTGAGCGAATTATAAATGGTGTATTGGTTGATAGAGACTATTTTGGGGAGTTTAGGAAAGAAAAAAGAGTCTTTTTTTATGGTGATAGTGACTACGAAAAAAAGATTGTATCACTAAGTGAAGACCTCAAAGAGTTTGAATTAGATCTTTTAGAAGGTTTTTACTTTTTTGTAGATATATCAGAAAAAGTGAAGAATTATTTCAAAAATATTTATGATGCTGAGGATTATCCAGAAATTTTACAGAGTGCTGCACTTTTTATTTCTCATTCAGCGCAAAGTGCACTAGAAGCTGCTGCAACTGGTGCAAAAACAATCTATTTTGGTCATGATGAAGCATATGAGAAGATTTTGCAAAGAGCAGGAGTAGTGCATATTGGAGATTTCTCGAAGATACGGTTGCAAGAAGGGATTTTGCAAAATCAGTTGCCAAAAACCGACTTTTTACGCAACTTGAGTGTCGAAAAAGTGGCAAAAGAGATTAAGTCTCTCATCAAAAGCAATTGTTAACTTAAGTATAACTTAATTTTATATTTTCTTAAATATTTTTGTATTAAAATCAATTGACCGAAAAACTACAAAAGGATTGTCTATGGCACAAAGCAGACGTGACTTCCTTGGAATGGTCTTTGGTGCATTTGCTGGAGCTGGCGGACTTGCAGCTCTCTATGCTATGAAACGTACCTGGGATCCATTGCCAAGCGTTATGGCAGCTGGTTTTACTACAGTTGACCTCTCTCCTATGAAAGAAGGAGAACTTCGCACTGTTACATGGCGAGGTAAGCCAATTTTTATCCTCAAAAAACCACCTGAAGAGAATTGTAATACTATTCCGGATGAGACAAAGAAACGTCTTGTCAAAGTGGGTGATAGTGAATATCTTGTGATGATTGGTCTTTGTACGCATCTTGGATGTATTCCAACTTGGGAGCCTGATAAAAAGACTTTTCATTGTGCATGTCACGGTGGTGAGTATGATGCGTGTGGTGTCAATACTTTTGGACCTCCTCCAAGACCTATGGATATTCCTCCATTTAAGATAGAGGGAACGAAGTTGGTGCTTGGTGAAGAGGGTCCTGAGTATAAAAAAATGGTCGGTAAAGCGTAAGGAGCGGATATGGCACATTTTACAAAAGCAAATAGCCTGCATGAGTGGCTCGACCAAAGATTGGCGATTGATAAGCTTTGGAAAGTATTGGCGGCTGAATATTGGATTCCAAAAAATATAAACTTTCTCTGGGCAATGGGTGTTGTGCTGATGACCATGTTTACAATTCTTCTCATCAGCGGTATTTTTCTTTTAATGTATTACAAGCCAGATACAAAGCTTGCATTTGATAGTGTGAATTACACTATTATGCAAGAGGTATGGTATGGATGGCTTTGGCGACATATGCATGCAGTAGCAGCTTCTGTTGTCTTTTTGGTTATCTACATTCACATGTTTACCGGTATCTACTACGCTTCATATAAGCGTGGACGTGAGATGATCTGGATCTCTGGTATGCTTTTATTTGTCACTTTCAGTGCTGAAGCATTTAGTGGATATATGCTTCCTTGGGGACAGATGAGCTACTGGGCAGCACAGGTTATTACCAATCTCTTTGGTGGAATCCCATTTATCGGTGATGATTTGGTTGTGTGGATTCGTGGTAACTTCTATGTTTCTGACCCAACACTTACACGATTTTTCATGCTGCATGTTCTTTTGATGCCACTTATCATTATGATGATCATTGGGCTTCACTTTTATACGCTAAGAATCCCTCACGTAAATAACCAAGATGGTGAAGAGATCGATTTTGACACTGAAGCAGAAAAATATAAAGCTGGACAGAAAAAAGAGGCAAAAGTTATTCCATTTTGGCCAGTTTTCTTGAGTAAAGACTTCTTTGTCCTTGGTGTCTTTATGATTTTTTACTTCTATCTTGTGTTCTATCACTACGATTTTGCAATGGATCCAATCAACTTTGATCCAGCGGATCCTATGAAGACACCCCCACATATCTATCCTGAATGGTATTTCTTGTGGAGTTATGAGGTTCTAAGAGGATTCTTCTTTAATGTTGGACCACTCAGTGCAATGGATATGGGACTTATTGCCTTTGGTATTGCAAACGTGATTTTCTTCTTCTTGCCATGGTTTGATAAGAATGATGAGGTTGCACCTGCTGCAAGAAGAGGAGGTTTTCATATCTGGTTCTGGCTCATGGTAATTGATATGATTGTCCTTACTATTTGGGGAAAACTTCCTCCAACAGGATTTAATGCATATATTGGTTATGTAGCTGCTGTTGGTTTCTTGGCACTCTTTGCTGCTTTACCAGCTGTAACAGCAAGAAAAAAAGGTCTCCTTTGGTTTGTAATTTTTATGACTTTGGCTTTATATGTTGCAGGATACTTAGAGTATACAAAAGCTCTTGGTAACGGCTTTGTTATCGTTACGCTCTTTGTAATATTCTATCTCCTATTCTTCCTCAATCCTGTGATGGTTAAAAATAGAGGGGGTGCAAGATGAGAGAGTTGAAGATTTTAGCAATCATCGTTGTTTTAGTAGGGATTACCTACTGGGGAATTGAACCGTATGCGCACTCAAAGATGCACCCTCATCATGAGCCGGCAACTTTTACTTATGGTGATCTCAAAGCATTAGCTGTACAGGGTGATGCACAAAAAGGTGCACAAGCAATTATGAATAATGGGTGTACTGGGTGTCACTCAATTAAGAGTCAAAATATTCCGGCACCTATGGATCCAGTAAGTGCAAGTGCTAGTTATGGTGTTAATCCGCCAGATCTTAGCAATATCGCTGCAGTTACAGATCATAAATTCTTGGCAAGTGTTATTAAAGATCCTGTCAAAGCATTCAAGCTTTCACACAAATTTAATGACAAAAAACCTTTTCCAATGCCTGCATTCTTTGGAAGCGAGCAAGATTTAGCAGATATTGTTGCATATCTTGTTTCAATTGCTCCAAAAGAGATCTCTCCAAAAGAGGCATATGAGGCTGCTTGTGGACGCTGCCACAACTTGCGCTATGATCACTGGACAGTGATTGGCGAGGAGCCAAAATTCAAAACTGAGGTTGAGAGAAAACAGTTTGAGCTTAAACTTGCTCAATATGAAGCAAACCTCAAAAAATATCTTGGTACTACTCCACCAGATCTCTCTATGTATATTAGAAGTAGAGGACATGAGTATATTAGAGATTTCGTAGAAGATCCACAAAAGATTCTTCATGGTACAGCGATGCCTCGTGTAGGTCTCACACAAGAGGCTACAGAAAAAGTTGTTGCATATCTTGAAAAAGTTGGAGATCGTAAAAAAGAGAAACGAAACTCTCTTGGTCCTTGGGTGCTTCTCTACTTTGTAATCTTTGCAATCCTTGCATATCTATGGAAACAAAAAATCTGGAGAGAAGTCCACTAAATAAATCGTAGGGGGCTTTGCCTCCTATAATTTTTGATTTAAACTTCATTTGCAAAAAATCTGCTACAATCTACAAAAAACTTCAAAGAGTTGCTATGCTCATCGATGGATATGGACGAAAAGTAGATTATCTGCGTATATCATTGACAGAACGATGCAATTTTCGCTGTCAATACTGCATGCCTGAAAAGCCATTTTCTTGGGTACCAAGAGAGAATCTTTTAAGTTTTGAAGATCTCTTTAAATTTGTCAAAGCTGCAATAGATGAGGGTATTACAAAAATTCGCCTCACAGGAGGAGAACCTACACTGAGGGCAGATCTTGATAAATTTATCAAGATGATTTATGACTATAAGCCAGATATCGATTTGGCAATGACAACGAATGGATATCTTCTCAAAGATATTGCAAAAGATCTCAAAGCTGCTGGGCTTAAACGCCTCAATATCTCTCTTGACTCTCTTAAGCCAGAAATTGCACGCCTCATAGCTGGCAAAGATGTCTTAGAAAATGTCTTAGCTGGCATCAATGCAGCCCTGGAAGTTGGGCTTAAAGTAAAAATTAATATGGTGCCTTTGAAAAATGTCAATGAGGATGAGATAGTTGATATTTTAGAATACTGCAAAGATAGAGGAATGCAGGTGAGGTTTATTGAATATATGGAGAATGTCCATGCACATAGCGATCTTAAAGGAATGCATGGCAAAGATATTTTAGAAAAAATAAAAGAGACGTATCAAATAGAAAAGATTGGTCGCCAAGGCAGTAGTCCAGCATTTTTATATCGACTCAAAGATGATGGGTATGTTTTTGGACTCATCGATCCACATAAACACGATTTTTGTGATAGTTGCAACCGTATTCGTCTCACAGCAGAAGGCTATCTCATCCCTTGCCTCTATTTTGATGAAGCGATGAGTATAAAAGATGCTGTGCAAGCTGGAGATATTGATAAAGCAGTAGCTATCATGCGAGAAGTACTTGCCAACAAACCAAAAGAGAATCGCTGGAGCGAAGAGGCAAGTGAAGCATCCAGCAGAGCCTTTTATGAAACGGGGGGATGATGCTCTATCTCGTTGAACACTTTTACTCAATTCAAGGTGAAGGAAAGTTTACTGGTACTCCAAGTATATTTTTTCGCTTTGGGGGATGCAACCTCAAATGCCCAAGCTTTGGAGAGTATTTTATTAAAGGGACAAAAATATTTGGCTGTGATAGTGTAAGAGCAGTCAATAGAAAACTGTTTGAAGAAGAGTGGCAAGAGATTCAAAAGAGCGAAACGCTCATTGCAATTTTACAAGAGCATCTAGAAAATCTCGATTTCAAGCCACATATAGTGCTCACTGGTGGTGAGCCGCTGCTCTATTGGAGGGATGAAGTTTTTTATGGATTTGTGGAGTATCTTATAGCGCAAGGATTTATTGTTACAATTGAGACAAACGCTACAATAGAGATAGATTTTGCAAATTTTCCAGCATATAAAGATGTGATTTTTGCTTTGGCAGTAAAGCTCTCTAATAGTGGTGAGCCTTATGAAAGGAGAGTGAATAAAAAAGCAATAGATGCAATTATAAATAATACAGCCTATAGCTTTTTTAAATTTACTCTCAATAGAGGTATTATTGAGATGCGTGCTTATGAAGAGATTGTAGATATTGTAGGAGAGTATCCAGAAGTAGAGGTCTTTTGTATGCCTCAAGGAGATCGCATAGAGATTCTTCGCAAAAATGATAAAGTAGTGGCAGAGTTTTGTATGATTTATGGATTTATTTATAGTGATAGATTGCAAGTGCGCCTTTGGAATAGAGAGAAGATGAGGTGAGTGGATGCTTATAAGAAAGCTCTATAAATTTGAAAATGCACACATTGTACGCAACTGCACTACACGTAGATGTAGTGAATCGATCCATGGGCACTCTTATAAGGTCGAGCTCATTTTTTCTTCTGAGTATCTCGATAGAGGGCAGATGGTATACGATTTTGGTCTAACAAAACTCACTATTAAAGAGTTGATTGACTCATTTGATCATGCTATTACACTTTGGAGTGAAGATGATCCAGCATATCTTGCTGCCATGAAAAAGTGGAGTAGAAGGTGGGTAGAACTCCCTGTGAGTCCTAGTGCAGAGCAGTATGCAAGAGTCATTTTATTGATGGTAGATCTTGTGCTGCAAAATACTGTAACAGTCAATGAGGAAAAAGATGTTATAATCCATAGCGTTCGGGTACATGAGACCGATACAGGTTATGCAGAATGCAGTCGTGAAGATGCTTTGAGCGAGAAACTTAGCAAAATTGATCTGCATGCTATTAAATTTTCAGAAGGTGTCAAAGAGGAGTGGAGCAGTCCTGATATGTGGGAGAGACTGCTTTGTGGAGAAAAAATAGTTAATCCAAAAAAAATTTAGAGGAGAAAAGAATGAAAAAAATAAGTTTGATTTCATTAGTTGTAGCAGCTATGCTGCTTGTTGGATGTGGAGAAAAAAAAGAGCAAAGTAGTGCAGAGCAGATAACAAAAGCTGCAGAGCAAACTTCAAGTGTTGCTGCACAGCCTAAGCAAACCATTACTGAACCACTTCCAGGTACTCCTGTGCAAAAGCCTGTAAGCTCGACAGCTGCTAGTAGCCAAGAGACTACACAAGAAGTGCAAAAGAGTGTAGAAGAGGTAAAAAAAGAGGTGGTAGAAAAAGCAAAAGAGGCTGTAGAGCAGATCAAAGAAAAAGTAACAAAGAGTGCTAAAGAGGCGGTAGCTGCTGCTACAGGAGCTACTACTGTAAAAGAGACTACAGAAGCCGCAAGTGAAACCGAAGCACTACCTGGAGAAAAGCCAGCACAAGAGGCAGCATCTACAGCGGCAGTAGGTGGAGATGTAAATAGAGGAAAAGAGCTCTTTGGTAAGTGTGCTTCATGCCACGGTAGCAAGGGAGAGAGAAAAGCCCTTGGCAAATCTAGTATTATTACTGGAATGGCAAAAGATGAGGTTATTAAAAAACTTCAAGGTTATAAAGCTGGAACACTCAACCTCTATGGAATGGGAGCTCTTATGAAAGGCCAAGTGGCAGGTCTGAGTGATAGCGATATCGAGGCTCTAGCTGCTTATATCTCTTCTTTAAAATAAGAGTGCCGGATTTTCCGGCTTCTTAATGTTTCGTAAGAATCTCTTCTTGCACATATGTTGTTGATTCACAAAAGGTAGGTATAAAAAGCACATTTTTTGATTTTGATAGAGATTCTGTCTCTTTATCAACAATGATAAATCCGTCCATTATAGCTGCTGGTTTTACCATTCCAGGCCCATACTTTTGTAAAGGTATAAAATGCTCCCCATCAAAGCGGCCAGGTATCACAGTGTCGCGTCCAGGTTTATGTATAAATTTTTCTTGCAGTTTTGCTTTGATTGGCTGAAAATAGTAGCTCTTTTTGCCTTTGAGTCGATTGATGAGAAATCTTCCAAAAATTTCAAAATTCAAAATTGCTGCAAGAGGATTACCTGGGAGATTGAGGACAAAAGTATTACCGATTTTTCCTAAAGTTGTGGGTTTACCTGGTTTGATATCGATTTTGCTAAAGAGGATCTCCATTCCAAGCTCTTTGAACGCCTCTTTTGTAAAGTCTGCTTCTCCAACGCTCACGCCCCCACTTGTAATAATAAGATCAGCATCCAATGCATTGCGGATTGCCTCTTTTATCGACTCTTTATCATCTTCAATTTTGCCTGTAAATGTTACGTCACATCCAAGCTCTTTGGCTCGAGTTAACAGTGCAGGCGTATTGGAGTTGTAGATTTGTGCGTTATGTAACTGCTCATAGTGCATTTTTAGCTCATGTCCTGTAGCAAAAACATTCACCTTAGGTTTGCGGTAAATCTCAATGTATGAGTAGCCCTGACTAGCAAGAAGCGCAATTTTATATGCACTAAGCTCTTCTCCTTTTTCTATGATGCGCTCATCTTTTGCCACATCTTCTCCGGCAAAGCGCATATTTGCATGCTCTTTGATTTTTTTAGGAAGTATAACTGACTCTCCCAAATACTCCACATCTTCTAGTGGTACTACTGCTTGCGTTCCTTTTGGAAGTTTCGCACCTGTCATTATTTTGATGGCGTATCCAGGAGTCACTTCAGCTTCACTCTGCTCACCTGCTAGCGTTGTTGCAAGGATTTTTACCTCTTTGCCAGCATCTTCTAATTTTACTGCATATCCATCCATGGCAGAGTTATCAAAAGTTGGAAGATCTATATTTGCATAGTAATCTTTTGCTGCAACTCTTCCTACTGCCTCTTCTATGCAGCTTGTCTCTTTTTTGAGCATAATTTTTTGTTTGTCGATAATACCAAGAGCCTCTTTGATTGAGATCGCCATAATCTGTCCTTTGGTATAATGAGTTGGTTTCATTTTAGCAAAAAAGGAAATAGATGGATAGTCTTTATAAAATATCATTGCATCTCCATATGCTGAGTGCTGTTTTGCTCATTCTTTCACAAGGGTTCTATTTTTGGTTGCGCAAAAAAGAAGATTTTGTAATTTTTACAAAGCGCCTTGTTATACTTATGCTTATACAAAATGTCTTTATTGGTATGGTTGTTTTTACAGGTTTGATCATGCTTGCTGTAACGCATTTTACAGTATGGAATATAGAGATAGTTCTGATGATCTTTGTAATTACAGGAGTTATAGTCCATCAGATCTTAATCAATAAAAAACGAAAACCTATACGAAGCGATGAAATAGCGTTGCAGCAAAGCTATAAAAGCTGGGTGAGCAAAGTTTATGGTGCTGAAATTGCAGCCGAAATAGCCGTTTATATCATAGCTTTGGTGCTTCATTGATGCAATTTCTCTACCATCCTAAGGCAGGAGTAGAGTTTTTAGATATAGAAGGCGAAGCATTTACTTATCTTTTCAAAGTGCGTCGCCATCGAAAAGGCGAAATTGTAGCCTTACGTAATATGGAAGATGGTTATCTTTATACATATAAGATTGATGCCATCTCTCGCAAGAATGCTACCTTAACACTTGTGCATAAAGAGCATAAAGAGATCCTTCCAAAACGTTTTGTGCATCTTTTGTGGGGTGTGATCGAGCCAAAAGTGATTGAGAAGACGCTTCCTTCACTCAATGAGTTGGGAGTGGGGCGAATTAGTTTTGTCTATTGCGCTAGAAGTCAAAAAAATTTCAAAATACGCCTCGATAAACTCAAAAAGATCCTTATCAACTCTTGCCAGCAGTGTGGGAGAAGCTCATTGATGGAAATCGAAACAATTGATAGTTTTGAAGAAGCAATGCAAAAATATAGTGATACTGTTTTGATAGATTTTAGTGAAAATTATTTGCAGTGTGGTGAGAGTATCCAAAGAGTTTTCATAGGCCCTGAAGGTGGATTTAGCGAGGAAGAGCGCAAGATAGCTACGCAAATCAAAGGGCTTGATACACCTTTGATTTTGCGCAGCGAAACGGCTGCCGTGGCTGTGGGTAGTGTTTTGATGTTGTAATTTTTACTGGTATCAAGGTGTTTTTGAGTGATTGTTTTCTTCAAAAACTAATGGAATAGTTCTGCCATTTACACTAAGTATCGCTCTATTCTCTTCTACTTTTTCTGGATTTGGAATAAGATTGCCTTTTGTATCAAAGACAAAAACTCTTCCATCGCTATGATGGTAAACATAGCGCTGAATTTTTCCCCACATAAACAGCTCCCCTTTGGTTTGTTTATAGTGTTCTTGTATTATTGCACTTACTATTTTCAATACTTCATCCAAAGACTTTTTATAAAGCATCTCTTTGTCGATGCCAATATGGCGGCGACCTTCTAGCATAGCCAAAGCAAAGATCGGCTGATTAGCACGATGAAAATTGGTATCAACGAAAATATAAGGCTGCTGCATTTTTGCAAGAGCTACAGTTTTTTCATCAATGCGCGCAAGCTCTTCTTCTAAAGGCTGTAATGGCAAAGAGAGAACTTCAAAAAGCTTTCGCAAAAACTCTTTGCTGCTATAGTGAAAATCAAAACTACTTTTTTTAAGCCAACTCTCTATATTTGGAGATTCCAAAAGAGATTGCAGCCGTTTTTGTGCATGCTCTAAGTTGCGATAGCCCATTGTACGAAGCACACTATCTAGATCATTTTGAGCCAGTTTTTCTTTAAGAGTGTCAATAAGTGTCATTTTCTACCTCCTATTATGTAGAGGCAATAAAACAGTTGCAGTATATGTGAAGTGCAACGTGAAGGTTTTATTGTCCTAAGATTTAAGCTTCTGCCGACGACACATTTTTTTCGGCAGGCAAATTTATTATAACAGATTATTATAAAAATGTAAAGTAAAATTTTATTTCAATTTCTATAATGATTAAATATAAAAAATATCATTTTAAACTTTTTAATTTAAAAAAGTTATTTTTATCCATCCAATATTTTTTATATTCGTCTCCAGGTATTAAACTAACATCATCGGTATATAATTTTAGTATTACTTCAATCTCTAAACCATTTACTATAAAAGTTTTTATTTTTCCATTTTCTTCAAAGATTGATTTATATCCATCCACTTTTTCTAAATATGAACTATAAGCACCACCTTTTGGATCAATAAAGCAGATAGTATATTTATTTTCTTTTTTGAACCAAAATATAAAATCGGGTATAAATTTCCTAACTTTTCCATCACTACTATAAGGAATATAAATCTCTTTATCTAAATGCTCGTCTAATTTACTAAACATCCACCAATCATAATATTTGTCTAAATCATCTAATTTAGAAAGTAAATCTTGTATAAATTCATATTCACTTTCTACATTGATGATATGCTTAATCCAATCTACTTTATCTTTTGCGTATACCATAGGTATATAATAATGTTGCATTAATTTTTGAAGCTTCACTTCTTTAAATTCTTTTAAAAGTTCATCTTTTTTATTTAAAAGATCTTCAAATTCTCTTTCTGTAATTTCACCTTTAGAAACTTTCTTATATAACTCTTTTGGATTTATTTCTATAGCATCTTTTACATCTTTAGCTATCTTTATAAAGTCATTTTTTAAATCACTTCTCACTTTTATCTTTTTAAAATGAACAATTTTATCATCAACTGGAATAAATTCATCATAATTTTCTAATTTTATGTTTAAATATGTAATCAAAGATTTTATGAGTATTGAAACATTTTTAAAATTTTTACTCTCATCTATTTTTATATACTTGCTATCCTCTTGCACAATTCTTTTTAAATTTTTATACACTTTAAAATTATTTTCATACTCCAATAAGAATCTCTCTATAGGCATCAATTGAAAGTATAGCCTTAAAAGCTCCAAATTGGCTTTGCTCATTCTAAATTTAATTATTTTCTCTTCTGGTAAATCTACTATCTCCTTATCTAATGTTTTATAAGATGGAATTAGTAATTCATCAGGTTTTATCTCTTCTATTTTTTCCTTATTTTTCCAAAGAGAAACTTCTTCAAAGCCTATTGATTTTTTTACAAGCTCAAGCTCTTTAAGTATTGTTTCCACTGCTTTTTTATTTGTCGCATAGATAAAAAGTGTCTCTAATATTTTTGTCTCATTTTTATAAAGCTCTTTTAGCTTTTCCAATTCTTCATTATTAATCGATAATCTATCTAATCTTTTCCTTTGGTTTGGTAATGGCTCTATCCTCACCCCTCTACCTATTGCTTGAAGTACAAACTTTTTGGCTTCTTCTCCCTTGCCAATATTTATAAATGAGATTACATTTGGTCGGTTGCTATCCCAACCTTCATAAAAAGCTCTACTCCCAAGCAAAAGGTTTATTGGACTATTTTTATCATTTAGTGTTTCAAAATATCCCTCTTCTCTAAAAGTTTCATTTTCTTTGTATTCCGTTAGATTCTCTTTTATCCATTTTGAAATATCACCAATTTTTATCAAAGCAAAAGGTTTGTCACTGCTATCAAGCTTCAATGCAATTTCTTGTTTGTTTTTTGGATTAATTATGTATTCTATATTTCCCGAATTTTCTGAATTGTATACAAATTTATAAATGTCTTTTTCTTTTATATTTTCTATAAAATCTTTTGCAAAATTTAATGTATAGCTTTCATCACCAATTGTATATTTTGCATTATTCAGTTCCTCAATAATTTCTTTTTTGGTAGCTTCAAAAGTTTTTTTATCAATATTTTTTCCTATATTTGCTATTTCCTTGAATACCAGCTTCAAATCTGCATTTTCAGTATTTACAGAGTTCATTAAATAGATTAAAAGAGGATTGTGATAGAGATTTTCCTCCTTTATATTTTCATACGCTTTTTTTACTAATGATAGATTTATCAATGTTTTGAGGATTATTTTTCTTTTTTCTTTTTCATTGAAATCACTTTTTTGTTGAAATGCTTTTATCTCTTCTTGAGAAACATATATCTGTTTTCCATATCCGCTTTTTATAAATTGGTCAAGATTGAAGTTGTAAACGGTCGTAACTATATCTATGGCTTGCGTGAATGTTGCAGAGAAATTAAATAAAAATCCATTTTGTGAGAGGATGGAAAATATACTTTGTCTTTTGCTATCTTGTTTGTCTCCTTTGTGAGCCTCATCAAGCAAGAGATACCAATTCCCTATATATCTCTCATCTATATTTTCTAAATAATCTCTATAATTTAAAATATTCTCTTTTCTCTCATCAGAAATGAGATCAGAACGATAATAAAAAATCCTATTTCCAAAATCTAATTGGAATTTTTCTTTTTCATACTCTTTGAGATTTACAAGTTTAATCTGCTCATTGAGAGCTTTTTCATAATTATATTCATCTACAAGTTTTTTAAAAGATTTCACAAGATCATCTCTATATGTTAAAAACAGGATCTCTCTTTTTGGCAAAAGTTTTTGATTCATGAGCTTATGAAGCAGTTCTATTAGTTTTATGATAACTACTGTTTTACCACTTCCAGTCGCCATCCAAAAGGACATGCTATTTACAATTTCACTAAATGGTATGTATTCGTTGCCTTTTCCATTTGTTTGTGTTTTAAAATACTCTTTTAAAAGATGTGCATAATTGTTATCTTTTAAAGAGATATTTAAATCATCTGCTATATCTAAATCTCCATAATATTTAGCAAACTCCTCTTTGTTTTCATGCAAATCTTCAAAGTATTTCCATAAGACTTTAATGGCATTATTTAAGGCTTCTTCTTGATAATCAAAAAGCTTTTTTTGATATGAGAAATTTTTATCTACGATATTCCAATCTGGATTTTCTACTATTATTTCATCTGCTATCTCTTGCAGTTTTATATAGGCTTGTGTTTTTAGTTTTCTAGCCATTTTTTATCCAATATATAAAAGTTTCAATATATTTTTTTCATTCTCATCTAAATTTTGCAAGAAAAGAGACTCTTTAATATCTATCTCTTTATCAGGATAAAGGGATTTCAAATCTATGTTTATTTTCCCATCCTCTATTTTGATAGCATTTGCTAGTTTTTTATCGAAAATAAACGGGTTTGCGTTTGAAAAAGTAAAATCTTCTTCCAAAACTTTTTTTAACTTTTCATAATATTCTTTCAAATCTGTATCAGCATAATCTATTGTTTTTAATATATCTTCGTATTGCTCCAATTCATAATATTTAAAAAAACCCCCTGCTTTTTTCTCATTATAGTTTTCCTTAATATCTTTTTCTTTACTAATTCCTGTCTTATCATATGCTAAAACTTTTTTCATTCTTGGTAAAATAATGGTGTAAAAATGTCCCCCTAATTCTATTCCAAGCCATTTTCTCTTTAATTTATGTGCTACAGCAGTAGTCGTTCCACTTCCAAGAAAGAAGTCTAAAACTATATTATTTTTACCAGAGAAAATCAAAATTATCAACTTAATTAGACCTTCTGGTTTTTGAGTTAAAAAATTTTCAACCCTCTCTTCTGATACATTTATTACTGGCTTAACATCAATTTCAAAGATATTATTTCTTTCATCATGTAATAAAAACTCTCCTTCCCAAAAATCTCTTAAATTCACTAATGCAAAATAATTACCATGCTCATCTTTTTCTGTAGTAAAAAAAGGTTTTTTATAAATTATTTTTTCTTTTAATTTATTAAATTTTAATTTTTCAGTTTTTGAATAACATAATAAATGATCATGTTTTTTAGATAATGGATTATTTTTAGATGGTGCCCCACCTGTTCTATATGCCCAAATAATTTCATTCCTAAAATTTGTTTTCCCAAAAATTATATCTAATAATTCCCTTCCCCTATAATTTGCATTTTCATCTAAATGTAAAAGAAAACCTCCGTTTTCTTTTAAAAATTCTTTTGCAAGTTTCAATCTATTTTCCATTAAAGTTAACCATGTAGAGTCTTGAAATCTATCTACATAATCAAAATCATTACCCGTATTAAAGGGTGGATCTATATATATAGTTTGTACCTCTTCTTTAAATCTTGGAAGCATTGTATTTAATGCTTGCCAGTTTTCAGATTTTATCAATCTTCCATCTAAATCTCCATTTACATCATAAACATTAAATATATTTTCGATCTTTTCTTTTATACCATGAAAATATTTTGTATCGATTGGTAAAAACTGATATTTTTCATTCAAACTATGTTCAATTAAACCATTTTGTAAAATTTCATCTACTTTAAAGGGTTCATCAATCATTTTTAATATATACCATTCTTCTATTTGATTTTTAAAATCATTCTTTCCAATAAGTTCTTTTTTTAATTCTTTAAATTCTTTTTCTTGTTCTTTCAACTGCTCTATAATTTCGTTTACTATTTCATTTCCACCTTCTTTTTTTACCAATCTATCAAGTGTTATTACATAATTTGAATTAAATACTAATCTCGGCTTTTCCCAAATTTTTTTTAACTCATCTTCAAACTGAGATATAAATTCAATAATTTTATAGGCTATACATTTCAATGCTTGTAGCTGTTGAAATCTTTTTTGGTCAAAAGTTGCCTCTTGTGAGAAGAGATACTGATACATCCATAAATCAAACTGCTCTTTTAAGAATTTTTCTGCATTTTTATTTATAAAATAGTCTACATTTGCCTGTTTCTCAAAAGTCCTGATAGCTTTTTTTAGTATCTCTTCGGTTATGTTTTTATATTTCTTTTTTACTTGTTTTAGTATCTCTTCAGGTTTAGTTTTTCTTCCATTTTCAGAATACGAAACTTTTAAAACTATTAACCCATCTTCTTTTATTTCTGCAAGTTCATAAATCAACTCTTTTTTCTCATTCGCTCTTTTTAGCTCAATTTCTGAAACATCAAAATAGAAAAAGAGATTTTCCTCTGGAAACTCTACTTTCATAGAGCGGATGATTTTATCTGTCTTTATATAATAAAGCATGTGTGTTTTCCAAAACAAAGAAACATCTTCTTTATCTGAAATTATCTGCTCATAATCTGTGTTATAAGTGATAATCTCTTTTAACTCTGCTTTGTCATTATGATAAACTTTTTCATATAATTTGTAATAAAGTGGCGTATAAGAAAAGTAGATGCTTCCTGTCTCTGAAAAATATCTATGAAAAAATGAATAGAGCTTGTCATAAAGCTCCTCTTTGAAATCGGAAAAATCTTGTAGATTTTTGTCAATAAAATCCAATAAATTGGGTCGAAGATAATTTTTAAAATATTTTCTTTTTACTTTTAAAAGGTTAACATAACCACTTTGTCCTTCTACTTCTGCACCAGCAAAAAGGTCTTCAAGTATATCCCAAAATCTTTTTTCATATCTGTTTTCCAAGAGTCACCTCATTTTAGAATTAAATTTTTATATCGATTTATATTAACATGGGCATTATAACAAATGGTTTCTATCCTAAAAATTTTTAGTTCCATCTAATCTTTTTTTGATAAAACTTTTCAATTTATTGAAATCTTCTTTATGAATTTTTTATGCAAATTTACAAATCTCTCACAAACATACTCAATAAACTGATTCGATAATGTCAATATTTGTTCGCAATTTTCTTCCCAGTGAAAAAATATTTCATTGCATATCAAGCAGCTTTTAGAAGCTGCACCTCATAGATTTCCATAATCTGCTGAAGCTTGTCAGGTTGAATGTAGCATCTATCCACCTCCCAATCCTCAGTATATTCCATCAGATATGTGGCAATAAGACTAAGATATGACTCTTTTGATGGAAAGATTGATACAACTTTTGAACGTCTTCGTATCTCCTTGTTTATCCTTTCAAGCACATTTGTAGAGCTGATTTTTCGTTTCTCAAAGAGAGTGCAAGCACAAGATCGATTTGTGGAAAGTGATAAAACTGTAATGAATCCTCTAAACCATTTTGAAGTGTTTCAATGGCTTCGGGAAATTTTTTACCAAACTCTTCAATAATAATTTGTGCAATTGCCAATGCATCTTTTTTGTTTTCTTGTAGCCAAATAGTTTTGAGTTTTGCTGCAAATTTCTCTTTTGCTTTATGGGGAACATGGGCTAATATGCTTCTCATAAAATGCACTTTATACCGTTGCCAGGATGCACCAAGGTAAACTTCTTTGAAAGCTTTTTGGATTCCTTGATGTGCAACCCTGATAAGCAATGCAATCTTTTCTACACCACGCTCTTTGAGTTTGTTGAAAAAGAGTCTCCACATTTCAGTAGTTTCTGCACTGAATGGCTCAATAGCTAATACTTCACACTTACCTTCTCGTGTAACGCCATAGGCAACCATGATAGCCGAAGAAACTACTCTCCCTTCATAGTCTCTCACTTTTTCATACAAAGCAAACCCATTTGAGAGGATACTCTTTTTCCAAAGAACGGTTGCGAAACTCTTCAACTTGCTCGTCCAATCCCCTATTGATTTGTGACACCTGAGATGCATTGATATTTTCAATCCCAAGCTCTTTTGTCAAACGCTCTATCTTCCTTGTTGAAACTCCATTCACATACGCCTCTTTCACCATCGAAATCAAAGCCTGCTTACTTCTTTTTCTTTCTGTAATGAAAAAAGGAATATAGCCTCCTTTTCTGATCTTTGGAACCATCAGATATACGGTTCCTAAACGCGTATCGAATCTTCTTGGTCTGTAACCGCTAAAATAGTTCTTTCTCTCACTATTATGCTCACCTTTTTTGGCTCCAACTTTTGCTTCTGCCTCTATTTGCATCAACTGTTCCATCATCTATTTTAGCATTGCAAGTAGTGGATCATCCTCTACTACAAACTGTGTCATTATCTCTTTAAATATTTTTAACTCTTTTTTGCTATTATTGCTCATGGATAGGCTTCCTCCTGTTTGTTTGATTCTCACTGGGAAGTCTATCCAACTCTTTTGAAATTGTGAAAAAGAGGCGATTTTTGAAGAGGTGCTTTATGATACATTGAATTCAAAGAAGTATGAAGAAGATGTTCTAAAAATTTCAAAGTTTGTTTCTCTCTTCAAATCAAAATCACTAATCAGAAAATATCTCTTCAACAAAAAATCTCGCGAAAGCTTCGATAACATCAACTATGACGAGGAAGTTTTAAAAGATTTGATTATCAATTTTCATTTTGATATAGATGATGAGGTTATAAATTTAGCTGACGAAGAGATACCTGGGATAAAAGACTGGATAGAAGATCTGAAAAATTTTGATGCTATAAGTTTTAAAGATTTAATTTTAAGTCGTATTGGGGAAAATCTCGATTATCGAAACAGTGTTCATAGAGAAAAATATGCAAATGTCAGAGTGGTTAGGGACAGTATAAATGAGGAAATTTTTGTCTATGATGAGGGAAAAGAAAAGATATTTGATGATATTTTAAAGAGATTTCAAAAAATACTCCAAGCTATAAAAGCCACATATGATCAGCGATTGAGAGCAAATGGTCAGATAGATTTTGATCAAATTATAGAATATGCTTTTGAGATCATTAAAAAACTCAATCTCTCTTATAAATATGTCATGATTGATGAGTTTCAAGATACCAATCTCTTGCAGTATGAGATAGCAAGCTTGATTTCTAAAGATACAAATCTTTTCATCGTAGGAGATGAAAAACAGGCTATCTACTCTTTCCAAGGAGGAGAGATAGAGGTTTTCAAAAAAGCTATAGATGAAAAGTTTGGAAAAAGCGAAGATATGAGCGTCAACTACCGAAGTGACAAAGATTTACTGGAATTCGTCAATACTGTTTTTGAAAAACTTTTCGCAAATAACGATCTCCTTATAAAAGATAACTTTTCTGCTAGCTTTCAAAAACTCGATCCCAACTCCAAGGAAAAAGGAAATGTTGAATTTCTCATTACATCAAAAGATGATGAAAACACACTGGATGAAAAAGAAGCGGAGAATATTGCTAAATATATCAAATCCATAATGGAAGGCAAAAGACATCCAAAAATTAAAGAGTACATAGACAAAAAAGAAAAAGCGATAGCTATCGTATTCGATGCAAAAACAAAGATAAAAACATACAAAGAGGCTTTAAATAAATATGGAATTGAATGCAAAATAAGCGGTGGAGACAATTTTTGGTCAAAAGATGAGATAAAAGATATATTTTTTGTACTAAAAACCATCACTTTGGATAAAAGAGCATTAAACGACTTTACCAAATATTATCTTGTAGGAGCGTTGAAGAGTAATATTTTGCATTTTAAAGAAAAAGATATTTATGAGCTTCTTAAAAGAAATGAAGAAATAGATATCGAAAAATTTATTCCGCAAGACTATTTATCTCAAGTTCCGCACCAATTAGCAAGAAACCTTTTTGTAAAGAGTGGAGCATATTTAACGTATGATAACTTTGAGCAAACCCTGGCAAACATTGAAGAGCTTATATCCGAAATCATAGCACTTGAGAACGAGTATGGATATGACTTGGCAAAAATCGTTAATATTTTAGAATCTAATATCTTTGAAGCCGAAAAGGAGGATGCCTTTTATGAAAGTGAAATGGCCAACTCCATAGAGCTCTGCTCCATCCACTCTACAAAAGGGCTTGACTATCCTATGGTAATTTTGGCGCAGTCTTCGAAAGATTTATTAAAGCAGTCTAGCAGTGAAGGCATCAAGTTTGAAAAATTCACCGATTTGGATGGCAAAGAGCATGTTTTAGTGGGATTTAAAATAAAGGAATATAAACCAATTAGCTATAGAGTATTGTCAATCGTTTCTAAACTTAAACACATGGAAGAGAAGAAGAGGCTCTTGTATGTTGCACTGACTCGTGCAAAACATAATATTGTTATCTCTATAAACGATAAACCTGCCAACAACTCCTATGCTCAAATGATTTTAAGTGCGATTGATGAAAATTTTGAAGAACTCCAAGAAAAAGAAAACATAGAATTGGAAAAACTACAAATCGATATAGTCAAAGCAGATGATTTAAAAGAGATCGAACCGACCAAAGAGCATAAAGAGTATGAGATAGTTCCTCCATTACCAAAACTTTCATTTCCAACAAATGATGAAAATATCAATATAGGCTCTTTGAACGTAGCAGCACTAATAGGTACGGCTGTCCATGAGATTATTGAGCTTTATCACGATGATTTTGATGAAAAGTATATCGACAAAGTGATAGATAAGTATGCATTATGGGAATATGAAGATCTTATAAAACAAAAGATAGAGAAGTTTAAAGAATCTAAAACCTATCAAGAACTAAAAGAAGCGAAAGAGAAATATTTTGAACTAAATTATGAGCTTGAAGGACAAGCAGGAAGAATAGATCTACTCTATAAAAATGAAAATAAATGGATAATAGTTGATTTCAAAACAGGGAAAGAGAAAGATTACTCTTCCCAGTTGCATGAATATAAAAAAGCGTTAGAAGAGTTGGGATTTCAAAATATAGAAGCAAAACTCGAATATCTTGACATTTAAAAAGACTCATAAAAGCACATTATACTCTTTGATATATAGGATTTCTTATTTTTTAATAATATCTTCCAAGTCTTCACTGTGAAGCCCTCTTTCATCCACCACCAACCTCTCATATGTTACTTTATGAAACAAATTAGAACAAGTTTTAGAAAAATAACGTAAAAACACTCTTTTACTGAAAGAAAAAACCACCCTGATTTGTATAGAAAAACAGGCTCCGAGAAGAGATTGAAAATGAAGAAAGAAAAAAAGAGGAGATTCATAAGTTTGAAAAATGTTTTATTACTCCCGATACAGCTCCAGAAAGAAATTATAGATAAAGATGGTATATGTTCATAGTAAAAAAGCATGGAATAATCTCAATAAATCCTATGCAATTCATTTTTAAAAGCGAAAAAGAGATATTAAAAATAGTCTCCGAAACTATAAAAAAACATTATCAAAAAACAAACGGTGAGATAAAGGGACTTGGGAAAATTATAGTATACAGATTTTTTTGCGAGGGAAAGGTTTATGTTTTTGATACCGATGGCAATTTATTAAAAATCGAAAAAAGATAACAGGAGAAGATATGGATAAAAACTTGATTCAAGATATATATTGTTATGCATCTTATTCTTTTACGAGTGATAAATATAATGCTATAGCCATTAATGCGTTGACACAATATAAAGAAAAATACTTTTTGATGTTTTTCCTGACCAAAAAAGCTTTCCTTGAAAATGATCCTGCTGAGATTTCCTGGGTTGCTTGGGATGAGTACGATATTGAAATCATTGTAATTGCTTCGAAATTATGTTCAATTGAATGGAGCTATGAGGCAATAAAAGATATAGTAGCCAAAGTTTTAGATAAATATTTTGGCGGTTATTTAAATAGTGAAGAGCATGCAAAAAAGATTGCAAAAATCATTATGAATGATTTTGAAAAATACAAAAACAACTTCTCTTTCCATAAAGAGTTTGAAAAGTTATTGAGCGATTATCACAATGGAAAATTTCCAGATAATAGCGATAAATGCATCCCAGTGAGGATCGATGTAGATTGAATCTATATCAAAATCAAAGGAAACAGATGATTAAAATTATCGAAAAACTAGTTAGAAAAGATCCGGTATTTTATACTCAAGCTATAGAGGTTACAAAAGATATCTTAGGTATTCATGTTCCCATAAATGCCCCTTCTATGGCTAAAGTCGCAGCAGCTAAAATAGTACGAGAAAAAATGAGCAGTATTTTTATTATTCCTGATGATTTTAAATTCGCTGATGGAGTTATCATATTTTCTATCGATATTAATGCAACACTTGGTGGAGACAGTTCAGCGAAAAATACAACGGAGAATTTTCTCAAATCAAAATGGCAAACATTGATTGATATTTTGACAAAAGATAAAAAACTGCCAGAATTTAATGAAAAATATAACAATGCTGAGATGAACTGGAGAGTAGGTAATTTCTTTAAAGGTAAATTTCTTGATAGAAATGGAAAGCAGTATAGTGAAAGATCTATATGTATCTTAGTATCAAATGTTTCATCAAAACTTTTGCAAGAATTAGCAGGAATAATTGCGCAAGAGTTTTATCAAGAATCTGTATTAGTGCAGGATGGTAATAATCAAAAAATCTATTTGCTTTTGATATAAATTTCCTTAAAATAAGGAAAAATAAGCAATATTTTTCCCTCTGAAAGGCAAATATATGTATTCTCAAAGAGATCTTGCAAATTTTTTTCAGAATGCCCAAGAACAATATGAGAGCTATTATATTACCTATGAAAAAAATTTAAAAAGATTTTTTCAAAAAGTACTTTTTGAGTATAAACTCTATAAAAAAGTAAAAAGAGAAATCGATAGATACCTCTCAACAGATTTCAATTTCATTGATATTATAAGTCCAGATGAGAATAAAATCTCAACGCTACTCAAAATTTTATTAGAACCAAATGGGATCCATGGACAAGGATCTTTATTTTTAGAACTCTTTTTGAAACAACTCAAAGATTTATCGAAAAGAGATCTATTTTGTAGCACAGAAAGTGTGGTAATTGCTACAGAAAAATCAACAGATGAGAATAGAAGAATAGATATCGTAATAGAATTTAATGATTTCATTATTGCCATTGAAAATAAACCATGGGCAGATGAGCAAGATGAGCAATTAGAAGCTTATTACAACTATTTAGAAAGAAGAAAAAAGGACTTTTTACTTATATTTCTTGCGGGGACAAAAAGAGATCCTATAAGCATTTCCCAAAAACATAAAAATTCAGATAATTTTTTCAATACAACATATAAAGAGCTACTAGTTCCATGGCTGAAAGAGTGCTACAAAAATTGTGAGAGTCAAAAGATGAAATTTTTCGTCAAAGACTTTCAAGAATGGATAGAGAGAAATTTCAAAGAAATGGAGGAGTTTTAAGATGGATAAGGGCAAGCTAATAACAAAAATAATTTTTGGAGAAGAAGAGATTTCAAAAGTTAAGTTTCCTGTAGATGAGGAAACTAAAAAGAGTTTTGAGATTGCATGGGATATTTGGGAGAATTTTGAAAGGCAAATCAGAAAACCTATTAGGGCAATGATTGCAAAGAAAATATATGATATGTTAAAAGAGAAAATAGAAAATGAAGAATCGTTTCAAAATTATAAAATAATTAATAAAGGATTTTTAGATGGAAGAAAACTAGGGCATCTCTTGTTTTTCCCAGATGTTTGGCTACTAAATAATGAGGATGAACCAATATTGAGCTATTCTTTGGAGTATGACATAAAAGATTATTATGACATATCCTACGGTATTATTAAAAAAAATAAAAATATTCCTTTTAGAGGATACAATCCAACAAAATTTAAAGAATTATTAGAAATACAAAAAAAATTAGAGAATATTGATTTTGAAAGCAGTGAGGAATATTTAGTTTGGAAATGGTTCAAAGAACCTTATGGAGGAATGTGGCAACTAGAGTTTTATGAAAAGGTAATTATAGAAGGTGTAAATAAAGTTGCTTCATATTATGTCAATGAATTGAAATCTTTAATAGAGCAAACTCAAGATGATATTGACAACTTCATAGAAAAATATAAAAAAGAAAAAGGTCTCCTTTGAAAAAAAGCCCCTTCAACAAACAACACCACACAACCAAAGAATCACGAATAAAAAAATACCAAAAAGCAAATAAGTGCCTTGCAAAAATTTTAGCGAGGCTCTATGATGGTGAGACGCTCTCTATGAAAGAGTTGGCCCAGGAGTGTCAGGTCTCCAAACGAACGATGCAAAGATATGTCAATGAGCGTTTAGCCTATTTTCCTTTAAAAAAAGATGGAGATCTTTTTCGTCTTGATTGGATCGAAGAGCAAAGGAGTGGCTGGAGTGAAGAAGAGATCGCCGTATTGGAAATGCTGGATAACTTGAGCAAAAATCAAGGCAGCTCTTTTTATGAAAAAGCGCATAAAATTTTAAAAAAAATCAACGCTTTCAATCCCTATTACACGAGACTCGATACGGAAAATATAGATGATTTGCTGCCTACTTTGATGGAACTTGAAAAAGCTATCAAAGAGCACAATATCATTCAATTTAGATACACCATGCAAAATAGTTCTTTTGATGTGACAGCCAAGCCTTTTCAAATTGCCAATTTTCAAGGATTTTGGTATTTGGTGGCTGAAGATATGAAAGATGGAGTGATAAAAAAGTATCTTTTGCGCCAAATTGCTCAAGTAAAAATTGGCACCGGAAAATTTACTCCTCCTAAAAACCTTCATGAAAAGATCTCAAAAGCCCTCTCCATCTGGTTCGATCCAGATGCCAAGCCTTTTGAAGTGCGTCTCTTTATCGATGGAAAAGTTGCCAAATATTTTAAATACAAGCCACTTGCTCCATCACAAGTAATTCTTGGTCAAGATCGAGACGATAGTATCGAGATCTCAGTCAAAATCACACATGAGATGGAGATTATCCCCATCATCAAACAGTGGTTACCTCACATCAAAGTTTTAGAGCCAAAGTGGCTTGATGAGATGATCAAAGAAGATCTTCAATCCTATCTCAGCGAATTTTAAATCCTCTCCCCTTTGGATGACATAATGTTGTCATCCTATTGTGCCAAACTTCTTGAAGAAAATTTAAAGGAGTCTGCAATGAGAATAAAAAAAAGAAGCGGTGTTAACTCCTGGAAATATGTAGACAAAGAGGTTAGCGATAAAATCACTCTTTGGATATTGCGAGTGATATTTAGACTTGATAGCTTTAATACATTTTTGGACTCCTACAGTAGATTCCATCACGATTCCCTTGCCTATTTTTTGGATTTAGAAGAATATGTTAATTGTGGTGATGTTAAAAAATCTGAAGTTTTTGAAAAGCTTCATAAAAAATATACTGAGTTAGAAAAAAGAAAAATTTTTACTTCTCATAGAGTTTTAACAAACAATCTTAAAAAAATTGCTTCATTGATGGATCTTAATGAGGTGGAAATTGCGATTTTGGAATTTGTAATTTTTATGAACTATTATGACATTTTAGAAAGAGCTTTGAATATGATGGATGAAACTTTCAATTTCACGCGTCTTAGAAAAGCTTTGAGCCTGATTCTTGATATTCCTATATCACATATCAATGAAGCACTAAAACCTGATAGCAGGCTCGTAAAGTCTGGCATTATTTCTATAAGTTCCTATAAAGGCTATTTTAGTGACAAAATAGAGGTGATTTCAGAAAAATTTGTTGAAAATATCTGCACGTTTGATGAAGATATTACATTACTTTTAAAGGATATCATAAGAAAAGTAGATAGTAAAGAGACTTTGTCATTGCAAGATTATGAATATATCTCAAAAGATGCTTATACCATTTTAAACTATCTCAAACATACAATAAAAAAGAGACAAAAGGGTGTAAATATTTTACTCTATGGAATTCCAGGAACCGGAAAAACGGAGTTTGCAAAAACTATTGCCAAAAGTTTGCAATTGGAGCTCTTTGAAGTGAGTTACGCAGACGAAGAGGATGAAGCCATTGACGGACATAGACGTATTCGCGCTTTAAAAGCCGCTCAAGCACTTCTTTCTAATAAAAATATCCTTCTTTTATACGATGAAGCAGAAGATATTTTTGACAAAAGCGATACTCTTTTTGCACCAAAAAGACAGGAAAATAAAGCCTGGATCAATAAAACATTGGAAAATAACGATCTGCCAACAATTTGGATAACAAACAACATTGATAGTATTGATAGTGCGATTATTAGAAGATTTGATTATGTTTTAGAGTTGCCTATACCCCATAAAAATCAAAGAAAAAAGATAATAAAAAAATACTCCCATAATCTTTTAAATGAAAATACAATTGAAGCACTCTCAGAGCATGAACATATCGCTCCGGCAATTATAAGCAGAGCTTCCAAAGTTGTAAAAAATATTGAAACAAAAGAGCAAGAAGATATTTTTATCCGTATTATAAACAATACACTCAAAGCACAAGGGTATAAGGAGATTATATCTACAAAAAAAGATAGCGCATCTTTGCCGGAAGTGTACGATACAAGATTTGTCAATACAACAACTGATCTTGAGAAGCTCACACAAGGAATCAAAAAACACCCAAACGCAAGACTCTGTCTTTATGGACCTCCAGGAACAGGCAAAAGTGCTTTTGCAAAATATATCGCAAAATGCCTAAATAAATCATTCATCTTAAAAAAAGCAAGTGATTTACAAAGCATGTGGGTGGGAGGTACAGAAAAAAATATAGCAAGAGCTTTTGAAGAGGCTAAAAAAAGTGATGCAGTGCTTATTTTTGATGAAGTTGACAGTTTCTTGCAAGAGAGAATGCATGCGAGAGCCTCTTGGGAAGTGAGTCAAGTTAACGAGATGTTAGTGCAAATGGAAAACTTTGATGGCATTTTCATAGCCACTACAAACCTTATTGATAATCTTGATAGAGCAAGTTTGAGACGATTTGATCTCAAGCTCAAGTTTGACTTTTTAACTAAAAACCAATCATGGCAGATTTTCAAAGCCTATTGCAAAGAATTAGGACTTCCAAACCCAAAAAATAGCGTAAAAAAAGAGGTTGAAAATCTACTATTCTTAACTCCTGGAGACTTTGCGGCGGTTGTGAGACAAAGTAGATTTAGACCGATTGAAGATATAAAAGATTTTCTTCAAAGATTAAAAGATGAAGTTGCAATAAAAGATATAGCTTCAAACAAAAAAGTGGGATTTGTTGCTTCATAAAAGGAGAGTCCATGAAAATAGCAATTACCGGACATGTAAACATAGAAAAAGCAAACGGCAAAAAGCTAATCGATTATAGAAAGTATGATGAAGAGGTTTTTGAAAAAGTCTATAACGAGATAGATTTGATGATGGAAAAAGTTTTTGAAAATTTACATATTGAGAAAAATGGTGTGGTGTTTATTTCAGGAATGGCGAGGGGCGTGGATGAGATATTTGCGCTTTACGCCATGAATAATGGCTTGGTGTCACCTGCAATGTTAAAATACACCACAGACGCAAGATGAAAATGTACCATCCATGAGATGAGGAAATATAAGAGAATATAATCGCTTCCAAAAATATTTGGAGGCAATAGTGATTACATACGAGGAGTTTGTGATGGTACATACACTTTACAGACAAGGATACAGCATAAGAGCTATTGCAAGGATGACGGGACTTGATAGAAGAACCGTATCCAAAAGACTCAAAGAGGATAAGCTTCTGCCAAGAAAACCGAGAGTTTACAAATCGAAGCTCGATCCATACAAAGAGTATATAAAAAAGAGAATAACTCAAGGGTTGCCGGATAAAATTCCTTCAACGGTAATATACCGGGAGATTACAGCAAAAGGGTATGAGGGGAAGATAAGAATATTGCAGGCGTTTATGAGCGGGCTTTATAAAGAGCATATGAGCGTAAAAGAGGAAGAGGTAGTGCGATTTGAGACAGATCCGGGCGAGCAGGCGCAAGCTGACTGGACGGTGATACGAAGAGGGAAGAATCCCATTTATGCCTTTGCGATGATTTTGGGCTATAGCAGATACGCATTTATCTGCTTTACAGACAATATGCGCTTTGATAGTTTTATAGATTGTCATAAAAAGGCTTTCGCCTTCTTTGGGGGAGTGCCTAGAACCATTCTTTACGACAACCTCAAAAGCGTGGTGATAGAGCATAACGCTTACGGGAATGCAAAACACAGATTTAATGAGAGGTTTTTGGATTTTTCCAAAGAGTATGGATTTATTCCAAAACTTTGTAAACCCTACAGGGCAAAAACAAAAGGGAAGGTAGAGAGAGTTATAGGCTATATGAAAGGAAACTTCTATATTCCTTTGAAAGCAAGACTCAAAAACTCTTCGCTTGTTATAGATACAAAGCTTCTTAACAGCCAGATATTTCAGTGGCTTGAAATTGTTCATAATAGAGTGCACGCAACAACGAAGCAAAAACCAAAAGAGCTCTTTATAAAAGAGCAAAAAGTTCTGCTGCCGCTAATAATTTCAGCCAAGCCAAAAAGCTTGCATAACAAAAAAGAATATGACAATTGCATAGATAAAAAGCTTTCCTTGTCAAATAAAAAGTATAAAAACAGCATAAACATACATAATACAGCTAAGAGTTCTTTAGAGGAGTATGATGCGCTTTTGGGAGTTTGCCATGCATAAAGAGATACACAGTATAAATGAACAGATACAAGAGTATGCTGCGCTTTTTAAACTTCCTGCCATTAAAGAGAGCTTTTCATCCATAGCGCAAGAAGCAGCTAAAAAGAATCTTTCATACAGCCACTTTTTGCTTGAGCTTTTTAGATATGAACATCAAAAGAAGATAGAGCGTTCAAAAGCAACAACACTAAAAATGGCAGGCTTTCCAAAAGTAAAGACCATAGAGATGTTTGATTTCTCATCTTCTGCGGTAGATAGAAATATTATTAATGAACTTTCTACTTTAAGATTTATAGAGAATGCCGAAAATATCCTGCTTATTGGACCAAGCGGTGTTGGGAAAACCCACATGGCCATAGCTTTGGGATATCTTGCTACACAAGCAAGAATAAAAACAAAATTCATCACTGCAGCAGATCTGCTTTTACAACTTGAGATTGCGCAGCAGACCAACAGGTTGCAGCACTATTTCAAAAAGGTTATCAATACGGTAAAACTCTTGATTATCGATGAATTTGGCTATATCAAGCTCAATGAAAACCAGGCCAATCTCTTTTTCCAGGTTATCAATAAACGGTATGAAATAGGATCAATTATCATTACAAGCAATCTATCTTTTACAAAATTCAAGGAGGTGCTCAACAATGATGAAGCGTTAACTACAGCAATACTTGATAGGCTTATTCACCATAGCCATATACTCAATATCCAAGGTGAAAGCTACAGGCTTAAGCAAAAAAGAAAAGCTGGTGTCCTTACTGGACTCGATAACAATTTTTAGTTTCAAAGTGGTACATTTTCACTTCGCATCTTGGTACATTTTTAGGTTGCACTTGACACTTGGCTCTTTTTGCAGCAATTCCCTATAAAGTCTATTGGCACAGAGCAAGAAAAGAGAGTGCCATCCGATATGATGAGATTTTGGAGTATACAAAAAAGAGCGCTGGCTTTCAAGAGATTTCAAAACATTATAAAAACATAGGATCTTCTTTTTTTGCTCGCAATCAATATATGGTAGATATGGCAGATATTGTGATTTCTTATATGAAATACAACTCACCTGGCACTATGGATACGATAAAACGGGCAAAAGAGGCAGGGAAGTATTATGGGAATATTTTAGATCTTGTTAGTAAATAATGGAGAATAACAATGAGTTTAAGAATCTGCAATATAAATCGTAGTAATTCTCAAATGAGTCGTGTTTTTGTAGATGAAGAGGGAATCTATTATCTTTGGATACTCTATTCGGGTTATCCCGATTTAGAGATAGTTCCTTTTAAAAAGGAAAATAATAAATTTATAGAAATAAAAACACCAAAAGTGGATGAGCTGTATGACTATTTGAGATTTAGATTTTGCAATGAAACAGTGTTTGAAATAGAAAAACTTTTTGAATCTTTACTGTGGGATTATAGCAAATTTACTATTCCTAAAAATATTGTTGAAAAGTTTGGTGAAAAGTTTTGTGAATATTTTTTAAGAGATCGTGATAATGAGTTTATATTTTTGGATCCTTATGCCAAACATTGGATCATTGATTTTGAAAAAGTAAGAAACCAAGAAAAAGAGTTTTTGCAAGAGCCAGAGCTTTTACCTTTTACCATTACTGAGCTTGGAGTAACATTAACAAAAGATTTAGAACTGCAAAAAGATGGAAAAAATTTGAGCATAGAGGAATTTTGGAAAGTATATGATGAGTATAGATTGAGCCTCATACCAATTGCAAAGAAAAAAGACAAGATTTTTAGAAAAATAGAAGAGGATCTAGGAAAGCGAGTTAAAGAATCCTTGAGAGAAATCAAAAGTAAAAAAATAAGTGATTACAATATTGAAATACAAGTAAAAGTTTTTGATACATTGCTAGGATATGAGCAATTTTTAGAACTGTTTTATACAGAAGAGATGTTTGAAGATGGTGTTTTATATCATTTAAGAGAGTTAAATAATATGGAAGTTTGCCGACTTTTTTGGCATGTGATAGAGTTTTTTGGATTAAGAATTATAACTACAGAGCTTTCATTTTGGAGCGAGATAACAATAGATAATCAGAAGTTTTTTAGATTGTAATTAAAGGAGATATGAGGATGCAATGGAATATAGGTAATTCAATATTCAAAGGATATAACGACAAAGAAGGTATCATGTTATGCGGGTATGAGTGGGGATTTTCAAAAGAGGAACAAGAAGCATATAAAAATGGAAAAATTAATCCGATAGATTTTCAAAAAGAGCCTTCCACATTTTCAAATAAAGTTAATCTTTATAAAAAATATTCACTAAAGCACTATTATCAATATGATGAAAGAATCATCAAATGGTTTGGATTATGGGGACATCCATTAAAAAGAAATAATGGAGAATTTGAGAAGACTATTTTGCAAACCAACTGGTGTGATAGTCAGAATCATGCCTTCAAAGGTAATAGATATCATAAATTACTTAATTGCAAAGATAATTTCTTAGCTCATATTCGTGAGTTCAAACCAAGATTGATAATATTTTTGGGAGCTGTAATGATTAAAGTATTAAATAATCCCAATGTAAAAAATGAGTTTGAAAAAATTATGGGTAAAGAAACAAAACCTTTAAAATTTATTCAAAAAGATTTTCCAAGAAGGCGGTTTAAAATAGGCTTTCAAAGTTTTGAAAATTGCGATATAGCTGCATTTCCCCATCCTTCTGGAACAATCGGACTTTCAGATGATTATATAGCACTTTTTAAAGATGAGATGGATCTAATACTTACTAATTTTAAGAAATTTAAAGGGCTTTCTTAGCTATTCATTTATTGAAATTTTCAAAAAATATGAATATATAAAATAAAAACTTTCTTCTTTTATAAGATAATATTAGATAGATTTTTACTTTAATATTTTAAATTTACAATTAATTAAAAGTAACTTGAAATAATTATCGTTAATAAAAATGAAAAAGGAGAGTAAAGAGTAAATGGAAATAAAACCCTTAGTTAGTATTAATGATTTAATTGAAAAAAAAGATTATCATTTTTTTATTCCTTCATATCAAAGAGGATATAGATGGGATGAGAACGAAGTTAAGAATCTATTAGAGGATTTTGCTGAATTTGAAAATAATGCTGAAAAGGAAGATTTTTACTGTTTACAGCCTTTGGTAGTGAAAAAAGAAAAGAAATATTTTAGAGTTATTGACGGGCAACAAAGATTAACTACTATTTATTTAATTTTAAAAGCTTTAGAAAATTTGTTAAAAGAAGAATATCAAGTAAATGATTTTTTTACTATAGAGTATGAAACAAGAACAGAATCTCAAGAGTTTTTGGAAGATATATCCAAGAAAAATGAACAGGAAGCCAAAAAAAACATAGATTTTTGGTACATGTATAAAAATTTTCATTTTATTAAAAATTGGCTAAATGAAAGTATCAAAAATAACAAAATTACTCCAAGAAGGCTATCTGAATTATTACTATCTAAATCTAGAAATGATGGTATAAAATTTATTTGGTATGAAATAGAAAAGAATGAAAAAGAAGAAGATGTATTTACAAGGTTAAATATAGGTAAAATACCTCTTACTAATGCAGAGCTAATTAAGGCGCTATTTTTGTTCCAGATAAAAAAAAGACATAATAATAAAGATATTATACAAAAAGAGCAAAATATTTTGGTGTCAGAATGGGATAATATCGAAATTTCTTTGCAAAATGACAGATTTTTTCACTTTTTATTTAAAGAAAAATACGATAAGCCTTCAAGAATTGAATTTATTTTTGATTTGATAGCAGATGATTTAGAAGTAGAAATCGAAAATTTAAAAAATGATGATGAAAAAAGAAGTTTTTATATTTTTAATGAGTATATTGATAGTTATGATAAAGCAAGAAAATTATGGAAGAAAGTAAAATATTATTATAGAGTGTTTGAAGAACTATATAATAATTTACAATACTACCATTTAGTAGGCTATCTAACTAATAAAAATACATCAAAGAGTATTGCTGAAATTATTGAATGGTATAAAAATCTATCTAAAGATAAATTTTTAAAAAGATTAAAAGATGAAATTATTATAAAAGATATTGATAAAATTGAAGATTTGGATTATTATAAAAACAAAAGTAAAATATCAGACATTTTATTTTTATTTAATATTCTAATATCAATAGAGAGTAGATTTTTTAGATATCCATTCGATTTACATAAAAAAGAGAAATGGAGTCTAGAGCATATTAACCCACAAAATCCTTTAGAGATGAGTGAAGAAGAAAAAGAGGAGGTTTTAAAAGGGTATATAGATGATGAAAAATATAAAGAAGAAATAGAAAATGTTTTAAAGATAAAAGATGTGGATAAATATAATGAAATAATAAGAAAAATAATCGATTATGATGATGATAGTTTAGGAAATCTAACACTTTTAAGTCAAAGTATAAATTCATCAATTGGTAATAATTTTTTTAAATACAAACGAAAAGAGATAATAAATTTAGACAAAGATTCGAAATTTGTGCCACCTGCAACGAAGTTGGTGTTCTTAAAATATTTCACGCAAGAACCAAAAAGTCTCTATAAATGGGAAATTGAGGATAAAAAAAGTTATATTGAAGAGATAAAAAATAGACTAAAGTCATTTGGTGGAGAATAAAATGGAGACAAAAAAATTCTTAGATGTATTAAAAAATGGCATTGAAATTCCAAAAATTCAAAGAGATTATGCACAAGGTCGAAAAAGAGAAGAAAAAAAGTTAAGAAGATTTTTAGAATATATTAAAAATAACTTGTCCAATAAAGTTTTCTTGGATTTTGTATATGGTGTAAAAAGTGATAAATTTATTCCATTGGATGGACAACAAAGATTAACTACTCTTTTTTTAATATATTATTATGTGTCATTAGAAAATGAGTTTTTAGAAGAATTTAATAATTTTACGTATGATATTAGGAATACTTCAAAAGATTTTTTAGAAGCTTTAGTTGAAAATTGGGATAATTTAAAAAAAGAAAATATTGTTTTTCAAATAGAAAATAGTAACTGGTTTTTTAAATCTTGGAGAAATGATCCTACGATTGATGCAATGCTAAATGCTTTGGAAGTTATTGAGGAGTATTTTAAAGATGTTTCATTAATAGATTTGCAAGATATTGAATTTAAATTTTTTGATTTAAAAGAATATAAACTAGGCGATGAATTGTATATTAAAATGAACGCAAGAGGAAAATCATTGAATGATTTTCAAAATTTCAAAGCTGAATTTGAGAAAAACACTAAACCTGAACCAAAATTTGATAGCGGTTGGTTAGATTTTTTTTGGAAAAAATCGGAAAAAAATGCTGAAGTAGATTTTTATAAATTTTTATCGTATATAGCAGAAATGCTTTATTATAAAGAAAATACAAAAAATTTCAGTTTTGACTTTTATACAATAGTAGATATTTTAATCCAAAACAAAAACTTTTTAATAGATATTCTTGATAATTTAGAAAAAATAGATGAAGCAATCAAGTTTATTAATGGCAATATTGAAATGTTGGATATTGGTAAAATAAAAAATTTTTGGAAAGAAGAGCTAAATAACATTGCACAAAAAGTTATAGTATTTGAAGTTATAAACTATATTTTGAGATATGATATAGACGAAAAACTAAAAGATTTTGTACAAGTAATGAAAAATATATTATTAAGTGATAAAAAATATGAAAAAGGTGTAATTTATAGGCAAACAATAGGATATGAAAATATAAAATCATATTTAGAATCATTTAATATGATTAATTGTGATAATGTATATTCCAAACTAACAAAAACAAAATTTTCATTTAGAAAAGATGCTTTTAATAAAGAAATAGAAAAAGCAAAATTGATTTTAAAAGATAATAGATATAAAACTATTATACATAGCTTAGATGATTTTCAATATTTTAAAGGGAATATTTCTAATGTTTTAGTCGAGAATATAGATTTATTGGATAAATACAGTAAATCAATAAGAAAAATTTTTGAAAATGAGGATAGTTTAATTATCAGGGCTTGGTATAGCATCAATGATTTTACAATTGAATTACCTGGATTGACAAATTGGGGGAAAAGATACTATTTTGGAAGAAAAAAATATTGGGATAGGATACTCCAAGATGAAAAAAATAAAGATAATTTAAAAGAGTTTTTAGATACTTTTATAAAAGAAGGCAGTTTAGAAAAAATGATAAATTATTCTAAATATTCTCCTCAGAATTTGAGATATTATTTTATTAAATATTCTGAATTTAGTGAAAAGTATAATAAAAATAGGTTTATTTCAAATGATATAAATATATTTGTAAATAAAGATAAATTTAATGTTGAAAAACTTAATAATAATAATTTAATTGGATATCATATAAATCCATTTATTTATACCATTGGAAAAAAGTTGGAAGAAAAATATAATGAACGTTTTGCTTATAGTGCAAAAGGAGATGATTATTCATATTTAAAGTTTGATAATAAAGATTATATGGTTTTGGAAGATAATAGTTTTAAATTATATAATAGTGAGCATAAATTTAAAAGAGAGTGGAAAATAAAAAATTTTGGTGATATTGATATTATTGAGGAAATGGTAGAACTATTATGTAAAGAAGTATTGGAGATCTAGTAGTAATGAGATGCAAATTTGTCCTGCTCAAATATTATAAGGATCAATTATATAAAAAATAGTAAAAAGGAAGGGGACTAAGAAGGAAAAGCAGGACTTAAATAACAATCATAAGGGAGAAAATGCTAGTAGATAATTTTATCATTATAAACATCTTTAGGAGAAACAAAATATTGACTAAAATTGCTGAAAATTATGATTGGTGTTTGGAACTATAGATGAATGAATGAAAATTAAAGAAGTACAATTTCAAATTATTTAATGATAATTCATTAGGAAGGAAAATTGCGAAAATCTTAACATTATCTAAAATTGCTAACTTTAGTGTACATTGTACTTAAATACCAGTTGTGCTATAATACTTATGAATATAAGTATAAGGACTAGTAATGAAAGCATTAGGTATCAGAGATTTGCAGAAAAATCCATCGGCTTTAACAAAATTTTTAGAGGAAAATGAGTATACATTAATAACCAAAAGGAACGTTCCTTTGGGAATAGCCATATCTTTTAATGATGATATCATCACAAAAGGACTAAAAACATCTCTCCTTATCAATGCTTACGAAGAAGGCTTGGTGAGTCTGGGGGAATTGGCAAAAGCTTTGAATATATCGAAAAAAGATGCTATGAAGCTGATATCTATAAACGGGAAGAATGTGATTGACTATGATTTCAAAGAGGAGCTGGAAAATTTGAAAGATTTTGTATAATGATCGTAGTAAGCGATAGCACCACTTTGATAATCTTGTTTGATTTAAAAAGATTAGATTTGCTGCAAAACCTCTTTCAAAAAATCTATATTCCCAAAAAAGTACATGAAGAGATTACGTACAAAGAGGATTATTTTATCCCTAAGTTTATAGAAACAGTGGAGATAGACAATAGTGAAATACTGCACTATCTTGAGTTCTATCTCGATAAAGGAGAGAGCGAAGCGATTGCATTGGCTTTGGAAAGAGATCTACCTTTGATTATTGATGAGAAAAAGGGAAGAAAAATAGCAAAAAATCTAGGTATCAAGATAGTGGGACTTCTTGGTATCGTATATCTTAATGTACAAAAGGGTTTTATCACAAAAAAAGAGGCGAAAGCGTTTTTAGAAACGGCTGTGAAAAATGGTTATAGGATTTCTGAAAAATTGATTGAGGAAGTATTAAAGTGATTAAAAAGCCAAAATTTTAGAGATTTCAGCCAAAAAATTTCAAAAACTCTATCTATAAAAAGAAAATTGTTTTGATGTAGCTAGTTAAGAGAGTAAATATCTAAAAATACTTAAGAGATACTTTTAAAGTAACTTTCTCAAACCTTCTTCTTATCCTCCAAAATAAACCTGTGCAGCTCTTTACAAAAATCGCTGTAGCAGACGATATTTTGCTCTTCGATATTTTCAGCGAGCTCTAGCTGCATACGCAAATAGTCTTTTTCATGGCGTCTTAAAAAGAGTACTCCGCAGTAAAAAAAGCCAAGTTTTCGCAAAGCCTCTACCACTTTATCAATATTTGCTACACTTTGCAAGCATATATCTGCATAGACCATATCGGGATGTTTTTTGACAGCCTCTTCAAAAATAGCAGTAGCGCGCTCTGCAAAATTTGCTCCAGCCCCATCAATAACGATTGTTGTAATATTAAATGCAGCATTATGCTCAATAGCAATCTCCTCTTTGGTCTTTTCTCCTTGTGCCTTTGCAAATGGTACATTGCAAAGTTCATAAGTCTTTTGGATCCACTCTTGGTAGCGTTTTGGGATAAATATTTTTCGAAGTGTTCTCTTAAAGACTAAATACTCTACAACAGTAGCTCCTCTTGTGTCTCTAAAGGGGTATTTATGCCCTTTGAGGCGTACCATCTGATGCACCTCTCCAAGCTGTAAAGCAGAAGGCGCAAAGCCAAACCGCGCATTTGCTCTTTGGCTATAGGGATGGAATGTGACAGCTTCACCAAAAAGAGCACTGAGCCCCAGCTCTTTTGCCTTTTGGATAAGCTTTTCAAACATCGCTTTCATAATTCCCATCCCTTTGAAGTTGGGATCTACTACAGCGATGCCAATTTCAGCTGTATTGGAATTTGGTACCATCACCAGGGCAAAGTGACCAACTATTTTGTCATCAATTTGTGCTACGATGGAGTGGATTGCGCCTGAGCGCTCTTTTTGTACTATTTTTTCAGGAAAGTAGAAGATGTCTTTGAAGTAGGTGTAGCCATAGTTTTTATAGATAAGCCGTGTTATGCCAACCTCGTCGCCCTCTTGAAAACTGCGTACAATGAGTCTTTCTTTGATATGCTCTTTTGCTACGAGATCCAAATCATCGCCTATATCGCTATAAAAGGGTATCTCCTCTTTGAGGCGTAGATGCAAAGGAGCATATTTGATGACTGAAAATTTTTTGCCATGCAATCCTAAATTGAAGTATTTTAAACTATCTACGAGTAAATAGACGCGATTGAGCCCTTTGTTTTTCTCTTTGAGATCTAATGGGACTTGTCCTAAAATTTTGGGATCAAATGGTAGTCCCTCATCTCTTATATCTACTTTCATGCCATTGTGAAAAATCTCACACTCGATTTCAATAATGCCCTCTTCATCTTTTTCATAGGCATGCTCTACTGCATTTTCAAAAAGCTCACGTACAGCTTCAATGAGATCATTAGTCTCTTTTTGTGGGAAAGAGACAATAGCGCATAATTCAGCTAAAAAACTTCGTACAGGCTTAAAAAACTCGATATCGTTGTATGTTTTAATAAAAAATCTATTTTTCACAAAACTCTCCCATTGCTTTTAAGGCTGCTGCGGCTAAAATCTTCATGCCAATTGGCAACGCATCTTCATCCACATCAAATTTTGGATGGTGCTGCGCTACACAAGTCCCTTTTTTGGGATTACACACACCAAGGCGAAAAAATGCTCCAGGAACGATCTCTAAGTATCTGCTAAAATCCTCTCCACCCATGACAGGATCTTGTAAGTCAATGACATTCTCTTCGCCTATAATCTCTTTTGCTACTTCTACAATAATATCTACTGCCTTATCATCATTAATAAGTTCAGGATTACCATACTCATAGTGAAACTTATATTGTGCTCCCATAGCGTGGCAGATTCCATGAATAGTATCTTCCATCATTGCTGGAATATTTTTGCGCACCTTTTCATTCACTGTTCGCACAGTTCCTGTTAGCTTTATATGATCGCAAATGATATTTGGCGCAGTTCCACCCTCAATGGTTCCAAGACTAATAACTGCTGGGTGGAGGGGATCGATGCGGCGGGATATGATATGGTTGAGTGAGTTAACACACATCGAAGAGACCAAAATTGCGTCCACTCCTTCATGAGGTCTAGCTCCATGCGCACTCTTGCCAAATATTTCTATTGTAAATGTATCGGCACTTGCCATCATCACACCGTACTTGTAGCCTATTTGCCCCGTCATGAGATAGGGATAGACATGGAGCCCAAAGATAGCTTTGACGTTTTCTAGCGCACCATCGCGTATCATCTCTTCAGCCCCACCATCGCTTACCTCTTCTGAGGGCTGGAAAATAAAGCGGATATTGCAAGGAAGCTGCTCTTTTACTTGTGCAAAAGCAATTGCTGCTCCTACTGCAATTGCTGTATGAGCATCATGCCCACATGCATGCATTACTCCTGGAACTTCGCTCGCATAGGGTTTTTCATTTTGCTCTTGGATAGGCAGAGCATCCATATCAGCGCGAATTGCTACACAGGGTTTACTTTTATCTACTACTAAATCAGCTACAAGACCATGATGCGTAGCAAATTCTTTAATCGCATATCCTTCGATTTCTAAAATCCCTTTGATTAAATATTTGGTATGCTCTTCATGATGGGAGAGTTCGGGGTGTTTGTGGATATCTCTACGTACGTGGATAACTTTATCTTTGAGGCTATCAATGACTTTGAAAAGCTCTTTTTTTATCTCCTTCATGCAAAGCCTTTTTTTCTATGATAAATCAAAAAAGTTTAAAAGTTTCTGTAACGGCTTGAATAAAGAGTGCATGGTAAAAGAAGATGAATAAATCCGGGATTTGCAGTGGTGGCCAGAGGCGGATTTGAACCGCCGACACAGGGATTTTCAGTCCTAAAATTACTATATCTTCATAAATCTTAATCCGTTATCAATACTTCTAAATAGTTCTTGAAATCGAGCCTATCAAACTGTTATGATGTTATCAGGACATAGCATAAAAAATTAAGTTTTCTAAATTCTAGTTACCTATAGGTTACTTTTTTGATTTTCCAAAAACCTTAAAGAATATAAAATGGACTGGATACGTTCTAAAAAATATACTGGTGTATATTCAAAAAATTGAAAAACTCAAACAAGAGGTAATCGGATAAAAAGGATGCTAAAGCAGTGGCAAGATATTGTGAATGAGCTATGGCCAGAAACAAAAAGGTGGGTAAATATCGCATCACAAAGATCTGCAAAGACTTGGAACTACAGTTTTGAGTCTTGGCCATACAAACAAAGACGGAAAGCTGCAAAGTGGCACGGCTGAAATAGAGCAGGACAGTGATGATATTATAAAAATAGAAGCGATTACCGATGGTAATAAAGTGCAAGTGGAAATCAAAAAAAGCTGACAGGGTAAGATTGCTTACACAAAACCGCTTATATATCAAACCAATGTAGCGACTGATGATGATGAGGTATTAAGATGGAGAAAGTTTTTAGCAAATATCAGGCCAGTGGATAAGGAGATAGATATCGAGGAGATCAAAAAACGCAAAAAGCAAGAGGAAAAAGATAGACACCTTATCAATGGTTTCCAGGCGATTTTGAGATTGAATAATGGCAAGTTGATCCAAAAGCAGATACTCAAATATCTCAATGAGGATGATTAGAGTGGATATAGTAAGCAAAATATTTTTCCAGTGTTGAATAATCCACACTATGATGGCAAGTATTGGAAGGTGTGGCGCACAGGTGAAAGAAACCATATCAAAGAGTATCATTTGATAGATATGGTGCAGATAGTTACAGATAGAATCAAAGAAAGCTTATAGGTTGCGAAAAGTGGGAAACGTTGGAATTTCGGATAATGAACAACCAAACAAAAGCAGACAAAAAGCGAATAAAAAGGAGAACAATAAAAGAGAATAAAAGCAATTATCAATACATGAATAACAACTATTAATGAAAGCAATATGCCAACAATACCGCGTTCTATGGCTGCTTTGAGCGTATTGTATTGAATATTTGCATCTAAAAATATCCTTACAATTATATCATATGATATAATAATTATAATAGATACGATATAGAAACTATACCAAAGGTAATAAGTGCATATCGAATACGATCCAAACAAAAGCAAAGCCAATAAGCAAAAGCATGGCGTAGACTTTGAGGAGGCTAAAGCGCTCTTTGAAAATGACGACTCACTCATCGTGCCAGCCAAGATTATTGATGGCGAGGAGCGATATGCGCTTATCGGCTATCTCGATGGCAAGTGCTATGTTGCAATATTCACCTATAGAGGTGAAAACATCAGGATCATAAGTGTGAGAAGATGTAGAAAAAACGAGGAGAGAAACTATGAAGAGTATAACGGCTAAAGAGTTTGATGAGAAGTTTGATAGAGGCGAAGATATAAGTGAGTATCTTGATTTTGGTAAGGCTAAAAGAGTAGGAGAAGTTAAAAAGCAGCCTACCAAAAAGATAAATATTGACCTACCTCAAAACATCCTCAATCTCATCGATGAGGAAGCAAGTAAAATAGGAGTGGCGAGGCAGGCACTGCTGAAGGTGTGGATAGTGGAGAGGCTCAAAGAGGAACTATCCAAGCCATTGTGATTTGATGCTTATATGGATGCTTACATCAAAGGTGCTGGATGGAAGATCGAGGGCGTGGGTGGTGCGTGCCCCGATATTTTTTTTAGTTGAACGATTGAAAAAAAAGGAGTTCATATTTCAGAAGAAATATTTGGAACTGATGAGGAGCTTGCAAGCGTATTACAACCATTTATTAAACAACTTATCGAGAAGCTTGCTCCACAAATCTTCTCAATCAAAGATATCAATGAAGCCAAAGAGTTGTTAGAGAATCTTATCCACTCCCTTTCAAATGATTTGATTGCAATGGAGGCTTAATGTGGATATCATAACCACGCTGCTCATAATTTTGCTTATAGTCAGCCTATTGCGATCAAGAGCCGATTACATCCTCATAAGTATCTGCTGGATTATCCTATTAACCAATTGCAAAGAGTTCAATATCGTTACTATCATCAATTGAAAAGTAGAGTTTTTTCAATACTCTTTGAAGCGGTTTTTTTATCTTTTTTGATGGATTTTTGCACTTTAAGGATTTTGAAACTAAATATAAATAGTTTTTCACATCTTTATCGATTTTGATTGCAATATGTGAATAATTCGTTTAAGCTTTAAACTATTTATCTACATTTTGAGAATAAAACTCAAAAGATAATATTGTATCATCAATATAATAATAAAAATGATAAAAATAGCTATAATTATCTACGATATATACATATCACAGTATACCAAAGGAAAAAATGACAGCAAAAGAGATGGCAGCTGCTATCAATGTGCCAGAGAACACCTTCAGTAGATGGAAGCACTCACGTCCAGAACTCTATCAGCGTATCGTCAAGAGCTTTGAGTGTGAAGAGGCTTTGAATAAACTTGAAATAACATTAGATGAGGCAAAAGAGATTATCGAAAAATACAAAAAGGAGAGAAAAAAATGAATCAAGATCATATGGCTAAAGAAATAGGTGAATGGATATCATTGATGATCTTGAGAAACGATATACGGCAATTGAAAAAGAGCTTGAAGCGCTACAGAAAAAAATGTTAGTAATGGGTAACGATTTTTCAAATAGGTGTAAAGAGGGTGTAATGATTTAAAATCTATTAACCTTAAAAAGTTTTTCAATATGCTTCTTAGTTTCAATTTTTTGGAGATTTTGAAGTGGTGGCCAGAGGCGGATTCGAACCGCCGACACAGGGATTTTCAGTCCCTTGCTCTACCTACTGAGCTATCTGGCCAAGAAGTTGAATGAAATTATACTTGAAAAATTTGAAAATCAGCTTAAAACTTCTTTTTTAAAAAGAGTTCCTCGCTCTTTATAGCTGCTAAATTGATCGAGACTCGCACAAGCAGGGGAGAGAATTGCTACGCTTTGGCGAGTATGACACTTTTTGATGAGTTTTACTGCATTTGAAAGCGTTTTTGCCTCTATTGCTTCGATATTATGTTTTTTTGCAAGATCTAAGATATGAGGAGCTGCTTTTCCTATTGCATAGAGGGAGACATTGTGCAGATTTTGTATGAGTGGCTCAAGATCCACTCCTTTGTTATCTCCTCCAAGTATGAGATGGATATGGCGATCTTGATAGTTTTTCACAGCTTGCAAAGTTGCATCGATATTTGTGGCTTTACTATCATTAACCCAAAGCCGCCCTAATTTATCATAAAACTCCTCTTGCTTATGCTCTTCTATTGTAAAGCTATTGATTGCTGCGTAATCAATCTCATCAAAAAGAATTTTACTCACAGCTAGCGCTAAAACGGCATCAAGGAGGAATGCCCCCTTAAATCTTACTTTCTCAGGAACAATTCCAAAAAAAACGGCTAGTTCATAGATATTTTCATATCCTATGAGGTAGCCATTGGATGGAGTATTTGCAAACTCTTGTGGAACGATAGCTGCTTCTCCTTCTTTTAAAAATGAGAGAGGTTTAAGTTTTGCTGCCTGATACTTAGCAAAACTACCATGCCAGCTGATGTGATCGGGGGTGATGGGGAGCAAAACATAGAGATTTGGCTTAGCAATATGTGTGTAGTGCAGAGTAAAGGAGCTTGTCTCTAGTACCCAGATGGGGGCGTTTTGCGAAAGCTCTGCAAGTGGAGTGCCGATATTGCCTCCACTGACGGCACCATATTTTTTTAATAGATGCGTAATCATCTGTGTAGTTGTGGTTTTTCCGTTTGTGCCACTTATCCAAATGCTAAAGGGCATGGTAGCAGCAAAGAGATCATATTCACTTAAGAGATTTTTTGCTCTTTGTATAAGTTCATGAGAGGGTGGAATGCCTGGACTTGGTACTGCTATAGAAAATTTCGTCGGATCATAGTCGGATGAAGGGCGATGAAAAAACCCCTCCTCATCTTTATATGTATGAGAAATATCTTCAAAAAAGACTACATCTTTGAATTTTTTTGCAATCGCTTTTGTCGTCTTTCCTGCGCCAAAAAGAGCTATCATTAACGAATCTTTAGTGTAATAAGAGCTATGATGTTTGTAATAAAAGCAATAATCCAAAACCGCACGATTATTTTGCTCTCATCCCACTTTTTCTCTTCAAAGTGGTGATGAATAGGAGCCATGAGAAAAACGCGCCTACCTCGCAGTTTATAGCTTCCTACTTGGATAATGACACTCACAGCTTCCATAACAAACACAAACCCAATGAGCAGGAGCAAAATCTCACTCTTTGCAACTACTGCAATATAGCCAATGAATGCTCCAAGCGGTAAGCTTCCGCTATCTCCCATAAAAATTTGTGCTGGGTGGCAGTTGTACCACAAAAAAGCTATGAGACTGCCAGCATAAGCTGCAGCTACGACACTTAGCTCTCCTGCGCCTGATATTTTTGGCAAGAGGAGATAGGAGCTCAATATCGCATGGCCTGTAAGATAGCTAATAATCCCTAATGATGCAAGAGCAAAAAGAGAAGGGACTGTAGCAAGACCATCAAGTCCGTCAGTGAGATTGACAGCATTGGATGTAGCTACAATCACCAGTGTCCAAAAAAGAAGTGCAAAAAGATGCATATCAAAAAGAGGATATTTGTAAAAAGGTATAAATAGATGAGAGTCAAGATGTGCTATGAAAAAGAGATAGAGACTCACACCAAATGCAAAAAAGATCTGCAAAAGAAACTTTTGCTTGGCTGTGAGTCCACTCGTATTGGATTTTTTTACCACTTTGCCCCAATCATCGATAAAGCCAATATAGAGATAACTACAAATGAGTAAAAATGCAGCAATGACAAAATGATTAGATATTTTTGCACTGAGAAAAGATGCAAGGAGTGTAGTAAAAGTAAATACAACACCACCCATTGTAGGAGTGGAACCCTTTTTTTGATGGTGCTCGGGTGCAAGAGAGTAGATAGGTTGATAGGAGTTTTTTTGCTGGGCCCATTGAATAAATCTTGGTAAAAGCAAGAGTGTAAATATAAAGGCTATAAAAAATGCAAATCCTGCTCGTACAGTGATATATTGAAAAAGATTGAGATGAAAAATCGTATAGAGATAGTATAGCATCGATAACCTAGTGCAATTAATCTGGTTTGAAGTGAAATGTTACTAAAATTTAATTAAATTTTCGATAAAGGGGAGCTATGAAATTTGGCGGTAAAAATGTGCTTGTAACTGGTGCTAGTAGGGGAATTGGTGCAAAGATTGCTGAGGTTTTAGCTGGATATGGCCTCAAAGTTTGGATCAACTATCGCAGCAGTGCACAAGAGGCAGATAGACTCAAAGAAAAGATTGAGGCTGCAGGGGGAGAAGCTGCAGTTATTGGATTTGATGTGAGTGATGAGAAGGCTTTTGTAGATGCAATCAAAACAATCATCGATAGTGATGGAGAGTTGAGCTACCTTGTGAACAATGCTGGGATTACAAAAGATAAGCTCGCTATTCGCATGAGCGTGGAGGATTTTGAATCAGTCATTAGAGCAAATCTTACAAGTGCTTTTATTGGCTGTAGAGAAGCTTTGAAAGTTATGAGCAAAAAGCGTTTTGGTAGTGTTGTGAATATCTCCTCTATCGTTGGTGAGACGGGAAATGCTGGACAGGTTAATTATAGTGCCAGCAAAGGCGGTATGATAGCAATGACAAAATCTTTTGCTCTTGAAGGCGCAGCAAGAGGGATTCGCTTTAATAGCGTAACACCTGGCTTTATTGCTACCGATATGACAGATGCGCTCAAAGATGATATCAAACAGAGCTACATCGAAAAAATACCTCTGCGACGTTTTGGAGATCCAAAAGAGGTAGCCGAGACTGTAGCCTTTTTGCTCAGTGATGGTGCAAGTTATATCACAGGTGAAACAATCAAAGTCAATGGTGGTATGTATTTATAAAGAGTTAAATCTTTTTTTGATAGAATTGGTCGATAACATTTTAGAAGGAGTAACTGATGGCGGATATTTTTGAACAGGTGAAAGAGGTTGTTGTTGAGCAACTCAATGCAAATCCTGATGAGGTAAAACCTGAGTCAAGATTTGTTGAAGATCTCGGTGCTGATAGCCTCGATGTAGTAGAGCTTGTTATGGCACTTGAAGAGAAGTTTGGTATTGAGATTCCAGATGAGGATGCAGAAAAGATTCAAACAGTTGAAGATGCAGTAAAATATATCCAAGAGCATAAATCTTAATGAAATAGTCGGGTTTATCCCGGCTTTATCTTTAATAAGTCTAAGAGAGTTAGGTTTATTAGAGATTAAGCCAAGGAGATGTTTTGAGACGAGTGGTAATAACCGGGCTCGGTATGATCAATGCACTAGGACATGATAAAGAGAGTGCTTTTGATGCTATTATAAGAGGAGAGAGTGGAGTAGATACAATTACACTTTTTGATCCTTCAAATCAATCTGTACGTATAGCTGCAGAGGTAAAAGATTTTGATCCCAAAACAGTAATGGATCCTAAAGAGGTGAAAAAGGCTGACAGATTTATTCAACTAGGTATCAAAGCTGCTAGAGAAGCTATGGTTGATGCGGGAATTGATGAGAGTGTAGAGCGCGAAAAGTTTGGTATCAGTTCTGCTTCAGGCATTGGGGGTCTTGCAACAATAGAGAAAAATGCTGTCATCTGCCACACAAGAGGTCCACGACGTATTAGCCCATTTTTTATCCCTTCAGCATTAGCGAATATGTTAGGGGGATTTATCTCTATTGAGCATACACTCAAAGGTCCAAACCTCTCAAGTGTTACTGCATGTGCAGCAGGAACACATGCGATTACTGAGGCCGCCAAGACTATCATGCTAGGTGGTGCTGATCGCATGCTTGTGGTGGGAGCTGAAGCTGCTATCTGCCCTATTGGAATAGGAGGATTTGCAGCAATGAAGGCGCTCTCAACCTATAACGATGATCCAAAACACGCTTCACGCCCATTTGATGCAAAGAGAAATGGCTTTGTAATGGGAGAGGGGAGTGGTGCATTGGTGCTTGAAGAGTATGAAGCAGCAAAAGCAAGAGGTGCGAAGATCTATGCTGAACTTATCGGATTTGGTGAAAGTGGCGATGCAAACCATATTACTACGCCAGCTCCAGAAGGAGAGGGGGCATATAGAGCAATGCGTGCAGCACTCCAAATGGCTGGTGTGACGAAAGTAGACTATATCAATGCTCATGGTACAAGCACGAAGTATAATGACTGGTATGAGACAATGGCAATCAAAAAAGCTTTTGGAGGCAAAGAGAACTGCCCTCCTGTAAGCTCTACAAAAGGCCAAACAGCACACTGCCTAGGAGCAGCAGGGGCAATTGAAGCAGTTATTACTCTTATGGCGATGGATAGAGGCATTATTCCTCCTACAATCAACTATGAAGAGCCAGATCCAGATTGCGATCTCGATTATGTTCCAAATGAAGCAAGAGAGGCGGATATTGAAGTTGCAATGAGTAACTCTTTTGGATTTGGTGGGACAAACGGTGTAGTAGTATTCAAAAAGGTTTGATTTGGCAACATATCTCGATTTTGAAAAGAAGATCCAAGAGATTGAATCTGAACTTGAAGCTGCAAAAGCGCGGGGTGATAGTGCAGCAATAGAGATTTTAGAAAAAGATCTCGAAAAAGAGGTTGCTAAAACATACAAAAATCTTAGCGATTATCAAAAATTACAGCTTGCCCGCCATCCGGATCGCCCTTATGCACTTGATTATGTACGTTTAATCATGCATGATTACTATGAAATCCATGGCGATAGATGTTTTCGCGATGATCCTGCAATAGTCTGTTTTATTGGATATGTAGACAATCAAAAAACAATGCTCATTGGTGAGCAAAAGGGACGCGGTACCAAAAATAAGATCAAAAGAAATTTTGGTATGCCTCACCCTGAAGGGTATCGCAAAGCGCTGCGCCTTGCAAAAATGGCAGAGAAGTTTAATATCCCTGTGCTGATGCTTGTTGATACTCCGGGAGCTTACCCTGGTATTGGTGCTGAAGAGCGTGGGCAGAGTGAGGCAATTGCAAGAAACCTCTTTGAATTTAGTAGACTGAGAGTCCCTACTGTATCAATTGTCATTGGAGAAGGTGGAAGTGGTGGAGCCCTTGCGATTGGTGTTGCAGATAAGCTTGCAATGATGCGCTACTCTGTCTTTAGCGTTATATCCCCTGAGGGATGTGCAGCAATTTTATGGAATGATCCTAGCAAAGTAGAGCAGGCCACGAAAGCACTCAAAATTACTGCTGAGGATCTCAAAGAGTTAGGCCTCATAGATGATATTATTGAAGAGCCTCTCATTGGAGCGCACAGAGATAAAGAGGGTGCTGCAAAACTTCTTAAAGAGTACTACTTGCAAAGCGTTGCGCAGTTGCAGCAGATGAGTGTAGAAGAGAGACTTGAAAAGCGTTATGAAAAACTTATGAGTATGGGAAGATTTTCTGAGAGTGAGGCGTAGGATCAGAGCTTTGTCTGATCCGTGATGCCATGCTCTTGAAGAAAGTGCTTGAGTTTTGTTATCTCCTCTTTACTGTTTATCTCATGATTGTGGACAATGAGCAATAGCTCTTTGCCTTCCTTATCAATCACTTTAATATGATTTTTCTTTGTATGTTCAACTGTAAATCCAAGATGTTTCAAAAGATTCTCCACCCCTCTCCAGTCAAGGTTTGCTGGGATTGGGTGGGAAAATATCTTTTCTAGCTTCTTTTGGAGTTTGTGTAAACCCATTTTTTATAGTCCATGCTCTTTTTTATATTGCATAACGATCTGGTATGCTTCATCTTTGAGGCGCAGTTTTTCGAGTTTGAGTTTTTCAAGCTCGAGATCTTCCATATGCTCACGTCCCTCTTCTACTTCATGGACAGTTTTTTTAAGCTCTTCATGTTTTTCTATAATTTTATCGAAGTGTGGATTTTCTTGTCTGATTTTTTGAATCAACTCTTGTGGAAACTCTTCTAGCATAATAACTCCTTTTTTATAAATTGTAGCATTTAGGTTCTGTATTCTGCATTAATCTTCACATACTCATAGCCTAAATCACATCCATAAGCTGTAAAACTCTCTTTTCCAACGCCAAGATCGCACGTAATTGTAAATTCTGCTTTTTGCATAACTTTATGAGCTTTTTCTTCTTGCTCTTTACTAAAGAGAATCTCTCCTCTATCATAGACTAAAACATCTTCAAATGAGATGCGAAGCTTCTCTTCATCACATGTCACACCGCTTGCACCTATGGTGGATGCTATACGTCCCCAATTTGGATCCTCACCAAAAAGAGCAGTTTTAACAAGTAAAGAGTTTGTGAGTGCTTTTGCCGCTTTTTTTGCTTCTTCCTTTGACTTAGCGCCTGTAATCTTAAAAGCTACAAGTTTTTTTGCCCCTTCTCCATCTTTGACTATAAGGAGTGCTAAGCGGTGCATGATCTGCTGTAGTGCAAAATCAAAAGCCTCTTTTTCATATACTTCGCTTTTGCCATTTGCTAGTAAAAAGACTGAATCGTTAGTAGATCTGTCTCCATCCACACTTATTGCATTGAAGGATATTTCAGCATTTTTTCTGAGCAGCTTATCCATATCATCTTTTGGAATTGCAGCGTCTGTTACAATAAAGCAGAGCATTGTAGCTAGTGCTGGATCAATCATCCCAGCACCCTTTGCAATGCCAGCAATGCGAAAGCTCTTTCCATCTTCTAAGCGCACTTCAAACCCAACACTTTTTGGAAATGTATCGGTTGTCATGATGGAGCGAGCGAAGTTGTCTGCATTTTTTGCTTGCAAATAAAACCTTTTGGCTGCATCTATAATTTTTTCTTTAGGAAGTCTCACTCCAATGACGCCAGTTGAGCTCATGAGAGGATTTTGCATGGGAAAATCTAAAGAGGAGAGAATCTCTTCGATATCTTCTATACCAGCTTTGCCTGTCATCGCATTGGCGTTTTTGGAATTGGTAAGAATGAAATTTGTTTGTGTGATAGCATGTTTTTGGAAATGTTTAATTGGCGCAGCTTGAAAACGGTTAGAAGTAAAAATTGCACTTATATCACACAGAGTATCGCTATAGATGAAGCCTACGTCAAGTCCATCCTTTTTGAGTCCCGCATGCACTCCATCGCAAAAAAAGCCATCGACATCTGCAATACTATTTGCTAGTGGTAAGAGCTGGAAGTGCATAGGGATCCTTGGGGAAGAGAACTCTTAAGAGAGTTCGAAGTTTTTCTTTTTGAGGATGCGCAAGCCTTTTGCTGAGACTTTTATCTTCTTTTTCGTTCCATCTGGAAGTGTAACACGTACAGTTCTCATATTTGGTAAAAATCTTCTCTTCGTCTTATTATTTGCGTGGCTGACATTGTGGCCAGTCATCGGCTTTTTACCTGTAATTTGGCACTTTTTAGACATAGCATAACCTTTTTATGATTTTGTGCTTGCAATTATAGCTATTTTCCCTTAAATTTAACTTATTTTAAACTATATTTAAGCTATTACTTTTGCTATAATTATAGCAATTTTTTCAAAAGGCAAAGCATGTTTGTAGCACCAAGTATTTTGAGTGCAGATTTTGGGATATTGGCTAAAGAGGTTGTGGCGATTTGTGAAGCAGGAGCTGATCTTGTCCATGTTGATGTCATGGATGGTCACTTTGTGCCAAATATGACGATAGGACCGGTTGTCGCAAAGGCAGTGGCTGGAGTGGCAACGAAGCCTCTGGATGTGCATTTGATGGTAGAAGATAACACCTTTTTTGTCGATCTCTTTGCTCCATTGAAGCCAAAATATATATCTTTTCACTATGAAAGTGAAAAGCATCACCATAGAATTGCGCAAAAGATACGATCACATGATATCTCTCCAGCAATTGTTATCAACCCAGCAACGCCAGTAAGTTGCTTGAGTGAGATAGTAAAATATGTGGATATGGTGCTTTTGATGAGTGTTAATCCAGGATTTGGTGGACAAAAATTTATCCCAATCTATGATAAAATCAAAGAGCTTAAAAGTCTTATAGAAGCAAAAAATCCTTCTTGCCTCATAGAAGTAGATGGGGGAGTAAGTGACAAAAATATTCATGAGCTCAAAGCTGCTGGAGTTGATATTGTAGTTGCTGGCAGCTACGTTTTTGGTCATAGAGATTATGCTACAGCTATTAAAAGCCTCAAGGTGTAGGTGTGCGCGTTAAAATATGCGGTATCACAAATCTTGAGGATGCTCTTGTTGCCATTGAAGCAGGGACTGATGCTTTAGGATTTGTCTTCTATCCAGATTCACCTCGCTATATAGATCCTGCAAAGGCTGCTATGATCGTTGCTGATCTTCCCCCTTTTGTAGAGCGGGTAGGGCTTTTTGTCAATGCTACGAAAGATTTTATCGAAGAGGTATGCAGTGCAACCAATATGAGTTTAGCACAACTCCATTTTGATGTGGATGAAGAGTTTATAGAATCACTTACTATTAAAGCATTGCCGGTAGTAAGAGCACGCAGTAAAGATGATATCAAGAGGTTTGCCAACCGGTACCGCCTCGTGGATGCGTATGTTCCTCAGTTTGGAGGAGTAGGAAAAAGAGTGGCGCTCGAGTGGTTCGAAGGGATAGATTGCTCCAAAATTATTTTAGCAGGAGGACTTACACCGCAAAATGTAGGTGAAGTGAAAAAGTATGATTTTTATGGTGTAGATGTAAGTAGCGGCGTAGAAGCAAAAAAAGGCAAAAAAGATCCCAAAAAGGTGCGCGAATTTATCGCAAAGGTAAAGTTTGAATAAATTAGAAAAACTTGCATATAGACTTATAAAAAAAGATTATCCTCTTGAGCAGTTTTATGCTCTTTTACAATCGATTTTTGGTTTGACTGAAGATCCTGAGCTACTCTACCAGACACTCCTTGCACGAGGATTTCCTCTAGCTCAAAAAGATGATCACATTCTTTTAAAAACTGCAAAAACTCCTTTTTTAAAGCAGGAGTTTGTAGTAGTCGATATTGAAACCAATGGAAGCAAACCTGAGTTTTCACAGATAATTGAGATTGGGGCGATAAAGTTTCAAGGAAGTGAAATTATTGATCGTTTTGAAAGTTTTGTCTTTGCTGAAGAGGTACCAGAGTATATTACCAAACTAACAGGCATTGAGCTTGATGACCTGGCTCACGCTCCTGGTCAAAAAGAGGTCTTGCTTGCATTTAAGAAGTTTTTGGGTGATAGTGTATTTGTAGCCCATAATGTCAATTTCGATTACAACTTTATCTCACGAAAATTGGAACAGTTAGGCTATGAAAAACTAGCAAACAGGAAGCTCTGCTCTATAGATCTTGCAAGAAAAACAATTCAAAGTGAGCGGTATGGTTTAGAGTACCTCAATGAAAATCTTGGTATTAATACACTTGTGAGTCACCGCGCCTATGCAGATGCTCTTACAGCATATAAGCTTGTACAAATGGCATTAGAGAAGATTCCAGATGAAATTATTACTACTGAAGATCTAATTAAATTTAGCAAAAGTGCAAAAAAGACAAAAAAAGCTACAAAAGCCTCTGAATCAACTTCGCTCCCAGCAGATCTCCCCAGTTGTTCACAGCAGTCCTGAACATATCCAAAAAGCGATCAACTGTAATAATCAGTGCAATTGATTCAACTGGTAGTCCTACACTATCGAGTACCATCGTCATCATAATAAGACCTGCCCCAGGAATGCCGGCTGCTCCGATAGAAGCGAATGTAACGGTGATAAAGATAGTAATTTGCTGTGCTAATGTGAGCTCAACTCCACTTATATTTGCAATAAACATTACTGCAATCGATTCATACAGAGCCGTGCCATCCATATTGATAGTAGCTCCAAGAGGCAGTACAAATCCTGCTACTTTTTTACTTACTCCTCCCTTTTCTTCAGTAACTTCTAGACTTACAGGGAGTGTAGCAGAGCTTGAAGCAGTAGAGAATGCTATAAGTGGAGCCTCTTTGATCTGTAAAAAATATTTATAGGGATTAAACCTTCCAATAAAAAAGGCAAGTGCAGGGAGTGTAAGAAGCGCATGGATTGCAAGGGCAGCTAAAACAGTAAGCACATAGCTATAGAGATTGAATATAGGATCTAATCCATTTTTTGCAACAGTTGCAGCGATGAGAGAAAAAACACCTATTGGGGTTAAAGTGATTACCCATTTTGCAAGGACCATCATTGCATCATTGACACTATCAAAGAAGTTGTAGAGAGTTGTGCGTTTTTGCTCTGTTATAAAGAGTGCTCCTACTGCAAAGAGGATTGTAAAAAAGATAATAGGTAAAATCGCACCTTTACTGAGAGCTGCAAAAATATTTGCTGGGATAAAAGAGAGTAAAAAGTCGTTAATACTTAGATCTTTGTGTTCTACCGAGAAATTTGAAGGTAGTTGCAGCAGATGCTCTCCCGCTCCTGGATTAAAGAGATGAAAGATAAAAAGCCCTAAAATCACCGCTAATGCAGTGGTTGTAAGATAGTATGCAAAGGCTTTAATTCCGATAGATTTGAGCTCCTCTTTGCCACTGAGAGAAGTGATTGCAATAAAAATTGAAGCAAATACAAGAGGGATAATGAGCATTTTTAAAAGTTTGAGGTATATATCGCCAATGACTTTGAGATCTAGCGAGAGTACAGGAAAAAAGTAGCCAAAAGCGATACCGGCAAAAATTGCAGCAATAGTGAGGTTCTCTATGTTTAAAAACTTTTTATGAGCCATGATCCTCCATAGAGCACTATAATAACAGCCAAATAGATTGCACTGGTACCAAATACATTGGCCCCTTGACAGGATGTACAGTTTTTATATTTTGTTGTCTCATATTTTGCATAGAGCGCATAAAAAATAAGCCATGCAAATTCAAGTATAAAAAGAGGGGTATTGTACGAGAGAACAAACTTTGCAAAGTTTGCAAAAAGTGCAAATATAAGTAAAACGAAGTGCCCAACTAAAAAGAGACGCAAAGCTGTAAGAATCTTATCTTTGACAAAAGAGGTAGGGCATGTATCGCCATAGCTGCCATACTCTTTAAAAAACTTCTTTTGCTCTTTTTTTGAGAGCTTATCAAACAGATAACCGCCAAAAACCATATCGATTTTTCGCTGCAATAATACTGCTTCATCATCTTTGGCAATATAAAACTTTTGATTTCCTTCTCTATCTTCATACATGATTTTTATAACAGGGTAGCGGTTAACGGTTACTTCTATGTTTGGTAAACTCTCATCACTCTCACGTGAAGCAAAATATTTTCCCTCTTTGCCATAAATGACAGGATTTATCATAACTTCATAATCATTATTTTTTTTAAGTACGATAATTCTTAATGGCACACCAATTTGAATGGCTGCAAGTGCTTGGAGACTGTTTTCTTCGATTGTCTGTTTCATCTCATCAATAATCTGCCCAAGATTTGGATCTTTGAAATCTCTTACAAGCCCAGAAATTTGCAAAAGAGTATGATCAGGATAGGTAAGAATTTTGGCCATAATGATCCTTTGAGTATAAGGGGCAAAAGCCCCTTTTTTTAATGGTGAGATTTAGAAACGACTGCGAGCATTTTGAGGTTGATGATAATGAATCTGATAAATTGCCAGATTTTACAAGTTCTTAGGAACCTTTGAAAAGGACCAGGTACCATTGTACCATATGTTTTGTTGTCATAAGGTTTGATATTTTTTTGAATCTCTTGATAAGCCATTATTGCTCCTTTATCTTATTCAGGGATGAGTGTCCAGCCCGGCTTGAGCTGCGCTTTCCACATAAACATATAGTGGAGGATATGTTTAATCCAGTGTCCTGCAAGACCGATTTCACCAAAAGTGTAGTCTGGATCACGACCAGTTCCTGGGAATCTATCATAATCAGGTACAACAGGATAAACGGTCAATGCTACTGCAGAACCGTTCATGAGGCTCTTACCAGTTGAAGCAACACACGCTGCACCCATCTCTGCCATAGAGGCGTGGTGACCTTTCTCTTTCACCTCTTCGAGGCTATATTTACCGTTAATGACTTCTGTAATTGTTTGTGCAACAGTTTTACCAATAATTCCTGAAGGCATACCTGTTCTTGGAGGTGCTGGTGTGATTGGTGTGCCATTAACTGATTTTGCCGGTTTACTGATTGGATGAGGTGGTGCAAATGCGATACCTACTGCAAACATATTGAGATAATCTGGGTTTTGATAATATTTTGGCCAGTCGCTTGCTTTCCACTCTTCAAACGGTTTTGGAGTGTAGTCTGCGTCAACTTTCATAAAGCCATTTGGTGCAAAAACTTTATCAGTGATGTCATTACCAGCTTTATCATAAGCTTTAAGACCTACGCCGCTAAACGGAGGAATAAGCATTGCAAAGTCAAATGTTTCTTCTCCTTCTGTTCCATCGAGAAGTTCATATTGGAGTTTTCCTTTTTGTACCTCTTTGACATGTGCTCCAGTAATCCAGTCAACGCCGCGCTCTGCAAACAAAGATTCTGCAAGCACTTTAGAGCTTACGATATGGCCGCCCCATTTGATATGGAGACCTGCAACACCAAAGTCTCCAAGGAACTGCTCATTAGAGATCCACTTGATTTCTGCTTTATCTCTTACGCCTGCTTCTCGAAGCTCATGCTCGATGTTGAAGATATATTCAAATGCAGCTCCCTGACATGTACACATACCGTGTCCGGTACCGATGAGGAATTTTACTTTTTCCCCTTTTTTCATACGCTCAATTGCATTTTGAAAATGGGTATTTGCTTCTGCTGCATGGAGATATGTACAAACTGAGAGTGAATTACCTTCATCTGGTCCAAGTCCTGGAGTTGCAGCGAAGTTGAGTTTTGGACCAGTCGCATTGATAAGGTAGTCATACTCTACCTCTTCAGTCTGTCCAGCCTTATTTGGATCGGTATATTCGATTGTAACGTAAGGTCTGTCACTTCCCTCTTTTCCTTCTGGATGGATAGAGACAGCTTTAGCTTGTCTAAAATCGATTCCAGCTTTTTGATAGACTGGCGCAAGCTCAAATACAACATCTTCTGGTGCCATTTCACCAACACCAACCCAGATGTTTGATGGAATCCAGTTCCATTTGCTGTTTGGAGACACTACTACTACTTCATGTTTGTCTCCAAGCCAGTGTTTAGCAAAAGTAGCAGCAGTATGTCCAGAAACACCTGCTCCTAACACAACAATTCTTGCCATATTCTGCCCCTTTATAAAAATTGGTACGAGGTATTATAGTCCTTTTGTGTTTAAAAAAAAATTATAAAAAAAATAATGTAAGTAAAAAATTATTTAAAATTTTAAGGATTATAACTCTACCTTAATATAGTAATAATTTGAAGTTATATTATGCATTATTGAATAAAATCAATATACTCATTTTTAAATGTAACATACCTCTTTGCACTTGCATAAAGCTCTGCTACCTCTTTGTCTGTCAGTTCTCTTACCACTTTTGCTGGAGTTCCTAAAATGAGGCTTCTTGGAGGAAATTTTTTCCCGCCAGTGACCAGTGCTCCAGCTCCTACAATCGACTCTTTTCCTATTACAGCTCCATCAAGGATTGTAGCATTCATACCAATCAAACATGCATCTTCAATAGTACATCCATGTAGCATCACTCTATGCCCTACTGTTACATCGTTGCCTATGATAGTAGGATAGCCATCGCTCATATCAGGCTTTTTATAATGGGTGACATGAATCATACTTAAGTCTTGAATATTTGTACGATCTCCTATTTTGATGTAGTGTACATCACCGCGTATAACACATCCAAACCATATGGAGCTCTCTTTTCCAATTTCCACATTTCCTACTACTGTTGCATCTGGAGCGATCCATGCATTTTGGCCAATTTTTGGAAACCACTCTTTATAGCGTAAAAGCATTAGCTCTCCTTCAAAAGTCTCTTTGCAAGTCTTTTGGCCTTGCTTGTTGTATTTTTTTGGTGGGATGTATGGAGGAGTTTTGCATACTCTTCCATTAAAAGTTGGGAGTTGATTTTTGGTTTTCCCTCTTCAGGGTGAAGTTTAATGTAGTTTCCATCTGGTAGAAGTATTCTTGCTTTGACATTATCTTTGAGCTGAATTTGCAAGATCTCTAATAGTCTTTCAGCGATATTCTTATCAAATATTGGTGTCATGAGCTCTATACGGCGCTCAAGATTTCTTGGCATCCAATCTGCACTAGAGATATAGATTTGTGGAAAAGAGTGTTTGAAGTAGAAAATTCTTGCATGCTCAAGATACTTTCCAACTATAGATATGACACGAATATTCTCACTTACTCCTTCAATTCCAGGGCGCAGGCAGCAGATACCTCTGATGATGAGATCAATTTTTACACCTGCTTGACTCGCTTTATATAGAGCAAGTATTACATCAGGATCTACGAGTGAGTTCATTTTTGCAACAATATGCCCCTCACTCCCTTTTTTTGCCTCCTCATCAATCATTTGTAAGAGTTTAGGTTTTATTTGAAAAGGCGACATATAGAGGGTTTTGAGTTTTGTCTTTTTGCTAAATCCTGTGAGAAAGTGGAAAAAACGGGTAGCATCTGCAGTAATATCTTTATCAGCTGTAAAGAGACTCACATCGGTATAAATTTTTGCTGTACTTGGATTGTAGTTACCAGTAGCAAGATGCACATACTGTTTGAGTCTGTCACCATCTTTTTTTATTACTTGTGCGATTTTTGCATGAACCTTAAATCCTGGTATGCCGAAAATGACATGTGCACCTGCTTTTTCAAGCTCTTTTGCCCAGATGAGGTTGTTTTCTTCATCGAATCTTGCTTTAAGCTCTACCATGGCAGTAACCTGTTTGCCAGATTCTGCTGCATTAATGAGAGCTTTGACAATAGGGGAATTTTTTCCAACTCTATAAAGAGTCATGCGAATAGCAAGTACATCAGGATCCTTGCTTGCTTCTTTAATAAAGCGCACTACCGGATCAAAACTCTCATAAGGGTGGTAGAGCATAACATTTTCATGCTCTATTATATGAAATACCGGCTCATTTGTATCAAATGGGGGAAGAATCTTTGGTGTATATGGCTCAAAGAGGAGATGAGGAAAGTTTTTATTTGATACTATCTCCCAGAGTGCTCCAAGATTAATAGGAATATTGTAGCGATAGATATCACCTTGTTCTATATATATATGCTCTTTGAGAAAATTGATAAGATCATCTTCTGCGTTTGCGCCAATCTCAAGTCGTACTATCTCTCCTCTTCTACGAAGTTTGAGTCCCTCTTCTAAAAGCTCCATAAAATCGTCTGCCTCTTCCTCTTCTATCTCAATATCTGCATTGCGTGTAACACGAAATGGGGCAGAAGCTAAGATTGTATAACCTGGGAAGAGAGATTCTAGATGCGCTTGGACGATGGACTCAATAGGAATATATGTGTTTTCTATTTGAACAAAACGAGGAAGAACACGGGGAATACGTACTAATCCGTATTTAATGTCATTAGGATTGTTTGTATCGCTCAGCTTCAATGCAAGTGCAAAACTAAGATTATTGAGATGAGGGAATGGGTGTGTGGCATCTACTGCGATAGGGACAATAACAGGATAGAGATTTGTATGGAAATACTCATTAATTTTTCTTTTTGTTTGTGCATCAAGATCTTCATAGTTAACAAGCCTTAATCCCTCCCTGGCTAATTTTTCAATGATTGCAAAAAAAGTCTTTTCAAGCTCTTTTTTTTCGTCGTGGAGATACTCTCTTATGGCTCGTAGTTGTTCAAGAGGCGTCATTTTGTCTGGTCCAGTGACGCGTATGCGATATTTAAAGAGCTTTTTGAGTCCTGCAACGCGTATCATATAAAACTCATCGAGATTGGTGCCATATATAGCGATGAATTTAAGACGCTCTAAAAGTGGATTAGTTGTATCTTGTGCCTCTTCAAGAACGCGTGTATTAAATTTGAGCCAAGAGAGCTCTCTATTAATGTAGAGTTTTGGATCTTTGAGATTCATGCACCACCTTTTGCTGTTATAAGAAAAATTTTAACAAATGTTGACTAAAATCAACCAAAAGGGATACTATGCATATAAAGAAATTTATAGATAATTATCAAGAATTTAAAAGAATCCATTTTAAAAAGTATGAAAAACTCTTTGAAGAGCTTGCTTCAAAGGGACAGAGTCCAAAAACACTTTTTATTGGATGTAGCGACTCACGCGTTGTTCCAGATCTCATTACGGGAGCAAAGCCAGGAGATCTCTTTGTCTTTCGTAACATTGGCAATTTTGTTCCTTCATTTAAACCTGATAACGATTTTCATGCAACAGCGAGTGCGATTGAGTATGCTGTGAGTGTGTTAGAAGTAAGAGATATTATTATTTGTGGGCATAGTCACTGTGGTGCGTGTGAGAGTCTCTATAAAGAGATCCCGCAAAATATTGAGCTTATACATATTAAAAAATGGCTTGAGATTGGAGAGCCTGCAAAAGAGATTGCGATTGATACTGTTGGCACCGAAGATAATGAGCTTTTGTTGCGTACTACAGAAAAGGCTTCAATTTTGGTGCAACTTCAAAACCTCCTCACTTATCCTGCAGTAAAAGAGAGGGTAGAAGCTGATAAACTCTTCTTGCATGGATGGTATTATAAAATTGAATCTGGTGAAATTGAGTATTTTGATGAGGAAGAGGGGGATTTCAAGCCTATAGAGCCTTGATTTTTTCGATTTCGTCTCTGAGTCTTGCTGCCTCCTCAAACTCAAGTTTTTGTGCTGCTTCATGCATAGCTTTACGCAGCTCTTTGATGATTTTCTCTTTTTCGCTTGGAGGGATCTTTTCCATCTTTTTTTTGCGCTCATAGAGTTTATCGAGATCTTCACTTTTGAGATTTTCATCGAGGCGTCGTTTGACCGTTTTTGGTGTAATGCCGTGAGCCTTGTTGTAGGCATCCTGCTTTGTACGTCTCTCTAGCGTGGTTTTTATAGCGCGATACATTGAGCCTGTAATTTTCTCTTTTATCTGCTTAAGATCTTCTGAGTTTTGCAGTTCTTGAAACTCTTCAATTTTATCTGCAAACATAATGACTCTCCCACTTGCATTTCTTGCTGCTCGTCCCATTGTCTGAATGAGGCTTGTCTCACTTCTTAAAAAGCCCTCTTTATCTGCATCAAGCACTGCTACGAGGCTTACTTCTGGCAGATCCAGCCCTTCTCGCAGGAGGTTGATACCCACAAGAATATCAAACTCTCCTCTACGCAAACCTCGTATAAGCTGGTTTCGCTCGATTGCATCAATTTTAGAGTGCATATAGCGTACTTTAAGCCCAAGATCTGCATAGTATTTGGTGAGGTCTTCAGCCATCTTTTTTGTAAGGGTTGTGACAAGTACTCTGTTTCCTTTTTCGATCTCCTTTTTGGCTTCATCATGTAAAATCTCTACTTGCCTGCTACTTGGAGCCAACGCAATGAGAGGGTCAAGTAGACCTGTTGGGCGAATAATCTGCTCGGCTACTACGTTCGAGAGCTCAAGCTCTAATTCACCTGGGGTGGCTGAAACAAAGAGATAGTGGGGCGCTTTATTGATAAACTCTTCAAATTTGAGTGGGCGGTTATCAAGTGCGCTAGGGAGTCTAAATCCATACTCTACAAGCACCTCTTTGCGGCTCCTGTCTCCCGCATACATCCCGCGAAATTGGGGAAGGCTCACATGGGACTCATCAACAATTATGAGGTATGGTCTGCCCATTGCTTCAAAATAATCAAGGAGCGAGTAGGGCGTTTCGCCAGGTTTTTTACCAGTGAGGTGGCGCGAGTAGTTTTCAATACCTTTACATGTTCCTGTGGTCTCAAGCATCTCTAGATCAAATTCAGTGCGTTGTTTGAGACGCTGATATTCGACAAGTTTATTCTCTTTATAGAAGTACTCCAAGCGCTCTTCAAGCTCTTCTTCAATCGATTTAACTGCTTCTGCAAGACGATTTTGTCCTACGATAAATTGGCTAGCTGAGTAGAGGGTAAAAGAGTCTCTATCAGTTAATTTCTTGTTTGTGAGGGGATCGAAAATGTAGATTGATTCGATCTCATCTCCAAAAAACTCGATTCTCACAGCCTCCTCTTCAAAGTATGCTGGATAGACATCGATTACATCTCCGCTTACACGAAAATCTCCTCTATTAAAAAATTTATCGTTGCGTTTATATCCCATCTCTAAAAGGCGCAAGAGAAGCTCTCTTTGGCCAATCTCGTTTCCCACTTCAAACTTAAAGACCATTTTTCTATATTCATGAGGGTTTCCAAGTCCGTAGTTTGCACTTACTGATGCAACTACTATCACATCTTCATACTCTAAAAGGCTAGCTGTCGCACTGAGACGCAAACGCTCTAGCTCATCATTGATGGAGCTATCCTTTTCAATAAAGAGATCTTGTCTTGGAAGGTATGCTTCTGGCTGGTAGTAGTCGTAGTAGCTTATGAAATACTCTACATGATTTTTTGGGAAAAATCCTTTGAATTCACTATAAAGCTGTGCTGCTAAGGTTTTATTGTGTGTCATGATAAGAGTTGGCATTTGCAGATTTTCAATAATCTTTGCCATTGTATATGTCTTACCGCTTCCTGTGACTCCCAAAAGTGTTTGGTAGCGGTTGCCCTCTTTGATAGAGAGTGTAAGTTTTTCTATTGCTTTTGGTTGATCTCCTGCTGGAGAGAAGTCTGTGACCATCTTAAATTTTGCCAATTTTAAAACCTCTTTTAGTAATTTTTGCTACAATTATACAAAAATTAAACAAAACTTAAAAGACAAAGAGGCTTGATGGAACATATCGATTTGATGGAAAAGCTCTCACAAAAGATTGATGATCTTCTTGATAAATATACAATATTGAAAGATGAGAATGAACGATTGCGTACAGAGCTTGTCACATGCAAAGCAGCAAGCGAAGAGAAAGATAAAGAGATTGAAAAGCTGCGTGATGAATTGGCAATGAAAAATTTAGAGATTGATGAGATTATCAAAAAGATAGAAAATCTTGTGAGTTAGCATTGCAAAAAGTAACCATTAAGATAGAAGGAAAAGAGTATGATATCCAGCTCAAGGAGGATTTTGCACAAAGTCTCCTTGAGGATCTACAAAAAGATCTCCCCCCTCACTCTTCGAATAGTATAAAAAATCTTCTCCATGCATATCTGAAAAAGTGTTACGATTGTTATGTTTTAGAAAAGAGATTGCAAGAGTTATTAAAAAAATTTCCAAACTGACTAAAAAAATAAAAAATCTGCCGATAATGAAAAATGCAGGAAGCCCTGCAAAAAATTTTTTTCAAAGGAGTCGTCATGAGACGTGGTGGTTTTACTATGATTGAGTTGATCTTCGTGATCGTTATCTTAGGTATCTTGGCAGCAGTTGCATTGCCAAAGTTTATAGGTGTGAGTGAGCAAGCAAGAGAAGGGAAACTGAAAGCTTTTGTAGGAACGCTCAATAGAACTGTGGGACCAACTATTTGGAGTAAAGCTATTGCAAAAGATGGGACGGGAAGAATAAAAAATTTAGGTGACGATGATAAAAAGTTAAGTCTTTATGTAGATATTCCTCAAGAGTTAGAAAATATCAAGTTTAGTGAGTGTGATGATAATACAAAGTTTAAAAAGATTGCAGATGTAAAGAAAGATATTGTACCAGGCGGATATGCAATCTATTGTAGAGATGGAGATTCAACTCATGCACCTGCATTTCAATTAAAAAAAGGTGAAATATTAATTGCAGGTCCTGCAAACTAAATCATGCAACGTTTAGCTTTTAGTATGATAGAGTTTATTTTTGTCATAGTAGTTCTTGGGGTTTTGGCTATGGTAGCCTTACCCCGCTATTTTACTGTAGAAGAGCTTGCGCAAAAAAATATTGCCAAAGCTTTTGCTGCTACGCTCACTAGAACTGTAGGACACTCTTTATGGTCAAAGTCTCTCTTTGCAGGGAAAAAAGGTAGTATAAAAAGTGATAATGATGGGGATAATTTTCTCTTCTATGGACGCCGTCTGGAAGTGTATGTCTCCATCCCAAAATATTTTGATAAAACAAGTGTTAATTTTAGTCAATGTGTTGCTCCTGGAAATGTAGCACATCCTTTTATTGCAAAAAATCCAAATGTAGGAGGCAAATATAACGTTTTTTGCCGTGATGGTAATGAAACCGATGCACCAAGGTTTGTTGTTGCAGCTAAAGATACATATAGTTTTTAGAGGAAAGAGACAATGGGCAGAATAAAAAAGGCCTTTACATTAATTGAGCTTGTTTTTGTAATAGTTGTATTAGGAATATTGGCTACAATTGCATTGCCAAAACTAGGTGGAGCAATGGATGAGGCGCAGATAAGCAATGCAAAATCGACTGTAACAGCAATACGTTCTGGCCTACAAGTCTATAAGAATCGTCATATACTCCTTGGACAAGATCCTTATCCTAGTGCTTTGGAAAACGACAGCTCTAAGCTCTTTTCCAATGTTCTTCCTCATCCAGTTACTCCTTCTACTAATCCTGGAGGTTGGAGTAAAGAGGGAAATTACTACATATTCCATGCCAATCAAGGGAAAATAGCTTTTAGCTATAATAAGGATACAGGCAAATTTTCTTGTATAGAAGGATCTCCCACGACTGTTGAAGGAGCGTGTAAAAATTTTTGATGCATTATTATGAAATAGCTCTTATCAATACCCCTTTACAATTAACATACTCTTCAAAAGATAAAAGAGAGATTGGGGAAGTAGTAGAAGTTAGCCTCCGCAATAGACACACAAGAGGCGTAATTGTACAGGAGATTACAAAACCAACATTCGAATGTCTTCCTATTGAAAATAGTACTTCCTTTTTTTACTCTTCCCAGCAGATAGCGATAGCACAATTTATAGCAAAATATTATGTCTCTAGTTTTGGTGAGGCTATAGGGCTTTTTGTGCCTTTTAAGGAAAACCAAAAGAAGCAAAATGCTCCCCTTCCAATAAAGAGCACCATTACCCTCTCATCCCAGCAGCAAGAGGCTGTGGAGTTTATTAAGTCTCATCCTGTATCACTTCTCTTTGGAGAAACTGGAAGCGGCAAAACAGAGATTTATATAGAACTCATCAAAGAGAAGCTAAGTGAGGGAAAGAGTGCTATTTTTTTGATGCCAGAAATCTCTTTGACCCCCCAAATGGAAAAGAGATTGCAAGCTGTTTTTGGTGATGCGGTAGTGATTTGGCATAGTAAACTAACAAAGAAAAAAAGAGAGCTTCATCTTGAAAAAATTTATGATAGTACTGCACGTGTTGTAGCAGGGCCTAGAAGTGCACTCTTTTTGCCACTACAAAATCTGGGACTCATTGTGGTAGATGAAGAGCATGACGATAGCTACAAGGCTTTAAGTGTTCCGAGGATCAATGCAAAAGATGTAGCTATATATATGGGTAAAAAATTAGATATTCCAGTGGTTTTAGGAAGTGCCACACCGAGCGTGACAAGTTATTACAAGTATCCTCATTTTCAATTAAAAAAGTTTTATCAAACAAAAAAAGATTTTCTTTTTGATACAGGCAATGGGTTTACTCCTACAATTATTGAAGAGCTCGAGCAGGTACTTTCCCAAAAAAAACAGGCTCTTATCTTTATTCCAACGCGAGCCCATTTTAAATATCTCATCTGCCAAGAGTGTGGAGAGGCTGTAAAGTGTCCTTACTGCGATGTAGGAATGAGCGTACATTTTGATAAGCGGGCTTTGCGATGTCACTACTGCAACTTTACTGAATTTATCCCCCAAAAGTGTCCTTACTGCGGAAGTGAGGAGCTAAGTACCAAGCGTATGGGAACTAGTGAGGCAGTTGAAGAGCTGCAAACTCTCTTTCCGCAAGCAGTGATAGAGAAATTTGATAAAGATGTAGTAACAACACAAAAAAAACTTGAAACGATTTTGCAACGCTTTAGTAATAAAGAGATAGATATTCTCGTTGGTACACAGATGCTCTCCAAAGGACATGACTATCCCGATGTTACATTGAGTGTGATTTTTGGGCTCGATTTTTTGCTTGCTATGGCTGATTATAGAGCACGAGAAAAGGCTGTGGCACTTTTGCTACAGATTGCAGGACGAGCTGGAAGAAGAGAGGATGCGAAAGTAATTGTACAGACAAAAAATGTTGATTTTTTCAAAAGGTATCTAGATTTTAAGCTCTTTTTACAAGAAGAGCTAGCCTTGCGCCAAGGATTTTATCCTCCTTTTGTGCGCTTAGCGCTTTTGCGGTTTTCGCACAAAAACCGTCAAATAGCACAAGAGGCGATGGAGGAGGTATTGCAGCGTTTGCAAGCTTTCAAAAGTGTAGAGATTGTGGGATATGGACCAAATGCTATTGAGAAAATCGCTGGGAAGTTTCGCTTTCATATTCTGTTAAAAAGCGCTTTTGCAACAGAGCTTCTCAAAGCGATTTATGCTTCTAAAAATGAGTTGTGTGAAGTGGATATAGATCCTGTCAATTTTACATAGGATTTTCTTGAAAATTTACTACTATTTTATTTTTATGATATAATTTTAATTCCCCTCCCCCTATGTAGCAGCAGGGCATCTGCTCTGCTGTGAATTAATTTAGATTTTTTATTGAAATGAAAATATATTTTCGTTAATATTTCGCTCCAAAATCCAAAAAATCTCTAAAAGGTTAAAGAATGAAAAAAGGTATCCATCCAGAGTATGTTGAGTGCGAAGTAACATGTGCGTGTGGCAACCATTTTGTAGTGCTTTCAAATAAACCACAGTTAAAAATAGATATTTGCAATAAATGCCATCCATTTTTCACTGGAAGTGAAAAAATTGTTGATACAACAGGTCGTGTAGATAAATTTAAAAAGAAATATAACTTGAAATAATTTGCTCACCCTTGTTCCTACTCCTATCGGCAATCTCGAAGATATAACCTTCAGGGCTCTTCGTGCCCTAGAAGAAGCTGATATTTTACTGTGTGAAGATACGCGTGTAACAAAAAGACTTCTTCATCTACTTTCGCAAAAGTATCAAAGAGATTTTGGCGCAAAAGAGTTTATAGCTCTCCATGAACACAATCAAAAGAGCTTTCTTGCAAAAATTGATCCTTCTTTTTTTACTCGTAATGTAGTATATGTGAGTGATGCAGGTATGCCAGGTATAAGTGATCCGGGAGCACTTTTGGTACAGTATGCACAAGAGCATGGAGTGCTATACGATGTATTGCCGGGAGCCAGTGCAGTAGTGACTGCTTATGCAGCAAGTGGATTTGAGGGTGGTTTTTGCTTTTTTGGCTTTTTACCTCACAAAGGAAATGCAAGAAAAAAGGCTTTGCAAGAGGTTTTAGCATCCCAAAACAACGCTGTTATTTATGAAGCTCCCCACAGACTCCTGAAACTTCTTAATGAGATTGCTGCAATCGATCCACAAAGAGTTCTCTTTTTAGCAAAAGAGCTTACCAAATCGCATCAAAATTTTTTCAAAGGCCAAGCACAAGAGCTGGCACGCCAAATACCTCAAGAGAATGTAAAGGGAGAGTGGGTTGTGGTAGTTGAGAGAGGATCCAAAAAAAGAGAAGCAATTACTCTTTCATTAGAAGAGATTTTGCAACTACCACTTCCAAAAAAAGATCTTGCCAAACTCTTAGCGCAAGTTAGCGATAAAAGCGTTAAAGAGTGGTACACTTATCTTAATGAAAATTAAGTTTGAAAAAGATAAAATCTCTTTATGATAGTCTATGGCAAGCAGATATTTACCTATATTGTAGACAAGCACCCTCATATTATCAAACATGTCTATGTGAGTAAAGAGTTAGATAAAAAAGATTTTGCAAAACTCCGGACTCTAGGTATAAAAGTTGTAAGGGTAGACAATAAAAAGGCGCAAAGTCTGAGCCGTGGTGGTAATCATCAAGGAGTTTTGCTCGAAATTGACGATTTTTCATTTGCCACACTGCAAAGTATAAAAGAAGAGAGTTTTTTAGTTTTGCTCTATGGCGTAACGGATGTTGGCAACATTGGTTCAATTGTTCGCAGCGCGTACGCTTTGGGTGCAGGTGGAGTGGTTGTGAGTGGATTGAAGTCTTTGAAAATGGAAGGAGTAATTCGTAGAAGCAGTGGCGCAGCCCTTGATCTACCAATAGTGCTCTATCCAAACCTTTTGGATCTTATGAAAGAGCTGCAAGATAGTGGTACAAAGATATATGGGGCCGATATGCAAGGCGAAGATGTGAGAAAAGTACACTTTGTTGGAAAGAGAGCGATACTTTTAGGAAGTGAAGGGGAGGGTCTTCCCAAAAAAGTACTGCAAAAATGTGATAAACGGTTACAAATCAAGATGGAACGAGAATTTGATTCTCTCAATGTAGCAGCTGCAGCAGCAATTTTTATAGATAGGATGAGAGATGAGTGATCTTGATAAACTCAAAAATATGGATCCCGAAGAGATATTTAAAAAAACATATATTGCTCCAAAGATTATACGGGCTCTCATTGAAGAGGATTTTAAAAAACTCTCTTCAAAAAGTAAAGCTTTAGGTTTTATCAAAATTTTGGAAAAGCAGTTGGAGCTCGATCTTACAGAATTGCGCCAAAAAGTAGAGGAGTATTATGAAGACAAAATTGATTATCAAAATGCTTTTGCAATTGAAGAAAAAGGAATAGAACGTCATACAAATCCGTTTTTAAAAATCTTTCTTTTTATTATTATTCTCATTGCTGGGATCTATCTCTATTTTGATAAATTTGCACCAAAAGAGGAGCATAAAGCAAAAAAAGAATTTTTTGCACCAAGCAAAAGTTCTCTCTCTTCTACTCTATCTAGCCAAAGTTCTCTATCGAGTGTAAATAGTAGTTTGCAAAATAGTAGTGCATCTGTAGAGGCTTTGGAAGAAAAGAGAAGCCAAGAGACGCCTAAGGTTGCAGTTGCTCAAGAAGTAAATGGCACGCAAGAAGCAAATAGAACACAAAATATGGTACAAGTTGTTGAAGAGAATATAGCTCAAGCTACTGAAACAAACAGTACACAAGAAGAGTTAGCTATCACACCAAGCATCACTATAATTCCTAAGCGAAAATTATGGGTAGGAATTATCTATCTTGATAACTATAAGCGAAAAAACTATCTCACCTCTTCCCCAATTGAACTCAATATCTCACGAGATCAGCTTATCGTAACAGGACATGGTATGCTGCAAATTGATATCAATGGAGAGATTCAAGATCTTAGCGAAAAAGGTAAGCAGCGCTTTTTGTACCGGGCAGGAGAACTGGAGCGCATCGATAGAAAGACCTTCAAACAGTATAACAGGGGCAAAGATTGGTAAGGCTCTTTGCTGTTTTGTTGCTTCCTCTTTTGCTCTTCGCAGCTTCAATAAAGGAGAAGGTAAAAGAGATAATAGGAACTGAAAAATTTAATCAATCCCTTCTTATTATCAATACAGTCTTTGCAAATGAAAAGAGGTTTATGCACGACTCTCAGGTCGATATGCTTAAAATCTTGCAAACTCTCAAAAAACTTGGGTTTATAAAGAGTAGTTTAGAAGCACCACAAAAACAGAGTATTGAGCTTTACTCTTTTACAGCAAATCCCCTAGTGTATAAACTTTTTTTGCGCTCTATAGAAGAGGCTGGGGTATTTCGTTACCAAATTGATCGTATCGTGCAAGATGATGATGGAGTATTTGCTCGTCTCTCTTTTTATTCAAGCTTTATTGCTGATCCGGTGAAAATCACGAAATTCTTGCATCACTATGGAGCAAAAGTACTCAGTGTGGTGGTAGAAGAGAATAGTTGGCGCTACTATATCGATTTTACTCAAGCAAGATTTGCTGCTTTATCTTTGCAAAAAGAGCTACATATTCCAAATATCCGCAAAGGAGTATGGATTGAGAGTAATGGGTTCACTTCTTTTTTGATAAAGAGTCATAGAAAAAACCACTGGCATCCGAGGATCTATATCTATGATTCCAATCTCAACCCAGTAGATGTGATTAAAAAAACAAAACGAGTCAAAAAGTTGCGTTTAAAATTGCCAAAAGGTTTCTATTATATTAAAATTGCAGATACATTTACCATCGACAATATAAAATACGGCATCGATATCTATGCTTTAGAGGATAAGTAACAATGTTTGATGAGATTAGATTCAATAAAATTGATAGATTACCAAAATATGTTTTTGCAGCAGTCAATGAGATTAAAATGGCTGCACGCCGTGCTGGTGAAGATATAATTGATTTTAGTATGGGAAATCCTGATGGTCCCGCACCACAACATATAATCGATAAACTCATAGAAGCTGCACAAAAGCCAAAGAATCATGGATATAGTGCGAGTAAAGGGATTTATAAGTTGCGCCTAGCAATTTGTAACTGGTATGAGAGACGCTATGGTGTGGCTTTAGATCCTGAGAGTGAAGCTGTGGCCACAATGGGAAGCAAAGAGGGGTATGTCCATCTTGTGCAGGCTATTACTAATCCTGGCGATGTAGCAATTGTTCCTGATCCTACATATCCGATACACTCCTATGCTTTTATACTCGCTGGTGGTAGTGTGCATAAGATGGAGTTACAATACAACGAAGAGTTTGAAGTTGATGAGGAGAGGTTTTTCAAAGATCTTCATAAATCTCTCAACGAAGCCTTTCCAAAGCCAAAATACCTTGTAGTCAATTTTCCTCACAACCCTTCTACTGCTACAGTGACTCCCGAGTTTTATGAAGAGCTCGTACAAATTGCAAAAAAAGAGCGATTTTATATCATCAGTGATATTGCATATGCAGATCTTACCTATGATGGGTATAAGACTCCATCTATTTTAACAGTTGAAGGTGCAAAAGATGTGGCAGTAGAGAGCTTTACACTCTCGAAAAGTTACAATATGGCTGGCTGGCGTGTTGGCTTTGTTGTAGGAAACAAAAAGCTCATCGGTGCACTACAAAAGATTAAGAGCTGGATAGATTATGGAATGTTTACTCCCATTCAAGTGGCAGCTACAGTGGCTCTCAATGGTCCGCAAGATTGTGTAGAAGAGATTCGTAAAAAATATGAAAAAAGAAGAGATGTACTAGTTGACTCTTTTAGTAGAGCTGGATGGCATATCAACAAACCGAAAGCTACGATGTTTGTATGGGCGAGGATCCCACAGGAGTTTCGCCAAATGGGAAGCTTGGAGTTTTCTAAAAAGCTTCTTACCGAAGCAAAAGTTGCTGTAAGTCCCGGGATTGGATTTGGCGAAGGTGGCGAAGAGTATGTGCGCATCGCATTGATAGAGAATGAAAAGAGAATCCGTCAGGCAGCCAAAAATATTAAGAAATTTTTAGCCAATTACAAGGAAATATAATGGTAAAAGTTGGCATTATTGGAGTAGGGACAGTTGGAGCGAGTGTTGTTAAAATTTTAGAAAAAAATCGCGATATTATTACCGCACGTGCTGGTAAAGAGATTAGAGTTGTCAAAGGGGTTGTACGAGATCTCTCTAAAAAAAGAGATCTTACTATTCCACTTACAACTGATCCCTATGAAGTGACAGACGATCCTTCAATCGATATAGTTGTAGAGCTTATGGGTGGGGTAGAGGAGGCTTATAAAATAGTAAGACGTGCCTTGGAAAATAAAAAAGCTGTGGTTACTGCAAACAAAGCACTTTTAGCCTATCATCGCTATGACCTCAAAGAGTTAGCACAAGATATCCCTTTTGAGTTTGAGGCAAGTGTTGCAGGCGGTATTCCTATTATCAAAGCTTTGCGTGAAGGGCTCAGCGCCAACCATATCGAAGCGATTAGCGGTATTATGAATGGAACATGTAACTATATTTTGACAAAGATGGCACAAGAGAGAGTCGCATTTGATGAAGTATTAGCAGAAGCACAAGAGCTAGGCTATGCTGAAGCAGATCCTACATTTGATATTGAAGGGTATGATGCAGCTCATAAGCTATTGATTTTAGCAAGTATCGCTTATGGAATAGATGCTAAGCCAGAAGATATATTGATTGAAGGAATTACAAATATAGATAAGCTCGATTTTGAATTTGCGCAAGAGTTTGGCTATGCAATTAAGCTACTTACAATCGCAAAAAAACGTGGCAATGAGGTAGAATTGCGCGTCCATCCTACGCTTGTTCCAAAGGATCGTATGATTGCAAAAGTTGATGGGGTGATGAATGGTGTAAGTGTCATAGGGGATGTGGTAGGTGAGACGATGTACTATGGTCCCGGTGCTGGAGGAGATGCTACTGCAAGTGCAGTGATTTCCAATATTATCGATATAGTTCGCGGGGGTAAATGCTCACCAATGCTAGGTTTCAAGCGCCCACTTGAATCTGGTATGCGATTAGCAGCTAAAGATGCGATAGAGACAAAATATTATCTTCGCTTTGTTGTGGAGGATAGACCTGGAATTTTAGCAAAAATAGCTTCTATTTTTGGTGAATATGCAATTTCGATAGAGTCTATGTTGCAAAAGCCGTCTTGTGAAGGTTTGGCAAATCTACTTCTCTCAACACACCAAACTACTGAAAATGCAATTCAAAAAGCACTTGAAGATCTCAAACAGCAAGAGTTTTTGAAACAAGAACCGGCTATGATAAGGATGGAAGAGTAGCTTAAGAGCCTATTTTACTCTTACTCTTGAGCTTCCCTTAACCCCCTACTGTGTAATATAGTAAAAAATATGGTGGAGAGGCGATGGTAATCGAGAGTGTCTGTACATACTGTGGGGTAGGCTGTGATATTGCAGCTGAAGTGGAAGAGGGCAAAATTAAACGTTTTTTTGCAAAAGAAGAGGGAGTTGTCAGTCAAGGAAAACTCTGTATCAAAGGAAAATATGGATGGGAGTATCTCTACCATCCTAAGAGACTGCGAGGAGCTCTTGTTAAAAAGAGTTTTGTAGCAAAAAATCAAGATCTTTTTACTAATGTAGCGCTCTCTTCTTTTGATGAGGAGTGGTATCGCCTCTCTTATGTTGATGCCTACCGCATAACAGCCAAAAAACTACAAAATATTATTCAAAAGTACTCTCCAGATAGTTTTGCAGCTATTGGTGGAGCGAGAACTAGCTGTGAGAGTGGATATCTGCTGCAAAAATTTACGCGTGAGCTTATTGGATCTCCCCATGTGGATAACTGTGCGAGGGTGTGCCACTCTCCAAGCCTCAAGGGTATGCGAGCAACCATTGGAGAGGGAGCAGCAACAAATCCCTTTGATGATATCTACCATACCGAAAATCTCCTTGTCATTGGCTCAAACACTACTGAAGCACATCCAATAGTAGCTAATCGCATTATAGATGTCATAAAAAAGGGAGTGTCACTTCATGTTTTGGATGTAAGAGAGATTACGCTGAGCCGTTTTGCTACGAATCATCTCTCTATCCCTTTTGAGACAAATCTTATGGTACTCAATATGATAGCACGCACTATTATTGAAAATGGATGGGAAGATAGAGAGTTTATTCAAAAGCGCTGTAAAAGATTTGAAGAGTATAAAAAAGCTTTATTCACAGATCCTTATAGTGATAGAGAGATTTTTTCACATATTCGAGGATATGAGGATCTGCCTGAAAAAATAGAAAAAGTTGCTTACGACTTAGCACACAAAAAGAGTCTTATTCTTTGGGGGTTGGGAGTAACAGAGCATATTGATGGCAGTTATGCAGTAATAGCAATTACACACTTAGCTATGCTCACTGGCAATATAGGCAAAACTGGAGCAGGACTTATGCCTTTGCGAGGACAAAATAATGTGCAAGGAACCTGCGATATGGGGATGCTGCCCTACTACTTGCCTGATTATAAAAAGCCACAAATCGAAGGTTTGATGACCCCTGATATTATTGATGGGATTGAAGAGGGGAGGATACATGCGATTTTTAATATGGGAGAGGATATTGCGCACATTCACCCCAATCAAAATAAAATCAAAAGAGCTTTAAAAAAACTGGACTTTCTTGTTGTTAACGAGATCTTTCCTAATGAAATTGTTAAATATGCCCATATAGTCTTTGGTGTAAAAAGTGCTTATGAAAAGACGGGAGTCTATGTGAACGCTGAGCGCAGACTCCATCTCTCACAGCCTATTTTAGATACAGATCTCCCTGATGATTGGGAAGTATTAACGCAAATTGCAAAGTATTTTGATAGAGATTTTACTTATAACTCCAGCGAAGAGATATGGAACGAGGTGAGAGTTGTGGCTAAAGATCGTTTTAGTGGGGCAAGTTATGAAAAGCTTGCTGCTAAGAGACTCCGAGGACTCCAGTGGCCAGTCTTTGAAGAGGATACACCAATTTTACATAAAGAAAAATTCCGCACAAAAGATGGTTATGGCTATTTTCGCTTCCAAGCTTATGAGTTGCGAGGTATGATGAAAGAGCTTTTACAAAAAAGAGATCCCCATTTTTATCTTACAACTGGGCGTATTATCGCGCACTACAACAATGCTGCACAGACAAAAGCGTGTGAATCATTATCCAAACGCCACAGAGAAGATATATTATTAGTGAGTGAGAAGGATCGAGAGTTTTTTGAAGGAAAAGAAAGGGTAGTGCTTGAGAGCAAGTATGGACGTAGCCATCCCCTCAAAATCAAATTTACTAAAGCTTTAAAGAGAGGAACGCTCTATACCACTTTCCATCATGCGCAGAGCCATATCAACTACCTTTTTGGTGATGAATCTGATAGCTTTGTGAAAACTGCCCGCTTTAAGAGTGTAAAAGTTAAAGTGATTTAATGGGTTTTACAAGCTACAAAAGGGGCAAAGAGGGGGAAGAAAAAGCAGTAGCATATTTGATTGAACAAGGTTTTATTCTTTTAGAGCGCAATTTTCACTCGCGATTTGGAGAGATTGATATAATCGCTATGAAAGATGAAATTTTACATTTTATCGAGGTGAAATATTCACCTAAAAATGATGCAGAGTATTTTATTACACCTCAAAAGATTGCAAAATTTGTGAAAACTATTGATTACTATCTTTTACGAAAGAAGTGGCAGGGGATGTATCAGATGGATGCAATCATAATAAAAGGAGAAAAAATCTCCTATTTAGAAAATATTTCAATTTGGGGTTAAGAAAAAGTAAGTATAATTATAAACCATGATGAAAGTTATAATATAAAAAAGGAGAATGAAATGGGAAAATATGTTGAACTCAATGCATCAAATTTTGATGAAACTATCAAAAACGGTGTTGTAATGGTAGATTTTTGGGCGCCTTGGTGTGGGCCTTGTAGAATGATTGCACCAATTGTTGATGAATTAGCAGAAGAGTATGAAGGAAAAGCAACGATTGCAAAAGTAAACACTGATGAAGAGCAAGATATTGCTATTAAGTATGGTATTCGCTCTATTCCAACTATTCTCTTTTTCAAAGATGGAGAGCTTGTTGATCAAATGGTAGGAGCTGCGAGCAAGGATGTCTTTAAACAAAAACTTGATGCGCTTCTTGGATAATTTTGGGGCATTCGCCCCAAAAGAGTTACGATTGCAGAAGCTCTTCTCCAATCCTAACTCTTCAAATGTAAGGAAAATCAATGCTTGACTTGGCGATTGTCGGTGGCGGACCTGCAGGTCTTACAGCAGGACTCTATGCAACAAGAGGCGGTTTAAAAGATGTCGTGATGTATGAAAAAGGTCTGCCAGGAGGCCAGATTACTCAATCAAGCGAAGTGGAAAACTATCCTGGTGTGTGTGAAGTAGTAACAGGAATGGAGCTCATGGAGTGTTGGCCTAAACAGGCGATGCGTTTTGGATTGCAACACCAGATGCAAGAGGTCAAGCGAATTGAGCGCAATTGTGATGGGACATTTACTATTAAACTTGTAGATGGAAGTGAGCAAAAAGCAAAAGCTGTCATAGTGTGTACAGGAAGTGTGCCTAAGAGAGCTGGCTTTGAGGGTGAGGATCAGTTTTTTGGAAAAGGTGTGAGCACCTGCGCTACCTGTGATGGCTTTTTTTATAAAGATAAAGAGGTTGCTGTACTTGGAGGCGGTGATACAGCTTTAGAAGAGGCGCTCTACTTAGCAAATATTGTCAGCAAGGTCTATCTCATTCATAGACGTGACAAGTTCCGTGCTGCGCCTGCAACAGTAGAGCGTGTGATGAAGAATCCAAAAATTGAACTTCTTCTTAATGCAAGTGTCAAAAGAGTGTATGGTGATGAGCGAGGAATGGAAGGGATTATTATAGAGCAAGAGGGCAAAGAGAGAGATCTTAAAGTTCCAGGAATCTTTGTATTTGTCGGAATGAATGTAAATAATGATGTGCTTAAACAAGAAGATGGTAGCTTCTTGTGTAGTGTTAATCACTGGGGTGAAGTTATTGTAGATCTTCGTATGCGTACAGACATACCTGGCCTTTTTGCTGCTGGAGACATACGTGCAGATGCTTCGAAGCAGGTGGTTTGTGCTGCAGGTGATGGAGCCACAGCAGCTTTGAGTGCTATTAGCTATATAGAAAATATAGGAGAGTTACGACCATGTTAAATGTAGGTATTTATGGAGGAAGTGGAAGAGTAGGAAGCTTACTTATCAAAAATTTGCAAAATGATGAAGTTGCAAAAGTGAGCTGTGTACATGTTATAGAAGGTATTGAGATTGAAGTACCTGGCGCAGTTGTGACAAATGATATTGATACGCTGATACAAAATAGTGACGTTATTATCGATTTTACATTGCCTGAAGGTACGCAGGCACTTTTGGAAAAACTTCTTATTACTCCAAAGCCGCTTGTAAGCGGCACGACAGGTCTTAATGATCATCAGATCAATCTCTTACGAGAAGTTGCACAAAAAGCTCCAGTTCTCTATGCGACAAATATGAGTTTAGGAATAGCAATACTAAAGCGTCTCGTAGCTCTTGCAAGTGAGAAGCTAAGAGATTTTGATATAGAGATAGTAGAGATGCATCACCGCTATAAAAAAGATGCTCCAAGTGGTACTGCGCTAACTTTAGCTGAATTTGCTGCAAAAGCTAGAGGGCTTGATCTTGATGAAGTTCGTGTAAGTGGAAGAGATGGCAATATAGGTGAACGTAAAAAAGATGAGATAGGAGTTTTTGCTCTGCGTGGTGGCGATATAGTAGGACGCCATACAGTAGGTTTTTACAATAATGGAGAGTATTTGGAGCTTAACCATACCGCTACAAGCCGTGACACTTTTGCTAAGGGTGCAATTAAGGCTGCAAAATGGGTGGTTTCTCAGGAGCCAGGACTCTATACGATAGATGATTGTTTAGGGTTGTAAAATGTGTTCAGTAATAGGGCTCTTTAATGTTCCAGAGGCTGCGAAATATGCCTATTTTGGTCTCTTTTCTCTCCAGCACAGAGGACAAGAAGCTGCTGGTATTGCAAGTAGTGATGGAGAAAAGATCTATATCACCAAAGGTAGAGGGCTTGTAACACAAGTTTTTGATGAGACAAAACTCACAAAACTCATTGGTTCAAGTGCTGTAGGACATACAAGATACTCAACTGCTGGTGAAGACTCAGTCCTTGATGCCCAACCGATATTTGCTCGCTATGACTTGGGGCAGATTGCTGTTGTGCATAATGGTAACCTCACAAATGCGAAGCAAGTACGAAGAGAGCTCATCAAAGAGGGTGCGATTTTTCAGACATTTATGGATACAGAAAATCTCATACACCTCATCGCAAGAAGTCATAAAGAGCATCTTTATGATCGTATTATAGAAGCATTGCAGCAAATTGAAGGGGCATATTCACTGATACTTTTGAGCCGTAAAAAGATGTTTGCTGTACGTGATCCTCACGGTTTTCGTCCTCTTTCTATGGCAAAGTTAGGAGATGGTTGGGTTGTGGCAAGTGAGACGTGTGCTTTTGATCTCATAGGAGCAGAGTATGTAAGAGATATACGTCCTGGGGAGCTTGTAGTTTTTGAAGAGGGCAAAGAGCCAAGAAGCATTCAAGTCTTTGAGCCAACTCCTCATAAATGTATTTTTGAGTATATCTACTTTGCTAGACCAGATAGCAATATTTTTGGTAAAAATGTGTATAAACTGCGCAAAGCAATGGGAAGAGAGCTTGCAAAAGAGTATCCTGTAGAAGCTGATATGGTTGTACCTGTACCAGATAGTGGTGTAGCATCAGCGATTGGATATTCTGAAGAGAGTGGTACCCCTTTTGAGCTTGGAATCATTCGTAATCACTATGTAGGACGTACATTCATCGAGCCTACCCAAGCTATTCGGGATCTCAAAGTCAAAATGAAACTCAATCCTATAAAAAATGTAATAAAAGGCAAGCGTCTCGTTGTTATTGATGATAGCATTGTACGGGGGACTACAAGCAAAAAAATAGTAAATATTTTAAAAGATTTTGGTGCAAAAGAGGTGCATATGCGTATCTCTGCTCCTCCTACAACGGGACCATGCTACTACGGGGTCGATACACCTACAAAAGAGGAGTTAATAAGTTCACGCTACTCAGTTGAGGAGACAAGAAAATATATAGGAGCAGATACTTTAGCCTATCTTTCAATTGATGGGCTACTTCGCAGTGTAGGAAACGATTTAAGCTACTGTATGGCATGTTTTGATGGCAATTATCCAGTGCCATTAAAAGAGTAGGGAAGCGATTGAGAGAGATAATTACATTTGGAAAATACTATAAAAAACGTATCAAAAAGAGAGTAAAAAAAATCCCCCTAGGACTTTCTGGGTTTACTTGTCCAAATATTGATGGACGGGTTGCCAAGGGGGGATGTACTTTTTGTGAAAATGAATCCTTTGCTCCAAATCTTGGAAAAAGTAAGAAATTCTTTTTAAATCCCGATACAAAAGAAAATCCTCTCTTGCAAAAGCAGATCCAAGAGATAGAGTTCCAATATAGTGCAACGGCAGGCTACTACCGCCAAAAAGGGTATGAGAAATTCTTAGCTTATTTTCAAGCTTTTACCAATACCTATGCTCCATTAGACACTCTGCAAAAGCTTTATGAGCATGCATTATCACAAGAAGATTGCATTGGGCTCAGCATTGGTACACGCAGTGACAGTGTGAGTGAAGAGGTGTTGGATTATCTTGCCAAGCTTTCATCTGCATATGAGATATGGATCGAGTATGGAATACAGAGTGTCTTTGATGAGACTTTAGAGAAGATAAATAGAGGGCATGATAGCAAGAGTGTGGAGGAGTGGATAAAACGCTCTAAAGATAAGGGCTTGAAAGTGTGTGGGCATGTAATTTTTGGTTTGCCTGGAGAAAACCAGGAAATGATGCTGCAGACTGTACAAAAAGCAGTGGAGTGGGGTATAGATTCTATTAAAATCCATCCCCTCTATGTTGTCAAAAATACGGCATTAGCGGTTGATTATATGAAAGGCAGATTTACACCAATTACCCAGGATCTCTATATCGATACTTTGCTCAAAGCTTTCGATATTTTGCCAAAAGATATGGTTGTACAGCGAGTCACTGCTGGTATAGGAGACAGCTCGTTGCTTGGCCCCTCTTGGTGCGCTGATAAGAATGCACAGCTGCGTTCGATTCGCCAAGCTTTAATAAAGAAGGGCCTCAAGTATTAGCGAGCAATCATTCCTCTTTTGCAACCTCGTGCTGCATTCTTTGCTTTTTCAAGAAGTGCAGCAAGGGGAGTTTTAGGAGTAATTTTACCTTTGAGATTAATGCGCATTTCGGTAAGATAGCCTTTTTTGCAGATAAATTTTACTCGTTTGCCTGCTCCTTTGAAGAATGCTTTGTCAAACTCTTTTCGAATCTTCCAAGTAGCTACTCTCTTACCTCTATTTTGTAAAAAAAACTGTTTTATTGGACTTTGATTGAGTTGTGAAACAAGACTTATTGCATCAAGAAAATAGATATCTGGTTTTTTACTATAGCAGCTGCCATGTTTGACCCATTCATGCTTATGGAGTCCTGATACATAACCAGGCATATACTCTATAAGAAGCTCTGCTAAAACTGGCGAGATATCAACTTTAATCTCTTGCCAGTAGCCTTTTTTATCGAGAATTTTGTTGCGTGGTGAGACGTTACAGTAGTGTTTGCCTTTTGGCCAGAGGCCATGGAGTGTAAAATTAGTTTTCCAAAATGGTAGCATCTTTTTGCAAGCGCGGTAGTTTTGCGTTTTACACACACTTGGATACCAGTTGATTGCTAAAATATATTCTCCTGCAAAGAGTGTAGCACTAAGAAGGAGGGTGAGGAGAAGCTTTTTCATTTTCTACTCCTTTTTTCTTCTATTCCACTCATACCAAAACGTCTTTTGAGTTCTTTACGTACAAGTTCTGGAGATATATCGCTATATGCAAGGGCTACGAGAGCGTGATAGACAAGATCTGCACACTCATAAATAATCTCATCACGATTTTTGTCTTTCACTGCAAAGCAAAATTCCCCTGCCTCTTCTATAACTTTTTTGAGAATACTATTTTCTCCCTTGCTAAAAAGTTTTGCAGTCCACGATTTTTCAGGATCTGCCTCTTTTTTCTCTTGGATCACATGGTAGAGTGTATCAACGACATCCTCATACATCTCTTGAGGATTTTGGAGAGGCTCACTTGTACTCTTACCTGTTTGCAAGTCTTTATAAAAGCAGCTTTTGCGCCCAGTATGGCATGCTGGTCCTGTTTGCTCTACTTGCAAAAGAAGTGTGTCGCTGTCACAATCAAGCCTTATTGCTTCTACTTTTTGTACATTACCGCTACTTTCACCCTTTTTCCAAAGCTTTTGACGGCTTCTGGAGTAGTAGTGAGCATACCCTGTTGCAACTGTCTTTTCAAAAGCCTCTTTGTTCATGTAAGCAAGCATCAAAACTTCGCCTGTTTGACTATCTTGCACAATTGCTGGGATGAGGGGATGTTTTTGCCAATCTATCTGAAACTGCATGGTCTCCCTTTACCAGAGGGCTCAGCGCCCTATGGCAGTTGCTTTTTGTCTGTCTTTGCTATCGATCCAGATATTAGGTACAGCACCACCAGGTGTTAAGAAGATCTTTGCATCTTTGTTGGTTTTAAGAGCTTCGTTGAATTTGCCCTGTACTTCAATCTGTTTGAGTTGCAAAAGCTCAGGTGTCACACTTTTTGCAATAGCGATGTTAGCCTGTGCTTTTGCTTTTGCTTCAATCATGATACGCTCTGCTTCACCTTGCGCGCGAATCTTTTTCGCTTCTGCTTCACCTCTAGCTTGAGCAGCACGTTTTTCGGCTTCCTGTTTTGCTTTTTCTACTTCATACTTCATACGCTCAGCCTCTTGTTTGGCGATTTGGACTCGCTCAATTTGATCCTTGATTTTTGGAGGAAGGTTGATTTCTCTGAGCTGCACTGATTCTAAAAAGACAGGCTTATTTTTGAAACTATCGATCTTTTTGCGGATCTCTTGCTCAATGAGTGCAGCAATTTCGTTTCGTTTAACTGGAAGTTCTTCAGCTTTATAACGACCTATGACATTACGTACAACTTCGCGTACAACTGCATTGATGAGTTTCTCTTCCCAGCTTAACCCCCATGTAGCAATAGTTTGTGGAGCATTTGCAGGATTGAGTCTGTATTGAACTGTCAAATCAATGCTAACAGGAAGCCCTCTTGCATCAAGAACAGTAATAGCCGGTTTTTCGATAATGCCTTCGTTTATATTGCCAAACGAGGTATCACGCTCACTCTTATAGTTAATGATACGTACCTTTGTATCTACTTTGATAATTTTTTGGATACCAGGTACGAAAAAGTGGATACCGGGCGCCAATGGAATAGGATCGAATTTTCCTGCTGTTACTTTAATACCAACTTCACCAGATTGGATAATAGTATAGGGCTTAGCAATGATGAAAAGTACTGCTATTGCTAAAATAACATATAAGATAGTTGCTTTTTTACTAAAATCTTTCAAAAATTGTGGGGTTTTATTGCCCCCCTCATCATTCATCTTGTTTTTAAAATAGTCATTCAAATCTGCTGGCATAGTGCCTCCTTAAATATATGTGAGCATATGTTCGTATGCTGGATTACGTCCATAGACGATATCAAAATAGGCTGTTTGCAGCTCTTTTGTCATTTCGCCTCTGCTGCCACTTCCAATAATACGCCCATCTACTTCACGAATAGGCGTAACCTCTGCAGCTGTTCCTGTAAAGAATGCTTCATCTGCAATATAGACTTCATCTCTTGTTACTCTTCTGCGCTCTATTGGAATCCCTTTTTCATGAGCGATTTTTAAGATAGTATCTTGTGTAATCGATTCAAGAGAGTTATCATTTGGCGGACTTATAAGGACGCCATCACGTACAATAAAGAGGCATTCACCACTACCTTCAGCAACAAATCCCTCCTCATCAAGTAAGAGTGCTTCTTCATATCCTGCTATTATTGCTTCATATTTTGCCATTTGGGAGTTAAGGTAGTTAGCAACCGCTTTTGCTTTACCCATAGTGGATTTAACGCTATTTCTTGCAAAAGAGCTTACTTTGACGCGAATACCTTTTTCTAATCCCTCATCGCCAAGATATGCTCCCCATTTCCATGCTGCAATAGCAACTTCAACTGGTGCGTTAACATGGTAGAGTCCCATAACACCATAACCAAGATATATGAGAGGGCGAATATAGACATTGCCATCAAAACTGTTTTGACGAAGAAGCTCTATTTGTGCATTCTCTAGCTCTTCAAGCGTATAGGGTACTTTAATTGCTGTAATTTTAGCTGAGTTAAGTAGCCTCTTTGTGTGATCTCTAAGGCGAAAAATAGCGAGCCCTTTTGCAGTTTTATAGGCTCTTGTGCCTTCAAAAACGCCATTACCGTAGTGGAGTGTATGAGTTAGGACATGCACTTTTGCATCGTCCCAAGGAACAAACTCTCCATTCATCCATATATATTTCGCTTTTTCCATGTTTGCAAAAATCCTTTAACATTTTATAAAGTGGATTTAAGTCTATCAAAATATAGGTTAAATTATAATAATTAAAAAAGATAAATGAGAGGAAGCAATGGAAGAGGCAAGAATCTATTTTGGATCAACTCCAGCGACAAAAGAGGAAAAAAGAGAGGTTCGCTCTCCATTTAATGACAAGATAGTATCGATCTATCCAGTTTGTAGTGCAGATGATGCACATAAAGCTTTAAAAATTGCGCAAGAGGCCTTTGCTAAACACAAAGACTCTCTTCTTAGTCAAAGGATCGCGTGGCTACGAGATGTAGCAAATAGGCTCAAAGAGCAAAAAGAGGAGTTTGCTCTTACTATTACCAAAGAGGTGGGAAAGCCGATTAGCTTTAGTAGGATAGAAGTACAAAGAGCAATCGAGACTATTGAGCTCAGTGCCGATTTTGCTACTTCTCTTGCGGGAGAAACAATTAATACTGATGCTACGCAAAGTGGTAGAAAAACGATGAGTTTTTATAAACGCGTACCTGTTGGTGTAGTGGTGGCAATCACGCCATTTAATTTTCCACTCAATCTCTCAGCCCATAAGCTTGCTCCTGCACTTGTTGCTGGTAATGCAGTAGTGTATAAACCAACTCCTGAAGCTCCTCTTACAGGCTATAAGCTTGCAAAACTTTTTATTGAGAGCAAATATGCTTTGCCTGATATGCTCAGTGTAGTCTATGGTGACGCAGAAGTGGGAAGTGCACTTGTACAAAGTGATATTCCAAGAAAGATAAGCTTTACAGGAAGTGTTCCTGTTGGAAAAATCATTATGAAAAACGCTGGAATAAAAAAGGTGAGTTTAGAGCTTGGCGGTAATGCAGCTACTTTTATAGATAAAGATGCAGATATTAAAGCTGCTGCAAGCCGCTGCGCAGTAGGTGCCTTTGTCAATAGTGGACAGGTGTGTATCAGTTTGCAGCGAATATATGTGCATGAAGATGTGTATGAGGAGTTTGCACAAGCGTTGGCCGAAGATACAAAAAAACTCAAAGTGGGTGATCCTTATGAGCCAGATACTTTTATGGGTCCACTTATTAATGAGGATGCAGCAATAAGGGCTCAACGTTGGGTGCAAAGTGCAATAGAGCAAGGAGCGAGAGCTATCTTGGAAGGAAAAAGAGAGGGACGCTACTTTTATCCAGCTATTTTAGCTGATGTTACCGATGAAATGGAAATTGTTTGTGAAGAGGTTTTTGCGCCGATTGTAAGTCTTGTAAAAGTAAAAAATTATGAAGAGGCGATAGCAAAAATGAATGACTCTCCGTATGGTTTACAGTTTTCAATCTTTACTAAAGATATAGAGTTGATCAAACGTTTTGTTGATGATGCTGAGGCTGGAGGAGTAGTAGTAAATGACATTCCAACGCTACGTTTTGATATTCAGCCTTATGGTGGAGTAAAACTTTCAGGAATTGGGCGTGAAGGACCAAGATTTGCGCTTGAAGAGTATACAGAGCTAAAATCGGTGGTGATAGTATGAGACTCTTATTAATTGAAGATGACAGGTTTTATGCCAAACAGGTACAAGTCTTTTTGCGGGAGCGTTTGGGTTATGAAGTAGATGTTGTTCGCAGCTACGAAGAGTATAGAGAACTTCCTACATTAGAGCCCTATAAATATGTTTTATTAGATATATTTTTACATGATTGTTTGGAGTGTGATCTTGTTGATGAGATAATTAAACAAAATAAACCGGTCATTGTCATAACCTCTTCAGAAGATCTCTCTATTTTTGATAGATACAATAAAAAAAAGATAATCGATTATGTCATTAAAAATGATATGGTGCGGCTCGAATATCTTATAATGAAGCTAAAAATCTTAGCTTTTATGGAGCAGTATGGTGTGCTTCTTGTAGAAGATTCGAGTAGCTATCGCCGCTATCTGTACAATTTTTTTAAGATCTACTATCCCTATTCAAATATTATGGTAGCAGGTGATACAAATGAGGCGCTCCAGATCTTAAATGAAAATGATGACTTTATCAAATTGGTTGTGACAGATTATGTGCTTGGTAATAATACCAATGGTTTAGAACTGGTTAAAGAGATCCGTCGTAACTATCTCTTTGAAGATATTGCTGTCATTGCTTTGACAGGCCTCGATGTCAATAACATAATGACTCGCTTTTTAAAAAGTGGTGCTAACGACTTTTTACAAAAGAGTTTTTCAAACTTTGAATTTGTGTGCCGGGTTGATAATGTGATTAAATCACTTATTCAGTTTGAAGAGATTAAGAGTTTTGTTAATCGTGACTATCTTACAGGCTGCTTTAATAGACGCTATCTGTACGATGCAGGTCTGAAAATGTATCAGGTACTCAGGCGAGCTGAAAAACCTATCTCTATTGCAATTTTTGATCTTGACCATTTTAAAAATCTCAATGATACCTATGGTCATACAGCTGGCGATAAAGTACTTAAAGACTTTTCAAGAATATTGCAAGAGAGTATCAGGGGCAGTGACTTTGTGGTACGCTATGGTGGAGAAGAGTTTTTGATGTTTTTGGGTTCCTGTGATGCGCAGATGGCAAAGCAGATAATTGAAGAGAGGGTACGCAAGAGAGTGGAAAATCGAGTATTGCAGCTTGATGAGGGAGAGATACGCTACAACTTCTCTTGTGGAATATGTGATACAAGCTGTGCTGATAGTTTTGAAGATCTCATAAAAAAAGCTGATGAAAAACTCTATGAAGCTAAAAGGGTGCGAGGTATGACAGTTGCCTAAGATTGCTATGAGTGCATGCTTGGCTGGTGTAAATTGCCGCTATAATGGGAAAAATAAGAAAAACGTTAAGCTATTAGAAAAACATAAAAAAGATGAGATTATACTCTTTTGTCCTGAAGATGCGGTGCTTGGTACTCCAAGAGAGACGATAGATATTGTTGAAGGTAGAGCCATTGGCAATGAGACGCAACAAGACTACACAGAAGCTATAGAAGAGCAAGCACAAAAATTTATAGCACAATATCCAAATATCGATATTATTTATTGCAAGAGCAAATCACCTAGTTGTGCTCTTTGCAGTGCAAAGATATTTGATAAGAATAAAAATCTGTTACAATCTACTGGTACAGGTATATTTATACAAGAGTTGCAAAAGCACTATAAAAATGCAAAATTTATAGAAAAGGATGGAGATGCTTGAGATAGGTCAAAAGGCACCAGATTTTTGTCTGCCCAACCAAGATGAGGTAGAGATCTGTTTGCAAGATCTCAAAGGAAAATGGGTGGTTCTCTACTTTTATCCAAAAGATAATACGCCAGGCTGTACTACAGAGGCTTTGGATTTTACTGCTCATCTTGAAGAGTTTGAAGAGCTTGGTGCAGTTGTTTTGGGAGTGAGTCCACAAGGGTGCGATTCTCATAAGCGTTTTATAGAAAAAAAAGATCTTAAAGTAACACTTTTATGTGATGAAGAAATAGAAGTACTCAAAAAGTATGGCGCGTGGGGTATGAAAAAGATGTATGGGAAAGAGTATGAAGGGGTCATTCGCACAACTGTTTTAATAGATCCACAAGGAAATATTGCTTATATCTGGCCAAAAGTACGAGTGAAGGGGCATGTTGAAAAAGTCCTAGAGAAACTTCGAGAGCTTATAGAAAATTAAGAAAATTTTAGATAATATTAGCCGCCTTTTATTACACACGCACTAATCCTTGACGGGTTGCGGCAAAGCCGTTGATGAGTGCGGAGGCAAAACCTCAATTAAAACAAGGAGCTTTACATGGTTACAATGAAAGATTTGCTAGAGTGTGGTGTACACTTCGGGCATCAGACAAGACGATGGAATCCAAAGATGAAGCCATATATCTTTGGTGTAAGAAAAAATATCCACATTATTGACTTGCAAAAGACACTGCGCTACTTCCGTTATACTTATAATGTAGTAAGAGATGCGGCAAAAGAGGGTAAAACAATTCTTTTTGTAGGAACGAAAAAACAGGCGAAAAATGCCATTGAAGAGTATGCTAAGAAGTGTGGTATGCCTTATGTAAATGCAAGATGGCTTGGTGGTACTCTTACAAACTTCAATACTATTAGAAAATCAATTAGAAAACTCGAAATCATAGAAGATATGGAGAAAAATGGTCAAATTGACCTTCTTACAAAAAAAGAGGCATTAATGCTTCGCAGACGTAAAGAGAAATTAGAAAATTTTCTTGGCGGTATCCGCGATATGAAAAGACTCCCTGATATGCTTTTTATCATAGATGCAGTGAGAGAGCATATTGCTGTAAAAGAGGGAAATAAGCTTGGTATTCCTATTGTTGCGCCTCTTGATACTAACTGTGATCCAGACCTCATCGATTATCCAATTCCTGGAAATGATGATGCTATTAGAAGTATCCAGCTTTTCTGTAAAGAGATGGCTGAAGCTATAATCGAAGGAAAAGAGCTTAGAGAGCAAGAGTTAGAGGGTGAAGAGCAAGAAGAGGTAGCACCAGTAACAGAGGAAGAGAAGCAAGAGGTTATTGAAGAAGCAAGAGAAGAGATTGCAGCTGAAGAAGCTGGTGAAGAAGTTAAAGAGGAGGAGAAGTAATGGCAATTAGTGCTGCACAAGTTAAAGAACTTAGAGAGCGCACAGGCGCCGGTATGATGGATTGTAAAAAAGCGCTGCAAGAAGCAAATGGAGATATGGATAAAGCGATAGAGATCCTTCGCAAAAAAGGTATTGCAAAAGCTGCTAAAAAAGCAGACAGAATTGCAAGTGAAGGAACAATTGCAGTGCAAGTAAGCGATGATTATAAGTGTGCAACTATTGTAGAAGTAAACTCTGAAACAGATTTCGTTGCACAAAATGAGAACTTCAAATCTTTGGTTGAACGAGTAAAAGGCCATATTGCTGAGAGTGCAGTAGAAAGTGTAGAAGAGCTCTATAAAACTCCGATTGACAATGTGATTTTTGAAGAGTACATGAAAGCAGAGATTGCAAAAATTGGTGAAAACATCGTTGTACGTCGATTTGACAAAATCTGTGTAGAGGGTCCAGGCGTTGTTAATGGATATCTCCATATGGGTGGAAAGATTGGTGTAATTGTTGCAGCAAGTTGCGATAAAGAAGAGGTATGCACTTCAATCAAAGATCTTTTAAAAGATGTTGCAATGCATATTGCAGCGATGAATCCAAAATATCTTGATGAAGCATCAATTCCAGCTGATGTGATTGAAAAAGAGAAAGAGATAGCTGCAGCGCAACTTGAAAAAGAGGGTAAACCTGCCAACATCATTGAAAAAATCATTCCTGGAAAGATTAAGAAGTTTGTAGAAGAGAATACGCTTCTTGGACAAAAATTTGTAAAAGATGATAAAAAAAGCGTAAAACAAGTGATCGATGAAGCTGCAAAAGCAGCAGGTGGGACTGCGAAAATCATCGGTTTTATCCGCTATGAACTTGGTGAAGGAATCGAGAAAAAAGAAGAGGATTTTGCTGCAGAAGTCGCTGCGCAAATGAAGTAAGTGAAGTAAGGCAAAAAAGCCCGAAGGCTTTTTAGAAGGACAACTGCTTGTCCTTCGTGCCTTTTTTAGATAATTACTTATCTTTCCCAAAAATAAAGGGAATTTATGACTCTTTTAGAAGCAACAAACATCTCCCACTCCTTTGATTATCCACTTTTTGATGATGTTAATATTAAACTCCATGCTAAAGAGAGTATTGCAGTAGTAGGAGTGAGTGGTAGTGGAAAATCGACACTGCTGCATATTCTCTCTACCCTTTTAGCTCCAAAAAAAGGGAGTGTAAAGCTTTTTGGTCAGGAGATATACACAAAGAATACGCAAAAGCAGCTTTTACATATCAGACGTTACAAAATTGGTATAGTGTTTCAGTCTCACTATCTCTTTAAAGGATTTAGTGCTAAAGAAAATATTGAAGTTTCTTCGCTTCTAGTCAATCATCCTATTGATGAAGAGATTATAAAAGCTTTTGGAATTGAGAGAGTATTGGAAAAAAGAGTTACTGAGCTTAGTGGAGGAGAGCAGCAAAGAGTAAGTATTGCAAGAGTTTTAACAAAAAGACCAAAGATTCTCTTTGCGGATGAGCCTACAGGAAATTTAGATAAAAAGACTGCTGGTGCAGTTATGGATGTACTATTTCACTATGTGCAGGATAATGATGCAGCGCTTTTTCTCGTGACACACGACTTACAACTTGCACAAAGATGTAGCAAAGTATATAGACTCGAGGATTTGAGGCTCAAAAGCCTCCAGTAGATTTTAAAGATCTACTTTTTAAGGTTGAAACCGACCCACATCAATGATGAAGTCCCCATCAATGCAGCATATACAAGTCCAAGAATTTCAGATGGTGCCATAATTTCTCCTTATTTTATTTATTATTAGTTCAAATAATTCAATAAGAGCTATGCTTTTATCTTATTGATAGTACTATCCTATATAAATATAAATAAAATTAATCTTAATCTATTGAGAATGCGGAAGAATTTGGATTTTTTATGCTCTTTATAGCATTTTTGATAAGAAAAATTTCTTTTATTGATGAAGTTTTTTGAACACTATGGAAGGAAGTTTGCGTTTTTAAAGATAAACTCTCCTAGCTCTCTAAGTAAAAGAGGATTATAATGGATATGCTCTAATCCCACAGAAAAAGTATATTTTTTCCCATTTTTTGTAATGAGTTTGTTGTAAAAATCGATAAATTTATGTGTTCCATTTTTACAGAGGATATCGTTGTTGTATGTTTCATAATTTTTGTCGTTACCTGCAATTATTTCACAAAAGACATGAAAAACTTTTTGCCGATCATTTGGATTTATGAAGGTATCAAACCAATTTTTTCCAATTACCTCTTCTTCATCATATCCCAGACCTTCAATTTCATTATGAAACTCAACTATATTACCCATCTCATCAAGTACTACAAGTAAAAATGGAACATATTGCTGCATTATTTTTCTTTCTCTTTTTCTGCTTCGGCAATTAAAACATCTTCAATTATCTTATCTATATCTCCATCAAGAATCGCTTCTACATTGGAGTATGCTTTGCCACTGCGGTTGTCTTTAACTTGCTGATATGGTGCTAGTACATAACTGCGTATCTGGTGTCCCCAACCTATATCACTCTTTTCAATTCCCTCTTGTTCTGCTCTTTTCTTTTCAAGCTCTAACTCATAGAGTCTACTTTTGAGCATCTTCATAGCAGTTGCTCTGTTTTTATGCTGACTTCTATCATTTTGGCATTGTACTACTATACCAGTAGGGATATGCGTAATCCGGATAGCTGAGTCTGTTTTATTGACATGCTGCCCTCCAGCACCACTTGCACGGTAGGTATCCACACGGATGTCCTTATCTTCGATAACAATATCAATATCATCATCCACCTCAGGACTCACCATCACTGAAGCAAAAGAGGTATGGCGCCTTGCATTAGAATCAAATGGGCTGATACGCACGAGCCGGTGAATACCGTTTTCAGTTTTTAAGTAGCCATAAGCATTTTCACCTTTGATGATAAAAGTTACATCTTTTATTCCAGCCTCATCCCCCTCTTGGTAATCAAGTACTTCGACTTTAAATCCATGTCTCTCAGCCCAGCGCAGATACATACGATACAAGATACTTGCCCAATCTTGTGATTCAGTTCCTCCTGCACCAGGATGGATGGTAACGATTGCGTTTTTATCATCATTTTCGCCGCTTAGCATTGTCTCTATCTCAATTTTGCTCACCTTTTCTTCAAGTGAAGGTGCCTCTTCAAAAAGCATTGCAAGCGTCTCTTCATCATTTTCTTCTGTTGCCATTTCAAAGAGTTCTTTACTCTCTTCAACAGCTGTTTTTGCCTCTTTGTATTTTTCTAAAATACGTGAGAGTCTATTTTTCTCTTTTTGGATCTCTCCAGCCCTCTTAGCATCATTCCAAAAATCTGGAGAGTTTTCTAACGTTTCTATCTCTTGAATGCGTTTTGCTATTATCTCAGGTTTGATAATATTTTTGATATTTTCTATCTTTTGCTCTAATTTTTTTAAAAGTTCTCCATATTCGTAACTATCCAATATTTTCTCCTGTTTAGGGTAAAATTTCATCAGTGCAATTATATCAAAAGGCTTGTAATGAAAGTTGTCCATACACCGCAAGAGTTACAAAAGTTGCGAAAGGAACTGCAAGGAAGCGTGGGGTTCGTACCTACAATGGGGGCATTGCATAGTGGCCATCTTGCTTTGATTGAGCGAAGTATCAAAGAAAATGATCATACTATTGTATCTATTTTTGTAAATCCTACGCAGTTTTTACCTGGAGAAGATTTTACTCAATATCCTAGACGCCTTGAGGCTGACAAAAAAATTTGCGAACTTGCTGGTGTAGATGTCCTTTTTTTGCCAAAAAAAGATGCTATATATAATGAAGATGAGATTTTGCTCAAAGCACCAAAAGTAAAAGGGTATATTTTGGAAGGTCATTTTAGACCAGGACACTTTGATGGTGTATTGCAAATTGTCAATAAACTTTTTCATATTACTTCTCCTACACGAGCCTATTTTGGTAAAAAAGATGCCCAACAGCTCTATTTAATCCAGCAGATGGTGAGAGATTTCTTTTGGGATATCGAGATAGTACCGTGCGAAATTGTGCGTGATCCTGATGGGCTAGCCCTTAGTAGTCGAAACCTTTATTTAAATGAAAGTGAAAGACAAAAGGCTCTTCTTTTATCGCAATCTTTGAAAAAAGCTGCTAAAATGATTCAACAAGGGATAGAGGATTGCTCTATTATTAAAAAGAGGATGCAAGAGATTTTAGAACCTTTAGAAGTTGAGTATATTGAAATAGTAAATCGAGAATTTAAACCTTTGAATATGGTAGAAATTGGTAATACAATAATATTGGTGGCTGCCTTTGTTGGCAAGACGAGATTAATAGATAATTTGTGGATATAAAAAGGCAATTAATGGATTGTAAACAAGTATCACTTAAAAAAGAACTACATGATGGAATGAAAGAGCAAGTTGCTGATATTGCAAAAAAGACTTTGGCATTTATGACAAAGAGCGGAATCGATCTTACACCAATAAATTATGATGAGTGGTTTTTTGTTATGTGCAAGGCGATTAGTGAGCAGCATGTACTCTCGCAAAAGAATCTCATGGTTTTGCATCAAAAATATTTTAAAGATTTGCCAAAATTAGAGGATCTTGAAGAGGTAAAAGAGGTAAGTTATAATCTTAAAAACATCGCACAAGGCTCAGAAAAAGCATTAGATGCATTTGCATCCAATATTGGTATGCATGATCAATATATCCAAGAGAGTATAGATGCGATTAATGGACAAGATCTTCAAAAGATGGAATCTTTAATAGGAAAGATGTTAAATCTTGAAAAAGAGAATCGTAAACTCAAAAAGATTCTTGAAGAAAATAGACAGAAACTTGAATTTATAGAGAGCAAATTTAATGAGCAGAAAAAAGAGGCACAATACGATGCACTCACAGGACTTCTTAATAGGCGAAGTTTTGATAAAGATATGGAACAGCTTGATAAAATAAAGATGGGATATAGCCTCTTGATACTTGATATCGATAACTTCAAAAAAATCAACGATACTTATGGTCATCTCATTGGCGATGAAGTACTGAAAGAAGTAGGAGAGATTTTAAGAAATTATGTAAGAAAAAATACCAAAGCCTACCGGTATGGTGGTGAAGAGTTTGTTGTGTTACTTCCTGAAGGTAATAAAATAGCAGCACAAAAGGTGGGCGAGAGACTGCGAGAGGTTATCGAACATAAAAATCTCAAATTACCAAATAGTGGACAGATGTTGCAGTATACTGCTAGTTTTGGAGGAGCAGAAAAGCAGCCAAATGAGACATATAAAGAGGTGCTCAATAGAGCAGATAAAGCACTCTATGAAGCAAAAAGAACTGGGAAAAACAGAGTAGTAATTAAGTAGTTTTTAGTGATTGCACTATTGTTTTGACAATAGTAGTAGCACCTTCAAGTGGAGCAAGTGAGAAGAGTTTTTGGCTGAGGGGGCTAAGATCTGCTTCAATAATCTCTTCAAGTCTATGGTTTGGATAGAGAAAAGCTGCTCCTCTGTTTACAAGATATTTGGCATTGTAGTACTGATGATTGCCTGCTGCATAGGGGTAGGGGACAAAAAGAGCAGGAAGTGCATTTGCACAAAGCTCCCACAGAGTGCTTGCGCCTGCCCGTGATACAGCAAAATCGGCTTTTGTCATAGTATGGGCGAGATTTTTATCAAAAGCAAAAACTTCTGCTTCTATTCCCATTTTTTCATAAGCATTTTTGACTCTCTTATAGTCTTGCTTCCCTGTTTGATGTATGATAGATATATTTTTGCAAGCAAGGAGAGGAGCATTTTGCAAAGCAATATCGTTTATTTGTTTTGCTCCTTGACTCCCACCTAAAAAGATGATTGTTTTTAATTTTGTACGTACTCTTCTTGTGTGTAAAAACTCTGGATTAACAGGATAGGGATCAAAAGGCGGTGTAAAGGAGCAAAAGACTCTTTTTGCAAAAGGAGAGAGAAGAGTATTGAGTTTACCAAAACGTGCATTTTGCTCATGGATAAAAAGAGGTGTAGAAGATAGGAGTGCACCAAAACTTGCAGGAGCAGCAGAGTACCCTCCAACACTTACTACCGCATCAATATTATAGTTTTTAATGATCTCTTTTGATTTGATGGCTAAGCGTGAAATATTCCAAAGAGAGGAGAGTTTTTTGACTCCTTTTTGATTGACTACACCTCTGCTCTCGAAAAACCATTTTTGCGAAAAACTCTTATCACTCTCAAACCATTCTCTATCTTGCCCATAGGTAGATCCGATATAGAAGGTTTTAACTCCTTGTTTGACAAATGCGCTATTGAGACTTTTTGCAATAGCAAGATGACCACCAGTACCTCCCCCTGTAAGAAGAATATTCATACCTTTTCTCTCCTGCTTAAAAGCAGTACCATACCAAGTGCTACACCATTGGCAATCATGGAACTTCCTCCGTAGCTGAGCATAGGAACTGCGATTCCTTTGACAGGTAAAAGACTACTTATACCGTAGGCGTTTATAAGCAGAGAAAATCCTATGAGCATAGCAACTCCCACACTAAAAAGATACGTAATTTTATCTTGCGTTTGGTTTGCAAGTTTGAAGAGTTTATGGAGCAAAAGAATATAGAGTACCATCAATAGCGCAATACCTACAAATCCGATCTCTTCAGTAAGTCCAGAGAGTACAAAGTCGGTATGCACTTCACTCAAAAAACCGAGTTTAAGTTCCCCATTACCTATGCCTTGTCCTAAAAATCCACCATTATGAATAGCGTGAAGGGAGTTTATGATCTGATAAGACTCTTTGACATTATCAAGTTTTAGCTCTTGTGCTATCCAGTCTGGCATAAAAGAGAGTATATACTTTTGAGCACTTGCCCACCACATTTTTATTCTTGCGATACGGTGTGCAGAAATATTTATAAAGAGAATAAAAACAGCAAAAGCAATTCCCAATAAAAGTATAAAAAGCTTGAAACTCCTTCCAGCGAAAAAAAACAGAATTACAAAGGTAAGCCCAAGTACGATGACCTGTCCTATATCATTTTGAAAAATGGCAATAGAGACGGCTGCCAGGAGAAAAACAGTGAGATAAGGAATGACGAGAATTAATTCATGCAGAAACTTTTTTGGAGAGTTTTTTTCAAATTTTCTTGAAAAGCTCCATGCTAAAAAGAAAACAAATCCTACTTTGAAAAACTCTACGGGAGCTAAAGAGAAAAAAGGAAACTTAATCCATCTCTTTGCTCCGCCAACTGCTGTGACTAAAGATTGAGGGAGAAAGTTCATCAAAAACATGAGTAAAAAAAAGATTATAAAAAGTCCTAGTCCCAGAGCTTTTGCATATTTTGGATGTAAATTTGCAATAAACCACATAACTCCAATTGCTGCAAAGCCAAAAAGTGCTTGGCGAATAAAAAAATGGTATTGGTCATATCCAAAATAGAGTGTTGTATAGACTGTAAGTGAATAAGATGTGAAGATACTTACTGTAATGATAGCTGTTGCGATAAGAAAAATCGATTTTTGCATAATTCTCTTTTAAGTCAATATTTATTGCACTAGGAGTATTATTTTAACCATATTTAGCCCAAAACAATGTTAAGAAACAATATATGCAGATTCCAACAAAATTCTATAAAATTATCGCTATCTTTTCTCTCTTTTTTTTGGGGATTCTCATTTTTTTAGGCGTTGTTTTTAAAATTATAGTTGAAAAAAGAAAGCTGCCGCGCCTGTACATAGAAGAGAAAAATAGAGCTTTAAGAGGATCGATTATAAGTGCGGAAGGCTATCAAGTAGCATACTCTAATAAGCTCTATAAAGTGGCAGTCAATACAAGATGTATCGATCCTCAAAAAAAAGAGCTTTTTGTACGCCTTTTTAGTATTTATAGCAAAATCCCTCCACAAGAAGTTAGGCAAAAACTGCAGAAAAAAAAGGGGTATGTAGTTCTTTCATACACAATTGATACCAAAACTGCATATCAGCTCAAAATACTCTCTCGCAAACTCAATGCATTAGATATTTTTATACCATATAAGGTTGGGCAAAGAGTTATAAAGCAGGGACTGACCATATTAGAGAGTGGAGAGACACGCAATTTTCCCTATGGAGATACTCTAACTCCTGCTATAGGATATGTAAGTAAATATGAAGATTCTGGATATACAAAAATCAAAGGTATCAAGGGGTTAGAGAAGTATTATGAGAATAAAATATCTCCCAAGCAAGATGGAGTGATTCGAGGTAAACGAGATATAGGCAATAATATTATACTCAATAAAGAAGCTTTTATAAAAAAACGTCTTGATGGATACAATCTTCATCTCAATGTCAATATGCTTTTGCAAAAAAATATAGAAAATATACTTGATACACAAAAGGCAGATCTAGAAGCTAAAGAGATAATAGCTGCAGTAATGGAGTCAAATTCAGGTAAAATTTTAGCTATAGCAAGTTCTAATCGCTACGATCCAAAAAATATACAAAAAAGAGATCTCCCTTCACTCAATCCAAAATTTACCGAATATCCGTTCGAGCCGGGTTCTGTTATGAAGCCTATGACTTTTTCACTTCTTTTAGAGCATGGCCTCGTTTCGTCACTTGAAGTAGTAAGAGGTTACAATGGACGTATGAAACTGGGGAGAAAATATATTACAGATGAGCATAAGTTTGATTGGTTGAGTGCTGAAAATGTCATTGTGCATTCAAGCAATATTGGTATTGCCCAACTGGCACAGAGATTGAGTTATCTGCAATTTTCTCAGGGTTTAAAAATGTTGGGATTTGGTAAGCCCACAGGAGTCGATCTTCCTTATGAAAAGAGTGGCAAATTACTACCTCCCTATAAACTTAAAAGTGAAATTTACAAAGCGACTGTAGGCTATGGATATGGGATGACAGTGACATTTATGCAGTTACTCAGTGCTTATAATCTTTTTAATAATGATGGATACAAGGTAACTCCAAGAATAGCTACATTTATAACTTTAGAAAATGGTAAAAGAATATTTTTGAAAAAGAGTAAAAAACGTAAAATTCTTTCGAGTAAAACAGTGGCTACTATGCACAATATCTTACAAAAAGTAGTCGAAAAAGGTACAGGGACAGTAGCCAAAATTGATGGATTAGAAATCGGTGGTAAAACTGGTACCGCGCATATATCACGGGGAGGAAGATACCAAAATGCATATATCACCTCATTTTTCGGTTTTGCAAATGATGCAAAACATCGTTATACGATTGGTGTCACTGTATTTGAGCCAAAGACAAAACATTTTGCTTCCCAAACCGCAGCGCCTATCTTTCGCAATATAGTTATTGAACTCATCAACGAGGGTTATCTCACTCCAAAAAACGAACAATAATTTTGATAAAATATCGGTTAAACTACTATAGAGGATTTCTATGGATATACGAAAAGCGTTTTTAGACTATTTTGCAAGCAAAAATCATACTATCTATCCAAGTGCCCCGTTGGTGCCAGAAGATCCAACCCTGCTTTTTACCAATGCTGGGATGGTGCCATTTAAAAAGATCTTTACTGGTGAGATACCAGCCGAAGTTCCAAGAGCGACGAGCTGCCAAACCTGTATCAGAGCAGGCGGAAAACACAACGATCTTGAAAATGTGGGCTATACCGCAAGGCACCATACCTTTTTCGAGATGCTTGGAAACTTTAGTTTTGGAGACTATTTTAAAGAGGAGGCCATTGCCTATGCCTGGGAGTTTGTGACAGAAGTTTTAGAGCTTCCGGTTGAAAAACTTTGGGTAACAGTGCATGAAAGCGATGATGAAGCTGAAAAAATATGGCAGAAGTTTGTAAAAAAAGATCGCATCAAACGCTTTGGAGACAAAGATAATTTTTGGCAGATGGGCGATACAGGTCCATGTGGACCATGTAGCGAAATCTTTTATGATCAAGGCGAAGAGCATTTTAATGGTCCAGAAGACTATCTTGGCGGTGAAGGGGATCGTTTTTTGGAGATATGGAACCTTGTTTTTATGCAGTATGAGAGAAATGAAGCTGGCGAGCTTCTGCCGCTTCCAAAACCAAGTATCGATACCGGTATGGGATTGGAGCGTATTACGGCAATCAAAGAGGGAGTTTTTAGCAACTACGATAGCTCACTCTTTATGCCAATTATCAATGCTATTAGCGAACTGGCAAATAAAAAATATATCTATAAAGAGGGTGCAAGCTTTCGTGTCATCGCCGATCATATCAGAGCTGTTACCTTTTTGCTCGCGCAAGGAGTGATGTTTAGCAATGAGGGGCGTGGATATGTTCTCAGAAGAATTTTGCGAAGAGGGGTGCGCCACGGTTATTTGTTGGGACTTAAAGAGCCATTTATGTATAAACTCGCTTCCAATGTAGCTGATCTCATGGGCAAGCACTATGACTATCTTCCGCAAAAATTGCCAACTGTTCAAGAGCAGATACGAGCAGAAGAGGAGCGCTTCTATCAAACAATAGAAGCAGGAATGAAACTTTTTGAAGAGGAGTTATCTAAAACAAAAGAGACCTTTAGCGGTGATGTGGCATTTAAACTCTACGATACTTATGGGTTCCCGCTCGATTTAACTGAAGATATGTTAAGAGAAAAGGGACTAAAGCTTGATAAGAGCCGCTTTGAAGTGCTTATGCAAGAGCAGCGGCAGCGCGCTAAAGCAGCATGGAAGGGAAGTGGTGACGTTGCTTTAAGTGGAGATTTCAAAGAGCTTTTGGGTCTGAAAAACGAGTTTGTAGGATATGAAAAACTCAAAGCCCATACCATTATCACAGGGTTGCTAGATGAAAACTTTAAAAAGTGTAATGCTTTGCAACCTGGCCAAAAAGGGTGGATTTTACTAGAAGAGACTCCATTTTATGCTGAAAGTGGCGGACAGATTGGTGATAGAGGCGAGATTCGGCTCTATGAGGGTGAAACAGTTGCAAAAGTGCTTGATACGAAGAAGTTTTTTGATCTGAACTTAAGCCTCGTAGAAGCTGTGAAGGAAGTGAAAAAAGATGAAGCAGTAGAGGCGATTGTGGATAAAAGCAGGCGCGAAATTGCCAAACACCACTCAGCTACCCATATTCTGCATTCTGCGCTGAGAAGAATTTTGGGTGAGCATGTGACCCAGCAGGGAAGTTTAGTAGAGGCAAACAGACTTCGGTTTGACTTCTCTCATCCAAAACCATTAAGTGCTGATGAGATCCAAAGAGTGGAAAACTTTGTCAACGAAGTGATTGCCCAAGGGATTGAGGCAAAAGTAGAAGAGATGCCGATTGAAAGGGCTAAAGAAAAAGGAGCGATGGCGCTTTTTGGCGAAAAATATGGCGATGTTGTAAGAGTAGTTGAGTTTGGCGATGTAAGTGTGGAGCTATGTGGTGGAACCCATGTGAAAAACTCTGCTGAGATTGGCTCATTTTTTATTACAAAAGAGTCCGGTGTGAGTAGCGGTGTACGAAGAATTGAAGCGGTTTGTGGCATGAGTGCTGTAAATCTTGCAAAATCATGGAGAGAAGAGCTTAGTCTTGCTAGCGAAGAGGTAAAAAACAAAGATGTTGTAATTGGAATTAAAAAGCTCAAAGAGGAGATGAAAACACTCAAAGAAGAGCTAAAAAATGCAACCAAAGTGAGCGCAAAAGAGCTTAAAACCCAAGAGATAAATGGAGTCAAAGTCGTTATTGATGAAATTGATGGAGGCGATATCAAAAAAATTATCGATGATCTAAAAAATGCACATGAAAAAATTGCAGTGATGCTTTTTCAAAAAAAAGGAAATAAAGTCTTAATTGCTGCTGGAGCAAAAGGTATAGGACTTAAAGCTGGAGAGTGGGTCAAAGCGGTAGCTCCTATTGTTGGAGGCGGTGGCGGAGGACGTCCCGATTTTGCTCAAGCTGGCGGAAAAGATCCTTCTAAAGTAGCAGAAGCAAAAGAAGCAGCGCTTGCGTATGCCAAAGAGCATTTGAAGGAGGCGTAATGCTTTTATATACAATTTTTTTCCATGTGCTCAGTGCAATTATTTGGATAGGTGGAATGATAGCAGTGCGTTTTGCAGTGCATCCTGCCCTGCAAAATATTCAAGATGATGGAATAAGGCTTGCTAGGACTCTTGAGATGACAGGAAGACTATTTGCACTTGTCTTACCATTTATTTTTATCTTACTTGGTACTGGACTCTATCTGGCTCATATGTTTGGATTTAGAGGACATACAGATTTGAGTATGATAGTGCATGTAAAAGAGGCGATTTGGCTTATTATGGCGCTTAACTATGCTGGTATGGTCTATCTTCGCTTTCGTGCACAAAGCTACTATTTGGCAAGTAACTATCTGATGGCGAAGAAGTTTTTAAAACCGATTGCTACGTATATGCTTCCACTCAATATCTTTTTGGGTTTGGCTGCTATATATTTTGGCCTTGTTTTACGGGGATTTTGAAAGGATTGAAATGAAGTCACTGGGAAAGCATCTTCTTGCTGAATATTATCGATGCGATGAGAATGCGATAAATGATGTGCAAAAAGTTGAAAATGCGCTTGTAAAAGCTGCAGAGATTGCAGGTGCTACAGTAATTGGAAAGTCTTTTCATAGGTTTGAGCCATATGGTGTAAGTGGGGTAGTGGTTATTAGTGAATCACATCTTACGATCCATACCTGGCCAGAGTACGGCTTTGCTGCAGTAGATGTCTTTACTTGTGGCGATCATGTAGATCCTATGAAAGCGCATGAATACCTCAAAGAGGTTTTTGGTACACAAAACGCTACAGTTGAGACAATTTTACGAGGAGTGCTCAATATTCCAGATCTTCGCCATAAGCCTGGTGGCAGTTGCATCAAAGGTGAGTGTGGAGATAAAAAAATAGGATGATACGCCTTGCAAGTGGAAGTGAGACGCGAGCAAAGTTATTAAGAGATGCTGGTATTGAATTTATTCAAAGCCCTGTAGAGTTTGATGAAGATTCTCTCTTAAAGCAATACAGTGATCCCAAAGAGTTTGTCTGTGCAGTTGCCCAGGGTAAATTGCAAAAAGCTATACAGAATTATGGATTAGAGATCCCTATCGTTGTTGCAGATACTGTGGTAACAGCGAATAATGAGATTTTGCGAAAAGCGAAAAATGAAGCTGAAGCAAGGGCAATTTTGCAAAAACAGAGTGGCAATAGAGTGGACATTATTACCTGTATGATCTATAAAGACAAAGAAAAAGAGATAGAAGATCTTGATATAACAAGTTATCTTTTTGCTCCTTTTGATGAAGAAGATCTCGAAAACTATCTCAAAAGCGGTGAGTGGAGAGGCAAAGCGGGTGCCTGTATGGTAGAGGGTTTTTGCAAAAAGTACATTAAAAGTGTAAAAGGACGTGAGTCTACAGCAATGGGATTACAGGTAGAGAGGTTAGCTGAAATTGCAAAAGATATTTGAGGGAAATAGGGGAGAGATTTTTCTCATAGACTATTTTGGAAAAAAAGCAGTTCTTAAAAAGCATCGATTTGGTAAGCCAAACACTATTAAGCACGAAGCTTTTATATTGCAAAAGCTCCAATATCTTTCAGTTGTACCAAGGCTTTATGAAGCGGGTGAAGCGTATGTGATTATGGAGTATATTGATGGAATCTCTTTAAAAGAGGCTTTAAAAAGGGATAAAAAAGCAGCTCTCAAAGAGGCTCTTTATGCAAGTTATCTTTTGGATTTGGCGCATATTAACCATAGAGAGCTTGGAAGATACTACCATTTTATTTTCACTCTCAATGGCGTAAAAATTATCGATTTTGAGCGTTCACAAGTTACAAATAAGCCCCGTAATGTGTTGCAATTTATTGGATTTTATCTCCCTGCTCTTAAAACTTTTGCTAAACTCTACCAAAAGAATAAAAAAGCTGGTTTGCAAAAACTTTTTGAGGCAATCGATGTATTATGATAAAGAACTAAAAGCTTTGCGCCGTAGTGGACGTTTTCGCCAAAGACGAATCTTTTCTACTGAACTCAAAGATTTTGCTTCTAATGATTATTTGGGACTAGCGCAGAAAAAAGAGCTCTTAGATGCTGCCTATAAGCGTGTACGAGCATATCCGGCTAATAGCGCTAAAGCTTCGCAGCTTATTAATGGGTACACTCCTTTACATAAAGAGTTTGAAGATCTTTTGTGCAAGCTCAATGGTTTTGAAGCAGGTATCGTTGTTGGGAGTGGTTTTTTGGCAAATGTCGCTCTCATTGAGGCGTTGGTGCGCAAAGGGGATCGCCTCATAATGGATGAGGAGTTTCATGCTAGTGGAGTACTCGCTGCAAGACTTGTAGAAAATGTAGCGTTTTTTCGCCATAATGATCCCAAAGATCTTGCAAAAAAACTCCAAAGCAGTGCAAAGCGCACAATTGTAGCGGTAGAGGGGATCTATTCTATGAGTGGCGATCTGCTCAATAGAGAGATATTTGATGTAGTAGGAGATGCACTCCTTATTGTAGATGAAGCTCATAGTGTAGGTGTAGTGGGGGAGGAATTGCAAGGAGTTTTTGATCTTTTTAACATAACTCCCCACCCTAATCATATAAAGATGGGGACACTTGGCAAAGCCCTTGGAAGCTATGGAGCCTATATCTTAGCGAGCAAAGAGATTATAAGTTTTTTAGAAAATAGGGCTAAAAGTATTATCTACACAACGGCTCTTTCACTTATGGATGTGGCGCTTGCGCATGAAGGGATGCAAGAGATACAGAGAAATCTTACGTTTTATAAAGAGCAGATCCAAAAAAGACAAGAGATTATAAAAAGTTTTGGATATGATGCAGGTTCACTTATTATCGATATTCCTTGCAAAGATGTGCTGCAAAAGCAAGAAGAGCTTTTAAAGCAGGGCTACATAGTTGGTGCAATCAGGCCACCAACGGTAAAGCAGCCACTTTTGCGTATCATTGCTCGGCTTGGCGAGAGTATAGAAGATCTGCAAAGAGTTTTGGAGTTATCCCGTGATGTTTGTCTGTAAGAGGTTGCAAATTTTTGATACAAAAAAGCATAAAACGCTCGTAGATATCTCTTTTTCTCTACAAAGCTCTTTAGCACTTGTTGGACAGAGTGGAAGCGGTAAAAGTCTCACACTCAAAGCCCTTTTGGGACTGCTCCCTTCAAATTTAAAGTACTCTCTTGATTATACCTGGAAGTATACACTGCAAAGAGGAGAGACTGTATCACTAGTACCACAAAACCCTTTTACATCTCTTAGCCCTCTTACAAAAATTAAAAATCAGTTTTTTGTACCAGTTGATGATGCTGCAAAGCTGCTGCAACTTGTAGGGCTCGATGAAATTTTTCTAGATCGCTATCCGCCACAGCTTAGTGGAGGGCAGTTGCAAAGGGTAGTCATTGCGATGGCACTTGCAAAAAAGCCAAAACTTTTGCTTCTTGATGAACCAACCACAGCACTTGATCCTCATCTCAAAGAGAGTGTACTCAATCTTTTTTTACAGCTGCAAAAGGAGCTAGGTTTTTTGATTTTGTTTGTTACCCATGAAATTGCGAGTGCAGCGAAACTCTGTAGAGAGATGGCGGTTATCAAAGATGGTAAAATTGTGGAGAGCGGTTTGACACAAGAGATTTTGACAGAACCAAAAAGTGAATATACGAAGATTTTGATTGCTTCAGATTTTTCTCAAAGAGAGTTTCGCCAATGAAGATTGTAAAAGCATTTTTTGGCCTTCTATTTGTTATTTTTATAGGTGTAATAATCTATGCAGTTTTTTATTTAGGAGGGCTTTATAATGAAGCTATTCCAAAAGCAAAGCAGATTATTGAGTATCAACCAAAACTCACAACGAAAATTTATGATCGCAATGGAGATCTCATAGCAAATATTTTTGATGGGCAAAACAGGGAGTATGTTAAATATGAAGATATTCCAGCACGAGCGATTGAAGCGCTTTTAGCGATAGAAGATACAAAATTTTTTGAGCATCACGGCATCAATCCCGATGCAATAGTACGTGCTATTATAAAAGATATTAAAGCAAGGAAATTTGTAGAGGGCGCAAGTACCATAACGCAACAGCTTGTGAAAACTATGGTACTCTCCCGAGAAAAAAAGATAAAGCGTAAACTTACTGAAATGCTTATTGCCATCTATATTGAGACAAAGCTAACAAAAGAGGAGATTTTAGAGCGCTATTTCAATCAGGTCTATTTTGGACATGGGTATTATGGTATAAAAACAGCAGCTTTAGGATATTTTCATACACCGTTACAAAATCTCTCTCTCAAAGAGATAGCAATGCTCGTGGGACTGCCCCGTGCACCAAGCTACTACGATCCTACAAAAAACTATGAAGAGTCTATTAGGCGGGCAGACAGGGTTATTAATCGTATGTACGAGCTTGGTTGGATAGATAAGAGGATGTTTACGCAAGCAATAGCAGAGCAACCAAAAGTTTATGATGATACACTCTCACAAAATAGAGCTCCTTATGTTGTAGATGAGATTCTGCGCCGTTTTGGTAAAAAAATGCCAAATTTTCGTAGTGGTGGATATAAAATCTATACCACAATTGATCTTACTATGCAGCAAATTGCCAAAGAAGAACTTAAAAGGGGTTATAAAAAGATCCTTGCTCGTGGCAAGGACTATAACTACTCTAAACTCAATGGTGCAATGGTGGTTTTGCGTCCCAGAAGCGGTGAAGTTTTAGCTCTTATAGGGGGAGTTGATTATGCTACAAGCGCTTTTAATCGCGCAACACAAGCCAAACGGCAGCCCGGAAGTGCATTTAAGCCATTTATCTATCAAATAGCGCTCAATCTTGGCTATTCCCAGGTAGATAAAATTCCAGATGTAGCACGAACCTATGAGTTTAAAGAGGGGAATGAGACAAAAATTTGGCAACCAAAAAATTATGAAAAGAATTTTGAAGGGACAATTACACTCAAAGATGCTCTCATTCATTCTCGCAATCTTGCAACAATAAATTTAGTAGAAGATATTGGACTTGGACGAATGTATAAAGAGCTGCAAAAGTTTGGTTTTCAAAACCTCCCTCGAGATCTCTCCCTCTCCTTGGGGAGTATTGTTCTTTCACCTTTAGAGCTTGCTAAATTTTACTCTATGTTTCCTAATTATGGAGTGCAGATAGAACCACGTCTTGTCTATTCAATTACTGATGCAAAGGGCGAGAGCATTTATCAATCGACACTTATGAAAAAAGAGTTAGTCTCTCCTCAGCAGACCTTTTTGATGATAGATATATTGCGTGATGTGGTCAATCGTGGAACTGGAAGGCGGGCGAAAGTACCAGGCATAGAAGTTGCAGGTAAAACGGGGACAACCAACAGATATATAGATGCTTGGTTTTGTGGTTTTACCCCAGATATCGAAGTAATAACATGGTTTGGTCAAGATGATAACACTCCTTTGAAAAAGAGAGAATCGGGTGGTCGTGCTTCTGCACCTGTTGTGGGAGCTTTTATTGAGAGGATCTATCAACTACATCCTGAGCTTAAAAAGAGATTTGATATTCCACAGGGTGTAAAAAAGATGCGATATAATGGTAAGATAATCTACTATACTGATATTTCTAGACCTTCACATGAAGATGTAGAAGTAGAAGAGCAAAAAGAGGAGTTACTCTTTTAAGTAGCATATTATAAAACAGAAGATATACTTTATGAAGGTAAGCTTTTGCAAAGTTGAAGATTGTAAGAAACTCCTCTTATTCTCTTCTGGCCCCGTTACTTTAAAAGGCTTTATATGCATAAATTCTTATTAATCCCCGCTCTTTTGTTGAGTATCTCATTTGCAGATGTACGCACATTTTTACTCTCTAAATCCTTTGTGAAGTCTGGTACCTTTACGCCATACGATTTTGCAGGAGTTTCAAACGCTTTTGATTGGGTTTTTGTGCTCAATGATGGTAAAGTCTTTCAGCTCCAAGGTAATGCACCAAGTGTAAATAACGTTTTTGGTTGGAAATCTGTGGATGTAGATCCGCATATTGGTTCCAATGCTTGGAATATGATCTATATCGGTGATTTCGATAAGGATGGTCAGACAAAATTTGATTGGGTTTTGTATGCCAATCAAGATAAAATCACACAGATTTACAAGCTTGATGGCGTGAGTGCACAAGGAACTTTTGTCTATAAGAAAATAGATGGCATTCGAGCCCTTATTGATGGTATCAATGTTACATTTGAAGATATGAATGCTCAAAGCAGCTCTAGCAGCTCAAGTATGGATACCTTGGGTGATAAAGAGATGCTTGAAGTAAAAGATTCTCAAGATCTTCGAGGCTATATCTTTCAGACTAATGAATCGATTTTGCATGCAGGTTCGATGACAATAAAGCAGCAAATCACTCTCAAAATCGATTGCTCTGGACATTTTGACTATACACAAATTACTAAAAACAGTGGATATGAAGACAGAGTCCATGCTACCGGAGATAGTGTGAATATCGACTGGAATAGTATCCACCTCCATGGAAATGATGATAATAGCCAGATTTTTGATGAAAATTTGTTTGATATCAAAAACGACTATCTCGTTGTGGGAAAATCTTGTGTGAGCGATTTTGGATCGGGCAAAGAGGGTGAAAACTGCCCTAACCATATCTATTTGCAAAAGATTACCCGCTATCAAGTGTGCCAATAGGTGAAGTATTGTAAAAGCTTACCTATTAAACTCTCTGTTATATTGATTGTAAAAAAGTAAAATTATATGTTTATGCTAAAGCTGACAGTAAAAAAGCTGCTGGATCATCTCTTTTGATAGTGTTTGTGTGGTAACAACAAGGCTTTTGATATTAAGATCTTCAAGTACTTTTGCCTCTTTTTCATCTCTTACACGAGCAACCACATGTGCATGAGGTGCAAGATCGAGAACGGACTGCGTAACGAGGCGGATCTTTTCAAGATTGTGAAATGTTATGACAACGGCGCAGGAATATTTAAGATCAAGGCTTTCTAAAACTACTCTTTGTGCAGCATTACCAAAAAAAGCTGGCTCATTGTTTGCAACCGCCTCTTCATAGAGTCGTAAATCATGCTCTATGACTACATACTCAAATCCTCTTGTTTTAAGATCTTTACATATATCGCGACCCAGTGGACCATATCCGCATACAATGATGTGGTTTTTAAAGCCAGTTGAAGAGAGTTTGAGCTCCCGTACTGGCTCTTTGAAGATATGATCAGCCAAAGTTTTGAGGTGTTTGAGAATAAAGGGTGTGAAGATCATAGAGATGATAACAGCTGAAGAGAGAATTTGCATGCTTTTTTGATCTAAAAGATTGTTGCCTACAGCTAAAGTGAAGAGGGCTAAAGCAAATTCACCAATTTGTGCAAGAGCAAGAGCAGTTTTGAAGGCTGTGCGTTTTTGCTCGCTACACTGTAAAATCAAAAAGATAATGAGAGCTTTGAGGAGCATAACAGCTATTACTAAGGAGAGAATGAAAAAGATATTTTGAAAAACTACTGCAATGTTAATACTATTGCCCACGGAAAAGAAGAATATTCCTAATAAAAGATCACGAAAGGGAGAGAGATCTGCTTCTATTTGGTACTTATAGTGAGATTCTGCAAGAAGCATTCCAGCGAAAAATGCGCCAAGTGAATAGGAAAACCCAAAGAAATGTGCAATAGTTGCACTAAGAAGTATCACAAAAAAGACGGCAAGTAAAAAAATCTCTTGATTTTTTGTTGCAACAGCGTAGTGTAAAAATTTATCTATTACATAGCGACCTAAAAAATAGAGAAGAAAGAAAAAGAGAAACATGTTAAAAAGGGTTTGCAAGAGAAGAGACTGAATAGGTACATCTTTTGTAAAGATCTCTATCATCAATAGAAGTGGTATAACTGCAATATCTTGAAAAAGTAAAATCCCTAGTGCTTTACGTCCAAAACTTGCGTGAATATCTCCTGTTTCGTTAAGGATTTTAAGCACTATAGCATGTAGAAGAGAGTGCTAAGGCAAAACCGATAATAATAGCCGATTTTTGTGGAATTGAAAAAAGAAGAGAAGCTAAAAGTGCAAAGAGAAAACCAGTAATTACTACTTGCAGTGTACCATAAAGGAATACCTCTTTTTTCATAATTTTTAACTCTTGAAAGCTAAATTCCAAACCAATAGTAAACATTAAAAGCACAATGCCAAATTCTGAGACATATTCTAAAATTTCTGTATTATGGACATTGAGATGAAGAATGTTAGCAATGACAATACCCGTTAATATATAGCCAATAGCAGTAGGGAGATCAAATTTTTTTAAAATTATATTAAGTCCACTAGCAAGCAAAATAGCAGCTAATATTATCCATATCTGTTCCACAAGAAGCCTTTTGCAACAATTATTTCTTACTCTAATGATATACTGTATTATACAAACTTCTCAGGAGATATTATGGATTGGATGGAAATTATCAAAATTGGTGCACAATATATACAAAATAACGATGATGAGAGTACAAGTGGTATCGATATAGACAATATTGCGCAGGCTTTGCAGAGAGTTTTGGGTGGAGAAGGTGGAATTGATCTCTCTTCTCTTCTTGTAAAAGCGCAAGAGGGAGGCGTAATGGAGATCGTAAGTAGCTGGATAGGGAGTGGAGAGAATGTTTCTATTGATGCTGATACTGTGACGCAGCTTGTCTCAAGCGACAAAGTTCAAGAACTAGCGCAGCACTTAGGAATCTCTGAAGAGAGCGCCAAAAAGGCTCTTGCTGATGCACTTCCAGTAGTTGTTGATGAGGCTACCAGTGAAGATCCATCTTTGGCTGAGCAGCTTTTGTCACAAATAGGTGGAATAGAAGGAGCGATGAAAATGTTGAAGAAACTCTTTTAAAAAGAGTAAGATATATATTTTGTGATTTTTTTCAACAATATCTAGAGATTTGGAGGATTGTATAATTTTTATACAATAATTTAAAAATGATTGAGATATAATATATTGACTTTCAAATTTAAAAAGGAGTGTATATGTTTCAAGTAGATGAGGCTAAACTACAAAAACTCTTCGACACTATCAAAGAGGAAGAGATTGAGTTTGTAGACTTTCGTTTTACAGATATTAAAGGAACATGGCACCATGTGACTTATAATGTCAAAGCGGTAAATGAAGATACATTTAAAAATGGTCTTCCATTTGATGGTAGTTCACTTCCAGCATGGCAGCCAATCAATAAATCTGATATGGTTTTGGTACCAGAAGCTGGTACAGAGTTTGTTGATCCATTTACTGCAGATCCTACATTGGTAGTTATTTGTGATGTATATGATATCTATAAAAATCAACCATATGAGAAATGTCCAAGAAGTATCGCAAAAAAAGCTTTGAAGTATCTTCAAGAGAGTGGTATTGGTGATGTAGCTTACTTTGGTCCAGAAAATGAGTTTTTTGTATTTGACAATGTTAAAGTCAGAGATGAGATCAACTGCCAGTACTATGAAGTAGATACAAGCGAAGGTGAGTGGAATAGAGGCGTGGATAGCCCAGAATATGATGTATACAACATTGGTCACCGACCTGGTACAAAAGGCGGTTACTTCCCCGTTCCTCCAGTAGACTCTATGATGGATTTAAGAGCTGAAATGAGTCAAGTGATGGAAGAAGTAGGATTAGAAACTTATGTTATCCACCACGAAGTTGCACAGGGACAAGGTGAAATTGGGGTAAAATTTGGGACACTCATCGAAGCAGCTGACAATGTACAAAAACTAAAATATGTGGTTAAAAACGTAGCACATATTAATGGAAAGACTGCAACTTTCATGCCAAAACCACTCTATGGTGATAACGGAAATGGAATGCACACCCATATCTCGATCTGGAAAGATGGCAAAAACCTCTTTTATGATCCAAACGGATATGCAAATCTCAGCCAATTTGGCAAATACTTCATTGGTGGTGTTTTAAAACATGCAAAAGCGGTAGCTGCATTTACAAACGCTTCTACTAACTCTTATAAGCGCCTCATTCCTGGATTTGAAGCTCCTTCAATCCTTGCATATTCAGCACAAAACAGAAGTGCAAGTTGTCGTATTCCTTGGGGAGCTGGTGAAAAGAGTGTTAGAGCGGAGTTTAGATTCCCAGATAGCTCTGGTAACCCATATCTTGCGTTTACTGCACTTTTACTTGCTGGTATCGATGGTATTAAAAACAAAATCGATCCAGGTGATCCTATGGAAATGGATCTCTTTGAGCTTACTTTGGATGAGATTCGAGAAAAAGGTATCCAGCAGATGCCGCATACATTAAGAGAAGCGATCGAACATATGCTTGCGAATAAAGATCTATTCAAAGTTGGTGATGTTATGACTGAAGAGTTTATTCAGACATATCAGCACTACAAATTTGAAACATCTATCTGGCCTTGGGAAGGTAGACCGCACCCATACGAATTTATCACTACATACTCTTGCTAATTATTGGGGCTTTGCCCCAATATTAAAATTCTATAAATTCCCTCTCTTTCTTTCTAAAAACTGCACATTTTGTATAGCCTACTTCTTTTGCCATTTGCATCACGTCATCTAACTTGTATCCCACTTGCTCAGGTGCATGGGCATCGGAGGCAAATGTGATAGGAATATCAAGAGTAAAAGCTTCTTCTAAAAGCTCCTTGCTTGGATAGGGCTCTCCTACAGGTTTACGCAAACCAGCACTGCTAATTTCCAATACAAGATTGTTCTCTTTGATAGCTTTCAAAGCATTTTTGGCGATGAGACGCACATCTTTTTTTGGTTTGAAGTTGAATACTTTGATTAAGTCTAGATGTCCAACAATCTGAAAAAGTCCACTCTTAGCCAGTGCTTCTATTGCGCTGAAATAGTCTTCCCAAATGGTATTGATATCTTTATTCTTATACTCTCCGATAAATTCTGGATTATCAAATCCCCAAAGATCTTGATGGATGAGGATCTCGTCATGTTTACGGCTTTTTGGTAAAAAGTGGACTGAGCCTATTAAGTAATCTACATCTGCTTGTACAATGCGATCTTCTATAAGTCCTGGCAAAAAATCTACTTCATATCCTAAGAGGATCTCAATTTTATTTTTATATTTTTCTTTCAGTTCTTTCACATCTTTTTCATACGCATCTGTTTCTTCCAAACTCATGCGATATTTTTGATCAAAATTCATTGGTGCATGATCGCTAAATCCATATATATCGATATCCTCTGCAATCGCTCTTTGCACATACTCTTCCATCTCGCCTGTAGCGTGGTTGCAGCGTTTTGTGTGATTGTGCAGATCTACGCGCATACTGCTCCTTTTGCTATAATACTTATTAATTATAGCACAGGGGGATGTGGTGGATATTTTTGAACAGATAAAAAGAGACTCTTTAGCAGGTGTAAAGAAAGCTTGCAAAGAGATTGATGATATTAACGCTATAAGAACCGAAAGCGGTGATTCAGTACTACGTAGTGCAATCAAAAATAAAGTGAGTTTAGAAATATTTGTCTTTTTAGTTGAGCAAGGAGCGGATATCTATGAAATTGATGAGGAGGGAGTGGGCATCATCGATGATGCGATAAAAAAGGGACGCCTTGATATTGTGAAGTTTTTGGTAGAATCTGGCATCGATCCAAATACTACCAAGCGTAAATCTGGCTTTACGCCTCTCATGGCTGCAATGGCCTATGGAGATGAAGCGATAACGCGCTATTTGGTTGAAGAGTGCAACGTAGATACGGAGGTGCTTGATACATTTGAAAAGAGTGCAAGAGACTATGCAAAGATGACAGGGTATGAACACTTAATCAATATTTTAGAAAAAAGAGGGAAATAGATTGAAAAGGGTAGAGCTTCTAAGTCCTGCAGGCAATCTTAAAAAGTTAAAAATTGCTTTTGCATATGGGGCAGATGCAGTCTATGGTGGTGTGAGCCACTACAGCTTGCGCATTCGCAGTGGCAAAGAGTTTGACATGGAGAGTTTCAAAGAGGGAATCGAGTATGCCCATAGCTTAGGTAAAAAGGTCTATGTAACAATCAATGGTTTTCCATTTAATTCTCAAATAAAGCTCTTTGCCAAACATATTGAATCGATGGCGGCAATGGAGCCAGATGCTTTTATTGTAAGTACACCGGGTGTGATTAAGCTATGCAAAGATATTGCGCCGCATATTCCTTTGCATCTTTCTACCCAAGCCAATGTGATGAACTATCTTGATGCCGAAGTTTATTACGATTTGGGAGTACGACGCATAATTGCAGCACGTGAAATTGGGCTAAAGGATTTAGAAGAGATTAAAAAGAGACTCCCCGATTTAGAGCTTGAAATCTTTGTGCATGGAAGTATGTGCTTTGCGTATAGTGGAAGATGTCTTATAAGTTCAGTGCAAAGTGGGAGGGTGCCAAATAGAGGAAGTTGTGCTAATGATTGCCGCTTTGAGTACACCCTCTATGCAGAAAATCCTGAAACTGGAACCCTTTTTAAACTAGAAGAGGTTGAGGGTGAAGGCACATATATAATGAATGCAAAAGATCTTAATCTTGCAAGCCATATCAAAGAGATTTTGGATAGTGGGGTAGTTGATAGCCTCAAGATTGAGGGGCGAACAAAGAGTGACTACTACGCAGCAATTACCACAAAAGCATACCGCATGGCGATTGATGATTACTATAAAGGGGAATTCGAGCCAAGCAGATACCAAGCAGAGCTCCATACCACAAAGCATCGTGGTTTTACAGATGGATATTTGGTAAGTCGCCCTTATGAGAAGAGTGGCACGCAAAAGTTGGATTCTTCCATTAGTGAAGGAACCCACCAGGTAAAAGCAGAAGTGCTTGAAGATGGAATGCACTTTTTGACAAAAGATAAGATCTGTAAAGGAGATGAGTTAGAGATTGTTGTACCGGATGGTACAGAACTTTCTGCTTGCTCTAATGAGGTAGGTGCAGTTTATGAAAAAGATGGGAGATGGTGGTTGAAACTCAATAAAATTGAGGCCAATAAAGAGTATGAGTGCATTCATAGTGGCAATATCAATCCTGTAAAACTTCCTTGTCAACTGCCTCCATACACTTTTTTAAGAAAGAAGATAGCTGATAAAGTAGACTGAGCTTTCTAAAAGAGTAGATGAAGATAGTATTGATACAGTTTTCTTAGTAGTCTCTTAATAGAATTACAATATAATTGCACATTAATTTTATTGTTGCAATTGTGATACAAAGGAGTGAGAATGCGATTTATCTCTATCATTATGGGGAGTAAGAGCGATTATGAGGTGATGCAAGAGTGCGCAAAGGTTCTTGATAAATTTGGTGTACCATATGAGCTCATTATCTCTAGTGCCCATAGAAGTCCTCATAGAACGAAAAGTTATGTGAGTGAAGCTGAAAAGAAGGGCGCAAAGGTCTTCATCTGTGCTGCTGGTATGGCCGCACATTTAGCAGGAGTAGTGGCAAGTCTCACTGTCAAGCCTGTCATAGGAGTACCTATGAAGGGTGGGTTTATGGATGGTATGGATGCCCTGCTTTCCACTGTACAGATGCCAGCGGGAATGCCGGTGGCCACTGTTGCAGTTGGAAAAGCAGGAGCAGTCAATGCAGCTTATTTGGCAATGCAGATTTTAGCAATTGATGATGAGGAGTTACGAGCAAAACTCCAAGAAGATCGCCTCAGCAAAGCAAAAAAGGTGGAAGCAGATTCAAGTGAAGTGGAAGTGATAATAGATGCTACTCAAGCCTGATTGTTTTGTATGTCTTTACAACCAGGCGCTGCGTGTGAGCAAGGCTTTGGAGTGTGATGAGGAGTGCGCTGATGCTATTATGCAAAAAAGTGCTGGGATATTAGCTTCAATCACGCCAAAGCAGACTCCACCAGAAGCAGCAGCTATTCTCTATCCAGCTATCAGTAAAGTAGTAGGCAAAGAGGATCTCTATAGTCAAAAAAAGCTAGAGTCTATCCAAAAAGCACAGGAGTATGTTCCTTTTGTGCAGGAAAAAATCGCACAAAGCCCTCAAAGGCTTGATGCAGCACTCCGTGCTAGTGTTGCTGGAAATGTGATCGACTTTGCTACAGAAGTGATGTTTGATATCCAAGAAGAGATTGCAAAGATATTTGAAGCTCCTTTTGCCATTGATAGGAAGAGCGAATTTATCCAAAAACTGCAAAAGGCTCAAAAGCTCCTTATTATCGGAGATAATGTGGGTGAGCATCTTTTTGATAAGATTCTCATTGAAGAGATTAAAAAGGTGCTAGATATTAAGATTTACTACTTTGTACGCGGTAGGCCTATTATCAATGATGTAACACTACAAGAAGCAAAAATGGTAGGGCTTGATCGCGTATGTGAAGTGGTAGATAGTGGGGTTGATACGCCAGGGTTTTTGTATGAGCGTGCAAATGAGCAAGCAAAAGCTCTTTTTGATGGTGCAGATCTCATTCTTGCAAAGGGAATGGGGAATTTTGAGTGTATGGAGAGCTACCAAGATAGCAGAGTCTATTTTCTTTTTAAAGTAAAATGCAGTGTTGTAGCAAATCGTATTGGTAAAAATATTGGAGATTTAATCTGTGCTACAAAGGAGGATCTATGAGTGAGAAGAAGCAAAAACGCGTAGTACTCTTTACAAGTCCAGGATGTGTCTGGTGTACACGGGCAAAGCAGTTCTTTCGCAAAAACCAGATAAAATTTAAAGAGATAGATATCAGTAAAGATCAAAAAGCTGCGCAAGACTGTATGCGTCATGGATGTAGAGGCGTTCCTGTGGTTCTTGTGGGAAGCAGGTGGATCTGCGGGTTTGATCAAGCAAAAATTGAAAAAGAATTGGGGCTTTCATGATTACATTTAGTGAACTACTTCTTAAATTACAAAATTTTTGGGCGCAGCAGGGCTGCGTTATTATGCAGCCATACGATATTCCAAGTGGTGCTGGGACATTTCATCCAGCTACGTTTTTAAAATCCCTCGATCCAAAACCTTGGGCAACAGCTTATGTAGCGCCTTCCAGACGTCCTACAGATGGCCGCTATGGAGAAAACCCAAATAGACTTGGCGCATACTATCAGTTTCAAGTCCTCATCAAGCCAAGTCCCGCCAATATCCAAGAGCTTTATCTCAAAAGCCTAGAAGCTTTGGGGTTAGAGTGGCAAAAGCATGATATTCGCTTTGTCGAAGATAACTGGGAGAGCCCTACTCTTGGAGCATGGGGGCTAGGTTGGGAAGTGTGGCTTGATGGTATGGAGGTGACACAATTTACCTATTTTCAGCAAGTGGGTGGTTTTGAGTGCGAGCCCGTAGCTGTGGAGATCACTTATGGTACAGAGCGTCTTGCTATGTATCTGCAAGGCGTAGAGAGCGTTTTTGATATTGTCTGGAGTAAAAATGGTGATCAAGTTATTACCTATGCAGATGTGCATAAGCGAGGGGAATTTGAATATAGCAGATACAACTTTGAAGTAGCAGATACAAAGATGCTTTTTAAGTGGTTTGAGGATGCAAGAGAGGAGTGTAAGCGAGCACTAGAAGAGAACCTTCCATTGCCAGCATATGATTACTGCTTATTAGCAAGCCATATTTTCAATACACTCGATGCAAGAAAAGCTATTAGTGTGACAGAGCGGCAAAACTTTATTTTAAAAGTGCGAGAACTTGCAAAAGGGTGTGCGGAGAAATATAGGGAGAGCCTCCTTGAAGCTTAAAGATATTTTAAAGATCCTAGATGAGATAAGTCCTTTCGAGTTGCAAGAGAAATGGGATAACTCTGGATTACAAGTAGGAAATTTAGAAAAAAAGATTAAAGAGATCTATCTTTGTATCGATATTGATGAAGAGCTTGTAGAGAGTCTCCCTGAAGGCTCCCTCATTATTACACACCATCCACTCATTTTTGGAAAACTTACTTCACTCGAGTATTCAAACTATCCAGCAAAGCTTCTTGTAAAGATGATAAAAAAGGATATCGCTCATATTGCAATGCATACAAACTTTGATAAAACCCATCTCAATAGCTATGTAGCGCAGAAAGTCTTAGGTGTTGAGCCAGAGTGCGATGATTTTATATGCTATTTTGACAAAGATTGCACATTTAATGAGGTTCTTCAGTGGGTGAGCAAGAAATTTCATCTCACATGTCCCCGCTATGTACAAGCGAGTGAACGCATTTCACGTATAGCTCTCACTACTGGCAGTGGAGGATCTCTCATCGATATGGTTAAAGCAGATCTCTTTTTAACTGGAGACCTCAAATACCATGATGCAATGAAAGCGCAGGAGATTGGGTTGAGTGTGATTGATATAGGTCACTTTGAGAGTGAGCGCTATTTTGGAGAGGCATTAGCGGAGCAATTGAAAAAGAGAGCAATTAAAGCTATAATTGCGTCAATAAAAAAACCCTTAAAGGTCTGGAATGAAACAATATATTAGCCAGCTTGTAGAACTTGCTAAAATTGATAAAAAAATAGATGATTTTGGCCCAAAAATCGAAAATATAGAGCAAAAACTCAAAAAAGCTGTGCAAGAGAAAAAAAACATTGAGGAGATGATCGAGCAGCTCAAAAATGAGATTCAAGAGTGTGAACTCAAAAAGAGTAAAAATGAGCTGCACCTCAAAGAGCTAAGCGAAAAATTGGCTGATATAGAAAAGAAGAGTGCGCAGGTTAAAACAGAAAAAGAGCTTAAAGCTTTGCAGCTTGAAGAGGACATAGCAAAAGAGCAGATAAATTTTGCAAATGAAGAGATTGCAAGACTTGAGAATATTTGCGAAACAAAACAAGATGAGATTAAAAGTTTTGAAGAGCGATTACAGGAAAGTGAAGAGCAGTACAAAAAAATGGAAGATGAAGTGAAGCAAGAGCTCCAAGAACTTGAAAATGAGCGTGAAAAACTCTTTGCAACAAAGAGTGAACTCATAGCAAAAATTCCTAAGCAGATATTGGTGTTTTATGAGAAAATTCGCAGATGGGCTGGCAATACAGCTGTAGTACCTGTGAAAAAACAGGCTTGTATGGGCTGTTTTATGAAAATAAATGACAAGACCTATGCAAGTGTTATTAAAGGTGAAGAGATAACTACCTGTCCACACTGTGGAAGAATTTTATATTTAGAAGAGGAAAACGAGTAAAAAGAGCCTCAGGCTCTTTTGCAAAAAGATGTTTACCGCTATTTATACTCTGATTACTACATTTGCTTATGTAGTCTTTTTGCCCTTTTTGCTACTTTTACAATTTAAAAGCAAGTATCGCGAAGCAATTCCAGCAAGGTTTTTTCTCAAAAACAATCCGCCTTTTGCAAAAAGGGCAGTACATTTTCATGCATGCAGTTTTGGTGAAACAAAAGCATTAGAGCCTTTGGTAAAAGAGTTTGAAGAGGCAAATATTAGCGTCATTACACAAACAGGATTTGCAGCAGCAAAGAGTTACAAAAATGCTGATGCGCGCTACCTTCCTTTTGAGCCACTTTTGTGGTTTTGGCTCAAACCTATGCCAGCACTTGTGGTAATGGAAGCAGAGCTTTGGTATCTGCTCTTTTATCTGAGCAAGAAAAGAGGTGCCACAACATTTTTAATTAACGCAAGAATGAGTGATCGAAGCTTTCCAAAATATAAGCGATTTTCATGGCTGTATAAAAAGATATTTGAGAATATCGACTATGTGTATGCACAAAGCATTGAGGATGCCAAAAGACTAAGAGCCCTCGGGGCAAAAGAGGTTGAAGTCCTTGGAAATATTAAACTCTTGCAAAAGCCTGGAGTAACTAAAACCTACCAGAAGCAAAAGCCTATTGTAGTTGCAGCTAGCACACATGATCCTGAAGAAGAAATTATAGCCACTGAGTGGGTGGTGCATCTCAAAGACAAAACCACGCTTGTTGTTGTGCCTAGGCATCCTGAGCGCTTTGATGAAGTAGATGAACTGCTAGAGCATATTGCAAAAAGAGAGGGACTCTCTTATTATAGACTGAGTGAAAATCCAACGCTAAGTGGTGATATTGTATTGGTGGATAAACTAGGAGAGCTTGTTAATATCTATGCAGTGAGCGATCTTGTCATACTTGGAGGAAGTTTCATTGAAGGCATTGGTGGGCACAATCCATTAGAGCCTGCCTTTTTCCATAAACCTATCATCAGTGGTCCCTATTTTCATAACCATAAAGAGAGTTATGGATATGTAAAAGGGATTAAGATTGTTGCACCGCAAGATCTTGGAAATGCATTGGAGCAAAAATGGCAGCCAACCTCTATTGAAGCAGCAGTAGATCTCTCGCCTCTCGTTGAAAGGATCAAAAGTGTGGTATAAAATAGATGGAGATGTAGTGCATCTTTTTATCAAAGCGCAACCTAATGCTTCCAAAAATAAAATAGCGGGCATTTTGGGAGACTCTCTTAAAATTGCTATTAAAGCTCCTGCAGTTGAGGGAGCTGCAAACAAAGAGCTAGTAAAATTTTTGAGTAAAACATTTAAAGTGGCGAAGAGCGATATCCTCTTTGCCAGTGGTGAGACAAGTAAAAGAAAACATATTACAATACCTTACAACGAAAAAGTAGCAGCATTTATAAAGGAAATGGATGAAGAAAGATAAAGCCTATAAAGTTTTGGCGCAGCAGCTTGGAATCTCAAACAAAAAAGCAAAAGAGCTCATCGATAGAGGCTTAGTCTATGTAGGTGATCGTAAGGTACAAATTGCACGGGGCGAGATCGATAGCAAGATAAAATTTCGCGTCAAAAGAGTTGAGCAGCCAGAAGTAATTTTTGAAGATGAGAAGATCTTAGCAATCAATAAGCCGGCACATATTACCAGTGAAGAGATTAAAAGAGATAGTGGATATGAGCTGCTTCATCGTCTTGATAAAGAGACAAGTGGTGTTTTATTGCTAGTAAAAGATAAAGAGTTTCGTAAAAAGGCTATTGAGGAGTTTAAAAATCAAAGAGTTTATAAAGAGTATGTAGCTTGGGTGGAAGGTATAGTAGCAGAACCCTATGAGGTAGATCTGCCAATTTTGACAATCAAAAAAAATGGTAGAGCTAAAAGCCGGGTGTCTCGCTCAAAAGGCATACCAGCTCATACATCAATTGAGCCATTGGAAATTCATGGGAAAAAAACAAAAGTCAAAGCTATCATTACCACTGGACGTACGCACCAAATACGTCTCCATTTAGCACGAACAGAGCATCCAATTTTGGGAGATACACTCTATGGTGGTAGACCATGGAAGCGTATTATGCTCCATGCTAAAAAGATTGAGCTTTTAGGATATAGTTTTACAGCACCAGAGCCAAAAGATTTTGTTATCCAATAAAAATTAAATTTAGCTAAAATTAATGTACTTTTAAGTAAAATTGCAAACTCAAAAACTATAAGGGGAGAGATTTGTTTGAAACGCTTTCAAACTCTTTTAGCAGTGCATTAAAAAAGATTCGATTCAAAGATGATGAAAAAGCACTGAAAAAAGCACTGGCTGAACTCAAAAAGAGTCTTTTAAAAGCTGATGTGCACCATAAAGTTGTCAAAGATCTTTTGCAGCGTGTCGAGCTTGATACCAAAGCAGCTGGTATTGGAAGAGACTCCTTTTTAAAAGCGCTTCAAAAAAATCTTACCCAAATCCTTACTGCTCCTGGAAAACAGGGCTTTGTCTATGCGAGTAAACCGCCTACAGTGGTTTTGATGACAGGTTTGCAAGGTAGCGGTAAGACTACTACAACAGGAAAACTAGCAAACTACCTCAAACTCCGAGGCAAGAAAGTTTTAGTTGTAGCTGCAGATTTGCAAAGATTAGCAGCAGTGGAGCAACTAAGACAAATAGCGCAGCAGATAGATGTGGATTTTTTTGGAGAAGAGGATGAAAAAGATCCTGTAAAAGTAGTAAATGATGCACTCAAACTTGCACGCGAAAAGCTCTATGATGTGGTGCTCATAGATACTGCTGGACGGCTTGCTATTGATGAAGCATTGATGGAGGAGCTAAAACGCGTAAAAGAGGCAGCCAATCCTGATGAGATTTTCTATGTAGCTGACTCTTTGACAGGACAAGATGCGGTAAGAAGTGCTGCTAAGTTTAATGAAGATATAGGTATCACCGGAGTAATTCTTACAAAATATGATGGTGATAGCAAAGGTGGTGTTGCTATTTCTCTTGCTCATCAAATAGGTGTTCCTCTGCGCTTTATTGGTACTGGTGAAAAGATGCCAGATTTGGAAGTGTTTATTCCAGAGCGTATTACCAATCGATTGATGGGTGCAGGTGATATTGAGTCACTAGCAGAAAAGACAGCAGCTGTTATTGATGAGAAGCAGGCGAAAAAGATTAGCAAAAAGATTGCAAAGGGTAAATTTAATTTTGAAGACTTCCTTGAGCAGCTCGAATCTATGAAAAAGATGGGAAGCCTTAAAAATCTCATCTCTATGATCCCTGGCATGGGAAATATGGCAAAAGCTATTAAAGATTTGGATCTTGAAAACTCCAAAGAGATTAAAAAAATTAAAGCGATGATTAACTCCATGACACCAAAAGAGCGTAAAGATCCGGATCTCATACTCAAAAACAACTCACGCAAGCGCAGAATTGCCCAAGGGGCGGGACTAAGTCAGCAAGAGGTGAATAAGATCCTTAAACAGTTTAACAATGCAGCCAAGTTTGCCAAAAAGTTTGCTGGTAAAAAGGGTATGCAAGATATGCAAAATCTCATGAAGCAGATGGGTGGACAAGGAATTCCGCCAATTCGCTAATATTTTAGCCACTTTACATCCAGGTGTGAAGTGGTTAGAATATTAAACTTAAAAAGGAGAAAACTCAATGACAGTAATCAGACTTGCACGTTTTGGTAGAAAGAAAAAGCCATTTTATAGAATTGTAGTAACAGATAGCAGAAAAAGAAGAGATAGCGGATGGATCGAAATTATAGGCTACTACAATCCTCTTACAGAGCCATCAACTGCAAAAATCGATAAAGATCGCCTCAACTATTGGCTCAGTGTTGGTGCAAAAATGAGCGATCGTGTGAAAAAAATTAGTGAATGGGCGGAAGCTAAATAATGGTAAAAGATTTTGTAGAGAAATTTGCAAAACTTTTAGCGAATCATCCAGAAGATATAGAAGTTGTACTCAATCAAGTCAACGAAAATTATAGCGAAATCACCATCTATGCCAATAAAGCTGATGCGGGAAAAATTATTGGCAAAGAGGGTAAGATGATAGGTGCTATAAAAACAGTGATTTCAGGCTGTAAAGCGAAGGATGGAGTAAGCTACAAAGTGAATGTCCAGCCAAAGGAGTAGCGAGTGAAAAAGCTGGCTATAGCCAGGCTAGGGCGTAGTGTAGGTCTCAAAGGAGAGATGCGTTTTTTCGATCTCTCTGATTTTCCCGAGCAGTTTCAAGAGGGTGCTTCTTTTGAGAGCGATAGAGGAAAACTTACCATTGAGCGAATTAATCCACAGCGTGGAACTATTAAATTCGTAGGCATTAATACTCCAGAAGATGCAAAAAAACTGACCAACGCATATCTTTATAGTGATGAGCAAAAAAGCAAAGAGCAATTGAACCTCAATGAGGGGGAGTACTTCTGGTTTGAAATAATAGGGTTAGATATTTATGAAAATAGCGAGTATTTAGGAAAAGTCCAAGATATCCAAAGAATGCCACAAAGTGATTATCTTCTTGTGCAAACTGCACCAGAACTTATACGGATGAATCTGCCAAAGAGTTTTTTGCTTCCCTTTAGCGATCCATTTATAGTAGATGTAGATCTACAAAAGAGACGCATTGAAGTTGCTGGGGCAAGAGATATTCTGGAAGCTTCATGAAGATAACCTATCTTACACTTTTTCCCCAGTTGATGGAGTGCTATTTTAGTGACTCAATTCTTGCAAGGGCTCTTGCAAAAAACCTCTTTTCGATTGAGTTTGTAGATTTTCGAAAATTTAGTAAAGACAAACATAAAAAAGTTGATAAGCAAAAAGTTGGTGGCGGAGCTGGTATGCTGCTAGAGCCCGAGCCCATTGCCAGCGCACTCAAGGCATATACAGATAAAAATTCATGGGTGATTTTTTTGACACCTGCTGCCAAGCCATTCAAGCAAAAAGATGCAAAGAGGCTTGCCAAAAAAGAGCACATAGTCTTTGTTTGTGGGAGATATGAAGGATTTGATGAGAGGCTTATTGAGATCTATGCTGATGAGGTTTTAAGTCTGGGTGATTTTGTGCTCACAGGCGGTGAGCTTGCTGCACTTGCAATGAGTGATGCTATTGTGCGTAATATTCCAGGAGTTTTAGGCAATGAAGAGTCGCTGCAAGAGGAGAGTTTTGAAAAAGAACTCCTAGAAGCTCCTGCTTTTACTAAGCCAAATCTCTTTCAAGGTAAACATATAGTTTTAGAGTTCTTAAAGGGAAATCATAGTAAAATTAGCGCCTTAAAATATGATATGGCTGTAATAAGAACACGATATTATAGACCTGATAAAAGGATAGAGGATGAGAAATAAATATATCGAGCATTTCGAAAAAGCGCAACTTGAGCAAAAGAGTGTACCTGAATTTAAAGCAGGTGATACTGTAAGAGTGGCAGTGGAGATTAAAGAGGGTGACAAAACAAGAATCCAAAATTTCGAAGGTGTATGTATCGCTATTCGCGGCGAAGGTACTGGCCGCACTTTTACAGTGAGAAAGATTGGAGCTAACAATATCGGTGTTGAGAGAATTTTTCCACTTTATAGTGATAGCATCAAAGATATTAAAGTGATAAGACGCGGACGTGTAAGAAGAGCAAAACTCTACTATCTCAGAGAAAGACGCGGAAAAGCTGCAAGAATTAAAGAGCTTGGCAGAAAATAGTTTCTGCCCTCTTTTAGTACTCCTTCGATTGCGCAAAAATCCTTTCAAAAGCTGTTAATGCTCTCTTTGCTAAAGCGTAGTTCTTTGCAAAGTAGATTAGCTCATAATTTCTTTTAAAAGCAGAATTTGTCCAGTTAGCAGATCCAAAAACAAGTTTTTTATTGTCAAAAATAGCAAGTTTGAGATGCATTTTTCCATAAAATTCTCCTCGTTTGGAGTATTTTCCCCGAATGAGACGTACTTTGATGTTTTTATATTTTGCAAGATAACCAATTTTAGAATATCTATCTTTCACACTTTGCTCATAATCACTTACTAGACGAATTTTCACACCCCTTCTTGCAGCATTTTTGATATGTTTGGCAATTGTGCGATTGGTGAGACTATACATTGCTATATCTATAGAACTATGAGTTTTGTCTATCCATGAAAGAAGTTTTGTTTGTGCCTGTTTTGATTGGAAAGGCATAAAATAGAGATCATCCGCTAATAAAACTAGTGACAAAATCGATAATAACAGAAACTTTTTCATGTAACTCCTTTGTATCTGAAATTGTTATTAAAGCAAAAAAATATTAAAATAAAGAAAATCTGAAGGGATTGACGATGAAACTGTTGCTTATAAATAAAAACCCCGTAGTTTCTCGTATGATGCTTATGAGTGTACCAAAAGCAGGATTTGAGATAGAAGAGTGTGATAATGTGTATGATCTTCCAACTGGTCATTATGAAGTAGTGGTGATTGATGATGAGATGTATGATGAAAATTTTATGCATGATATAAAACAGAATATCCAATATCAAAAAATTGGTCTCATTACAGGAACCAAAAATGCAGCTACTGATGAGTTTGATTTTGTACTCCATAAACCATTTTTGCCAACAGATTTGATGGAAATTTTGCGAGAGGTGAAAGCATCTCTTGTTCCTCAAGAAGAAAAAGAGGAGGCTCACGAAGAACCTTTTAAAAAATTTTTAGCTGCAGAAGAAGAGGAGATAGAAAAGGAGTTTATAAAAGAGTTTGAACCGAGTGCTCCTTTGACTACTGAACCAATTGTAGAGATAGAAGAGAGTAAAGAAGAGTCACCATTTGTCAAAGAAGAGTTGGATAAAAGTGGGATTCTAGATGAAAAAGAGATAGAAAAAGTAAGTCAACTTCTCGAAGATAATTTTATAAAAGAGGGTGAGCCAAGTGATTTAGTAGCAGATGAAATAGCACCACTCAAAGAGGAGAGTGAGTCAGCACATTCGACGATAGATGAGATTGCACCATTGAATGAAGAAAAGAGAGAACTTGAGCCATCTTTGCACTCTCTTGAAGATATTGTTCCTACTTCGAGCGAGTCTCCAGAGTCTATTCTCACTTCCTTACATGAAGAGCCTCAAGAGACACCAGACCAGCCATTTAAAGAAGAGGAAACTGTAAGTACAGAGCAAGCAGCAGTTGAAGAGAGTACAAAAGAACTACAACAAAAAAGCAGTGAAATTGAAGAAAGGGCTTCCTCTCAACCACAAGAGCAGAATATACAAAAAGAGCTCACTCAATTAGGTGTTGATAAGCTGCGAGAATTGCTTGATGGCATGCAAATTGATATCACAATCAAAATAAGTTTTCCGGATAAGCAATGATTTTTCACAAAGGATCTTTACTTGTGCTTTCTGGGCCAAGTGGTTCTGGCAAAAGCACACTTATTCATACAATACTTCAGCATATAGATAATGTCTACTTTAGTATTTCCACTACAACCAGGGCAAAAAGAGAAGGGGAAGTGGATGGAAGAGATTACTATTTTGTAAGCCGTGAGCAGTTTGAGAAAGAGATTGCAGCAGGGGAGTTTTTAGAGTGGGCAAATGTACATGGTAACTACTATGGTACATCCATAAAACCTGTCAAAAAAGCAGTAGAAGCTGGAAAACTTGTTCTTTTTGATATAGATGTGCAAGGTTTTATGAGTATAAAAAAGAGCCCTTTTGCAAAAATACTTACTTCTGTCTTCATTACAACGCCTACTATGAGTGAACTTGAAAGGCGTCTTATTGCTCGAGGCAGCGATACAGAAGAGACTATCAAAAAACGTCTTGCAAATGCGCAAAAAGAGATAACATATATGCCTCACTATGATTATATTTTGATAAATAGTGATCTGCAGCAATCGCAAGAGCAGATTTTAGCTATCGCAAAGGCTGCACGCCTTAAACGAGCAGAAGATGAGATAGGAGAGTTCATTAATTATTGGAAAGAGCACTAATAATAATGCCACATTAAGAAAAATTTAGTATTATTTTGCATAATAAATAGTAAGGAGAAAAAATGGGTATGCCAAGTATGCCAGAGTTGTTAGTAATTTTAGCAATAGTTGTGCTGCTTTTTGGAGCTAAAAAGATCCCAGAACTTGCAAAAGGTCTTGGAAGTGGGATTAAAAATTTTAAAAAAGCGATGAAAGAGGATGAAGAGGAGATAGCTACTGATACAAAAAAAGAGATTGAACAAAAAAGTGAAACAGCCTCAACTTCACAAACTACTACAGAAAAAAAAGAAGCATAATTCTCTAAGCAGATGCTTTCTGCTTAGTTCCGCCATTTTATCTCAAAGGACATAGACTTGAAAAGACGTGTGCAGGAAGAACTGCAAAAAATTGCAAAGAGATCTATTATTTTAGAAAAGCCAAAAGAGAAAAAATTTGGTCACTATGCTACACCTATTGCATTTGCATTGGCAAAAGAGCTGCGAAAATCTCCTATGCAGATAGCTGATGAGCTTGCAAAAAGTTTTGAAGAATCCCCACTTTTTGAAAGAGTTGAGCCAATTAAAGGGTATGTCAATTTTAAACTGAGTGAACAGTTTATGAGTGACTATGCTACTTGGGCTCTCAAAAATGAGGAACTTTTTGGAAGTGATAAACAAGGTGAGAGGATCTTACTTGAATTTGTCAGTGCCAACCCAACAGGCCCACTTCATATTGGTCATGCCAGAGGAGCAGTTATAGGTGAGGCTCTTAGTCGCATTGGACGCCATTTAGGAAATGATATATCTAAAGAGTACTATATAAATGATGCAGGAAATCAAATCTATTTGCTAGGACTCTCTCTCTTTTTGGCAGCAAGAGAAGAGCTTGGAAAAAATGTTACTTGGCCAGAGGAGTATTATAGAGGAGATTATATTAAGGACCTGGCAAAAGAGGCGATAGAGGAGTTTGGTGAAGAGTTTTTTGAAGAAGAAAGTAACATAGAAGAGCTAAGTGAGTGGGGAAAAGAGAAGATGATGGATCTCATTCGGTCCAATCTTGCTGCTGTTGGAATCGAGTTTGATAGCTTTGTCAGTGAAAAATCCCTCTATAGCAAATGGGATGAGGTACTGCATATCCTCAAAGAGCATGGTGCAATTTATGAAAAAGATGGAAAAGTGTGGCTGCGTTCTAGTGAGTATGGGGATGAAAAAGATAGAGTAGTAGTACGAGAAGATGGGCGTCCTACCTATTTAGCTGGTGATATAATTTACCATTGGGAGAAGTTTCAAAGAGGATATGATCGCTATATCAATATCTGGGGAGCAGATCACCATGGTTACATAGCACGCGTGAAAGCTGCTATCAAGTTTTTAGGCTACGATCCTGATAAGCTTGAGATTATCTTAGCGCAAATGGTCTCTTTGCTTAAAGGGGGAGAGCCGTATAAAATGAGCAAGCGGGCTGGTAATTTTATACTTATGAGTGATGTAGTTGAGGAGATTGGTGCAGATGCTCTTAAATTTATGTTTTTGAGTAAAAAGAGTGATACTCATTTAGAGTTTGATGTAGATATGCTCAAAAAAGAGGATAGCTCAAATCCGGTTTACTATATCAACTATGCCCATGCACGGATCAATTCTGTTTTGCAAAAGGCGGGAAAAACTATTGATGATGTGATTGATGTGGATTTAATTGAACTTCATGAAGATGCAAAAGATCTTCTTTTTAATGCTCTTGTGCTTCCAGAAGTTTTAGAAGATGCTTTTGCTAAGCGAGAGTTACAGCGTTTAACAGACTATCTCAAGTCCCTTGCTGCCCAGTTACACAGTTTCTACAATAAACACAAAGTTATAGGCACCTCCAACGAGGAAAAATACTTAAAACTTTTTTTGGTAGTAGCTTTATCAATACGTGTGGGACTAAGACTTTTGGGAATAGAAGCAAAATATAAGATGTAAGGAGAAGAATGCGCTCAATTGATGAAAGATGTAAAGATATCAAAGAGCTTCTCGAAAATAAAAAAGGAGAAGAGGTTACAGTTATTAATACTGAAAATGGAGACTATTTTGTACAACGTGTGGTTATAGCTACCGCATTGAGCGATAAACATACAGCCGCCCTTTTAGATCATATGAAAGAACAGCTCAAACCAAAGGGTGAAGAGTTTTTAAAAGTGCAAGAGGGTGATGAGTGGATCGTAGTTGATTTGGGAGATATTCTCGTGCACCTTATGACGCAAGCGTACCGCAATAAATATAAAATAGAAGATTTTTTACATGAACTTATGAGCGGTAAAAACGCATAATTTCATTTGCAACAAGTGGCGGTAAAAATCGTTTTATAGGTTTTTGCCGCAGTTGCGTAGAGCTAATTGGAATATCTACAAGTAATTTTTTGAAATCTCCTTTGATTTTGAATCCTTTGCGAGTAGCGACTACAAATTCTACCTCTTTTTTTAGCTTTTTATAACTTTTCCACAAATGGAGTTTTTCAAGATTATCACTACCAATAATGTAGTAGATCTTTTTTGGCGCAAAACGCTTTTTTACATACTTTACCGTCTCAATTGCGTATGTAACGCGTCCTTGGCGAATCTCAAAATCACAAATTTTTACTTTATTTTCATAGAGAAAAATTTTTTTAAGCCAGCGTAGGCGCAGGGTGGGGGGAGCGGCAAAACGGTGTTTGAATGGATTGAGATAAGTAGGTACGATTATAAGATAATCGATATCGAGCTGCTCTAGTGTTACTTTTGCGATTTGTAGATGTCCTTTGTGGGGTGGGTCGAAACTTCCTCCAAAAATAGCTATGCGCATTTAACTCCTTTTAACCAAAATTATAGTTATGTTTAGCTAAAATCTTTCAAAATATTTGAGGGTAGTTGATGGCGATTCGTTTGGCAATAAATGGTTTTGGAAGAATCGGACGAGCAGTTGTTCGCAATCTCAGTAAGGATTTTGAGCTCGTTGCAATCAATGATATTATGAGTACGCAAATGATGGCGTATCTGCTGCAAAATGATTCTGTGCATGGCAGATTTACCAAAGATGTACGCTACATCGATGAGCAAACATTGCAAATAGATGGTAAAGAGGTGCATATTTCCCATCACAGCGATCCCAAAGATATTGATTTTTTTGATGCAGAAGTGGTGATAGAGGCTACTGGCAAATTTTTGAGCTATGAGCTTGCAAAATCTCATTTAAAAAGTGGAAGAAAAGTGATTCTTTCTGCCCCAGCAATTGACGATACACCAACGTTTGTCTATGGTATTAATCATACTGAGTACAAAGGTCAAAATTTTATCTCTAATGCTAGCTGCACTACTAACTGTCTTGCTCCTATAGTGTGGCTTCTTGAGCGTGAATTTGGCATAGAGAAAGGATTGATGACTACAATTCATAGCTACACTATCGATCAAAACCTCCTCGATAGTGATCACAAGCGTGAAATTCGCCGTAGCCGTGCAGCCGCAGTGAATATTATCCCAACTACTACTGGTGCAGCGAGAGCTATTTTTAAAGTTTTGCCAACGCTAAAAGGCAAGCTTGATGGAAGAAGCGTGCGCGTGCCTGTTGCAGATGTTTCACTGATGGATCTTGATATAGTATTAAAAAAAAGTGTAACAAAAGATGCAGTAAATCAGCTTTTTAAAAAAGCTGCTAGCCAAGAGTTAGCAGGAGTGCTACATGTAGATGAGGAGTATAGAGTCTCGCAAGACTTTTTGGGATCTGCTTATAGTTCTATTGTAGCAGCTGATCTTACGCAAGTGATTGATGGAAATCTAGTAAAAATTATGAGCTGGTATGACAATGAATGGGGTTATGCCAATAGGCTTCTTGATATGGCAAAATGGATTACACGGTAAAGGAGAGATATGCATATAAAATCGATTAAAGAGCTTGAAATACAGCCTGGCGATAGTGTATTTATACGCTGTGATTTTAATGTTCCCTTAGATGAGTATGGCAATATTACAGATGATAGACGCATTCGTGCAGCATTGCAAACAATTCGCTACTGTTTGGACAATGAGTGTAAGATTGTGCTCGCAAGCCATCTTGGAAGACCAAAAGGATTTGATGAGAAGTACTCATTAAAACCTGTTGCGAAGAGACTCCATACACTCTTAAAACATGAGATCATCATGGCAAAAGATGTGGTAGGTGAAGATGCACATGAAAAGTTTTCTCAATTGCAGCCAGGTGAAATTTTACTTTTGGAAAATCTTCGTTTCGAGCCTGGAGAGACAAAAAATGATCCTGCGTTTGCAAAGCGGCTAAGTGAATTTGGAACATTTTATATCAATGATGCATTTGGTGTAAGCCACAGAGCACATGCATCTGTTGAAGCAATTACACACTATTATGATGTAAACCATAAAGCGGCCGGATTTTTACTTCTCAAAGAGATTAAATACCTCTACAAACTTTTGCAAAATCCAACACGTCCATTTCTAGCCATTGTAGGTGGGAGTAAGGTCTCAGGCAAGCTGGGTGCTCTCATTAATCTCTTGCCAAAAGTGGATAAGATGATTATTGGTGGAGGAATGGCTTTTACATTTCTCAAAGCTCTTGGAGAGGAGGTTGGAAAGAGTCTTGTAGAAGAAGAACTTGTTCCAGAAGCTATGAAAATTATGGAAGAGGCTAAAAGACTTGGCGTTAAACTCTATCTTCCAGTCGATTTTGTTGTGGCTCCTGAACTTAAAGAGGATGCCCCAGTAAAATTTGTGACATTCAAAGAGATTCCAAAAGATTGGATGGGTTTGGATATTGGTCTAGCCTCTACAAGACTCTTTCGCGAAGCACTCAATGATGTACAGACAATTCTTTGGAATGGGCCTATGGGGGTATTTGAGATAGATAAATTTGCACGGGGCTCAATCAAACTTGCAAATTATGTAGCAGAGAGCTATGCAACGAAAATCATAGGCGGTGGAGATACTGCAAGTCTTATTAGCAAAGCTGGTGTAGATGATGAGATGACATTTATCTCTACAGGTGGAGGAGCCAGTCTTGAGTTGCTTGAAGGCAAAGAGCTTCCTGGCATTAAGGCATTGATGGTGGAGGATTAGATGATTCTTGCAGCAAATTTTAAAATGAATCATACAAGAGCATCTACAAGAGCCTATTTGCAAAAACTGGAATCGATTGATAAAGGTGACGTAGCACTTTACCTCTTTCCTCCTTTTACAGCTCTTGATGACTATGATACCGCAGTTGCAACTATTGGTGCACAAAATGCCTACTGTGCCCAAAACGGCTCCTATACTGGTGAGATAGGCTTAGAGCAGCTTGAAGAGTTTGGGATTAAAACCCTCATTTTAGGTCACAGCGAACGGCGTCATCTTTTTGGAGAGAATCAAGATCTTATAGCTAAAAAGTTTACTTTTTTTAAAGAGCGGGGATTTACTATCTTTTATTGTGTTGGTGAGACGCAAGAGGTGCGTGAAAGTGGCAGTAAGGAGCTGATATACTCCTACATCGAGCAGCAATTAGAAGGTATCGATGTAGCGTATGAAAAACTTATTGTTGCTTATGAGCCTGTTTGGGCAATAGGAACAGGAAAAACAGCTACGACAGAAGATATAGCTACAATGCTTGAATTTCTGCGTACAAAAACAAAACGACCGCTTTTGTATGGTGGAAGTGTCAAACCACAAAATATTGCACAGATTTTACAAGTACCAGAGTGCGAGGGGGCTTTGATTGGGACAGCTAGTTGGAATGTGGATACATTTATGACAATGATTAACATAGCAAAGGAGCTTTAATGGGTTTGATGGAAGGAAAAAAAGGGTTAATTGTAGGTGTTGCAAATAATAAATCGATTGCATATGGAATCGCAAAAGCGTGCCATAGAGAAGGAGCCAAGCTTGCTTTTACCTATTTGAATGATTCAATAAAAAAGAGAGTTGATCCAATAGCACAAGAGTTTGGCAGTGACAATGTCTATAAGCTAGATGTTGCAAATAAAGAGGAGTTTAAAGAGCTTAAGAAAGCTTTGGAAAAGGATTTTGGAAAATTAGATTTTTTAGTACACTCTGTCGCCTTTGCTCCAAGGGAAGCTTTAGATGGACGATTTGTCAATACGAGCAAAGAGGCTTTTGAAATTGCAATGAATATATCAGTCTACTCTCTCATTGAGCTTACTCGTGAGCTTTTACCACTCATGCAAGAGGGGGCAAGTATTGTGACACTGAGTTATTTAGGATCGGTACGCTATATTCCTCATTATAACGTTATGGGTGTTGCAAAAGCAGCTTTAGAAGCGAGTGTACGTTACCTTGCTGCAGATTTAGGCCCTCAAGGAATTCGCGTGAATGCAATTAGCGCAGGACCAATTAAAACTCTTGCTGCCAGTGGCATAGGAGATTTTCGTACTATTCTTAAATGGAATGAACTCAATGCACCTTTAAGAAAAAATGTAACAATTGATGAAGTGGGAAATAGTGCAATGTATCTTTTAAGTGACCTCGCTAGTGGTGTTACGGGAGAGGTACACTATGTAGATGCTGGCTATCATATCATGGGATTAGCCGAAGTAGAAGAAGTAGATGGTAAAACAGTGCTCGTTTGGGATCAGAATAAAGATTAAATGGCAAAAAAATAACAATAGTTTAAGGAAAGTTTGCTATAATTTTTCGTGTGAACCTATAAATTTGACAAAGGAGTAAGGATGAAACTGGCAAAATTGAGTCTTGCTGCGATAGTAGCGCTTGGTGTGAGTGCATTCGCTGATGTAGAAAATGTAAAATTTAGTGGTAATGCTAAATTGTATTATGGTACTACTGATATGGATCCAAATGATCTTTTCGATCAGAAAAGCTCTTATGGACAAGCAGCTGCAACTGTAGCAGTTACTGCAGATTTGGCAAATGGAGTAGCTGGAAAACTAAGTGCAGTTGGTCTTTCTACACTTGGTCTTGAAAACAACCTTGTAAGTGCTACATGGGCAGGTCATGCAGCTGGTGTTGATGCTCAATGGTGGGTAAATGAAGCGTGGCTTGCAAAAACTTTTGGTAACACAACTATCAAAGTTGGACGCCAAGAGCTTGACACTCCACTTGCATTCAGTGAAAAATGGAATATTGCTGCAAACAGCTTTGATGCTGCTGTAGTTCTCAATAGCGATCTTCCAGAAACTACATTGGTAGCTGCTTGGGTTGGACGTGGTAATGGCGCTGCTGACGGTGGTGTTGTTCAAGGCGTTACAAATGGTACAGATCCTTTTAATACGTATGGAACAGCTATTGTAAATGCATATAATGGTGCTGTTGATGCAAATGGTGCATATGCAGTTGCAGCAATTACAAAACTTATCCCTATGACTACTGCACAAGTATGGTACTACAGTGTTGTAAGCATTGCAAATGCATGGTGGCTTCAAGCAGATGTTGATCTTAAAGATGCAGTCCCTGGCCTTAAAGCAGGACTTCAGTATGCATACATCGATCCACAAGGACATATTTCTTCACTTGATGAGTCTAGTGCATGGGCAATCAAACTTGGATATGGTATGGACAATGGTCTTAAACTTTGTGCTGCATACTCTTCAACAGATGAAGATGGTGTAATTCCTATTGCAAACACTGCTACAGGTGCTTCTGATAATTCTCAATCAAAACTTTATACTGAAGCATGGTGGAACTATGGATATGTTGGGCAACCAGATACTGATGCATTTATGCTCAGAGCTGCGTACAACATGGAAGATGTAGCTGATCTTATGGCTCAATATACAAGCACAAGCAATGATACTACAAATGTAGATATGAACGAATTTGCAGTTACTGCAAGCAAATCTTTTGGTAATCTTGATGCAACTCTTGCATATATCTATACAGATGCAGATGATCAAAACGGAGCAGATAGCTACAACACAATCCAAGTATATCTTACTTATAATTTCTAATTTCCTTTCGGGCTTTTGCCCGAAAATTATCTCTTCTTAATCTTCTCTATATTACAATCTTCTTACCTTATTATTTCAAAGGAATGGTATGAAACGTACTCTATTATTTTTCACTGTGGTACTGCTTTTTGCAGGGGAATATATTACACTTGATAATGGGAAGGTCATTGAGCTTAAGCCTGATGGTACATGGCATGAAGTCAAAGTAATAAAAAAGGGAAGTGATACAATAGCCCTTAAACCAGATGGAACATGGGAAAAAGTTGAAGCTAAAAAAATAGAGGCAGCAAATAAACTTGAAACTGCTGTTGATAAAAAATACAAAGATGAGCCTTTAGTAAAAACTCTCCTTGGAAAATGGGAAGGTGATGGTATTTTTATGGAGTTTGAGCCAAGTAGTGCAAAAATCAAGATAAAAAAAGGGCATACAAATAGAGTTATAGAGGGAAAATGGATTGTAGAAAAGGTCGATGAAAAAAGTAAAACAGTTACTGTCAATATTGGTGAGGGTGCAAGGCTCGGGTTTTTGACATTTGGTGGAGAGATTAGAAAGATTAAAATTAAAGATAATAACACTATCGTAGATAAAACGGATGCTATAGAAGGAAAGGTGTATACACTCTATAGAAGAAGATGAAAAAAAAAGTAGTACAAAAAATCTTCTATCTTGTATGGATGCTGTTACTTATTTCGCTTATCTCATTTTTTGCTATTCATTTAGCACCAAACTCTTTTTTAAGCGCAGGAGAGCTTAATCCAAATATCACAAAAGAGACACTTGAGCATCTCAAAGCTATATATGGGCTTGATAAGCCTTTATGGCAGCAGTATATAAGTTGGCTTTGGGCGCTGCTTCATTTTGATTTTGGAATCTCTTTTGCCAGCGGTAAGCCTGTGATTGAAGAGATTATGGATCGTATTGGGATTACACTTGGTATAAATCTTGTTTCCATGGTGATTATCTTTGTTATCTCTTTTTCTATTGGAATAGTCTCAGCACTCAAAGAGGGAAGTTTTATAGATAGATTTTTTAAAAATCTCTCCTTGATATCTTTTTCTATGCCATCATTTTACTTGGCACTGCTTCTTATTATTATTTTTTCTGTGAAGCTTGGATGGTTTCCAATTAGTGGTTTGCACTCTTTAGAGCCAAAAACAGGTTTTGCTTACTACATAGATCTTGCATGGCATTTGGTTTTGCCTATTTTTGTGGTTGTTTTTGTAGGATTTGGAACACTAGCACAATATATTCGCTCACTCACGCAAGAGATTTTAAAGAGTGACTATATTTTCTTTGCAAAGGCAAGGGGAGTAGAGCAGCAAGATATCATAAAATATTACATCATATCAAATCTTAAACCCCCAATCATTACTATGTTAGGCCTTTCACTTCCAGGAATAATTGGTGGGAGCGTTATTTTGGAATCGATTTTTTCTATCAATGGTATGGGATTGCTCTTTTATCAAGCAGCTATGGCGAGAGACTATCCTGTAATACTTGGGATCTTGATAATTACCTCTTTTTTAACACTTCTTGGAAATATTGTAGCAGATTTGGTACTCTTGCGGCTTAATCCCTACGCAAGGTAGGGATTACTCTTTAAAAAGATCTTGGAGGGTTATTGTTGGTTTACTCTCTTCTTCTTCAGTTTCTTGAGTCTGTATAGTTGATCCTTTTTCTACTAGCTCTATCTCATAACCAGTGAGCATACTAGCAAGCCTTATATTGATACCATTTTTTCCTATTGCTTTTGATTTTTGATCTGCTGGAAGAGTGACAATAGCCTTTTCTCCTTCGATCTTTACAGATGTTATAATTGCTGGACTAAGACTTCTTGCGACAAAAATCTCTGGAATTGGTGAATACTCAATGCAGTCGATACTTTCACCTTTGAGCTCTTTGCTTACAGCATTGATTCTAACGCCTTTGACTCCTACACATGCTCCGACAGGATCTATTTTTGGACTATGGGATGTAACGGCGACTTTTGCACGCTCTCCAGGGATTCTTGCAACTTTTTCTACTGTAATGAGGCCATCTTTGATTTCTGGCACTTCTAATTTAAGAAGCTCTTCGAGGAATTTTGGTGTAGTGCGGGAGAGTTCAAGGTAGATACCATAACTTCTATCTACAACTACGCGCTTCAATATCGCTTTGATAACATCTCCAGGTTTGAAAACTTCGCCTTTGATACGATTGCGTTTTGGAAGGACACCTTTGACCTCATCAATATCTACCCAGGTATTTTCCTCCTCATCTACTCTTGTAACGGTACCACTAATAATTGTTCCAACTTTTTGCTTATATTTATCAAAAAGTTGATCTTCGATGAGACGCTGGATATGATATTCTATCTCATTATGGAGACGCATTGCAGCTGTACGACCCTGCTTGGAGAGATCTATTGGATAGCGCAGTTCATCTCCTACTTCTATATCTGGATCAATCTCTTTGGCTTCAGAGATAGTAATATAACGTTCTGGCTCCTCTTTTGCACGCTCATCATCATCTTCTACGACGAGAATTTTTTGAAATAGTTGCATCTTTTTGTTTTTTTCGTCGAGTTCTGCTTCAAATTCGAGATCTTCACCAATAACTCTTTTTGCAGTATTGATAAAAGCTCTTTTGATAGCTTCAGTCACTTTTTCAACACTAAGCCCTTTTTCATGGGCAATAGAATCGATAATATCTACTATTTTCTCCATTATCAATAACCTTTTTATAATAATTTACGATTTTTTACAGCAAGGAGGATTTTGCAGTTGCATTATTTTACAAAAAAAATCTTGATTTAAGATTAATCTAGCCGTGTAAGTCTCCATCTTTTTTGATATAATTACCAATTACAAACACAAGCGCAAAAAGGGATGCAATGGAATTGAAACTGGCACGTGAAACGCTCAAAGCAAAACCTAAAACGATAGATCTTGAAAAAATTAAAACAGAAGTAGAAAAAGAGGGAAGTAAAATTTTCTATTTTGATCGAGAAAACTCCCATAAAGATTTGATGGATATGGTTGATAAATTGGAGAGTGAGGGTTTTAGTGTCTATTTTAGAGAAGTAAAATATGGCTTAGATGAAAACGACTACATTTATGAAGTTCATATTATAAAATAAGAGAAGTTATGGGAAAAAAACTCTATATAGAGACTCTTGGATGTGCGATGAATGTTCGCGATAGCGAGCATATTATTGCAGAACTTAAGGAAAAAGAGCAGTTTGAACTCACTGATGATCTAAGTAAGGCCGATCTTATTCTCATTAACACCTGTTCAGTGAGAGAAAAGCCTGTGCATAAGCTCTTTAGTGAGATTGGCTACTTTAATAAAAAGAAAAAGGCTGGTGCAAAAATTGGGGTATGTGGTTGTACTGCTAGTCATTTGGGTGACGAAATTATCAAAAAAGCCCCCTATGTCAGCTTTGTATTGGGGGCGAGAAATGTCTCGAAAATTACAGAAGTAATACATAAAGAAAAGGCAGTTGAAGTAGATATCGATTATGATGAGAGCACTTACGCTTTTAGCGATTTTCGCAGCTCCCCCTATAAAGCATTTATCAATATCTCTATCGGATGTGATAAAAAGTGTACCTTCTGTATAGTACCAAACACAAGGGGTGAAGAGATCTCTATTCCTCCAGAGCTTATTGTACAAGAAGCTAGACGTGCTGCACAAAATGGGGCTAAAGAGATATTTTTGCTTGGACAAAATGTCAATAATTATGGCAGACGATTTAGTGATGGAGATCGTAAAATAGATTTTACTGATCTTTTGAAAATGGTAAGTGAAATTGATGAAGTAAAACGTATCCGATTCACCTCGCCGCATCCTCTGCATATGGATGACAAGTTTTTAGAAGAGTTTGCAAATAATCCGAAAATTTGTAAATCGATGCATATGCCATTGCAGAGTGGAAGTACAAAAGTGCTGCGAGATATGAAGAGGGGCTATACGAAAGAGTGGTTTTTAGATAGGGCTATGAAACTGCGATCTCTTGTGCCTGATGTGCACATCTCTACAGATATTATTGTAGGGTTTCCTGGTGAAAGTGAAGAGGATTTTGCGGATACAATTGATGTTGTCGAGAAGGTAAAGTTCGAGCAGATCTTTAGTTTTAAATACTCTCCAAGGCCATTAACACCTGCCCAAAACTACCCCAATCAAGTATCAGATGAAGTAGCAAGTAAGAGACTAAGCTTCTTACAAGATCTGCATTTGAGTATGCTTGATACTATCAGCCAAAAAGAGAAGGGGAGAGTATATGAAGTCTATTTTGAAGAACTCAAACCCGGAGGCTACGTGGCTGGACGTACAGACAATAACTGGATAGTTAAAGTCAAAGGGAGTGAAGAGCTCTTGGGTAGATTTGTTGATGTCAAAATAACCAAGCCGGGTCGCCTCTCTTTAGAGGGTGAAGTGCTCGTGAATGAAAAAGTTTAAACGAAAAATACTCCTTCTACTTCTTCCGCCTCTTGGGGCATTTTTTATGCGTCTTCTTTTTTGGAGTTGCAAAAAAGAGTTCCATCTTCCACAAAATCTCCCTAAGGAGCCATTTATTGTAGCTTTTTGGCATGGGGAGCTTTTGATGCAGCCCTTTTTATATAAAAAAATCCGCAACTCCCATCCTATTGCAGTAATGATAAGTGAGCATTTTGATGGAGAATTGATTGCAAAAACAATAAAAAGTTTTGGATTTACTACAATACGAGGATCTTCAAGGCGTGGAGGAGCTAAAGTACTTATTGCTGCAGTAAAAAAACTTCGTCAAGGTTATGATATCGCGATTACACCTGATGGTCCAAAGGGACCTAGGTTAAGTGTTGCATCTGGAATTGTAGCTCTTTCACAAAAGACAGGAGCAAAAATCGTCCCTTTTTCTTATAAAGCTTCAGCATTTTGGCAGCTTCAAAGCTGGGATCGTTTCATTATTCCAAAGCCATTTTCTACAATTGTGTTTCGAGTCGGTGAGCCTTTTGATGTAGCAGGATTAGATGAAGAGGCTGCTAAAGAGTTTGTAAAGAATCAAATGCTACAATACAGTAAAAACCGCTAAAGGCAAAGTTTGCAGAAGAGATATCTCTTTTTCGATGCAAAAGGGCAAAGTATTCATTTGCATAGTACTTATGAAAAGGCAACTCCTCTAGCGGTAGTACATGATGGATGGATAATTGAGCTTGAGCAAAAAGAGTTTAATAAATTAAGAGCAGCCGATACTACTGCTTCTATAATTTCTCCTTGGAGCTATCTCTACCTCCACTATATGAGGGAAGCCAAAGAGCATGCTCTATTTATAGCAATTTTGGAAGAGCATATATTTGCTATTACTTTTGCTAATACAAAACCTATGTTTTGGCAAATTTATGAGAAACAAAAGAGCAATCTTACAGAACTTATTGAGGATTTTCTCAAAAAATTTTATGCTCAAGAGGAGAGCTATTTTATTGAGAGTATCTATATATATGATTTTGCTGGAACTGAAGTTGATGCGCAAGAGATTGAAGAGAAGCTCTTTATTCCAGTTATATATAAGCAGTGCAGCAGTGATGAACTTGATGCGGACGATATAGAGACATATGCAGTGAGTACAGAGGAGAGAAGAGAGAGTCTTTGGAAAAGATATAAAGCCCTCTTTGGTGTTGTGGTTGCATTCTTTTTAGTATTAATTGGTTATGAGTTTTATTTGCGTAATGCTATTGCATCGTATCAAGAAAAAATAGAGAAACTTGTCAAATTGCAGGTTGAAACTGCAAATACCAATAATGTACTTACAGCAAAACTTATGCAACTCAAAAAACTAACTCCCTTTATTAATGAACTCAAACAGGTTAATCCATTGATTGTGGAGCGTATCCGCAGCGTTTTTGATCTGGTTCCAGCAAATGCTTACCTTACAAAAGCAGAGTTTAATAGTAATGAGCTTATTTTAGAAGGTATCTGTAAAGATAGAGATACGCTTCTACATTCTCTTCACGAAAAACTTTCTCAAACGTACAAAAAAGGAAAAATAAGTTTTAGCAAGAGGAGTGAGGGATTTTATTTCAAAGCACTTTACAAAGAGATGAGAGAAAAAAATGAATAATACGAGAAAAAAAGATATAGTAATCCTTTTGATACTCTCTTTTATTGTTATAGGTGCAATGTATCTTTTCTTCTCTCTGGTTTTATCGAAAGATATGGCAAAACTTGAAGAGCTCAAAAACAGATATCAACTGCAAAAAACGGTCGCTTCCTATTTGCAAGAAAATCAAAAAGATTTACAAGAAGAAATAGAAAATAGTAAAGATCTTTTACAATTTGCACAAGCAAAAAATATTGATGTGATGCTAGACAAATTTCTTTCCAAGTATTTTCTTTCACATACACTCAAACTCATCTCTCAACATACACATGAGGGAGTTGTACAAAAGAGCTTTTTTGCAAAAATTTCCATGCAGTCTCCTCAAGAGTTTTATAGTTTTGTAGAGGATGCACAGCACAAGCATATACCTTTAGAGATAAATTATCCTCTCGTTTTTGAAAAAACTGCTCAGGGTATTAAACTCTCATTTTTTATAAAAGTCTATCAAATAGAGTAGGAGAAATACTCTCTACAAAAAAATATCCTCGCAGTACCTTTGGAATTTTATGTTTGCGATATATTTCTCGTATTTTTTTTGGAATAGGTGTGATAACATAGGGCGCTGCAATTATAAAGTGCTCAGTCAACACAAAAGCAAATTTTGATGCAATAACTCCCTCTTTTTGGCGAAAAATCTCCTCTTTTTGCGACGTCGAGAGAAGATATCCAAACCTTTTGAAAATCTTATCCAAAACTCTTTTATCCTGATAGGAACTACCTGTTCTTCTTGCAAAATAAAGCTCTTTTTGGCGAAAAATCTCATTTTCAAGCAGTTTTTTATCTTCAAGGAGATAACGAAAACTTCTCTTAACACCAGTAGCAAATTTTTTTATGAAGGGATTGCTAAAATTGTGACGAATGAAATTGCGCATGAAGTTTTGATCGAAGTTGGAAGTATCTGTGAAATATTTGATACTATGTTTTTGAAGAAATGATACAATCTCATCGCGGCTTACAAATAGAAGAGGGCGCACAATAGTAAAATGCTCTTTCTCTGTACAAGGCTCCATTCCCAACAGTTCTACCACGCCTGCTCCTTTTGCAAGCTGCATCAAAAACCATTCAAATTGATCATTAAGTTGATGGGCTGTTATGAGAGTATCATACTTCTCTTTTTCTATGATAGAAGAAAAAAAATTATAACGTATCTTGCGCGCTTTCTCCTCTATACTAGGGGGTGTGAGAGGAGCTGATTTGATGTAGATCTTTTTATGATATTTTTGCGCAAGCTCTTTGGCATAAGCTATCTCTTGTTTGCTTTGCTGGCGTAATTGATAATCTACCATTGCAATATCAAATGAGATTTTATGATGCACAAGAAGAAAAAAGAGTGCTGTGGAATCTGTGCCTGCAGAAAAGGCAAGGAGGTTTTTGCCTTGGCGTAGTTTATCCAGACACAAGAGTTCCAACGAGTTTATCTCCAGCTACTTCATTGATATGGATTTTGTAGAGCTCTCCTATACAGATTTTGTCTACTTGCGAGTCATTAATGAGAATTTCTCCATCCACTTCTGGTGCCCAGATTTTTTTTCGAGCACTGAGGAGCAATTCGCTCTCTTCACTTGTGCCATCCAGGTATGCTTCAACAGTTTTGTTTATATCTTTTTTTAAACTCTTTTCTGTTTTATTTTTAACTATAGCATCGAGGATTGCTAATCGCTCATCAATGATGTGTTGGGGTACTTTATTGTTAAATTCGTAAGCAGATGTTCCCTCTTCATCGCTATATGCAAAGAGATTGATACGATCAAAGTCAAACTCTTCTAAAAATGTTACAAGTTGGGCAAAATCCTCTTCACTCTCTCCTGGATGACCTACAATGATACTTGTGCGCAAAAAGCTCTCTGGAGCTTCTCGCATAGCATAGAGAAGTTCTTTTGTTTTTGCAGAACCTATGCCTCTTTTCATTATTTTGAGCATCCTATCGCTTATATGTTGGATAGGCATTTCAAAGTAGTTTACAAATTTTTGTGATGCAGCTATAGTATCTATGAGGCGCATGGAAGTTGTAGAAGGATAGAGATAGAGGATGCGAGCGCTTTGCACTCCCTCAATCTTTTCTACCTCTTCAATAAGCCTAACAAGGCCATCTGTAATGCCTTGATCTCGTAGATATGAGCTACTGTCTTGTGAAACGAAGGTAAAGTCTTTAAACCCTTTTACAGTGAGGCTCTTGATCTCTTGTATTATGTGCTCAAGAGGGCGCGATTGGAGTTTGCCTTTGAAAGAGGGAATTGCGCAGAAGCTACAGCGCTGATTACACCCTTCGCTAAGTTTAATATAAGCGTGATAGTTTGAGCCTGTGATGAGACGCTCTTCAGTGCGAATGAGATAGACTTGATCGCTAAAACTACTCTTTTTTTGTTGTATAAGTTGATCGATTTTTGCATAGTCACCTACACCTGTAAAGATATCTACCTCTTTGAGCTCTTTTTGTAGCTCCTCTTTATAGCGCTCGCTTAAACATCCTGCCATAACCAAAAGAGAGTTTTTTTTTCTTACATTATGCAGCTCAAAAATTGTTTGCAAACTCTCCTCTTTTGCTGGTCCTATAAAACCACAGGTATTGACAATGATGAGATCTGCTTCTTGCGGATTTTGTGTCAATGCATACTCTTGGAGTTTTCCAAGCATAACTTCTGTATCAACGAGATTTTTTGTACAACCTAATGAGACAACATGTAACTTTTTCATTCAACCACCACTACTCTATTTTTTCCACTATTTTTTGCATCATACATCGCTTTATCAACTCTTGCAAATATTGTATCAATTGTATCATCTGTTCTTACTCCTGTGACACCAAAACTAGCTGTAACATGGATCTCATCTTCAAGTGTAGAGAAGGTTCTTTGTGCGATCACATTGCGCAGCCTCTCGGCAACAATTTCACCTTCTTTAGCTGTTGCACCAGGAACGAGAATAGCAAACTCCTCTCCTCCTACTCGAGCTGCTATATTGTTGGCTCTGAGGAATGTTTTGAGTATAAGGGCAATCTCTTTGAGAACCTGATCTCCACTAGGGTGTCCATATTTGTCATTGATAGATTTAAAATTATCTATATCAAGATAGATAAGAGCGAAAGGATAGCCTCTATTTTGATAGTCGTTAATCATCTCTAAAAGAGCACGCTCAAATCTTCTTCTATTAACAAGTCCAGTGAGAAAATCTATTTCTGCTTCTGTTCTAGCAGTCAGAAGCTCGCCTTGGAGACGTACTACATCGGCATGGTATTTGCGTAGTTCGTTGGTAAGGAATTCATTTTCTCGTCTTAGCATCTCTAGTTCATCAAGTATTTTTTTGAGTATATTTTTTATTTTTTCATCTGTAATGAGCTCTTCATCCTGTACAATCTCATTTTTGTGTGAGTCAATTGAGTTATTATGTGAATCGAGAGTATTAATAACTTCAGAGAGTTTTTGCTCAATGATATCGGCGATACGGACAAGTTTTTTTACCATACCTTTTTGCTTGATTTCAACATCTTCGCCCGCTTTTTCTTTTATTTCATCATAGGGTGCATCGTAGATCTCTTTGAAAAGACCGAGAATCTCGAGATCATTGAGCTCCTTGTTGTTTTCAATGATATTACAAAAGACATAAAACCAGCGCTCATAGTTTTTGGGAGTAATGACGATATTATTTTTGATCATGAAGTTCATCTGTTTGCGTACTATATTCATGATCATTTTTATATCGTCACGAGAGAGCTTTATATCTTTTTCTAGCTTCTCTTTGAGTTTACAAAATTCCTTTTTCACTTTTTTTCCTTTGCAACAAACTTTTAAGATATTATCGGAAATAGGAGCAATTTAATAATTTTTCATAGCAGCTTTTGCTTCTCGATCTAAAATCTTCTTCTTCAATGTTTCACGTTTGTCATGAAGAGTTTTTCCTCTTGCCAAAGCGATTTCGAGTTTGGCTATATTTTTATTATTAAAATAGAGCTTCAAAGGTATAAGGGTATACCCTTTTTCACTCGTTTTTCCAATAAGTTTTGCTATCTCTTTTTTATGTAAGAGTAGTTTTCTTGGCCGCTTTTCATCTGGTTTGAAGTGGGGGTTGGCACTATCAAGATGACTTATATGCATGCCAAAAACATAAGGCTCACCTTTGACAAACTTTATAAAACTATCTTTGAGATTGACTCTTCCAGCCCTTATGGCTTTTACTTCACTTCCGGCGAGTACTATGCCAGCTTCATATTTTTCTATTATTTCAAAATCGTGATAGGCTTTTTTATTTGTTGCCACTATTTTCATTTTCACTCCTAAAAATGGTACTCCCACTACCACTAAGATACCAATTTTGTCTATATTTTGCAAGTGAAGGACACAGATCAATTGCACTTTGGTAGAGATCATTTGCTATAAGAGGGGTAAAATTCTCGAAGATTTGGCGCGAACTCATCTGCGCCATTTTACTTGCTAGTTTTGGATCAAACTTGAGGTAGTTTTTACGGTAATGCTGATAGACTTGTGCTGTATCACAATGAAGAGGCAACAATTTTAACTCAAGAGGTGGTATGTCATCCATAAATTCTTCTATCTTCTCTCCAATACCGCTAACGTTTGCTGCTTTGTATCCGTAGATAAAAAAGGGCACGTCTGCACCTACCTGTGCACCTATTTTGGCGAGCTCTTGTGGTTCAAGCTGCAGATCTACTGCTTTATTAGCCATGAGAAGAAACGTTGCAGCATCACTACTGCCACCACCTAGTCCCGCTCCCATAGGGATATTTTTGATTATATGAACTTTATTGTGATAAAAAAACTCCCCAAGCCTTTTGGATTTTGTATGAGCAAGGAGCTCTTTGTATGCTTTGTATATAATATTGTGCTCTTTTTTGATTGCAGACATTCCCTCAATAGTAAAATTTGTAAATGTACCTGGTACAAAAGAAATCTCATCATAGAGTGCATCGTAGCGTATGAAGCGGGAGCATATTTCATGGTAGTTTCCACGAAGTCCTGTAATTTTGAGGAAAATATTGATTTTTGCTGGTGCTTTCATGCTTTGCTTCTTGGAATTTGGTTGAGAAGGTATCTGATTTTTCCATCTTGTATACTGATAATAGTAAAAAATGTATCAAAAACAAGATGATAGATGCCATTTTCATGGTATTTAAGATCGTGCAACGAAAGCTTTGTCCCATGCCAGATTGCAGCAGCGGGTAATGTGGTAAAATTTTGCTGCGTATTAAGATAGGAAAGAGGATCGAGAGGTTTTTCATCTTCATATATAAATGCACCTTCACGCACCCTTTCCAAGTAGCTAAGTGTTCCTCTTTGTCCTAGTCTCTTTGCAATATACTCCCCAATACTTCTTATATATGTACCTTCGCTTACTGTCGCTTCAAAAGTGACAAAGGGATGATTGTACTGAAGAAGTTTTATATCATAAATAGTAGAGCTCACTTGTGGTAGCTGTACATCTTGTTTTTTTGCAGCTAATTTATATGCCCTGGTGCCACCAACTTTTTTTGCGCTAAATTTTGGCGGGGTATAAGTAAAAGTGCCATGAAGAGAATCCAGTATCTTTTCAATAGCTGTGCATGATACCTTGAGAGGTGTTGTAATAGCTGTGATGTTTTCAAGATCGATACTCTCACTACTTACTCCTAGCCAAAGAGTTGCTCTATAGACCTTGGGATACTTTTTTAAAAAGCGAAAGAGTTTTGTGTATGCACCAAATGCTATGATAAGGGTTCCACATGCAAAGGGATCGAGGGTTCCTGAAAATCCGGCTCTTTTGACGCGATACTTTTTTTTTAATTGATGTAAATATGCATTAGAGGAGATAAATGGCGGTTTATAACCCACAAAGAGTCTATTCATACTCTCTCCACAAAACTTGAGAGGATATCTCTTTGCTGACCTCCAAAATTGATAGTGAGCTTGAATTCCTTGCCAGCTTTAGATACACCAATAACTCTACCAATACCAAAAATTTTATGTTTGACAAGATCACCTTTTTTAAACGCAGCCTTTTTTTCTATTTTGATACTGCTTTGCAAAAGTCCAGCTTCTCCTAAGAAGCGGCTCTTTTCAAGATGGGTTCTGCGTCCTTTATAAAAGCGTGATTTTACATAGCTCAGTGTTAGTTCTTTCTTGGCTCTTGTAATAGCTACATAACCAAGACGCCTCTCCTCTTCAATATCGCACCCATCGCCTGTGAGTGGAAAGAAACCCTCTTCAAGACCAATAACAAAGAGGTGCTCAAATTCAAGCCCTTTACTTGCATGTACACTCATTATAGAGACCCCCTCTCCACCTATCTGATCTTGATCACTTTGCAAAGAGAGTTCATTAATAAAATCATCGAGGGAGTTTTCTGGATTTTGCTTAATATAGTCTCGAAACATCCCATAAAACTCATCAATATTAGCAATGCGTTCAAATCCATCTGGGAGTGATGCATAATATTTTTTGAGTTCAACTGTTTTTTCAAACTCATCGATAAAATTATAGAGAGAATCTTGTGCTACATTTTGGAGATATTTGAGATTTTCTATGAATTGAAGGAGGGCTTTTGCGTTTTTTTTGCCAACAACTCCAAGGAGCTCACTCTCTTCAATCTCCCATAAAAACTTAAGTACCGATATATCTTTATCTTTAGCAGCCTTTTCAAGTTTTTCATATGTGGCTTTGCCAATGCCGCGTTTTGGCTTATTGATGATACGCTTGAGAGAAAAATCGTCATTTGGATTAGTAATGACACGAAGATAACTGAGAATGTCTTTGACTTCAGCACGTTCATAAAAACGAATGGCTCCTACAAGTTTAAAGTTAATACCAAAACGATTGAAAGCCTCTTCAATAGAACGTGATAAAGCATTGATGCGAAAAAGTACAGCAATTTCGCTAGGGCGTACACCTTGTGAAATGAGCTGAATGATTTTTTCGCCAATTTTGTGAGCCTCTTCTTGCTCATCCGAGTTTTCAAGAACAACTATTGGCTCTCCCTCAGTTTTTGTTGCTTCAAGTTTTTTGCCAAGACGTGCACGGTTGTGAGCGATGAGGTTATTGGCAGCCTCAAGGATCTTTTTAGTTGATCGATAGTTTTTTTCGAGTTTAACGATTTTGACATTCTTATAAGTATTTGGAAACTCCAAAATATTTTTTACATTGGCTCCGCGCCAGCCATATATACTTTGATCATCGTCACCAACAACGCAGATATTACTATGTGTGGAGCAGAGCTGCTTGATAAGGAGATTTTGTAGTTCATTGGTATCTTGAAACTCATCTATCATAATGTAGCTATATTTTTTACTTGTCTCCTCTCGCAAATCTTCGTTTGTGTCAAGTATTTTATAAGTAAGTGCCAAGAGATCGTCAAAATCGACAAGATTATTTTCCAAAAGATACTCTTCATATTGTTGATAGAGGTTTGCGATTTTTTTAAAGTTAGGGAGCCTTGCGCTTGCAATAGCCTCAGATGGCGATATAAGTGAATTTTTATATTTAGATATTTCACTTGCTATTAAAGAGAGAGGCAGATCTGGTTTAAAGGATTTGAGTATACGCTTTTTATCATCTGTATCGATGATGACAAAGTTGTTATCGCGCCCCAAACGGCTGATATGAAATTTTAAAAAGAGAAGGCCAAATTTATGAAAAGTACAAAGAAGCGGAGGATAGATTGCATTATCGATAAGAGCAAGAGCCCGCTCACGCATCTCTTTGGCTGCTTTGTTTGTGAATGTAAGTGTGAGAATTGAGGCAGGATCTATACCTATGCTAATGAGATAAGCTAATCTAGTAGTAATAGTTTTTGTTTTTCCACTACCGGCTCCTGCTAGTATCAAAATAGGTCCATCAATAGTTGTAGCAGCATCTCGCTGCTCTTCATTAAGCTCTTGTAATATCTTCTTCATCTATAATCTTTCTTTATATTTACTTATATATTATAGCAAAAACTTCTTTGAACCTTCTTTTAAAGATTTATAGGTAAAGATTATAACTTTGAAATTCTATAAAACTTTGTTATAATTTTTATAAATGAATAACTAACATTAATAAAAAAGGCTTGCAGATGATCAAAGACTTTACCAAATTAGAGACATTTTTGGTAGTGATCAAAGAAAAAAGCTTCTCAAAAGCCAGTGCAAAATTAGGAATCTCTCAGCCAGCAGTAACGCAGCAGATTAAATATTTAGAAGAGCAGCTTGATGCAAAGCTTATAGAGCGTAAAAAGAATGGTGTTAAACTTACAAAAGAGGGGGAAGAGGTTTATAAGATTGCACAAAAAATTGCAAAATGTATTCAAAATGCAGAACAAGATCTTCTCAAGGTAATCAATAAACAGATTACATTTATTATTGGGTCCTCTTTTACTATCGGTAATTACATCCTTCCACAGATTATTAATGAAATTAAAAAGATAGTAGAAAATGATATTCTTATAAAGGTAGATGTAAGTGAGAATATCGTAGATAATGTTTTAGGAAAAAAATTTGATCTCGGACTCATAGAATCTCCGATTTTCAAAGAGGGACTAATCTATAGAGAGTGGATGGAAGATGAATTGGTACTTTTTAGCAATACAAAGCTACCTCGTTACGTAAGAACAGAAGACCTCTATAAATTCAACTGGATTTGTCGTGAAGAGGGGAGCCATACAAGAAAATTGGTGGCAGAGACTTTTGAAAAACTAGGTGTAAGTTGTAAGAAGTTTAATGTAATTGGTGAAGTGAGCTCTTCAACTGCAGTTGTCAACTCTATCTTGCGCAGCCCTGTGAACAAAGAGCATCCTACAGTCTCTATAATTTCACGCTATGCTATTGAGGATGAGCTTCAAAGTGGCAGACTCTTTGAGGCAAAAATAAAAGGGGAAAAGATAAAGAGAAAATTCTATATCACATACCTCAAAGAGCGTAGAAACGATCCGTTTTTGATGAAGATTGTAGATCTTCTTTTAAAATTCAAAAAGTAACTACTCCTCTTTTTTGAGAAATTTTCTATTTTCTGGATTAGAGAGTAGTGCTTCCATGGAGTTTTTTGGCTGCTGCTTTTTAGCCAAAGATGCGGTGAGATTGACAAAAATCGGTGTTTCATCCACTATTATTTGTAAAACTGCTTCAATTGGAACAGTAACCACAGATCCAAAATTTTCTGCTCCAAATCCAGCTTCAAAAACCAGTTTTCCCTCTTCGAGTCTTGCGCTCTCATAGGTATAATTCATAAGCAAAAAGAGAGTAAATTCTGGCAGTTGCTCGTAGATATTTTTTGGAAGCTCAGGTTCAAATGTGACACTAGAGATCTCTACTAAAACTCCAAATTCTTGGTTTTTTTCAAAGAGGTATGTAATGATATCAATAGCATGGTTTTTGAGGATAACGGCAAACTCCTCGTCTTGCAAAATATCATAAAGCATTGCTATTCCTTTATGGAGAAGTTTTCAATAATTGTAAAATCTATCATAGCATTCATGATGGCCATTGTAGCAAATTTTTTTATATCTTTTACCTCTATATCTGCTGCTTTGAGTCTTTTTTCCTCTAAGAGTCTTGCACGTGTTGTACCTGGCAGCAGAGGTGTTTTGGAAGTAAGCCACTCATTTTTATAAAAAAATGCGATGTTGGCTATGGACGTATCGGTTAAAAGCCCATCTTTGACTATGATAACATCATCTGCTTCTTGGCGTAATGCAAAGAGTCTTTCTAATTCGCTTCTGTCAAGATATTTAAAACTATAATCAATTGTAGAGTAAATAAGTTTGAAGGTGTGCGGAATTCTTGGGGTATAAGGGTAGTATGTGATACTACGAATTTTAGTATCGTAAATGATTTTGCATCTATAAAGTCCCTTTGAGGGAGGCTTAATAAAATTTGCAAGATCTCTTTTTTCTTCTATACCAAAGATCTCTTTTTGTGTTTGCCAAAATCGCCGATTGTGAAAGGTGAGATGTTGCGCTTGGCCATTGATTATTTTAATTGTTTCAAAAAACTGCATTTTCATCGAAAGAGATCAGTAGAGAGATAGCGCTCAGCAGTATCACACAAAACTGTGACAATTTTCTTTTCTGGATACTCTCTTGCTAACTTTCTTGCAGCTGCTACGTTTGCGCCACTGCTGATTCCTACCATTACTCCTTTAGTTTTTGCCAGTTCTTTGCTCGTTGCAATGGCTTCATCATCTTCAATTGTTTCAATACGTGTAAAGAGTGATACATCTACAACTTTTGGAATGAATCCTGCTCCAATTCCTTGAATCTTATGTGGTCCCGGTGCTCCACCACTAAGCACTGGACTCTTTGCTGGCTCAACTGCTACGATTTGCACACCCTTTTTTCGCAAAACCTTTCCAACACCAGTAATCGTACCCCCTGTTCCCACACCTGCAACAAATATAGCTACATCTGGGAGATCTGCTAAGATTTCTTGTGCAGTAGTCTTTTCATGCATGGCCGGATTTGCAGGATTTTCAAACTGATTGAGCATATATGCTCCTTGTGCTACTAGCTCCTTTGCTTTTTCGATAGCTCCTTGCATCCCTTTTTCAGCTGGCGTTAAAATGAGCTTTGCTCCTAAAAACTCCATCAATTTTCGTCTCTCTATGCTCATAGATTCTGGCATAACGATGAAAACTTGAAGACCAAGTGCTGCACCTATCATTGCTAAGGCAATGCCAGTATTGCCACTGGTTGGCTCAACTATAGGAGTATCTTTATCGATTTTACCACTAGCAAGTGCATCTTGGATCATATTTAAAGCGATGCGATCTTTGACACTTCCTCCAGGGTTTTTAAATTCGCATTTAGCATAGATATTCTTTTCAATGTGTAAAAGAGGAGTTTTGCCAATAAGTTGTGTAATATTGCTTGCTATCATCGTATGATCTCCGTTTTGGCAATATTTGTGGCATGGTAGACCACTTTTTTGTAGATTGTAGCATAATATTTTATTATTAAGTTTTGCAAAAGAGGCTCATATGATGGGATAAACCATGCATTGTTGCTAATTGCTATGATATAGGGAGTAGATGTGTGATATATGAGGGGATGAGTAGCTTCATAGCAGATGGCATTTGTAAATGTTACTCCTTTGATAGTGTAGGTTTGTGGAGTTTTTGCTGCACTATAGTCACTTGCCCCATCAAAAAAGAGATTATTCACCCATTTTGCCAGCGGTTTTGGTAAGGGGATCTCCTCTCCAAAAGGAACTAAAATCACTTTATCAAGAATTATGAAGCGTCCTTTATGAAAAACAAAAGTGGAGTTGAATATTTTTTGCCCTTCAGCATGGAGTGCGCCTGTAACGATTGCAATTTTATGACTTAATTGCAAAAGTTTGAGCAAAAGCGGAGTATTGTAATCCAAAAAGAGAGGAAAAGCACTCTCTGGGAGTACAACAACATCATATTTTTTGGCAATTGCATTGTTAATGGCTTGAAGGTTAGTTTCAATAATCTTTTTGCGATAAGCTGCCTTCCACTTTTTATCTTGTGGCACATGGGTAGTTACTAAAGAGATTTTGAGTGGTGCTATGGGCTGTGGAGTGTAGTGATGCAGAGCAGCAGTGAGTAAAAGAGCAGCGATGAGAGCTGCTAAAAAAGAACACAAGCTCAAAAGTAGCAGTACAATGAGAATAAGTCCAAAAGAGAGCTTATCCACTCCGAAAGGGGTATGGAGCAGTGCAAGTTCTGGAATATACCAGTTAAAATTGAAAGGGTGTATGTAGCTAACAAGAAAAAGAAAAAGTGCATTTGTATAAGGATAAATCTGCCAAGAAAAAGCTCTTTGTAGGAGAGATCCAATTGCTTCAGCGATTTTGAAAATTATCCCATAGACTAACCCAATAGCTATAATAACAAGAGGAATCATCCAGGTAAGATCATAGTAACGAAAACTCAGAGCTATCCACCAAAACCATATTACTCCAATAAAAAATCCTATCCAAAAGAGTCTCTTATTTATGATAACAAGATAAAAACCTCCAAGTGCCAAAACTGCCTGGAGATAGGGGTTGTGCCAAGAGAGTACCTCAAAGAGCAAAAAAGAGCTGGCAATTAGTGCTATGAAAAAGGATTTTATTAATAAAGTAATGCTAAAATATCTTCCAAATTTTTTGAATAAAGGATAATTAATGCAAGGACAAGGTGCAAGCATTTTGGGTTCTCTCCTCCCGCTCATTATTATTTTTGCGGTGTTTTATTTTCTTATTATACGACCGCAACAGCAACAAGCAAAAAAACATAAAGAGATGGTGAACAATCTCAAAAAGGGTGATAAGATTGTGACTACAGGCGGTATTATAGCCGAAGTAGTGAAGAATGATGAAAATTTCATCAAAGCAAGAATTAGTGATAATACAGAGGTAAAACTGGATAAAAACTATATAGCCAAAAAACTTGAAAGCTAAGCAATGAAATGGATGAATTATAGGTTTGTACTCTTTCTTATAGCATTCATTGCTGGTATAGCATTGAGTTTGCCTTCATTTTTACATCTCAAAGAGGGCCCTAAAATTACTTTAGGTCTTGATCTCCAGGGTGGTTTGCATATGCTTCTTGGTGTTGATACAAAAAAAGCAGTGGAATCAAAAATCAAATCTGTTGCCTCTGCGATTAAGTATTATGCAGAAGATAATGACATATTAATTGATGAGCTACGTGTAACACCAGAAGGGGTTACATTTAAGCTCCTAGATAATGATGATGCTCCAAAAATAGAAAAGTTTTTGCAACAGCAAAAGGGGCTTGAGGTAAAAAAGGAGGGATTGACATATACAGTTACCTTTACACCTCAAGAGATTGAATCAATCAAAGAGTATGCGATTAAGCAAGCAGTAGATACGATCCGTAATCGTTTAGATCAGTTTGGCTTAGCAGAGCCAACTGTTGCAAAACAGGGTAAAGATAAGATCTTGGTAGAGTTGCCGGGTATAAAGACTGCAGAGCAAGAGCAGCGCGTTCGTAAACTTATAGCAAAAGCAGCCCATCTACAACTTATGGGTGTAGATGAGGAAAGACAAGCACGAGTCAATCAAATGACACCAGAAGAGGCTGCAGAGTATGGTGATGTGATACTCAAAGATAGACATGGGCGCAAATATCTTATCAAAGAGATTCCAATACTTGATGGAAGCATGATTACGGATGCCCGTGTAGCGTTTGATCAAAATAATCAGCCAGTTATCAACTTTACACTCAACTCACAAGGTGCAAAGATTTTTGGTGATTTTACAGCAAAAAATGTGGGCAAGAGACTTGCTGTTGTGCTTGATAATGTGATCTACTCCGCCCCTGTCATTCGTGAGCGTATAGGTGGTGGTAATGGACAAATAAGCGGTGGATTTACTGTAGAAGAGGCTCACGATGTAGCAATTGCTCTAAGAAGTGGGGCACTTTTAGCACCAGTCTATATGGAAGAGAAAAGAAGTGTGGGGCCTAGCCTTGGGGCTGATAGCATTAAAGCAAGTATGATTGCTCTTCTTAGTGGTTTTGTGTTAGTTGTGCTCTTTATGATTGTGTACTATGGAATAGCAGGAATTATTGCCGATATTGCTTTGATAGCTAACCTCTTTTTAATTATTGGCATCATGGCGCTTTTTGGTGCAACACTTACCCTTCCAGGGATGGCAGGAATTGTGCTTACAGTTGGTATGGCGGTGGATGCTAATGTCATTATCAATGAGCGTATCCGCGAGCTCTTGCGCCAAGGAGTTTCGATTCGCAAAGCTATTGAGCAAGGGTATAAAAACGCAATGAGTGCGATTTTGGATGCCAATATTACAACGCTTATCGCGGCGATAGTGCTCTATGCGTATGGCACAGGCCCAATTAAAGGTTTTGCAATTACCATGAGTATCGGTATTTTGGCTTCTATGCTCACAGCAATCGTTGGTACGCACGGTATCTATGAAGCGCTTATGGAAAAGATTGAGCGCAGTAAAAATCTCAATCTCTGGTTCGGTATAAAGGTCTAATATGGAGTTTTTTAAAACAGATAAAATTTACGATTTTATGGGCAAAGCCAAAATTTTTATGGTTATATCTGCTATTTTAGTGGTTGGTTCATGGGCACTTTTATTTATCAAGGGACTCAATTTTGGTATCGACTTTGCTGGTGGGACTATTGTGCAGGTGCGCTATGAAAAACCAGTTGATATTGCTACGATTCGCCAAACTCTCAAAAAGAGCGATATTTTTAAAGATGCAGCTGTTACATATTTTGGTAGCGATAATGAAATTATTATCCGTATCAAATCTTCGACTAAAAATCTCAAAAAAGATATTGGTGATGAGGCAAGAAATGCCCTCAAAGGCACTGGAAACTTTGAGATACGCCGTGTGGATATGGTGGGGCCAAAAGTTGGTGGAGAGCTCAGAGAAAAAGGGCTCATGGCAACAGTGATTGCAATTTTGGCTATTTTAATCTATGTCTCCATTCGCTTTGAGTGGCGTTTTGCACTGGCGAGTGTCTTAGCTCTTGTGCATGATGTGAGTATTGCTATGGGAGCAATAAGCCTTTTTAATGTTCCTGTTAATCTCGATATCCTCGCAGCAATCTTAACACTCCTTGGATACTCCCTCAATGATACTATTATTGTATTTGATAGGATTCGTGAAGGAATTGTTGAGAATACAAAACTCAATGAGCTCAATCTAGTTATTAATGATGCTATTACGAAAACCCTTTCTCGTACACTGCTCACTTCACTGACAACATTTTTTGTTGTACTTACACTTTATCTCTTTGGAGGAGAGATTATTCGTGGATTTAGTTTCACGCTCCTTGTAGGTATCATTGTGGGAACATACAGTTCAATTTTTATTGCTTCTCCACTTTTAAGTCTTTTAGGATTTGATCTTGCAGGATATCGCAAGAGATTAGCTGAGAAGAAAAAACGTCAGCAAGAAAAAGAACGTATGCGCGCAATGTATGAGCAAGGGATGGTGTAATGGAAGGATACGATCCAAAGAAAATTGAGAAAAAATGGCAAATATTTTGGAAAGAACATAATGCGTATGAGCCGCAAGAGAGTTATACAAAGCCAAAAATGTATGTGCTCTCAATGTTTCCTTATCCTAGTGGAAGAATACATATGGGGCATGTGCGCAACTATACTATAGGAGATGCGCTTGCTCGCTACTATAGGAAGATAGGGCGCAATGTTTTGCATCCAATTGGGTGGGATGCGTTTGGAATGCCAGCAGAAAATGCAGCTATCAAGCATGGAGTGCATCCAAAGAAGTGGACCTATGAAAATATTGACTATATGCGCAAAGAGCTCGATAACTTGGGGCTTAGTTTCTCACGAGATAGAGAATTTGCTACATGCGATCCGCTCTATACCAAGTGGGAGCAAGGCTTTATTATCGATATGTGGAATAAGGGGCTGCTCTATAGAAAAAAGGCAGCAGTAAACTGGTGTCCTCATGATAAGACAGTTTTAGCTAATGAGCAGGTAATTGAAGGTAGATGCTGGCGGTGTGATACAGAAGTAGTACAAAAAGAGATTGAGCAGTACTTTTTAAAAATTACTGCCTATGCAGAAGAGCTGCTCCAAGATCTCGATAAACTTGAGGGTAATTGGCCTGCGCAAGTTATTGCGATGCAGCGCAACTGGATTGGAAAAAGTGAGGGGCTTAAGTTTACACTCCGTTTTGATGAGCAAAGTGCCAAAAAGGCTGAGAGTGAAGGGTTTGAAGTTTTTACTACCCGTCCAGATACAATCTATGGTGTAACTTATGCTGCCCTAGCTCCTGAGCATCCTGTTGTAAAAAGACTTATTCAAAAAGGGTTATTAGATAGCAAGAGCATAGCAAAAATCGAAGCGATGCAAAACCAGTCTGCTAGGATGCGCCAGCAAGCAGAAAAAGAGGGGCTCTTTTTAGGGCTCTATGCTTTGCATCCATTGAGAGGCCAAAAGATTCCAGTTTGGGTTGCCAATTTTGTGCTCACTGAGTATGGAAGTGGTGCAGTAATGGCAGTACCTGCCCATGATGAGAGAGATTTTGCATTTGCAAAAAAATATAATCTTCCTATAAAATATGTTATCAAACCAAAAGAAGGGGTGTTGGATACTTCTAAGGCTTATCCTGAGCCAGGAATTCTTTTTGATAGCGGAGAGTTTAGCGGACTTGCAAGTGAAGAAGCAAAGCAGCACATTATTGAGTATTTTGAACAAAAGGGTCTTGGAGTAAAAACTATTAACTATCGTCTCAAAGATTGGCTTGTTTCGCGCCAGCGCTATTGGGGAACACCAATTCCACTTATAAAATGTCCAAAGTGTGGAATTGTACCTGAAAAAAAAGAAAATTTGCCAGTAACCTTGCCAGAGGATGTGGAGATTACTGGAGAGGGAAATCCACTTGAGCTTCATCCTACCTGGAAGAAAACAACCTGTCCACAGTGTGGCAGCGAAGCCAAGAGAGAGACCGATACACTTGATACCTTTGTAGAGTCAAGCTGGTACTTTTTGCGCTATACCACACCGCGTAAATTTTGGGAAGAAGTTCCATTTCGCAAAGAAGATACAGACTACTGGATGCCAGTAGATCAATATATCGGCGGAATAGAGCATGCGATTCTTCATCTTTTGTATTCAAGATTTTTTACAAAAGTTTTACGTGATTTAGGATATGTGGATATTGATGAGCCTTTTAAGAAGCTTTTAACACAAGGTATGGTGCTCAAAGATGGCGCTAAAATGAGTAAATCCAAAGGCAATACAGTCGATCCTGATGATATAGTGGAGCGTTTTGGGGCTGATACTGCAAGACTTTTTATTCTCTTTGCTGCGCCTCCTGCAAAAGAGCTTGAGTGGAGTGATAGTGGTGTTGAGGGAGCATACCGCTTTATTAGGCGTTTTTATGAAAGAAGTGCTAATGCGCAGGCTGGATTGCAGCAGTTGCCCAAGATTGAGCATGAAAAACTTTCCAAAGAGGAAAAATATGCACGCAAAAAGGTGTATGAAGCGGTTGTGAAATCCAAAGAGGTGTATGAAAAGAGTTTTGCTTTCAATACACTCATTGCAGCGTGTATGGAGGCTCTTAATGCTTTGAGTGAGCAGGATAATCCTCTCATTTGGAGTGAGGGCTACTGGGTACTTACCAATCTTTTAGAGCCAATCATTCCACATACAAGCTGGGAGATAGCTGAAAGGCTCTTTAAAAGAGTAAATTTTGCTCCATTGCAAGTAGATGAGAACGCACTTGAAGAGGGTAGTATTACGCTCGCTGTCACAATTAATGGTAAAAGAAGAACAGAGATTGAAGTGGGTAAAGATGCTTCAAAAGAGGAGATTTTAGAAAAAGCAAAAGAGGCTGCTGCAAAATGGATAGAGGGTAAAGAGATTGTAAAAGAGATTGTTGTGCCAGGACGTCTTGTGAATATCGTTGTCAAGGGCTAATATGCGTAGACTCGCCTTTCTTGTAATCATGCTTTTGATGGTGGGTTGTGGGTATAAACCCGCAAAGACCTATATCAAAAGTGTCATTGGAGAGCGAGTCTATGTACAGACTGCACTTTTCTTGCGCGATCCAGAAAATAGTGTGCTCATCAAAGATGCTATCAATAAAGCGATGCAAGAGCGCTTTGGACGTAATCTTGTATCGTATAAAGATGCAGATACGAAGATCTTTGCAAAAGTAAAGAGTCTGCATTTTACACCATTAGAGTATGATCGCTATGGGTATGTAGTTTACTATCGCACAAAAGTTCTCATGGAGTTTGAAGTTTTGAAAAGTGGCAAAAAAGAGCACATTATAACCCAAGGGCTGTATGATTTTCCTATAGAGCCAAATTCTGTTATTACAGATTCTTTGCGCTTTTTGGCAATTAAAGAGGCAGCCAATAAAGCGATAGATGCATTTATTGCTAAATTATCATTTTTAGGAGTAGATTGAACTTACAGCAGTTTTTATCCACGAAACCCCTCTATTACAAAAAATTCGATCCCACTCGCATGCAGCGAGCTTATAATGTAATAAAAGATAAACTCACAACTCCCCCCATTATCCATATAATAGGAACGAATGGGAAAGGAACTACAGGGAGATTTCTTGCTGGTATACTCAAACTTGCTGGCAAACGGGCGGGGCACTATACTTCTCCTCATATAGTAGCTTTTAAAGAGCGTATTTGGATTGATGGAAATTATATAACTGAACAAAAATTAGAGGAGATGCATCAGCGTTTACAACAGCTCCTGCCTCAAGAGGTTTTGCAAGAGCTTAGCTACTTTGAGTATACAACTTTTTTAGCTGTGCTTGCTTTTGAAGGGCTCGATTTTGCAATCTTAGAGGCAGGACTTGGTGGAGAGTATGATGCGACTGCTGTATTTCCAAATATTTTGACACTCGTTACTCCTATAGATTATGATCATCAAGATTTTTTAGGCCAAAGCATAGAAAAGATAGCTACCACAAAACTCAAAGCTGTAAAAAAGATGGCTTTAATAGGAGCGCAATCTCATCAAGAGGTCTTTGCAGTAGCAAGAAAGCTTGGCATCAAGTATGAAAAGATTGCAGTCGAAAAAACTCATCAAGAAATTTGCTTGCAAGAGGGATTAGCGCCCTTTTACGCTGCTAATCTTGCTTTAGCAGCAGCTGGGGCAAAGAAGCTTGGCATTGAGCCAGATTTACGCAAAGCTGTGCAGTTTCGTTTGCCAGGGCGTACGCAAAGAATTGGTAATATTATCTTGGATGTTGGGCACAATCCCCTCGCTGCAAGAGCGCTCGCATCTACTATTGACAAAGAAACAATTTTAATCTATAACACCTATGCAGACAAAGAGTATAAGAAAATTTTAAAAATTTTTGCTCCAAAAATCAAAGAGGTGCAAATTTTACCGGTAAAGAATGAGCGCATTGTAGCGCCCCAAAAGCTACAAGATGCATTAGAAGAGCTTGGTTTGCGCTACAGATTTTTTGAGCGCGTTTTACCAGAGGAGAGCTATCTTGTGTTTGGATCATTTAGTGTAGTGGAGGAGTTTGTTAAACGATGTGGGCTCGCTATTACGAATGTTTAAAATCTCACCAGCCAGATATTATCATCACGCACAATGAAGAAGAGGCAAAGCGTGTAAGTGATGTTGCAAAAGTGTTAGGAATAACACACTACCTCTTGCCAGATTTAAGAGCACAAGAGGGTGATGATCTGCGCGTTTTCAAAGAGGAGCTTGATGATCTTTATAGAGTGCTTAATGACTACTATCACGCTCCAAAACTGCTCATTGCCCCTCAAGCTACGATTGCGAAAAAACTGCCTACTAAGAAATATTTTGCAAGAGAAACGTTAGAGTTTGGCGAGCGTATAGATATTGAAAAATTTAAAGAGAAACTCTATCAATGGGGATATACGTTTGTTGATATTATAGAAGCAAAAGGGGAAGCAAGTTTTCGTGGGGATATTATAGATATTTTTCCTCCAAATCTTGATAATCCCGTGCGTATTAGTCTTTTTGATGAGGATATTGAATCGATTCGCTTCTTTGATCCACAAACACAAAGAAGTCAAAAAGAGGAGTTAGAGGCAGTTACGATTTATAATGCAAATCTTGTGCGTGATAGTGAATTAGAGAGTGCAATAGCAAGAAGCAGTTTTGATGTTTTTGAAAAGGATATCTACTCTGTTGGTTTTTGGGTAGCACAAAGAGAAGATATCACGCAAGGAAAAAATGTAATTCATACCAAAGAGATCCCAGAGCCCAAAAGTTACAAAGATATCGAAGTTATAAATATTGATAACCTCATAGCTCACAAAAATAAGCCTGTTAGAGTCTGCGTTAAATCTGCTGAAATTGCTCGCAGAAGCTCTATCAAAGATCTTACAAAAGTAACATTTATCTATACTGATGCGATTATAAATATTGAAGGTCCAGATGAGATTATTGTCTCACTCAATAAGCGCAAAAAGCGCAGAGTAAAAAGGGCTGGTGTCGTACTTGATGAGTTGAAGCCTGGCGAGTATGTAGTGCATGAGCAGCATGGTATTGGAATCTTTAAAGGCTTAAGACAAATAGCGATTTTAGGTGCAAAGAGAGATTTTGTAGAGATCGCGTATGCAGGGGAGGATAAGCTTTTAGTTCCAGTAGAAAATCTTGATGTGCTCTCTCGCTACATTGCAGATAGTGGGAGTGTAGCAGTTGTAGATAAGTTAGGGAGTAAATCTTTTAGCCGTCTCAAAGCCAAGGTAAAAGAGAGACTCTTTGAAATAGCTGCCGATATTGTTAAACTCTCTGCAAAGCGGGTTTTGAGTGAAGGTAAGAAGATCCTTATCCCCCAAGATATTGCGCTTTTTCAAAAAGATGCTGGATTTATTTATACTGAAGATCAGCAAAAGGCGATTGATGCGATTTTGCAAAAATTAGCAAGTGGCAAGATTATGGATATGCTGCTCAGTGGCGATGTAGGATTTGGAAAGACTGAAGTTGCTATGAATGCAATTTATGCTGTTGTCAAAAACGGCTATCAGGCTGCCATGGTTGTTCCCACTACATTGCTCTCAAATCAGCATTACAACTCTTTGCATGAGCGCTTAAGCAAGTATGGAATAAGCGTTACTAAAATAGATCGTTTTGTAAGTGCTAAAGAAAAAAAGGAGCGTCTCCAAGCACTTAAAGAGGGAAAAATCGATGTGGTAGTGGGGACCCATGCTCTTTTTGGTGCAGAGTTTAAAAATCTTGCTCTTGTTGTCATTGATGAAGAGCATAAATTTGGTGTGAAGCAAAAAGAGAAGCTCAAAGAGTTTAGTAAAGATGTTCATATTCTTAGCATGAGTGCCACGCCAATTCCAAGAAGTCTCAATATGGCTTTAAGCCAAATTAAAGATCTCAGTGAAATACGCACTCCTCCAGATAACAGAAAACCTGTACGCACCTATGTAAAAGCCTATGATGAAAAGCTCATCAAAGAGGTGATTTTGCGTGAGCTGCGCCGTGGGGGACAGGCCTTTTATATATTTAACTCCATAGTAGGAATTGAAGAGAAAAGATCGCAGCTTGAAAGCCTCTTGCCAGGCAAAAAGATACTTGTATTGCACTCTAAGATTGCTAGCAGTGTTACAGAAAAGGAGCTTGTTAAATTTGCAAATGGGGAGTATGATATTTTACTCTCAACCTCAATTGTAGAGAGTGGTATTCATATGCCAAATGTCAATACCATTATTGTAGAGGGTGCAGATCGCTTTGGCATTGCAGATCTCCATCAACTGCGTGGACGTGTGGGAAGAGGTGGCAAAGAGGGGTACTGCTACTATATTGTAGAGGATAAAGAAGCGCTTACTGAAGAGGCAAAAAAGCGCCTCATAGCATTAGAGTCTAACTCCTATTTGGGAAGTGGAGCTGCACTTGCTTATTACGATCTTGAAATTCGTGGTGGGGGTAATATCATTGGAGCACAACAAAGCGGCCATATAAAAAATATCGGCTATACGCTCTATCTTAAAATGCTTGAAGATACTATTACCAAGCTAACAAAAGGAGAGATGGAAGAGGAGAGTGAAGTGGAGCTTAAACTCTCGGTCAATGCTTACATCTCTACAGATTTGGTGCCAGAAGATAGGCTCAAGCTCGAGCTCTATCGCAGGCTCTCTCAAGCTAATTCTATAGAGGATGTGAGCGAAATAGAAGAGGAGATTAAAGATAGATTTGGGCAAATTGATGCGGTGACAAGAAACTTTTTAGATCTCATAGAGATAAAAATTCGTGCAAAAGAGCGAGGGATTAAGCGCATAAGCAACTACAATCAAAATATCACAATTGAGTATGTAGACAAAAAAGAGTTAATCAAAGCCCCAAGTAAAGATGATGATGATATTCTCAAAACTACATTGCGATATCTCAAATCATAAAAAGGAATAGAGTGAAACTTGGATTTATTGGCGATATAGTTGGACGACCCGGGCGAAAAATGGTAAAGCGCTACTTATTAGAGATAAAAAAAGAGCTTGCACTCGATTTTGTTGTAGCAAATTATGAAAATGCAAGCCACGGTTTTGGACTGACTCCTAAAAATGCCAATGAGCTCTTTAATGCAGGGATCGATCTCATGACTGGAGGTAACCACACTTGGGATAAGAAAGATATCTTACCAATGCTTGAATCTATGCCACTTTTGCGACCTATTAATTATCCTGAAGGTGTGCCAGGCAGGGGGTATCAAATAATTGAAGATCTCAATCTTGCGATTGTCAATATTATGGGATATTTTACAATGCCTATGGTAGAAAATCCATTTATTGCTGCAAACAAAATAGTCGATATACTCAAAAGTGAGGGAATAGAAAATATCTTTATCGATTTTCACGCGGAAGCTACAAGTGAGAAGAGAGCCATGTTTTTGATGCTAAAGGATCGCATCAGTGCACTTGCTGGAACGCATACGCATGTGGGGAGTGATGATTTGCAAATAGATGGGAGAGCTGGATATGTGACAGATATTGGGCTTACAGGTTGTAGGGATAATGTGATTGGTATGAGGGCAGATGTACCAATAAAGCGATTTTTAACAGGTCTTCCAGGCCATTTTGATGTGCCTGATAAATGTAAAGCAATTTTGCAGATGGTGGTTTTTGAGTTTGAAAATGGAAGATGTAAGGATGCTTTGAAAATTAAAGCTTATGATGATGAAGGATGGCAGATAGTACAAAAGGCAAGGATAGAATGATAGCTTATGAGCTTATAAAAAGACTTAAAGAGCTAGGATATATCAAAGACGAAAGAGATCCCTACTGGTGGCCAAAGAGTGGCACTTTTGAAGTAGTGATTGGTGCAGTATTGACGCAAAATACCAAATGGGAAAATGTTGAGAAGGCTTTGGAAAATCTCAGGAATGCTGTAGGAGAGATAGCACCAGAAAAGATTGTAGCAATTGATCAAAAAAGGTTAGCCGAGCTCATTAAACCAGCTGGATTTTACAACACAAAAGCTTTTCGTATACAAAAACTAGTAACCAATATGCTTGAGGAGTATGGAAGTTTTGAAGCTTTTGCAAAGAGGCCTTCTCGCAGTTGGCTGCTACGTCAAAAAGGAATAGGCTTTGAGACAGCAGATAGTATCCTCAACTATGCTTGCTATAGAGATTTTTTAGTAGTTGATGCATATACTGCAAAAATAATGCGATTTTTGGGGTATGAGTTTGATACATATAGTGAACTGCAAGAGTTTTTAAGTGATTCTATCATTGAAAATTTAGACAGGATTTATGAGATTTACAATAAAGAGCTACCACTATCGCAAATTTATGCAAGATTTCATGGAAAGATTGTGGAGTTTTGTAAAGAGCATTGCAAAGGAAAAGAGCAAGATAATAGAATCAAAAATTTATTGAAAATATAATAAGTTGATTAATTTTAAGAAAGATTTAATAAATAAAGGAGCATAATTGAAATAAAATAGGGGATTAATTAAAGGAATTACTATGAAAAAACTTCTTTTGTTTATCTTCTCAGCAATATTTTCACTAGCATGTTCGGTTGATCCAAACTATCTTGACTGTTTGACAAAGCATATTACAAAATCAGATGGTTTTGTTATTAATGGTCTTTTTTATAAGTATGATTTTGAAAAAAATAATAAAAATGGAATGTGGGAGAGGGATGATTGGATTTTTCTTTCTCTTGAAAATTACAAAGCCTACCGTCTTTTAGGAACACCACCTAATTCGGATAATCCGTTTGGATGGAAAGAGCTGACAATAATACCAGAGGATCTCGATATTGAAAATCCAGAAGGAATGTTTGTCTATCTTGGTTTTCAGGGTGATAGTAAGACGGCTTATTCATGGATATATGTTCCAATTGCTGATCTCTCAGTTTATAAGCTAACGGGAGCGACACGAGATGGTAGTTTTGTCTATCTTGATCTTGATTGTAATGGATATCCAGAACCATTATTGAATATTATTGTTACAAAGATTCAACTTCCTGATGAGGTACTACTTCCAGGGGTTGATCAACAAACTGAACAATATCGTATCTATTTTACTTACACAGGTGATACTCCTTTGCAGTGTGACATGGGGGCGATTTCTCCAGGAAGTGGTTCTGGTAATTCACAAATTCCTGTAAAATTTCCTTTTCCTCCTATAGACATTAATAAAACAATTCATAATTTGCCAGGAGAAACTGTTCCTACTGTAGGTGATATTGGTGAAGCGACTTTGAAAAAAAGAGATGATGCTATTACACTACAACCATCAAATATCCAACAACAAAATTCTGGACAAATTATAGTTCCTCCTGGTGTCATAAGTGTAACAGATGTTGGGAAACCACTCTTTATAGGTGAAAAATTTCAAGGAATTATTGCTTCTATTGATGCGCAAACAGGTGTTGTAAGACTTAAAAATGCGAAATCTATAGAAGAGGTTTATAAAAATTTTTTTATAAAAGCACGCAATACAATGATAGTAAATCTTCGCTCCATGACTCCAATTGCTTCAATTGGTAAATATGATAGTATCAATAAAGAGCCACTTCATGCTTATCTCATAACTAAGCCATCGACAACAAGGGGAGTAGGTGCAAAAGATGTTGTTTTACATATCGATATCCCAAAAGGGTATAAAATACCAATACAAACAAAAGATCTCAGCTGCTCTTTTTGGGATGCATCATGTCACTATACTGCAAATTTTAATACTAATCGGAGGGGCGACCTTGGATTTGATTATAAAATAACTGAAGATAACCCTATGATTGAGATTAGTTCGCAAGGAAGTTATATTGAAATTGGAGTAGGGGCATATTTAGATATTTTTTATGATTACAATACCTTTGGAAGTTCAGTTTTTCGTTTTACCACATCAAATAGTGCTTTGGCAAAAGTGCATCTTAAATTTACACTCAAAGGAAATTTAGAAAGTCTATCCTCAAGTGGACTGAAAAAAGAGGTAGAGTTAGATTTACTTCGATCTTTTAAAGTTTTCATTCCTACACAAGCTTCATCGGTTGGTTTGAATCTTTTTATAGTCATCCAACCAAAACTCACTCTTGGCATAGAAGGTAAAGTAGGTGGAGAGGTGGTGTATGAGACTACCTTTGGTCGAGAGGGAGAGGTACGAGCTCATTATGATAATAAAACTAATAAAAAAGATTTTTATGCAAATATCAAAGATGTCCGCTCAAATATGCAAAAAGAGGGATTTCAAAAGGTATCTATTGAAGCTCAAGCAACCGCTTATCTTTTCCCAAATATTACTGTAACTCCTGTTGTAGAGTTTCTTAAAATTGATGAGCCAGTATCCCTTTTTCAAATTCAAAATGGTATCAGATACGATAATACCCTATTAGGAAAAATAACTGACAACTTTATAGCCCAAGAAGGTGATAAGATAAAAACAAATGCTGAGCTCAAAGGGGAGATCTATGGAGCTATACGGGGTAAATGGCATATTTATGTAGGAGAGCATAAATTTTATGAGAGTGATGATTATACAGATATTGCCTCTACTCCCAAATTGATGATATTTGATTGGAAAGTCTCGCTTCTTGGAACACCGGTACCAATTATCAAAGAGGATAGCAGTGGCAATAAGAAGCTCTTTTTTAGTCTCAATGATAAAAATATGTTAGGATATGCTCATTTTTACTATGATTTAGCAGATTCCATAGATGCACTGCATGAGATTACCGCTACAAACTTCAATACATTTCAAGAGTGGAGCACAGGAGATGAACCACTTACAATTGAGGGGGTGAAATATTGTAATGTACGTGCATTCGTAGCTACAAAAGATCTGCCTAATGTGACATTCTGGCAGTGGGGTGGCTCTTTGTCACCGCAAAAGAGTTTCGTGGTAGTGGGCAAAATAGAGCCTCCTACATTCGATCCAAACGGTGAAGCTTTTAAAAACAGTGTAAATGTTACAATTTCACAAACGAATGGACTTGATATCTACTACTCCTTTGATGGCAACAGTTTTCAAAAATATAGTGCTCCAATCTTGGTAGATAAAAACAGCACTATTACAGCATATGCGCAGATAGAAGCAGATGGTAAGATATATAAATCTGCTAAAGTTACAGCTACATTTATCAAATGTGGTGAAAATGAAGAGGTAATTAATGGACAGTGTGTAATGGGTTCTAGTAGTTCTTCATCAAGTAGTTCAAGTAGCAGCTCTTCATCTAGTAGTTCTAGCAGTAATAGTTCATCAAGTAGCAGTTCAAGTGTCGGACATGCTTGGTCTAATTGGCCAAATCCACAGTGGTGTCCGATGAAAAATAATGGTTTTGAAAAAGTATATTATCTGGATGATAAATGGAATATTGTAAATGATTATAAAAATTTTACTTATTCAATACATTGCATTTATTATAATTCAGGTCAACTTAAACATGAAGAGCCTCATATAGGGTATAGTGGTGTATTACATGGCATCGAAAAATATTACTATCAATCAGGTCAGCTCCAATTAGAAATACCATATTTTAATGGAAAATGTAATGGAGTCCGAAAATCATATTATGAATCAGGCCAAATTCAAGAAGAGATGCCATGTAAAGATAATGCTATTAATGGTATTATGAAACAATATTATGAATCTGGTCAACTTAGCTATGAAGCTACATATGTAGAGGGAAAAAGAGATGGTATTGAAAGATCTTATTATAGAACTGGTCAGCTTGAGGCGGAAAGATATTGGAAAAAAGAAAAGTTAAACAGTTTGAAGCAATATTACGAATCTGGCCAACTTAAACATAAAGCCTCTTTTGTAAATGGAAATCCAAATGGTAACGAAATTTTTTATTACGAATCAGGTCAACAATGTGAAGAAAGATTATGGGAAAATGGTAATCTAAATAGTGAAATATATTATTATGAAACTGGTCAGATCGCATGGAAATTGTTATTTAATAATGGCAAAATAATCAATGAAAAATGTTATAATGAAAATGGTAGTGAAATATCTTGTTCAACCTTTAATAATGGAGGAATATATCTTCCTGGTTGTCCTGGTGTTAATGTGCATTGAAACTAATTATTTAAAAATCATAATATAATTTTGAATAATATAACTAACGTATACGAAAGTCATAATGTTTAAAGGTGATAAGAGATTTAATTTATAATTTACAACCAACAAAATTATTCACACCTTCGGTTTCACAACCACCCGTTTGGCTTTAAAAAGCTCTTTTGCTTTTTGTACAAGGGGGTCGTTGAGAATATCTTGCGCTTCGATCTCTTTTGCTGCAAGACCGGCCTCTTTTTGGATACAGCTGCTTCCAAACTCTGCCTCTTCTACCATGGATGAGCAGCTACTCTCATCCTCCTTTGGAGGTTCTACTTTTTGGATCTTTGTCTCAACACCAAAGATCTCTTGGACAAAGTGGCGAATAGTGGGATAGGAGAGTTTGAGTTTTTCTTTGCATGCTCCTTGTGGATTGCTTTGCCATTTGAGCACACCATTTTCAAAACTTACAAATTTTACACTCTTTTCAAAGCACTCTCCTAGCTCATAGTTGCGATCATAGAGTTTATCGATAAGTTTTTGGAAAGGATCTTTGCTATTTTTTGCTATTGGTTCTATGAGCGTTTTTTGTACTGTTTGGGATCGCTGAGACTCTTGTGTAGCAGTTGGTATTGAATCGCTTTGCTCTATTTCATGGATTACTTCTTCGATTGTTTTAATTTTAGTTGCTTCAAGGAGTTTAAGCATTGTAAGAGTCAAAACAAACTCATCATCACTGCTATAAAAAAGGAGGTTCTTGCTCTCGCTCAAAATCTTAAAAAATCTCTCATAGAGCATCAAAGAAAATTTAGGACTTTTCTTAAAAAGCTCCTCTTTGAGATAGATGATCATTTCATCAAGAACCATTTCGCTCTGATAATCACGAATAGAGGCGATTTTTTCTAATACTTTTTCCCTCTCTTGATTCAAAATGAGTGAATAGATCTCTTCTATCTCTTTTGGATCCACAAGCCCCAACATACTTGTGACATTTTGGACTGTAATTTTGCCTTTTGCATAGATGATAGCTTGATCCAAAAGAGTGAGCGTATCACGTAAACTTCCGCTTCCACTTCTAGCAATTATCTGCAAAGCTTCTGGCTCAAACGCTACATTTTCGATGTTAAGAATATATTCAAGATGGTGGAGAATATCTTTTTGGGCGATTTTTTTAAAGCGAAAATGCTGTGTACGGCTAAGAATTGTAGCGGGAAGTTTTAAAGGATCAGTAGTAGCGAGTATAAATTTTACATACTCTGGTGGCTCTTCAAGCGTTTTTAAAAGAGCATTGAAAGCCTCTTTTGTGAGCATATGGACTTCATCTATGATGAAAATTTTAAATCTGCCTTGCGCTGGTTTATATTTAGTATGCTCGATTAAGTCTCTAATATCATCGATCTTTCTATTGCTCGCAGCATCCATTTCGATTATGTCAATATGGCGATTTTCGTTAGCTGCAGTGCAGTTTTCACACTTTTCACAAGGTGTACTCGTAGGTCCTTCATCACATAGGAGGCATTTGCTAAAGATTCGAGCAGTACTTGTTTTTCCGCTACCACGAAGACCACTAAAGAGGTAGGCATGGCTGAGTTGATTGGTATCGAGTGCACGTTGGAGTGTCTGAGAAATCGCCTCTTGTCCTATTAAATCTTCAAACCGTTTAGGACGGTATTTCAGAGCCAATGTCAATGCTGATCCTTTGTAAAGATTGTATAATTATACTTCATCATCTTTAAAGGTTCGCTATGAAAGCGGGATTACTTTTTGTTATCATCGTGCTCTTGCTCTTTCTCTTTTATAGAGATAATTCAAGAAAAGTTGCACTGCACAATGGAGTACTTAAAATCTACGATAAAACATGCTCTTTACAAATACCTGTGCAACCATTGAAACATGAAAGCGATCTCATAGATGAACTGATGATTGAAAGGGACTATTTAAAGCTGCCAAATAATCAAGAAATAGTTTTAGAAAGCATTGATCTTACAAATGTGCAGCATACAATAGGTATTCCCTATAATGAATTAGTGACATATATTTTTGACATGCATGTTAAAGAGTTTTGGCAAAAGAGTGGAGTTGCTATATATGAGGGAAAATTTTATGTAGCAGTTTTTTACAAAACAAAACATGAATTAGTACTTCTCTATCCTCTCGATAAAACTTTAGCTATGGCTATAAAAGAGTGCAAAAAGCCAGAGTGGAATGCGGTGAAACTTCCCACACCTCCAAAACCAAAATGGGATATGCGCCTTATCATTACCGAAGGGCTTATAAATAAAAATATATAAAATATTTACGCTTTTAAGCATTTTAGTCCTCTTTTTTGGTTGTGCGCAAAAAGCTTCTTTACAAAAGCATTCCAATGAATATATTGGCTATAACTACCTTAATTCGTTCCGTAATGCTCTTGGAATGATTCTTTTACAAAGAAATATTGCATTAGAAAAAGCTGCTTCTTCACATGCAGCATATTTGGAATATCACCAAACTCATGGGCATATGGAATCACAAGATAGTATTGGCTTTAGTGGAGAGAATGCAGGTAGAAGGGCAGTACATTTTGGCCATGCAACTTATGATGTGAAAGAAAATATTGCTTACAGCAAAGATCTTAACAGATCAATTGTAATACTTTTTGCTACCATCTATCATAGATTAGGCTTTATGGACTGGAGTATTGATGAGGTAGGTATAGGGTTTGTTAAAGGGGGTGTTGCTGTTTTTGATATGGGAAGTAGCGCATTGCGGAAAATTTGCGAGAAAACATTTGCCAAAAGCGGCAGAGTATTTACAAATGTATGCAAAAGGCCTCTTATTACTGCGCAGTATCAAAAGGCTATACAAACAAATCAAAAGCAAAACCCACCAATTATCTCTTGGCCAGTAAAAGATATTCCAGTTGTGCCTTTTGCATATCCTGAATCGCCCAATCTATTGCACTATAAAATTGTAGGATATCCTATTACAGTTCGTTTTAATCCCTACTATTTTAGCAAGCCACCAAAAATAGTTGCATTTTCATTGCAAGATATGAATGGTACTCTTGTGCAAATCCTTCAACAAATAGATAGCTCAAAAGATCCAACGCATATTTTTTCAGATTTTGATTTTGCCTTTGTTCCAAAAGTTTTGGAGTGGGATAAAAGATATAGAGCAGTTTTAATCTATCGCTATAGAGGAAAAGAGTATCTTCTTCGTTGGTATTTTTCAACTAAAAAGCTTCCAAAAAATTTTTTACAAGCTAACCAAAAACTCTTATTTGTTCACCCCAATGTGTGGTACAATCTCTACTGGAGAGCGCAAAGTCCACAAGATAAAATAATTACGTATCGGTACTATTGCTCTAAAAGCGTGGAAGTAGAGGGGTATATTAAAGATATAAATACTATTGCGCTTTGTGTGCGAGGAGAAATTGGCCAAAGAGTAAAAATAGTGCTTTCTAACGGAGAGTCTATTTTTTTATACTTGCGAGAGTGAAAGCCATCGAGCAGCAACGCGTTTGAGTTTTTCAGGATTTTCAGAGGCAAAGAGTTTAAGTGAAGGCGTTTTGCCAGATTTTTTGATATGAAACGTATTTTCTAAATGCTCAACAATTGCCTCTCCTGAATGGATGAGGAGAGCCTTATCGTAAAAGTAGCTGCTTATTTGCCGTGTAATGAGGGGAAAGTGAGTACAACCTAAAATAATAGCTTTTGGGTGGAGATCTTGGAAGTAGTGATGCATTGTAGCTTTGAGTATCTCGCCTTCAAAAATCTCCTCTTCTACTATAGGAACAAAAAGGGGTGTAGCTTTGGCGGTGAGATTTGTGTAGCCTCTTTGTAGTAAAAGATGTTGATATTTTTGGCTCTCTATTGTTGCTTTAGTCCCAATAATGAGGATATTACTCTTTTTATTTTGCAGTTTTTTTTCAAGGGCTAAAACTCCTGGCTCTATGACGCCTACAACAGGAAAGGGAGCCACTTCTCGAAGCTCCTCAATTGCGTGGGCACTCACAGAGTTACAAGCAGTGATCAAAATATCAGGTTCGAAATTTTTGAAAAACTCTAGTGCTTCTAATGAATAGCGAATAATGGTATTTTTATCTTTTGGCCCGTAAGGTACGCGTGCAGTATCTCCAAAATAGATAATCTCATCAAAGAGTTTGTGTGCTAGGAGACTCTTAACAACAGTAAGCCCCCCTATCCCACTATCGAAAACAGCTGCGCGCAAATATTATGCACCTTCGTTCATTATTGAGAGAAACTCTTCATTATTTTTTGTTTTGAGCATTTTGGAGTACAGGAATTTGAGTGCTTCCACTTCATCCATAGACTGCATCGCATTGCGTAGTGCCCAGATTTTTGGAAGTGTATTTGGATCGACCAAAAGCTCCTCTTTGCGGGTACCAGATTTGAGTACATCAATTGCAGGATAGATACGTCTATCAGCTATGCGTCTATCGAGGACAATTTCACAGTTACCTGTACCTTTGAACTCTTCAAAAATTACCTCATCCATGCGTGAGCCTGTATCGATAAGTGCAGTTGAGATGATTGTGAGACTCCCTCCCTCTTCAATATTACGCGCTGCACCAAAAAATCTCTTAGGTTTATGCAAAGCATTTGCATCAACACCACCGCTGAGCACCTTTCCGCTAGATGGTGTGACGGTATTGTATGCTCTTGCAAGACGCGTAATGGAGTCGAGTAAAATAACTACATCTTTTCCCATCTCTACGCGTCTTTTTGCTTTTTCTATGACAAGTTCTGCTACGCGTACATGGTTTTTTGCTGGCATATCAAAAGTAGAGCTATACACTTCGCCCCGCACGCTTCTCTCCATATCTGTGACCTCTTCAGGACGCTCATCCACAAGAAGGACAATGAGCTCAACTTCTGGATGGTTTTTAGCAATCCCATGGGCAAGCTCTTTCATAAGCTCAGTTTTCCCGCTCCTTGGAGGTGCAACGATAAGTGCACGCTGCCCTTTTCCTACTGGAGTGAAGAGATCGAGCACGCGCCCTGTAAGTCTTGTTGGATCGTATTCGAGTTTAAGACGCTCTGTTGGATAGAGTGGGGTGAGGTTATCAAAGAGGGGGCGTTTTTTTGACTCTTCAGGTGGAAGATAGTTAATAGCCTCAATTTTTAAAAGCGCATAGTAGCGTTCTTGATCTTTTGGAGGTCTTACTTGACCAGTGACAATATCTCCTGTACGCAATGCAAAGCGTCTAATTTGTGTAGCACTTACATAGGCATCATTCGCACTATTGGAAAAGTTTTCATTGATAGCTCGTAAAAAGCCATATCCTTCTTGTGTTACTTCCAATATTCCAGTAAAGAGGATATATCCCCCTTTACTTACTTGGTTTTTAAGGATCTCAAACATGAGGTCTTGGCGTTTGAGCTCTTGAGGGTTTTCGATACCAAGCTCTAGTGCGATATCAAGAAGTTCATCGATAGTTTTTGTACGAAGCTCTTCGATTGTGTAGCCTTCTACGGGAATATGTGTGCGTTTTGAGCCATTGTTTTTATTTTTTTGGGCATTCTCTTCAGCAAGAGTGGTTTCAGATAATGAATTACTCATTGCGTCACTATTTTTTTCGCTCATGATTTCCTTCTTCGGTAGTATTTGCAGAATTTTTGAAGTGTAAACTCTTGTATTTTTGCAATTTTAAACAAAATAGCAGCTTTAGTCAAGTTTGTGTATAAGTCCAATACATATGGCACTCTTTATGATTTTCAAGGAGGTATTGTACCCAAGATTAGATTAAGTGAATAGTGGGGTATTTTGGTATTGTAATCGATGAGCCATTTTGCTAATTTTTTATTGAATTCTTGTAAATCTGTAAAGAGTACATCTTCATAGTATTGAATAAACTGTTCTTGAATAGTTATATTAAATCTCTCATTGTGTGCATTCATTTGAGGACCCTTTGGATAGGTCCAGTAGTGTGTAAAGCCTTTTTGTTCAAGCAGAGCGTCAAACTCTTTTTTGAACTCACTGCCATTGTCAGAAAGAATTGCAAGTTTACGTTTTTGCTTGATAGAGGTTATTCCATCGATGAGAGCTTCAAGGGCGTATGCGGTATGTTTTGCTCTTTTAGATGGAATTGCTACTGCGAATGCAATGCGTGTGAGTGGATCTATCATAGTAAGGATATATCGTTTTATACCGTTTGAGACTATTTGGATAGTATCTACTGCCCAGAGTTCAAAGGGTTTGGATTTGAGGTTTTTTGGTTTTCTATTTTTTTGTTTTTTCTTTTTTGGTTTGACTCTTCCTTTTGTATCAATGCGATAGGGAAATATTCTCATTTTATCTGGTGCTTTTGCGATAATTCTTCCTATAGTGGACTCTGATGGAGTTTTAACTCCTTTTGCTTCACAAAAGGGTTTTAAAAGGTGATAGAGTTTTGCTTTACCGATGTTAGGATATACTTTTCTTAATCGTTTTATCTCTTTAATAACTTCTAGTGGAACGTTTGACTCTCTTACTCTTTTTGGTTTGCGTGATTTTGGATTTAAGGCTTTTATATCACCATTTGCATCATTGAAACTCTTTTTCCATCGAAAAAGCGTTCTTCTACTTACTCCAAAAGCCTCTTTTGTTGCTTCCAATCCATATTTTTTCCAAAAGTCGAGTATCTTTTTTCTTCTTGCCTCTTCGCTTATCATAAGCGAATTGTAGTATATCCTCTCTCATCTTTTATACCCTTTGAGCCCTGGCAATGTGTATTTGATTTGCACTCTTCACTCTCCTTTGGAGAGTGCCAGATGTAAATGAACTTATGCAGTTTGCATAAAAGCAATAAATAAAAGGAGAGGAAAAAGTACCACATTAATATAACTCATCCAGCGCTCTATTTTCATATCTAAAGGAATAGGTAAAATTTCATGAAGTTTTTGTTCTTGGAGTTTTTGAATGACAACTAGTTCAAAAGAGATATTGAGGAATTTAAAAAAGAGAATTGTGAGAAACCAAAAATTGGTAAGATCGTATTTGATTCCAAGATAGAGAGCATAGATAAAACTTGGATGTGAAAAGAAGAAATAAAAAAGTCCTTTTTGGTATTTTGTATAGAGATTGTTAGTGACCTCTTGCAAAGTTGTACCACTTTGCCAGGATGATTCATAAAATTCAAAAATTGCTAATACAAAAACGTATATAATAACCTCATTCATTGATATCCTTTTAAAGGTCTGGTGTGATTATACTAAATACAGGGGGAACCTTTAATAAAATCTATGATCCAATCAAAGGCTTACTTATTGTGCCAAAAGATAATAGAGCAGTGGAAGAGATTTTAAAGAATATTAACCAAAATATCACTTGTAAAGGGCTTATCTATAAAGATAGTCTTGAATTTACAGATGAGGATAGAGAAAAACTTGTTGCTACTATTGAAAAATTGGATGAAAAAAGCATAGTAGTAGTGCATGGAACAGATACGATGGATAAGAGTGCTGCGTATGTAGCGCAGCGGGTAAAAGATAAATGTATTATTTTTACAGGTTCAATGATACCTTATAGTATAGATAAGGCTGAAGCAAGCTCCAATCTTACGCTCGCCATAGCAAAAGGGCGCTATGCATATGAAGAGGGTGTCTTTATTGCTATGCACGGCATTGTTGCAAAGCATAACCGCATCTATAAAGATCGTCAAAGGGGAGTTTTTTGTCTAAAGTAAAATGTGATCACTGCCATTTGGAGTTCGATGAGAGTGTGATGATTAAAGATGGAGATCTCCACTTTTGCTGTAAAGGCTGCCAGGGAGTATACCATCTGCTAAAAGCTGAGGGGCTTGATAGCTTTTATGAAAAGCTGGGTGATACTAAACTACAGCCAGCTACAACGCAAACAGAAGATCTCCAAAAATTTGATCTTGAGGGATTTATTAAACGCTATGTCAAGCAAAGAGATGATGGATTGTATGAAATAAACCTCATTATTGAGGGGATCCACTGTGCAGCCTGTGTATGGCTTAATGAGAAGGTGCTCCATAAACTCCCAGGCATCATTGAAGCATCCATCAATTATTCAAACAACAAAGCCAAAATCATCTGGGATCCAAGTGAGCTCAAACTCTCCAAAATCATTGAGACAATTCGCTCTATTGGTTATAACGCTTACCCGTATGATCCAAAGCTTCAAGAGGAGCGGGCTATCAAGCAGCGCCGCGATTATTATGCACGTATTTTAGTAGCAGTTTTTGCTACGATGAATATTATGTGGATTGCTATAGCGCAATATGTAGGCTTTTTTACAGGTATGCGCAGTGATATTAAAAATATTCTCAATATTGCTGAGTTTGCTCTTGCAACGCCAACACTTTTTTATAGTGGTTGGGTATTTTATAGGAGTGCATACTATGGGCTGAAAAACCGCTTTATTAATATGGATTTTTTGGTAGCTGCCGGTGCTACTTTGGCCTATATTTACTCTATTTATGCGATGCTGACGCGCACAGGTGAGGTCTACTTCGATTCAGTCACAATGATTATTACGTTTGTTTTGGTAGGGAAATATCTTGAAGTTCTTAGTAAAAAGCAAGCAGTCGATACTGTTGATTCGCTTTTAGGATCACTGCCTGCTGAAGTGGTAGTAATCAAAGATGGGCAAAAGGCGCTTGTGAGTATTGAAAATGTTTTAGTTGGAGATATTATCGAGATAAAGCCCGGTGAAAAGGTAGTAATTGATGGAGTCATAGTAAGCGGTGAGGGAAGCTTTGATGAGAGTAGTCTCACTGGTGAGAGTGAACCAGTATATAAAAGAAAAGGCGATGAGGTGCTAAGTGGCTCCATACTGCTTGATAGTGTGATTCGCTATGAAGCTACAAAAGAGTTTTCAACCTCTCTTCTTTCAAATATTGCAACACTCTTGGAAGATGCAGTAACGAAAAAGCCGCGTCTTGAGCAGCTTGCGAATCAAATAAGTGGCTATTTTAGTATTACGATTCTCTCTATTGCACTCCTTACCTTTATTGGCTGGCTTTGGTATACCCATGAATTTGAGCGTGCACTCATTGTAGCAGTCAGTGTGATTGTCATAGCATGCCCCTGTGCTTTGGGATTAGCTACGCCAATGGCAACGCTTGTTGGAATTGGGGAAGCACTCAAAAGAGGTATTCTTTTTAAAGAGGCTAGTTTTTTAGAGACTACTGCCAAAGCTAATACACTAGTTCTCGATAAGACTGGCACTATCACCAAAGGAAAACCGAGTGTGGTGAGTGAAGAGCGATTGAGAGAGTTTGATGAGAATATTGTCTATACTCTTGTAGAGCAATCAAACCATCCCATTAGTAAAGGTGTATGGGAGTATCTCAAGAGCAAGGGAGATTGTGTATTATTAGATGTAAAAGATGTTAAAGAGATAAAAGCAAAAGGGGTTGAGGCAAATATTCAAGGACATAGTGTCGTAGGTGGAAGTCTAGAGTTTTTGCGTGAAAAGGGTATAAACATTGCGTATAGTGGAGATAATTCACTCTTTGCTGTAGCGATTGATGGGCAGTTGGTGGTGCTCTATGAGCTAAGCGATGAGATTCGTGAGCAAGCAGCCTATGCCATTGGTAAAATAAAAGAGCTAGGATTTACAGTCTGGATGCTCACAGGCGACAATGAAAAAGCTGCAGCAAAAGTAGCAAAAAAGGTTGGCATAGATAACTATAAAGCGAAGCTCTTACCACAAGAAAAGAGTGCTTTTATAGAGCAGTTGCATAAAGAGGGAAGAGTAGTTATAATGGCTGGTGATGGGATCAATGATGCCATAGCTCTTGCTTGCAGCGATATTGCTATTGCTATGGGAAGTGGGGCTGATATTGCACTGAGTGTAAGTGATGTAGTACTTTTAGATGAAAAGCCTATAAAAATTTATGAAGCAGTAGTAATAAGTAAAAGAGTTTTTCGCGCTGTCAAAGAGAACCTTGCTCTCTCACTCCTCTATAATGTTGTGGCTGTACCGCTAGCAGTATTAGGGTATGTCAATCCACTCTTTGCAGCACTTGCAATGTCTCTTAGCTCATTAACAGTTGTTGGAAATAGCTTTCGCATAAAAGGAGTCAAATGGATGCTTGGGTAGTTGCTATGATGATCTTTATCTCTACACTATTGGGTGCATTTGGGCTTTTTGCACTTGTGTGGGGACTTAAAACGGGGCAGTTTGATGACACAGGAAAATTTTTAGATGGTGCAAGATTTGATGGTGAAGAGGAGCTTAAAGATGCAGTAATGATGGAAGAGAAAAAGAAAAAGCTTTTAGAAAAGAGGCGTCAAGATAAACGAATTATGCCAGATTAGCGTTTTTGATGCTCAAGAAGATATCAAAGAACTACTAAAAGTATTGGTAAAGCCACCCAAACTGCAATTTGTGGGAGAGCAGGGTTTTTAAGAATCTCTTGCATAGCTGCAGGGGCAAGCGCCCCTTATGATTACTGCTTAGAGATGAAATCAGCGATAGCTTCAATATCAGCGTCGCTAAGAGTAGCAACCTGACCTTTCATCAAAGCGCCCATTCCGTGTACATTTCTTGTACCAGCTTTGTAGCCTTTGAGAGCTTCAACAGTTTTTTCTTTTGGCCAACCTTTGATAACTTCAGATTTGCCAAGAGCTTTTTTCTCACCATGAGCGCCATGGCATCCTGCACACTTTTTGTAAAGTGTTGCACCATCAGAAGCCATGAGAGTCATTGCAGTTGCTGCTGCGAGTCCTACTATTGCCAATTTCTTCATTCTTACTCCTTTTTTGCTAAAATACACAAAATTATATTTGAAATTTTCTTTAGTAAAAATTAAAGGCTTTATTTGCAAAGGGCTCTTTTTTTAGATCGCGATGGTGTAATTAACGAAGATACGGGGTATGTAGGGAAAATAGAAAATTTTCATTTTATTGATGGAGTTTTTGAAGCGCTGAAAAAAGCACAAAAGAGAGGATTTTTATTAATTGTTATTACAAATCAATCTGGTATAGGCAGAGGCTACTATACGCTGCAAGACTTTCAAGAGCTGAGTAACTATATGGTAGAGGAGCTGCGCAAAAGGGGTATTGAAATTACCGATATCTTCTTTTGTCCCCATGCTCCAGAAGAAAACTGCAGCTGCCGCAAGCCAAAACCTGCTATGATATTGGAAGCTGCAAAGAAGCATAATATAGATTTGCAACGCTCATTCATGGTGGGTGATAAACAAAGCGATATTGAAGCTGCACGCAATGCTGGTGTGGGAAAAGCTATCTTGCTATGCGATAAAAAACTTATAGATGTTATTGAGGAGATTGTATGATAGATTTTAACAGAAAGACTATTTTAATTACAGGGGGAGCCGGTTTTATTGGGAGTAATCTCGCTTTTTACTTTCAAGAAAAATTCCCAGAAGCTAGAGTGATTGTATTTGATAAATTTCGCGATGAGAGCCGTTTTAGTAATGGCAACCGCACTAGTTTTGGCCACTTTAAAAATCTCATAGGTTTTCAAGGTGAGATTATAAGTGGCGATATAACCAATAAAGAGGATTTAGCAAGACTCAATGATTTTAATTTTGATTATATTTTTCATCAAGCTGCCATTAGTGATACAACTGTCCAAGATCAAAAGATAATGATTGATACCAATCTCAATGCATTTCGCGATCTCTTACAAATGGCAAAGCGCCATAAAGCAGCAATGATTTATGCAAGTAGCGGTGCTGTGTATGGAAAATTGCCTGCTCCCCATAAAGTTGGAATTGAGGCTCCAGCAAATATCTATGGCTTTAGTAAACTTGCTATGGATCATCTTGCATACGAAGAGATAAAAAGAACAGATCTGCCGATTGTAGGACTACGCTACTTCAATGTCTATGGACCAAGGGAGTATTTTAAAGAAAAGACTGCTTCTATGGTATTGCAGTTTGGATTGCAGCTGTTGCGAGGAGAGAAGCCAAGGCTCTTTGAAGGGAGTGATAAAATAAAAAGGGACTTTATATACATTGAAGATGTGATACAGGCTAATATCAAAGCCTGCTTTGCTAAAAAAAGTGGCGTCTATAATGTTGGAACTGGCAAAGCAAGAAGTTTTAAAGATATAGTTGACATCTTATGTAAAGAGCTTGATATCCAAAGGGAGTATGAGTATATACCAAATCCCTATGTAAAGCAGTATCAATTTTTCACTGAAGCAGATATTGTGCCAACACGAAAATTTTTAGGCTATGAGCCAAATTACTCTCTTGAAGAGGGAATAAAAGCAGATATCCCCTATATTAAAAAGATTTACAATGAGGAGATAGTGTGATTAGCCATTTGCGCACAAAGCATCCAAAAATATTGGTTGTGGGTGATTTGATGATTGATCACTATCTCTTTGGAATTTGTGAGCGCATAAGCCCCGAAGCTCCTGTGCAAGTAGTGCAGGTGCAAAAAGAGCAAGATCTCTTAGGGGGTGCTGGAAATGTTGTGAATAATCTCTTCTCCTTTGGAGCGAAGGTGAGTGTGGCAAGCGTAATTGGTAAAGATAGTGCAGGAGAATGGATTAAGGAGAGATTAGAGGAAAAAGGTGTCAATGCATTGCTGGTGCGAGAAGATCGCCCTACTACAAAAAAGAGTAGGGTCATAGCTTCGCACCAGCAGATTGTACGCATAGATAGGGAAGAAGTTAAGCCCATTGCTAAAGAAAGCGAAGAGCAAATAGTGGAGTTTATCTCTCAAAATAGTTTTGATCTCATACTCCTCAGTGATTATGGTAAAGGGGTACTTACACCTGCTCTTACGCAGCAAATTATTGCAATGAGCAACGTACCGGTTTTTATAGATCCAAAAGGAAAAGACTACAGCAAATACAAGGGTGCTGATCTCATAACTCCCAATAAAAAAGAGGCGAGTGAGGCAAGCGGTATTGCTATAAAAGATGATACGTCATTGCAGCAAGCTGGTTTTTTTCTCAAAACAAACTTTGAACTTAAAAATGTAGTCATAACGCTTTCAGAAGAGGGGATGGCAATATTTGATGAGAAGATGCACAAAATCCCAACCTTTGCTAAAGAGGTGTATGATGTAACAGGTGCTGGAGATACAGTGCTAGGGGCATTTGGTTTTGCATGTGCTAGTGGGCTAAGTCTCCATGAGGCTGCACATTTTGCAAATTTGGCTGCGGGAGTTGTTGTTGGAAAAGTTGGAGCAGCTACTGCAACACTTGATGAGATAGAAGCTTATGAGAAGGCTTTAGGGCATAGAGGCGCAGAGGATACGATTAAAAGCTTTAATGAGATAGCAGCAATTGTAAAGAGAGCAAAGAAAAGTGGTGCAAAAGTGGTTTTTACTAATGGATGCTTTGATATTTTACATTTAGGGCATGTAAAATATTTGCAAAAGGCAAAGGAGCTTGGAGATATTTTGATTGTAGGGCTCAATTCTGATAGTAGCGTTAAACGTCTCAAAGGCAAAAGCCGTCCTATCAATCCACAATACGATAGAGCATATATCCTAGCCTCTTTAGAAGCGGTCGATTATGTAGTTATTTTTGATGAGGATACGCCTTACGAGCTTATTAAAAAAATTGAGCCAGATATATTGGTCAAAGGAGCTGATTATAAGGATAAAGAGGTGGTTGGCAGTGATATAGCCAAAGAGACAATTTTGATAGAGTTTGTTGATGGAAAAAGTACGACAAAAATTATAGAGAGGATCCAAAATAATGATTGAGATAATAGAAAAAGAACTTTTAGCCCACCAAAAAGCTTTTGAAAGAGTGTGGGAAGAGCTTCGCTTTCATATCTATACTGCAAGTGTGATTTGCACTGAAGCATTGAAAAATCAAAAAAAGATAATGCTTTGTGGCAATGGTGGAAGTGCCGCAGATGCGCAGCATATTGCAGCTGAGCTTGTAGGAAGATTTAAAAAGGAGCGCAGAGGTCTTCCTGCAATTGCCCTTACGACTGATACTTCTGCACTTACTGCAATTGGTAATGATTATGGGTATGCCCAAGTATTTGCACGTCAAGTGGAGGCTCTTGGAAAGAGAGGGGATGTGCTCATTGCTATCTCTACAAGCGGAGAGAGTGAAAATGTATTGCGTGCAGTAGAGGTTGCAAGAGCACAAGAGTGTAAAGTAATAGGACTTCTTGGCAAAGATGGAGGACGTATAAAAGATCTATGTGATGTGAGTATTGTAGTGCCAGTACACGATACTCCTCGCATTCAAGAAATGCATATTCTCATTGGCCATATTCTCTGTGCACTTATTGATGAGAGTTTTTGATGAAAATTTTAGCGATACGCTTTTCTGGGCTTGGTGATATTGTAATGCTGCTTCCTACTTTGAAGGCATTAAAAGAACGCTATGATGCTGCTATAACACTCCTTTGTGACGAGGTAAATGTAAAAATAAAAGAGATCTCATGTGGTATTATAGATGAGGTAATTGGGATCGATAGAGAAGCTTTCCGCCAAAAACACATTGTAAAATCATTGCAAAACATATTGCAAATATTTAAACTATGGAAAAAGTTTGATAAAGTTTACGATTTTCAAAGTTTTGGAGAGAGTGCAATTATTTCCTGTATAACAGGAAGGAAGCGTTTTGGAGCAGCGAAGAGAGAGTGGATGAGAAAGTGTTATACGCATAGTTTGCCTTATAATACCAAATGTCATAGGAGTGAGTTTTTTGCAAAGATTGCAGATGTAAAAAAGATCCAAAAACCAAAGCTTTGTGTGACACAAAAGAGTCGCTATGCTACCTTTTTGGATCCGCATAAAAAAACAGTAGGGTTCAATATCGGTGCAACAAAAGAAAATAGGCGTTGGAGTGAAAAAAAGTTTTTTGAGCTTGCTCAGCAACTATTGCTTCGTTACAATGTGTTAGTTTTTTTTGGACCAAAAGAGAAGCGATTTTTACATCTATTTGATGATAAACGAATCATAAAAGTTTATGATATTGATCTTGTAGAACTTGCAGCGGCTTTACAGCTTTGTGATCTTGTTATAAGCAATGATACCGGCCCTGTGCATATGGCAGCTGCATTAGGAGTTCCTACACTGACACTCTTTTCAACAGGTGATGACTGGCAGGTAGGGTGCTTGAATGAAAAAAAGGATTTTATTAAAAAATTACCAATTGATAGTATTAGTGTTGATGAAGTAATGCAAAAAATAGAAGGTCTTTTGCTCCATGCGTGAATGGTTTGAATATGGTGTTGCAAAGACACTTTTGGCATTTTCACGCATTTTGCCACAAAGTTTGCTCTATGCCCTCTTTGAGGGACTAGCTACTCTTTATTACTATATTGATTCAAAAAGAAGAGAGCTGACAAAAGAGAACCTCCAACATGCAGGCTTTTCGCCCTCTCTAGCACTTCAAAGCTATTGCGAGATTGCAAAAAGCCTGACAGAAATGCTTCTTATTTTCATGGGACGGTTTGACTTTACCAAAATCAAGGGTGAATTTAAACCAAAAAGCTCCAAACCAAAAATCTTTGTTACTGCTCATTTTGGTAATTGGGAGGCATTGGCACATTTTATGGCGCAATACGGCTATCCTATGGCAGTAGTAGGGAGAGAGGGAAATAATAAGCTTATTGAAAAAAATATTACTACTCCTTTTCGGCAGTTATATGGCAATAAGCTTGTGTATAAAGAGGGTGCAATGCGTAAACTCATGGCATCTTTAAAAAAGGGAGAAAATATTGGGCTCCTCATCGATCAAAAAGCCGGAAATGATGGGATTGAGACCACATTTTTTGGAAGAAAATGCAAAACAGTACCAACGATAGCGATGCTAGCAAAGCGGTTTGATGTGGAGATTGTGCCTATATTTTTGGCTAGAGAAAAAGATGGCTTTAAAATTATCCAAAAAGAGTTTTCTTGTAAAGGGTGTGATATAGAAGAGTTTACACAAAAACTCAATGATATTATCGAAGAGGTAATAAAGCAGTATCCTACCCAATGGTTTTGGATGCATAATAGGTGGAAACTTGGATAAGATACTTATAGTCAGTGATGGGAAAAAGGGGCATGAGAATCAAGCTATTAGTTATGCTAAACTGCGTAATGCCTCCTATACTATAGTGTATGTACGTTTTAAAAGCTCTTTGCATAAGATTCTTGGTTATCTTTTTGATTGGTTAGGTATTTACACAAAGGCGCTCTTTGAGCCATTTGATTTTACATGCGAGTATGATGCGGTTGTGAGTGCTGGAAGTAGTACTTACTATGCTACAAAGCTTATAGCAAAAGCGTGCAATATTCCAAGCATTGCACTCATGCAGCCAAAAGGCTTTCGCAAAAATTTTACAAAAATCTATGCACAAAAACATGATGGGGGATTGCTGCCAATCAATTTTGCTGTAAGTCAGCCACAAGGAGTCTATGAGTGTGAGGGAAAATGCGTGGCTTTGGTAGTCGGAGGTAATAATGCAGTATTTACAATGCAATTAAAAGATATCCAAGAGGTTGTTGCATATATATTCAAACATTTTCAAGGCTATAAAAAGGTTTTGAGTACCTCTCCAAGAACTCCCAAAGATATTGAGGCGTATCTTGCTAAGCAGCCTTTTGATTTTAAGATTATCTACTCCCAAGATCCCCGTAATCCCATTGGAGATTTTTTGGCATGTTGTGACTATCTTTTCATCACCATCGATTCAACCTCTATGATTAGCGAAGCAGTTAGTAGCGGCAAAGCTGCAATAGAAGTTGTGCCACTGCAAGCTAAAAAGAAAAATAAATATGAAGTTATGGTGCAAGAGTTAGCGAATGATGGGTACTTGCATATCTTTGATGGCACTATTGGCAAGGCTCATAAGAAGATCGATTTGAGGCAGTATATATGAGAGTTGTCCAGCTATTGCCAGAGCTACATGAGGGGGGAGTAGAGCGTGGCGTTGTTGAGATGAATAGGGAGTTTGTACGAAAGGGTGTGGAGAGTTTTGTAATGAGTGCGGGAGGAAAACTTGAAGAGCAGATAATAAAAGATGGAGGAGTGCATATTAAATTTGATGTTTGTAGCAAAAATCCTCTCACTGCGCCTTTGCGTATTGCAAAGCTTAAAAAGATTTTTGAGAAAATCCAACCAGATATCATCCATGCAAGAAGCCGCGTTCCTGCATGGTTGAGCTACTTTGCAAAAGGAGGTATCCCATTTGTAACAACAGTACATGGATTTAATAGCGTCAATCCCTATAGCGCTATTATGACAAAAGGGGAGAGGGTAATTTGCGTGAGTAATCCAATAAAAGAGTATATCTGCCAAAATTATGCTCTAGATGAAACAAAAATTCGTGTTGTTCATAGAGGTGTAGATCTTGAAAAATTTGATTTGCAAAAAATAGATAAGAGTTTTATAGCTGCTTTCAAAGAAAAGTATAATCTTCAAAATAGATTTATTGTTACCTCTGTGGGACGCATAACGCAGCTCAAAGATTATGAGACATTTATTGAAGCCATTGCATTACTCAAAGAAAAGAAGCCAAATATTAGGGGGCTTATTGTTGGAGGAGTGCGTAAAGATAAGCTAGAGTATTATAAAAGACTCCAAGAGCTTGTAAAGAGACTTGGTATAGAGGAAAATATTATTTTTACTGGATCTATTGCAAAGGTGAGTGAGATTTATGCACTGAGTGATGTGGTGGTCAGTAGCTCCAAAAAGCCAGAGAGTTTTGGTAGAAGTATAGCTGAAGCGATGGCCATGAATACTCCTGTGGTAGCAACTGCTCATGGGGGAGCTTTAGATATTTGCAAAGAGGGTTTTGGTGAGCTCTTTAGGCCAGGTGATGCAAGGGAGCTTGCACAAAAGATCTTGCAAGTAAGAAAAAATGATAACCTGCGCCAGTATATAGTGCAAAACTTTTCACTTCAGCAGATGGTAGAAAAGACTTTAGCGGTCTATGAGGAGCTCTTGTGAAGATAATGCAGTTTATGGCAAGTGCTAAATATGTAGGGGCTGAGCGGAGCTTTGTGGAGCTATGCAATGAGCTTGCTAAAAGTGATGAAGTAATAGCAGTTGTTGTAAAGGGGTGTGAGTATAAAGATCGCTTCAGTAGGGATGTAAAAGTTTTAGAGCTTCAATCCAACTCCTCGCGCTACAACCCCTTTTTGTATCTAGAGCTAGCAAAAATTATCAAAAAACATAAACCTACAGTTGTCCATGCTCATTCAGCAAAAGCTACGCAGATACTCTATGTGCTATGGAAATATATGCGCTTTGCTTTTGTTGCTACAAAGCGCAACTCTTCACGCAAGGCTACTATTTTTAACAAAGTCCCCTTTGCTGTAGGAGTGAGCAAGGAGGTAGTTGCAAGTATAGATAATCCTTCTAAAGCTTTAGTATATAACGGAATAGAGCCAAAGGCTCTTGGGGATGTTGTAAAAGAAGATATTTTTACAATGGTAGCTATTGGTATTTTACAGCCTCGAAAAGGTTTTGCCGAGCTTATAGAGGCTGTGCAGGATCTTCCATTTGACTTTCGTCTCTGGATTGTGGGAGAAGGGGAGCAAAGAGGAGAGTTGCAAGATCTCATTAAGAGATTTAATTTAGAAGAAAAGGTGCTGCTTCTAGGGCAAAGAGAAGATACACATCTTTTGCAAGCGCGTGCTCATCTGCAAATAATCAATTCAAAAAGAGAAGGCTTTAGCAGAGTTTTAATTGAGGGCTTTTTTTATAGTGATGTGGTAATCTCTACAAAAGTAGCCGGAAGTACAGAGATGCTCCCAGATATCTTTTTATTTGATGATCCTAAGGAGAAAATTCAAGAGGTTTTTGCCAATTACGATTTTTACAAAGAGCAGTTTGGTGCTTTAAAAAAGCAGTACCAAAAGCGCTTTACTCTTGCAAATGTGGCAAGAGAGTATCGCAAAATCTATAAAAGAGTTGCTGGTGTGTAGGATTTTTGGATTTACTGGTAAAAATAGAGAAACTTTAGAGCGTATGGGAGAGGTTTTAGCTCTCGGAGGACCTGATGATTTTGGATTTTTTGAAAGTGAAGCTTTTTCTTTAGGCCATAGGAGGCTCTCTATAATAGATTTGAGCTCTCATGCAAGACAGCCGATGGAGTTTGATAATCTTGTAATAAGCTACAATGGTGAAGTTTACAACTACAATGAGATTAAAAAGGAGCTTGGCGAATATAGTTTTACAACCACAAGCGACACAGAAGTTATCCTCAAAGCCTTCCATAAGTGGGGATTGGAGGCAGTGCATAAATTTCATGGGATGTTTGCTATAGCACTGTGGGATAAAAGTACCCAAAAACTCACTCTCATTCGTGATAGAGCAGGGGTGAAGCCACTCTATTACTATTTTGATGGAAAAACATTTATTTTTGCGAGCGAACTCAAAGCTCTCATTCTCCATCCTGCATTTAAAAAAAACCTTAATATGCGTGCGTCTTCGCTCTATTTTCAACTAGGTTTTGTACCGGGTAAGCACGCTATTTTTCAAAACACATTTAAGCTCCTCCCCGGTCACTATCTCATTTTTGATGGCAAAAGTGTTGTTACAAAAGAGTATTGGAAACTTCCACAAAAAAAATTAGCAATCTCTTACGAAGAAGCAAAAGAGCAGACAAAAGCGTTACTGCAAAAAAGTTTTGCTTATAGACTGGTAAGTGATGTTGAGGTAGGGCTTTTTTTAAGTGGAGGGATAGATAGCTCATTCCTAGCAAGCTATCTTGCAAAAAAGAGAAATATCAAAACTTTTACAATTGGTTTTAAAGATGAGCGCTTCAATGAAGCAAAAATTGCTGCACAAACGGCAAAAATTTTAGGAACCAAACATTATGAACTCTATTTTGATGTTGTTGATCTCTTAGAGCTTTTGCCAAAAATAGCAGATATTTTTGATGAGCCTTTTGGAGATAGCTCAGCCCTTCCAACCTATCTTGTAGCAAAACTAGCAAGAGAGCATGTCAAGGTAGCACTCTCAGCAGATGGAGCAGATGAGCTTTTTGGGGGGTATCCTCTCAATTTCAAAAACCAAAAGCGCTTCTTTTTTTATAAGATGCTACGTTTTTTGCGTCCAGTTCTGCGAAAAAAAAGAAAATATATGGCTACAAAGAGCTTTTGGGAGTATAAGCTAGCACTGCGTTATCGCATCTATCCTGATGAGTTGCAGGAGGAGTTTTTGCTAGATGCTTTGGAGTGTAATGCGTTGCTAGAGTGTATGTTTTTATTTGATTTTCACTACTTTTTAACAGATGATGTGCTTGTCAAAGTTGATCGCACTACAATGGCAAACTCCCTCGAAGCGCGCGAGCCCTATTTGGATCATGACTTAATAGAGTTTGCTTTCTCTTTGCCACTACACTTTCGCATGTCTAAGCAAATTTTACGAGAACTCTTGCACGAAGAGCTTCCTCATCTAGCAAAACTTCCAAAACAGGGATTTTCTGTACCGATAAAGTATTGGCTCAGAAATGAGCTCAAAGAGCAGGTATTAGATCTTTTATATACACCAAGTCTCCTCGATAACATTATCAAAAAGGATACAATTATTAAAGAGTTTTTAAAAAGTGGCAAGCGCACCAATGCCATTTGGCTTATGTATATGTTTAGGCTTTGGGAAGAGAGGTATATGCGATGATTTTGGCGCTAGGAGATTGCAATATTGTAGGTGCAAATAGCTATGCAGGAAAAAACTATATTGATATAGTAGCTGAGCATTTACAAACAAAAGCGAAAAATTGCGGTATTACTATGAGTACTACAAGAGAAGGCGTAATTCTTTTTCATGAGTGTAGCTCTTACAATACATCTTTAGTCATCGTTGCTTACGGACTTGTTGATAGTTGGCGCACATTTAAATATGCTCCCTATGTGCTCTACTATCCAGATAATTTCTTGCGTAAATTTGCGAGAAAAGTTGTAAAAAAGTATAAAAAATTGGCTCGATCACTTGGACTCAATGAAAAACTAGGACAAAAGTTTGTAGTACCGCCTCAAGAGTATATGCAAAATCTCTCTTTTATTGCAGCAAAGAGCAAGAGAGTACTTTTTATTGAAACACCTCCCCATCTTACAGAGACCTTTCGCAATCCAGATATCAAATACTATAACCAGCTTATGGCAAAAGTTGCTGCCCAGTATCCCCATGCAGATGTGGTGAGAATCTATGAAGATTTTGCGAAAGATAGCTCTTTGTATCTTGATGAGATCCACTTCAATCAAAAGGGATATGAGCTTGTTGCACATAAAATTTTGGAGCAGCTATGAGTGTTGGTGTTTTTCGCTACAGTGCTTTAGGAGATATTGCAGCTGCAATTCCTGTATTGCGTGCTTTTAGAAAAAAGCCACTGATTCTCACTTCGCCTGTAGGCCATGCGCTTTTAGAAGATGAGTTTGATGATTTTGTCATTTTACAAAATAAAAGTCCTTTTGAAGTAGCACGATTTATCTATGCTCTCAAAAAGAGACAACTTGAGCTCTTTATCGATCTACAAAACAACGATAGAAGCCGCTTTACTCGCCTCTTTTTTCAATCAATTGACAATAGGGAAGTAAGTTTCAAGCAAAGTGTTACCAATATTTTTTATGATATTGCAAAAAAGAGTAATCTTGTGGAGCCACTTGATTACTCTTTTAAAAAAAAGGAGCCAACCTATATTGTGCTCAACACTGGATCGAGCCCAAAATGGATATCAAAACGATTGCCTGTGCATAAATGGAGGGAGTTTAGCAAAATCCTTATAGATCGTTTTGGACTCCCTTTTGTTCTCACTGGTGATGAGAGTGAGCGAGAGTATGTAGAAGAGATTGCAAAAAATATTGTTGGAAAAAAAGAGGTAGTAGCTGGTAAAACTACTATTCAAGATCTCAAAAAAATTTTACGTGAAGCGTTTATAGTTGTTTCGACAGATTCAGCGCCTATGCATATAGCAGCGGTGCAAAAGACTCCGACAATTGGTCTTTTTGGTGCTACTAATTGGATAGTTTCAGCCCCTTTTGGTCCTTGGAGTGTAGCTCTGTGGGATAAGAAGCGCTTTGCAAGGCCTCCTGTAAAGAATCTTCAAGCAGTGGGTGACTACTATGAGGGGATTGATCTTCAAGAGGGCTTGCAAAAGCTTGCGCCCTACTTATGATTTTTTAAATTGTGCTAGCGGTGAAGGCTTCTTTTTATAAATGAGATAGATTTTTACTGGCTTATAAAGATTTGCTCCAAGCAAAACGGTAGAGATGGCAAAAAGTGCTCCAAATATTTTGAGATTGATAAAAAGAGCAAAAAGTGTTGCTATATGCACTCCAAGATGGATGAATGCTAGTTTTTCATTAATCATTTCTTTCATTGTTGGCATATCGAAAAATCCCCATGAGCTAATATGAAACCAGCTAAGAAAAGGGATGATTTTATAGAGCATTCCAAAGATGATAGAGGTTGCAAAACCAAAGAGAAATAGCAAAGCAAACTTTTCACTTGCTATAAAAAAGAGCAGTGGTAAGAAAAAAAGTGTTACAAGTCCCAACTGCCAAAAAGCGATGCTTGGCTCTTTTATGGCGCGTTTGCGTCTTTTTATTTGCTGCAAGAGTAAAACTGCATAGAAAATATAAACAAAAAGAAGTGTTATAAAGAGCATAAGAGAGAGCTTTTCGTTTATAAAAAGTGTTAGGATACTTAAAAGTATGAGAATGAATGTTGCAGGAGCGAGCCACTTTTTATGAAGCTCTGGAATCTCTTGTGTTACATAAAACATGGGAATAACTTGGTAGCTCACTCCCATAATAAGTAATCCTATCCATCCATAGCCAGCAAAAAGTGCATGAGTAAGGATAAAAGAGGGGTTTGGAGCTTTTTGCAAACCAAAAGAAGCAAGGATATGGGCTCCTAAAGCTGCTGCTATGAAAAAAGAAATAAGAGCCAATCGCATAGCTATGACTGTATCGGTGGTGTATGGTGCTTTGAAAAGTTTATAGAGTGTTGTGAGTGTAAAAAGGGCTACTGCAAGAAAGAGAAAGAGTGAAGCTAAAAAAAAGAGATTATAGCCCTTTTCTAGTGTGAGAAAAAAAAGAATCAAACCGGCTGTAAGTGGAAAAAAGAGTAGAAATGAAAAGAGTATAGGCCTTTTGAAACTCACTCCCACTACCACAGGAAGCATCTGCTGCAAGGCTCCTATCATGATAAAACCTAAAAATCCAATAGTAAAGAGATGCAAAGTTCCAAAGGAGCTATTTCCAAAAAGGATACTAACCCCTGTAGCTAAACCAAAGATTAAAGCTCCTGCGAAAAAGAGCAGGGGTGCTTCAAATGGTGGGGCTTGATCGAGGGAGAGCCCTTTAAACATCGATCTGCTCCAGTACTTTTTCTCTATCACTTGGGTAGAAGTAGTAGATATGGTAGATACTATCTTGCTTTTTTACAAGATACTCTATGCCCATTGGTTTGAGGCGATTAAAGAGATTTACTGGCTCGATACGATGTATTTGGTGAATAAAGCTTTCGCCTTCAAACATACTTTGCAATTCACTGAGTATCATTTGCATAGGAGCGGGAGGTTCAAAATCGCGTGTATCAACCACGATCTCTCTCATACATCCACCTCTTGCATCTTTTGCATGATCTCTTCTTTGTTAAATGGGAGCTGCTCAGCCATAGTGTAGAGGATCTGTTCCTCTTTCATGTTGTGCTGCTGTGTCATTATCATAAATGTTTCACCTAGACCTAAAGCTTTATCGCGATTTTTTGCCTCAATCGCTTCGCCAAGTTGATTAATGATGGATCTAATCTGATCATGCTCCATTTTCATTACATAAATTGGCCCTTCACCACCACCGACAAACTCCTCCATTGCCGGAAAGAGTACATCCTCTTCCATTGCAAAATGCTTGAGCATTGCTCTTTTAAAAGGCATAAAAAGCTCTAACGCTTTTTCAAAATCACCTTGGCTGAGTGCCTCTTCTAGTGGTGCATAAAGATTATCACACTCTCTGTGATCTTGTGTCATATACTCTTTTATCATTTTTCATCCTTTAGTTGTATAAGTGCTACGCCATTTTTTTGAAAAAGTATAGCAAAATTCTTAAAATGTTTGAGGTTGCTACGTTTTGTAAAGACAATATCATTTGGCTTTGGCTTGGTGCGAGGAGTGATGTGCCCAAGATAGAAACTAAAAGATGGAGTGTTTATGCCTACCATTTTAATGTTTGTGAGATTGTGCTTCTTTGCATACTGCGCAGCCTCTTTGATAGGCTCTTCAGCAGCGTTTGCATAGACTTTTGCTATGAAGAAATTGAGTGAAATGAGTGTAACAAATCCCACAACGATCGCTGCTCTTTCTTTTGTACTGCGTAAGAGAAAAAAGCCTAAAAGAGTTGCAAAGAGAAAATAGAAGATGTAGAGGAGATTAAATTCTAAGCCTTGCACTATATAGTATTCGTGGCTTTCTTGGCGCATAGAGTGTAAGACTGCATTTTTAATAAAAGGTAGAAGCAAAAAGAGTACATGAAAAAGCATATAAGGTAGAATCAATAAAAAATTTGAGCGCACTTTATCAAAGTAGAGAGCCATAAAGATAAAAAGAGGTGTATAACCGTAAATGATATAGTGGGGTAGCTTTGTATGGGAAAATGAGAAAAAGATAAATACAAATAAAAACCAGATAGTAAGATACTGCTTCAGAGGCGTATCAAACCAGTTTTTAATAAAGTGAAGAGCTTTGAGAAAGATGGAGGTAAAAGGCAAAAGCCCGATGAGTATAACAGGAATATAGTAAAAAAAGCCTCCTCTATGCCCCTCCATTGCCTGTGCTGCAAAGCGGTTGAGGTTATGTTTGAGCAAAAAGCCTTCAATAAAGTATTGTCCCTGATCGAGATACTCTGCTATGTACCAAGGGGCTGCGATTGCAAGAAATATCATAATCCCTACCGGATTAAAAACGCTTTTTACCCAAAAGAGCAAATTTTTACGTAAAAAAAGAAGACTCACAGCAAAGGGAATGAGGATAGCTACTGGCCCTTTAGTGAGTACTCCAAAACCGATTGCAGCAAAGGTAAGGTATAAATAGCCTTTTTGGCGAGATTGATAGTAGATGTAGAATGCAAACATACTTGCAGCAATAAACATATTAAGTAGTGCATCAGCTATGGCTGCTTTAGCAATGATAGAGATTTGCAATGATCCTGCCATAAAAAAGCTTGCCCAAAAGGCGGTTTTTTCATCATAAAATCTTTTCGTAAACCGGTAAAGGAGATAGACCCACAAAGTTGCAGCTAAAGCGCTAGGAAGGCGCATTGCAAATTCATTGAGTCCAAAAACAGATGCACTAGCAGCTTGTAGCCAGTAGATGAGAATTGGTTTATCAAAGCGTAAATTTCCATTGAGGTAGGTAGTAACAAAATTGTGCGAAGCGAGCATCTCTCTTGTAGCTTCGCTAAAAGCTCCTTCATCAAGATTAAAAAGCGGATAAAAGCCAAGCATAGCGTAAAAACTTAAAAAAACGATAGCAAGAAGGAGTGCTCTATTTTGCAAGCCCCATCCTTTTGTATAAAAGCACTGCGCTGAGACTTCCAATTAAAGCTCCAATGAGTACATCACTTATATAGTGTTGTGCTAGGACAACACGACTTACAGCAACTAAAAGAGCAAGAAACCAAAAGATATAGCGATATTTTGGAAAAATAAGCCCAAGACTTACCATAGCAGCAAAAGCTGTAGTTGTATGGCCTGAGGGCATAGACCAAAATTTTCCTTTAAGCTCAAAAAATTGTGGAGTAGTAAGATGCTCACTAAAAAAGAGTTTTGGTCGGGGACGGCTAATGAGGATTTTAAGCGTGGTTGTGATGAGACCAGCAACAATGACACTTGTAAATAAAAAGAGACCTTTTTTTGCTTTGGCGGGATCACTTTTTCTAAAGAAAATATACGCCCCTAAACCTGCAAGGAGATAAGGAACTGCGTTGCCAAGATGTGTAATAAAAGAGAAAAAGGGATAGGAGTGAGTATGAAAAAAAAGAGCCACATCATAATCAAGCCATATAATACTTGCAATTGCAAGGAGTAAAACGGCTACGATCTTATACGCCATAAAACTCCCTATACCATTTGACAAATTGCTCTACGCCATACTCAATTGGAGTACCTGGTTTATAGCCAAGATCTCTTTCAAGGGCGGTAGTATCTGCCCATGTAGCTGGTACGTCACCAGGCTGAATTGGTAGCATATTTTTCTTTGCTTCTTTGCCTAGCGCTTTTTCTATTGCCTTAATAAAATCCATAAGTTCTACTGGAGAGCCATTACCGATATTGTAGACACGATAAGGTGCTTTGGAATTTGCAGGATTTGGTCTGCGCCCACTCCAGCATGGATCAGGTTGTGCTGGATTATCAATAACTCGCACTATGCCTTCTACAATATCATCGATATATGTAAAATCTCTCTTCATCTTTCCATAGTTGAATACATCTATAGGGCGATCCTCTAAAATAGCTTTCGTAAATAAAAAGAGCGCCATATCTGGTCTTCCCCAGGGGCCATAGACAGTAAAGAAGCGCAATCCTGTAGTAGGAATACCATACAGATGGCTGTAGGTGTGTGCCATAAGTTCATTGCTCTTTTTACTTGCTGCATAGAGGCTTATTGGGTGATCTACATTATCTTCCACACTAAAAGGCATGCGCTCATTAAGCCCGTAAACGCTCGAGCTTGAGGCGTATGCAAGATGTGTCACCTCATTGTGGCGACAAGCCTCTAAAATATTGAGAAAACCTACTATATTGCTTTGAATATAGGCATCGGGATTTGTCAGAGAGTAGCGCACGCCTGCTTGGGCTGCAAGATTGCATACATGCGTTGGTTTATGCTCTTTGAAGATTGCCTCAATTGCCGATTTGTCTTCAAGATCGACGCGGTAGAAAATGTGATTGGGATACTTTTTGCTCTCATAGCGCTTTGCAAATGCAAACTCTGTCTCTTCAAAGCCAAGCTCTTTGAGCCTTCCATATTTAATGCGAATATCGTAGTAGTCATTAATATTATCTATACCAATAACCTCATCGCCGCGCTCAAGCAATCTCTTTGCTAAGTGAAATCCGATAAATCCAGCTGTGCCAGTTACAACTATTTTCATTGAAGTTTTCCTTTTTTTGTATAGCGTAAAAATCCCTTTTCTCCAGCAATGCCTACACCATTTATGTAGTAGCTACCATCTTCATTAGGATTATTAACTGCAAAACCTAAAGTTCTTGCTATGATTTTACCAAATTGGTAGTGAGAAATGACACTACTTAAATTAAAATCTTTTGTAATTTGTACTGGACACGATTTTGTATAGTATATGAGCAGTGGTACTTTTGCGTCTGCAAATCCCAAATAGACATGTCCAAACCTTCCACCCTCATCTTTATCTCCCATCATCTCACCATGATCAGAGGTAAAAAAGACCACATTGCATCCAGGCAGCATATCTGCTTTTTGAAAAACAGTATGGAGAATATAGTCTGTATAGCGCACAGAGTTGAGGTAACTGCCCCGCATGTACTCTTTATATGGAAGGTCTTTAAATTGAAAATGGTAAAAGCGAGGTGGAGTATATTTTTCATAAGGTGAGTGGGAGTTGCGCTGATGCAAGATTATAAAGTTGGATCTATTAAAATCGACTGTGTTAAGATAGTTGGCAAGAAGCTCATCATATCCATGGAAAACTTTAGTTACATCAGAGAAGTCTGAAAGCACGCCTCCTATGACAAAGAGGTTTTGTGTGGTGATGTAGTGTGTTTTATAGTCTTGCTCTTTTGCTAAATGTAAAAGGTTGGTATCTGGTTTTACAAGGGGCGTTATGTTTTGCGGTTCGCGCTTGAGAGCAAAGAAGGTAGGCACACTTACATCTGTTGTTACACCAGCACTATAACCCCAAGTGTAGTGAAAATTTGGTCCAAATTTGAGTTTGTCAAGATAGGGGGTTGATTCTTTTGGATATCCAAAAAGGCTCATATATTTTGCATTGAGACTCTCTCCCATGACAACTATAATATTTTGCGGGAGAGGTTTTTTGAGTTTTGTGACTTTGTATGGTTTAAAGTGCGGTTTGTTTTGCTTTTTGAATGCCTCTTTTGCTATATACCATGAGAGGGCGTTGTAAGTATTTTTAAAAGAGAAAGAGGTTGCTTTTGGCAGATAGATATATGCTCTTTTGCGTTTAATTGCTGATATTGGCCCAATAAGAAGCAAAAGTACTATGAGAAGAGGTATATATTGTATGTGCACTGCTTGCGCTCTTTTTAAAAAGATGCTTAGAGCTACCATTTGGATGAAGTAGAGTATGAGAGGCATATATGTATAGCGGATAACATTAGCAAGCGTATCGATGATCTCAGGGATCTGATCTGCCAAGCCAATTTCGTAGGGCATGAGGTATGAGTGAAAATAGCTAAAGTGAAAGAGTTGTACAAAAGAGAGTGTTGCGATAAAAAGAGCGAAGATTAAACGTATCCAGTACTTTTGTACTGCCAAAATCAAAAATGAGAGGAGATATAAAGCTGCAAGCTCTTTGAAAATGGAGGGAACAAATACGAAAAAGTTTTTATGGGTAAGCATGAAGACGATATCTGGAAATAAAAAGAGTATTGTAAGAATAATTGCATTGATGAAATGCCTTTTTAGCAAAGAGAATCCTTTTTCAGTATAATTCCAATAAAGGAGAGTAATGATTTGTGTTTTTGATTGTGAAACTATACCAGATATAGAGCTTGTGCGCAAAACCTTTGATGTAGAAGGTGATGATTATGAAGCAAGTATGCAAGCTCTTGCACAATTTCAATCACAAAACAGTACTACTTTTTTGCCTCATCCATATCATAAAGTAGTAGCCATCAGTGCTGTCTTTGCAGATGATTTGGGACATTTTATTAAAGTTGGTACTTTTCCTGGTGAAAGTGAAAAAGAGATGATAGAGGAGTTTTTGCGCTATTTAGATAGAAGCAATCCAAAACTGGTTTCATATAATGGACGAGGATTTGATCTGCCTATGCTCTTTCTGCGTGCTATAAAATATAATCTCTCATGTCCCGCCTATTTTGAGCAAGATAATGTGGAGCTTAATAAAACCAAATGGGAGAATTACCGTTCACGCTATTCGGAGCAGTTTCATCTCGATCTTTTGGATGTACTTGGCAATTATGGTGCTGTAAGAAGCTTAAAACTCGATACGCTTTGCCAAATGGTAGGTATTCCTGGTAAATTTGATGTGAGTGGCGATCAGGTAATGGAACTTTATTATAAAAATGAAAAAGAAAAAATTAAAGAGTATTGTGAAAGCGATGTTATAAATACATATCTACTTTTTTTAAAATATGAACTGCTCAAAGGAAACCTCACGCATACAGACTATAGGGCAATTTTGGCGCGTATGCAAGAAAAATTCCCTCAAGATAAAAGCTACTCGCAAATCTTTTTAGATTTTTTGCAAAAGGAAATAGATGATAGTAACTGAGATTGAAGAGTTTTCAGAGATACGTGTACGAGCAAGGGCTTATCTATGTTTTTTGCTCCAAAGGTATATTCCCAACTATGTTCCTGAGCCTTCATTAGATAATATTATCAATGCTTTAAAGATTTTGAAAAAAGAGCTACCACAAGCAGAAGCTTTTTATATTTTGGATAAGAAGGGTATGCAGATAATTGATGCAATTTCCAATAATTCTGAATATAGAAGAGGCAAAGGGATCAATAGAAGTATGCGTGCTTACTACTACCGTGCTGTAAGAGAGAAACGGTGTATTCTTACAGATCCCTATCCCTCTTTGCTTTCTCACAATCTTACCGTAACTGCTTCATATCCTGTTTATGATGATAATAAGCAGCTTGCTTTTATTATTTGTGTTGATATCTCGTTAAAAGATCTTTTGAAGCTTTTTCACCCCTCCTCAATTGATTCCTATTTTGGCCATTTTACCAAGATCTCCTACAGCTTCTTTTCTCTTGCGCTCTTAATCGTTGCGATATTGCTACTTATGAAAGGTGTGGGAAGTTTTTTTATAATGGCATTTGAACTGAGACATATAAATATAAAAGAGATTTTTGAATCGACTATTTTGATTACCCTTTCTCTGGCCATTTTTGATCTTGTTAAAACGCTTTTTGAAGAGGAGGTACTTGGACGGCATAAGAAGCGAGAAGCAAGCGATATTCATAAAACAATGATTAGATTTTTGGGATCAATCGTGATAGCACTCTCTATAGAAGCCTTGATGCTCGTATTTAAATTTGCTATTATTGACCCGCAAAAAATTATGTTTGCAGTATATCTCATAGGGGCTGTGACACTGCTGCTTTTTGGCCTCTCATTTTATCTCAAGTCAATTAGCAACATCAAAGAGGAAGAATGAAGATAGCAATTATTGATTATAATATGGGAAATCTTCGCAGTGTATCAAATGCTTTTGAAAAGATTGAAAACCCAGCAACTATTGAAAAGGATCCAGAAAAACTCAAAGAGTACGATAAACTTATCCTCCCAGGAGTAGGTGCTTTTGGTGATGCGATGGAGCATTTGAGGCAAAGCGCTCTCCAAGAGGCAATTATAGAGTTTGCTCAAAGTGGAAAACCTATACTTGGAATTTGCCTTGGGATGCAGCTTCTTTTTGAAAAGAGTTACGAGTTTGGCGAGCATCAAGGGCTCGGACTTATTCCAGGAGAGGTTGTACCATTTGATAAGAGCCGCTTTGAGCATAGGCTCAAGGTTCCGCATATGGGATGGAATGAGCTTTTTGTGCAAAAAGAGACTCCTCTTTTTCGAGGACTTCCCCAAGCCTTCTATCTTTACTTTGTCCATAGTTATCATGCTGTGTGTGACGATGCATATGCAGTAGGCAAAACAGTGTATGGATATGAGTTTGTGAGTGCTGTGCAAAAAGAGAATATCTTTGGCTTGCAACCGCACCCAGAAAAATCGCATGAAAACGGTTTGAAGATTTTAAAAAATTTTGTGGAGTTATAAATGGAGATTTTACCAGCAATTGATTTAAAAGATGGAAAATGTGTAAGACTGACAAAAGGATTGATGGAGAGCGCAAAGATCTATAGTGATGAGCCTGCGGAGATTGCAAAACACTTTGAGCAGATGGGTGCAAGGTGGTTACATCTAGTGGATCTCAATGGTGCTTTTGCAGGGGAGCCAAAAAATCTAGAGCAGATTGAAAAGATCCGCAAAAATACAAATCTCAAAATTGAGCTTGGTGGCGGAATTCGTGATGAAGAGACTATCAAGCGCTATACCGATTTAGGAATCGATAGAGTTATACTAGGATCCATCGCAGCCAAAAACCCTTCTTTTGTAAAAGATATGGCTGCGAAGTATCCAATTGCAGTGGGTATTGATGCGATAGATGGATATGTGGCAGTAGAAGGTTGGGCAGAGACTTCAACAATGAAGGCAACTGATCTGGCAAAAGAGTTTGCAAAAAGTGGCGTTGAAGCAATTATATGTACAGATGTTAGTAAAGATGGCACTCTTAGTGGAGTAAACAAAGATTTTACTTTATCTATAGCAAAGGCGAGTGGTGTGCCCACAATTGCTAGTGGAGGGGTAAAAGATCTGCAAGATATTATTACGCTATTGCGAACCAGAGGAATTGCGGGAGTAATTGTGGGAAAAGCTTTCTATGAAGGAACACTCGATCTGCGCAAAGCATTTGAGCTCGTAGAGCGTCGATAGGTGGGGTGATGCAAGAGTATTATTATGAGACATCTATTACAGTAGATAAGTTTCGTGATGAAATAGAGAGCTTTTTGATGGATCATTTCTATAATGGTATAGAAGAAAGGGATAATACACTCATTTTGCGTAGTGAAGATCCTCTTTCATCTACTCTCAAAAAGTTGGAAGAGTATGTGAAATCTTTGGAAGAGATATTTGATGAAAAAATTTCACTCAAAATAGAGCAAGAAAAAAAGAGAAACAGTGACTGGATCGAGAAATTCAAAAAAAGCGTTACCCCTGTAGAGGTAGGGGAGTTTTATATCTATCCGGGCTGGTATGAGCCAAAAGAGGGAAAGATTTCTATACAAATCGATCCAGCTCTTGCTTTTGGAAGTGGTCATCATGAAACTACTCGTGGCTGTTTGCTAGCTTTACAAAAATATGTTAAAAAGGGTGATAGCGTTTTAGATGTTGGAACAGGAAGCGGTATTTTGGCAATTGCAGCTACGAAACTTGGGGCAGATGTAGATATTTGTGATACAGACGAATTAGCTATAAAAGAGGCAAAAAAGAATTTTGCCTTAAACAGTGCTGAGTTTCAGCATGCTTGGATAGGTTCAGCAGCTAACGCTAAAAAAAAGTATGATATAGTAATAGCCAATATTGTCGCAGATGTTTTGATGATGATAGCCAGAGATCTCAAAAATGCTACAAATGAGGGAGGTGTTCTGATTCTCTCTGGCATTATAGAAAAGTATCGCGACAAAGTATATGAAAAATTTGCACTACCACTAGTAGAAGAGATACAAGAAGGAGAGTGGATAACAATGATTTTACAAAACAGGGGAGCGAATGAATAAGACACCAAATAAAAAACCGCAAAATGACAATTTTTTCAATAAAAACCCATTACTAACTTTTGCGATTTTTTCAGTTATTTTAATTTTACTTTTCAAATCAATCTTGGAGCCCTCCAATACTTTAGGACAGGGTGCTAAACAGCATATGATGGGTGCACCCATTCAAAAAACCAAAGAGATAAGTTATAGTGAGCTCAAAAAGCTTATTGAACAGGGACAGGTACAGTATGTAGCAATTGGACAAAAGGTTATTAAAGCGGTTGCTAATGAAGGCGGTTATAAAGTAATCTATTTTGCTAATAGAGTGCCAGACGATACCTCTTTGATTCCACTGTTAGAAAAGAAGGGGATCGATTATGGCGGCTTTAGTGAAAGCAACTGGTTAACGGAGATGATTTTTGGATGGGTAATACCTATCTTTATCTTTTTTGCCATCTGGATGTTTTTGGCAAGCCGCATGCAAAAGAGTGTAGGAAGCGGTATTTTAGGTATGGGGAGTGCCAAAAAGCTTATCAATTCAGAGCGTCCAAAAGTTAAATTTAGTGATGTTGCTGGAGTTGAGGAGGCAAAAGAGGAGGTTAAAGAGATCGTGGACTTCCTCAAACATCCTCAGCGCTATATTCGTTTAGGAGCCAAAATTCCTAAAGGTGTTCTTTTAGTTGGACCTCCAGGAACTGGTAAGACACTTCTTGCAAAAGCAGTAGCCGGGGAAGCGGATGTGCCTTTCTTTGCAGTGAGTGGAAGTAGTTTTATAGAGATGTTTGTAGGTGTTGGTGCTGCACGGGTACGCGATCTCTTCGAGCAGGCAAAAAAGGAGGCACCAAGTATTATCTTTATTGATGAGATTGATGCAATTGGTAAAAGCAGGGCTGCAGCAGGTCCTATTGGTGGAAATGATGAGAGAGAGCAGACGCTTAACCAGTTATTGGCTGAAATGGATGGTTTTGATAGCTCTGAATCTCCTGTAATAGTTTTGGCTGCAACCAACAGACCAGAAGTACTAGATCCTGCTCTTCTAAGACCAGGGAGATTTGATAGAACTGTTGTGGTAGACAAGCCTGATTTTGAAGGGCGTTTGGCTATTCTTAAAGTACATGTCAAACATATCAAACTGGATCCAAATGTGGATCTTGAAGAGATTGCTAGACTTACTGCTGGGCTTGCTGGAGCAGACTTAGCAAATATAGTCAATGAAGCAGCACTTTTAGCTGGTAGAAAAAATAAAGAAAAGGTTGAGCAAGAGGATCTCCTTGAAGCTGTTGAGCGAGCAATTGCAGGTTTAGAGAAAAAGAGCAGACGTATCAGTCCAAAAGAGAAAAGAATTGTTGCATACCATGAGAGTGGACATGCGCTTATTGCTGAGACAACGCCAGGGGCAAAAAAGGTTACAAAAGTCTCTATTATTCCTCGTGGACTTGCAGCACTTGGCTATACACTCAATACTCCTGAAGAGAATAAGTATCTTATGACAAAAAGTGAGCTTGTAGCTGAAATTGATACACTTCTTGGTGGACGTGCGGCTGAGGAAGTTTTTATAGGTGAGATTACAACAGGTGCAGCAAACGATCTTGAACGCGCTACTGATATAGTTAAAGCTATGATAAGCATGTATGGAATGAGTGAAGTAGCTGGACTTATGGTCCTAGAAAAACAGCGTAACGTCTTTTTAGGTGGCGGTATGCAACCAGTAAAAGAGTATAGTGAGAAGTTAGCAGAAGAGATTGATGAGTTTATTAAGCATTTTCTCAATGATCGCTATGAGCATGTGAAAAATCGTCTCAAAGAGTATGCACCAGCAATTGAGCAGATGGTAAAAGTCTTATTTGAAAAAGAGGTGATAGAAGGAAAAGAGGTAAGAGAGATTATAAAAGAGTTTGAGGAAAAAGAGGGTAAAGAGTCGCTTCTTGTAGATGAGAATGGTGATGATATTGAAAAAGCAAAAAAAGAGGCACAAAAACATAAAGAAGAGCATAAAAGTGAAGGGGCTTAGTGGAGAAACACTCTTTTGATATTCGCTATCTATTTCCAAATTTTTTTACTGCACTGAGTGCATTTTTAGGAGTGATAAGCATTATCGCTTCTGTACATAATGAATATGAAAAAGCAGCATGGCTCATATTTATCTCGCTCATTTTAGATGGAATAGATGGTAGAGTCGCAAGAATGACAAATGCTACAAGTAAATTTGGTGTAGAGTTTGATTCATTAGCCGATCTTGTAGCATTTGGAGTGGCTCCTGCCATACTTCTCTATCAAGCCATTGGAAGTCATTTTGGTAAATTTGGATCATTGGTAGCTGCACTCTTTGTTGTGTTTGGGGCTATTAGACTTGCTCGATTTAATGTCATGGCGCCAAGCAGTGAACCATCAGTTTTTATAGGTGTACCTATTCCTACTGCAGCTGTTTTTGTCGCCGGATGGGTGATGCTTTACCAAAAATATGGATTAGCAAATTTCTCTTTTGCAATTTTAGTTGGAGCACTCTGTGTTGCGCTTTTAATGGTGAGCAATATTCGTTATCCAAGTTTTAAAAAAATAGATTTTAAAAAGCATCAGGTTGTAAAAATTTTGGTCATAATGGTTATTGTTCTTGCAGTTCTCTATCTCTATCCTGCTGAATTTGTTACAATTATGATTACTCTCTTTATTTGTGCAGGAGTTGTGAGAACGGTCTATTTTCTCTTCAAAAGAAAAATACGCTATAATAATGGAAAAATTTTATCAAAGGAAAAAGATGAGTGATATAGGTGTCATCAAGGCACAAAAATATTTGCCAAAAATAGAAATCAAAAATCTTCTCCTACGCTTCTAATCTCCTATCATACTATTTATAATACAATTATTGAATTACAATTACGATAAAGGATCTACTATGAAAGAGCAAGTAAAAATTTTTGATACAACTTTGCGTGATGGAGAGCAGAGTCCTGGTGCTTCAATGAATACTGAAGAGAAGATACAGATAGCAAAGCAGCTTGAAAAGTTGGGAGTAGATATTATTGAGGCTGGTTTTGCAGCTGCAAGTCCAGGGGATTTTGAAGCAATTAGAAAGATTAGTGAAGTGGTGAGCAAAAGCACTGTATGCTCACTTGCGCGTGCCCTTGAAAAGGATATCAAAGCAGCGGGTGAAGCGATTGCTCCAGCTAAATTCAAGCGCATCCATACTTTTATTGCTACAAGTCCGATTCACATGAAATATAAACTCCGCATGGAGCCAGAAGAGGTAATAAAAAAGGCAGTTGAAGCGGTAAAGTATGCAAAAACTTTTGTAGATGATGTAGAGTTTAGCTGTGAAGACGCTGGACGAAGTGAGATGGCATTTTTAAAAGAGATAATTGCTGCAGTTATTGAAGCCGGTGCAAAGACTATCAATATTCCTGATACTGTAGGATACCGTTTTCCTCATGAAATGGGGGAGATGATAAAAGAGCTCAAAGATTTTATAGGAGAGAGGGCAATTATATCGGTGCACTGCCATAACGATCTTGGCTTGGCTGTGGCCAACTCTCTTTATAGTGTTTTAAATGGTGCAAGACAGGTTGAGTGTACCATCAATGGACTTGGAGAGAGAGCAGGTAATGCTGCTTTGGAAGAAATTGTTATGGCTATAAAGACAAGAAAAGATATCTTTGATGGCATTGATACAAACATCAATACAAAAGAGATCTATCCTACAAGCCGCCTTGTAGCAGCAATTACTGGTATTGAGCCGCAACCTAATAAAGCGATTGTAGGTAAAAACGCTTTTGCCCATGAGAGTGGTATTCATCAAGATGGAGTTTTAAAACATCAAGAGACTTATGAGATAATGCGTGCAGAAGACATTGGCCTTGATCGCAATGCAATTGTACTTGGCAAACACTCTGGACGACACGCCTTTAAAAAGCGTATAGAGGATCTTGGGTTTACTTTAAGCGAAGAGGAGATCAATAAAGCCTTTGAACGCTTCAAAGTACTTGCAGATAAGAAAAAAGAGATAACTGATGATGATATTCGCATGCTTATTACCAATGAGATTGCCAGTGCGCCAGAAGTCTATAAGCTCAAAAAACTCCAAATAAGTGATTGTAGCGAAGGGGTTCCGAGTGCGGCTGTGACAATTGAGTTTGATGGCAAAGAGATAACTGATGCAGGAATAGGCGATGGAACGATCGATGCGATTTTTAAAACAATAGATCGTATAAGTGGTTATAAAGGTACGCTCAACGATTATCAAGTAGCAGCGGTAAGTAAAGGAAAAGATGCATTAGCAAAAGTAGTGGTTAAAGTTGTATTTGATGAGAAGAAGCCAGCAGTTATAGGGCATGGTTTAAGTATCGATACGATGATAGCAAGCGCTAAAGCTTATGTAAGCGCGCTCAATAGCTATATATCTATGAAAGATATGCTAAAAGTTAAAAAAGGCTGTGATTCCGAAATTTAATTTATTAGCTCTCCTTTAAGTAAAACATTATAATTTTTGCAATATACTTTAATTAAGGACAAAAAAGGAGGGCATCATGCACTATCTTGTTCTTTTTCTTCTTTGTATCAATCTCATTGCTGCAACAGATTGGAGTAGCTATTTTAGTGGACTTTATTCTCATTTGACTTCCCATGATTTTAAAGTCAATGGTAAATTTTATAAATATGACTTTAATCATGATGGTACAATCGCTTACAATGACTGGATCTATCGATCTTCATCCGGTGCAGTTTTTAGACTTTTAGGAGAAAAACCTACACAAGATAATATATTTGGATGGCAAAGGTTAGAAAGTTTTCCCGACTCTTTGGAAGAAAATAGTGAAAATGGCTATTTTGTCAATATACGATGGGAGCAGGATGAAGATCTTCGCTTTTCATGGCTATATATCTCTAAAAAAAGTGGGAAAGTCTATAAACTTGTAGGAGCAAAGCCTGATAATACTTTCCGTTATTTAGATTATACCGGTGATAGTAAAATAGATGCCCTCCCTGCATTGCATGCGTACATATTAGATGATAAAGTGCAATTTACTTATGATTGTACAGAAACTTTACCTGGTCAAGAAATTTTGTGTCCAAATAGCTCCACTTCATCAAGTTTGTCTTCTAGTTCTTCCGAACCTACTTTGTCCAGTGCATCTTCTAGTGGACACTGTAATATGAGTGAATATAGTTGGAGTAGCGAGGGATATTGCGGGGGAAGTGGAGAGTGTTTTAAAGGATATGTAGATAAATTTATAATTCATGATGGAGATGTAAAGCTTTATAAAATCACAAATGCCGGGAATTTTACATTGGTTGATCATTCAAAAGTCTATTGGACACCAGAACCTTTACATGAAAGATCCTATTTTTTGTTGTGTGAAAATAATCATTGTAATTTGGAAGATAATGCTTTTTATATTATCGAAATAACAGGCGGATGTGATTTTGATCCCAATCTCGATGGAGTTGTAAATCAGCAAGGCCAAAAAAATAGATCCGTACTTAGAGCCATCGTGAAAGGTAGCTGGCTTCATGATGGTATCTGGGTTTCAATTGCAAGTGAACTACTTTATGAGAGGATGCTTAACAAAATCTTTACTAATTATAATCAGAATTTTTTGAGCAGCTATAACAATAGAGCAAATGAACTCTTTTTGCAAGATATTAATGGTGATGGTGTAATTGATGCAAAAGATAGCCTCATGTTTCACTATGATACAGATAGAAATAAATTTATTCCGCTTATTCAAGAAAATCTTCCAGGTTTACTCCATGATGTGCATAGAGGAGATGCGGAAGTTATGAATATACATTCATATACACAGCTTTTTCCTGATACGCTTAATTTTGTTAATGCTATGAAACAGTCAAATGATGAGCTTTATGTAGCGAATCAAAACAAAATTTATCGTGTAGATATAAGTAATCCTCAATATCCTACTATTACTTTTGTAGTCAATGCTCCTAAATATGTTACTTCATTGGAAAAAGTCAATGGAGGCTTGTATATAGGTACTTTGGATGGTTTATATTTCTACGGTACGCAGATGCAGCATATCCCCGGTATAACCGGTAGAGTATACAGTATACGCAGTGATGATAGAGGATATATCTATGCATTGACAATCAATACTTTCTATAAAATTCAGAATAATCATGTTGTTGGCACTTATAGAATCGATAGTGCACGATTCTTTGATTTCAAAATAGATAAAAAGATGGTGCCAAATTTTACTACTCCCGAAACTCATTGGAAATATATCGCTTATATCGCGGCAGGCTACGATGGAGTGGTGGCATTAGACGTCACTGCACAGCCCACATATATCAAACATACGCTCATGAATGGAACACTGAGGTTTGTCAAAGGTGTAGCGATAGATTATGATGCAAACAGAATTTACGCCTGTGATGGTGATGGTGTGGTTATACTAGATAGATCAAATCTTCAGATTCTCTATCCACCTATTGTACTGCCAGGATATGGAAGGGATATGGTTGTTATAGGTAATCTTCTTTATGTGGCGGATGAGGCGGGAGGTCTGCAGATTATCGATAAGACAACAAGAAGAGTTGTAGGCTTTGTGGATACTCCTGATGATGCATGGGATATAGGGATGAAAGATAATCAGGTATTCATTAATGATGGACATGGTCTTTATCGTATCGATGTGACAAAGCCAATTTATAAAGATTTCACATTAGCCCCCAATCTCTTTGTAAATGGGCCAAAAAATCTTTGTATTACTCTCGCAAAAGATCGAGAGTGGCTCTATTGTGGTACAAATGGCTTTGTTAAACAGTATAGAAATATGGTTTTCCAAAAAGCAATTCATATTGAGGGATACTATAGAGATATTGCCATGACACCTCCAGAATCGCAATATACAAAAGAGCTTTTTGTTTTGACTGTAAGGAATGGACGTGGATTACTTTCCAAAATAAATCTTGGTAATCCAAATGGTCCTATTTATGTTCCTTTGATTCCAGTAGGGAATGATAGAGTGCAGAAAGTTCGCATAGATAGAGATGGAGTATTTGCTTATGTGATGGACAACACTACACTGCATAAAATACGAATCAATTTTCCACCACAAGGTCCAGCAGCGATTGGTGAGGAAAACAATATTACCTATAATAGCGTGAAAGATTTTGCACTTAACAAAGATGGATACATTTACTTGATTGTAGGCAGTGGTATGAAAATAATAGAAGCCCAAAGTATGCAACCGGTGGAAAGTTTTGATAGTATTGAAAAAGTTTTCCAAAAATGTGCCATAATGGCGGATCATACATTAGTTGTCTATGCTACAAGTATAAATTCTAATGATAAGATTCTATTGCTTTATGATATCAACAATCCACGCAATCCAGTAAGTATAGGAGATAAAATTCCTTTGCGTAGTAAAGAGATCAAAGATATTACTCCTGATCCAGATGGAAACTATATTTTCATAGCTGGTGAAGGAGAAGGAATAGAGATTATTAAAAAGCTCCCTTCAGGAAAATGGAAGAACATGGGGTTTTTCAATACATTAGGATGGGTACAAAATGTTATAGTAGAAGGTAACGATCTCTATTATAGCGATAGCCATGGAGGATTTGGAAAAAGTTTGAAAAATCTATTTGAGCCTTTTTAAAAGAAGAGTTTACTCCTCTTCTTGAGAAGGAAGTATCTCTTCTATATTGTTTTTTTGTACTGATTTTGTTTCAATAATCCAGTGAAAATAGAGGTCCATAACGAAAAATGGTGTAAAAATACTAATAATTGGTATAAAATTTAAAAGGGCAGAGACCAAAGATGCTAAGAGAAAATATCCTTTATGCTCACGAAAATTTTGCATCTCTTCATTTGTACATAATAGTGAACAAACCCCTAAAAATGCAGACTCTTTATAAAGCCAAGCCCAGATGAACCAAACGGTTAAGAAGTTTGCGATAGGAATAAAAAGGATAGGTAAAATTAAAAGAGATGCTATAAAAAACCACACTATATCCCAATAGAGTCTTCCGTATGTTCTTACATTAGAAATATCCGTTTTTGTAAGCTCAGTGTCACCTAAATGTTTTTCCATTAAAGCTCTAATAAAAGCTTCACGAAAAGTAAAGATAACGAGATACTCACTAATGAGAAAACAGTTGTAAAAAAGATAGGCTGCAAGGAGCCATGCAAGTCCTTGTGAGACGGTGTCAAATGGTAAAAGTGTCAAAAAACGGCGAATTTCATAGTCAATAAAATCCCACCGATACATAATTGCTGCTGCCCAAAAAACTGAAAAGAAAAAGATGAGTGTGAAATTGATTGCTTCAAAACGTTTTTCTTTTTTACCACCAAGCAAAAATCCACTAAAAAGTCCGATAAAGAGCGCATAACTTACCAAAACTGCTACAAACCAGATAAAAAATGTAATGATAAAAGCACCATTTGCTCTTATAATTGAAAAAGGGACCCATGAAATGATGTGTGCGGTAAAACTTGTTACTGGATCCCAAAAGAGCCAACCAAGGCCCAACCATACAAAAAGTAAAGGGATACCGGTAATGAGGGCCAACTTAATAGTATCGAGACTTAACATGTCATTGATAGATTGGACAATAAAACTATTGATTTTCATAGTGGCTCCTATATATAAGGGTGTAAAACTTCAGGGATCTCAATTGTTCCTTCTTTTGTTTGGTAATTTTCCATAATAGCGATGAGTGTCCTTCCAACTGCTAGGCTAGATCCGTTGAGCGTGTGGACAAGGAGATTTTTCTTGCCATCTTTGTAGCGAATCTGTGCACGGCGGGCTTGAAAATCTCTTGTATTGGATATAGAGCTAATCTCTCTATATTTTCCCTGCCCTGGCAGCCACACTTCAAGGTCGATTGTTTTTGCTGCGCTAAAACCAAGATCACCTGTACAAAGCATCACATGACGATGAGGAAGCCCTAGTTTTGCTAGAAGACTACTAGCACACTCTACCATCTCTTCAAAGACATTGTCGCTCTCTTCTGGCTTCGTAATTGCTACAAGTTCTACTTTGTCAAACTGGTGTTGGCGTATCATTCCTCGCACGTCTCGACCACCGCTTCCAGCCTCTTTACGAAAACATGGCGTGTAAGCTGTGAGTTTTATAGGACTTTCAAGATCTTTTATAATCTCATCTCTGTAGAGGTTTGTGAGAGGTACTTCTGCAGTTGGTATGAGGTAGAGATCTTCATCACAGACTTTGAAAAGATCCTCTTCAAATTTTGGTAATTGTCCTGTTCCAAGTAGAGTTGTACTGTTCGCCATAAAAGGCACGCAGACCTCTTCAAAGCCATACTCTTTGTTATGATCGAGCATAAAGTTAATAAGGGCTCTCTCTAGTCTTGCTGCATCCTTTTTAAGCACACTAAAGCGGCTTTTGGCTAACTTTACACCTCTTTCAAAATCGATCCAGCCAAGGTTTTCTCCTAGTTCCCAATGCTCTTTTGGCGTAAAATCAAACTCTTTTGGCTCTAAAATAGTTTTTATAACAACATTATCCTCTTCATCTTCACCAACTGGTACATCTGGATCTGGAGGATTTGGGATTGTTAGAGCAAGTGAAGAGAGTTTCTCTTCTAGATCCCGTACCACTTCTTGGTGTGCTGCAATTTTTCCTTTATTGATTTCAAGCTCATTTTTCAGCTCATTGATATCTTTGCCTTCTCTTTTGTAGACTCCAAACATCTTAGATAAGCTGTTTTGTTTTGCCTGAAGTTCTTGTAGAGCTGTTTTTTCTCTTTTATACTCTTCAAATAGCTCTTTGAGCTCAGCTAAGAGTTTCTCTTCAACTCCTTTTGTTTGCAGTCTTTGTGCAATTGTGTCAAAATCTTTTTCTAGTGCTTTGAGATCAATCAACACTGCCTCCAATACTCTTTTTGTTAATTATAATGCAAATATGCTTTTAAAGGTTTGAACCTTTAGCAAAATAGGTAAAGAGTTTTCTGTGTGGCTGTATGTAGGGGAGATACTCAGGATGCCACTGCACGCCAAATATTGGTAGTTCTATGTGTTCTATTGCTTGGATGATACCATTTTTATCTTTTGCTGCCACTCTTAGACCTTTCCCAAGTCTATTAACAGCCTGGTGATGCAAGGCATTTGCTTTGATAGTGGAGGCTTGGACAACTTTATGAAGTTTTGTATGTGGGAGAATTTCGATAGTTTGGAGAGGTAGAGGAGTATAGGGGTGATGAAAGGTGAGATCTAAATTTTCTATGTGAGGATGGAGATCGCCCCCTAATGCTACATTGATAAGCTGCATACCTCTGCATATTCCAAAAACAGGAAGTGCTTTTTGGAGTGCTTTTTCAAAAAGAGCAAACTCTAAAGCATCTCTTTTTTTATCACAAGCAAGCTCTAGATTCATGCCATAAGCACTGGGGCAGATATCTATGCCGCCACTTATAAGCAGTGCATCAAAATCTTTTGGGGGTATTGTGTCTGGATGGACAAAGAGAGGTTTAGCACGAGAGAGTTTGAGTAGAAAACGTATAAAAAACCAACTTCTAAGACTCTTATATTTTGAGCCTGTTACGACAATTCGTTTTTCTTGAGCCACTTGTAAACTTTATCTATCCAAAGATCTTTGATAAACCATAGAGGTGTATGTTGAAATTCCTGGTATTCATGCATGAGATCATAGAGCTTTTGCTTATCAAATGCCACTTTTTCTACAAGGCTCCATTGATTGAACTCAAATGCGATGCTCCAGGTAGGATCATCTATTTTTGAGTTTGGAAGGCGGTAGTGAAAGGCCGGTCTTGGATTTAATTTTTGTTCTGGTAATTTTTCTTTTAGTGAAGGCTCTATAAAAATGAGCAGTGGTAAAAGATCCAAAGCTCTGTTTCTTGTCGGATTGTAGAAGATATAATCATTGGCAAAATGCTCAAAATCTGGAGTGTATGAAAAATCCAAAATGAGATCAATATACTCTTGCTCAAATGGTTCAATAAACCATGTGAGTTTTCTTGTGAGATCCACATCGATTTTTTCGGAAATATAATCTTGTAGTAGTACAAAACTGCGTAAAATATTTAAAAGAGTCTCTGCCTCAAATGAAGGCGCCTCAATATTGATATGCATTCCAAATGCATAGAGGGTGGATGCACTTGTACCAAGAGCACCATTTTTTCGGAGCTCTTCTTTGAGTTGCTCTATGCTTTGGAGTTTATTAAAAGGAATTGGAGGAGTGACGATCTCATAAGGAATAACAAGCTCGGATAGAGAGTAGATAAGTTCTTTGAAAAGATCAAAATCTTTAAAGAGATAGTGCTCGCTTGTTTTGCGCAAGTATACTGAATCAAGATAAATAGAAAAATCTCCAAACTCTGTTTGTTTGATGATGGTTTCATACTCATCGACTACTTCTACCTGGCCGCCAAAGAGGCTTTGAATAATATGAGCACACTGGAGAGCTTTAAGTCCAGCATACTCTATCTCAAAGCCCACTTTTCTAGTTTGGCCATTCGCATTTTTTATAAGGGGAGGCAGCTTGAACATTAGATCTCTTTTGGACAGCTCATCTCCACAGAGATTCTAATCTCATCGCCCTCTTCATAGGCATAAAATCTATGTTTTTTGCACCAATTAGCATTGGCGTGATTTGCAAGCCTAAGCGCTTCAATCTCTGCTTCTTCTTTCGTTTCAAAACTCTTATTAAGCCATTTTTCATGTAGAGTCTCATCTTTTTTTGCACATCCGCACATCTTGTCCATAACAATTTTATACATCACAAACCTCCATAAATTTTTTTGAAAAGTATTATAGCAGCAAATGTTGAAGAGATTGTGAGCGTGACATTGAGGATGATATTTAAAAGCCCTTTTAAGTATAACCCCTCTTGAAAAAGCAGAAGAGTTTCCAGGCTAAATGTAGAAAATGTAGTAAGTGCTCCCAAAAAACCGGTCACAAGCATAGCTTTGTACAAAGGATTAATAGTCTGCTCGAAATAGAGATACAAAAAACCTATGATAAAACTTCCAAGTACATTGACTGTAAGTGTACCAACGGGGAAAAAGAGGCCACTCAGTTTTTGCACATAGGTCGCAATGAGGTAGCGGCCGATTGCTCCAAAAAATCCCCCGATACCTACCGCCAAGACAGTACTAAAATTCATTGCTCAAACTTTGGATGTTTGTAGAGGAGCACTTCTATATCTTCAAGAGTCACAAGTGCTTCAGTGAGCATTGAATCGATGCTATTCAAAAATCCTCGTATCTTAGCCTCGCTATCAATCATCTCAATGATAAGGGGAAGCTTTTGGCTCATACTCCAAACATTGAAAGTATGTATTTCACTGTGGGCTCCCATTCCTGCTGCTGCTTTGTAGACAGTAGCACCAGCGACGCCATACTCTTTTGCTTGGTGTAAAATTGCCTGCCATAGAGGTTTACCATTGCTTCTATCGTCATTGTCTATATAGATTTTGAGTTTTTTTCTATTTCCTAAGTAGCGTTTCATTTGGGATCCTTTATTGTATTTGACAGCTTACCTCGAAAATCGCTTTGTTAACAGCTTGCATTTTTTTTGCAGCCTCTTGTTTTGCTTTTTGCTCCCCTTTTTGAAGAATGATAGCGATATCTTCATTACTAACACTCTCTCTTCGCTCTCGCATTGGCTCAAGCACTTTTTCGATCGATGCAGCGCACCACTTTTTACACTCTACACATCCAATACCTGCGCTACGACAGCCCTCTTCAACTTTTTGAATAGTCTCTTCATCACTAAAGGCTTTATGATAATCGTATATGAGGCATACTTCTGGGTTTCCTGGATCGGTTCTTTTGACTCTTTGTGGATCTGTTTTGGCTACTCGTAATTTATTCCATACCTCTTCAGGGGTATCACTTAAGAAGATGGCATTATTGTAGCTTTTACTCATTTTTCTGCCATCAAGTCCTAGTAGTCTAGGTGTTGGGCTTAAAAGCTCTTTTGGCTCGGTGAAAACTTCACACTCAAATAGATGATGAAAGCGTCTGACAATCTCTCTTGCGATCTCTAAGTGGGGCTTTTGATCCTCGCCGATTGGCACAGCCTGGGCATCATAGAGTACAATATCTGCAGTTTGCAAAACAGGATAGGTCAAAAATCCAGCTGTGTGGATATCTTTATTTTTGATTTGGGCAAGTTGGTCTTTATAGGTGGGATTTCTCTCAAGCCATCCAAGAGGGGTAATCATATTAAGAAGCACATAGAGCTCGGCGTGCTCTTTGATAGCACTTTGAATAAAAATGGTGCTTTTTTGCGGATCAATTCCAGCAGCTATCCAGTCTCTTACCAACTCGATGCTAAGATTTTTGAGATTGAGTTTGTCTTCATAACTGGTCGACAATGCGTGCCAATCGGCAACAAAGAAAAAACACTCATTTTCCTTTTGCAACTCTACCCAGTTTTTCAAAACTCCAAGATAGTGTCCAAGATGCAGTTTCCCAGTTGGTCTCATTCCACTAACAATACGCAAAATCTTCTCCTTTAATAGCTTTCTTCTTCAATATGTTCATCTCTTTCACCCCGTTTTCTTGGACGAAGAATAATAGGAGTGCCCTCCAAATCAAAATTTTCTCTCAAGACGTTTGCAAGATAGCGTTTGTAACTAAAGTGCAAGCCTTCAGGTCTATTCATAATAAGGGCAATTTTTGGTGGTTTTGTATCATATTGTGTTGCATACAGTATTTTAACCGGTTTTCCTTTGTATGAAGGGATTTGATGGCAAATTTGTGCCTCTTTTATAACCCGGTTGAGTTGTCCTGTTGGAATCCAGGTAGAGTAGTTTTTATAGACTTTTAAAATCAGCTCAAAGAGTCTATCTACACGTTTTCTTGTTTTTGCACTAAGTGTAATAATAGGTGCATAGCTTAAAAATTTAAACCTATCTCGCACCTCTTTGACAGACTCTTCATAACTTTTTTGGGCAATATCCCATTTATTAAGTACGATTATACACGCTAGCTTGTATTTATCGATATAGCCGGCGATCCTCTCATCCTGCTCAGTGATTCCTTCACTTGCATCCAAAACCAAAAGCGCCACATCAGCACGCTCAAGCATCTTTTGGGTGCGATTGAGGGCATACTTCTCAATCCCTACAATCTTTCCTCTTCTTCTTATCCCTGCTGTGTCGATAAAGGTTATAACTTTATCATTATAAAGAGTACTCTCATCAATCGTATCTATAGTTGTTCCTGCAACGTCACTCACAATGGAGCGCTCTTCTTTTAGCAAAGCATTTAAAAGTGAGCTTTTTCCAACGTTGACGCGTCCAAGAATCGCTACATTGATTTCATTCGATTCTTCTTGCTTTTTCTCTCCCTCATTGATAGCTAATAACTCATCAAAATCTGGCTCTTCATCGATTTGTAATTCTATAGTCTCTTTTTTTGGAAGCTGTCTCTCTACCCAATCGAGCAGCCTTTTTACTTTTCGATTGTGACTGACTGAGATGGGAAAGATATCTTGTGTGCCAAACTCATAGAAGTTCCAGACATTCTCTTCTTCTTTGTCGTTATCGATTTTGTTGACAACAAGAGCGATTTTTTTGCCAAGTTTTTGCAAAGATCGAAAAATTTGCTTATCCTCCTCATCAGGGAGTTTCTTTCCATCGACCATATAAAGGATAATATCAGCATCTTTGGCAGCATCCAGACTCTTTTGCTTCACCTTTTCAAACAGCTCGTCTCTATCCTCGATTCCCCCGGTATCCAAAATTTCAGCCTCTTTTTCACCAATCTGCGCAATACGCCGTTTTACATCTCTTGTTGTACCCTCTGTTTCACTCACAATTGCATCGCGCTGTTTTAAGATTCTATTAAACAGACTACTTTTGCCAACGTTTGGTTTTCCTATAATTGCTATCTTTTTCATTCTTTTTCCGGTAATTTTTCTATATAAAGTGATTCACTTGGAAATGCAAAGTCGCTTCCATGTTTGCTGACAATTTCCATAATTTTTAGATTGACATCTTCTCTGATTTCTAAATATTTAGCCCAATCGGCGGTATTGGTAAAGCAGTAGATAAAGATGCTTAGACTACTATCTTCAAACTCATCAAAATTGACCAAAAGGGTTGCATTTTTTGCAATTCCAGGATGGGATTTTAGCATATTTCTCAAATCTTCAACAATCGCTTGCATCTGCTCATGTGTTGTGGAATAGACAAGACCTATGCGCATCTTGATACGTCTGATATTACGTCTTGAGAAGTTTTCTATAGGATTATTGGCAATCATCTGATTTGGAACGGTGACGAGGGATTTTTCAAAGGTTCTCACTTTTGTAGTGCGTAGGCCAATATCCTCTACCGTTCCTTCCACGTCACCTACTTTGATCCAGTCATCGATTTTAAGGGCACGATCTGCTAAGATACTAAGACCTCCAAAAAGATTGGCAGCTGTATCTTTTGCTGCGAGTGCAAAGGCTAAACCACCTAGTCCAAGGGAAGCCAAAAAGGCGCTTACATTGATGTCCCAAACTTGTAAAATGGAAACAAGCCCAATAGCAAGGATAAAAATCTTCAATGTTTTTATGAAAAAAGCACCAATCTCACGGTAAAGCTCTCTTCCAAATCGCTTAGCAAATTTATAAATTGTCTCATCTAAAACTTGTACCATATTGTAAAAGATCCAAAAAATCTCAAAAAGTATTAAAGATTGTATTGTTTTATTAAAAATTGCATTTTCAATATCCATCACAATAAAAGCAAAATAGAGCCCTACAATAATAAATGCAAATTTAAGTGGCCCTTCTATGACTTTAAGAAGCTTATCATCAAATGTTGTAGTAGTAAGTTTTGCCAATTTATGAACGACTCTCAGTACAATAAAGGTAAAAACTCTACGAAAAACTAAAAAAAGCAAGAATATTCCAAATCCCTCAGCAAACTTATATAGAGGCATACCTAAAAAAGTATTGGTAGTAGCAAAAAGAGTTACCTCTTTTTGTATTTGGGCAAATTTTATCTTCCAATCACCAACCTTTTTATTGAGCATATAGATCATTGTTGTCTCTATTGCATTGCTCAGATACTTATTTGTTGCATGCTGCGTGATATAGTTTTTTATCTGTTCGGCTATGTCAATTGCTTTGGTTGAGTGCTTTTTGAGATAGTAAAAAAATGTGTTTAAATTGTACGTAAGCCACTGATCGATAAGTTTCTCTTTTTTCCTATTTTGGTAGTTGATGAGTTTTTGCAAATATGCAACTTTATTTTGATTTTCTAAAATCTGCCAACGCTCTTTTTCTATGGAGAGTTTATTTATTTTCTTTTCGATATATGCGATGCCTTTTTCTGTTTTTTCTATTTTTATTTTGTTTGTTTTTTGAAAATCTATAAATTTGATTTTAGCAAGGAGCCTATCAAGCCACTGAGGATAAGATTTGAGTACTGTATCAATGAAATTTTGATTTTTTTGTAGCTGTTTTTGGTAGTAGATCTTTTCGAGCTTGAGTGTTGGATTATTTGGATCATCTTTTAGATTCTCTTCTATATCGTCTAATTGGTCTTTGATATTTTGGATAGTCTCTTTTGTTGCATAGGCTTGTGCTATGAGATCTGTGATTTTTTTATATGTTTGAATAAAATTACTGATTGATTTGATTTGAAAATCGTCATCTTGCAAAAGTTTTGGCTTAGATTGAAGCGTATCAATAATCTTTTTAATGAGCGTTTGCTGCAGTTTGTAATCTGGTGATGATTTATTGAGGTCTTGCAAAAGTTTTTCAAAAACTTTTGGATCGTTTTGCCCTTCTATAGAAGCGTTAATATCAAAGGCAAAAAGGCTAAGTCCAAGTAGTAGTATTGAAAAGATCTGTTTTAGCATCACTGCTCTTTTATAAAGTTTTGTTACAATTTTATCAAAAAAGTGGGATTATGCGTTTTTTTCTCCTCTTTCTTTGCATTGTATCAGTTTATGCAAAAACAGTTGATGCTGAGTATAAAGTTACATTTGGACTTTTTGGAACAGTTGGAAAAGCGTATGCCCATTTTGAGAGTAATGCTACCAATTATGCAATTTCTATCAAAGCAAAAGCAGCAGGGATTGCAAAAGTCTTTGCAAATAATAGGGTTGAGGAGTATGGGAGCCAAGGTACTGTCACCAAAGAGGGTATTTTAAAACCAAAAATTTTTTATCGACTTAAGCAAACTTCCAAAAGAAGAGATTTTAAAAAGTATATATTTGATTATGAAAAGAAAACAATAACACTTTTGACAGATAAAGAAAAGTATGGAGTATTTCATACACGCAACAAAGAGATTTTGTCCTATTTTACCAAGAATGATGTTTTAACACTCTATTACAATCTTCATTTTTATCTCCGCTCTAATCAAAACCTATATAGGTTTCAAGCTGTAGGAGGATCTGAGCAAGATGGCAAGATTGATGTGAAAATTTTGCAAGGAAAAGAGAGGGCTAAAATCCAAAAGCTACTAAAAGTTGATGGACTCTATCTTGCGGTGAAACTTTATCAAAAGATCTTTGCTAGCAAAGAGGGGCAACTGTATGTGGTATTGGGCAAAGATAATATCGCAAAAAGAGGACTTTTAAAAGATGTGATCTTTTTTGGGGATGTGAAAGGGATTTTGGTAAAAAAGGAGGTGCGTGAGTAGGATTGATAGGGGTGTTTTGTATATGCTTTTTGCTTCACTCCTCTTTGCTGGTATGGGTGTGTTTGCCAAGCTTTTAAGTCAAAATCTACCAAGTTTAGAAGTGGTCTTTTTTAGAAATGTTTTTGGAGTTTTTTTAGTTGGTACATCTTTAGTGCACAAACCTATGAGGCATGAGGGAGGAAAACCCTTGCTTCTCTTCTTTCGTGGATTTATCGGTTTTTTAGCTCTTTTAATGTTTTTTTACGATATTGCCCATATCCCTTTAGGGGAGGCTATGACCTATTCAAAAACCTCACCCATCTGGACAGCAATTTTTGCATATCTCTTTTTACATGAGGTTCTCAATAACCGGCAATGGATGGCTATTATTATAGGATTTTTAGGAATTGTTCTCATAACCGATCCTTTCAATACCCCATTTGATAAGTATGATCTTTTGGGCATATTAAGTGGTATGGGAGCAGCAGTTGCTTATACCAGTGTGCGAGAACTCAAGCGTTATTATGACACGAGGGCTATCGTGCTCTCATTTATGGGGGTAGGCACTGTTGGACCGAGTGTTTTGATGCTTGCGGCTCCATATATACAAAGCAAGGAGCTTGATTTTATGTTTGCTGCATTTGTTATGCCACAGGGGATACTTTGGATTGAGATTGTTGCTATGGGACTTTTGGCAACTTTGGCTCAAATATATATGACAAAAGCGTATGGAGTGACAAAGGCTGGAATTGTAGGAGCGGTGAGTTATTCTAATATTGCGTTTTCAATTCTTTTTGGCATTCTTTTTTTAGACGATCCATTGCCAGAGACTATTAAGATTTTGGGTATAATCTTTATTGTCATAAGTGGAATAATGGTAGCAAGGAAATAGTATGGCTGCACTGGAACTTTTGGATAGATATACGTATGAAGATTATAAAAAATGGGAAGGACGTTGGGAACTTATCGATGGTATTCCTTATGCTATGAGTCCAGCTCCCTATCCAAAACATCAACGATTAGTTTTTAATATAGCTAAAGAGTTGGATAGGACACTGGATTGCAGTGTATGTGAAGTATTTATTTCACCTATTGATTGGAAAGTAAAAGAGGATACTATTGTGCAGCCAGATGTTGCTATATTTTGCGAAGATACAGAAGAGCAATATTTTACAAAAACACCTCCTGTAGTAGTGGAGGTGCTCAGTGAAGCAACAGCATATAAAGATTTGACGACCAAATTTGAACTTTATGAAAAAGCTGGTGTGCACTATTATGTGGTGATCAATCCAAAACGAGAAGTTGCAGAAGTGTTTTACAATAAAGGCAAAAAGTTTGAACTTTTAGGATATTTTGAAAAGGATGGAAAAGTAGATATGCAGTGGGATGGGTGCAAAGCTTCAATCAATTTTACAAAGGTGTTTGCATGATTTTGATAGCAGGACCATGTGTTATTGAGAGCCAAGAGCAGTTAGAGATAATTGCTACTGATCTTAAAAAATACCATAAGTCGGAGCAAATTGATTTCTATTTCAAAGCCAGTTTTGACAAAGCTAATAGAACAAGTCTTGATAGCTACAGAGGTCCAGGTCTTGAAAAAGGGCTGGAGATGCTAGCTAAAATCAAAGAGGATTTTGGCTACAAGATCCTCACAGATGTGCATGAGAGCTATCAGGTGCCTAGAGTAGCTGAGGTGGCAGATGTGATTCAGATCCCAGCTTTTTTATGTCGCCAAACAGATCTGCTTGTAGCTGCTGCAAAAACAAAAAAAATCGTCAATATCAAAAAGGGACAGTTTATGCACCCTGAGGATATGAAATATAGTGTTTTAAAAGTCCTTAAAACTAGAGGAATTGAAACAGCAGATTATGAAACAAGCAAACAAGCTGGAGTGTGGCTGACTGAGAGAGGTACAACCTTTGGATATAGAAATTTGGTAGTGGATATGCGCAGTTTAATTATTATGCGAGAGTTTGCTCCAGTTATTTTTGATGCGACTCATGCAGTGCAGATGCCAGGGGGAGCAGGAGGAAAAAGCAGCGGGAATAAAGAGTTTGTAGCACCGCTCTCACGTGCTGCAGCTGCTGTTGGAGTAGATGGATTTTTCTTTGAAACTCATTATGATCCAACATGTGCTTTGAGTGATGGACCAAATATGGTTACGCCAAGTGAGCTTGAAGCAATAATAGATGATATTTTTAAGATTAAAACAGTTTTAGAGGAGAAAAAATGAGAGTTATAGAGGGAAAATTACGATTAGATGGAAGTGAAAAAGTTGCGATTATTGCAAGCAGATTCAATCATATCATCACAGACAGATTGGTTGAAGGGGCAAAAGATGCCTTTTTGCGGCACGGAGGGAATGAAGATAATTTAGATCTTATTTTAGTTCCCGGAGCTTTTGAGCTTCCATTTGCTTTGGATAAAGTTCTTGCAAGAAAGCAGTATGATGGAGTCTGTTGTCTTGGAGCAATCATAAGAGGCTCAACACCCCATTTTGATTATGTGGCAGCAGAAGCGACCAAAGGCATAGCTAATACAACGCTTAAATACCAAAAACCGGTAACTTTTGGAGTCTTGACGACTGATACAATTGAGCAGGCGATTGAGCGAGCAGGGAGCAAAGCTGGTAATAAAGGGTTTGAGGCTATGACCGGGCTTATAGAATTAATTGATCTTTACAAAGGGCTTTAATGGCAACGCGTCACCAAGCACGAGAAGCAGTTATTGGGCTTTTGTATGCCTATGATTTGGGTAATCCCGAGATTAAGAAGTTTGCTGAAGATATTTTGGAAGAGAAAAAGATCCGCAATAAGCAAAGAGAGTTTGCTTTGGGGCTTTTTAAAGGAGCAGTAGAGCATCTTGAAGCGATCGATGAAGCGATTAAAAAACATCTTGAGTCTTGGGATATGGAGCGAGTGGGGCATATCGAGCGTGCAATCTTGCGTTTAGGAGCATATGAACTGCTCTATACCGATCTTGATTCTGCTATAGTTATCAATGAGGCAGTTGAGCTTGCTAAAAAGCTTGGTACAGATCAGAGTCCAAAATTTATCAACGGCGTTTTAGATGCGATCGCAAAAGAGGTAAAAAATGGAAGCAAGGAAGCTTGAGCATTATACTTATCAAGATTATCTAGAAATAGATAAGAGTACAAAAGAGCGTGTAGAGCTCATATTTGGTCGCATCTATATGATGGCAGGGGCCAGTGCAAAGCATCAAGATGTTGTTGGTAATATCTATTTTACATTGAGAAATGAAAGTAATTGTAAACCTCGTGTGGCTCCCTATGATTTAAAGTTAAAATGCAGTTTTGATTCCAGTGTAGAGCCAATCAATGTAGTTCAACCAGATGTGATGCTTTTTTGTGAAGAAGAGAAGCTTCCATGTGCGATTTTTGAGGTATTGAGTCCATCAACTGCTTCCAAAGATAAAACAGACAAATTGGCTTTATATGAGTGTGCCGGGATAAACGAGTATTATATCGTGGAGCCTGAGTATAAGGTAGTGGAGCGGTTTGTTTTGGAGGGGAAAAAGTATAGATTTGCTGGAAACTTTACAGAAAATATGTACATGCCGGTTGCGTGTATCGGTAAAGAGGTGGATGTGAGTGCTTTTTTTGAAGGAGTGGAATGAGATTATCAAAAGAAGATGCGATTGATTTAATTAAAAATGCAGACTTAATCGAGCTTGGGCAGATGGCCTTGGCAAAAAAAAGAGAATTACATCCCAAAAAGATTACGACTTTTATTGTTGATAGAAATATTAATTACACCAATATCTGCTGGGTAGATTGCGATTTTTGTGCATTTTACAGAAAGTCAAAAGACGACGATGCCTATATTTTAAGCTATGATGAGATTGATCAAAAAATAGAGGAACTTTTAGAAATTGGTGGAACGCAGATCCTCTTTCAAGGGGGTGTCCATCCAAAGCTGAAGATTGACTACTATGAAGATCTTGTAGAGCATATCCACAAAAAATATCCACAAATCACTATCCATGGATTTAGTGCCGTAGAGATTAGCTATATTGCTAAGGTGAGCAGGCTGAGCTTCAAAGAGGTTTTACAGCGCCTCAAAGCTAAGGGACTTAGCTCTATTCCAGGTGCTGGAGCAGAGATCTTAAGTGATAGGGTGCGAGATATCATTAGCCCGAAAAAATTAAGCTCCCAAGAGTGGCTCGATATCCACCAAGCTGCCCATGAAGTGGGAATGAAGACAACAGCAACGATGATGTATGGAACAGTAGAGAGTGATGAAGAGATAGTAGAGCATTGGGAGAAGATCAGAGATTTTCAAGATAAGACGGGTGGATTTCGTGCTTTTATCATGTGGAGCTTTCAGCCACACAATACAACGTTACAAAAAAAAGGAATCGTAACCCACAAAACAAGCTCCAATCGCTATTTGCGGCTTCTTGCAGTAAGTAGGCTCTTTTTAGATAATTTTAAAAATATCCAGTCCTCTTGGGTAACACAGGGAAGCCATATAGGTCAAATGGCACTCCTTTATGGTGCAAATGACCTTGGTTCAACAATGATGGAAGAGAATGTGGTAAAAGCAGCAGGAGCGCAAAACAGGATGAACCAAGAGGAGATGATACGACTCATTAAAGACGTTGGCGAGATTCCTGCAAAGCGCAATACGGCCTACGAGATATTGGAGGTCTATGAATGAGATTTGTTTTTTTACTTATTCTTTTAGTACAAGGGGTGTTAATGAGTGCAGAGTTAGAGCACATTGAGATAAAAGGTGTAAAAATTCCAGTTATTTATGAAAAGGATACAAATTTACCGATAGCTGGGTTGCAAATAGTTTTTCAAAAGAGTGGAAGTATTGAAGATGGAGATCTGCCAGGTCTAGCAAAAATGAGTGCAAAGATGCTGAGTCAAGGCACCAAAAGTCTTGGTAATGTAGGATTTGCTAAAAAACTTGAAGAGCGTGCTGTTCGTTTTAGTGTTACCACTGGTGTAGAGACTATGGTAATGGAAGTAAGCTCACTCAAAGAGGAGTTGAAAAACGCAATTGAGCTTGTAAAAAAGGTTTTTGTCGAGCCAAACTTGACTCCAAAGGCCTTAGAGCAGGTGAAAACAACTACACTTGGATATCTCTCTCGCAAAAAGAAAGATTATGACTATATTGCAAGCATCAATCTTAAAAAGATTCTCTTTGCAGGTACGCCTCTGCAAAATCCAACAGATGGAACCCAAGAGAGTATTAAAAAAATATCACTCCAAAATATTGATACATTTTTGCAAAAACACTTGGTGCTCAAAAGAGCAATTGTAGTAGTGGGGGGAGATCTTGAGTTTTCCGAGGCAAAGAAGTTAATTCAAGATCTTTTAGAACCACTTGCAGTTGGCAAAAGCGAGCCATTGCCTTTTTATGAGGCAAATAGCAAGCAGCAAGAGGTAGTTCAAAAAGAGAAAGAAACAAAGCAAGCTTATATCTATTTTGGAAGTCCATATGATGAGCGGGTAACAAGTGATGATTTGCATCTCTCTCGCTTGGCAATGTTTATTTTAGGAACTGGCGGCTTTGGAAGCAGGCTCATGGAGGAGATACGTGTCAAGAGAGGTTTGGCATATTCAGCTTACTCTATGGCGCGTATCAACAAAAGTCATAGCTACTTTACTGGATATTTGCAAACTAAACTTGAGAGTGCTGATGAAGCAAAGAAACTTGTCAAAGAGGTTATTACTGACTTTGTTGCAAAAGGAGCAACACAAAAGGAGTTGGAGAGTGCGAAAAAATTTCTTCTGGGAAGTGAGCCTCTACGCAATGAGACACTCTCACAAAGACTGAGTCGCGCATTTCATGAATTTTATACTGGCAAGCCTCTTGGATATTCTAAAGAGGAGCTTAAAAAGATTGAAAAAGTCACTCTGTCTGAGCTTAATGATTTCATCAAAAAACATAGTGAAATAGAAAAACTGAGTTTCTCCATCATTACAAAATGAACGAAAAGCTACGCAAAGCTGGCATAAAAGATATTTTAGAGCTGGCTTTGTTTACTCCTGCATCTTATCATGACTATCGTATTAAAGATTTTATAGATTTTGAAGAGCAACTTTTTGAGGCGCAAATCCTAAAAAAACAGAAGTTGCAAAAGCTGCAAAAATATCAAGCTTATGCTAAAAATATTCAAAAAGAGATTGCACTCATTTTCTTTCGCACATCTTCGTATCATGATTACACTTTTATAGAGGGCGCTACACTCTATATTGGGGGCAAAATAAAAAAGAGTTTTGGCGAACTACAGTTAATACAGCCACAAAAAGTCGCTAACTATAAGGTGGGAAAGATTTTTCCCTCCTACAAAATTAAAATACGAGGTGATATTTTCGAAGAGTTAAAGTCTCACTACTTAACAAAAGAGAATCTTCAAAATACTGGACTTCCAGAAGATATTTGCGAAAGGCTTCTCAAGATTCACTATCCAGATGAGGAGTTTTATCGCGGATTTAAACGCCATGGTGGATTTTATGGAAAATATCTAGAAGCGCTGAAATTTACTGAAGCTTTTCGTTATATGAAAGGACTCAAAACTAAGCGTATTTATTATCCTTCTCTATGTAAAGTCGAGGCCATTTTGGATCCATTCTATGAGCAACTCCCTTTTACGCCGACAAGCGATCAAAGAAAAGCTTTAGAAGATGCAAAGAGTGATCTAGCTAAAAGTATTGCAGCAAGGCGTGTGATTGTCGGTGATGTTGGCAGTGGTAAATCGCTTGTAATGTTTGGCATAGCCCATATGGTAGGCAAAAAGCGAGCAATTCTCATGGCACCTACAACAATTTTAGCAACGCAGCTTTTTGAAGAGGCTAAGAGGCTCTTACCATCTTCACTCCGTATTGCCCTTGTAACATCCCAATCAAAAGAGCAGGATTTAGAGGATTTTGATTTTATTATTGGTACACATGCACTGCTATATCGTAAACTTCCAAAAGCGTGTGTGGTGATGGTGGATGAGCAGCATAGATTTGGTACAGAGCAGCGGAGTAAACTCAAAAAACTTGTAGAATCACAAGAGGGGAGTCCCCACTTTTTTCAATTTAGTGCGACGCCCATTCCTCGCACCAAAGCGATGATGGAGAGTTCTTTAGTTGATTTTAGTTTTATCAAAGAGCTTCCCTTTAAAAAAGATATTACTACTGAAGTGATTAGCAAAGAGGATTTTAAAAGGCTTCTTATTCATATTAAAAATGAGATTGAGCAAGATCATCAAGTACTCATTGTCTACCCAATAGTAGAAGAGAGCGAGCACTATAACTATAAATCTTTAGAGGAGGCAAGCTCTTTTTGGATGCGCTATTTTGATGGAGTCTACTATACGCACGGAAAGGATAAAGAAAAAGAGGACATACTGCAAGAGTTTCGCGATAAGGGAAAGATCTTATTAGCAACTACTGTGATAGAGGTAGGAATCTCTTTGCCAAGACTTACTACTATTGTAATAGTGGGAGCAGAAAATATGGGGCTTGCAACGCTTCATCAATTGCGAGGCCGTGTCTCTCGCACAGGTCTCAAGGGATACTGCTTTTTATACACGCACGATAAAAACAATAAAAGGCTCCAAGAGTTTAGCAAAATTACAAACGGCTTTGCAATAGCAGAGCTTGATCTCAAATATAGAAAGAGCGGCGATATTTTGAGTGGCAAAGAGCAGAGTGGAAAGATGTTTCAATATCTCAATATGGCTGAGGATAAAGCTATAGTAGAGAGGGCAAAAGCCCTACTTGATCAATAAAGACCAAATTTTCCGTCTGTTCTTTTATAAAGAACGCGAGTTTTTCCGCTTTTGTCTTCAAAGACGATGAAGTATTTGTTAGAGTTTTTGAGGATTTCTACTGCCTCTTCTACACTTATAGGTTTATCTACATCAAATGGTGTTGGCACTACTTCATCAGTATAGTTGAGCGCTTCTTGGATCTCCTCTTCAAGCATTGGAGCTGCCATAATCTCTTCAAGCGAGATATTTTTATGATTTTTGATCTTATCTGCATAGCGTCTAAGCACCTTTTTTGCTCGAGCGAGTGCCAAATCTATTGCAGCATAGACATCTTTATCTTTTTGTGTGATGACTACATTACCTTTTTTAGCTACATGAATATCAAATTCAAAAGTAAAACCTTTTTTCCCGTTGCGCTCATCTGCTGAGACTGTAGCATTGATGCCTGTGATATCAAGACCTAGTTTGAGTAGTGAGTCAGCTGCATCTTTAATATAGGCCTTTATAGGGTCTGTAAGCTCGAAATTTTTCCCATATACGTGCAAATAATCCATTGCAATCCTTTTGTGAAAATTTTTCCCACATTTTAGCAATTTTTAACTTAAATTAGAGTTTTTGAATGGTTCTTTTTACATATGAAATAGGTGCACTATCTTGTGTCAAACTTGGCCGCAAAGAGACTTTTGTATCTATTATCAAAGTTTTATTACTCTCTTTACTGTTAAGATTATTATCAAGCATATTACATCCTGCTGGCAAACCATTGCCAATATAGTAGAGGGTGATATTAATATCAAAACTATTTTGGTATGTAAAATTGACAGCATTGAGACAGCTATTGTTTGGATGAGCACTAGCTGCTAAAACCGCATAATCTGTTGCACTTTGTGCAAGAAGTTTTGCTTGCTCATAAATATAAATTTGTGTAGTTTTAGAGACATTTGTTGAAAGCAAAGAGATAGTAAGAGATAAAATCAAACCAATAATGAGCATAAAAATAATGGCTGTTAACATACTCAATCCTTTTTTCATCAAAACACCACCTTTGCTGAACAAAATGTTGTATTGTAGTCGCCTTTACCTGAGCGAGCACAAAGTTTGAGCTCTATGGCTCTATCGAATCTACGAAAGTTAAATTTTGTTAAATTGGAAATAAGCACACTTTTTTTTCCGCTCTTATAGGTCTGCCCCATCCAAGGCTGATAGTCATAGTAGAGTGTAAGATTATAATCTCCTGGATTTCCCTCTGGAACAAGTGCATAGGCACTACAGGCAAGATAGTAGTGTTCATAAATCTCTTTTGGACTCGTTGTATCTTCAAAATGGAGTATGTCGTTGGAACTGCCTTTATATATCCGTAGTTTATTCGTTGTACCAGATGAGGAGTAGTAATCTTTTAAGATACTTTCATCTGCATTTGGTACCGGAAAAAAAATAGCACAATTATTATTATGTTGGGATATATCGATGCTATGTAATGCTTTAATTATTTTTTGCGCATAATCTAGTCTACTCCCTCTTGTTTTGACAGAGACTTTGGAGGTATTTGCGTCACTTAGATCTATAAAACCGCTCCATCCTGGCTGGTTAAAAGATCCATTATAAGATCCACGCCGTGCCTCCCACTCATAGCCAATCCATTGTAAAATAGGATATTTAATAGTGATCGCAAGAGTATGAGGATGAGAGGCATTACCAAATTGAAGGGTAGACTCACTCCCGCGTATACGATAAGAGAGTCTTTTTGCAATCTGCTCTATTGCTAGATCTGTTTTGTATGCAGCTTCAGAGACATGTTGAGAGAGAATATAGTTTTCATAGGCTTTAAAAATAATATCACTACCTATAGCAGAGATAATACCTATGATAATAATAACAAAGATGATTTCAATGAGTGTAAACGCTTTTTTCATTGGAAAATCCTATGCTGCAAAATTGGCTGGCCGTTATTACATGCAAAAGAGCGCATTATGAGTATTGTTTTATTATGAGGATCTGTAACATTAGTTTCAATCAATTTTAAATTTGTGGAAAGAGAGCTCGCATCAATTGAGGGAGAGAGATGAGAAAATGTAAGAGTTGTTTGATTATAGTTGTTACTATCTTGTAAATAGGAGATTTTAGTCTTTATATTCATATCAACGATAAAATCATCTTGCTCTTTTGTAACTGTAATAACTTTGTTATTGAAATCATCTATATCATCTGCAAAGCTCTCCCCACTCTCCAAACCTAATGTATCACTTGCAAAGCGTGAGAGGTTAATTTGCCGCGAAACTGCTCCGATGCGATAGCTTGGGTTATTGACTTTTGTAGCTTTAAGTTCGTTGTCTCCACCTTTCGTATTGAGAGCAACGGTATAAGAGGTGTTGTAGTCTTGAATTTTACTATTCTCATCCCATCGATATGTGAGAATATTACCGTTTTGAAAATAGGCATAAAACACAGCCTCTTTTTTAATTATCTCCTCAATCGAAGATGTTGTTTGTGTAAAAATGCCAGGAATTGCCATCATGACGATAGATATGACAACAATGGCAAAAATAAGTTCTAAAAGCGAAAAAGAGCGCTTCACCAGTTAATCCTTCTCTCTTCTTCTTTTGAGCTATTGATTTCATCTGTTTGCTTAAAGTCTCCTACGCCATGCCAAATACCAGAATGAACAAAAAGAACCGAAAAACTATTGGTTGTGGCATTATTATCGAATTGATTGTAGATGAGCCATGAGGATGCATTAATATTGAGGCGAGCTCTGAATGGATACTCTTTGCTACCATCATAGCTAAAAATCAGTTTTTGTGTACCATTGCTATAGCCTTGCAGAGTTGCTTTAGATAAAGGTGCATTAGCTGCACTCAAGATATCACTGTTTTTATAATAAATATTGAAGACTTTTCCAAAAGATGTTTGGGTATGTGCTGTGTTTACATACCATCCCAAATCGTCTATGCTCTCATTTCCTTCAATACCGGCAGGGTCACTTCTATTTGGATCGTAAACTTCGTAGTAGAGGTTTACTTTGGCATTGTTTGTACTAAATTTATTTACTGATGCATCGGGTGCATGTACTCTACCGTAATAAAATGATACATCTTCATTTAAACTACTTTCTCCGGTAACATTATCTTCATCCGAAATATTGATATCTTGGATAGCAAATTTAAAAGGGTTGATCGGATTAGATAAATTTCTATCAAAATTAATATAAACAGTTAGATTTGCAGTTCCATTACTCTCTGTAGTAAATATATCTTTAGTCCAGTTAGTAAAGTTTATGTCATGAGTTTTATTATTTGTAAATATAGTGTTTTTATCTAAAGAGTATAAGATTTTAGATAATCCATCTGGAACTTGTGAGTGTGAAATATTGATATCGATATTTTTTGCATAGCAATCTTTATTGTAGTTTTGCGTTGTTGAATTATCCTTATCTTTTGCAGTTATGCTTAATTCAAGCAGTGATGCCATGTTGAAATTATTTGAAATATATGTGAAACTGCTTTTATTAAAATCATAGTAGTTTGCATTGATTGCAAAATGATGTGGAACTACCGTAACAGCTGTTTTAAATGGTGTAATGAAACGATCTAAATCATTTGTATCATTTTCATCAACTTTTGCAAATTCGCTGCCACTAACTTCTTTGAGTGTTAAATTTATTTTACCCACTTCATTATATTTTAAAGTAATATCGGTTTCTCCGTTTTTAAATACATTTCCATCTATTATTGTTAAAGTCCCTTGTTTACAATTACTTTTTGAAATATTATATTCTAAATTTGGGCTGTTACCATTAATATTTACACTTTCATTATAATCTTTTGCTGGATTATTACTAAAGTCAAGCGCTTTGAAAGTTATAGTAAATTTCTCTCCTGCAACAACTTTTGAAGGTATATTCGATATTTCAAATCTATCTGGGCGAATGGCGAAGTTGTCTCTTGCACAAACATATGTAGCACTAAAATCGGTTAAACATTCAGCGCATCCATATTGATGATTATACGGCTCTTTTGTGCCTCTACCGTGATTTTGAGGAAGGCAAGGCTCTCCAGTGGATATATCTCTACATGGGTTATTTGGAAATACCTGTTCAAGTTTGTTCCCACTATCAAGACATGCAGGAATACCAGGGAGATTGGAGCTCATATTGCTTACATCAGCACATTGTACTCCTTTGCTATGAATAACAGAAGACCAATTTATATATTTAATCCTAAAAGTTGCATTTTTAGAAATAACAGAGAAATTTATGTCTGCTATTTGGCTCTTTGTGAGACTCTTTTTTGATCCAAAATAGATACCTTTGTGAATCTTCTCTAAAATCGGAGCATTACTGCATGTATTTTGGTCACTTATATTATTTGCATCTACGATTTCTAAAAAAACAGCTCCATAAGTAGGAGAGAGTGTTACATTGTCGCTGTCGAGATGTATTACTTTAATTGGAAAATTTTTATTTACTATTTTTGTATGAAGCACATTGAGTGGGCTATTTGCCTCAGCAACAGGATCACTATTTCCATTGAAACTTTTTTCAACAACATTAAAACTTCCAGCTTGAGGTTTGAAAGCCGATACTGTATTATTAAAATCGGAACATTTTGGTAAGGTACTATTGATTGTAAATTTTTTTTCACCTATATTGAAAATATATGATATTTTATACTCTAATGAGAATGGCTGATCTGTTAAAACAGTAAAATTGTAGTCAATATATGCTATTTCATTTGGAAAGTTAGAATAGGGTCGAAATTGTGTAGAAGTTGTCCCGTATCCCAACGGTTTTATAGTAAGATTGGTATCATCAAAAATTACATTTACTCCTTTGAATGAAGAATTATCGCCAATATGCACTAATCTATCCCAATCGGTATCTTTAATAAAGGTTGAGTTTGGTACATATTGTGTAATGTTTGAATCAAAAACTTTAGTTATCTGAACATCTTCAGCTGTTCCATTATCATCATTTCTAATTCTTAAATGTGCTTTTAATGTATCTCCAACTTGAATAGTTGAGCTTGAGTTTAGCTCTCCGTTTTGATCATAGAGCGTCTCTTCATAACATATTTTTGGTTGGTATATTTGAATAGCCAATCCGAACATTCCTGGAAAGTAGCCATCATCCTTTGTTTTCATTTTAACAGTCGTTGAAGTTTGGGAATTTCCTATTATATTGCTAATATCAAATGTATCTATATCGATGCCTATAGTATTATGTCCATATACTGGATATAAATATTTTTTATCCACATAATTGCCAAACTCAGTTATTGAAGAGTTTGCAATATTGCCTTTAGGATTTCCTTTATTTGAAATTTGGTGAAATAAACCAGATTTATCTGATAAATATAAATTATCGCCTTTCAGTAGAAAATCTCCTTCGCCAGCGAAAAATATCAATGAACTATTCACTTCTCCATTTTTAGGAGTATAAAAACCATCTAAAGTAATTGTCCTTTCATGAGCTAATCCTATATTGTTAGTATCACAGTTGTGATTTTGCGCATATGAGAGTGCATTTTTTATATCATTGTTGTGTGCAAATGATATATATCCATCAAAAATAGTGAGATTTCTGAAAACTTCATTTTTATTTTGATATACAATTGCAATAGACCATGCAGCGAGAGTTCCACCTGTAGGCTTTCCTAAAGTTGTAAAAATATCTGCTCCCCAATACCATCCATTTCCATGATCTTTTACAAAATCGGTTATATCTGCATAGCCTTGATAGTACCATCTTGAAGAACTAAAATAAACATGATTGAGTCTACTTGCAGTGATGGTAGTATAGGTAACTTTTTTATTGTTCAAGTCTGGTGTATAGCCGAGCTTTATATTTTTTGTTTTTTGTTGATTTGTGGTTGATACATCAGAACCTGCCAAATATCCCTGCCAATACAATCCAGCCCATAATATTTCAGAGTTTGCAGGAAGTTTTAATTTTGCTGCGCTTGAATTTTTTGTTGCTGCATTTTTATCACCATCTTTCCAGTGAGCATATATATTGTTGTTATTCCTCCTACCTGGATTTTGACACTGTCCATTCTTTTTGTAACAAATATTTGTATTACCTATAAGCTTTATATTACCATGCTCGTTAGCAGTATAGACTATCGAAAACTCTTTTGGGTTAGCACAGATGAATTCACTTTCATTTTTATCATTTCCTCCACATCCATTTGGGCAGCTTGAAAGAGGGTTGTTGTCTACTATTTTATTATAGTTGTAGCTGTCACCGCTCAACCCGTCCCAAAAATTTGAATCAATACTTTTCGTACGATTTGTACTAGCATTTATGATGAGCGACCTCAAAGGAGAACCATAAAAACAGTTTTTTTTAATTTTATCTATTTTTCCTTGATTATTGATATAGGTGTTGTAAACAGCGCTACTACTGCTTTCTTTGTATAAACAATTTTTTTCTAGTTTTATATTGGTATTTGTAGTAAAAAGAAGAACTTTTTCTTGTTGACTCACAATTTTACTATTTTTTATATTTGGTGTACCCTTTTCACAATAGACTGCAATACCAGTTACATTGATATCACTATTTTCAATTTTTATTTCCCCTGTTACATTTTGTCTGGTATGTATTCCCCAATAACCACTACCAGGACTATTGCCATGTAGTGTTAAGTTTTTAAATTTTATATTATGAGCTTTATCTATATATATGCCATACGCTTTTGTAGTTGCATTAACATCTTCAAACTTGTGATTTCCATTTACATTTGGATGCAAATAGATCACATATCCAGTACTATCAACTCCAGTAATTTTTGCTTGTTTAATTTCAAAATCTTTTCCTTTTGAGACATATATTCCATATCCATTCTTTGCTTCTATCACAATATTTTTATATTTTATTTTGCCATGTACATTTTGTCTCGTAAGCACTCCATATCCAGTTGATCCTTTAACTGTTATATTTTCAAACTCTACACCGTTTGATTTATGTATATCAAATCCGCTTCCTTTATTAAGTTCTATTTTAATATTTTTAAATGCAAGTTTTTTACTGTTATTAACATTTTCATCTGTTACTATTGCATATCTATAGTCACTATTATAGTTTGTCGCATTAACATTTATATCTTCAAAAGTCATCCCTTCGCCATTTGTTACCCAAATAGCAGTTTGATTTTTAACACTAAAACTTAGATTTTTAAATATATGTTTATTATCTTTTACATTTTGATCTAATCTTATTCCATAATAGTTACTATTAGTACCTGTTAAAGTTATATATATATCTTTAAATTTGAGCTTTTTAGCATCGCCTATATAAATCCCGCCTGTTTTGGATTTAATTGTTACCTTTTCAAAACTATTTTCTCCGTCTCTAAAATTACCATTTTCTGTATAGACCGCATATCCGCCATCTGATTTTAAAACAACATTTTTTAAGTGAACTTCATCCCCTTTTACTCCATGAATAGCATGATAATTTGTATTGGAAGAGGTTTGATACAAAGAGATGTTTTTTATTCTTGTATTTTTTGCTTTATTATAATTACCGCTATTTTTACCTAAAATTAGTACATCTTTATTGTAATACCAGTTAACATCTGTTGGCTTTGTTACATCCTTACCTGCTGTAAACGTTATATTACTCTTTGTTAAGACAACTTGCTCCTTGTAATGACCTTTGCAAATCTTTATCGTATCACCATCCTTTGCATGGGCAACAGCATCGGAAATAGTTTTATATCTTGACCAACCCGTAGGTATTATAAAAAAATCTTCACATGTGTTCGTACACATACCAAACATACATATTGCATTATCATCTACCACCAAAGTTTTTGCAAAAGAAGCTACTACAAAAAGAAGTCCAACGACTATTTTTTTCATTTTTATCCTTTATAATCAAAACATAAATATTTACTTTTGCGTTTTCTCAAAAGCTTTTTGTACTGCTTCTATAAAGGCATTTCTTACACCATTTTCTTCTAGCGCTTTAATGCCTGTAGCAGTGGTTCCTGCTGGGCTCATGACTCTGTCTTTGATAATGGCAGGATGTTCGTCTGTTAGATGTGAAAAGCTAAAAAAAAGTCCTTTAACAAACTCATAAGCCATCTCTCTTTTCATGCCTGCAGTTACTGTACCATCTGCAATGGCTTCTGCTACGAGAGCTAAAAATGCCGGACCACTTCCAGCCACAGCAGTTGCAATATCGAGCTCCTTTTCATTTTCTACCCAAATCACTTTTCCAATTGTTTTGAAAATAGCAATTGCCTCTTCTTTAGCTTTTATATCTCCTGTTATTGCTGTTGTAGAGGCGCCTTTAATGGCTGCAAGGTTTGGCATTGCTCGTATGTAGTGTTTTGCTGGGATAATGTGGAGATCTTCTATTGAAGTGCCTGCTAGAATAGAGTAGAGGGTTTGTGCTTCGCCTTGCAGTTGACTGGCTACTTCTTGCAGTGCATAAGGTTTTACAGCAAGGAGTATCTCTTTACCTGTAATGTCATAATTTCTTAGTGATTTAGTTTCTACACCATACAGATATGCAATCTCTTTGAGTTTTTTTTCATCTCTTCCAACAACTTGGAGAGGGATTTTTGCTTTTGTAAGTGGAGCGATAATTGCTTTTGCCATTTCACCATATCCAATAATTGCAAGCATATTTTTCCTTTATTTTTTAAAAATACTAAAGCTATACAAATTTTGTTATAATTTGCAAAACCACGAAAGAGGGTCTATGAAAAAACTGGTACTATATGCATTCATACTTTTTTTTATTATCGGATGTTCTTCTAAAAATGTTTTGGAATATAACAAAAGCGATATCTACTGGTATCAAAAGATGGTTCACTATGTAAGTGTGGGAGATCTAGATAAAGCAGATGAGTATTTTACCTCTTTGCAAAGTGAGCACTTTGTATCGCCTCTGCTCAAAGAGGCAACGCTTATTATGGCGCAGGCACATATGGACAATGAAGAGTATCTTTTAGCGAAATACTATCTGGATGAATATATAAAACGCTATGCTGATAAGAAAAAAGAGGAGTTTGCAAAATTTCTTAAAATCAAAGCATCATTCTTAGCTTTTAAAAATATCAATCGGGATCAAAAGCTTCTGCGTGATACGATCGCTGAAGCATTGCAGTTTGCAAAAGAGTATCCTAAAAGTGAATATAGTCCTCTTGTACAGACAATACTGACAAAGCTCTATCTTGCACAGTATGTGCTCAATGATGAGATAGCTTCACTCTACGAAAGACGTGGTAAAAGTAAAGCTGCGAAGATTTATAGAAAAAAAACAGAAAATTTCTGGCTCAAAAAAGATGAGATCGACGTGCCAACAAGTTGGTATGATTATCTCATAAACTGGTAGGGGGAGTATATGCAACTAAGTGATTATAGTGCATTTCCAACAACACTTCCGATTGTTGTTGAAGATGATATGTTTTTGTATCCTTTTATGATTTCACCAATATTTATTAGCGATGAAGCCAATATTGCAGCTGCTGAGACTGCTTTAAGGGACAATAGTCTCATACTTGTCTGTCCATCAAAAGAGGGGCATGAGGGAGAGCGCAGTTTTGATGCCATCTATCCAGCCGGTGTTATTGGCTCAATTATGCGCAAAGTCAATCTCCCAGATGGAAGAGTGAAACTCCTCTTTCAGGGCTTAGCAAGGGGAAAAATTTTAGAGCAGGTATCAAATGCTCCTTTGAGAGCTGTTGTGGATGTGATAGAGTCAAAACCATACAATGAGATAAAAATAGATGCACTTTTAGAAGTGCTGCGTGAAAAGATCCGTACACTCGCAAGTATTAGTAGCTCTTTCCCTCAAGATCTCGTACGAACAGTCGAAGAGAATCATGAGCCAAACCGAATTGCAGATTTAGTAAGCTCAGTGCTCAAGCTCAAAAAGAGCCGTGCATACGAGATGTTTATTGAAGAGGATGTTGAAAAGAGGCTCATGCTCTTAATTGATGTAGTGAGCGAAGAGATTGAGCAAAGTAAATTGCAGCGCGAAATTAAGAGTAAAGTAAGCTCCAAGCTTGAACAAGCAAATCGCGAATATTTTCTCAAAGAGCAGCTTAAACAGATCCAAAAAGAGCTTGGCGTTGATACGCAGCGTGAAGAGGAGATAGAGGAGTACCGCAAAAAGCTTGAAAATCTCAAACCCCACCTAACAGAAGAGGCATATAAAGAGATAAAAAAGCAGATAGATCGCTATGCAAGAATGCATCCAGATAGTGCTGAGGCGGTTGTGATTCAAACATATCTAGATTGGGTGCTGGAGGTTCCTTTTGGCAAATACTCTAAAAAAAAGCTCAACATTCAAGAGGTCAAGGAGCGACTGGATAAAGATCATTATGGCCTTGAGAAACCAAAAGAGCGTATTGTGGAGTATTTTGCAGTTAAAGAGCTTATGGAACTGCGCGGTGTGAAAAGAGAAAAAGGGAGTGGAGCAATTCTCTGTTTTGCAGGACCTCCGGGAATTGGTAAAACCTCCCTTGCTAACTCTATTGCCACTGCTTTGAAACGTCCTTTAGTGCGCATTGCACTTGGTGGACTAGAAGATGTGAATGAGCTACGCGGGCATAGACGCACCTACATAGGAGCAATGCCAGGACGCATTGTGCAAGGACTTATAGAAGCTAAAGAGATGGATCCGGTCATGGTGCTTGATGAGATAGATAAAGTTGGGCGAAGTATGCGAGGGGATCCTACTTCTGTGCTTTTAGAGATTTTAGACCCTGAGCAAAATACTCATTTTCGCGACTATTACCTCAATTTTAGTATCGATCTTAGCAATGTTATCTTTATCGCCACAGCAAATGATATCGGCTATATTCCCGCACCTTTGCGCGATAGGATGGAGTTTATTTTCCTCAGCTCCTATACACCAAACGAGAAGTATGAGATAGCAAAGCGCTATCTTATTCCACAAGAGCTAAGAAAACATGGGCTTAAAAAGAGTGAGCTTACTATTAGCAAGAGCGCATTAGAAGCAATTATAGAAAAATATACAAGAGAAGCAGGCGTAAGAAATCTTCGTAGGCGCATTGCAGATATTGTAAGAAAAGCAGCAAAAGAGCTATTAGAGAATCCAGAAATTAAAAAAATCTCTATTACGCTTAAAAATCTCAGTAAATATCTTGAAAAACCTGTTTTTGAAATAGAAGAGGCAGAAAAACATCCACAAGTAGGTGTGGTTAATGGGCTTGCATGGACAGCTGTTGGTGGCGATGTGCTCAAAATTGAGTCTATTAAAATCAAAGGTAAAGGCTCTTTGCAACTAACTGGAAGACTTGGTGAAGTGATGAGAGAGTCTGCCTCAATTGCTTTTAGCGTAGTAAAGGTGTTGATTGATAGTGGAAAAATCAAAATTGATCAATCTGCCATTCCAAAAACATTTAAAGAAAAAGAGGAAAAAATCAAAGTCGATCCGAGTGAAGTATACAGAAGATACGATATCCATCTCCATATTCCAGAAGGTGCAACGCCAAAAGATGGTCCAAGTGCTGGTATAACTATGGCTACATCGATTGCGTCGCTTTTGAGCGAGAGGAAAGTTCGTCCAGATGTTGCAATGACTGGGGAGCTAACTCTAACAGGCAAAGTGCTACCTATAGGAGGACTCAAAGAGAAGCTCATCGCAGCGTATAAAGCAAAAATTAAAAAAGTCCTTATTCCGAAAAAGAATTACGATAGAGATTTGGACGAGATCCCAGCAGAAGTGGTAGAAAATATCAATATAATACCTGTAACTACAATCGAAGAGGTACTTAAAGAAGCTCTCTTATAACTATGTAAGAGAGCCAAACTTCTCTATCTTTTCTTTAAGCTCTTTCTCTTTTACCGGTTTTATCATATAATCGTTTGCACCTAGCTCTAACGCCTTTGTTTTTAGTGACTCATCTGTACTCAAAATTATGACAGGTATATCTTTAAATCTCGGATCTTTTCTCATATACTCTAACATTTGCAGACCATTCATCTGTGGCATATAAATATCGAGTAACACAAAGTCTATATCACGGTTTTTATTAAGAATTTGCAAAGCCTCTTTGCCATCCTTTGCTTCAATCGCTTCATATATTAAAGAGTTTTGTTTGAGAAGATTTTGCAGCAGCATTCTATTAATGATATCATCATCTACATAGAGTACTTTGAGTTGTTTCATACAGTTGTTTCCTTCTTCATGAGTTTATCGAGTTCTTTTTTGAAAAAGTCTTTCTTGATGATATTGCGTAAGATGTCATAGTAGAAACTTTTTTCAATAGATGGAAGAGTAGAGATGTCAAAGCTAGGTTCTACAAGGAGGATAAACATGGTCTGAGGCGCTTTTTCTTTGATTTGCTGTAAAATATGAAAATTGTATTCATCAGACTCTTTATCAATGAATGCTACTCTATATCGCTTATTCTCTAGGCGCTTGGTAAAATCTTCAAGATCTAAAGCCATATCAACGCTATACCCTAGAGATTTAAGTACATTTGCAAAAAGTTTTGCTTCAAGTGGACTCTTTTTGAGTAGTAATATATCAAAGTCATATTCATCTTTTTGGGACTCTTTTTGGCTTATACTCTTTTCTTCTTGCAACTCTTCTTCAATGGTAGGGATATACTTTTTATCAGGTAAGAAAGCTTTGAGAATAGTTTCGATATCTTTTCTGTTTATTGGTTTTGTGATATATTCATCAAATCCCTTTTCCATAAAACGCTCCCTGTCGCCTTTGAGAGCGTGTGCAGTAAGAGCAATGATTGGTGTGGGAATGAGATGCATCTCTTTTTCATAGAGATGTATCTCTTGCATAGCTTCTACTCCATCCTTCACAGGCATTTGGATATCCATAAAGACAATATCATACTTGTTTGTTTTGAATTTTTCCAAAGCCTCAAGCCCATTGTCTGCAAGATCTACTTCAAGTCCAAAATCTTCGAGGGTTTTTTTAATAAGTTTTTGGTTGATAGAGTTGTCTTCTGCAACTAATGCTTTTGCATGAAATTTTATAGCACCAGTGCTAGCTAAAATTTCTGTTTTTTGTTGAAGATTTTTACTATTTTGCAAGTAGTATTCAATAAGCTGTTTGAGTTTTGTAAAATTTGCTGGTTCATAGATATTTTTGATAATTTTTCCAGTAAACTCCTCAATTTTCTTTTTATATGTGACTTTTGCAATGAGGGCAACAGGAATTTTATCTCGCACAAGACCATTGATAGTCTTATCTTTAGCAAAATCGTAATCTATAAGAGCAAAGTTAATACGCTCTTTTTGCGCTAAAATCTCTTTTATATCGCTATTTTGTAAAAATTGTACACCGAAAAACTTCATATATTCAGCTATGAAGCTATTTTGTGTTTTTGGATGATCTTGGGGAGCATAAAAGGCTACTTTGAGACTAGAAAAACGATCCTTATAACTTTCTTGTAAAATCGGTATCTCTTCAAGCTCAAGAGTAAAATAGAATCTACTTCCTTTATTCTCTTCGCTCTCTATTTTGAGCTCTCCTCCCATAAGCTTTACAAATTCACTAGAAATTGTAAGCCCAAGACCAGTTCCACCATATTTGCGTGTAACTGAAATATCGGCTTGACTAAAGGCTTCGAAGATTTTATCTTTTTTATCTTTTGGTATACCTATACCTGTATCGCGTACTTCAAACTGAATGACAGCATAAGAGTTCTTTTCACCAAGTTTGCGGATCTCAACAACAATCTCACCACCTTTTGGTGTAAATTTAACAGCATTGCTTATAAGATTGATGAGTACTTCTTTGATTTTTGTTGGATCGCCTTTGAGAGGTTTTTCTAACTTTGGATCTACAAAACAAGCAAGGTCAATATTCTTTTCTGCTGCTTTTGGTGCATATACTTCAACAGCATTTTCAAATTCTGTAATTGGTTCGAACACAACACTTTCAAGCTCTATTTTATTGCTCTCGATTTTAGCAAAGTCGAGGATATTATTGATAATTTCTAAGAGGTTTTCTGAACTCTTTTCAATAATATTTACAAAATCTCTTTGCTCCTCAGAAAGGTTTGTATTTTTGAGTAGTTCGGTAAAGCCCATGATACCATTTAGAGGTGTACGTATCTCATGACTCATATTGGCAAGAAACATACTTTTTGCTTTATTCGCCTCTTCTGCAGCCTCTTTGGCATCTTCTGTACGCTTAAGGGCAAGATCAAGGAGCTCATAAGCTTTATCGATACCCTCTGTAGTATCGAGGTTGATCTCTTGTGCAAGATCTTTGTGGGTTTTGAGAATATCTTCAGAGAGTGCGACTTTTTTGAGAAGATTTTCTAGTTTTTCTATATTATGTGAAAAATCTTTTGCAAAGATATAGTTGAAGACAAAAAGTACTATTGAAAGGAGAAGAACAATCAAAGAAAATATTGCTGCTATGAAAAAAAAGTGCATCTTTTTTTGCACTTGTGCAGCGAGCATATTGTAGGCTGGTTGAGTGAAGTCAAAAAGTGCTGCTATCTTTTGATCATTAATATTTATCCAGGTATTAAAAGGTATAGGCTTGCCAGCAATGAAATTGATGCGCAGTGATTTTATTTTTTCATATAGTGATTGAAAGTTCGCATTTTGGGCTACTTTCATAGTAAATGCTGCTATAAAGGGATCAACTTTGGAGAGATTGAGAAAAAGGTCAGCTTTAGGGATATATGACAGCTCTAAAGTTGCAGTTTGAGGATCAAATTGCTTTTGCGAAAGGATATAATATGACACAAGTCCCTCTTCTAAAGAGCTATATTCTATACTTTGTAACAGGGCAGTATAGAGGTATCCCTTTTGAAGGATATCGCTGTTTGGTTGGTTTTCATTTATTTTTAATATGTAATTAAGTATCTGCTCAGCTACTGAATCGGTATAGAGGCCATAAAAAATCGATTTAAATGAATCGCTTCGATCTATTGTTTTTTGCCTTGCTATCTGTAAGATAGCAAGAGCATTTTGAAGAGAAGGATCGATGTGAGAACTATTCTGTTTAAACTTTGTTATCGCTTCATCTGTTTTTTTATACTGTTTTTGTAGTTCTGGGTTATCTTCATTTTTTGCAAGATAAATAGCAGCTAGTGTCCGCTCTTTTCCCACTTCATAGAGTATTGATTGTAAAGATTTTGCATTTTCCAAAAATAGTTTGGATTTTTTTATTTGGAGATATTTATCAAAAAAGTACCATGTTGAAATTATAGATGCAATAAAAAGAAGCAATATTGGCAGCAGTGTAACAATTTTTAATCTATTTTTCATTCCTATTGCCATTAACTTACCTTCAAAGTTTTCGTATATTTTCTTCTAAAGAGCTGATTGCGTCTTCAAGCTGTTTGCTTAAAATATCATTAAGTGGATAGTTGGAAATAATATTATTGAGAAGTAAAACGAGATTGCTTAATCGTAGACTCTCTGCTACACTTTTGAGCTGTTTTGCTTTTTTTAAGAATTTTTCTTTGCGCATTTTGATACTGTTGAGAGTTTTAAGCTCGATTATGAGATCTTCAAGAATCTCAATGAAATCATCCTTGTCAATTTGTGTCAATTCTAAAGAATCTTGCAGCTCTTCTAAAGAGATAGTAAAGGGGCTTGGCTCTTTTTTGAGAGACTCAAGATCTTGTATACATTTTTTGACAAGTTCTGGGTTTTGATTTACATTGACTTGATCAAGATATTTGGCACACTCTTGGAGATAGAGATTTCGTGCAAAAGATGCAAGCTTGTGAAGTTCATTATAGTTATTATATGCAAGATTGAGCTTTATTTCATTGATAAGTTCTTTAAGATACTCTTGATACTCATTTAATGAGAGCCCAAGCTCAGTAGCGGCCTCTTCAATTACTTCGCCTTTGACTGAGGATGGTTGTTCGTTAGATGAAGATGGCTCTTCTCTTTGTTCTTGAGTATGAGTGGTGGCTGATGGTGTGAGTGCATTGGGGTTAAAAAGTTTAAGCTCTTTGTCTATTGTTACATTGAACTCTTTTGCTAAATATTTTATATAGGCGTAAAAATCTTGAAGTTTTTCTACCATCTCTTCTACAGAAGACTCTTTTTTAACTTGTGAGAGAACCTCTTGAATTGGTTTGAGGCGAAGGTTTGCTGCTACACCTTTGAGTGTATGGATAGTGCTATAGAGACTTTTGGTGTCTCTTTTTTTTATAAAACTGTTTATTTCATCTAGCTTTTCGACTGCATGGCTAATATATTCTTTGATGAAATCTAAAATAATCTCTTGATCAAGATTGAGTTCGATAGAGATTGATTCGAGATCCAAAGAGGGCATCTCTTTTTCTTCAATATTAATATATTCTGGCTCTGGTTGCATTGCAGGGGTACTGGTTGCAGGTTGCGTCGGTTTTGCTTGTGCTTGTTGAGGCTGTATATTGGCAATTATACACTCTTCATTGAATGTGTTAAATTCAAAAGTAACAAGATAGTAATTTGAGAGATTATGCAGTGAACCAAGTTGAGTAACTTTAAGAAAAACTTCGAGGACTTTACCATCTTTTGTTTGAAGGAGGGCTCTATGTGTTACTGTGGTATTAGTTAAGACATAATCTATCCAGTGAAAACTTCTAAATTGATGGATATATCCTGGTTTTTTTACAAAAAATTGTGAGAGATCTGTTACCTCTTTTTTGAACTCTTCTAGTGAAGAGTACCCTAACATCTCTAATGTCTGTTCATTGATGGCGATGATTCTCTTTTGCGCATCGTATAAAATCACTTCCAGGCCCTCACTTTATTCTCATCTTTTTATATTATTCCATAATAATCTGAAATTTTAAATTAATTGAGGCTTTTTTTGATATTTTTTGCATCTTTTTTGTTAAGGACATCTGATAGTTCCTCTTCACTGGCTAAGCGAATATTTTCAAAACTTCCAAAATAGTTTAGAAGTTTGCGAATTTTTGCTTCTCCTATACCAGAGATTTTGAGTAGTTCAAGCTCTTTAGCTTTTTTACTGCGCTGTTTGCGATGAAAAGTAGTGGCAAATCTATGTGCTTCATCCCGTAATTTTTGTAAAAATTGTAATCTTTTGTCTGTTGGAAGGAGTCGAAGAACGCCATTTTGTGTATAGATAATATCTTTTGCCTCTCCTTTTGCTCTATGAGCCTTGGCATCGATCTTCTCTTTTGCAATTGCTATGACATCGATAGATACACCGAAGCTTTGCGCAATATCTTGTGCAAGTCTTCTGAGTGTCTCACCCCCATCAATAAGCCACATATCTGGGGGAGGATTTTTTGCAAAACTCTCACATCTATGAGTGAGGAGTTCTTTCATCTGTGCATATTCATCTTGCGTGTGCAGATTATAGTGGCGGTAACTTTTTTTATCAAATGCTCCATTTTCATAGACTATCATCGCTCCAACTGGAACGGAGCCGCTGATGTGAGAGTTGTCAAAAACCTCTATGCGGTAGGGTTTACTGTTAAGATCTAAAAGGTTTTGGAGTTGTTCTTCAATATCGCTTTTTGGTTTGCTTTTTGCAAGAATCTCTTTTGCATTGAGTTGCGCGATATCTGCAAGTCTTCGCTTTTCGCCTCTCTTGGGGTGTGTTATAGTTATTTTTTTGTTAAATTTTTGACTTAAAAAATTCTCTAACTCCTCTCTTGCTTCAAATTCCTCGGCAACTACTATCAAAGAAGCAGTAAGCGGAGTTTGTGTAGTATAAAACTCTAAAAGTACTCTTTTATAAGCCTCTTCTTTGTCAAAACCTTTATACTCATCAATGCGCACAATATTTGAGCTGCTAGCTACTACTTTTCCTTCGCGCATAAACATTCTTACGATTGCAGCTTGGGTTTTGTCTGAAGCAATAGCGTAAACATCTATATCTTGGAGTTTTGCAAAATCTATTTCACTTTGGATCTCAATAGCGCGAATTTTATCTATGCGATCCCTTATCTGAGCAGCCTCTTCAAAGCGCAGTTGCGCAGAGAGTGCAAGCATCTTTTGCTCAAGTTTTTGCAAAAGCAGTTTTTTATTGTGGATATGTGCAATCGCTTCATCGAGAATTTTTCTATACTTCTCTTTTGAAATTTTTCCCTCGCACGGTGCAAGGCATTTTTGCATCTGATAAAAGAGGCATGCTTTTTTTCCTTTTATGCAGGACTCTTTTTGCACAAGGGGAAATATTTCATAAATAGAGTTTACAATATCTTTTGCTGCACTAGGAAATGGACCAAAATATTTTACCTTTTTGCCTGCAAGAACTTTGCGTGTAATTTTTAGCCTTGGAAATTCTTGCGCAAAATCTACATAAATATAGGGATAGGTTTTATCATCACGCAAGAGAATGTTATATTTTGGTTTGAGCTGTTTAATAAGGGAGTTTTCGAGTATCAAAGCATCATTTTCAGAAGAGACAACAATATATTCGAGATTTTTGATCTCACTTACCATTTTATATATGCGAGGTGAGAGGTTTGGAGCTGGTGTAAATGGGGTGAAGCGAAAATAGCTTTTGACCCTTTTTTTGAGGCTTTTAGCTTTGCCGATATAAAGCAGTCTTCCCTGAGCATCAAAATATTGATAGACGCCTGGTTGGTCAGGGAGCTTTTTAATCTTCTCTTTGAGCTGCTGCATTTTTTTTGATACTCTCTTTGATGCGTAAAAGAATCTCGGCTAATTTTTCATTTTTGACTTCTATAGCAAACTCTCCTTTTGCTCGCTCTTTGTATTTTTGCAATGAAGTTTGGGATTGCTCCTGTTTTGGTGGACGAAATTTGGCATAGCACTTAATTTGTGAAAATTCGAGATTTTGACAATAAATATACTCTTTTTTTGCAAGTTTTAATACCTCATTTATATGTTTTTTATTATAATTGAACTCCATAACAAAGCCAGGATGGTTGAGTACAAAGTAGAGGGTTTCTTGCTTTTTATATATGTAAAGAATATGATCCTGGAAACGTTGGGGAAGAAGTTTCATAATTCTTTGAAAACATCGCTGATAAACAAATTTTGGTTGATTGGAATAGAGATGCGAAAATATAGTATTTGGATTTTTCATACCATAATTATAGCACTTTTGATGGGGGCTTTGAGCGGTTGCGGGTATAAAGCTGACCCTGTCTATCAAAAACAGCAGGAAAACAGATAATGCAGTATGATTACGTTATAGTAGGAGCTGGAATTGCTGGGCTCTACGCCTCTTTGAATATCCCACAAAATAAAAAGGTACTGATACTCTCAAAAGATCCTATTTGGGAATGTAATACATTCTATGCGCAAGGCGGTGTAGCAACAGCAATCGATGAGAGTGATATTCCATCACATATTGAAGATACACTCAAAGCTGGAGCAGGTCTTTGTAATAAAGAAGCAGTAGAGATTCTCAGTCGCAACTCCATTGGAGTCATAGAGGATCTCATTATGCGTGGTTTTGAGTTTGATAAAGATGAAAAGGGAAATCTTCTTTTTACAAAAGAAGCAGCACACTCTAAAGCACGTATACTTCATGCAGGAGGCGATGCAACAGGAAGAGAACTGCATAAATTTTTACTCCAGCACTGCAAGGCAAAAGTGCTTGAGGGCGTTATTGTTATAGATCTTCTTATTGAAGAGGATAGAGTCTATGGCGTTACAGTGAGACAAGGGGCAAAGCAGTTTAACGTATATGCTAACTATGTCATTCTTGCAAGTGGTGGTATAGGATCTCTATATGAATATCACACTAATGCCAAAAAAATTAGTGCAGATTTGCAAGGTCTTGCAGCTATGAAGGGGCTGCATCTTAAAGATATGGAGTTTACCCAGTTCCATCCAACGGTCTTTGTCTACAACACAAGAGCAAGGAAGTATCTTCTCACTGAAGCATTGCGAGGTGAGGGGGCAACGATTGTTGATGAAAATGGCTATAGATTTTTGTTTGAATATGATGAAAGAGGGGAGCTAGCTCCACGTGATATAGTGAGTCGTGCTATTTATAAGTATCAAAGGGAAGGGCACAAAGTCTATCTTAATTTTGAGAACTTTAGTGAAGAGTTTTTTAAAAAACGCTTTCCAACAATTTACCGCAATTTTCGCAATTTAGGATTTGCAGTACCGCATGAGCAGGTTCCTATCTCTCCAGCATTTCACTTTGCTATGGGTGGTATTGCTACAGATACATGGGGTAAAGTTGAAGGCATGCAAAATCTCTATGCAATTGGTGAAGTAGCATGTACCGGTGTGCATGGCGCAAATAGATTGGCAAGTAACTCTTTGCTTGAAGGGCTTGTATTTTCTAAACGTGCTATAGAAGATACCCTGCTTCAAAATGTTAACCTTACTTTTAAAGAGTTCAAATCTCGTAACTTTTTACTTTCCAAAAGTAAAGATAAAGAGTATAAATCCCTTCTTCGCCGCACAATGTGGGAGAAGGTAGGAATTGTAAGACATAAAAAGGATCTACTGGAAGCTTTGGAAACTATTGAGATGATAGCTTCACAAGATATTGGTCATCTCTTGCAATTAAGAATTTTGAGTGCAAAAGCGATAATAGAAGCAGCACTGAAGAGAAAAGAGAGTATAGGTGCACATTATAGAGAAGATTGAAGGAGAATAAATGCATGAAATTCATTTGACACAGACGTGGGTAGGATATCTTAACCTCGTCATTTTTATAGTTGGCTACTATTTTATAGCGGCTGAAGAGAAGTTCCATATGAACAAAGCCAAGCCTGCTTTGCTTATTGGTACGCTCATGTTTATGTTGTTAGGTATCTATTTTACTTTAAACCATCTCGATCCAGAACCACTGCATAATGAGATGGAAAAGCTTATTTTAGAAATTGCAGAGATATTCTTTTTCCTCTTTGTAGCTATGACTTTTATTGAGACATTAATTGAGAGAAAAGTATTTGATGTACTCAAATATAAGCTCACTTCAAAAGGGTATAGTTATAAAAAGCTTTTTTGGATAACTGGAGCACTTGCTTTTTGGATTTCTCCTGTTGCAGATAACTTAACAACAGCACTAATTCTCTCAACAGTGCTCTTTACAATTGATAAAACAAAAACGCAGTTTTTAGTTCCAGGAGCAATTAATATTGTGGTTGCGGCAAATGCGGGGGGTGCATGGAGCCCTTTTGGTGATATTACTACTTTAATGGCCTGGACTGCAGGGAAAGGAGAGTTTGTAGATTTTCTCTATCTCTTTGTACCAAGTTTTGCAGGATGGGTGTTGACAGCCTGGCTACTTTCATTTTTTGTACCACAAGGTGAGCCCCATTTTGATGCAAGTTTGCCAAAAGCAGAGCTCAAACCTGGAGCAAAAGTGGTTATTTGGCTTGGAGCATTTACTATTTTTATAGCTGTTTTAGGTCACCAACTTTTCCATTTTCCTGCAATGTGGGGCATGATGTTTGGTTTGGCTCTTTTGAAGATGTATTCTTATTTGCATAAACGCAAAAACCAAGAAGATCACTTCGATGTCTATGTCAATATGAAAAATGTAGAAAATGATACGCTGCTCTTTTTCTTTGGTATTTTGAGTGCAGTGGGAGCGCTCCATTTTATGGGATATCTTGAATATGTCGTCAAACTCTATGATATCATAGGACCAACTGCTGGCAATATTGGTGTTGGATTTATTTCTGCAATCATTGACAACGTTCCAGTAATGAGTGCAATCCTTAAAGCCAATCCACCAATGGGTATCGATCAATGGCTTCTTGTGACATTAACTGCTGGTATTGGTGGGAGTCTTATTAGTTTTGGAAGTGCTGCTGGTGTTGGTGTTATGGGAAGACTCAAAGGTATTTACACATTTGGCGCACATATGAAGTATGCATGGACAGTTTTGGCTGGTTATGTGCTTTCGATTATTTTATGGTATATTCAGTTTGAGATTTTAGGTCTATATTAAAAGGAAATAGATGAAGCAAGTTCCTATTGTAATTCTCGATTTTGGTTCACAATATACGCAACTTATTGCAAGAAGACTTAGAGAAGTTGGGGTTTATTGTGAGATATATCCCTTTTTTGAAGATATTGAAAAGATTAAAGAAAAATCCCCCCAAGGTATTATTTTCAGCGGGGGGCCTGCAAGTGTTTATGAGCCTGACGCTCCAAGGGTAGATAAAGCGATATATGATTTGGGATTGCCAATACTAGGTATTTGCTATGGCATGCAGCTGATTACTGTTGATTTTGGTGGAGAGGTGATCCGCGCGCTGCATCATGAGTATGGCAAGGCCAAACTCTATTTTGATCCCATTCACGGACACGTTTCATCCCTCTTTGAAGGTACAAAAGATGGGCAGGTTGTATGGATGAGTCACGGGGATAAAGTAGAAGAACTCCCTGAAGGTTTTATACGGATAGCTCATACTGACAATTCTCCTTATGCAGCCATTGCTAATGAGCAAAAGCAAATTTATGCTTTGCAGTTTCATCCTGAGGTCTCGCACTCAGAAGAGGGACAAAAGATTTTAGAAAATTTTGCCCGTCGTATTTGTAAGATAGAGTCAAAATGGGATATGGGGCATTTTGCTAAAGAGCAAATAGAAAAGATCCGCAAGCAAGTCGGCAATGATAAAGTATTGTGCGCACTCAGCGGTGGTGTTGATAGTTCTGTTGTGACTGCACTGCTCTATGAAGCTATTGGAGATCAGCTTATTCCTGTGTTTGTAGACAATGGGCTCTTGCGTGAGGGTGAGAGAGAAAAAGTGGAGCATGTCTTTAAGAATATGCTTCAAGTGCCTCTTGTTGTTATCGATGGGCAAAAGAAATTTTTAGAGGCTCTCAAAGGTGTGACTGAGCCAGAGCAAAAACGTAAAATCATAGGCCACACATTTATTGAACTCTTTGAAGAGGAAGCTAAAAAGCATAAAGATGTGAAGTATCTTGCACAAGGAACGCTTTACCCTGATGTAATTGAGTCAGTTTCAGTTAAAGGGCCAAGTGAGACAATAAAATCGCATCACAATGTTGGAGGACTCCCAGATTGGATGCAGTTTGAGCTCATTGAGCCTTTACGTGAACTTTTTAAGGATGAAGTGAGAAAATTGGGTCTAGAGCTAGGATTACCAAGAGAGATGGTCTATCGTCATCCTTTCCCAGGACCGGGACTCGCAATCAGGATCTTAGGAGAAGTCAACGAAGAGTCTTTACAGCTTGTACGAAGGGCCGATACTATTTTGCTTGAAGAGATAAAAGCTCATGGGCTCTATGAGAAACTGTGGCAAAGTTTTGCGGTGTTGCTCAATGTCAAGAGCGTCGGAGTTATGGGTGATAAACGCACATATGAAAATACAGTAGCACTCAGAATTGTAGAGAGTAGTGATGGTATGACCGCAACCTTTGCCCATATACCTCATGATCTTTTAGAGCTTATTAGCAATCGTATCATTAATGAAGTGGATGGTATTAATCGCGTAGTCTATGATATTACTTCCAAACCGCCAGGAACAATAGAGTGGGAGTAGGGTGAGTATTTATATCCTCTCTGATAGTGATGTTGAGGGAGCTAAAAAGCTTCCCCTCATCAAACAGATTCCACTTGTTTCTTCTATTGAGGTAGACGGTTTTGATTATCTAATTTTTACTTCCAAAAATAGCGTAAAAATTATCAATTATTTTAATCCCCTTTGGAAAAAAATTCCAGCTTTAGCTATTGGAAAAGCCACTTCAAAGACTATAGAGCAGTTGGGTGGTAAAGTTATATATAAGGCAAAGAGTTTTTATGGCGAGGATTTTGCCAAAGAGATAGCTCAAAAATTTGATAAAAATGGTCGGTTTCTTTTAGTGCGAGGGAAAAAGAGTCTCAGTGATATTAAAGGTATTTTATCACAACATGGATTCAGTATTGATGAAAAGATAATTTATCAGACAGTTTGTGAAGAGTGCAAATCACTTGATAAGCCAGAAAAAGGTGCAACAATCATCTTCTCTTCTCCTTCGACTATTGAGTGCTTCTTTCGCTGTTTTACATGGGATCCTAGCTACCAAGCAGCTGTAATAGGTACTAAAACTGCTGCGTATATGCCAGCAGATATTTCCTATAAGCTCTTTTCACAAAAGAGTTTACAAGAGATTGTTGATATTATAGGTAATTCCTAAGGTTTTACTGGGTAAATTTTGTTATAATTGCATAAGAGCCTGAGCGGTGCGCTACCCGCAGTATGGGGGTCCGACAATCGCGAGATTGAGAGAGGCCAGTAGTTCTTGGTGTGTGTCGGTGACTTCGCTTGAGCTAAGGTGTCTTAGCGAGAAGTTGCCGCCTAATCCAAGACTCGCTCTCTCTAATTATGGTCTTAGGGACCATTGCATTGCGTGAACGCCCGCTTGGGCTTTTTGTTTATACCCACAACTCTTCAATAAAGGTATCAAAAATATGAAAGTCATGGTTGTAGGCAGTGGTGGCCGCGAATATGCAATAGGGTTAGCACTCAAAAAAGATAAAAATGTAGAAGAGATTTTTTTTGCTCCTGGAAATGGTGCCACCCTTGAACTTGGAGAAAATGTAGAGATAAGTGATTTTGAAGAATTGGCAAAATTTGCCGGACAAAGAGGTATTGATTTAACTGTTGTAGGCCCTGAAGCACCATTGGTTGAGGGCATTGTAGATATCTTTAGAAAATATGGATTAAAAATTTTTGGTCCTACCCAAAAGGCTGCGCTTTTGGAAGGTTCCAAAATTTATATGAAAAACTTTTTGAAAAAATATAATATTCCAACTGCACGCTATATCGAAACATCTATTATGGAAGAGGCTGCAGCTTTTATAGATGAGCTTACTCCTCCTATTGTAGTAAAAGCTGATGGATTGTGCGCTGGCAAGGGAGTTATTATTGCACAGAGCAAAGAAGAGGCAAAAGAAGCAGCTGCAAGTATGCTCAGTGGTGAAGCTTTTGGGCCTGCAGGGGAGAGAGTTATAGTTGAGGAGTATCTCGATGGGTATGAGTTGAGCATATTTGCTGTATGTGATGGAAAAAACTACAAAATACTTCCAGCAGCCCAAGATCATAAAAGACTTTTAGATGGAGATAAGGGGCCAAATACTGGCGGTATGGGAGCGTATGCACCAACGCCACTTATTGATGAAGAGCTCTATAAAAAGATTGAAGAGAGGATAATAGCGCCTACCATTGAAGGAATGGCACAAGAGGGTGTCCCTTATGAAGGGGTGCTTTTTGCAGGACTCATGATAGTTGGTGGAGAGCCTTATGTACTTGAATATAATGTACGCTTTGGAGATCCTGAGTGTGAAGTATTGATGCCACTTCTCAAAACTCCTGCAAGTGAGCTTTTTTATAAAGCTGCTACAAAACAGCTTGACTCATTAGATATTGAGTTTTATGATAAATATGCTGTAGGTGTGGTAATGGCAAGTGAAAACTATCCTTATGGCAAGAGTAAACCGAGTGAAATTATCATTGATGAAATAGTACACAAAGAACTTGCAGAGCGTGCCCATATCTGTTTTGCAGGAGTGAGTCTGATTGAAGGTAAACTCTATGCAACAGGTGGGAGAGTTTTGGTCTGTGTTGGGATTGGTGATAGTATCAAAGAAGCAAGAGATTATGCATATATGCTAACGGGACAGGTACATTTTGCAGGGAAAAAATTTAGAACAGATATCGCCTATCAAGCTTTGCAAGTAAATGAGTCCTAAATATTTCTCTCTCTTTTGTCTCTGTGTGGCACTTCTTGCAAAAGAGGTGCCTGTAAGAATCTACAGCTATGAAGTAGAAGCACAGCAAAATCAAGTAGTAGCAAAAAAACGTGTGGTAGTGGAATATAAGAGCTATCACATAGAAGCAGATAGAGCCGAGTATGATAAAAAACTTCAAATTGTTAAATTTTATGGTGACATCACTATACTTGATGATGCAAAATATAGTGCAGTAAGTAACTTTGCTATTCTCGATCTTATTCATGATAAAGTTTTGATAAAATCCTTTTTTTTTGATGAGTCTGGATCCAATACATGGATTGGTGGAACGAGCGCAAAAGCAAACCCTCAAAAGATTGAATTAAAAAATGCTTTTCTCTCTAGTTGTGATGTACGATGCAGTGACTGGAAACTAGGATTTGCTAAAGGAGTACTTGATCGCAAAAAGCATTGGATAGATCTCTATCATATACAATTTTTTGCTAGAGATATCCCTCTTTTATATGTTCCTTATATCGGATTTTCTACCCTCAAGCAGCGCCATACTGGGCTTTTGCGTCCAAATCTCGGGATTTCTCAAGATGAAGGCTTTATATATCTACAGCCATTGTATATTGCTGAGCAAAACTGGTGGGATTTGGAAATTACTCCCCAAATTCGTACCAAAAGAGGGCAAGGAGTTTATTCAGCATTTCGCTTTGTCGATTCGCCAGATTCATTTGGAAAAATCACAACAGGAGTTTTTTACGAAAAGAAGAGTTATCAGCAAAGAGAAAAGATAAAAAACCAAAAGCATTATGGACTTGATATATTCTATCAGCATGAAAATATCTTTACACCAAAAGAGAATATCTATAAAAACGATGGCCTTTATAGTGATATTCATAGCTATAATGATGTTGATTACTATAATCTGCAAAAACACAAAGAAATTGAGGGGGTAGATTCTCAAATCACTTCAAGGCTCAATTATGTCTTTAGCTTTAATAAACACTATTTTGGTATGTATATGAAATATTTCAAAGATAACCGCAAAACTCATAATGCTAATACTCTGCAACTTGTACCTTCGTTGCAGTATCATAAATATCGTACACAGTTTTTCAATCGTCACTTCTCTTATGATGTTGATATCAAGCTCAATCACTTTTATCGTGAAGAAGGGCTTAATGCTCTTGAGTATCGACTCAATATCCCTGTACGTTTTACTACCACTTTTTTTGATGACTTGCTAGGATTTTCTATAAGTGAAAATCTTTTTGCCAATTATGCTGATTACAATTTTGTTAACAAACATCTTAATAAAAAATGGAAAAATAACTATATCTATCGCAATCAACACCAAATATCTTTCTATAGCGATCTTTTTAAAAATTATAAAGATTTTTTTCATATACTCCATCTTGATACAACCTTCTACATCCCTAGTTTTGAAAAGATACGAGGAGATCAAGCGCCTTTTATTAATATTGGTAACAATGCGAAAAAAGTGGTTTTAAGTCTGAGTGAATATTTTTACGATAAAACTGGAGAAGAGATGTTGTATCATAGACTCGTACAGCCAATTAATTATAACGAACAAGATAAACTCGATGATCTTGAAAACGAAATAGGAGTGAAATTTAATAATGGATTGGCTTTTAATACTGATATCTTCTATTCTCACAACCGTTCTATATTGAGTGAAGCTGTAACTACAGCCAGTTACAAAGATGATTTACAAGAGCTGTTCTTATCGCACTTTTACAAAAATAGAGTAAAAGGTGAAAGAGATTCTCATTTCATACGGTTTATAGGTAGTCGTAATTTATCAAAAAAATATAAACTATTTGCTACAATAGATTATGATTTAAAAGATGGCGCATCAAGGAATTGGAGTATTGGCTGGGGGATGCAAAAAAAGTGTTGGAGCTATGAGATAAGTTATAAAGAGGAGGTACTGCCAACTCTTACAAGAGAGGGTAGCAGATCGTATGAAAATAATACAATCTATTTTCGGTTGGAGTTTTATCCGCTGGGCGGTTTTTCTAAATCTATCATTGATACAGTAAGCGAAAGGGCATTATAATTGAAAAGTGAAGCGAAAGTTGGGCTTTTTGTTGCTATAGGATTAGTGTTTTTATTTTTACTGACTACACAAGTAAATAAATTTTCCAATTTAGGTAAAAAAGGGTATGAAATTTATGCATTGCTTGATGATGCAAGCGGATTAGAGAAAAATGCAAAAGTAAAAATCAAGGGTGTAGATGTTGGATTTGTCAAAGATCTTGGACTTGAGGGTGCAAAAGTCAAAGCTTTGCTTTTTATTTTTGAAGGTGTAAAAATTCCTCAAGACTCTATAATTGTTTTACAGCAGCAAAGCCTCTTGGGAACAAAATATTTAGCAATAGAGCCTGGAAGTTCAACAGAGTATGTGCAAAAAGGTCAAACACTCCAAAGGCAAAAAGAGTATGTATCTTTTGATCAAACTTCTACTACTATTAACGATGCAGCTAAAGAGTTTAAGAGCTTTATAGTAGAGTTACGCAAATCAATAGCTGGCGCAAGTGGGGAAGATCTCAAAAAAAGTATAGAGAATTTGCAAGAAATCACGCAAAATCTCAAAGAACTTATTAAAAAAAATCACGACAATATAAGTGCAAGTATAGAGAATATTAAAAAAATGGGCGAGGAGTTGGCTGCTGCTGGAAGAAAATTCGGAAACATGAGTGATAAATTTGCCTGCACTGCAGATAGCATCAATAAAGATCTTCCAAAAATCTTGCAGCGTGTAGATGAAATCACGCTTTATCTACGAGATAGTGGAAAGGATCTTAAAGATAAACTTCCTACACTTATGGACAGATTTGCCACAATTGAAGAAGATCTGGAAGATATCCTCAAAAACAATAAACAACCGCTCTCTCGTGCGATAAAATCTGCAGATAACTTTTTTAGTAGTGGAAGCAGCTCATTCAAAAAGCTCGATAACTACCTTGCAGCTATAGGGAAGAGCCAAATAGATGTAAATTTTAATAGTTTGTATATGGTTGATGATAATTATAATAAAAACAGTTTTAGTGTGAGTTATATTCCTACACCGAATAAATACTATATCTTAGGTGTTGTATCAATGGATGATTATTCGCAAAAAGATAAAAACGGAAATTTCATTCCTCCAAAAAAACATGAAGATGCAGCCTATTATGTGAATGCAGAGTATGCGAGAAGATATGCTGATTTGCGTTTTCGTTTAGGACTGATAGAAAATACCGGAGGAGTGGGACTAGATTACTATCTTTTTAATGATAGGGGAGAGGCTTCAGTTGACCTTTACGATTTTAATGCTGTAAATGATGTAAGAGGAGATGAACCCCATCTAACACTGCGTTATCGTCATAGATTTCTCAAGCATTTAAATGCCTATATTGGTGCAGATAATATTTTGAATGATAAATGTCGTAACTTTTTTGTAGGTATGGGGCTCGATTTTGTGGATCAAGATATGAAGTATCTTTTAGGAACAGTTAGTGGTGCAGGATCGTTTATCAAATGAGACAAGATCCTGTGACACTTATCCATGAAGCTTTAGAGACATTGGGGCTTCCTCCAATGGTTTCTTATAAAGAGATAAAAGAGCGTTATCGAGAACTGAGCAAGCGCTATCATCCTGATAGGGGAGATGAGAGCGAAAAAATGGCGCAAATTAACCATGCATATGAGATACTTAAAAACTATATTGAAAATTATAAATTTAGTTTTTCCCAAGAGGAGATTTTAAAACAGTTTCCTTTTGAAGAGTATGTAAATAAATTTAGATTCTGAAAGGATATGGATGAAGTGCAGATTTGAATTTGAAATGGATAATCTCAAAGAGATTTATGAAATAGGAGAAGTGGCACGCCAAGCCAATGGGGCAGTGCTGCTGCGCAGTGGTAAAACTGTTATGCTTGCAACTGTGGTGTTAGATGAAGAGCCTGTAGAGGAAGACTTTTTGCCATTGACTGTGCAATATATTGAAAAAAGCTATGCAGCAGGGAAAATTCCAGGAGGATTTGTCAAAAGAGAGCAAAAACCAGGTGACTTTGAAACACTTACAGCACGAGTCGTAGATAGGGCACTCCGCCCCCTCTTTCCAAAAGGCTTTTTATATCCTGTAGTAATTACTGTTATGGTATTGAGTGCAGATAAAGAGAGTGATTTACAAGTTTTAGCACTGAAAGCTGCTAGTGCTGCTCTGTATATTTCGGATATACCTATTCGTCAAGCAGTAAGCGGAATACGTGTTGCTAAAATAAATGAAGAAGTGGTATTTAATCCAACTTTAGAGCAACTCAAAGAGAGTACACTTGATCTCTATCTTGCAGGAACAAAAGATGATCTTCTTATGATCGAAATGGCTTCCCAAGGGACATATAGAACAGAAGTGGTACCTACTACGCCAGTAGATCCATTCATGGATCCGACGCTAGCTGAAGAGGTTATTATGATAAAAGAGCCCAATGAAGTAAATGAAGAGGAGCTTGTAAAACTTATTGAAGAGGGTAAAAAACTCCTTAACCGTGAGTGTGAGGAGTATGAAAAATATTTCATTGAATCTGCTAAACCTATGCGAGAACTTCCTCTAGCATCTGAGACGATTGATGAAAATATCTGGATCTATGTTGATGAGATCTATAAAGAGGATATAAAAGATGCAGTAACTGCTATGGCAAAAAGTGAGCGCAATCAATTGCTTCGCGATATTGCGAAAAAAATTGCTGAAGATGATGTAGCCAAAGAGCAGGGGTGGGAGTTTGAGATCATCTATAAAGTAGTGGAAAAGTATAAAAGAAAAATCGTACGCGAAATGATCCTCAATGAAAGAAAAAGAGCAGATGGAAGAGGGCTTAAAGATGTGAGGCCTATCGATATAAAAACAAATATTCTCCCAGCAGCCCATGGTTCATGCCTCTTTACACGCGGTGAGACGCAGGCACTAGTGGTATGTACTATTGGAGAAAAAACCGATGCACAGATGTTTGAAAACCTTACGAGCAGTGGTCCAGAGTATGAGCATTTTATAGTGCACTATAACTTTCCTCCATTTAGTGTAGGTGAGGCGAAACCAATTGGTGCTCCTGGACGTAGAGAGCTTGGACATGGAAATTTAGCAAGACGAGCGTTAGAGCCTGTAGTAGATGTACCAGAAGAGAAAACGTACAGACTTGTATCAGAGATTTTAGAATCAAATGGATCCTCATCTATGGCAACAGTATGCGGTGGTGCTCTTGCTCTGCGTGCAGCAAATATTGAGCTTGCGGATCTCGTGGCTGGAGTTGCAATGGGACTTGTTGTCGAAGATGAGCGCTACGCGATCCTTACAGATATTATGGGGCTAGAAGATCATGATGGAGATATGGATTTTAAAGTTGCAGGGACACATAAAGGTGTAACTGCAATGCAGATGGATATTAAGCTGGGGGGTATTAAACCAGAGGTTTTAAAAGAGGCTTTACAGCAAGCTAAAGAAGCAAGGCTCCATATTCTAGAAATCATGAAAGAAGCTGAAAATGAGATAGAGATCAATGAAGAGAATTTACCAACAACTGAGACAATTTTTGTCCATCCGAGTAAAGTAGCAGAGATTATTGGGCAAGCAGGAAAAACTATCAAAGAGATCATCGAAAAATTTGAGGTAACTGTCGATATCGATAGAGAGAAAGGAAAAGTGCGGGTTACCGGAAAAAGCAAGCCAAAAGTTGTAGCTGCGTGTGAACATATTGAAAATATTACTAGTAAACCTACCCCTGAGCTTGTAAAATTTACTTCTGGAGAGATTCTCAAAGGAAGAGTCAAACGTACAACATCTTTTGGAGCATTTGTAGAGCTTCCAGGTGGCGTTGATGGATTACTGCATATCTCTAAACTCTCTTCTGGTCGTGTTGAAAGAGTAGAAGATGTAGTTGAGAGTGGAGACGAAGTAGAAGTAGAGGTACTCAGCCAAAAAGGGCATAAAATAGAGCTTGCTTTGAAGCAAGTTATCAAGAAAAATGGGTAAAATTTTTTTCTTGCTTCTGAGCATGATACTTTTTGCTGCAGAGGGGCTTCTTATCCCCTTCTATCACTATCCTCTGCTTGAAAATGATAAAGAGATTGATAAACTTCTCACATATAAAAGAAAATATCCTCAAATAGAGTTTTTTGTCATTGTTAATCCAGCTAATGGAGATTTCAGATCTGAACAGTACAACTTTGCTTCTATGATCGATAGATTACATGAAGCAAATATAACTATCTTGGGTTATGTATATACAAAATATGCTGCGAGGAATCCCGAAGATGTTAAAAAGCGTATAGATGCATGGGAAAAGTTTTATAAAAAATGGGGTGTAGAGGGTATTTTTTTTGATGAAGTAAATAGTAGTAATGAAGCTTTTGTATATTACCGAGATCTGTGCACTTATGCACGCAAAAAATTTCCTCTCATTGTGCTCAATCCAGGTACGACTATTGCACGCCAATATGAAAAGATAGCTGATATTATTGTGGTGCACGAATCAAATGTATTACCTATGGGAAAAGATGATATCAATAAAAGTGCATTGCTGCTCTATGATATACAAGAGTTTAACATCACGCAACCTTTACTGCAGAGATTTCGTTATATTTATATTACTGATCACAATGGTAGTAATCCTTGGGAGAGACTCTCTTTACATATGGATAAGCTTTTGCAAGTTTTAGAGGAAAAAAAGCGGCTTTTTCAATAATGTTTAAATTTCTTTTTTGTACAATTTCACTGCAAGGTGACAAGTAGGGATACGCAAGCCGAACGGACTTTGCAAAATATATTAGGAGGATTTTATGAAAAAGTTGATGCTTTTGTTGGTTGCATTCGTAGGTTTCGCTTTCGCAGGTGAAGGTGAAAGCATGATTCAAGCTTACAGTGTACTTGCTGCTGGTGTTGGTCTTGGTATTGCTGCAGCTGGTGGTGGTATCGGTATGGGACATACTGCAGCTGCTACAATTGCTGGAACAGCAAGAAACCCTGGTCTTGGTGGAAAATTGATGACTACAATGTTCATTGCTCTAGCGATGATCGAAGCGCAAGTTATCTATACACTTGTTATCGCTCTTATCGCTCTTTACGCAAATCCTTTCTTGGGATAAAAAACTTCCAAAGGCTCTTGCCTTTGGATAAGTTTTTTGCTACAATTTCATCACTTCAAACGCGGCAGTGGCGGAACTGGTAGACGCGCAAGGTTGAGGGCCTTGTGGGAGTTAATCCCGTGGAGGTTCGAGTCCTCTCTGCCGCACCACATTAAGGTTTATCTAAGTTTTCTTAAGGCTATCTTTTAATTTAAAATCCCCTTCAAATCGTGCTTTTTGGTATATTGTGATATATTTAAGTTTACTCAAAGTAAAATTTTTTTGCGGTACGTTTTGCGGTACGTTTTCGCTGGTGCGCTCAATGTATTTGCAATTATTCAAGCGAGGTAACAGGTGCCAAAAAGTATAAGACCTCTTAATGATCTGCAGCTTAGGAACGCCAAGCCAAAAGAGAAAAAATATAAGCTTAGAGATGGTGAAGGACTCTATGTCTTAATCAAACCAAACGGACGGAAGATTTTTAGGCTCGATTATGTCTATGCTGGCAAGAGAAACACCTATACCATAGGAGATTATCCTCAAATATCGCTTGCACAGGCAAGAAAAATCAAGTATGAGGTAAAAGAGCTTATCAAAAACGGTATAGATCCCAACAGATACAAGCAAGAGCAAAAACGTATCAAAGAGCTTGAAGCGAATAAGAAGCTTACAAGTTTCGTTATAGAGCGGTTTATCCAGCATAAATCCAAAGAGGTAAGTAAAGCAAGGTTGCAAAAGAACTACATCAATACCTTTGCAAACTATATTACTCCTTTTATAGGTGAAATAAAAATCGATGAGGTAACGAAACAGGACATCATCAAGATAGTGAAAAACACCTACTCTACAAAGCTGCAAAAAGACAATAGAAGCACAGGTAAGACCTATAAAGCAAGAGAAGTCTACAGACTACTCAAAAGTCTCTTTGACTTTGCTATCCATAATGACTACACACAAACCAATCCAGCAGTTGGGATAGATATAGATAGCCTCATCCCAAAGCATAAACCCAGCAGGCATAAAGCCGTTACAAATGAGCGAATAAAAGAGATCTATCAAAAAATCTGCTCTTTGCAAAATCCTTATTTTAGATTACCGCTGCAATATATCGCTCTTACTGCAGTACGCTTTGGCAATGTAGCCAATCTCAAATGGGAATATATAGATTTTGATAAAAAAGTGATCATCTATCCAGCCAAAGCTATGAAAACAAAAAATCAGCCTTTCCGTATTCCTTTAACGGATGAGATAGTAAAAGTACTGCAGCAGGCAAAAGCAATAGCAAGTCCTTACAGTGAGATTGTTTTTAGCAGTCCAGTAAATGCACATAAACCAATTTCAGACAATACTCTTAGAAAAGTACTTAAAATAGACCTCAGCGAGCCAGAGCAAGACCTACACGGCTTTAGAAGCAGCTTTGAGACAATCGCACTTGAGCGCCAAAAAGAGCATGGCTGCAGTTTTGAAGCGATAGAAGCACAACTCCATCACAATATAGGAAATAAAGTTACGCAAAGCTATCTAAGAAGCGATTTTTTAGAGGATAGAAAAGAGCTTTTGAACTGGTGGGCAAATTACCTTAATAGCTAATGATATACTTTGATATAATGTGATAAACAATACGATTAAAAGGACAGATAATGATTACCGCTAACGAATTAAAAGTAAAAGGAATAAAAGCGATCGAGAGCGAACTACAAGCCAAAGATGAGGCAGTTATCACCTTTAGAGGAAAGCCAAAGTATATCGTTGTAGATTTTGAGAGATACGAGCAGATGAGAGCTGCTGAGCTGGATGCAGCATATTTACAAGCTCAAGAGGAAATAAGACAAGGTAAAGCCAAAATTATCACCACTAAAGAAGAGCTTGAAAAGCATTTAAAAAGCCTTTAAATGTACACGCTCATTTTTACAGAATCTTACCTCAAAAAAGAGAAGCGATTTATCAAAAAGCATCCAGAATTAAAAGAAAGATACAAAAAGGTTTTAACCATTCTTGCAGCCGATCCACATTACCCAAGCTTGAGACTTCACAAACTGCAAGGCAAACTCAAAGAGTACTGCTCCGTTTCAATCTCCATGAGCTACAGAATCGTTATAGATTTAGTTATCACCGATAAGGAGATAATTTTGCTTGATATTGGGAGTCATGATGAGGTGTATTGAGAATTGTTAATAGGAGTGGCAATATTATTAAAGAAAAACAATGACCAAAATAGCCTATAATCCACAAATTGCTTATAAGCTTTTGGGAGATCCTCCTTATTGGTGTAAAAAGCTTGATGATGAATTTCCAGAAGAATTTCTTTTTAAAGAACCAGATTATTCAAATACTGATAATTTTGGATTTGTATTTAAAAAGGTGTTTCATTTATCCGTCATCAATCACAAAAGGATACAAAAACACAAAAAAGGGTTTAATGTATTTTTTGAATATGATAATTTGCTTGAAGCACTTGAAGCCCACGCATTTATAAACTATTTTGCACTAAAAAACAAAATTCATCCAATGGAAATTTTACGTATTATGATCTTTTTTGAACTTCAATTCATTTATATGCTTCATAATATCTTTAAAAAAGATATATTTAAAGACATCCATCATTTAGCAATAAGAAAAATCAAAAAATTTGAATATTTAGGAGATATAAAACTTAATGAGTTAGAGTACAGTGAAGATATTCTCAAGAATCTTACCTCTATAGATTTGAGAAAATTATCCAAAAATAAATATTTGAAAAAGAGACATGGAAAACTATTCAAAATAGCCTTATATAATTTTGAAAACATAATCAAAACATATAATCATTTGGCTACAGATCCAAAATCCTATCATTTAAGCCTCATTAATGTGTATTATCAATATACATTAGATAAAGTTTTACGAGATATACAGGCAAATAAAATCAATGCAAAACATATCAATTTATCTACTCTTAATAGTCTCCGAAATATTGATATAGAAGTGATAAAAAATGAGGTGAAATTTCATCAAATTATTTTTGAAGAAAAACTATCAAAAAAACAAACTCTTACTTATGCTCTAAAAGATCCAAATCATTATCTAAATAGCCTCTTTAATGATAAACTCGATATAGAAGTTGATAAAAGGCGTAAAGATGTCAAAATATTCCTAAAAAATATTTACAAAGGCTATCTAATAGGATTTTATGAAAAAGGACTATTATTATCAGCCAACAAAAGAGAAATTATTACTGAGCTCCAGCGTATGCAAATGTATATAAAAAAACTCCAAAAAAATGAGGAAATCATACAAGAACTTGATACATTAATAGAATTTTTCAAACAGGATAAACGATATGAAAAGTATATCCCTTACAAAGCAATCGCTAAATATACTGGGATGTCAAAGCAACAGATAAAAAGTTTAATAAATGCAATCTCAAATTTTCAAAGTTACTCAAAAACCTATCAGAATATAGAGTCAAAAATAAAATTGTTTCCTCTTCAAACTCCATAGTACTTCTCTACAAAATTTTAACTATTTGTACTATATATTCCCACTCTAATTTTATTTCATAATACCTCCATAACTCACAATAACCGCAAGGAGAATTTGAAATGACACTACCAACCGCACAACAAGACCGTCTCATAGACATCAAAGAGGTTTCATCTCTTATTGGTATGAAAAAGCCCACTATCTATAAGTACATCAGAGACGGCAAATTTCCAAAACCTATAAAGATAGGAATCAGAGCTTCACGCTGGAGCTTTAATGAAGTGATGCAATGGATAGAAGAGCGAAAAGGATAAACAACGGCTATAAAACGGCTACTAATGAGGGAGTAACGATTAGCGATATCCTTAACTATCAGATGGGCTAATTATTATGTACGGCATATTTACGGCATACATTGAGAGCAAAACAAGGGAAAGGTTAGGGCAAGGTATAACGGCAATAAAATGGCTACGTTACAGCAATGAATAGCAAGGTTTTAGCAAGGATTTAGAACAAAACAAGGGAGAGAATACGGCGAGGGTTTTACAATGAAACAAAAGCATATTAAGAGCATTTACATGAATATAGTTTACAAAGTTGACACTATAAAAAAAGGGATTTTAAGAAGCAGTGGAGTTTGGATCATCTTCATTGCAGATAACATCTTTAACATTATCAAGAGTTTTGGCTTTGATGTAATTTTGAAGCCAGGACTCTACCCAGTAAGGAAAAGGCTTAGTAGTACCCCAACTATGAACAGACTGAGGTTTTATACCCAGCAAATTAGCAAAATCCTTTTTGCTTTTCAATCCAGCTTTTTTGAGAAGTTGTTTAAACTCTTCATTAGTCACATTAAACCTTTTTATTGGTATTTGGCTATAAAAATTATAGCAAATATGACCAAAAGGATATATTTAATCTTGACAATATTATATTTATGGCTATATAATTTTATTGTTTCATATCCAAAAGTCTATATAAAGGAGCAACCATGACAAAATCACAAGCATTAGCAAAACTCTTGGATATGCAAGAGGAAAACCACATCTTAAAAGATGAGGTGCGAGAGCTGCAAGAGGAGTGCAAAGAGAAACAGGCGGTAATCGATGGCTTACTGGATAAGATGGAGTATCTCGAACGATTGGAAAAAGAGAATCAGGAGCTAAAGGCAAAGCTTGATTTAGCCTCAAACAATGTGAAAGTAATGGAGGCTTATAGTGAGATTCAAAGATTGAGATTTGATTATCACTTCAAATCAGAGAACTTTTTAGACCAGTTTGGAGCTATTAAAAGAGCCATCAAAGAGCTTGGAAAACTCCGAGATGAAACAGAGGATCTCTTTGTAAAACTTAATTTCGCAATACACGATGCAAGTCTTAATGAATCCAATAAAAAGGAAGGTAACAATGAAAACCGCTAATCTTAACAGCCTTATTGAAGCAAGAGGCGATATCGAGTTTGCAAGCGAGACTATCAAGATGATAGTAGCAAAAATGGAAAAAGAGAACATCAAAATTAGCTATCGCCTCGTACTGGAGAAATTAGCTGATATGCTCGATAGAGCCTCATTAACACTATGGAACATAGAATCAAATGAGATGGAGAGAGACAATGAATCTCAAAGAGCTTAGAGAGCAGATAAAGCAAAGCTTGGATCGGGAAAAAGTAGCGGCAATGCTGCAAGTTTTAGGATATGAAATTAATAGAGACTACAAATTTAAGATTAGAGATGAAAGAACGCCATCATCCTCTATCAGGAGGGACGGCTATATCAAAGACTTTGGCAGCGGATGGGGAGGCGATATCGTTGCATTTATCCACGAACACCACAACACACCACTAAAAGAAGCTACCCTTTGGGTTGCTGAATGTCTGGGGATAAAGTATGAGTAACCTACCTCATCCAATCGACCTCACCCAACCGCTGCACAATACAACACCGAGCCAAAATTATACCAATAAAGAGGATAAGCCACGCTTTGATTTGAATGAGTGGCATAGTAACTTTAAAAAAGCTTTGCAAAAGCAAGATCATATAGCAATCACAACACCTATACTGCCAGATGACTTTATCAACCCAACGCCTATGATGTATGAGTTGATAGACAGAGACATTTGGAGACTACCAGTAGGCAGGAAAATAAAGGATAAGTATTTGGGCTTTAGCAATAAATATAAGAGTTTGACCGTATCTCTCTTTAGAGCTGATGAGGTGAAGGCAATCTGCATTAGAGAAGCAAAAGACAAAGATGGCAATCCTATAAAGTGGAAAACCTACGGAAGCAAAAGATATATTCCTTATAGGATCTTTGATGAAGAAGATCCTACTATCTTTGTAGGATATGGCATTGGTGAGTTTTTACTTTTTGAACTCCTGGAGCTTAACTACATGGTGCTCCAAAGCGATAGCATAGCTCTCAACCTTGCAAACAATCCATATACGCCAGACATCAAAGAAAGATATATATTTGCTTTGCTTGATAATGATGATAGCTGCAAAGCAACGGTAAATCATCTTGCAAACTACTATAAAAACTGCAAAGTATATCCCATCGATTTTGAGAATGTTTTGGATAAAGAGCTGCCAAAAGGTTATGACTTTAGAGATTTTTGCAACGAAAAAGCAAGAGAGATAAGAGGCAATGAATACTTTGCCAATCCTATAGACGTAAAAGAGGCGATTATCGAAACGTTGGCAAATGAAATTGAAATTCTTACAGGGGCGAGGAAATGAGTTTAAGACTAAAAGAAGCAATCAAAAAGGCACAATCATTAGAAGATTGTGCCTCTGATGTGTTAGTAGGCAAATCAAGCAAAACAATTGATAAAAGTATACCGCATAAAAATCAAAATATCATCAAAAAAGAACTCATAGAAAAACTATTAAGTGATATTGTGTCACCTGCAATGTTAAAATACACCACAGACGCAAGATGAAAATGTACCATCCATGAGATGAGGAAATATAAGAGAATATAATCGCTTCCAAAAATATTTGGAGGCAATAGTGATTACATACGAGGAGTTTGTGATGGTACATACACTTTACAGACAAGGATACAGCATAAGAGCTATTGCAAGGATGACGGGACTTGATAGAAGAACCGTATCCAAAAGACTCAAAGAGGATAAGCTTCTGCCAAGAAAACCGAGAGTTTACAAATCGAAGCTCGATCCATACAAAGAGTATATAAAAAAGAGAATAACTCAAGGGTTGCCGGATAAAATTCCTTCAACGGTAATATACCGGGAGATTACAGCAAAAGGGTATGAGGGGAAGATAAGAATATTGCAGGCGTTTATGAGCGGGCTTTATAAAGAGCATATGAGCGTAAAAGAGGAAGAGGTAGTGCGATTTGAGACAGATCCGGGCGAGCAGGCGCAAGCTGACTGGACGGTGATACGAAGAGGGAAGAATCCCATTTATGCCTTTGCGATGATTTTAGGCTATAGCAGATACGCATTTATCTGCTTTACAGACAATATGCGCTTTGATAGTTTTATAGATTGTCATAAAAAGGCTTTCGCCTTCTTTGGGGGAGTGCCTAGAACCATTCTTTACGACAACCTCAAAAGCGTGGTGATAGAGCATAACGCTTACGGGAATGCAAAACACAGATTTAATGAGAGGTTTTTGGATTTTTCCAAAGAGTATGGATTTATTCCAAAACTTTGTAAACCCTACAGGGCAAAAACAAAAGGGAAGGTAGAGAGAGTTATAGGCTATATGAAAGGAAACTTCTATATTCCTTTGAAAGCAAGACTCAAAAACTCTTCGCTTGTTATAGATACAAAGCTTCTTAACAGCCAGATATTTCAGTGGCTTGAAATTGTTCATAATAGAGTGCACGCAACAACGAAGCAAAAACCAAAAGAGCTCTTTATAAAAGAGCAAAAAGTTCTGCTGCCGCTAATAATTTCAGCCAAGCCAAAAAGCTTGCATAACAAAAAAGAATATGACAATTGCATAGATAAAAAGCTTTCCTTGTCAAATAAAAAGTATAAAAACAGCATAAACATACATAATACAGCTAAGAGTTCTTTAGAGGAGTATGATGCGCTTTTGGGAGTTTGCCATGCATAAAGAGATACACAGTATAAATGAACAGATACAAGAGTATGCTGCGCTTTTTAAACTTCCTGCCATTAAAGAGAGCTTTTCATCCATAGCGCAAGAAGCAGCTAAAAAGAATCTTTCATACAGCCACTTTTTGCTTGAGCTTTTTAGATATGAACATCAAAAGAAGATAGAGCGTTCAAAAGCAACAACACTAAAAATGGCAGGCTTTCCAAAAGTAAAGACCATAGAGATGTTTGATTTCTCATCTTCTGCGGTAGATAGAAATATTATTAATGAACTTTCTACTTTAAGATTTATAGAGAATGCCGAAAATATCCTGCTTATTGGACCAAGCGGTGTTGGGAAAACCCACATGGCCATAGCTTTGGGATATCTTGCTACACAAGCAAGAATAAAAACAAAATTCATCACTGCAGCAGATCTGCTTTTACAACTTGAGATTGCGCAGCAGACCAACAGGTTGCAGCACTATTTCAAAAAGGTTATCAATACGGTAAAACTCTTGATTATCGATGAATTTGGCTATATCAAGCTCAATGAAAACCAGGCCAATCTCTTTTTCCAGGTTATCAATAAACGGTATGAAATAGGATCAATTATCATTACAAGCAATCTATCTTTTACAAAATTCAAGGAGGTGCTCAACAATGATGAAGCGTTAACTACAGCAATACTTGATAGGCTTATTCACCATAGCCATATACTCAATATCCAAGGTGAAAGCTACAGGCTTAAGCAAAAAAGAAAAGCTGGTGTCCTTACTGGACTCGATAACAATTTTTAGTTTCAAAGTGGTACATTTTCACTTCGCATCTTGGTACATTTTTAGGTTGCACTTGACAATATTGAAAAGATTGATATTAATGAATTATGCAAAAAGTATGGATGGATACCAACCTATGATAAAGACGGCAATGAAAAGCCACCACTACAAAAACATATTAAAGTTGCAATCATCAAGCATTTGATAGACATTTCAAAACAAAAAGACTGGAAAATAGCAAAGGATGGAGATTATATTTACATATATAACGGGCAATACTGGGTACCATTTATCAAGGACGATATTATTTACTTCTTAGAGCAGTTTGCTATAAAAGCGGGAGTTTCAATTATAGACGCTGCGGATGAGCAGTTTTTGGAAAAATTATATAAGCAGTTGCAAAAAGAGAGCTATTTTAATAATAAAAACTTGACTAACAAAAACCTCATCAATTTACAAAATGGAACATTCGATATTACAACATTGCAATTAAAAGGGTTTGATTATCAAGACTTTTTGACATATCAGTTGCCTTATCCTTATAAAGAGGGAGCTACCAACACTTTATGGGAGAAGTTTTTGGATGAAGTATTACCAGACAAAGAGACACAAAGAACACTACAAGAGGTGCTGGGAAGCATATTTATTAAAGATATAAAGTTAGAGTATATCTTCTTTTTATATGGCAAAGGACAGAATGGAAAAAGTGTAGTTATGGAAATTCTCACTGCATTATTAGGAAAAGAGAATATTAGCAACTTTTCACTTGACCAGCTCATGGAAGAGCATAATAGAGCTATGATTAAAGATAAGCTTGTAAATTTTGGAAGTGAGACCGATCTTAAAAAAATCAATCCAAACATCTTCAAAGCTTTGGCAAGTAACGAGCCAATCCAAGCGAGACTAAAATATGGTAACTCCTTTATGATGGAAGATTACGCAAAATTGATATTCAATGTTAATAAATTCCAATTTAACGATATTGAGCATACAGAAGGATTTTTTAGGCGGTTTTTGATAATTCCATTTGATGTAAAGATACCAGATGAAAAAGTAGATAGAAAACTCCATCTTAAAATCATCAATGCAGGCATGGAAGGAGTTTTGAATTGGATCATAGAGGGAGCTACAAGAGTAATAGAAAATGAAGATATTTTTATATCCGATAAGTGCAAAATAGCAAGGGATAAGTTTTTCAAAGAAATAGATAATGTAAGACAGTTTATAGAAGATAACGGCTATCAGCCAAGTATCTATAATCGTATGAAAGCTTCAGAACTTTATGGAGAATATAGAAACTATTGCGCACAAAATAATTTTAAAAGCGTTAGTAGCAGAACCTTTAAAGAGAGACTGCAAGCAATAGGTATTGAATGGAAAAAATTTAGCGATACAAATTACTATTTAATAGAAAAAAAGTAAGTGAGAAAAAAAGTTTTTAAAAATCGTCCACTTCGCCCACAATATATCCAAATAGCCCAATTTTAGGGCATTACTGATATGGACGTAAGATAAAAAAACGTCCATAAATCGCCCATAATACACCCATAAACAATCCATATAGTCAACCTTCTATATGATGAATAATGATATTTATATTTCATTTCAATATAAATGAATGGACATTTACTGGATGATAAATGGACGATTAATGGGCGCAAAAAATATGAATCGTCCATATTTAAAACTACCATAAAATCGATATTTCAAAAGGTTTATGGACGATATGGACGCAAAAAACAAAACATTTTTTCTATACTATAGTTTTAATCAATTTCGTTTTATGTCTCATGGTATATTTATGTAAGGCATCAATCTCAAAATAGCGACATTGATAAAAAAAATTGAACAATCGAAAGAGGTTGGGGCGACGCCGACCCCCTATGCTTATTGAAGCTACAAAGAACCTAAAAGGAAAAACTATGGATTTAATCGGATGGTGGGTATTCCTTGCCTTAGGGGTTGGAATATGGGCAGGAAGTATGAACAGATCGTTTATCTTTTATTTTTTGGTGTCTTTATTCTTTACGCCAATTATTGGAGCTTTAATGCTTATCATTGCAGGCAAAGGAGATTAGCCGATTGTAGATAAAATATGGACTTCTTTTTTCAATCGTTCAGTTAAAAAATTAGGATAACCAGTACCTTTTAATTGAAAAATTTAAAGACTATTTTTTTTCTGTGACCAGAGAAAAAGCGGGACGCTCGCACCCCCCGCAGCCAGCTTAAGAAGCGTAGGACCCGTGCACAAGGATGGCATGAATCACACCGAAACTTTAGCCATACGCCCAAAAAAAGCGTGAGGAATGATGAAGCCTTACAGGAGAGCTAAAACGCCTTAGGGTGTCCATTAAGTGGAATCCAAGGCACTACGCTATAATGCAAATATGAGCGTCATAAATACATTGAGAGCGGCAATAGAGGGAATTATTGAGGGTGCAATAGCTGGAGTGATCCTTGCATTGCTTACCGTTGCAGCTGCAATTGTAGGCTTGATTTTCTACATCATTTGAACAGTACTACACAATCAACAATAAGCACATAAAAATAGCCTCTTTAAGGTTTGAAAAATCAACAATATTGAAAATCAGAGTTTTCAATACTCTTTGAAGCGGTTTTTTTATCTTTTTTGATGGATTTTTGCACTTTAAGGATTTTGAAACTAAATATAAATAGTTTTTCACATCTTTATCGATTTTGATTGCAATATGTGAATAATTCGTTTAAGTTTTGAGCATCTATCTACACTATGAGAAGCAAACTTAAGATATAAAACTATATCATCAAAGTAAGGATTAGTCATATCTATAACGATATAATTATCTACGATATGTGTATATCGCAACATTGTAGCATAAGGATCGATATGAAAGCAAAAGAGATGGCAGCTGCTATCAATGTTCCAGAGAACACCTTTAGCAGATGGAAGCACTCACGCCCAGAACTCTATCAGCGTATCGTCAAAAGCTTTGAGTGCGAGGAGAAACTCAAGGAGTTAAACGTTACGCTCGATAAAGCCAAAGAGATTATTGAAGTGTATCAAAGCCAAATGAAATAGATCAAGGCACATATAGGAGTATTCCCAAAGGCAGCTTTTAGCTCTGGGTCCTGGTCAAAGGTTTGAGCTTGTGGGTGGTGCGAACCCCGACATTTTTTTAGCTACAGACTTTTGAGGGTAGTTATATTAAGTCAATTTTTGGGCTTAATAATAGCGTGAAGTCCTCATACTATCGGCTTTTGCAAAAGTTGACTAACTATAACCAAAATAACACTAACGCTATAACCAAAGGCAACGCAATGGAAGTTATCGTTTTACTTATCATCTCCTACTTAATTGTGAGCATACTCCACGCAAGAGCAGAATATGTGCTTATCCCCCTGGTGTGGATCGTCTTGCTTGACTCCTCTAAAGAGGTAACACTACTCACTATCATTGCAGGGATAGCTCTATCCTTATTGGTGCTGGGTTGCTGTAAAATGGCGGATGAGGTCAAAGAATCCATTAAAAGATGGATGGCAAAAAATCTATTTTAATTCTATTTGCGTTGATGATTTTATGCGGTACATAATGCGGTACAAGATAAAATCTAGTATCCTTAAAGTACCATATGGCGGGGCTTGCATAAGATTTATCGGTGCTTCTCTGCCGCATCACAAAATGTATTTTAATAAAACCACAGCTTCTTAGGCAATCTGATATAATTTTTATCCTATTATTAATATGCATAAATTCAACAAAATTTTTATTATAAACTCTCTTAAAAATCCTTCGTATAATTTTATTCTCAATATAGTATAGTAAAAACTTATTACTGTCTTTCATTGAATAAAAGTGATATTGTCAAATAAAATCCCCAAAAAATCGCTATAATTTATCCATATTTTCGAAAATTTTAGATAAACTTTAAAAAACGACAAATTAAAGAAAAGCAATGCATAGAGTAGTCGCTGTTTTAATACTTTTTTTCTCATCTGTGTTTGGTGGATGGTGTATTCAACATGCTGTGCAACGGGCTATTCATGATAATGAAGATAAAATTTTTTTCAAAACCTTTCCCAATGGGATTATATGCCAAGATAATGGATTATATAGATTTATAACTGGCGTGTATAAAAGTAAAAAAGAGGCTATTCTCTCTTTAAAATTAGCTCATAAGACTCATCCAGATGCATTTTTGAAAAAATGTGATATCTTACAATGCAAAAATCCAATCAAAAAAATCTATAATGATATTACTGTTGAAAAAAAACAAGCCAAAAAAGTAAATAAAAAAGAGCAAAATATCACTGCAAATGAGAGTGAAGATGCATTTGTAAAAAAGATTTTACAAACACTCGATAATAAAGAAAAAGAGAACTCTTATACGCTCGGTTTTTATGAGTTCTTAGATAGGCTTTTTCACAACGATTACAATGCTAAAAATCTAGACTATACAAAGCAACTTGCGCAACTGGAAGCATTACTTAGTAATGTACAGTATGACTGGAATATCTATGGAAATGTTGCTTTAAGGTACAGTAAATTTATAGATTATGATCTTGCTACCGATAAAGAGTTTATAAGTGATTTTGGAATCAATATTGAAAAACGTCTCTTTGATGGAGGAATGTTAGAAAAAAACAGTATTTTCTTGCTTAAAAAGCGTCTAGCAAAGTTAGATTATCTTACAGCAAAAGATAAATTATCTCTTTATGGGTTAGAGATCTATACACAAGCACTACTCTATCAGCATCTCAAAAAAATTTATCAAGAAGAGTATTTTAATCAAAAAAGTTTCTACTATCTTGTCAAAGAGCGAACAAAAGCTGGAATTACTTCACCAATAGATGAGATAGATGCCAAAAATGATCTGCTAGAGCTTAAAAAAAGTCTTCTTGTCAAAATATATGAATATCTCTATAGTGACTATTTATTAAGAAATAGTATAGAGCTTAATATTACTAAGCCTATTGTACTGCAAGATATAGGATTTGATATTGATGAAGAGGGCGGATTAGAAGAGTTGTATAAAAAAGCGTATGAAACAAATAAAGAGATAAAAAAAGAGCAAACCCGTTATGCTCTTACAAAAAAGCAAATAAAAAATAGTGAGCGTGCATATTTGCCAATTATCGATTTTAGCGGATCGCTATTTTATGAGTATAAAAAAGATTTTACCGAAACTCCTCATAAAAATGCGCATGGGCTAAATTATAATGCAGGTGTTACTATTAAGATCCCAATCTACTCATTAGAAGCAAGAAGCGAATATATACAAAGAGCTAAACTCCATGCAGTAGTGCAAAAAAACAAAATGCTTGATACAATGAAGAGAATTTCAAAAGATATCCATCGACTCTATAATGAAAATCGGAGGCTTGCAAAACATATGAGTATACTCCAGCAGCAGCTTACATTGATGAAAGAGAAGATGCATTTAGTTAAACAACGTTATCTCAATGGCTTAGCTCAATATCGCGATTTTAAGGATGCTCTGCGAAATTACTTGGGATATGAAGAAGAAAAAGAGTCTATTAAGCTGCAAATGATTCGCAATAGTGCGCAGATAAATATCTTAATAGGTAAACAGATATTTTATGGCGAGAATTAAGGTAGTTTGGACGGGAGAAGGGACATATCCCTATGCTACTGGTGGCGTAAGTACTTGGGCTGATATTCTGATCAAAGAGCTAAAAAATATAGACTTCATACTTATGCCTATTATGATGCATCCCTATATGCAAGCAAAATATGAGATACCGCCTAATGTTGTTGATACAGTTAATGTTCCACTTTGGGGGACAGAAGAGCCTACAGAGTATATTCGCAATATTGAATTTTCTCGCATCTATAGAGCAAAAATTAAAACACAAGAACATAAAGATATTGCACGGTTTGAGCCTATTTTAATAAAACTTCTCAATCATATCTATCAAAAAGAAGAAGATTTTGAGGGGCTTGGTTATGCTTTGGTAGAGTTTTATGACTATTTTTTGGAGTATGATTACTATGAGATATTTCGTAGTGAAGAGGTTTGGGAGATATATAAGCATTATCTCATAGGGCATTATAAAGATCAAAAAAATAAATTGCCTACGGTTTTTGATATGATAGAAGGGCTACGATATCTCTTTCGTTTTTTTATCTCTTTACTTCCTGAGCTGCCAAAAGCTGATATCTATCATTCTTCAGCTGCTGCATTTTGTGGGTTGCCTTGTATTATTGCTAAAATTAAACATAAAAGTAAATTTCTTCTTACTGAACATGGGATCTATATCAGAGAACAGTACCTTTTTGCTTCAAGAAACCAGACGCCTATCAAAACAAAAGAGTTTTTGTTAGGGCTTATTAAGACGGTTTCTCGCCTCAACTACCATTTTGCTGATGTTATATCTCCGGTATGTGAGTACAATAAGCGATGGGAGCGCAAATGGGGAGCTCAAGAAGAAAAGATTAAAACAATTTATAACGGAATCGATGTACTGAAATTTCAACGTTTTGAGGTGGAGCGGGAAAAGCGGCCTAGTGTTGTAATGGTAGCGAGAGTAGATCCTTTAAAAGATGTAGAGACTTTTATACGCTGCTGTGGTATTGTTGCAAAAAGAATTCATAATGTTCATTTTAAGCTCTATGGTCCTGAAGTAGATAAAGAGTATATGTTGCAATGTAAAATGCTTGTAAAAGAGCTAGGTATTGAGAGCAATTTTTCTTTCATGGGTCCTACTTCCAATCCTGCAAGAGCATACAATGAAGCTGATGTTGTTATGCTTACAAGTATTTCAGAGGCTTTTCCTTTTGCTGTGATTGAAGCGATGGCATGTGAGCGTGTTGTTGTATCAAGTGATGTGGGAGGAACAAAAGAGGTTCTTGAAGGATATGGTTTTATAGTTAAACCCAAAGATTATGAAGAGTTTTCTAAGTATGTGATATATCTGTTGGAAAATCCTCAATTTGCAAAGGAGCTTGGCCGGCGAGCAAGGGGGAGAATTCTCAATGGTTTTACTATTGAAGATATGGTAGATAACTATTGGAAACTCTATAGAGAACTTTATGAGAACCGTCAAAATGCTTAGGGGTGATATGATGGAAGAAAAACTCAAAAATCTCTATAGAGAAATCACTAAAGAGAGAGGTGAACCTCTTGATTTTTGGGAAGTAGCAGCACTTTTGGAAGTCTATGGGATGAGAGATGTAGATGTAAAAAAAGAGTATGGATTTGAAGATGTTTTTACATTGGCCAAAGAGCTTATGTGCTATAAAGATATCAAAAAATATCCTGTTAAAACTATAGTGAATATGCAAAAACTTCCTCCTATCAAAGAGAGAGTAATTCAAAACTATCTCAAAGGTCTTGCCTTCGCGATACCGATGCTTATACAGATTCTTGCCACTATTATTTTAGGATTTGCATTGTGGTCAAATATTCATATTGATGAATCTGTTGCTACTATGATAGCTTTTGGTACATTTTTGGCAATGATTTTTACCGGAGGTCCAGCACAGATTATAGGGCGTAAGGGACTTTATTATCTCAAAATGAATGAAGATGTATTAGCAGCCAAAACAATTTGGGTTTTTTATATTACAAGTGTTATAGCTATAGTTATACTCTCATTGATTTTTTTTCTATTTAACACAATTTTTCAGACTTTAGATTCCCATCTTTTTATCATTTTCCTATCAACATTTTTTCTGCTTTCAATACTTTTTTTGAATATAAGTATTTACTATGTATTTGAAGAGTATGGGACGATTGCGCTCTTTTTTGTTTTGGGTGTAGTGTTTGTGATACCAATACACTATATTTTACATATCGATTTTCCCTATGCACAGTTTGTTGCTATTGCACTTTTAGATCTCTTTATTCTCTATTTTGCTAGACGAAAACTTATAAACCTTAAATCAAATGTACAATCTGAAGGTGAACTTTTACCTCGCGTTTCGATGCTTATTTATACTCTTTTGCCATTTTTTATATATGGAGTCTTTTATTTTCTCTTTTTGGTATTAGATAAACTTATTGAATGGAATACGAATGCATTACATCACGGTTTTTTTATATGGTTTGATGTGAAATATGAAATTGGTACCGATCTGGCACTTATTGTACTAGTACTCCTTATTGGATTATTAGAAGTTGTGGTATATGAGTTTTTATATAAGACAAATGAGAATGTTTTTGCTTTTTCTTTACATGAGTATGAGCAGTTTAATGGCTATTTTCAAAAATTTTATCGCAATGTAAATAGAATATTTATAATTTTTGCATTAGGGACGATAATAGTAACAAGTATATTTTCGGCTATTCTTGTTCATTTTGTGAGTGATGAGAGACTGCCTTTTTCGGTAGATTCAGCCTATGTTTTTGTAGTAAGTGCAGTAGCATATGCATTTTTGACTGCTGGATTGATGAATGCTTTGATACTCTTTTCATTTTCAAGACAGAAGGTGGTAGTCAAAGCTATTGTGTTAGCTACTGTGGCAAATTTTTTTGTTGGCGTTATTTTCTCAAATCTCCTATATCGCTATTTTGCGGTAATGGGATTGCTAGTAGGGAGTGCAATATTTTGGTATGTTACTTACAGTTTTCTAAAAACTATGTTCAAAAAGTTTGACTATTACTACTATTCGGCTTTTTAAAGGAAGAGAATGAGAGTCTTCGTAACGGTATTGATATTGCTATTATTTGCAGGGTGTAGTGTAAAAAATGAAAAAATAGACAAAGAACTAGCTAAAGAGGTACATCTCCATGTTTATTCCAATGAGCTTCAAGATATTTGGGCACAAAGGAGTAGTCCACGAAAGCTGTTATACCGCTTCCCTTTTGTAGGAGCTCCTAAAGGTGAAGACATACGGGGTAAATTTGATAATAAGTTTTATAGTAGCATCAATTTAGTATACAATGCAAAAAAAATTGAAGATGTGGATTTTTGGAAACTGCGAGACAATCCAAAAAGTTTGGATTTTATTTATGTTCGTCCTCTATGGATTAAAGAGTATCGTAAACTGACCAAAGACCTCTTTGCAAACATTGCCTATTCTTATAATATATCAGCTAAAGAACAAGAAATTTTACGTGACTGGGTATACAATGGTGGAAAGCTTTGGCTAGAGTTTGGGGTATATTCTACCAAATATGATATGTTTAACAAAAATGGAGAGATAGATCCAAGAAAAATAGAAAAACTTATTAAAAATAGTTTTACAGGGCTTACATTTTGGAAAAAGCCATTGCGTAGCTTTATCTTCAAATCAGATGATCTTGATCTCATCAACTATCTCCCTACTATTAAGAGATTTCGCATAGATGAAAGAAAATCTCAAATTAAAGGTATAAAGAGACTCAAACTTAATATCTACAACTATATGGAAAATTATGTTCTTGTAGATGGGAAAGCATTGCTAGTTGATAAACAGGGGCGAACACTAGTGACGCTCAATCGTTTTGGTAAGGGATATGTGTTGAGTATGCTGCCCTTTGAGTATCAAGATGTCTATTATGATGGAGAGCTATTACGTTGGAAGCTTCTTTTTATGCTCTATGAGCGGCGATAAGGTAAAAATTTGACAAGAGAAGATTTTATTGATTATGGAATACTGCAAAAAATATTTTTTCTCAATGTAAAAAGTACAATTCTTCTCTTTGTTGTTGCTTATATCCTTTTTATTTATGTTCCTCGGCGCATTTTTCCTCAAAAATATACTGGCGGTGGTATAGAAAACATCATATCTAATATCATATATATGCTTGTTTTTATTGAATTGAGTGTACCGTTGATGGTTTTTTTGAAGATTTTTAATACTTTTACGTTTATGAGTGCACTAATTATTACAAAACTCTTTTTTGTAAAGTTTTATGAGCATAAAGAGATAAAATCCTATCTTAGAGATATTAAAAACCGCACTATGATTGCGATATTTGACTTTTTTGATCACTATCATGAAAAAATTGAAGAGTTTAAAAAGAGAAAAAAGGAGGCGGTTTTTCTCTATTTTAAACATCTTGACTACTATCAGGTATTTAAAAAGATATTGATATTTGCAGTTTTTGCACATCTTGTTTATATTTTAGGATATAGATGTTTTATTGCTTTAGCGAATCCTCTCTCTGATACGAGCCAGTTTTTTGAGTGGGTAGCAAATCTCCAGCAAAATATTCTCTATGCAGATAATAAAACGGCAAAAGCAGACTTTTACGGTATTTCAGTATTTATTTTTATATTACGCATTTTTACCCATTTAGATACGATTGTACTGTTTAATATCTATCCCTTGCTTCTCATTATATTTTTGCTTCTTGGTGTTTATTTTGTCTTGAAGCGTTTTAGTGTCTCTTCACTCATTGCACTCTTTACACTTCTTATCTATGGATCTTTTTTGATTGGATCTCCTTGGAATAGTTTCATAGCTACTCCAATTGCATTGACTGAAAATCCTGAAATTATTCGTTTTTTCTCTTTTAAAATTTATCAAGTGCCATCATCTTATCTACTTCAGCCACATCTCTATTTAGAAAATATAGCTATGACACCACTCATGCGCTATTTTAGCGGTATGGCATACGAGTTTTCTTCAGCTTTTTATCTTCTTAATCTATTTTATCTCATTAAATCTCTTGATACTGGAAAAACAAGATATCTCTTTAACTATACCTTTACACTTATGCTTGTTTTTATATTTCATGGTGGAGGGGCAATTGCTTTAATTGTTCCAAGTATTTTTATTGCTTTACATGCTCTACTTAGTGGAAAACTAAGTATTTCTCTTTTAAAGAGGGGATTTGTTGCGATTTTCAGTGCGGCGATTTTAGGGAATGGGTGGGTTTTATCTGTATTAAAATATGGTATTCCACAAGATTTTGGAAATGCAGCACCATTTTTAGATAGATTGTTTCATACGAAACAAGCAATAGTACAAATTGCAACTGCAGGAATTGAAGAGGTAACTATTTCTTATCTTACTTGGGTGCACCTTTTTCTTGTTTTGTCTGCAATTGCTTTTTTCTTGATAGCAAGAGTGTATAAAAAAGGGTTCTATTTTAGTAGTTTTTTACTGATTCCACTAGGTTTTTTTGTTGTATACTACGCTGAAAATATCGGCTTTCCAAAACTGGTACATCCCTCACGGGGCGCAGAGTATCTCTTTTTAAGTATTACAATCATCATAGCGTGTTATATAAAACTGTTTTTATGGGTTCCTCTTAAACTTTTAATAAAAAGGTATGCAAAGTATATTTTTATGATGCTACTTTATGTAGCACTACTATTTTCTGCATTTGTTGTGGAGCATTATAAAAATACTGATGAGTATAGAAAACTTATCAATGGAGTACAATACTCTGATATACCCTATTTTCTCTATAAAATAATAAGGCAGAATAAACCATTAACCTGGACTGTTGTTTCATACGTGCAAGAGTACTCAAAGGTATTAGGCAAAGGATATATGGTTAATACTAATGAATTTATTATTCAATATAATCCTCTTGATAAATTTTTGAAAATACCTACACCTAAAGTCTATATTTTTGTAGAGGATATTCCTCATAAATATACTGGAAAAGATCAATGGTACTATAGGTGGAGGAAAGATATACAAGATAATCTCAAGCACTGGATAGCACTCTATAGCGCAAAACATGATAATATTAAAATCTTCGCTAAGAGTCATCTTGTAACTGTATATGAGATAGATAATAGCGGTTATATAAAAGAGCTTGAAAGGAAAAGTCGTGAAAGTAATAATAAAATAATAAATAGTAAATAAGCTAAACCTGTTTAGATGTCTGAAAACTTTTAATAATGGACTATATTTGTGAGAAACTGAAATCTGATATTTTGGTAAAGCTATGAGCCTTGAGACTATGGTAACAGAAAATTCTTAGCAGTTTATAACTGTATAAATAGCTATATTCTGCTGGAAGCTTCTTTTTATGCTCTATGAGCGGCGATAAGGTAAAAATTTGACAAGAGAAGATTTTATTGATTATGGAATACTGCAAAAAATATTTTTTCTCAATGTAAAAAGTACAATTCTTCTCTTTGTTGTTGCTTATATCCTTTTTATTTATGTTCCTCGGCGCATTTTTCCTCAAAAATATACTGGCGGTGGTATAGAAAACATCATATCTAATATCATATATATGCTTGTTTTTATTGAATTGAGTGTACCGTTGATGGTTTTTTTGAAGATTTTTAATACTTTTACGTTTATGAGTGCACTAATTATTACAAAACTCTTTTTTGTAAAGTTTTATGAGCATAAAGAGATAAAATCCTATCTTAGAGATATTAAAAACCGCACTATGATTGCGATATTTGACTTTTTTGATCACTATCATGAAAAAATTGAAGAGTTTAAAAAGAGAAAAAAGGAGGCGGTTTTTCTCTATTTTAAACATCTTGACTACTATCAGGTATTTAAAAAGATATTGATATTTGCAGTTTTTGCACATCTTGTTTATATTTTAGGATATAGATGTTTTATTGCTTTAGCGAATCCTCTCCCTGATACGAGCCAGTTTTTTGAGTGGGTAGCAAATCTCCAGCAAAATATTCTCTATGCAGATAATAAAACGGCAAAAGCAGACTTTTACGGTATTTCAGTATTTATTTTTATATTACGCATTTTTACCCATTTAGATACGATTGTACTGTTTAATATCTATCCCTTGCTTCTCATTATATTTTTGCTTCTTGGTGTTTATTTTGTCTTGAAGCGTTTTAGTGTCTCTTCACTCATTGCACTCTTTACACTTCTTATCTATGGATCTTTTTTGATTGGATCTCCTTGGAATAGTTTCATAGCTACTCCAATTGCATTGACTGAAAATCCTGAAATTATTCGTTTTTTCTCTTTTAAAATTTATCAAGTGCCATCATCTTATCTACTTCAGCCACATCTCTATTTAGAAAATATAGCTATGACACCACTCATGCGCTATTTTAGCGGTATGGCATACGAGTTTTCTTCAGCTTTTTATCTTCTTAATCTATTTTATCTCATTAAATCTCTTGATACTGGAAAAACAAGATATCTCTTTAACTATACCTTTACACTTATGCTTGTTTTTATATTTCATGGTGGAGGGGCAATTGCTTTAATTGTTCCAAGTATTTTTATTGCTTTACATGCTCTACTTAGTGGAAAACTAAGTATTTCTCTTTTAAAGAGGGGATTTGTTGCGATTTTCAGTGCGGCGATTTTAGGGAATGGGTGGGTTTTATCTGTATTAAAATATGGTATTCCACAAGATTTTGGAAATGCAGCACCATTTTTAGATAGATTGTTTCATACGAAACAAGCAATAGTACAAATTGCAACTGCAGGAATTGAAGAGGTAACTATTTCTTATCTTACTTGGGTGCACCTTTTTCTTGTTTTGTCTGCAATTGCTTTTTTCTTGATAGCAAGAGTGTATAAAAAAGGGTTCTATTTTAGTAGTTTTTTACTGATTCCACTAGGTTTTTTTGTTGTATACTACGCTGAAAATATCGGCTTTCCAAAACTGGTACATCCCTCACGGGGCGCAGAGTATCTCTTTTTAAGTATTACAATCATCATAGCGTGTTATATAAAACTGTTTTTATGGGTTCCTCTTAAACTTTTAATAAAAAGGTATGCAAAGTATATTTTTATGATGCTACTTTATGTAGCACTACTATTTTCTGCATTTGTTGTGGAGCATTATAAAAATACTGATGAGTATAGAAAACTTATCAATGGAGTACAATACTCTGATATACCCTATTTTCTCTATAAAATAATAAGGCAGAATAAACCATTAACCTGGACTGTTGTTTCATATGTGCAAGAGAATTCAAAGGTATTAGGCAAAGGATATATGGTTAATACTAATGAATTTATTATTCAATATAATCCTCTTGATAAATTTTTGAAAATACCTACACCTAAAGTCTATATTTTTGTAGAGGATATTCCTCATAAATATACTGGAAAAGATCAATGGTACTATAGGTGGAGGAAAGATATACAAGATAATCTCAAGCACTGGATAGCACTCTATAGCGCAAAACATGATAATATTAAAATCTTTGCTAGGAGTCACCTTGTAACTGTATATGAGATAGATAATAGCGGTTATATAAAAAATCTTGAAAGGATAAATCGTGAACAGCATACTTCTGCAGCAAAAACTAAGTGATGCAACATTTTATATAGCTATCAATTTTTGGTATGTTTTTTTAATAATTGCGATTCTCTTTTTTCTACTTTCAATAAAACTTTTCAAAGATAAAGCTATTTTGAAATATAAACTACGTAATCAAAATGATGCTTTTGAAAAGCTGTCACATCTGAGAAAAATTGGTGAAATAGAAGCATTTTTGGGTTATTACTGTAAAATTATAGAAGCTGATGTTTTAGCACTCTATCTACGCAGAGGTGACATTTATATTTTAGAGAGTAAGAGTAATGAACTAAAAGATATCGAAGTACCACCACGTGTCTATAAACGTGAACTCAAAGAGTATAAAAAACTTTCTTCTTATCATATCTATTACCTTGAATCTCATTATGAAAAAGCATTATTAGCTATTTTTACTAAAAAAGAGTTGGCAATAGAAGAGATAAGAGGATTTTTGGATATGTTCTTGGCCTATTATGAGCGTCTGAATGAACTGTATAAAGAGATTAATCTTACTACTATTTTTGATAGTTCAAAAAACCTTTTAACAAATATTATGAAATACCAACATGGTACTGAGACTTTTTTAAAATTTGTTGTCTCTTTGTTGCTTAAAACAACACATGCAACTGGAATGGTGCTCAAAAACAGGGAAAACCCTAAAAAGATAGATATTTTTAAACATCCTCAAGAGTACCGTTTCAAAAAAGATTTCTATATTCGCAATACTCCATATATTTTGGAAATTTATACTAAAGATCCTATGAGAGAAAAAGAGATTACAGAAATTGGTTCTTTTCTTGATTTGGCAGGGAGCTATTTTGAAAATCTCGATGCTAGCAGTAAAATGGTAGCAAATTATGTAGATTTCCTCAAACTCTCCAATAAAGCTTTAGAGATGCAGAGCAAATACTTTAAAAATCATGCGCAAAAAGTGAAATTGGTAAGTATTGAGATAGGGAAAAATCTCTTTTTGGATGAGGCGAGTATCGACATACTTGCTTTGGGTGCAGAACTACATGATATAGGAATGATAGGCAAAATAGAGAACTTTCTTGATAGTGGTAAAATAGATAAAAAAGAGCTTGATCTTATTCGTTATCATCCAATTGTAGGAAGTGTAATTGTCGAACCTATCAATAACGTTTTTCCTATAGCGCCTATAATTAAGTATCATCATGAACGTTTTGATGGAACAGGTTACCCCTATGGCCTCAAAGGTAAAGATATTCCTCTCTTAGCGCAAATAGTAGCATTGGCTGAGTACTATATAGGAGTAACAAGTCCTCGAGCTTACCGCAAAGCTTATTCGCATGAAGAAGCAGTAGCAGATATAAAGAAACAAAAAGAGAAACTTGTTGAAGGAAATATTATCGATGCTTTTGTACAGAATCATGAAGGCATTAAAGAAAAATTACAAGTTTTACAAACAAAAGAGAATTTATAAAATTTAGTAATTAAATGATTTGACTTCATAAATGGTTTTGTTGGGGTTTTCAAGGAAATTATTTTTGATAAACTCCTGCTCTTTTTTTGTGAGATATACAGTCACAAGAGCTTTTGTTTCTGGCTGTAAAAGATAGTTTTTATTAGGAATAACTATTTCAGCAGTCATTCGTTTGAAGTCTGGATCTACTATCATTACTACACGAGAAATTTTTGCTTCTACATGATAGGGAGGTGTAGTAATAAAATCGATGCGTACCTTTTTACCTTTTTTAATAAAAGGGATGAGTCCTGGGGCTATACCAGCTTTAACGATAACTTTATCAAGATTGACGATATGGCCAAGTTTTGTTCCCTTTGCAACATAATCACCTACTTGCATTTTTAAATCTGCCACAAAACCATCTATATCACTGCGTATTTCACTCAAAGCGAGCCGGTGTTGCAGTTTTTTTAACTCATTTTTTGTAATAGCTATACGTTCATCCAAAAACTGCAATTTTTCTGCTTTAGACTCACCTTCGCTATATTTTGAATGAAGACTTGATGCATAAAGGGCTTTTGCATTGTTATACTCTATACTATTTGCTAGTCCTTGCGATTTAAGTTTTGAGAGTTTTTCAAGTTTTTCTCTCGCAATATTTACAAGAGCAAGATTGACATTGTGTTTTTTACTATGTTTGAGAAATTTTTTGAGCTGTACGAGATATTCTAACTCTTGCCGCGTTTTTTCAATATCAAATTTTGTGATTACTGTATGGAATTTTGCAAGAAGTTTTCCTTGTTTTACACGATCGCCAGATTTGACAAAGATTTGCTTGATTCTTCCTGTAGTAGGTGCAATAATATCTTTCTCATTACTTGGATAGACTGTACCTTCTAATCTAATGGAGATACCATTTTTGCTCTTTTTAATCTCTTTTTCTTCTACAGTTTTTGCACATCCCAAAAAAAGAAGTGGTATGAGTAAAAAAAAAGTTAATGTTTTTACATTCATATTTTATCCTTGCAAAATTGCTTTAAAATTTTATCAAATCTTTGCAAACTATTTTCAACAGCAAAAAATGTTAAAAAGTATGCTACATCAAGCTTCACATCTTTTCTAAATCGAGTAAATAGATGTGGCAATAGTTCATACGGATGTGTATAGATTATCGGCTTATGACCTTGATTTATTAAGTTTGCGAAGAGTCTTTGGATGAGAAAAAAGGGAAGGACTCGCATATAAAATCCTCCACTAAAAGGGATTATATTTTTAAGCAGAGGAATTTCTGTAATGGTTCCTCCTGGTGTTGTAATGACAAAAGGGCTTTTTTTATCGATGCTATTGCCGTACATATAGGTTTTGAATGGAAAATAGGTAGAAGTGAAGCGAAAGCCTGATGCTACTAGTGCTTCGTAATATTTTTTTTCAAAAGGCATACTCCAGCTAGGAGCTCGATATCCAATAACCTCTTGACCTATTGTATCTTCGAGGATTTTTTTAGCATCTTGTGTTTCTCTTTTCCACTCATCAAAAGGAAGATTATAAACAAGTTCATGTCTAAGTCCATGGCAAGCAATTTCATGACCATATTTGTGAAGTGTTTTGATTATGTGAGGGTATTTTTTGGCAAAACTCCCTAAAACAAATGCTGTTGAAGAGATATTGTGTTTTTGACAAAAAACTATCCATTCATTTATAATGGCTGCATAATTGATCTGCAATGGATGCTTTGGTGTTATTCCAAAATTAGCATCTTCTACTTCTTCAACATCTATAGTCAACCATATTGGGTATTTGGTGTAGTTGTGTGGTAAGTACATCATAAAAACTCTTTTGTCATAAATAGATAGATACTGTAAAGTGTTGCAGGTAAGATATAAAGGAATTGTAACACAATTGAAGCACTCAATGCACTCTCTTTTGGTATACCGTACCATCCAAGTACGAGAACGAAGGCCGCTTGAAATGTACCTATTCCACCAGGAGTTATTGGTATGGCAGAAACTGCAAAAGCGAGTGTAGAGGCGATAAATATTTGTGAAAAAGTGAGATGAAAATCTGTTGCAAGAGTGAAAAATACAAAATTATTGAGATAGTAACCTCCCCATACAGCGAGTGAGAGGAGAGTAAGTATAACAATCTTTTTTATATTCATAAAAGATTGAAGAGATTTATATATTTGATAGAGTGAAAGGCGTAATTTTCTCCAGGGAATTATCTGCAGCAATCTATAAAATCTTTTTGGCTGTAGAAGAAGGTAGAAAAAAATTAAAGTGATTAAAGCTATAAAAATTACTAAAATATAGGCTTTTGGTTCTGGATATATAAAAAGTGTACTAAAAAGTATCAAAAATCCTAAAATGATCACATCAAAAAATCTTTCAATTAAAAACATGGCAGTAACATCTTTGATTTTTGCACTCTCTTTTTTATGAAGATAATAGATTTTACTCAAATCTCCAAGTTTTGCTGGAGCAAATATATTGAGGAAAAAGGCGAGCATATTTGCTTCTAAACTTGTAAGAAAACTATAGCGAAAGAGTCCTAAGTAGTACCATCGATAGGAGATGATAATGTCACTGAAAAATACTGTCAAAAAAGTAAGTATTATGCCTATAATATTGAGGTGTTGCAAACTAGTAAAGAAAAGATACCAATCAATATCATAAAAAAGCCAAAGAAGTAGTAAAAATATGATAGTGATTTTGATGACTGTTTTCATAGATCCACAAGGTATTTAGTAAGTTTTGGTCCAATCAAATCAGTTAATGGTTTAGGGAGTTTTTTCCAAATTTCTGCTGCTAATTTATAGCTTTTATAAACATTCTTTTGATGATTTGTAAGGATATCAATTTTTACAGGCTCTGCACCAAAACGCGTCTTAAAAAAATAGGTACCACTATTGTAACCAGATCTACCAAAATCTACTATATCTATATCATATTTACTTATAATATCTACAATAATTTTATGTTGAAAATAGTATCCATTGTGGCGCTTTTTGAATTTATTGAGGATTCCACCAAGCTGGAATGTTAAAATTTTGTTATCTATAAAAACCATGTAGCTACCAAGAACTTCTGAATCTTCAACGAAAGAATAGAAATGAATTTTATTGTCAAGATACTTATGTAAATTAATGATGAATTGTTTTGGAAAAATAGGAGTACCATGATCTTTATACATAGCAGAGATCATTTCATAAAAGAGATTAAGGTCATGATCTATTTTTATTTCAATTTTGTTATTTTTTCTATCTTTTTTAATACTTCTTTGGGCGAGTTTACGGTAGCTTTTTATCAACTCCTCTTCATCATAAGTTTTCAATAATATACGAAGAGTAACTGTATCGAGCTCTTTGAACTCTTTATAAGTGGGATTGAGTGTACGTATTTGATAATTTTGATCTTTTGCAAGTTCGAGGAGATCACTTACTTGATCAGATGTACGATCTGTATAATTTAGCATAGGTAAATAAGTGAGATATTTACTTCCAGTGATTGTTGGTTGAATAAGAAAATCCATATACTCTTCAAATCCATACGTATCAATGAGAGCTTTTTTCCATGCTTGTACAAGCTCTTTTGAGTAGACTCTATTCATTACATTCCCTCGATTTCATAATTGCTATATCGCGAACAATCTTTGTGATGGCACGCTCATTTATTTTTGTTTTTGCATAGAGTATTGCTGCTATAAGAGAAAGTATAGCAATAGAGAGATATATAACAAGATCCACACCCCGTCCAATACCGAAAAATGCTGCTACCTTATCAGCTTTTTGCGGAAAGAGAATGAGAAATGCCAAAAAAAGATAAAAGAGTATTACACTGATTCGTTGGTATGTGCGAAAGCGACTAGAAAAACTTAAAAGCAAAAAAACAGCTGTAAGAATTGCAATGAGAAGAGCTTTTACAAAAATCATTTAATAGCCTTTCCAAGAATAAACTCGATAATAATATTGACGCTATTCAATATCGACTGTCCCTTACTAAGTGAGTACTCACTATATCTAATAGTACAGGGTATCTCTTTATAGCGCATTTTGAGTTTTTTAATAAGATCAATAATTTCTGAAGCATGAGACATACGATTTTGTGTAATGACAAAGTCTGGAAACTTTGCTATATTAATAGCACGAAATCCGTTGTGTACATCAGTAAGTTTTATACCTGTAAGCACTCTTTCTACCAAAGCAGCGATGCGTAAGAAGTTTTTCCTTAATGGAGGAATATTTTCTGCTTTTCCTAAAAATCTTGAGCATAAAACTATATCTGCTTCATCTTTTCGCAAAACTTCTATGAATTTTTCAATATCCTCTGCGCAGTGTTGTCCGTCGCTATCGAAAGTGACTACATATTTGCAACCAAGCTTCTTAGCAAAATCGATTCCAGTCTGCAAAGCTGCACCTTGTCCAAGATTAATGATATGGCGTAATAGATATACTCCAGGCACGCAGGCTTCGTAGTAGCTACGGTCTTTTGAACCATCATCTACAACTATAATAGTATCATTAGGCCTTTTGTTTTTTAGATTTTGCAGTGTCTTGCGTATCACTTTCTCTTCGTTGTAGAGTGGTATGACTATTGCCACTTCTCTTTTCATTAAGAACTCTTTCTATCGTTTTAGCACAAATTGTCAGTCCAAAACTTCCAGTTACACCTACAAAACTCCCTTTTGTACTGCATTTTGGCGATTCAGGACTAAAAATCGCCAAAAAATCCCCCTTAAATCCACTCTTTTTAAGCTCATAGCGAATCTTTCTTGCAAAAGGATCCCCATGTGTTTTCCAAATTGATGCAGTTTCGATTTTTGTTGGGTCGCATTTTCTCGCGCTTCCCATTGATGCTATGAGCTTATGAGTGCACTTATGTGCTAGAGCTATTTTTGCTTTTATATCATCTATTGCATCTATGACTACATCGTATGGAGAAAAATCAAAATTCTCCACCCATTTATTATCGACTTTTGCATTAATTGTTTTAATTCCTGGATAGAGTTTGCCAAGAACTTCTACTTTGAGCTCTCCCACATGATCGCTTCCGATTTGACGGTTTTGATTGGTGATATCATAGCGGTCAAAATCAACAATGGTAATATCACTTATTCCACTACGATAGAGACAATCAAGGGCAAAGCTTCCTACACCTCCAACTCCTAAAATTAAAATTTTTGCTTTTTGCAGTTTTTCAAAATTATCCCCAAAGAGCATACGGCATCTGTTAAATCTCATAACCAATTCTTTAATTTATTTATCTCTTCATATGCTGTTAAATCTGCTTTGATGGGAGTAATAGAGACATATCCCTCATACACTGCTTCAAAATCGCAATCTCTTGCCTCACTTCTTTCCCATTCAAGTGGATGGAGTCCTAGCCACCAGTACTCTAATCCTCTTGGGTTTCTGTGAAGGTGTGCTTCATTTGCATAGAGTCTATATCCAGCTTTTGTAATCTTATACCCTTTTATGTTTTTTACTGGTGGGATATTTATATTGAGTAGTTTTCTGCGTCCCAAAGGAAAACCCTCATGCAGGATCTTTTGAGCAATTTCTCTCGCTACTTTTTTAGCATTGTCATAACCTATTTCCATCTCCGTCTCTTCGCAATTGCTATTGCATACTTGGCTAAGAGCTACAGCTGGAATATCATAGAGGGCTGCTTCCATAGCACCTGCTACAGTACCAGAATAGGTAATATCTTCTCCCATATTTGCACCTCTATTGATGCCGCTTAGGACAAGATCTGGTTTTATGCCATCAGGATAGAGAGCATGGAGAGCTAAATAGACGCAATCACTTGGAGTACCATCTTCGAGCTTATAAAAATTATCAGAAAGTTCTACAAAGCGAAGAGGTTTTGTAAGGGTAAGACTATGGCCGCAAGCACTCTTTTCACTTGCTGGCACTACTACTAAAACTTCACCAAGATCTTTTACTGCTTCAATAAGAGCCTGAAGTCCTAATGACTCAAATCCATCATCATTAGTGATTAAAATTCTTCTCATCCCATCCTTTCAATAATTTTGATATACAGAGGTAGAAGTGGTACAAAAAGCACAGTAGTGATGAAGATAAGAGCCGTAACAACAAGGTCTTTGCAGTGGTAAAGCGCTGCAAGATTGACATTTGCTACAGCTAAAGGCATCATTATTTCCATAAAAATGATCTTCTTTGTAAGAGGTTCAAGATCTATAAATGACAAAAACACAAAACTTACGAAAGGTAATACAGCAAATTTCATCACTGTTACAGCTATGGTGAGTCTTTTATCTAATATACGTAAAGAGATTTTAGCGAGATAGAAACCAAAAATAAGAAGTTGAATCACAATAGCAGTGTAAGCTCCCATTTGCAAAAATATATCAAAATTTTTTGATGGGCGAAAGCCTTGGAGATTGAGCAATATAGCAAGGAGGGCAAACCATAAAATAGGAAGTTTGATGGTATTGAGGAGTGACTTTTTTACATCAAAGCTACCCCTCGAATAGAAATAGGCTCCAAAGCTATAGACCATAAAAACATTTGCAAGATTAACGATTGTGGTATAGGGAAGGCTCATCTCACCAAAAAGAGCAATACCTAAAGGTACTCCTAAATTGCCAGTATTGCCTATGACAGAGGAGACGATAAAGATTGATTGCTCTTTATTATTTGCAAAAAGTATTTTTGCTAAAAAGTAGTTGATTGCAATAATAGTGAGGCTCAAACCAAAAAAAATAAAAGGAGCAATAGCAAGATTAAAATCAAAATCTTTTTTGAGTAGTCCCCAAAATGTCAAAAATGGTTGGAAAATATAGACTGAGAGTATTACAAGACTCTTTTCATCTATTTTTTGCTGAAAGAACTTCTTGGCAATAAACCCAATAAAAATAAAGAGATAGACAAAAAAGACTGCTTCAAAGCTATGCATTAATCTCCCTTGCAGCTTCTACTGCGCTGCCATGGGCAAGATATCGTCTCAGCTCTTTGGATTTTTGCAAAAACTCTTCTGGGTTGGCGTTTTTATAAGCTTGTAAGAGATTTTCTTTGGTAACACTCTCTTGTAAAAATTCTGGATGCATATCTCCAAGCATGATATTTGCCAGCCCCGCGCGATCAATTTTTGCAAACTGCTTAGCAAGAAAATAATCAAGCGGTTTTGCGATATAGCAAAGTGCCAAAGGGGTGCCAATTAAAGATGCTTCAAGTGTTGCAGTACCGCTGCAGATGAAACCAAATTCTGCTTCATAGAGTGCTTTATGTGCATCGTGCGTAATGATAAAATCGCTTGTATCCCCATAGATAGCAAGATCAAAGTTTTGTGGTACAACGAGCAGCGCCTCTTTATCTATCGCTTTTCTTACCTCTTTGAAAATTGGCATGAGTGATTGGATCTCTGCTCTTCTGCTACCAGGCATAAAAACTACTTTGTCGCTTTTTGTAGGAGTATCTTTAAACTTTTCTATCTCATCTAAAAGTGGATGTCCCACATATTTGATATTAAAATTTGGGCTATAGTACTTCTTTTCAAAAGGAAGGATTGAAAGAGCCTTATCTACATATTTTTCAATTATTTTGATTCTTCCTCTTCTCCATGCCCAAGCTTGGGGAAGAATATAGTAGATAATCTCTTTGTTTGGATACTCTTTTTTGATAGCTTTTGCTAGAGGAAGATTAAAACCGCTTGCATCTATGAGGAGTATTTTATCTGCCTCTTTGGCTAATTTGACCATCTCTTTTTTAAGCTGTAAAAAGAAGGGAAGTTTTTTTGCTGCATCTACAAAACCCATGACTGCTAACTCTTGCAAATCTACAAGAGGATCTCCAAGGCTTTTATCAAAGATCCCGATAGGTTTATACTTTAAATGAGGCAAAAGATAGCGTAAATGCAGATTTGCAGACTTTTCAAAGGCGCTTATAGCTATTTTCATAAAGGCTCCTAAAAGTTGGTATAATTATAGCAAAAAAGGGACTTGCGCATGGAAAATAAAGAGCCTATGACAGAGCATGGGTATAAAAAATTGCAAAAAGAGTTTGAAGCACTCAAAGAAGAGAGACCATGCGTGGTAGAAGAGATAGAAAGAGCAAAAGAGCATGGAGATTTAAGAGAGAATGCTGAGTATCATGCAGCAAAAGAGCGCTTAGCTTTTATAGATGCAAGACTAACTGAACTCTCAGACTTGCTTGCTAGAGCCCAAGTAATCGATCCAAGCAAGCTTCCTCATACAAAAGTTGGATTTGGATCTACTGTGAAGCTCTTAGATATCGAAGAGGATGAAGAGATAGAGTATACAATAGTGGGATCAACTGAGAGCGATCCAGAGCATGGCCTCATCTCATACAATACTCCTCTTGCAAGGCAACTTCTTGGTAAAGAGGAGGGTGATGAGATTACTGTGAAACTGCCAAAGGGCGAGATCGATTTTGAAGTGCTTGAAGTTTTTTATAAACCAATAGAGTTTAGGGATTGAGTGTGCAGTATAATGTAGCAGTAGTGGGTGCTGGAGGATATACAGGGGTTGAGCTAATAAAGATATTACTCGATCACCCCCATTTCAATCTTGCATATCTCTCTAGCAGCCAAGGGGGTGAAGAGATAAGTGATCTCTATCCAGCATTAAAGGGTGTTTTTTCTTATAAACTCAAAAAAACAGATGTAAAAGAGATTGCTGATACTTGTGATCTTGCATTTCTAGCTCTTCCTCACAAAAGTGCAATGGAGGTTGCCAAACCTCTCTTAGACCTTGGTGTAAAAGTAGTTGATCTCTCAGCTGATTATAGATTGCGTTTAGAAAATTATGAGACCTTTTATACGCACCATAGCGATAATGAGCATCTTAAAGAAGCTGTGTATGGTCTTGTTGAGATTTACAAAGATGAGATCCAAAAAGCGCGCCTTATAGCAAATCCTGGCTGTTATCCTACAGCTACACTTTTGGCTCTCATACCATTTTTACCTTATATTGAGAGTAAACATCCTCTTATAATTGATGCAAAAAGTGGTGTGAGTGGGGCAGGAAAAAAATGCAGCCAAAAGACACACTATGTAAGCATAAATGAGAATATTTTTGCCTACAACCCTCTCAAGCATCGCCACGCAATTGAGATAAAAGAGAAGTTGGAATTGCTTGGCAAAGAGATCTACCATATTAATTTTGTCCCACATCTACTACCTCTTACACGTGGAATGCTTGTAAGTATCTATGCACAGCTTCAAACAGCTATCGATCCACTGGAAGTTTTGGAAGACTTTTATGCAAATGAGGAGTTCATACGTATTAAAAGAGAGCCTGTAGATGTCAAATCTGTTGCTGGGACGCACTTTTGTGATATTTATGCGCAAAAGCATGGAAATACCATTTTTATTAGCAGTGCTATTGATAATCTTTTACGTGGAGCAAGTTCACAAGCTGTTGCTAATGCTAATTTAATGATGGGACTTGATGCATCAATTGCAATGCCAAAAATCGCCGCTATCCCTTAAAGAGGGGGCGATTTTTATCACCGATGCCCACTATCATCCAGGATTGCGTGAAGAGTTATTAAGATTTTTAGAATGGGTAGATGCTCCACAAATCTTTTTTATGGGAGATATTTTTGACCTTCTTGTAGGAAAAGTCACCTTTACCAAACAGAGTAACAAAAAAGCTATCGATCTGCTGCAAAAGCTTTCACAAAAAACGCAATGCTTCTATCTTGAAGGAAACCACGATTTTTTATTACACGATCTTTTCCCTCAAATGCAAGTTTTTAGCCGCTACAATCAGCCAGTAATGTGTCAAGCGGGGCAAAAGAATATAGCACTTGCTCATGGAGATATATACATAGGCGGCTTATATAAGTTCTATATCGATTTGCTTCATAAAAATGCTGTAATTACTACTTTAAATCTCATGGATATCAAAGGATGGATAAGTAAAAAGATCCAAAAGTATAACGGGGGTAAAAATCTTTGCAAAGAGATAGCAGATTTTGAAAATATTGCATTGCAGCGTTTGCAGCACTACGATGCAGATATTGTCATAGAAGGCCATTTTCATCAGCGAAAAATTTTTACTTTTGGAGAGCAAAAGTATATTAATCTTCCTTCATTTGGTTGCTCTTTAGAGTTTTTACGTTATGAAAGAGATGAGTTTAGTTTTTCTCGAATGTAATCCCGATCTTAAATGTCACTCTCCAGCTTGGATCAAAACTATTTTCTCTGCGCCACAATACTGCTGGTCCTATTTGGTAAAAAAGCCATTTGCGATAGAAGGTGTCTTGAAAATCGAATCCTAAGTAATAGTAGTTGATTTTGTAACTCTCTTCATTGTTTGCATAAAAAAAACATTCAGCTCTTGGTATCAAAAGGCTCCTCTCTCCAAAAGAGTGGTATATTTTAAGAGCATGTGTAACTTGATGTTCACCTACAGGACGCTCTTCGTAGCGATAGCTGTTTTCGAAAGAGAAAAGTTCATAATTGTTGCGTTTGTATTGAAAGTTTGCGAACAATTTATTGTCTATATGTCGGTGGAGAAAGTAGCGCAATTCGTTACCATAGTAGATCCAAGCATGTTTGAAATAGTGGGTACGCTCCCAGCCCAATGCAATGAAGGGATCGGGTGTGATTTTATGGAAGCGAATTCCTGCTCGATAGCGTATATTACCTTTGCTCATATATTGTAGACCAAAAAGAAAAGAGGTATTGCGGATAGAGTCTTCAATATTTTGTCCACTCACTTCATCTACAGAGTTTTGCTTTTTAAAATCTTGAATGAAGAGATGGAGACGCTTTTGTGTGCGAGGAAATTCAAGATTGGCACGCATATTGAATTTAAACTGCGGCGTCTGCTTGGTCTCAATAATTGTATCGATAGAAGAGCGTATTGAAAAATTTTGCTTGACACTTTCATTGGAATCACTCATATAAATATCGAGGAGGCGTAATTTTTCACTAATCCATTCGTTGATATTTTTATAGTCAAGATCGAGATTAATTGCCCAAAGGGGGACCACAAGTAAGAGGCTAAGAAAGTATCGCATGAGCTAAATCGAACCTGTTTGCAGTCATAATATGTACTTTGGGATGGAGAGCCATTATATTGGTAAAGAGCTCTTTGCTCAGAGCAAATCCTACTTCATACTCTTTCTCTTCTCCATCTTTATGTGCTTTGTAGAGTTCATCGATCCAGCTTCTAGGTACATTGATACCAGGAACATGAGATGCAAGAAATTGTGCAGTTTTGAGTCGTGTGATAGGGAAAAATCCTACAATAAGTTCTGACTTAGCTCTTTCGTTTTCAAAGTTGTTTCTAGCCTCTTCAAAAAGTGCTAAAAGGTTTTTGAGATTTTCTATATCGAAAACTGGTTGTGTGATTACTCCAACTGCACCATGCTCTATTTTCTTTTTGAATTTTTTCAAGAGTGTGTTGGGATTTTTGGCATAGGCGTTACTTACAGCAAAAGGGTAGATGCGCTTTGGTTTGATTTTAAATTCTTTACCAGCATAATCGATACCAGCATTGAAAAAGCGAATGATATCCAAAAGAAGCGTACTATCACCTTCAAAGCACCCTTTAGTATTTGGCTGATCGCTTATTTTTGCCGGGTCTCCTGTAAGAGCCAAAATCGCTCTAATATCAAAATCGTTAGCTCCTAGAAGATCTGATTGCAGTGCGATTTTATTGCGATCGCGCATACTCATAGTGGCAATAACAGGTTTGTTGAAACGTTGTTGTAGTTTAATTGCAGCGAGAATAGCATTATATTTCAGTTTTGCCAATGGATTATCGGTAGTGGTAAAAGCATCTACCTTCTTATAAAGAGCAAGCTCATCCAGTTTTGAGAGGATATTGTTGATTGTAGGTAAATGGCCTGGAGTAGTCTCTAAAGTGATGTATGTTCCGCTACGCAGTTTTTCAATAAGCTCTTCAAACATCCTGTGCCTTTTTGCCTAATTTTAATGAAAAGTTGGTTAAACTTCGGTAAAAAAGGAGAAGAATGAAGCTCTTTGTTTTCGATTTTGACTCTACATTGATGGATGGTGAGACAATAGATTTTTTGGCTGGAGCTTTAGGGCTGAAGGAAAAAGTAGCTGAGATCACAGAGATGGCAATGCGAGGGGAACTCGATTTTTTTGAGAGTCTCATAACTCGCGTTAAACTTCTTGAAGGATTGGAAGAGAAAAAGGTGAATGAGATTTGCCACAATCTCCCCTTTATGCCAGGAGCCAAGGAGACAATAGAAGAGCTTAAAAAACTTGGCTACAAAGTAGTGGTATTTAGTGGCGGATTTCGCAATGCTACAAGTCATGCAAAAGATGTTTTAGAGCTTGATGCAGACTTTAGCAATATTTTACATGCCAAAAATGGCCGTCTTACCGGTTTGGTTGGTGGAGATATGATGTTTGATTTTAGCAAAGGTGATATGCTCCAAAGATTGCAAAAACTTTTAGGAGTATCCCAAGAAAACACAGCAGTTGCTGGTGATGGTGCAAACGATCGTAGTATGTTTGCATATGCAAAAACAAAAATTGCCTTTTGTGCAAAGGATATCCTCAAAAAAGAAGCAAATGTGGTTATAGAGAAGAAGGATTTAAGAGAGATTTTAGAGTATGTGTCATAAAATGGATGCATTATGAAGGTTGTAGCTTTAATCTTGACTCTTCTTCTTACACTCTATAGCTCAACAAAGGAGCATGCAATGCAACTTCTCTCACCAGCATTTGAAAACGGGAAACTTATCCCTGTAAAATATACCTGTGATGGAGAGGATATCTCTATTCCTCTTATCTTTCAAGATGTGCCATCTGAGGCTAAAAGTATAGCTATTATTATGGATGATCCGGATGCACCAATGGGTGTGTTTGTGCACTGGGTGATTTATGATATCCCAACAAATCTCCAAGGATTGCCTGAAGGAGTACCAAACTATCCAGAGCTTGAATATGGAATCAAACAGGGGCGTAACGATTTTGGAAAAATAGGATATGGAGGACCTTGCCCTCCAAATGGAGCGCACCGGTATTTTATCAAAGCCTATGCACTTTCAAAAGTATTAGGTGTGCAACCAGGACTTACAAAGCAGGAGCTACTTGAACTCATAAAACCATATATTCTTGATGAAGCGGTTTTGATGGGAATATATGAGCGCTAAAGCCTATATTGGCACTAGCGGATTTTATTATGAACATTGGAAAGGGATCTTCTATCCTCAAGATCTGCCAAAAAAAGAGTATCTTCGCTACTATATGGAGCACTTTAATACAGTGGAGATGAATGCTACTTTTTACCATCTTCCAAAAGCAAAGACAATTGAGCACTGGCTGCAAGTTGCAAAAGAGGGGTTTTACTATTGTATCAAAGCCTATAGAGGCATAACCCATTATAAAAAGCTCAAAGACGCTAAAGATGAGATCTATCGTTTTTTACATCTTATCAAGCCTTTGAAACCTCATCTTGGAGTAATACTCTTTCAGTTGCCTCCCTCTTTACATAAAGATTTAGATCTTCTGGCCTCTTTTTTGCATATATTGCCGCCTTCCTATCGCTATGCAATCGAGTTTCGCCACAATAGTTGGTATGAAGAGGATATTTATGAGCTGCTTCGTAGATACAATGTTGCATTTTGTATCCACGATTTTGGCAAAAAGAGTACACCAATGCAAAAAACAGCAAATTTTGTCTACATAAGGCTTCATGGAACCAACGGGAGATATGTAGGCTCCTATGATGATGAAACACTTTTAGAGTGGGCAAAGAGGATTGAAGGGTTTTTGCAAACAAACAGTGATGTATTTGCCTATTTTAACAATGATTTTGGAGGAGATGCTGTAAAGGATGCAAAAAGGCTACTATCCTTTTTGCATGCAGAGTAGAAAGACATCAAAATTTTTATGTTTTTCGATGGTATGGACAATTTTTTGGCACACTTGTGTGAACCCTTGTTTTTCAAACTCTTTTGCTAAAGTCTCAACATCAAAACCAAAATGGTGTACTTCGCTATTATCACTATGAAAAGACCCATCCTCTTTGACAAGATCTGCTACACATATTATGCCGCCAGGTTGTAGTTTTTTACGGAGTTTTTCTATTATTGCATCGATATCTTTGATATGATGGAAAGTCATAGAGCTAACGATAAGATCGAATTTTTTTTCAATTTCATCAATATCTTTGCAAAATGCTTTGATAGCAGGGGTTGTAGATTTTGCGTTGAACATCTCTACCATTTTTGGTGAGGTATCGATACCAGTTATTGAGTCGGCAATATTAGTTAATTCATAGCTAACTAACCCCGTTCCACAGCCAAAATCAAGGATTTTGAGATTCTTTTCATTGATACAAGATTTTACAGCATTAGCTACCTTTTTGGCTGTCTGAACACGTCTATCATTTTTGTCCCACTCTTGGGCCCTTTTGTCAAAACTACTCACCCTTTAGTCCTAAACAGTTTATAGCAATACCCCGAATCTTTCTTGCTTGGTAATCGAGGGCAAACCATCTGTCAAATACCTCATTTGCTGGAATAGACTTTGCTTGTGAAAAATCAAGCTGACCATTTTCATCTTTTGGAATAAATTGCTCTAAAAAATCATACATTTCAAGACGCATCTTCTCATATGCCTTAAACTCTTTCATAGCTTGTTCTTTATCCACTCTCACTCCTTTGGTTCTTTAAAATTGTACAAGAATTGTAACAAAAGCAAATGAAAAAGAGATCCACATTATAATTATAAGCTTTTGTAAGCTTCATTGTAATAAAATTATTCAAATCCAAATTATATGGAGTAGCTATGATACTTGAGGCTGTAAAGTATATGATCCTAGGTATGGGGGTTGTGTATCTATTTTTGATGTTGATGGTTTGGGTACTGAATTGGCAACATAAGCTACTGCTAAAGTACTTTCCTGAGAGCTTTCAAAAACCGGAGGAAAAAACTACTTCTAAACGGGAAAAACTCAAAAAAGTAGCTGCGATAACTGCTGCTCTACATCACATGAAAAACTCATAAAAAGAGGGGAACATGGCAAAAAAGAAAAAGTATATCGATGTAATGGACACCACCTTTCGAGATGGATTTCAATCTGTCTTTGGTGGACGGGTGTTGATGAAAGATTTCTTGCCAGCACTCGATGCGGCAAAAGAGGTGGGTATTACCCATTTTGAATTTGGTGGAGGAGCGCGATTTCAAAGTCTCTTTTTCTATCTACGCGAAAATGCATTTGATATGATGGATGCATTTAGAGAAAAAGTTGGTCCTGAAGCAAATTTGCAAATTTTAGCACGTGGTATCAATACAGTGATGCTCGATACTGGAAGTCGAGAGCTTATTGATCTTTTTGCAAAGATGTTTGCAAAGCATGGGACCACAACTGTAAGAAACTTTGATGCACTCAATGATGTGGACAATCTTGAATACTCTGCACAATGCATCAAAAAGTATGGAATGAAGCATGAAGCGGTCATTACTATTATGGATCTTCCTCCAGGCTGCAGTGGTGCACATACGCCAGAGTTTTATGAAAAGAAATTGCGAGAGATTTTAGATAGAGGCATTGAGTTTGATAGCCTCGCATTTAAGGATGCAAGCGGGACAAGTAGTCCTGAAAAGGTGTATCAGACTATCAAAATGGCACGCAAGCTTTTAGGTGATGATGTGCATATTCGCCTTCATACCCATGAGACTGCAGGAGTGAGTGTAGCATGTTATTTAGCGGCACTCGAAGCTGGCGTTGATGGAATTGACTTAGCAGCTGCACCGGTGAGTGGTGGTACGAGTCAGCCAGATATTATTACGATGCTCCATGCTGTTAAAGGCAAGCCATACGACCTTGGTGGCCTTGATATGGAAAAAGTACTTGATTATGAAGAGACTTTAAAAGAGTGCCTTGCTGACTACTTTATTCCACCTGAAGCTACGCAGGTAAGCCCGCTTATTCCATTCTCTCCTATGCCTGGTGGTGCCCTTACAGCCAATACGCAGATGATGCGAGACAATAAAATCTTGCATAAGTATCCAGAGGTAATCAAAGCGATGCGAGAAGTGGTTGAAAAGGGTGGATTTGGAACGAGTGTGACGCCTGTGAGCCAATTTTACTGGCAGCAAGCTTTTAATAATGTGATGTTTGGTCCATGGAAAAAAATTGCTCCAGGATATGGTCGCATGGTATTAGGATATTTTGGAAAAACTCCAGTTGCTCCAGATCCGGATGTGGTTAAACTAGCAAGCGAGCAGTTAGGACTTGAGCCAACTACAGAAAATCCACTTGATATTGCAGATCGAGATGAGACAAAATCTATTGCGTATTGGAAGAAAAAACTAGAAGATGAAAATATTGAAACAACGGAAGAGAATATCTTCATAGCCGCAGCATGTGGTGATAAGGGAATCGCATTCTTAAAAGGTGAAAGTCCGTTGATGGTGAGAAAAATTAGTGAAATGGAGGAAGAGAAAGTGGGTAAAACAAGTGGAATCTATACAGTAATCGTTGATGGAGAGAAATTTGTCGTTGAAGTTGCTGAAGGAAATGTTGAGGTAAAACCAGAAGCTGAAGCAAAAAAAGAGGTAGAAATTGTAGAAGAGCAGGCAAGTAAGGGCGAAGCTGCTGGTGGAATGGTTGAGATCAAATCTGCAGTTCCTGGAAATGTATGGAAAATTCTTGTCAACCCAGGTGACAAAGTAAAAGCTGGTGATAAGATTATGATTTTAGAGTCTATGAAGATGGAGATCGACATTCCAGCGCCTCAAGATGGTGTGATAGCGCACATTGCTGTAAAAGTAAATGATACTGTCGAAGAAGGCCAAGTGTTGGCTACAATGGAGTAGGGCTATGAAAAAAAGATTACTTACCTTTTTTCTGGCACTCTCTTTCTTTCTCATTCCATTAGGTGCCTTAGCAACAGTCAATTATATGGCATCGAATGAGACACATAAAGAGGTGCAAACAGAAAATAAGAGCTTTGGCTCCTTGCTTCTCAATTTCTATAAACAGACAGGGATCTATGCATTTTTAAGCCCAAAAGAGGGTGTGAAAAACGCCAAGGGCGATGAAATAAGCAAATTTCAGCAAAGTTTCGGCCGCCTCATTATGATAGCCATCTGTTTTGTACTTTTCTATTTGGCAATTGCTAAAGGGTTTGAGCCTTTACTTCTCATTCCTATTGGTTTTGGTGGCCTTTTGGCAAATATCCCTCTTGCCAACATTATTGGTGATGGTGGATTTATAGGAGAGCTTTTTAAAGCAGGAATTGCCAATGAGCTCTTTCCGATCCTCATCTTCATGGGTGTTGGAGCGATGACCGATTTTGGGCCACTCCTTGCCAATCCTAAAACTGCACTTTTAGGTGCAGCTGCACAGTTTGGAATCTTTGGAACGCTTGTTGGCGCAGTGGCACTGAGTCAGTTTGGTATATTTGATTTTAGTATGCAAGATGCAGCGGCAATTTCAATTATTGGTGGAGCTGATGGTCCTACTACCATCTTTATAGCAAGTAAGTTAGCTCCAGATCTCCTTGGTGCAATGGCAGTTGCAGCGTACAGCTACATGGCGTTGGTACCAGTGATCCAGCCACCAATTATGAGAGCTCTTACAAGTGAAGAAGAGCGGAAAATTAGGATGACTACAAGAAGGCAAGTGAGTAAACTAGAGAAGATGATGTTTCCACTCACAGTGCTTGTACTTACTATTTTAATCTTGCCAGAGTCTTCTCCACTTATTGGCGCTCTTACTTTTGGAAACTTTGTGCGAGAGTCTGGTGTAGTTGAGAGACTCTCAAAAACATTGCAAAATGAACTTATCAATATTGTTACTATCTTTTTGGGACTCGCTGTAGGTAGTAAGCTAGCTGCAGAATACTTTTTGGTTCCTGAAACCCTTGGTATATTACTCCTTGGTCTTGTAGCATTCTCTATCGGTACTGCTGCAGGGGTTATTATGGGTAAAATCATGAACAAAATGTCAAAAGAGCCAATCAATCCACTTATTGGTGCTGCAGGCGTGAGTGCTGTGCCAATGGCAGCACGTGTTGCAAATAGAGTGGGAATGGAAAGCGATCCAACAAATGTTCTTTTGATGCATGCAATGGGTCCAAATGTGGCTGGAGTTATTGGTTCAGCGGTGGCTGCGGGGGTACTTCTATCAATCTTCTAAGAGGCTTATGCCTCTTGCCAATCTTTTTTGTACTTTTCTTTGTTGAAGCTCTTTTTTCGTTTGAGCTTTCTCAGCAAATTTGCCTCTTTTAAAACATCTTCTTTGAGCTCCTCGGGAGTTTTTTCACTCTTTGCGATATTTGCATTTTTCTCTACAAACTTTTCTAGGGCTTTGAGATATTCGCTACTAAGATAGGTCTTCTCAATCGATTCAAGAGGCTTGAAGATTTTATCGATAAAAAGCGTAATTTCACTTTTTGTTGGTTCATTTTTATTGAAAAAGTCTACTATACGATTAACAAAGCGCTCGAGTTCTCGAATATATTTTACTCGCAAGAGTTTCTCTTTTTTCACTTTACTCCTTTGGGTATAATTATCTCAATTGTAACAAAAGGAGCATTATGGAACAAACAAATATCCCCATTGATCCAAAATATTTAGAATTGATGTTAAATCCTACAAATTATGGTGAGATGAAAGAGTTTGATGCAAAAGGATATGGGAAAAATAGCCAAACCGGAGAGATGGTTGTAATCTATCTAAAAATAGATCCTGTTAGTCAGATCATTACTGATATCAAGTGGCAAACCAATGGCTGTGGGACAACACTTGTAAGTGGAGCTCTCTTTAGCGAAGAGTATAAAGGGAAAACGCTTCAAAGTGGTATCGATTTTACTGAAGATGTATTTGAGAAAATTAAAGACAATCCCCCAGAAGATGCAGCATGTGGTGAGGTGGCAGCAAGGGCTTTTATGGCTGCAGTCAAAGACTATGAAGCAAGAAAAAGAGGCGAAGAGAAAGAGCATATTGAGTATGTGACACTCAGTTGTCCTGTACCTGAAGGAGAAGAGAAGTGAGTGAGCTATTTAGAAAAAAACATGTATTGTGGTTAAAAATCTTGTTTGGAGGTTTTAGCCTTCCAAAGGGGGAGTGGTTTGATACATTGCTTGATTTTGCAAATATAGAGTATCGCCATCTCAAATGGCTAGCACTTGAGATTGTAGAAAATGGTGAGGATTTTGACTGGGATAGAGAGCATATAGAACTTGACTTTGAAAACTCTACAGAACTTTTTCAAGAACTCATCAAAGATCTAGAAGCCATACAAAATGAGTATGGTAATACGGCTTTGTTTGAGAGAATCAAAAGTGATGAAAGTTATATGCTTTTTATTTTGAGAAAAATGGTCATACAAGAACCGATAGAGATTCACAGTTTCAAAAGGCATTTAAGCTACAAAAATCTTGATGGAGAAAGTTTGTCGGCATTGGTGCAGTTTCTTTTTGAGGAGATCTATAAAGAGTATGAACTCATCATAACCTATACTTACTCACAGATCCATACGAACCACAAAGAGCTTGCCCTGATTTTTGAAGATTTGATCTATGAATCAATGTACCATTTGAAAACATTTTGTGTGATTGCTGCAAAACTGGGAATTTTAGGAGTACCTAGAGCAGTGATGAAAGATGTATATCGCTTTAGTGATCTCAAGCAGTTTTTGCAAGATGGTATAGAAGAGGAACTTGCGGCAAAAGAGCAGTGCAAGGCACTAAGCAGCGCTATCAAAGATGAGGAGCTAAGTAAATTTTTTGATTTTATCAATAATCAAGAAAATTACCATATTGCGCTTATGCAAAAGGCAGTTACATATATTACTTAACAATAGAGTTACCTAAAAAAGTATATAAAAGCGTATGATGAAAAAGTTGTTATTGACGATTCTATTCTCAGTATCTCTGCTTTCTTATGATGTTAATAGTACAAAAGAGACTAATATATCCAAAAGATTTGATATAGATGCAGAGATTGAAAAGATTATGCAAGCTCCTCTTTCAAAGCGAAGAGAGCTTATGAACGAACTAAAACGAAAGATATATCAGCTCAATATCGATCTACAATCTTCTCAACTTATCAATTTACAGCATATTATTAATACACCTATTCACAGAGGAAAACGATGAAAAAACTGCTTTTTCTTTTTTTCATACTAACTATACTTCTTGCAAATGAGTATCATGATGAGGATCTTGATGGTGTCCCAGATAGATTAGACAGATGCCCGCATACCCCTTTTAGTGATATAGTGGATGAGTATGGATGTAGTATAGAAAGACTCATAAAGCCAAAACAATATGAATGGTATTTAGAGTATATTTATGCAAAAGATAAAGATGTAATAGATTTTAGTGAACATGACTATCTTTTTTATCTTACTCTTTATAAAGGGAGGTTTGATGTTTCAATAACAGCGCTCTATTTTGATAATGCATCTTCTTCTGGTTTTTCTGATACGAATATAAAACTTGAATACCGTTTTACACCTACACCTATGTGGGATCTCTATGTGGGAGTAGGTGTGGACTTGCCTCTTTATAATCAAGAGGGTAATTTTTTTGATTATGATATCTATATCTCTAGTGAATACTACTATCTTGGATATAAGCTTTTTGTTGGCGGTTATTATACATATACACGAGATAAAATCTCTTCACACAGATTGCAAAATCCTTATAGTGCCTATGCAGGTATCGAAATGTATAGCGGAAAATATAGTATAGATTTTGCTTATTTGTATACGAAAAGCAAATTTGGAGCATATAGTAATAGTCTCTATTTGAAATTAGAGCGAAGACTTCATAAAGGTTACTATCTCTATACTACATTTACTAAGGGAATCAATGAAAAAGCTCTTGATTCACTTTTGAGTATCGGTTTTGGTCAACGTTTTTGAGTAACTTTGACCTAACGGATATATAACTTCCAACTAACACCTTTTACGCAATAATTTCAATATCAAATTTCAAAAAAAGGATAAAAGATGAAAAAAGGATTATATATCAGTCTTGTAGTTTCTTCATTGATTACATTTGCCCAGGCTGACAGTATTGAGAGATTTGGTGGTAGTTGGATGGGAATGAGTGAAGCTCAAGAGCATGCAGGAATGATGGAGCATTCTCAAAAAGGTCAATACTCATTTGCAAATGAGAGTTCACAAAGTTCTTCTAACACTGATGCTGCTCATGAAGATGAAGATATGGAAGATGAAGCAAAAAATTTGTATGAGCAATCTACTAGTAGCGCTATGGTACATGGTGATGAAGATAAAGGCGAAAAAGAGCATAATTCTATTCATGAAACAGAAGTTAATGACAATATGAGTTTGTTTAGTTCTTCTAGCTCTGATGCTGCTCATGAAGATGATGATATGGAAAATGAAGCGAAAGGCTTATATGAGCATGCTAAGAGCAATGCTATGGCACATTATAATGAAGAAAAAGAAGATGCAAAAGAGCATCAAGAAAAGTGGGGTCAAAAATTTTCCCATGAAGCTGAGAATGGTGAAAATATGAGTATGCATAAAGGTTTTAATTTAGTAGAGCTTGTTAAAGAGGCAAAAGCTGATGAGGACCAATGGCCAAATGAAGTAAGTAATATGATGCATGAAGTGAGAAAAGCTATAAAATTTTATAAGAAAGAGAATCTCTTTAAAGAGTTTAATATTACTAACATATCTGAACTTGCTAAACCAGAGATGGTGGAAAAGATTCAAGAGCGTATAGAAGAGGCAAGACAGCAGCGTGAAGAGGAGATTAGCCAAAAACTTTTACAAAGAAAGAAGGCAAAAGTTGCTGGAAAGTTTGTACATTATGGCGAAGGACAGTATGATTGGGTTTTTGTTACCAAAAGTGGTGACGTCTGGAAATTAAATGGAGTAAATAAAAATAGTAGTTTTGCTTATCAACATGTTGAAGGTGTAAAAGCCTCTTTTGACGAAGATGGCAAAATAGTTTTTGATACCTCTACAGCGCAAAATGGAGAAATTGCTCAGCAGCTTAGCAGGAAAGAGTTTTCTGGATTTGTATACGCAAAATATAATGACGAAGAAGAAAATGGTTTTGACTGGATTGTAGTTGTTAATGGAAAAGCTTACAAACTTGAAGGATATGATGAAGAGAGCAAAAGCTTCATTTATACTCCAGTAAGCAAAGTAAATGCAAAAGAGCAAGGTGATGAAGTTATTATTTTGCCAGGTACCAATGGCTAAGGGCTCTCCCTTGCCAACTCTGTAACGAACTCTTCAATTGCTTTTTTTGTCTGCTCAAACTGTAAAATATCTCCATGCTGTGCACCTTCGATTGTCACGACTTTTACAAGCTTTTTAATATATGGTTTGAGTTTTGCAAAAGTAACAGGAGGCGTGGTATCGTCATGTTGGGCAAGGATTACATATACAGGCACACTAGCTTGGGAAAGGTATTTATAATTTGGAAATGGATGCCGTAAAAAAAGATGAATAGGGCACCAAGGGTAGCGCAGTTGTGCTAGATGTGTAATTGAATGAAAAGGAGTTATGAGAATAATACCAATAACATCTTTTTGTGTAGAGAGATAACTCGCCACACCAGTACCAAGACTTCTTCCAATGAGAATATTTTTTGATGTTTTATAGTGTTGGTAGACTTTTTTAGCTGCTAAAAAGATTGCTTTTTGTGATGGTTTTCCTTGAGAATTGCCGTATCCAGGATAGTTGAAAGTTATAAGATTGTATGGTAAATGTTTAAAATGGTGTAGAAACTCCAGTGCATTATTGGCATTTCCTCCAAAATAGAATATTGTAATATGACTATTCTTTTCAACTCTTCCTACCTCCAATCCATCAAGAAACGTTACTTTAATCTCTTTATCTAGAGGTATCTCTTTTGGAGCTAAGTCTGTACGGAAGATGATTTTATCTTGAAAGATATAGAGATAGAGACAAAAGAGGATATAGAAAGCTGCAAGAAAAAAAAGAAGGAGCTTCATGACAATCTATGTTTATAGTCGCAGTAATCAAATCTTTTTACAATGTCTAATTGATTATTTTTTCGTAAAATCGCTAAGCTGGGGAGCCTAATGCCATTAAAAGTAGTGTTTTTGACAAAGGTATAGTGAATCATATCCTCGAAAATAATTTTTTGTTCAATCTGCAAAGGTGCATCAAAACTGTAATCCCCAATTATATCTCCTGCAAGGCAACTATTACCCCCAAGACGATAGGTATATTTTTTCTCTCCCGGCTCTCCTGCATAGCGTACTTGCGGACGATAGGGCATGGCTAAAACGTCTGGCATGTGGGCTTCTGCAGATGTATCAAGAATTGCTATATCCATGCCATTGTGAATAATATCAACCACACTTGCAACTAATGGGCCTGTTTGCCATCCTACTGCTTCTCCAGGCTCAAGATAGACTTCAATGTTATAACGCTTTTTAAAATCTTTGATAATTGCTGTGAGCAGTTCTTTGTTGTAATCATCTTTAGTAATATGGTGTCCTCCTCCAAAATTTACCCATTTGCAGCGTGAAATATAGATGTTAAATTTTTCTTCAAAAGCCTCCAAAACTTTTTGGAGAGATTCAGCACTCTCTTCACAAAGTGCATGAAAATGAAGCCCTTCTATGGTGTTGTTCCAGACAAATTCACTTTTTGTAATTCCAAGTCGGCTAAAAGTACCACAAGGATTATAGAGATCTACTGGGGCAGCTGAGTATTCAGGATTGACACGTATACCTATGGAGATATGAGGGTTTGTTTTTTTGACAATCTCTTTATAGCGCTCTAATTGGTTGATAGAGTTAAACACAATATGATCACTCATCTTTGCAATGAGTTCAATTTCATCCTTTTTAAATGCGGGGGAGTAGGTATGTACCTCTTTGCCAAACTCTTCAAAAGCTAGTTTAGCTTCCCAAAGTCCGCTTGCAGTAGCACCATAGAGATACTTCTTTACAAGATCAAAAGTGCTCCACATTGCAAAGCCTTTGAGAGCCAATATTATTTTGGCACCACTGCGTTTTTGCACATCATCAAGTATTTGGAGATTTCTCTCAAGAAGAGCCTCTTCACACACATAACAAGGTGTAGGAATTTGATCAAGTACTTTTTCAATGTTGCTATTTTGGATCACCAAACACCTTTTGCAAAAGTTTCGTACTACGAGCAAGGGGATTAGTGCGAATATTTTTTTCTTGCTGGGCTATCATTGTGTAGAGTCCTTCAAGTGTACGGTTGGTTACATAGCTTGAGAGATCTTTTTCTTTAACTTCACCTGGTGCACTCATCCCTAAAGCTCCAAGGGCTGTTTTGGCATACGCGTTATTTGTGAAATTGCCTACATGTTTGTTGTAGTACTCCATCATAGTTGCATAATACTTCGTAACATTTTCGTTTTCCATATGCTTTTTGATAATAGGTGCAATTTTTTGCGCAAGTTTTTTGCCAGCATGGGTTTTAAAGTAGTTTGTAATTGCATATTGATCACTACTTGTAATTAATCTTTTTGCCTCTTGAACTTTGAGATTTTTGATAGTATCAACTAAAATTGATGCGGTCTCGGGTACTGCTTCTTCAGCAGCTCTATTCATAGAGAGTTCAAACTCATCTACATATTTTCCCATGCCTACTTTACGAAGTGTCTTTGCTACTATTTGCAAATTTTTGGGCACTCCAATTTTTACGAGAGGATTTTTCAAAAAACCATCTTTTTTGCCAAGTGTTGTAACTGCTTTTTTTACACCGATTTTCAATGCTTGCTTGATGGCACTTTGCTCTTCGTTAGTGCTATTTGTTACAGATTTATTGCTTGTATAATCTTTTGCCAAATTGTTTAATGTATCCATAAATCCAGCCTGTACTATCAATGCTATGATAGTAAGAAAAAATAACTTTTTCACTCTACTTCTCTCGTTTCATTGGGCTCCATCTCTAAAACATGCCATGGAAGACCTTGACGATTGAGCTCCTCCATAAATGGATCGGGATCAAACTGCTCCATATTCCATACACCTGGTTGATACCACTTGCGCTCTAACATCATTTTTGCGCCAATCATTGCTGGAACACCTGTAGTGTAACTCACACACTGGCTATAAACCTCTTTGTATGCCTCTTGGTGGTCACAAATATTATAGATGTAGATTTTGCGACGTTTTCCATCTTTTATACCTTCGCACACTACACCGATATTGGTTTTGCCTTTTGTGCGCACTCCAAGACTTGCAGGATCTGGCAGGAGTGCTTTGAGCACATGCAGTGGCACTACTTTACAACCATCTACTTCAATAGGGTCAATGCGTGTCATCCCTACATTATCGAGGACTCTCAAATGTGTAAGATAACTCTCACTAAATGTCATCCAAAAACGGATGCGTTTTAATCCTTTAATGTGCTTAACAAGTGATTCTTCCTCTTCATGGTAGAGCAGATAGCTATCTTTTGGACCAATTTCTGGATAGTCCCACATCATCTTTATTTCCATTGGCTCAGTCTCTATCCATTTGCCATTTTCCCAATATCTTCCTTTGGAATTAACCTCACGGATATTGATTTCAGGATTGAAGTTAGTTGCAAAAGGATAGCCGTGATCTCCAGCATTGCAGTCGAGGATATCGATATATTCTATAGTATCAAAGTAATGTTTTTGGGCATAAGCTACAAATACATTTGTCACACCAGGATCAAATCCACTTCCCAAAAGCCCCATTATACCACGCTCTTTAAATGGCTCATCTAAAGCCCATTGCTGCTTATACTCAAATTTTGCAGTATCTGGATGCTCATAGTTTGCAGTATCAAGATAGTCTACTTTAGTCTCCATACAGGCTTCCATGATTGTGAGATCTTGATAGGGCAGGGCTACATTAATCACGAGATCGGGTTTTACAAGATGGATGAGATCTATAAGTTCATTAACGTTGTCTGCATCAACTCGCGCCACATCTATCTCGCGGTTCCATTTATCTTTAATTTCATTGCGGATCTCTTCACACTTTGATAAAGTTCTGCTTGCGAGTGTAATTTGATGAAAGGTATCAGGATTGAGAGCACATTTGTGCGCTACTACTCTTCCGACTCCACCAGCACCAATGATAAGCACTTTTCCCATTTGGATCCTTTATACTGTTATGTCTATCATGATTATAGGTAATCTACACATAAATATCAATAATATGTTTCTTTGCCTTTCGCTTTTTTCTCTTTTTGTACTGTTCTACTGCTTTACGTTTTTTGCGCCTCTTTTCATTCCATAGGCGAGTAGTTGGAAACTCTAAAGACTTGTAGACTCTATATACCTCTTCTATGGAGAAGTTTTCAGGCATCATTGTTTCCTTTGCAATAGCTCCATACCTGCTAGGGGTTTGCGTGTGAGATCAGGAAAATATCCTTTTTTTCCTTTTCCACCATTACTGTGACATCCAACGCAGTTACCGTAAAAAAGATATTTTCCTTCTATAACCCAATCAGGATGTGAGGGTTTAAATCCTTGGAGGGTAGCAAGAAATGCAGCAATTTTTTTTGCATCTTCTGGAGAGACTGTATGTGCTGGCATGGGACTTGTTGGATAGTTAAAAATGTTTGAGCCGTTATTTATTACATCTTCGATATATTGTTCAAAACAACGAGAGCAGTTTACATCGATCTGTTTTGTATGAGTAAGTACGTGTTCTTTATTCACGAAACTCTTTTTTGTTTCATGCTCTTTGCTCATAAATGCAATGAGAAACAAAATTAGAGGAAGCAATAGTAATATACTTTTTTTCATATCTCCATTATAGCAAAAGTGACTAAAGTTGCACCTATAAATGATTTGGTTTGCTACAATCAAAAGAAAAAGGAGTTTGCATGACAATCAATGTAGTATGTCCAAACTGTTTAGCAATTAACAGAATACCTAAAAAAGATCACTATAACAAAGCTAAATGTGGTAAATGTGGATATAATTTGCTTGATACACATCCTATTGAATTGAATCCAACAAATTTTGAGACTATACTTACCAAAAATGATATTCCTGTTATTGTAGACTTTTGGGCTCCTTGGTGTGGACCTTGCCGTATGATGGCACCAAATTTTGAAGCAGCTGCAAGAGAATTTCCACTCAAAGCATGGTTTGCTAAGCTCAATACTGAAGAGTATCCACAGCTCGCTGCACCTTATGGAATTAGAGGCATTCCTACAATGATTGCTTTTTTACATGGAAAAGAGTTAGATAGAGTCTCAGGAGCATTAAGTGCACCGCAAATTGTGCAGTGGGTACAAAGATTTATATAAAAGGGGCAAGTGCCCCTTTTATTACTGCTTAGAGATGAAATCTGCGATAGCTTCAATATCAGCGTCGCTAAGAGTTGCAACCTGACCTTTCATCAAAGCGCCCATTCCGTGTACATTTCTTGTACCTGCTTTGTAGCCTTTGAGAGCTTCAACAGTCTTTTCTTTTGGCCAACCTTTGATAACTTCAGATTTACCAAGAGCTTTTTTCTCACCATGAGCACCATGGCATCCTGCACACTTTTTATAAAGTGTTGCACCATCAGAAGCCATGAGAGTCATTGCAGTTGCTGCTGCGAGTCCTATAATTGCCAATTTTTTCATACTTTCCTCCTTGATTTAGTTTTATTTTAGTTCTGGTTAACAGCTAGGTACGTTACCACTGTCGCTTGCATACTCATACGCAAAATCATAGATGTGCTTGAGTTGGCTAGGTTTGAGATACCCTTTTTTATATTTTGGGCAGAGTTTTTGAATCTCATCTTCAAATTTTCCAGCCTCATTGATCTCTTCCCACTCATCTTGTGTATGCTTCGCTGCAAATTTTGCACCGTTAAAGCCACATACCTTTTTGAGTTTCTTTTGGTAGATCTTTTGCCCTTTATCTGCACTAGCAAATGCTGCTGTGCTTATAAAGCTCGCTCCTAGAAGTGCTGCAAAGATAATGCTTGCAATTCTTTTCATCTTGCCTCCTTTATAAATTGTAAAAGTATTATAAAGCATAATTGTGAACCGATTGTGAACTATTTGATTTTACCAATGACTTTGTAGCGCTCCCAATACTCTTCTAAAAGTTTATCGAGCCTTTTTTGCGAAATTTTATGCTGATATGGGGGAGCCTTTTTATAGAGTCTTTTTTGAAGAGTTGGATGGAGAAGATACTCTTTTGTGGCTTTGAGAATAGCGCTTTTGCTACTGTAATAGAGAAGATACTCAAAAAATATCGGTTTTAGTGGGATATTTTTTTTCTCATGGCATGCGAGGCATGCAGTATCAAAATCAGAGCTTAGAACAATTTGTAAAGAGAGAAATGTACATAATATAACTTTTACCATGTAATTGTAATCCTTGTATATTGATTAACTTTGGAATCGACTTTGATTTTAAGTCCAAATTCATTTGCAATAGATAAGACAATATGCAAACCTATGCCAAAGCCTCCTTCACTAGAACTTAGTCTTTTATATCTTTTAAAGATCTCTCCTATTTTTTCTTCTGGAATACCAATACCACTATCTTCGATATAAAAGCCTCGAGAAAATGTTTTTATTTTTATTGTGCCACCGATTTTATTGTACTTGATGGCATTAGAGAGGAGATTATCGATAAGGCGCGTAATTTTTTGTTTATCTGCTTCTAAAAAGCAAGGAGATTGTGAAAAAGAGATTTTTATCTTTTTAGATTCTGCCATGGATTTAAAATAGTCAATGCGCTGCGATAAAAGAGCATTGATATCTATCTTTTCTAGAGTAGATGGAAATTTATCTTTAAGAAGCAGATAGACAAGATCTTTATATATGACTGAAATTGTGCGAGCTGCTATTTCTATGCGATTAAGTTTTTTGTTGATCTTTGGTGGAAGTTCATTTTTATCAATTGTCTCTATGTTTGTCAAAATTGTACTTACAGGAGTGTTGAGCTCATGTGTAGTATCTTTAATGAAATTATTGAGAAGTATAAATGAGTTTTTCATAGGTTTGAGAAACTGCTTGACGAGGAAATATCCCACTAATCCCATAAAGAGTAAGAAAAGACTTCCAAAAAGTACGATGTTTTTATAAAGTTTATGAAGCCATTTTTCATCATCTTTTACCTCTATAATCACATACTTTGCTCCCAGATAATAGAGGCTTGGTTCTTTGATAAAGTGAATGAATGAACCATTTTTATAGAGAAAGTTTTGAAAATCGATATGCTCATTTTCTAAGAGAGAAAATATTTTTACATGATCTGCATCATAAATTGCTGATTTAAATGTAGAGTAGCGTGGATAGTAGTTATCTTCTAGCAGGCTCTCATGCATAGCGCGGATTCTTCGAATTACATCTTTAGAGTATTCTTGGAGTTTTGGCAAGCGAGAGTAGAGCATTACCTCTTTTTCAAATTTGTAGTACATCATAGAAGCAAGTATTAAAATGATAAGTGTGAGAAAAATATAGAGTGCAAGAAATTTGATTAAACTGCTCTTTTCACTTGTTAAATTTGTATCCATATCGTTTTATGCTCTCTATTTTTTCTTTTCCAAGATATTTGCGCAAATTTTTAATATATGTACGCAGTGCCATATCGCTGGGCGTCTCATCATACTCCCACAGAGTCTCATATATCTTTTCATGACTAATCTGCTTTCCTGGGTGTTTGAGAAAGAGTTTGAGAAGTTTTATCTCTTTTTGATTGAGGTTTACTGGAGTCTCATTGATAAAGAGTTGATTAGATTTGATATCAAAATAGCTCTTCTCATCTATTGGAATCTTCTCCTCTTTTGTATCAAATGAGCGTTTAAGCAGTGTTTCTATGCGGAGTTTGAGCTCTTTGAGAGCAAAGGGTTTACGAATATAATCATCACAACCACTCTCATACCCCTTTTCAAGATTTTCTACGCTGTCCAAAGATGTAATAAAAATTGCAGGAGCATCACTTTTTTGACGTAACTTTTTTAAGAGTGTAAAGCCATTAATTCCAGGTACCATGACATCTAAAAGGAGCAAATCGTAGTTATGCTCATATACTTTCTCTAAAGCCTCATCAGAGGTAAAAGTCTGTTCTACCTCAAATCCTTCATCTTCTAAATATTCTGCAATAGTTTCACTCAGATTGAGATCATCTTCAAGCAGCAAGAGTTTCGCTTTTTGCAATTTCACTCCTTTGGATATATAATATTACAAAAAAGTGAGGAAATTATGAAATGTAGGGTTTGCAGGCGTGGTGAGCTCTTCTATCTCTTTGGTTGGGGACTCATGGTAACAGCTTTTAATAGTTTTACCGTAGGATGTGTGGAGCTAAGTCAAAGTGGGGCGTATGGAATGCTACTAAGTGGAATTGCAGTGATGATATATGGAGCATATCTTAAATCGAGGTGAAAAAGATGGCAATAACAAATAGTGAAATAGCAAAAATTTTCAATGAATATGCAGATCTGTTGGAGATTAAAGGGGAAAACCCTTTTAAAGTGAGAGCCTACCGCAATGCAGCAAGAACAGTAGAAAATATTGGAAAGCCTCTCGAAGAGCTAGTAAAAAGCGGCTATGATTTGACAAAACTCCCTGGAATTGGAACAGATCTTAGTCTCTACATTAAAGAGATTGTCAAAACGGGAAAATTTTCTAAATTAGAGCAGCTCAAAGAGGAGATCCCTCCAACTTTAGTGGAGATGCTCTCTATTGAAGGTTTAGGACCAAAGCGCATTAAAACACTCTATGAGCAGCTCCATATCCAATCTATGGAGGATCTACGTAGAGCTGCTGAGAGTGGGGAGATAGAGAAATTGCCGGGCTTTGGTCCAACATTGGTAGAGAAGATTTTACGAGGTGTGAGACTAGCCAAAAAAGCGGGGCATAGATTTAAATGGAGTGAAGCTAAAGAGTATGTCGATGATCTCTTAGCATACCTTCGTCAAATAGAGCTTACACATTTAGAAGTTGCAGGCAGTTTTCGCCGCAAAAAAGAGACAGTAGGAGATCTCGATATTCTTGCCACAGCCAAAGATTTTAGCGAAGTAATTCGCCATTTTGTCAAATATCCAAAAATCAAAGAGGTAGTCTCAGCAGGCTCTACCCGCTCAACAGTAATACTTCAAAACGATTTGCAAGTAGATTTGCGCAGTGTAGAAGATGAGAGCTATGGCTCTGCACTGCACTATTTTACAGGATCCAAGCAGCACAATATTGCAGTGCGAAAACTAGCAATTGAGTTAGGACTCAAAGTCAACGAGTATGGTGTTTTTCGCGGTGAGCAGCGTATTGCAGGGCGTACGGAAGAGGAGGTGTATAAAGCTGTTGGACTCTGCTATATAGAGCCAGAACTGCGTGAAAATAGAGGAGAGATTGAAGCATGTAAAGCTGGAAAACTCCCAAAGCTTATAGAGCAAAAAGATATACGAGGCGATCTTCATATGCATACAGTCTATAGCGATGGAAAGCATACTATTGAAGATATGGCAAAAGCTGCAAGAGAGATGGGATATGAATATATCGCTATCACTGATCACTCCAAGCGTCTTACGGTTGCAAAAGGTTTGGATGAAAAAAGAGTATTGCAAGAGTTTGAAGAGATCGATAAAATCAATGAAAAAATTGATGGCATAACAATTCTCAAGGGAATGGAAGTAGATATCCTCGAGGATGGTTCCCTTGATATGAGTGATGAGGTGCTAGCGCAGATGGATGTTGTTTTGATTGCAGTCCATTACAAATTTAATCTCTCAAAAGAGAAGCAGACTGCCCGTATTCTCAAAGCTTTTGATAATCCTTATGTCAATATTTTAGCCCATCCTACAGGCAGGATGATTCAAATGCGTGAACCAATAGCAATTGATATGGAAAAGATTTTACAAAAAGCAAAAGAGAGCAATATTTTCATGGAGATTAATGCACAGCCAGAGCGTCTCGATCTCAATGATATCCATATCAAATTGGCAAAAGATATGGGAGTAAAAATGGCAATAAATACAGATTCTCACAATATCTTTTCGCTCTACTATATGCAGTATGGAGTCAATCAAGCAAGACGGGGATGGTGTGAAAAAGATGATATTATCAACACAAGAGATCTCAAAAATCTCAAAAAACTTCTCAAAAGGTAGTGTAGTGTATACATATCCTTTTCGTCCCAAAACCCCTTATGTAGCGGTAGATGGAATAATCAAGGTATTTGACAAGGAAAATTTTTTAGGAATTGTACTCATTGAGCGAAAAAATGCTCCTTTAGGTGTAGCTTTGCCAGGCGGATTTGTAGAGATTGGTGAGAGCGTGGAGCAAGCATTAGCTAGGGAAATGAAAGAAGAGACAAATTTAGATGTAGATATTGTGAGAGTATTTGGTGTTTATAGCGATCCTACAAGAGATCCCAGGTTTCATACTATTTCTATAACCTTTGAATGTGTTGCAAGTGGCAAGCCAAGGGGTGCAGATGATGCTAAAATAGCTAAAATCTTTAAACTAGAGGAGATCCCTTGGGAAAAATTGGTATTTGATCACAGTAAAATTTTAAAAGATTTCCTCTATGGCAAAAAGGAGTAATTGCAAAGAGGGGAAAGTTATGAGTTTAGAGACTTTTTCTTAAATAATGGGGTTTTATAATTGTGCATTTTTATTGATTTGTGAAGTAACAAACTTACGTATTACATGGCGTGAGTATTCATCCATACCAACGAATTTTAGACCATAACTCTCCATACCATCGTATGTGATTTCTGCTTCCACTATAGATTCAGTATCAATATCTTCAAATGCGAGTTTGAAACGTAAAATAAGTTTCTCATTTTCTTTGAAAGGAGCATTTTGAATACATATTTTAGCACCACCTTCTGAGATGTTACAGATACGACATTTATAGAAAGGATTGTCTCGTAGTTTACCACTTTTGCGAACAAACCCTTCAAGATCTACTTCAACACGAGGATATTTTCGTTTTGCGAGAACTATAATATTATCACTATGGGGAGTTTTGACGAATATTTCATCTCCATATTTATAAATCTCTGTGATTGTTGTAGTGAACTTATAAGCTATGAGATAACGCTCCTCAAAAATAATCTCTCCTGATATATTCTCTTTGAGCAGATTTACATTTCTATGCAATAAAGCTTTCCATAAAAGATAGTTTTTTTGGTTATCTTGCAATTGTAGTGGTGCAAATTGAAACCGATCAAGATAAAATTTCGCTTTTTGATCCTTTTGAATATCTTTTGTAGAGTAGATGGTATTTGCAAGAAAGGATGTGAAATTAAGCTTCTTTTTGAGTGAATTGATAAGTTCTTTATTGATAGTTATAGTTGTAATATCTTTTTTGTAAGCTTCGATTATCTTTTCAAAAATCTGTCTGTTTACAAGAGCTCGCAAAGGATCAAGGCACAATTTTTCACTGTAGTGGATGAGAAAATTAATCTCTTCTGCATTTAAATGATAAATTTTAGCGGTATTGAAAAAATCGGAACTTTGCATAGAAGAGAACCTTTTTAATGTAATGAAAAAACCTCGTTAGAAGAAATTATATAAAAGTGTCATAAAAATGTCAAAGGGGATTGCTTTATATGAAAGAGTTTTATTCGTGGCGGAGCCGACGGGACTCGAACCCGCGACCTCCGGCGTGACAGGCCGGCATTCTAACCAACTGAACTACGGCTCCAATGGTGGTCGCTAGTGGACTCGAACCACTGACCACTTGCTTGTAAGGCAAGCGCTCTACCAACTGAGCTAAGCGACCAAATGGCGACCCCTAGGGGATTTGAACCCCTGTGACCACCGTGAAAGGGTGGCATCCTTGGCCACTAGATGAAGGGGTCGCAAGTGGTGACCCGTGTTGGATTCGAACCAACGGCCCACTCCTTAAAAGGGAGTTGCTCTACCAGCTGAGCTAACGGGTCATTCCCACATTCTCGGGCTTTTTCTTTGCCTTCGCTGAATGTGAGTGAAATTATAAGCAAAAAATTTTTGCTTGTCAAGAGTTTGTATAAGTCCACAACAGATGATTTATTATTTTTTCATTTTACAAACTTAGAAAAGCTCATCTTTTGCAATTTCAAAGAGCAACTTTATGCCGTACATTGCTGCTTGGTATTGAATGTAGTTACGATCTCCTTTGAAATAGAGCGTGCGAATGATTTCATGAGATGAACTTTTACAGCCAACTACTACAGTACCAACTGGTTTAGTTTCTGTAGCACCTCCAGGACCTGCAATCCCACTAATTGCTATAGCAAAGTCTGCTTGTGCAACTCTCATAGCACCTTTTAGCATCTCTTCTACTGTCTCTTCACTCACTGCACCAAAGGCTTGCAGTGTTTCTTGCTGGACTCCAAGCCATGCGTTTTTTATTTCGTTTGCGTAAGTAATTAAAGAGCCGTTGAAGATCTTTGATGAACCAGGAATTTTTGTAAGAAGTGAAGCCAGAAGTCCTCCTGTACAGCTCTCAGCAAAGGTAATTGTCTTGTGCAGTGCAGACAATCTTTCTATGAGGTATTCAAATATATTCGTCGTAACTACGAGATTTTGTGGTAGCAAGAGTTTTGCATTTTGCACGAACATTGCAATATCGCCAAAGCGTTTGTTGTATGCGAAAAGTTTATAGAGATTAATACTCTCTTGGGAGAGAATAAAATCTATATCATAACTTTTAGCAAGAGGAAGGAGCTTTTCTACTATTTCTTCCTTTGGCATATCAAAAATATAAAAGAGTGCTGTCTCTTTTTGTGATTCAAGAAGAATTTTTGGAAGCTTTGAGCAAGATTCTGCTTTAAAGAGATTGAGCGATTTATCTGCAAAAGTGAGTAAAAAGCTATTTTTTTCAACAATTTTTGCTTTTGAAGGAACTAGCATCTCTTCATTTGCTATGAGATTATCTTCAAAAATAGTTGCAACAATCTTGCTCGTAGTAGCATAGCTTTGTGGAGTTGTGACGATGAGCGTTTTGTCATACTCTTCCAAGGCTTTAGATATTTTTAAAAAGAGATTTTTATCTTTTTCAGCGAGATAGAGCTCTGCATTTATACACTCTATCTTTTTGAGAGCTTCACGCTTTATATATGATACGAGCTCTGTGTTTATGAGGAACTCTTTGCCAACGTAGAGGATGATGTTTTTCATGAGGAGTCCTTCGGGCTTGCTAGAAACTATCTTTAAGGATTATATCAAATATTCAGAGCCTTTTAATCACTTTTTGAATAAAATATATACCAAAAATGCAAAAGAGGGATGAATGGATTATAAAGAGACACTGCTACTTCCAAAAACCACCTTTCCTATGCGTGGGAATCTCCCACAAAATGAGCCAAAACGCTATAAAAGATGGTTTGAAAAAGATGTTTATCAAAAAATGAAACAAAAGAGGGAGGGTAAACCCCTCTTTACACTCCATGACGGCCCTCCCTATGCCAATGGTCATATTCATATTGGCCATGCGCTCAATAAAATCCTCAAAGATATTATTGTCAAATTCTATTACTTCAAGGGTAATGCTATTCGCTTTACTCCTGGATGGGATTGTCATGGACTTCCTATAGAGCAGCAGGTAGAAAAGAAGTTAGGAACTAAGAAAAAAGAGGAACTTCCAAAGACAAAGATTAGAGAGTTATGCCGTGAGCATGCAAGCAAATTTGTTAATATCCAAAAAGAGGAGTTTAAAGGGCTTGGCGTTGTAGCTGATTGGGAAAAACCCTATCTTACTATGGACTATGCATTTGAAGCAGATATCTACCGTGCACTATGTGAGATTGCAAAAGAGGGGCTTTTGGTAGAGCGCAGCAAACCTGTATACTGGAGCTGGGCAGCTAAAACTGCATTAGCTGAAGCAGAAGTAGAGTATGAAGATAAAGTTAGTCCCTCAATCTATGTAGCTTTTAAGCTCGATAAAGAGGCAGTGCAAAGAGTAGGAAAAGATGCTAGTATAATCATTTGGACTACAACACCTTGGACACTGCCAGCAAACACAGGAATTGCCCTTAATCCTGATATTGTTTATGTTCTTACAACTGATGGATTTATCGTAGCGAAGGATCTCTTTGAAAACCTCAAAGCAAAAGGTGTTGTAAAGGGTGAAATAGAAAAAGAGATCGATCCAAAAGAGCTAGAAAACCTCCATGCAATCAATCCCCTCAATAATCGTCGTAGTCGCATAGTGCTAGGATCGCATGTAACAACGGAAAGTGGTACGGGGGCTGTGCACACTGCACCTGGACATGGTGAAGATGACTATCGTGTAGGACTTGCCTATAATCTTGAAGTACTTATGCCTGTGGACGATGCTGGAAGGTATGATGAGACAATTGTAAGAGAAAAGCTTCTTCCAGAAGAGTTTGTTGGTATGAATGTATTTGATGCAAATGAGAAGATCCTTGAGCTTCTTGGCGATAATTTGCTCTTGGCTGAAAAAATTGAGCACTCCTATCCCCACTGCTGGAGAACACATAAGCCTATTATTTTTCGAGCTACAAAGCAGTGGTTTATAGCAGTAGATAAGGCTCCAAAAGAGCTGCAAAAGACGCTGCGACAAATTGCTTTAGAAGAGGTTGAAAAAACAACTTTTTATCCAGAGTGGGGTCGCAACCGTTTGCGCTCGATGATAGAGAATCGTCCTGACTGGTGTATTTCAAGGCAGCGTGATTGGGGAGTGCCTATCGCATTTTTTAGAGATAAAACTACTGGCGAAGTGATTTTAGATGAGAAAGTACTCAATTACATTGCAATGATTTTTGAGCGTTTTGGGACAGATGCTTGGTATAGTATGGAAATAAAAGATCTTCTCTATCCAGGAAGTGGATACGATCCACAAAACTTAGAGAAAGTAATGGATATTCTTGATGTGTGGTTTGATAGTGGATCTACTTGGTATGCAGTTTTGAAATCTCGCCGCTATGATGCTGGAAATTATCCAGCAGATCTCTACTTAGAAGGAAGTGATCAGCATCGAGGATGGTTTCAAAGCTCACTCTTAGTAAGTAGTGCAATAGAAAAGCGAGCGCCATTCAAAGCTATTCTTACCCATGGATTTACTGTAGATGAGAAGGGTGAGAAGATGAGCAAATCCAAAGGTAATGTTGTTGCTCCACAAGATGTTGCCAAAAAATTTGGTGTGGAGATTTTACGCCTTTGGGTTGCGATGAGTGATTATCAAAGTGATCTGAAAATCAGTGAAAATATTCTCAAGCAGATTGCTGAGCAATATAGGAAATTGCGCAATACTTTTCGCTTCATGCTAGCAAATATCAATGATCTTGAAGAGATAAACGAGGAGTTTGAAATACTTGATAGATGGATACTTTATAAAGCTGCAATAGTTTTGAGTGAAGTAGAAGAGTATTTCTCTCAATATGAGTTTTCAAAAGCCTTTCAAAAACTCAACCACTTTATTGTGAATGAATTTAGTGGGATCTATCTTGATGTGTGTAAAGATAGGCTCTATTGCGATGCAAAAGAGGATGTGCATAGACGTGCAAGCCAAAGTGCAATGGCACTTATTGCACGATCTCTGCTAGGTCTCATTGCACCGGTTCTTACTTACACTGCTGATGAGATAGTAGAGCATGCGCCTAAGATTCTTAAAAACGATAAAGAAGATATTTTTGATTTTGAGATTGAGCGTCTTACCCCAGTGCAGAGTGATTTCGATGAGGAGTATATGCTCCGAGCACGCGCAAAATTTAATGAGCTAGCTGATAAACTCAAAAAAGAGAAGAAAATTAAAGCAACTTTAGAAGTGGTGATTGAGACATCATCGCAAAAAGTCCTGGATCTTCCAAAAACAGAGAGAGAGGATTGGTTTATTGTAAGTGGAGTTGAGAGTGAAATTGGTGGCGAGGAGCTAGGTGATTTTGAGTGTGAGGGAGATACGTTTGTTGTACGCAGAGCTACATTGTATAAGTGTCCTCGCTGCTGGAAATATCAAGCTCCACAAGAGGGAAAACTCTGTCCACGCTGTCAAAGGGTAGTTGATGGACTTTAGTAAGCCAGTTCCACCCATAGCGATTGTTGGAGCAATAGTCTTTTTTATAGTATTGGTTATAGCAGGTATTTTATACGTAAGGAGTAGAAGTTGATAACACTAAAAGAGGCATTACAGCTTCCAAAAGAGGAGCTAGAAGAGATTAAAAAAGATTTAATAAAAAAAGCCGAAGAGCAAAAAGAACTCAATGCATATATTGCATTAGATAGTGCAGGTGAAGGTATACCTATTGCAATAAAAGATAATATTCAGGTTGATGGCTGGGAAGTGACATGTGCAAGTAAGATCTTGCAAGGATATATCGCTCCTTATAACGCAACTGTGATAGAAAAGCTTAAAGGTGCTGGATGCGCCCCTTTTGGACGCACAAACATGGATGAGTTTGCTATGGGAAGTACCACAGAGAGTAGCTGCTATGGAAAGACACTCAATCCTCGAGATCCAAGCCGAGTTCCAGGTGGAAGTAGTGGGGGAAGTGCTGCTGTAGTAGCCGCTGGTATCGCAATAGCTGCACTTGGAAGTGACACTGGTGGAAGTATTCGACAACCAGCTGCTTTTTGTGGAATTGTAGGAATGAAGCCTACCTATGGGAGAGTGAGCAGATATGGGCTTGCAGCTTATGGGAGCAGTCTTGATCAAATTGGACCAATGACACAAAATGTAGAAGATGCAATTATTCTATATAATATGATTGCTGGGGTAGATGAGCGTGATAGCACAAGTGCACGCCTGCCTTTTGAGCCAGTGGTACCAAATGCGGATCGTAAACTTACAATTGGCGTTGTGCCAAACTATGTCAAAGACGCAAGTGTAGCAGTACAAAAAGCCTACGATAAAGCAGTAGCTGCTCTTAAAGAGGCTGGACATGAGATTGTAGAAGTAAGTTTAATGGATGCAAAGTATGATATAGCAAGTTACTATATCACTGCGATGGCTGAAGCGAGTACGAACCTTAGCCGCTATGACGGTGTACGCTATGGATATAGAGCCGAAGCAAGCAATCTTAAAGAGATGTATAAAAAGACAAGAAGTGAAGGTTTTGGTGAAGAGGTCAAAAGAAGAATACTTCTTGGTACTTTTGTACTCAGCAGTGGTTACTATGACGCGTATTACATTAAAGCCCAAAGAGTGCGCCATCTCATCAAAGATGAATACAGTAAGGTTTTTGAAAAGGTAGATCTCATCCTCTCTCCGGTAGCTCCTGATGTAGCATATAAATTTGGAGAGCTCAAATCACCACTTGAGATGTACTTGAGTGATGTTTATACAATAGGGGTGAATCTTGCGGGACTTCCGGCAATAAGTTTATCTGTAGATGAGCATGAGGGATTGCCTGTTGGTTTGCAATTGATTGGAAAAGCTTTTGATGAGCAGACTCTTTTTGATGGTGCAATGAGTCTTGAACGAGTAGTAAGGAGCTAATATGAGAATTAGAAAAAGAGCGTTGACTTTTGAAGATGTATTACTGGTACCTAAGCATTCAACAGTTTTACCAAAAGAGGTAAATATTACAACAAAACTTACGCGCAATGTTCCACTCAATATCCCTTTAGTTTCAGCTGCCATGGATACAGTAACAGAACATAGAGCAGCAATTGCGATGGCAAGACTTGGTGGCATTGGGATTATTCATAAAAATATGGATATTGAATCGCAAGTGCAAGAGGTCAAAAGAGTAAAAAAGAGTGAGAGTGGAGTAATCATTGATCCTATTTATGTTCATCCCGATGCAACACTGGCTGAAGCAGAGAGGCTTATGAGTGAGTATAAAATAAGTGGTGTACCTGTTGTTGATGAGCAGATGCATCTTTTGGGTATTCTTACCAACAGAGATATGCGTTTTGAAAAGGACTTTAGCAAGAAAGTTTCTCAAGTGATGACAAAAATGCCTCTCATTACTGCTCAACCTGGTATTACTCTCGAAGAGGCAGCAGAGAAGATGAATGAGCACAAAATAGAAAAACTCCCTATCATTGATGAAGAGGGAAGGCTCAAAGGGCTTGTAACAATTAAAGATATTAAGAAAAAGATAGAATATCCAAATGCTAATAAAGATGAGTTCGGAAGACTCCGAGTCGGTGCTGCAATCGGAGTAAATCAGCTTGATCGTGCACGTGCTCTTGTAGAAGCTGGTGTAGACGTATTGGTGCTTGATTCTGCGCATGGACACTCTCAAGGCATAATCAACACGCTCAAAGCTATTAAAGATGAGCTCGATATCGATGTAGTAGCTGGTAATGTGGCAACAGCAGAGGCTACTGAGGACTTAATCAAAGCTGGTGCAGATGCAGTGAAGGTGGGAATAGGACCTGGAAGTATCTGTACTACAAGAATTGTTGCAGGTGTAGGTGTGCCACAAATAAGTGCAATTGATGAGTGTGCTGTTGTAGCAAAAGAGTATGGTGTGCCAATTATTGCTGATGGGGGAATCAAATACTCTGGTGATGTTGCAAAAGCACTTGCAGTTGGTGCTAGTAGTGTAATGATTGGAAGTTTGCTTGCTGGAACAGAGGAGAGTCCTGGCGAAGTGATTATGTATCAAGGCCGCCAGTACAAGACATACCGTGGTATGGGAAGTATTGGTGCAATGACAAAGGGTAGCACAGATCGCTATTTTCAAGAGGGAACGGCAGCAGATAAACTGGTACCTGAAGGTATTGAAGGAATGGTGCCATATCGAGGAAAGATTGCAAATGTAATTCATCAACTCATTGGTGGCCTTCGCAGCTCAATGGGGTATGTAGGAGCAAAAGATATTCTTACCTTTCAAGAGAGAGCAGAATTTGTAGAAATCACAAGTGCTGGACTCAAAGAATCGCATGTTCACGATGTAACAATCACAAAAGAGGCTCCAAACTACCACGTATAGTGGTAGTTTTCTTTAGCTTAATTTAAAAATTTTTATCTACAATAACTCCTAGCAATATAACAAATCTTTATGATAAAGAGCCAGTATGAACAATTTTGAGCGATTCCAAACCTTTGTATTGCAGCAAAGCGCAGCTAAGGATGGAGCTATTTCTCCACCAATTATAGGATCTGCAGCTTTTAGTTACGGAGATCCCAAAAGTGCAGAAGCTGTTTTTGCTGGAGAGAGTAGAAAGCCTCTGTATGCTAGAATGGGTAATCCGACCAATGCAAAACTAGAAACTTTATTAGCTGCCATAGATCAAGGTGATGGTGCAGTAGTTACATCCAGTGGGATGGGTGCAATAGCAGCAGTAGTGAGTGCGTTTTTACAAAGTGGAGATGAAATAATCTGTGTTGGAGGGCTTTTTGGTGGAACGTATGCATTTTTTACACAAAATTTGCCCAGGTTTGGAATAAAGGTACGTTTTTTTAGAGCTGATGAAGAAGTCGTTTTATCTCCGCAGACAAAGATGATTTTTTGTGAAAGTGTGGGAAATCCTTCATTAACAATCGTTAATTTTGCAAAGCTAGGAAAATTAGCCCAAAAGTATGGAGTTTTATTTGTAGTTGATAATACTATAACACCACTTCTTTTTGAGCCATTTTCTTGGGGAGCTGATATTATAGTCTATTCCGCCACCAAAGTTATCAGTGGACAATCGCAGGCACTTGGTGGAGCTATTATCTATAAAGAGCCAAGAAAGGATCTCTTTATACACTTCCCATTTTTAAAAAACTTTTATGAAAATCTTGGTAAAGATGCCATCATGGGAGTAATCAAAAAAAGAGCATTGCGCGATTTTGGTATGAGTATGCAAGCACATGCAGCCTACTTAACTATTTTAGGGCTTGAAACGTTGCCTCTTCGTATCCAAAGGGCTACAGGTAATGCACAAAAACTCTTTCTTGCCCTCAAAGATAAAGTCAAAGTGCTCTATGCAAAAAATGAGCAATATTTTCCTTTTGGTACAGGGCAGATGATGGGGCTTGATTTTAAAAGCAAAGAGGATGCATTTACTTTTTTAGAGCATGCAAAAATTCCTTTTATTACAGCAAATATTGGTGACAGCAGAACATTGGCGCTTCATATGCGAAGTACTATTTATAGAGATTTTCAAGCGAGCGAGCTAGAGTATTTAGGTGTAAGTGAGGGGCTTGTGCGTGTTTCAGTGGGACTAGAAAATTGCGCTATGATTATAGAAGATTTTGAAAATACTTTAAGGAAGGTGCAATGAAAAAAGAGACTATTGCTTTACATGCAGGATATGAAAAGGATGAGCAAAAGACAATGGCAGTTCCAATATATATGACAACTGCCTATGCATTTGATAGCGCCGAGCATGCTGCAAATCTTTTTGCTCTCAAGGAGCTTGGCAATATCTATACACGCATTGGCAATCCAACCACAGATGTGTTTGAAAAACGATTTGCTGCGCTTGAGGGTGGAGTTGCAGCACTCGCGACTTCCAGTGGAATGGCGGCTATTAATTACTCTGTTTTAAATCTATGTGAAACAGGAGATAATATCATTGCAGCCAATCAGCTCTATGGTGGAACAGTGACACTTTTTACCCATACGCTAAAGCGTCTTGGGATTGAAGCGAGGATGTTTGATGTACATAAGCCAGAGTTGATTGAAAAACTTATTGATGAAAAAACAAAAGCTATCTTTTTTGAAAGTATTACAAATCCAAGTATTGATGTACCAGATTTTGAAAAGATTGTTGCAATTGCTAAGAAACATAATATCTTAACAATTGTAGATAATACTGTTGCAACGCCAATTTTATGCAATCCTATCGAGTATGGTGTGGATGTGGTAGTGCATAGTACGAGCAAGTATACCACGGGTCAAGGGCTTGCCCTTGGTGGCATTATCGTTGAAGCTGAACACACTAAAGAGAAAATCAAAGATAATCTGCGATATTCTCATTTTAATGAGCCAGATGCAAGTTATCATGGACTTGTGTATACAGATACCCCTTTCCCGCCATTTTTTTTACGTGCAAGATTGAGCCTACTAAGAGATATGGGATCGGCTCCTAGTCCATTTAACAGTTGGCTCTTTATCCAAGGACTGGAGCATTTAAGTCTAAGAATCAAACAGCATAGCCAAAGTGCTTTGGAGATTGCGAAATGGTTGCAGAATCATCCAAAAGTAAAAAAAGTCAATTACCCACTACTTGAGGGTGATAAAAATTACGAAAATGCCAAAAAGTATCTCAAAGGTGGAGCAAGCGGGTTACTCAGTTTTGAGGTTGAGAGCTTTGAAGAAGCAAAAAAAATTGCAGATAGTGTCAAAATATTTAGCCGTGTAGTCAATATAGGTGATAGCAAATCGATAATTACGCATCCAGCATCTACTACCCATCAGCAGTTAAGCGCTGAAGAGTTAGAGCTTGCGGGGGTGAGCGAAGGACTCATTCGTCTTAGCATTGGGCTTGAAGCAGTAGAAGATCTCATAGCAGATCTCAAGCAGGCGATGGAGTAACTTCCCGCTTGCTTGACACCAAAAATTTAAGTTCTGCTTCTTCTAAGCTTGCATCAATTTATGGCAAGAGATCGAGATGAGAAGCAAGAGTAAACTTTACTACCATTTTGACTTCTTCTTGCACACAATCAAATTTATCTTTTTTATATGGCCATTTGAGTATAATAAGACGAAAATGTATAAAGAGGTCACTCATTGGAAATAACTACAAAAACGGCAAAGTTTACCAATCCTCTCTACCTTGAAAGCGGACGGATATTAGAGCCTTATGAGATAGTGTATGAAACTTATGGCCAGCTCAATGAAGAAAAAAGCAATGTAGTGGTAGTATGCCACGCTTTGAGCGGATCCCATCATGCTGCTGGGTGGTATGAAGGAGATAGAAAACCGGGATGGTGGGATGCGCTCATAGGAGATGGCAAAGCAATAGATACGAAGAAATTTTTTGTTATTTGTACCAATACGCTTGGCAGCTGCTTTGGATCTACCGGTCCAATGAGCAAAATGTATCCAAGCGATGAGCCTTACCGTTTTAAATTCCCAGTTATCACCATTAAAGATATGGTGAAAGCCCAACGGATACTCTTTGCAAAACTGGGTATTGATAGAGTGCATGCAGTTGTAGGTGGAAGCATGGGAGGAATGCAGGCTTTGCGCTTTGCTGTGGATTTTCCAGGATTTGCTAAAAATATTATTGCACTTGCAGCTACGCATGCTACAAAACCTTGGGTCATTGCATTTAATGAGATTGCAAAAGAGGCAATTATTAAAGATCCAGATTTTAAAAATGGGCAGTACGATCCAAAAGAGTTGGAGCAAAAGGGGCTTACTGGTTTAGCGATTGGACGAATGGCAGGACATATAAGTTTTTTGAGCCACTATTCGATGGATAGAAAATTTGGAAGAGATTATGTTCCAAATGAAGGAATCTATGAGCTTTTTGGGAGATTTCAAGTAGAGCGCTACCTTGAATATAATGGATACAATTTTTCTAAATGGTTTGATCCTCTTAGCTATCTCTATATTACAAAAGCTATAAACCTTTTTGATCTCTCTACAGGTTATGACTCATTAGAAGAGGCGCTGGAGAGAATTCGATCAAAGCTTTATCTTATAGGATTTGAAAAGGATCTTCTCTTTTTGCCTGAGGAGATGCGTCAAATAGATGAGGCAATGGAGAAGTGTGGAAAAGGGGAGCTAAGCGAATATTATGAAGTTAAAAGCGATTATGGGCATGATGCTTTTTTGGTAGAGATCGATAAATTTAGCGACTACATCCATGCTATTGTAGAAGGAAAGAGATGAAAGATTTTGAAAGCAGACTCAAAAAAGCAAAAGAGATTTTAGATGAACTGATGAAACAAGATATTACGTTAGCAAAGAGTGTGGAGCTTTATAAAGAGGGGATGAAGCAGCTCAAAGAGGCTGAAAAACTCCTTGAAGAGGCAAAAGTAGAAATAGAAAAGATAGAGAAAAATAAATGAATATAGCAGCACTGCAGATCTCTTCACTTGGACTTAGTCCAAATAGGCTTGATTACTACTGTCGCACAGCAGCTACAAAAAATGTAAAAGTGCTTCTTTTACCAGAGTACGTACTCAATCCTTTCTTTGGTGAACTACAAGAGATTCCAAAAAATATGCTATTGCAGCAGACGCAGACCCATCTTGATATTTTAAAAGATCTCTCGCTCAAATACGATTTAGTAATCGTAGCACCAGTTATAAGAGGTTATAAAGGCTCACTCTATAAATCAATTGCTTTGGTGCGTAGTGGAAAGACTTACTACTACAATCAGCAGATTCTCATAAACTATCCCCACTGGAATGAAGAGCGCTTTTTTGATAATCCAGTCCAAAAGTTAGAAGCTCCACTTGTTTTTCGCATCGATGGTGTTAAATTTGGAATACTTCCAGGTTTTGAGATCCATTTTGCATCATTGTGGAATGCACTAGCAAAAAAAGATGTAAATGTAGTACTTGTGCCAAGTGCATCTACATTTGGTTCGACACAAAGGTGGAGAGAGATCTTGCAAAGTATGGCTTTTATGTATAATTTTTATGTCATACGTGCTAATAGAATTGGTGAGTATAGAGATAAAGATGGCAATATTTGGGATTTTTATGGTGATAGTATGAGTATCGATCCCGGGGGAAAAATCTTGGTAAATCTTGGGAAAAAAGAGGAATTTCTCATTGAGCATATAGACAAAAAAATAGTCAAAGAAGCAAAAAAGAGCTGGGGTTTTCGCCATGCTTTGAAAAAAAGAGGTGCATTATGAGAGAGTATTTTAAGCGACAAATTCAGCTTTGGGGAGAAGAAAAGCAATTTGCACTACAATCAAAGTCGATTGCTATTGTCGGATGTGGAGGGCTTGGAAGCTCTCTTGCACTAGCACTTGGAGCAAGTGGGATTGGGAAGATCTATTTAGTAGATTTTGATGAGGTGAGTGTGCACAATATTCATCGCCAAATCACATTCAAAGTTGAAGATGATGGCAAACCAAAGGCGGAAGTAAATAGGTGTGTGATTGAAGGGCGGTGCCCTTATGTAGAGGTTGAGAGTTTTATAGAGGGCTTTGAGGAGTTTGCAAAACGCAATATCAAAGTAGATCTTATTCTCGATGCTACAGATAATCTGCCTATTCGAGCAAAAATAGATGCATATGCAAAACAACGCAAAACACCTTGGATCTATGCCAGCGTAGAGGAGTTTCAAGGGCAGGTCTGTTTTATGGAAAAAGCGAGTTTTCAAGCTTTTAAGATAACTGAGCGTACTCCAGGAGGGATTGCTGCGCCTATTGTTATGATGGTTGCTAGTTTTGAGGCAAATTTGGCACTACGTTATCTTGCTGGATTGCCGATAAAAAAAGATCAGCTCTATTTTCTCTATTTTGATGAAGAGGGAGAGTTTCAAGTAAACAGATTTGCTATGCCAAAGGATACAGATGCAGTTTGAAAAATACCCTTTTGAAAAACTTACTGAACTTTTGGAAAAAGTTGAGCCAAATAACGAGTATGCACCGCTCACTCTTACCATTGGTGAGCCACAATTTGCAGCACCAAAGTTTATTCAAGACAAGCTTTGCCAAAGCAGCCATCTTTTAAATAAATACCCAAAAACAGCAGGTGAAGATGAACTTAAAAAAGCAGTAAAAGATTTTGTAAAGAGGCGCTTTGCTATAGAACTTGCTGATGAAGAGTTGGTACTTACGTTTGGTACTAGGGAAGTACTTTTTAATTTTCCTCAATATCTTCTTTTTGATAAAGAGAGCCCAGTAATGGCTTTCACAAACCCTTTTTATCAAATATATGAAGGGGCTGCAATTGCTAGTAGAGCAAAGATAAAGTATCTTCATCTTACAAAAGAGAATGATTTTAAACCACAAATCGATGATAGTCTCAAAGAGGCAGATTTAGTCATTATCAATTCACCCAATAATCCTACAGCTTCAGTAATGAGTCTGGATGAGCTAAAAGAGTGGGTTGAGGCAGCTTTGGAGTACGATTTTGTACTTCTCAATGATGAATGCTATAGTGAGATCTACAGAGATGTTCCACCAGTATCGCTTCTTGAGGCAAGCAAAGCGATTGGGAACACGCAATTTAAAAATATCCTGGTTGTGAATTCAATTTCAAAAAGAAGCTCTGCACCAGGACTTCGTAGCGGTTTTTTAGCAGGCGATAGCAAAATCCTTGATGGATACAAGCGCTATCGAACTTATGTAGGATGTGCTTCGCCGCTACCTTTGCAAAAAGCAGCAGCAAATGCTTGGAGTGATGAGCTGCATGTAGTAGAAAATCGTGATAGATATCGCAAAAATTTTAAGCTTGCACATGAGATTTTGAATGTAGCTGTTCCTGAAGCTACATTTTATCTATGGTTAGAAGTTGGAGATGATTTGAGTTTTACCAAAGAGCTTTATGCAAAATATAATGTAAAAGTCCTTCCAGGATCCTTTCTTGGGAGAGAGGGAGCTGGTAAGGGATTTGTCAGAGTTGCGCTTGTGTATGATGAGCGTAAAACTGAAGAGGCGCTACAACGCATAGCAAAGTTATGGAGAGGGTAATGGATATAGAGAAATTAAAACAAGATAGAGAATTTTTACAAAATTTAGAGGAGCAAAAAAGAAGTGCTTTACGAAGCAAAGATATAGTAAAAATGTATGATGTGCTAGATACGATGCTTGCACTTGATATGGAAGAAGAGAATATTGATCTTTTGTATCAAAATATTTTAGAAACAGCTTTTGATACATTAACGCAGATGCTTACAGAAGGCCAGAAGTTTGATTTTCATAAAGAGTTTGATGAGTATGTAGCAAGGGCTATTTATGAGCACGCTTTGGAGCGATGGGATAGGGGGGAGCGCAAAGGTGCTAAAGAGCTCTTTTTGGTTTTGAGTTTTCTTGTACCGCAAAATTATAAAGATGCGATGTTCTTGTCACTTGTTGCAACTGCAAAAGGAATGAGTCTTGATGAATTTTTAAATAACTTTGTAGCAAAAGAGAAAATAGAAGAGGAGAGTTTCTTTTTTGATAAATTTACCGATAATGCGAAAAAGTTTCTCAAGGAAAATGAAAAAACATTAGATGAAGAGTTGAAAAAAGCGGAGAAGTTAGCGTAATGAAATTGCATTTTATAGGTATTGGTGGAATTGGACTCAGTGGTCTTGCAAGATTTATGAAACATGAAGGGTATGAAGTAAGCGGTAGTGATATTAAATGGATACCACTACTGAAAAAACTGCAACAAGAAGGTATAAAGGTTTCTGTTCCTCAAGCAGCAGATAATATTACTCAAGATATTGACATCGTGATTTATAGCGCTGCAATCAAAGCTAACAATCCTGAGTTGTTAGCTGCAAAGAAAGCAGGTATTCGAACACTTTCACGCAGAGAAGCTTTGCCTCTCATCCTTGGTGGTAAAAAGATTTATGCAGTTGCAGGAGCACATGGCAAAAGCACAACGAGTGCAATTTTGGCTTCAATACTCAATAACTCCAGTGCAATAATAGGAGCAGAGAGTAAAGAGTTTGGATCAAATGTAAGGTATAAATACACTGAGACTGTTGTTTTTGAAGCTGATGAGAGTGATGCAAGTTTTTTGCAAATCGAGCCGCACTGTGCCGTTGTTACGAATGCTGAACCTGAGCATATGGAATTTTACAATCATGATCTTGATCTCTTTTATGATGCATACAGAGAGTTTTTAAAAAAGGCGAAAGTACGAGTAATAAATGCTGAAGATCCTTTTTTAGGAAGTTTAGATATCGATGCAATTAAGCTCTATCCAAGCTGTGATATTAGGATAATCGAGCATTTTTTGGAAGATGATGAACCATATATTAGATTTGAGTTGCGAGATTTTGGAGAGTTTGCAGTATGGGGATTTGGAAAACACATCGCTTTGGATGCCTCTCTTGCCATATTGGCAGCAATGCAGGAGTTAGGACTTGACGAGATAAAACGCAATATTAAAAATTATCGTGGAATCAAAAAGCGCTTTGATATTGTGGCTAAAGATGAGGGGCTTATTGTCATAGATGACTATGCGCACCATCCAACAGAGATTAAAGTTACTCTCTCTTCACTTTTGGAGTATGCCAAACTCAAAGGGATAAAGGATATTACAGTGGTGTGGCAGCCACATAAGTATTCAAGAGTGCTTGATAATCTCAAAGAGTTTATGCACTGCTTTCCTCATGGAGTCAAACTTGTGATACTTCCTGTTTGGGCTGCAGGAGAGGAGCCAAGAGATATAGATTTTGCAACGCACTTTGCTCACTACAATCCACTCTTTATCGATAGAGTTAAAAGATCTGATAAATGTCTTGTCCTTTTGAAAGATCACAAAGAGGCTCATATGATAAATAAAGGACTCGTGATTGGTTTTGGAGCTGGAGATATTACTTACCAGTTGCGAGGAATAGAATAGATGGCTTTTTTCTATTTTATTCTTTTTTTGCTACTGATCTTTGCCATTATTGGTGCAGTTGTCTATTTTTTTACAGAGCTCACTTCAAGAATAAAATATTTTATTCTTGCTGGATTACTTGTAGGATGGGCAGCTATTTTTGCTTACTCTTACTTTCAAAATAAAAAGCGCATAGAGCGTGATAAAATCTATTATGAATATCTTCATGATAAGAATATTACTTGCATAGATTCTTTTGGTAAGGAAGTGATTGTTAATAAGCAAAACTTCAATTTTGTCAGCGGTACACTCGTATTTATGGGTAAGGAAGGAAGCCGATATGAAGGGCTTGTGATAAGTATTGATAAGTGTAAAGGAGAGTAGTGGAGGAAAAACTCGATCTCAAAGACTTCTTAGATAATTTCCGTACTTTTTTTGCCAGATTCAAACCTTTAGCCATAGAAGGTGATATCAATCTTCATTTCCAATTTATTAATGAACTCAAAAAGTATCGCTTTAAAGCTCCTCCGCAGATAGCAAATCTTGATAAAGCACTTATGCATCTGCAAAAGCAAGGAGTTTTGAGTAAAGAGGAGATTTTTGAATTTATCAAAATTTTTCGCTATTTTTTTTATCTCAAGACATTAAAGTTTGAAGGAAAAATAGGAGAATGGTTAGCGAGTATCACTATACCAGAAGAGCTTGCACGCATAGAAGAGTATTTTGACCAAAACGGAGAGATAAAAAGTGAAGTAGATGAGAGACTTGCTACTTTAGAAAATGCTCTCAAACACAATAAAGAGCAGATTCGCCAAAAACTCCAAGCTCTCATTAATGCAAGGAGATTGCAAAGTTATCTTGTAGATAGGCAGATCCATTATGTAAATGGCGAAGAGGCTTTGCTTGTGAGAGGTGGATTTAATCATGTACTTAAAGCAACTGTTGTTGGAAGAAGTAGCGGTGGATTTTTTTATGTAGTACCAGAAGATCTCAGAAAACTTAAAGATAAGGAGGCAGAGCTTTTAAGCCAGATTGAAGAGATCCACTATCATATTCAAAAACATATTAGTACAGTTTTTCACAAATGGCTCCGTTTCTTGCAATATATCAATAGGCAGTTTGACCGGTTTGACCACTATCAAGCAAGAATAAATTTTGCAAATGCATATGATTTGCGTATGATTTTACCAAGTAGTGATAAAAAAATCGTTTTGAAAAATTTTGCGCACCCAGCTATTGAGAATCCTAAGCCTGTGACTATCGATTTTAGTAAAAAGATCTTGATAATTACTGGTGTCAATGCGGGCGGGAAGACGATGCTTCTCAAATCAATTTTAGCAGCTGCTTACCTTGCAAAATATCTTATTCCCATGAAATGTGATGAGAAGAGCCATATAGGAAGATTCAAAGAGATTATTCCAATCATTGAAGATCCTCAAAATGTAAAAAACGATATTTCCACATTTGCTGGGCGAATGCTTGCTTTTAGTAAACTTTTTCAAAAAAATGATGCATTAGTGGGTGTTGATGAGATTGAGCTTGGGACTGATAGTGATGAGGCGGCAACGCTTTTTAAGGTAATCTTGGAAGATCTTTTGAAAAAAGATATAAAGATAGCTATCACAACGCACCATAAACGTCTTGCATCACTTATGGCTGCACATGAAGATGTAGAGCTTTTGGCTGCAATGTATGATGAAGAAAAGGGTGTACCAACCTATGAGTTTTTGCAAGGGATAATTGGTAAGAGTTATGCTTTTGAGACAGCAAAACGCTATGGAATTCCACAAAGAATAGTGGCTAGAGCAGTAGAAGAGTATGGTGAGGATCAAGCAAAGCTGAGTGAGTTAATAGAGCGGGGGAGTGAGTTAGAAAAAGAGTTACGACGTAAAAATAAAGAATTAGAAAATGAACTAGAGCTTGTACGAAAAAATCGTATTTTGCTCGATGAAGAGCGTAGTGCAGTTTATGAAAAGCTACAAGCTGAAAAAGCTAGACTCCAGGCTCTTTACAAAGAAGCAATTGACGAGGCAAAAGCTGCTATTAAAGCTAAAGAGACAAAAGAGGCACATCGCCATCTCACCCAAGCTGCACAGAAAGCAAAAAAAGCAACAATTAAAAAACCTGAGCCAAAAGAGCTTAAAGTTGGCGATGAGGTAAAGTATAATAAAACAAAAGGCATGATTGTAGGTATAAGAGGAAAAGAGGCTACAATTGAAGTAGAGGGTATGAAACTGCGAGTGCCATTAGCAGATCTTAAGCCTACGAAAATTATCAAAAAGAAAGCAAAAGCAAAACTAAAAGTATCTAAACCTTCAAAACTCTCTGTTAAACTTGATCTCCATGGCTTAAGAGTTGAAGAGGCACTTGAAAAAACTGATAAATTTTTAAGTGATGCTTTGCTTGCAGGATTTGATGAAGTGCTTATATATCATGGAGTAGGAAGTGGAAAATTAGCTCGTGCAGTGAGGGAGTTTTTAAAAGAGCATCCAAGAGTTAAAAGCTTTCATGATGCTCCCGCGAATATGGGAGGTATGGGGGCAACGGTGGTGGAGCTATGAAAAAGATCCTCATAGTTTTTGGTACACGCCCAGAGGCTATAAAAATGGCACCGGTGGTAAAAGCTTTGCAAAGCCAAAAGAGTTTTACTACAAAAGTTTGCGTCACGGCACAGCACCGTCAAATGCTTGATCAAGTACTAAAACTCTTTGAAATAGCACCAGAGTATGATCTTAATATTATGAAGAGTGGACAAGATCTCTATGATGTTACTTCAAATGTGCTTTTGGGTGTAAAAGAGATACTTGATGACTTTCAACCAGATATTGTTCTAGTACATGGAGATACAACAACAACATTTGCAGCGAGCCTTGCAGCATTTTATCAAAAAATAAGAGTTGGGCATGTAGAAGCAGGTCTGAGGACATATAATCTCTACGCTCCCTGGCCAGAAGAGGCAAATAGAGAGCTCACAGGAGTACTGGCTACCTATCACTTCGCACCAACAAAGAGTGCTAAAGAAAATCTTATAAAAGAAAATAGAGATCCAAAAAATATTATAGTAACTGGTAATACTGTGATTGATGCACTATTTTTGGCACTCAAAAAAATAGAAAATGATAAAAATCTTCAAAATAAAATCATCAATGCTATCAATCGACAATATAAACTACAAGATAATAAAAAGATCATTCTTGTTACAGGACATAGAAGAGAAAATTTTGGAGAGGGATTTAAAAATATTTGTGAAGCTTTAAAAACTATTGCTCTGCAAAATCCACATATCGATATAGTCTATCCCGTACACCTCAATCCAAATGTACAAAAACCAGTAAAAGAGATACTCTCTCATATTGCAAATATCCATCTCATTGAGCCACTATCCTATGAAGAGTTTGTCTATCTTATGGATAGATCATACTTTATCATTACAGATAGTGGAGGGATACAAGAAGAGGCTCCATCTCTTGGAAAACCAGTACTTGTTATGCGTGAGACGACAGAGAGACCAGAAGCAGTAAAGGCCGGAACCGTGAAACTAGTCGGAACTGATAAAGAAAAGATAGTCAAAGAGGCGCAAAAGCTCATAGACGATGAGCAAGCATATGAGAAAATGGCAAAGGCTCACAATCCTTATGGAGATGGAAGGGCAAGTGAGAGAATCAAGGAGTTTTTGATTGAAGCAGAAATTGTATAAAATTTATGGATTTTTACATACCTTAAAATATCCAGATATTTTAAAAGCTTCTATAAAATCTTTGTTTGATGAAACTGTTTTTGATAATGCAACACATCTCAAAATGGCTGCTGATTGGCTACTTTTTATGCAAAATGAAGATGGTGGATATAGTAGGAAATTTTCATTTTTAAGTGGAAGAGATAAGAGCTATATTGAAACCACGGGGTATATCATACCATCGATGTGGAGAGTTGGAGAGTATGTAAAAGAAGATAGCTATATAAAATCTGCTAAAAAAGCAGGAGAGTGGTTGTTAAAAGTACAAAACGAAGATGGAAGTTTTAGTGAAATTGATTATAACAAACCTTTTGCTTTTGATACTGGTCAATGTTTAATAGGGCTTAATTTTTTGTATGAAAAAACAAAAGATTTTCAATATTTAGAAGCAGCGAAAAAAGCAGCATATTGGCTAGCGAATAATCAAGAAGCCGATGGCAGATGGGAAAGAGTGGCTTATAATAAGCAGCCTCATACCTACTATTCACGCGTAGCAGCTGCGATGTATATGTATGGAAATTTAGCAAATGATGAGGAGATTAAAAAAGCAGCTTTAAAAAATATTGAGTGGGTTTTAAATAAACAGGATAAAAACGGTTTTTTTCAACTTTCTTCTTTTTTAGAGGGTGTGCCCCCATTTTTGCATACTCTCATTTATGTTTTAGAAGGGTTGCTAGATATTTATGCAATAAATAGAGATAAAAAGATTTTAGAAGCGATTTTGAAAAATGCAAATCGATTCAAAGAGATTAATCTCTATCGAGATTTGATATTATGTTCTCAATATGATAGTAATTTCACTTGTCTCAATAGTGAAAAATGTATGACAGGTCTTGCTCAATGGGCTGGAGTCGCTATGAGGCTTTTTAAAATAACTAATGATGAGGATTATAAAAAGTGTGCGATCAATACTCTTTTTTATCTTAAAGCAAAGCAGCTTAAAAGTTCAATTATGCAAGGCGGATTTTGTGCTTCTATTCCTTTTTGGGGAAAATACGGAGGCTTTGATTTTGTCAATTGGACGAATAAGTTTTTTATAGATACTTTGTTGGAATATAAAAATTTAAGTAGAGAAATTGAACAAGAAAATTTTGTAAAAACTGCTTTCAATATTTCCTCTGATGTAGTAACGAATAATTTATCTTATATGGATAAAGAATATATCAAAAGATTAAAGAATATTTTGCCAAGAGATAAAAAGATAAAAGTGCTTGATGTTGGGTGTGGTAAAGGAGTTATCATAAATGTACTGAAAAAAGAGTTTAAAAATATAGAATTTTTTGGAATAGATCCTGTCTTTGAAGAAGAATATATTTTAAAAGGCAGTGTTTATGATATTCCTTTTAAAGAAAACTTTTTTGATATGGTTATGGCTTTTGAAGTATTACAACATACTTATATTGATAGTGCTTTAAAGGAGATTAAAAGAGTATTAAAAAATAATGGTGAGATAATTATAGGAGATAGAAATCCTTATTCTGTTTTAGGAATATTAAAGCCTATTTTGGAATTCAAGGGCAAATGGATGTATCCTTTTGATTCTCCTTTTAGAGAAAAATGGTATAGTAAAAATGAGTGGGAAAAAATTTTAAAAGAAAATGGATTCAAATTAGAAAATATTGAAGTTATTGAAGGAAATGGAAAGAGATTTGTAAATAGATATTATTTTATAAGAGGGACAGTTTTATGAAACGAGTGATAACATATGGAACATTTGATATGTTTCATATAGGTCATTTAAATCTATTAAAAAGAGCTAAAGCTTTGGGAGATGAGTTATATGTTGGAGTATCAACAGATGAGTTTAATAAACTAAAAAATAAAGATATCTTTATTCCATATGAGGATAGAGTAGAGATTGTTAAAAGTATTAAATATGTCGATTTTGTATTTCCTGAGAATAGTTGGGAGCAAAAAATTGAAGATATAAAAAAATATAATATTGATATTTTTGTGATGGGAAGTGATTGGAAAGAAAAATTTGATTATTTACAACAATATTGTCAAGTAATATATTTAGATAGAACAGATAATATTTCTACAACTCTATTAAAAGATAGACTAAAAAAATATTTGGATATTAATGTAGAAAATTTGAAAAAACTTCAATATGAAGTTGATAAACTTATAAAGCATTTTGAATGATAATTAAGTATACCGATATTTTGTCATATTATGTTTATCAAAAGTTAGCGTATCAAATGACATTACTTCTATCAAAAACTAAAATAACTCCAAATCAAATAACGATAGTAAGTTTATTATTAGGTATATTTGCTGCGATATCTTTTTATAATGAGTGTAAACTTTTATCATTTTTATTGTTGCATCTATCTTTTTTATTCGATTGTGTAGATGGACAACTAGCACGTGCTACAAAGCAATTTTCTAAAAAAGGCACTTTTTTAGACAATATCTCAGATAGAATTGTAGAAAATGCAATACTGTTGGTATTTGTTTATAGATATAATTTTTCCCCAGGTAGTTTATTAATATTTTTAAATATGTTGTATTCGTATATTCAAGATATTTTAATTTATTCTCATGTGCAATTTGAAAAATTGAATAAAAGAGAAAAAATTATATTTTCACCTATCTATTTTTTAAATAGGAGTTTTGTTATTTTATTTTTGAGCATAAGTCTGTTTTATCCAAAAATATTATTATTCCTAGTGTTTTTATATGCTTTAGGGATAGTGTTCTATTTTTATAGGATATTCAAATGGTGATAGAGAAAAAGCATATTGAACAAGTCTTTAAACAGCGTAACTGGTGGGATTTGATTATAAATTTGAAAATATCGTTAATTATCACTAAATACCTTGCCAATAAAACAAAAATTACTCCAAATCAAGTAACTTTATTAAGTTTAATAGTTGCTATTTTTGCAGGAGTTGCTTTTTGGGAGGAATATTATATTTTAGGTGCTTTTTTATATCAATTTAGTTATATTTTGGATATAGTAGATGGTGCATTGGCAAGAGTTACTCACCAAACATCGAAATTTGGTGCTTTTTTGGATGTTTTTACGGATTGGATAAAAGCTCCTATTTTATTTGTGATTTTGTTTCTTAAATTCAATCAAGTTTATTTGTTAATTGTGCTTCTATTGCTACTATTTTTTAATTGCTTAGTAAATAAATATAACGATATGCTCTATTATCAAGGAAGTAGAAGTATTACAAAAGATTTAGAAAATGCTCATGAGAAAAATTTGCTAAAAAGATATCTTCTTTTTATGAAAGAAAAGCACATACAGCCATTTCCATCTACAATTGAAGTGGAAGCACTACTATTATTTTTCTATCCTATATTTCAACATGTGATTTTTGTTTATACGGCTTTTGCAATTTTGATTTTCCAATTTACTCTTAAATTTTATGCGATAATCAAAAAGATACAATGAAAAGACTTTTACTCTCTTCATCTTTTATTACTGTTTTAGTTATGAGTATAAATTTTTTATTTAAGATATATCTCTCTTATAAAATATCAAAACATGAGTTAGGTCTATTTTATACTTTTATGGATCTCATTGCTATTGGAATAATGGTTTTTAGTGGATTTAAAGATAGTTTAGTTAAAGCTTTCGATGAAGAATATTTCAAAGGTGTTGTTTATTGGTATTTACTCTCTTTTTGGGGACTTTTTATTATAATTTGCTATTTTGAAGTTATTTATTATAACTATATTTTTGAGTATAAAATATTTCCTCTTTATTATTTAGTAATTATGCTATTTGCGAATGCTTTGGCGATATTTTTTTCTTACTTTAATGCTGCATGGAAGCAGTATAAAGTTATGCTATTTGAAAATCTATTTATGGCATTAGGACTGGTTGGATCTTTCTTTATTTTTAACTCTTTTTTTGATGGTTTACATAGCCTCTTTTTTGCATTTGTTTTTTCCTATTTTTTAAAAGTTTTTTTTATAAATAAATTTTCTCAATTTAAATTTAGCTATGAAAAACTTAGCTTGTATAAAGTAAAAGATTTTTTCAAAAACAATATCTTAACGGCTTTGATGTACTTTTTTAGTGGACTAGGAATAAGTTTAGCATCATTAATTATTATAAAACTTTTCCGTGATATAGATTTTTTATCGGAGTATCAAGTTGTTATTAGGAGTATATTTTTTTCACTGGTTGCTATATTTGTTTTTCCCCTCAATAGTTTTACATTTCCGGAAATATCTAAACTCATTGCTCAAGATATGATAGATGAGATCAATAGGATTGATAGAAAACTTATTTTTTATTTGAGTATCTTTTTTCTTGTGATTATTGCAAGTCTTTTTCTTACACCATATATAGTAAAGTTTATCTTTCCAAAAGAGTATGAAAAGAGTTATAAAATGCTAAATCTTCTCTTACCAACCCTCCCTTTTTTAGCATATACCACTTTTTCATTAAATATCCTCAAAGGATTTAATAGATTTGACATGGCACTCAGAGTAAGAGTTTTTGGTTTTTTACTTTTTTTGTCTGTAGTTATGCTGTTTTATATAGTGCATTTTGATGCAAAAAGCGTAATTTACAGTTTCGTTATAAGTTTTTTAGGAATGTTCTTATTAGCACTTAAATACAAAAAAAGATTGCTCGATGAAAATACTTTTTATCCCCCACGTACCAAATAAAAACGTCATCAATAGAGTGTATGAATTGGCAAAAAATAGCGATGGAATTGTTTTAGATTGGTATATTGATAATAGTTCCTTGAAAAATAAGATATTTTCACAAGCAAAAACATTAATGAAAACTATTTCATTAAATGAAAATTTTCTTTCTTTGCCTCTTCTTTTCAAACCAGAATCTTTTGCATCTTATATTAATACATATATGCTTAATCAAGTAGTGAAAAAATATAAAATAGATGTAGTTGTTAATGCTAATGCTCTTTTGTTTGATGTAGAAAGAATTGAAGTTCCAGTAATATATGATTTGGTAGATGATCATTTAACTAAAAATTTAACTATTGGTTTAACTGAGAAAAGAGTAAAAAAGATTGAAAAGGATATAAAACATGCAAGAGGTGTGGTTTGTGTTACTGAGTCTATTGAAGAGAAAGTAAAAAAAATTCATCCAAAAACGATAACAATCGAAAATGGTGTTTATATAGATAAGTTTAAAAAAGCGCGATCTTTAAAAAAAGAGTTTGGACTCGAAAACAAAAAAGTTTTTGGCTATATAGGTGGTGTGGAAGAATGGACAGGGATAGAAAAAGCGTGTGAAGCGTATAAGCAAATAAAAAGTTCTGATACTGCAATGATGATAGTTGGTGATTCCAAAAGCAGTTTTTTCCAAAATCTTAAAAAAAGATTTAAAAATGATATCATTTTTACTGGAGCAGTTGCTCCAAATGAAGTAGCAAACTATTTTAAAACTTTAGATATTGGTTTGATTCCGTTTGAGCTTAATGATTTTACAAATAATGCTTTTCCTATTAAAGCATTAGAGTATGGATTGGGTGGAGCGCAGGTTATTGCTACGCCTTTAAAAGTTTTAGAGCAAAAGAGACTTCCCTATATTCATTTTTGTCCAATAGAGGATTTTCCAAATTGGATGCAAAAAATTGAAAAAAAAGAGTTCTCTTATGATTTTACTCCTTATAGTTGGCAAAACCAGGCACAAAAACTTTTGCAATTTATCAAGGATGTTTTATGAAGCGAGTTGTAATTTTTCATAATGGCGGTATTGGTGATACTATTATGGCTACGCCTATGATGCAAATGCTATATGATAATGGTTATGCAATTGATCTTTTATTGCACTCTTCACTTAATAAAACAATTATCACTGGACTCAATATATTTGAAAATATATATGTTATTGATAAAAAGAGTTATTTACTTTTTTTTGTATTAAAAAACTTTAAAAAATATGACTATCTCATAGGGACTGTGGGTGCAGATGTCAAGAAACTTCAAATGCTAGCACTTTTGATAGGTGTAAAAGAGTGGTTTGGCAAATATAATGAAAAAAACAGGCACAGGATCGATGAGAATATAGATGCGGTTAAAGAACTGCTGCACAAAAGTCAGGTTAAGCAATCTCCTTATGTCTATTTGCAAGAAAATGAGAAAATAATTGAAAAATATATTGAAAAAAACAAAAAAAATTTAGGTTTTGCAATAGGTAGTGGAAAAAATCAGAAATTTAAAAGATGGGATATTGAAAATTATAAGAAGTTGTTTGAAAAGTATCAAGATGAGAATATCTTGGTCTTTATTGGTCCTGATGAGATAGATTTAAAAAAGCAGTTAAGAGAGTGTAAAAATATTACAGTTGTTAATGAATCATTAAAAGATACCATAGCGATAATCAACCATTTGGATCTTCTTGTAGGGAATGATAATGGATTGATGCATATAGGATATGCTTTAAAGAAAAAAACATTAACTCTTTATGGGATGACCAATAGATTGGAAATTGGCGGTTATGATGAGAAGATAAACCATTATATCGATTTAGAGCTTTCCTGTCGAGAGAATGGATGTTTTGATTCAAAAATTTGGGGAATTCGGTGTGTGAGAGACTCTTTTGCATGTCTTGAGAAGATTACGCCGAAAATGGTTAGAGACAGGATAGATGCTATTTTAAAGGAAAATAGGTGAGTAAAATTTCTGTAATTATTCCTATTTATAATGAAGAAAAATATATTGCTAAATGCCTTGATTCCATTATCGAGCAGGATTATCCTAAAGATAAAATGGAAGTTTTACTTGTAGATGGCGGAAGTAATGATAAGACGATCGATATTATCAAAAAGTATCAAAAGAAGTATCCTTTTTTTAAGCTTTTTCGCAATCCTAAAAAAATCGTTCCAGTTGCGATGAATGTAGGTATCAAAAATGCAAAAGGAGAGTATATTATCCGACTTGATGCACATTCTTCTTATCCTAAAGACTATTTTAGTAAGCTTATTTATTGGCATGAAAAATTAGGTGCAGATAATGTTGGCGGGATAGTTGTGACTAAAGTTAAAAACAAAACAAAAACATCTCATGCTATCAAAAATGTTCTAAGCGATAGACTTGGCGTAGGAAGTGCCTTTCGAAGCGGAGTAGATGCAATTAAAGAAGTAGATACCGTTCCCTTTGGGTGTTATAAAAAAGAGATTTTCAATGAAATTGGTCTTTATGATGAGCGTCTTGTGCGCAATCAAGATATAGAGCTTAACAAGCGACTCAAAAAAGCGGGTGGCAAAATCTATTTAATTCCTGACATAAAGGCTACCTATTATGCGAGGGAAAGTTTTAAAGATTTGGCCAAAAACAGTTTTGAGAATGGAAAATGGAATATTTTAACAGCATACTACACAAAAACGCTCTCCTCTTTGTCTTTGCGCCACTTTATCCCTCTTCTTTTTGTTTTGACGCTACTTATGAGTGCGGTTTTGAGCTTTTTTTTCTCGTGGTTGGGCTATCTGTTTTTATTTTTACTTGCTTTTTATTTGACTATAATTACACTACGAAGTTTGCAAATCAAAAAAGATACCTCTCTTTTGCATCAGGTACTTGCTTTCATGGTGCTGCATTTTAGTTACGGATTTGGAAGTTTGGCGGGATTGTTCGATGTTTTGAAAATGAAGATAAAAGGACAAAAATGAGTATAGAAAAAAAGAGCCTGTGGACGGTATTGGCTATCGTTGTAGCCTACCTCTTTTCCTATCTGCTCCATCTCTACTGGATTGGGTGGGCAAGCCACAATCCCGAATTTTTTTGGAACGGCCAGTTGATGATCAACAACGTGGATGGATACTTTTTTGGAAGCGGAGCGCAAAAGATTTTATATCACTTGCATCTAGACAATCCAAGACTTCTTGACATATGGCGTTACGGCACAGCGGTTCTTACCGCCTATATCGTCAAACTCTTGCCAATTTCACTCGATACTGCTATGCTCTATCTTCCTCCTGTCATCAGCTCCCTTGTGGTTATACCTGTTATTTTGATTGGCAGGCTTTATGGCAATCTTTTATGGGGATTTTTGAGTGCACTCATAGCTTCCATTGGCTGGAGTTACTACAATCGGACATTGGCTGGTTACTATGATACTGATATGTTTAGTGCAATGCTGCCGATGTTTATCCTCTTCTTTTTGCTTGCAGCCGTTAAATATCGCTCATTAAATTACATTCTAGCAGCTTCTTTAACTGTTATTCTCTATCCTTGGCTTTACGATCAGGGGCTTTCCATTGTTTATGCGATGGGAATCATGATGTTTTTATACCTTGTGATTTTATATCGAAACGAAAAGTTCTCTTACCAAGCTATTATTATTTTTTCCTTTGCCCTAATGCCGATTTTTTGGGTACTTAAGCTCTTTCTTGTGCTCATTCTTTGGTATCTGCTCAAAACATATGATACAGAGCTTAGAAAACTCCAAATAGCTGCCGGTGTGAGTGTTTTGGCCTTTTTGCTACTAGGAAATGTTTTTGGTATTATTTTGCATAAAGTCTTCTCTTATACCTCCAAAACGGAGCAGATATCCGGACTTCATTTTCTCAACGTCAACGAAACGGTTCGAGAAGCTGGAAAGATTCCTTTTGAAGTGGTAGCCGATAGGATTGTGGGTTCCCTTTTAGGACTTGTCATCGCTGTTGTCGGGTATATTTTATTGCTTGTGCGCAACAAAGAATTCATTATCGCACTTCCATTGTGGGGGATCGGTTTTTTTGCATATTTTGGAGGTCTTCGTTTTACCGTCTATGCTGTTCCAATTGCTGCGATGAGTGCGGTTTACTTCTTTTTTTGGCTCTCTGAACGTTTTGAAGCTAGAAAGATCCGCATGGCAATAGTGAGTCTGGGTACTCTCTTTGTTTTAACTCCCAACATCACTCATATCACGGGATGTTGCGAAAAGATAAGCTGGCTTGATGGCATCAAAGGATTTTATCCGCTAAAAAGTTATCCATATCTAACTCCGACTACTCTTTTAAAAAGCGAAGTGGCACTCCTCGATGAACTCAACAAAAAAAGTTCTCCTAAAGACTATGCGATCACTTGGTGGGACTATGGATATCCTATCTGGTATTACGGGGATGTCAATACCCTTATTGATGGAGGCAAGCATAATGAAGACAACTTTTTAGTATCTAAAATTCTTTCTACATCCAATCAGCGCCTGGCAGCCAATTTGGCAAAACTCTCTATCAAAGTCTATACAGACACCAATAAAACTGTTGCACCACAACTCTTTATTAAAAAAGGAAAAACTATTAATGTTGATAAATTTTTTACTAAAATTTCTTCTAAAGAGTACAAATCTCCAAAATTAAACAGAAATATTTATTTGATTTTACCTCATAGGATGTTTAATATTTTTCCAACTGTTACCTATTTTTCTCAGCGTAATCTTAATACTGGAGAAGTCTATCGTAGGGAGTTTTATTATAAAAATAGGATAATGCAAAAAGGGAATAAGCTCTATATTGGACAACTTATAGTGGATCTGCAAAGAGCAACAGTTCTAATAGGTAACCAGCAAGTTCCTATTAAAAGTGTCTATATTGTAGGAATTGATAGAAGTGGAAAAAGCCATTATAAAGAGCAAAAAATTCGTGATAAAGGAATTAATCTTATTATTAATAAAAGTTTTGGTGAAGCACTCTTAGCAGATGATATGTATCTTCATTCTACATTTTTTCAGATGTATCTTTTTGATAAATACGATCCCGAGCTTTTTGAGCCAGTTATTATAAGTCCTTGGATGAAGATTTATAGAATAAAATGACTCCAAAACAAAAACGAATAAAAAGAGCCTTTGATGTAGTAGGGGCATCTGTAGGGCTCTTTATTACTTGGCCAATTATTCTTATTGCTTGGCTGATAGCCTCTATCGAAACAAAAAGTAATGGATTTTTTTTACAAAAAAGGGTAGGAGAGGGGGGAAAGCTTTTTACTATCATTAAAATTAAGACGATGTATCAGCATGCAAAAGGCTCTTCAATTACTACAGCCAAAGACAAGCGTATAACAAAAAGTGGTCGTTTCTTTCGTCGCTATAAAATAGATGAGCTTCCTCAACTCATTAATATCCTTAAAGGGGATATGAGTTTTGTAGGGCCAAGACCAGATGTACCGGGATATATGGATAGACTTAAAGGTGAGGATAGAGTTCTTCTTTCTATCAAACCTGGCATAACAGGTCCTGCTACGCTAAAATATAGAGATGAAGAGGGGATTTTAGCAAAAGTGGACGATCCACAAAAGTATAACGATGAGGTAATCTGGCCAGATAAGGTGCGTATTAATAAAGAGTATCTGCGCAACTGGTCGCTGAAAAAGGATATAACATATATTTTACAAACCATTAAAGGAAAATGATGCAAAAGATTCTCATTACCGGTGGTGCCGGTTACATTGGCTCCCATGTAACAAAAGAGCTACTCAAAAGAGGTGACTATGAGATTACTATAGTTGATAATCTATCAACCGGATTTGCCGAGACGATTGAGAGAATTAAGCAATTTTATGGGGATGTCGATTTTATCAAACTAGACCTCTCAGATTGGGATGAGGTGAATAAGCTTTTAGGGCAAAAGAAATTTGATGCAATTATCCACTTTGCAGCAGCACTTGTGGTACCGGAGTCTGTAGAAAATCCTCTTAAATACTATCTCAATAACACTGCAAATACTGCAAATCTCATAAAAGCAGCTGTACAGAGCGGGGTTGGGAAATTTATATTTTCTTCCACTGCAGCAGTGTATGGAGAGCCTGAAACTATTCCAGCTACAGGTATTACTGAAAAGGATGAGACCTCTCCTATAAATCCATATGGCCACAGCAAGCTTATGAGTGAACAGGTTTTGGCTGATAGTGCCAAGGCGTATGATGGTTTTAAGTATGTGGCACTTCGCTATTTTAATGTTGCAGGAGCAGATATTGGTGGAAAAATTGGCCAATCTACCAAAAATGCAACGCACCTCATTAAAGTTGCAGCCGAGACTGCTCTTGGAAAAAGAGATAAGATATATATCTTTGGTGATGACTATCCTACCCCAGATGGTACATGTATCCGCGATTATATTCATGTCGACGATCTATCATTAGCACATCTTGAAGCGCTCGATTACTTGGATGATCATGAGAGTGATGTTTTTAATGTAGGGTATGGGAAAGGTTATAGTGTTAAAGAGGTAATAGACACAATGAAAAGAGTAAGCGGAAATGATTTTGCTGTAGAGATTACGGGGCGCAGAGCCGGAGATCCAGCTATGCTTATAGCAAATTCGCAAAAATTGCAAAAGGCTACCAACTGGAAGCCAAAATATGATAATTTAGAGCTTATATGTAAAACTGCGTTAGAGTGGGAGAAGAACCTATAAGAGTTGCTGTTGTTCACGATTGGTTAGTAACACAAGGTGGGGCAGAGAAGGTTTTACGCCAAATAGTAGAGCTTTTTCCCGAAGCTGATATCTATACTCTTGTAGACTTTTTAGATGAAAAACAAAGAGAGGAGATTTTACTTGGTAAAAAGGCAACTCCCTCTTTTATTCAATATCTTCCTTTAGCAAAAAAGTATTTTCGTAATTATCTTCCTCTTTTTCCAAAAGCTATTGAGAGTTTTGATTTATCACAATATGATTTAATCATCTCCTCATCATGGGCATTTGCCAAAGGAGTAAAAAAAACAAAAAATCAAAAGCATATATGTTACTGCCATACCCCTATTCGCTATGCTTGGGATCTCTATGAAGAGTATGTACAGCCTTTGCATCCTCTTAAAAAATGGCTGGTAATACCAACGCTTGCTTATATTCGTAAATGGGATAGAGAGAGTGCCAAAAATGTGGATCTCTTTATTGCTAATTCTACCTGTGTAGCACAAAGGATCCAAAAACATTATACCCGGGATGCTACTATTTTACATCCACCGGTTGATTGTAACAAGTTTAGACCAAGATTAGAAAAAGAAGATTTTTATCTTACACTTTCTCGTTTAGTCCCTTATAAAAAGACGCGTTTTATAGTTGAAGCTTTCAATGAGATGCCACAAAGAAAGCTCGTTGTAATTGGTGAGGGTGAAGAGCTTACTTATTTAAAAAAAATAGCCAAGAACAATGTAGAAATTCTAGGATTTCAGCCTGATAGTGTGGTGGTAAAGTATATGCAAAAAGCAAAGGCTTTTGTATATGCAGCAAAAGAGGATTTTGGTATTGTTATGGCAGAGGCTCTTAGCAGCGCAACGCCTGTGATTGCCTTTGGAGAGTGTGGAGCAAGGGATATAGTTTGCAATGGGTGTGGGGTGCTCTTTGCTAAACAAAAGAGGGAAGCTATAATGCAGGCGGTAGAACAGTTTGAGAAGATGAGCTTTTCTAACAAAAGACTAATTGAATATGCGCTACAATTTGATCAAAAAATCTTTAAAGAAAAACTGTTGCGAATAATCAATGAAAATATATAGATATTTAAGCCCTCTACTTCTTTTTCTATTTGATGCTCTTACTATTGTGGGTTCAATTGTATTAGCGTATGAGAGTAGGGAGATTTTTATCAGCACTAACGATATATCATTGATACGCTATTTAACGCTCTATGTTTTCTATCTACCCCTTATAATGTTTATCTATGAGGGGCTCTATCATTATAGATACGATTTTTGGCAAGAGTGTAAACTTATCTTAAGAGCGCTACTACTCTCATTTTTGATTGTACTTAGTTACTTGGCTTTAACAAAATCCATCGATAACTATTCGAGGTTTGTAGTCGTTTTAGCTTTTATTTATATGACATTTTTCATACCTTTGCAAAAAAGGCTTGTTAAATGGTTGCTCTATTCTCTTGGTATCTGGAAAAAAGAGGCAAAACTTCTTGGAAGCGATCCCTTTTTAGAAAAAAATATTTTTGATAACTATTATGTTGGTTATGTTCCAGCAAAAAATGGAAGTGATACTGTCTTCATAGATCCGCATAGCGTTTCTTTAGATTCAATGGATACAATTCTTAAAAGTGAGCTGCGCAAACATCATGAACTCTACTTTATGCCGATAATTCGTGATTTTAATCTCACACAATCGCAAATTTTTGAGTTTTTTAATAGCAGATCCAATCTCATTTTACTCCAAAATAGATTACAAAGTAGAGTCAATATTGCAACTAAAGAGATCTTTGATAAAAGTACTGCTTTTTTACTTCTGATTGCTCTTTTGCCATTTATAGGAATGGTTGTTATTATAAAAATTTTTATGGAGCCTCGCACACCTATATTTTATAAACAGCGACGTTTAGGGAAGGATGGGAAAGAGTTTTATCTTTTAAAATTTCGCACAATGCACGTAAATGCAAATGAGATCTTAGAAGCCTATTTCCAAAAGCATCCTGAAAAAAAAGAGGAGTGGGAGAGATATAAAAAATTAAAAGATGATCCAAGAGTTACTCCGCTTGGACGGATTTTGCGAAAATACTCAATTGATGAGCTTCCGCAACTTTTTAATGTATTACGAGGAGAGATGAGTCTTATTGGTCCTAGGCCTTATATTCCAGATGAATTAGAAAAGTTAGCTAGTTATAAAGAGGAGATTTTGTTAGCAAAGCCTGGAATTACAGGGCTGTGGCAAGTACTTGGACGCAATAGTCTGAGCTTTGAAGAGCGTATGGCAATAGATAGGTGGTATGTATATAATTGGTCATTATGGAACGATTTTGTGATTCTTCTTAAAACCTTCCGTGCTGTTTTAGAAAAAGAGAAAACCTCTTAAGAGCGTAAGCGAAAGAAGAGGTGTGCCATAACTGCTACAAAATAGACCTGCAAGAGCATACCAGCAAAGGGAATGAGCGTGATGAGGTAGAGTATTCCAGTAGTGCTCATTATTTTAAGGCGATATTTTTTGAGTATCTCCTCAAGTTCTTTTTTTCTCATAATCTCTCCACCTACATCAAGGCTCAAAAATGAGTGAAAAAGATAGTAAAAAGGAATGTTGAGTGCTATAACATTGAGCAAAGGTATAAAATAGGCAAAAGCAGCAAGGAAAAAGACCCCTACTGTTTTTAGGAGGACTTTTAGCATCATGACTATGTATTCTCCTATACTAATGCTACCCTCTAATACAATGTGGTTATAGTGACGCTTATGTATCTCTTTGACTACGATAGGAGTAAAAAATCCCATCACAATAGTAGCAATTGCTGTTGAAGCTAAAATTGCAAGAAGCGTTCCAAAAATTGCAAGAAGCGTTCCAAAGATAATTTTAAAAATAAAACTCCCAGCAATGGCAGCAAACCAGGGATGGGCTTGAAAAAATGATGCAATATCAGGATCTTGCAAAGCTTGTGGATTTTGTGCTACTTGACTGAGGAGCTCAATGATATTGCCAATGGAGCCAAAAGCGATACCTGCAAAGATTATGAGAGTAATAAAAAATGGTGCAAATGTGAGAGTGAGAAACTTTTTTGTCAAAAAATCCTCAAAAGCTGCAACAAAGATCGATTTTTGCATAACTACCCTTTTTGTACTAAAATTGCGAAAAAATATAAAGGAATTTTTTTGGGTTGTCTCATTTTACCAAAAGTGTATGAAGGTATAGAACTGCAAAAAGTTTTGCGGCGTATAAAAATTAAATTATCTGATATCAAAAAGCTCTACTACGCAAATGGCAAAACTCTTGCATGCCTGAAAAAGCGTGTCAAAATTAAGCAAGATAAAAAGCTCTTTGCTACAAAAGATGAAGAGAATGAAATAGTTTTTGTACATGATTTTGTAGAGCACTACAAACACCTTATTGATATGGAACGCCGTGCAGAGATTGAGGCTACAATTAGCGAACTGCGCAGTATGAGTGGCGAGGAGCGGGAAGTTTTTGGAAGAGCAATACTGGGGCTCAAAGGCCAAAAGGAGCCAAGTAGACTTAATCTCTATTTTGTGAGATTTGGACGCAGCAAGATTATCGATACAGAAATAAGTTCTGGTGATATAGTTCTCATATCTCGTGGGGAGCCTTTGAAGAGTGATGTAACGGGGACTGTGAGTGAAGTGAAGAAGAACTACATCACAGTAGCTTTTGAGCAAAAGCCTCCAAAATGGGTCTACTCTTTTGGTATACGTCTTGATCTCTATATCAATGATGTAACATTTAAACGTATGGAAGAAAATCTAGAGATTCTTCGCCATGCTGCAGGAAATCAGAGAAAACTTAGAAATATTGCTCTTGGATTGTGGAGGCCGCAAAGTGCACAAGAGGAGCAGATAACTTGTCAAACAGCGCTCAATACTACCCAAAAAAGTGCTGTACAAAAAGCATTAGGGAGTGACGTTTTTTTGATTCACGGACCTCCAGGAACTGGTAAAACTTCTACGTTAATTGAGCTTATTTTACAAGAGGTACAACGCAATAGAAGAGTTTTAGCAACTGCCGATTCAAACACCGCTGTAGATAATATGCTACAGCGGTTAGCGAAGTACGATCTCAATCTTGTGCGCGTGGGGCATCCAGCGAGAATACTCTATGAGCTAGAAGAGTTTAGTATTCATGCAAAGTATGAAAAGAGTTTGGAGGCTGAAGCTATCAAAAGAGGTTGGGAAGAGATAGGACTTTTAGTAAAGCAAAGAGAGCAGCACTCAAAGCCAACGCAAGCAAGAGCTAGAGGTATGAGTCATGATCGCATCTTAACACTTGCAGCAAGAGGTAAAAGTATGCGAGGTATAAGTGTTGCGACGCTGCAATCTATGGCCCAATGGATCAAATATGATCGAAAAATCGATACATTAGTGAAAAATTTGCGTTATGAAGAGGAACAAGTATATAAAAAAATAATAGAAGAAGCAGATGTAGTACTCTCGACAAATGGGATGATTATGAGTGAAATTTTAAAAGATTCCCATTTTGATGTAGCAGTAATTGATGAAGGAAGCCAGCAAGTAATTCCATCGACACTCATTCCAATAATGCATGCTGCAAGATTTGTTATTGCAGGCGATCACAAGCAGCTACCCCCTACTGTTGTAAGCGATAGTCGGGATCTGAAAAAATCACTTTTTGAGGAGCTCATAGAGCGTAATAAAGAAAATTCTCAAATGCTACAAATCCAGTATCGCATGAATGAAAAGATTATGGGTTTTAGCAATGATCTCTTTTATGAGGGAAAACTCATTGCTGATGAGAGTGTAAAAGATCAAACGATTGAGGATTTAAACCTCAAACCTGCACAAAAGTTTACAGGTATACTTGATCAAACGCCACTTGTATTTGTTGATACAAAAGGACTAGAAGCAAAGGAGCGTTTGCCAGATCGAAGTACAAGCTATGAAAATATTATTGAAGCAGGGATTGTAAAAGCGTTAGTAGACGAGCTTTTGGCAATGAGCGCGAAAGAGGAGTATATAGGTGTTATAACACCTTATGCAGCACAAGTAAAACGCATAAAAAAAATGTTTGAAGAGCCTCTTGTAGAGATAAAGAGTGTAGATGGTTTTCAAGGAAGAGAAAAAGAGATCATAATCATAAGTTTTGTGCGCAGTAACGAAAGAAGAGAAATTGGATTTTTAAAAGATCTACGCCGTCTCAATGTAGCAATCACAAGAGCTAAACGCAAGCTCATCTGTATAGGAGATAGTGCTACATTACAAAGTGATGAAGTCTATAAAAAATTTATTAGCTACATACAACAAAATGGCAAAATAAGGAGTTGGCATGGAGAAGATGCAGTCATTAGAGCAGATTGAAAAGAGAATAGCGAGTAAGCCTGCAGTGCTTTTATATGTAAGTGCTCCTGCATGCAGTGTGTGTGATGCTCTTAAACCAAAAGTTGTGGAGCTTTTTACAAAGGAGTTTCCACAAGTTGTATTGCTAGAAGCCAATATAGCTGATATTCCAGAACTTGCGGGAAGATTTAATATCCTCAGTGCACCCGCAATTTTGCTTTTTTTTGATGGCAAGGAGTTTGCTAGAGAGGGGCGTAATGTAAGCTTAGAGCTTTTTAGTGAGCGCGTAGCAAAGATTTACAATCTCTACTTTACATAAAAGCCCAAAGAGGGCTTTTTAATATGTAAATGCTCTCTTTTTTAAGATGGCAGTTTTGTTTGCCTTAGATGGAATCCCAAGTTTTTTTGCAAGAGGAGGTTTTACAAGCTTATATCCAAGAGCTACTACGATTTTATCCCCTTTTTGTAGTTGGAAATCATATTTAAATACTCTCTTTTCATTTGCTTTGAGCATTGTGTCTTTGACTACCTCTTTTGCTAACCAAGGAGGAGTTGGTTTACCATTGGCTCCAAGCACGCGTACTAAGCTCTCTTTTTTTTGCCATACTGGTTTATTATCTCTTACAACTTTAATAGAGACAAATGCTACGCGGGCTGGATGTAAGAGAAGATCGTGAGGGATTTTTGAGTTAATGGCGATCTCAAAGCCCTTAAGATGTGGTAAGAATTCAATATCTATATAGCGAGCGAGCATATTTTGATAGCGATGCGCACCTGCAAATCCGTGAAAAGCGTGGTGTGAACGTTTTTTGAGTGTAGAGACGCTCCCATTTACTTTTGGCATATGACAGTGTACACAGTTAGCGTTTTCAATCTCTCTCTTTTCATTAGTTGAGCAGACATTAAGTCCAAATTTATTACGCTTATGAGAGTGGCAACCCATACAGACATTTCCTTGTAAAAAGTTGCTATTTGTGGTGTCTATTTCATGGAAAGGTGATTTGATGTGATCTTTGAGGGTTCCAAAATATTTTTTTGGTGTAGGTGAGATGATATTGTGATTTGTCTTGAGATCCTCTTTTATAGCTTTTATGCGGTGGCAGTAGGCACAAGCAACTGCATCATTTTGTGTTTTGTTATGAGGATCAGGACCAATACCGTTAGGTGCTATAAGTTCCTTAAAATTATTTGCTGCTGGAGTATGACATTTTGCACATTTATAGGCATTCTTTTTACTCAAAGGATTTTTCTCCCATACAGCTTTGTGAATAGGATCTTTAAAAATCGTGGCATGTGCATGTTGACTAGTTTGATACTCTTTGTAAATTAGTGGATGGCACTCTTTGCAAGCACTATTTGGTGCAAACTTTGCTGCAAATGCAAAAACTGCTGTAACTAAAAGCAAAGCTATTTTATTCATATCCCCTCTCCTTACGTTTTTTGGCTATCTCTTCTCTTCTTTTCAAAGCTTCGTTTGATGGTGTTTGCGGATTGCTAAAAAGTGCTTTTCCATACAAAACACACCCTTTATCTCCTGGATCACACGGTTTTTTGAGCAGATCACAATATTCACCGATTTGATGTGAGCATGTCCAACCACTCATACGCATTCCTTTTGTTATAATATTTTCAAATTTCCTCAAGGAGCATGAATGAAAAAAGTTATATTAGCAGTTATTGTAGCATTTTTTATTGCTGGATGTACTCAAGAGACGCAAAATAAGTTAGGACGTGCAATTGTAAACTGGACAGGAACAAATGGAGTGTTGGAAATCTATAGCGGGGGAAAAGTTATAAAAAGAATTATGGGCATTGATAAGATTTCTACTGCTTATGGTACTGATGATAATCGTCCAAGACCATATCGCTACGGTTATGGTTATATGGATCTGAATCTTGATGGTGTTTTGCAAAAAGAGGAAAAACGCAAAAAGATCTATTTTGAGTTTAGTGACTATGCAACGCAATATCTCTTTTATGAGCATCCATAATGTTACTCTATATTCACGGGTTTAAAAGTTGTGGATGGGGGAATAAATCGAAGTTATTGCAGGAGTTTTTTGGTGATGTAGAAGCACCAGATCTTGCAATTTCTCCAAAAAAAGCGATTTCTCAGCTTGAAAAAGTGATAGCGCAAAAAAATATAGATCTTCTTGTTGGATCCTCTTTGGGTGGATATTATGCTACTTATTTAGCGCAAAAATACTCTATTAAAGCTGTTCTTATTAATCCTTCTACAAGACCATACCACTCACTTAAGCCATATGTAGGGTTGCAAAAGCGTTTTTGTGATGAAATGGAGTTTGTGTGGAAGCAAGAGTATTTGCGTGAACTTTTGGAGTTTGATACCAAAAATTTGCAAAAACACCTCTTTTTGGTTCTTTTGCAAACAGGTGATGAGGTGTTAGATTACACTGAAGCAGTGAAAAAATATGCAAATCAGCGGCGAATTGTAGAGTATGGAGGAAATCATAGATTTGAAAATTTAGCAGATTATCTGTGTATGATCAAAAATTTTAGGGAGACAAATGGAAATAATAGATCTATTTAAAAAACTGCTCTCGTTTCCAAGTATTACACCCGATGATGCTGGAAGTTTGGAATTTATTAAAGAGTATTTAGAAGATTACGAAGCGCTTTGGTTCAATAAAGAGGGAGTAAAGAATCTCTTTTTGTACAAAAAGTTTGATGAAGGGGATCATCTATGCTTCGCAGGGCATGTGGATGTAGTTCCTCCTGGTGAAGGATGGAACAGCGATCCTTTTGAGCCGATAGAAAAAGATGGCTATATCTATGCAAGGGGTGCGCAGGATATGAAGAGTGGAGTGGCAGCTTTTGTACAGGCTGCCAAAGAGACAAAAGAGTTTAATGGAACACTTTCACTACTTCTCACAAGTGATGAAGAAGGAGATGCAAAATGGGGAACACGCTATGCCCTGCAAGAGCTTAAACGGATGGGAATGATTCCAAACTATGCGATTGTAGCTGAGCCAACTTGTGAAAAAGAGTTTGGAGATGCCATTAAAATCGGTAGAAGAGGCTCTATCAATGGTGTGATTGAAAAAATAGGAAAACAGGGACATGCAGCCTATCCAGAAAAAGCTATCAATCCCATTCATAAAGTAGCACAAGTTCTTACTCATATGGCAGGAGTTGATCTTGATGAGGGGGATGAGTTTTTTGCACCGAGCAAATTTGTGATTACAGATATCAGAGCCGGAATGGAAGTGACTAATGTTACTCCTGGAAAACTCAAAATGATGTTTAATGTGCGCAACAATACAAAAACCACGATGCAAGATATTGAGCGTTTTGTACATAAATATTTTGATGGTATGAACTACTCATTACAGCTTTCTCAGAGCGCCAAGCCTTTTATTACAGATCCAGATTCTAAAATTGTTAAGCTTATAGACAAAGCGATTCAAAAAGTTATAGGTATAACACCAAAACACTCAACTGCAGGTGGAACAAGTGATGCGAGATTTTTGGCTGAATATGGAGTGAAAACTATAGAGTTTGGTGTAAAAAATGATACCATTCATGCACCTAATGAGAGAGTCCATAAAGATGAAGTAGTAAATCTTTATCGTGTATTCTTAGAAGTAATAGAAAGTTTTTAACAAACGCCTTAAGAGGCGTCTGTTTATTCATGGGGAGTTTGAGGCTCTTCGGTTGAAGGGGCATGAGTCTCTTCTGATTTTTGATGTATTGCATTTTCTACTTTTTGTGCTGCACCACTTGCTGCACCTTTTATCTGCTCTAATACCTCTTCTTGAATAGTTGCTTCACTATTTGAGCTACTGCTCACTTCTTGTGAGCTCTCTTGCGAAGTCGTAGTTATAGAGCTTACACTCACTTCTACTTCTTCTTCGCTCTCTTGAGACGCTTCGCTACTTGCTGCTTCTTCACTGCTGCTTGAAGTTTGAGGAGCGCTACTTTGTGTTGCTTGCGGAGTAACTACTGTTGGTTCCTGTTTTTTTGTCTTGCACGTTTCGAGTTCATTTTTACAGCTATCAAGTTCCTCTTCAAGTTCCATAATTTTATCATCCATTGCACTGACTGCTTGTACATTAGCTCCATATTTGAATACGAGTTCTCCACCATCTTTACCCTGTTTGAGTGCAAAGCCAACAAATGCAGCTAAAATGAGTGTAAAGATTATTTTAGCCGCTCTGCTACTCATTGCAGCAAAGATGAGTTTGAGAATAAAAAGTACAGAGACTCCTAATACAAGATAGGTACCAAGGAGTTTATGTGCTTCAAGCTCCTCTTTGCCATCTGCTGAAAGAAGTGATTTTGCTTCACTTCCATCAGTTTTACCAGTAAAAAATGCAGCAAAGTAGACAATAACCGCTAAAAGGAGAAGAAGTGAAGAGATAACTCCTACGCAGCGCCTTTTGATGAAAATATTTGTAATTTCAAGAAGAAGAGCAATTACAGGAATTGCTATAGCAAAATGTACTACAGGAGAGTGTAGTAACAGCGGTATTTCGATAGGAAGTTTTATGCTATTGAGAAGATCGATGAGTTGTTGCATAGGCAATCCTTTTTGATGAATTTTGTACATTGTAGCATATTGTCTATTAATTTTATTTATATCCTTCTTATGATGTATAAACTACAATATAGTAAGGTTATTTTTATAAAGTTTAAAGTCTTTTTTTCTTATGATTTTGCAAAAAAACAAAAGGAAAGAGTATGGAATTGATCACTACTGCTAATGCACCTGCAGCAATTGGTCCCTATTCGCAAGCAGTAAAGATAGGTGAACTTATTTTTACTTCAGGGCAGATTGCTCTCAAACCAGATGGTGATGAGAATCTGCTTTCGCAAGATGTAGAGATGCAAACTCATCAAGTGCTTACAAATTTACGCCATGTATTGCAAGCTGCTGGTGCAGATTTGGGAAATGTGGTGAAAACTACCATCTTTTTGGCAAACATGGAGGATTTTAGCAAAGTGAATGCAATATATGAGAGCTATTTTGGTATACATAAGCCTGCACGTAGTACTGTAGCGGTAAAATCATTGCCAAAAGGTGCACTTGTAGAGATAGATGCTATAGCAAAAGTTTAAACTTCTCTTAAAGCTAATTTTGCTAATATTGCGAACCAAAAAGTTTAGGCTAAGGATGAGTAGGATGTATGCGATTATAAAAAATGGTGGAAAACAGTATAAAGTACAAGAGGGCGATGTTCTTCTTCTTGATAAAATGGGACTTGAGCCAAAAACGAAAATAGAATTTAAAGAGGTTTTGGCTGTAGACAACGGTGAACTTAAAATTGGATCTCCTTTTGTTGAGGGTGCTGTTGTTGAGGGTGAAGTTATCAATGAAGGTAGAGGCAAAAAGGTAATTATCTTTAAAAAGAGAAGAAGAAAAGACTCTAAAGTTAAAAGAGGGTTTAGACGCGATTTTACACGAGTAAAAATTACAGCTATTAACGCATAAGGAGAAGATATGGCTCACAAGAAAGGTCAGGGTAGTACACAGAATAACCGTGATAGTGCGGGACGTAGACTAGGTGTGAAAAAATTTGGTGGAGAGTTTGTTCGTGCTGGAAATATAATCATCAGACAAAGAGGAACAAAAATCCATCCTGGAAACAATGTAGGACTTGGTAAAGATCATACTATCTTTGCTTTGGTTGATGGCTACGTTAAATTCGAAAGATACGAGAAAACAAGACAAAAAGTATCCGTATATCCTGCTGAATAATACTTTTGGGCATTGCCCAAAAGTCTAGTAATTAGGAATTTGGAATTAGGAATTGGTGTTTCTAATTCCTGATTCCTATCCCCTTTCATACTCCCTAATTCCCAATTCCCAATTACTAATCAAGGAACAGTGATGTTTATCGACAGTGTAGAGCTAACTGTCCATTCTGGCAAAGGTGGTGCAGGAGCTGTGAGTTTTCGTAGAGAAAAGTTTGTCCCAAAAGGTGGGCCAGATGGAGGTGATGGTGGTGATGGCGGCGATGTCTATTTTGTGGTAGACAAAAATACCCATACACTTGCGCACTACAAAGGGAAAAAAATCCTCAAAGCTGGCAATGGAAAACCGGGAGAGGGAAGAAAAAAACATGGGAAAAAGGGTGAAGATCTCATCCTCATAGTTCCTCCTGGTACACAGGTTATTGATGCAGCAAGTGGAGAGCTACTGTTAGATCTCACAGAAGATGGGCAGAAGGTACTCTTCTTGCAAGGAGGAAAGGGAGGCAAAGGGAACTGGCACTTTAAATCAGCTTCCAACCAGCGTCCTACCTATGCGCAGCCTGGACTTCCTGGAAAAAGTATGCAGATTCGCCTTGAGCTCAAACTCATAGCTGATGTAGGACTTGTAGGTTTTCCAAATGTTGGAAAATCGACCCTCATAGCCACCATTTCTAATGCAAAGCCAGAGATAGCCAATTATGAGTTTACGACATTAACACCAAAACTAGGTGTAGTAAGAGTGAGTGAATTTGAGAGTTTTGTAATGGCTGATATTCCAGGTATCATTGGAGGGGCTAGTGAAGGCAAGGGACTGGGGCTGCAATTTCTAAAGCATATTGAGCGCACAAAATCACTCCTTTTTATGATAGACATTGCAAGTTATCGCGATCCAATTATGCAGTTTAAAACGCTAAAAAAAGAGTTAGCAAGTTTTAGTAAGAAGCTTTCGCAAAGAGATTATGCTATTGCACTCACAAAAGTGGATGCATTTGAAGTAGATGAAGCCAATGAGAAAATAGCATCTTTTCTTGATGCACTTCATCTATCTGCTTCAGAGCAAAATAGATATGGTCTTGATGAAAGATACAGATTTTTTGTACAAGATCTCGATATGTATGAAAGACAAAATCCCTTTTTTGTTTTTCCAATATCAGCAGTAGCAAAAATCAATATTGAACCGCTCAAATATGCCCTCTATGATCTTGTTAAAAAGGCACGTAGTGAAGAGAATAGTCATTAAAGTTGGCAGTGCAGTTCTGACTGAAAACAATCGCTTAGCAAAAGAGCGTATGGCAAATCTTGTGGAATTTTTAAGTATGCTTCATGAGCGTTATGAGATTATTTTGGTAAGTAGTGGTGCAGTGGCAGCTGGATATACAAAGATACGGTTAGATAAAAGCGATATTGCCAACAAACAGGCTTTAGCAGCCATTGGTCAGCCTCTATTGATGCGTAGCTACCAAAAAAAGTTTGAAAAGCATGGTATCAATGTAGCTCAAGTACTCTTAAGTGCTGATGATTTTGATAGTCGCAAGCGTACCGCCCATGCAAAAAATGCTATTGAGGTTTTATTGCAGAAAAAAGTAATTCCTATTATCAATGAAAACGATGTTACAGCAACAGAAGAGCTTGTGTTTGGTGATAATGATCAACTTTCAGCTCATGTGGCTTACTATTTTGATGCTGATATGCTCGTAATTCTCACAGATATCGATGGGCTCTATGATAAAGATCCTAATAAGTATGAAGATGCAAAACTACTCAAGATTGTTGAAACTATCCCTCAAGAGCTTCTTGAAACTGAATGCAATCCAACCTACTCTTTTGCAACCGGCGGAATAGTCACAAAACTCAAAGCTGCACAATTTCTGCTTGAGCGTGGTAAAAAGATGTTTTTAGGGAGTGGTTTTGATCTGAGTGATGCTAAGAGTTTTCTTCTTGAAAATGTACATAGAGGCGGGACACTTTTCATACCATGCGACAATACTTAGTAAGATCTCATACTCCATTTCGTTTTTTGCAAAACTCTCAAGACTTTTTTGTGGAGGAGATTCCTTTACGTCCCTTTGGCGATAGAGGTAGATGTCTCATTATAAAAATCAAGAAAGAGAACCTATCGACATGGCAACTTCTTGATATCTTTTCTCACTATTTTCAAACTAAAATAGGTTATGCTGGACTCAAGGATAAAAACGCAACGACAATACAGTATATCAGTTTAGATGAGCGTCATTATAAGGCACTTAAAAAGTTTCGCCACGCAAAAATCTCTATACTCTCTATCCAAAAATCCAATAAACCCTTAAAAATGGGCGATTTACTTGGAAATAGATTTGCAATCAATATATACAATGTAAAAGAGTTTGACAAACTGCAAGCAATTTTGCAAAAAATTATAAAAGTAGGTGTGCCAAACTATTTTGGATATCAGCGTTTTGGAAGAGATGGCTTGCAAAAAGCAAAAGAGTTTATTGAAGAGGACTACTTTACGAAAAACAAAAGAGTTCAGAAACTTCTTGGAAGTATTTATCAAAGCGATCTTTTTAATAGATGGCTGCAACATAGAGTAAGCATCAGTAAAAAGGGATTTCTCAAATTACCTGGTGATGTTTATCAAAAAGATGAAAAATTTTTCACACCAAAAGAGGTTATAGAAGATCCTTCATGGATAGTAACTGGCCTTTTACCTGGCAAAGGAGCTTTTCGTGCTCGTGCCAAGGCAAGAGAGATTGAAAAGAGATACGATGCAGATCTTCCATTTCGTGGTGGAAGACGGCCTGCACTCTTTTATCCAAAAGATCTACAAGTACAGAAAGAGGGTTCTCGTGTCACACTGCAATTTACTTTACCAAAAGGAAGCTACGCTACCATTTTGTTAGAAAATATTGCAGGTAAAGAACTTAGTCACAAAGGGATAACATGCGCATAGTTTTTATGGGAACCCCCGATTATGCTACAAAGATTTTAGAGGGTTTGCTTGGAAAATTTGATATTGTTGCACTCGTGACGCAGCCAGATAAACCAGTGGGACGCAAGCAGGTTCTCACGCCACCACATATTAAGCGTTTTGTTTTAGAACAGGGATTAGATATTCCTCTTTTACAACCCCCTACGCTCAAAGACCAAAAGGTAATTGAGCAAATTGCATCATTTAAGCCGGACTTCATTGTTGTAGCTGCGTATGGGATGCTACTGCCAAAGAAGATCTTATCAATAGCCCCATCGATAAATCTGCATGCTTCTTTGCTTCCACGATATCGTGGTGCTAGTCCTATTCAACAAGCACTTCTAGAAGGAGACACGATAACTGGTGTAACGGCAATGCTTATGGGTGAAGGACTTGATACTGGGGATATACTCGCTTATGATGTATGCGAGATTTTAGAAGATGATACTGCAATAACACTTTTTGCTAAACTTGCACAAATAGCTGCCAATTTGACACCACTTGTGTTAGAAAGATTTAAGAAAATTAAACCTTTGCCACAATTTAATGTGGATGCAAGTTACTGTAAAAAAATAAAAAAGAGTGATGGTGAAGTAACTTTGGATGATGCAGTAACTACTTACAACAAATATAGAGCATTTATCGTGTGGCCCGGTATATTTTTGCCAAATGGCTTGAAACTCAAAAAAATTGCTCTTGTTACAAAAGAGGGAGAACATAGAGCGGGAGAGATTTTGGCAGTTGAGAAAGATTTTATAGTTGTAGGGTGTGAGAAAGGATCACTTAAAGTAGAGCGGGTACAACCACCGTCGAAAAAAGAGATGGATGCAGTGGCATATATTAGAGGACAAAGGATAGGTATTGGAGATACGCTATTTTGAGAGTATTGATTCAACACAAAAAAGAGTTCTTGATGATATACGTCAGCAAAAGATAACTCCACCTATTTGTTATTATACAAATAAGCAAACAGATGGTATAGGTAGTCGCAATAACAGATGGATCGGATTAGAGGGAAATATGTTCTTCTCTTTTGCTCTTTATCAAAAGAGTTTGCCTCAAGATTTACCTCTTGAATCAGTTTCGCTCTATTTTTCATTTCTATTTAAAGAGATACTTTGCAAATATGATGCACGGATTTGGCTAAAATGGCCAAACGATTTTTATATTGGTAAAAAAAAGTGTGGTGGCTGTGTAACTAATAAAGTTGGTGATATATTTGTTAGTGGTATTGGAATCAATACAAAGCAAGCTCCACCTATGTTTGAGAAGGTCTCTTTGCAAATAGAGGAAAAGAAAGTTTTAGAGGAGTATTTTTCCCTCATAAAACGACAAATTTCATGGAAGGAAATTTTTAGAAAATTTGCGCTAGAATTTTATAAAAGCAAAGAGTTTATTACCCATTACAAGGGGCAAGAAATAGATCTAAAAAATGCTCGATTAGCCGATGATGGTGCGCTTGTGATAAATGGCGAAAGGATATATAGCCTACGATGAAAGAGATAATAGCAATAGCAAATCAAAAAGGTGGTGTTGGTAAAACCACAACAGCCGTCAATCTGGCTGCCTCTTTAGCAAAAGAGGGAAAAAGTGTTTTACTCATCGATGCCGATCCTCAGGCAAATGCGACTACGAGCCTAGGGTATAGCCGTAACGATTATGAATTTAATATCTACCATGTGATGATAGGCTCAAAAAAGCTTTCTCAAATTATTCTCAAAACAGATGTAAAAAATCTCTTTCTAGCACCATCAAATATAGGTCTTGTAGGAATAGAAAAAGAGTACTATATAAGTGAGAAAAAACGTGAATTGATGCTTAAAGAAGCAATTACAGAGGTTGAGTTAGAGTATGATTATGTTATTATCGATTCACCCCCGGCTTTGGGTCCTATGACGATCAATGCACTCAGTGCTGCTCACTCAGTAATAATTCCTATTCAGTGTGAATTCTTTGCCCTCGAAGGACTTGCACAGCTACTGAACACTATTAGACTTATACGCAAAACCATTAACCCTCGATTGAAGATCAAAGGGTTTTTACCTACGATGTTTAGTAGACAAAACAATCTTTCAAAACAGGTTTTAGCAGATCTTACTCATCATTTTAATGATAAGCTATTTCGGGATAAAGAGAGTGCAAGTTATATTGTTATTCCAAGAAATGTCAAACTTGCTGAGAGCCCAAGTTTTGGGAAGCCTGTTATTGAATATGATAAAAACTCTACGGGAGCTGTTGCATACCAATCTCTAGCAAAAATTATTCTGGATAGTGTACATGGCTAAAAAGAAGAGTCTTGGTAGAGGACTTGGTGCAATACTTGGAGAGGTGGCAGAAGCATACGAAAAAGAGGTTCCCCAAAGCGAAGTTGTAGAGATTGCTATTGATGAGATTAGAAAGAATCCTTACCAGCCAAGAAGAAAGTTTGATGAGGATTCACTGCAAGAATTAGCTTCTTCTATAGGTGAACATGGACTTTTACAGCCAATCGTAGTGATAGAGGATCTTGATGGATATATGCTCATAGCAGGTGAGAGGCGCTTACGAGCATGCAAGCTAGCAGGCTTTGAGAAAATTAAGGCGGTCGTTGCAAAAATTGATAAGAATCGCTACAGAGAGTTTGCACTTATTGAAAATATTCAACGAGAAAATCTCCACCCCTTAGAGCTTGCGTATGCATACAAAGAGCTATTAGAAGAGTATGGTATTACGCATGAAGAGTTGGCAGATATAGTAAAAAAGAGCAGAGTTCACATCACCAATACATTACGGCTTTTAAGTCTTGGAACCTATGCAAAAGAGGCTTTAGAAAAAGATAAAATTAGTGCTGGACACGCTAAAATCTTAGTTGGACTTGATGAAAAAGATCAAAAAGTTCTCGTGGACTCTATAATCGGACAAAAACTTAGCGTACGTGAAGCAGAGAAATTGGCTCAAAAGAAGAAAAAAAATGTTACTAAAAGTGATAACGTTAAAATTAGTGAACTAGATTTTCAAGAGCTCAAAAAGCATCTAAGAAAGAGCGGTTTTAGAGTAAAGACTTCCAAAAATAGAGTTGTTTTAGAGTTTGTTTCACAAGAGGATGTGGATAAGTTTATGCAATATTTCTTATAAAAATGTTTTTGGTTTAAACTTTTTATATAGATCTCTATGATAAAATCCAATCAAATTTTTGAAAGGGAGAGGTATGCTAGATATCAATATCGGCCTTGTGCTGCTTACAGCTATTGTTTTTCTCGCTCTTGTGTTTTTGCTCAATAGTATGCTGTATCGTCCACTGTTGACGTTTATGACACAGCGCGAAGAGAGCATCCGCAGAGACCTGGAAAATGCGAATAGTAATGAAGAGGGCTCGGAAAAACTATTAGAAGAGGCAAAAGCAATTATTGCTGATGCCAAAGCACAAGCCTCATCAATGAAAAAAGAGGCGATTGAAGAGGTAAGAGCTGAAGTTTCCAAAATGGTGGAAGCAAAAAAAGCGGAACTAGAGAATCGTAAAGAAGCTCTCATGGAAGAGATCAAAAAAGAGGAAGAGAGTGTACGTAGTACATTGATTTCCCAAATGCCACTATTTAAAGAGGCACTTAAAGCAAAATTTAATACGTTGTAAAAGGAGAGGGAGTGAATCTAAAAATCGTTTCCCTGCTACTTTTAGGAGCAGGATTGGCTATGGCTGGCGAAGGGGCTCACCATACAGATATTGTTCCCCGTACCGTTAACTTCTTAATATTTGCTGCAATCCTTTACTATCTCATAGCTGAGCCTGTAAAAAGCTTTTTTAAAAACAGGAGTGCTTCTATTGCTATGCAGTTAGAAGAGGTGCAGACAAAACTCAAGAGGGCAAAAGAGGATAAAGAAAAAGCGCAAGAAGAGGTGATAAAAGCTAAAGAGTTGGCTCAAGAGATTTTAGAGACAACAAAAAAAGAGATTGAAATAATGACAAAAGAGCTTAAAGAGCATGCTCAGCAAGAGATCGCTCTACTCGAAAAGAGTTTCGAAGAGAATATGGAGCTTGAACGTAGAAAAAGAGTACGTAAGATCACGCAAGAGGTTCTTGAAGAGCTTTTTGAAGATAAAACTTTGGAGCTTGACAAGCAGAAATTTGTCAATTTGATAGTAAAAAAGGTGGCATAACATGGAAGAGTTGATAGCCAAAAGATATGTAAAAGCACTTATTGAGAGTGCACAGCTTGATGAGTTGAAAGAGATAGAGCGATATCTTGAAGCAATGGCCTCGCTCTTTAAAGATTGGAAAATAAAAGAGATTATTATATCTCCCGAAATCAAAAGTGATGAGAAATTGGAGCTCCTCATAGGTGGACTCGAAAATCCAAATGTAAAATTTGTCAACTTAATGAGAGTGCTTGCTGCAAAAAGAAGACTCTCTTTGATTCCATTGTTGGCAAAAGAGCTTAAAAGTCAATTGGCTTTCATGCAAAAGAGTTTTGAAGGAAAAGTATTTAGTGAGTTTGATTTGAGTAGCGAAGAGATTGAGGAGATTGAAAAAGCATTGGCAAACCGCTTGGGCGCAGAGATTAAACTCACTCAAGCTCCTCAAAAGTATGATGGGATTAAAGTGGAAGTTGATACTATTGGTATCGAGATTGAGTTTTCCAAATCAAAAATCAAAAAACAGCTTATAGATAATATATTAAAAGCAATATAGAAAGGAGTCAGTGTGGCACAAAAATTGCAAGCAGATGAAATTAGCTCTATCATTAAAGAGAGGATAGAGGATTTTGAACTTAAAATTGATGTAGAGGAGACAGGGAAAGTTATCTCTTTTGCCGATGGTGTTGCTAAAGTTTATGGTCTTAACAATGCAATGGCAGGAGAGATGCTTGAGTTTGAAAACGGTGATAAAGGGATGGCACTTAACCTCGAAGAGAGTGATGTAGGGGTTGTTGTCCTTGGTAAGGGTGAAGGAATCAGAGAAGGAAGCAGTGTCAAGAGACTTGGACAGCTTCTGAAAGTTCCTGTTGGTGAAGAACTTGTAGGAAGAGTAATTAATGCTATTGGTGAGCCAATTGATGGAAAAGGGCCAATTGAAGCGAAAGAGTATCGCTATGTAGAAGAGAAAGCTCCTGGCATTATGGCAAGAAAATCAGTACATGAGCCGTTACAAACAGGTATTAAGGCGATTGACGCACTTGTGCCCATCGGTAGAGGCCAAAGGGAGCTCATTATTGGTGATAGACAAACAGGTAAAACTACAGTTGCTATAGATACGATCATCAACCAAAAAGGACAGGGAGTTGTTTGTATTTATGTTGCTGTAGGACAGAAGCAGTCTACTGTAGCACAAGTGGTAAGAAAACTTGAAGAACATGGTGCTATGGACTATACAATTGTTGTCAATGCAGGAGCAAGTGAGCCAGCAGCACTCCAATTTTTAGCTCCATATACTGGTGTTACTATTGGAGAGTATTTTAGAGACAATGCAAAGCATGCACTCATTGTCTATGATGATCTTAGCAAACACGCAGTTGCATATCGTGAAATGTCTTTGATTCTTCGACGTCCTCCTGGCCGTGAGGCATATCCTGGTGATGTTTTCTATCTTCACTCAAGACTACTTGAGCGTGCAGCGAAGCTTAACGATAAGCTTGGTGCAGGAAGTTTGACAGCACTGCCAATTATTGAAACACAAGCAGGGGATGTTTCTGCATATATTCCAACAAACGTTATCTCTATCACAGATGGCCAGATATTCTTAGAATCTGATCTTTTTAATGCTGGTATTAGACCTGCAATCAACGTAGGTATCTCTGTATCTCGTGTTGGTGGGGCTGCACAAATCAAGGCTATGAAACAGGTTGCTGGTACGCTCAGACTCGATCTTGCCCAATATCGAGAACTTGAGGCTTTCGCACAATTTGCAAGTGATCTTGATGAAGCAAGCCGTAAGCAGCTTGAGCGTGGTCAAAGAATGGTTGAAATTCTCAAACAACCGCCATATTCACCACTTCCAGTTGAAAGACAGGTAACTATAATCTATGCTGGAGCTAATGGTTTCTTAGATGATATTCCAGTGAGTGCAATTAATAAATTTGAGTATGAGCTTTATAGCTTTATAGAAGCAAAATATCCACAAATCTTTGAACTTATTCGTGAGAGAAAAGCACTTGATGATGAGATCAAAGAGTTGCTCAATAAAGCGATAGAAGAGTTTAAAGCGAGCTTTAGTGCCGAATAAGGATAAAAAATGGCAAATCTAAAAGATATAAAAAGAAAGATTGGTAGTGTCAAGAACACCCAAAAGACTACGAGGGCAATGAAGCTTGTCTCTACCGCAAAATTGCGACGAGCAGAAGAGGTTGCAAAAAGAAGTAAATACTTTGAAAATGCTATCAATGATACTTTGGCAGAAATTGCATCCTCTATTAATAAGTATAAAGTAGGTGGTGTAAAAGGGCGCTATTTCGAAGAGCCTGAAGTTGTAGGTGTTGTAGATATCATATTTGTAACAGCAGACAAAGGTTTGTGTGGTGGGTTCAATTACCAAACGATAAAAACTGTACGTAGTCTCATTGAAGAGTATACAAGAAGCGGTGCAAAAGTGAGACTTCGAGCGATTGGTAAAAAAGGAATAGAGTTCTTCAAATTCCAAGGGTATGAACTAACTGACACTGTTGTGGGACTTAGCTCTGCACCTGAATATAAAAAAGCAGCAGAATTTATCAAAAGAAGTGTCGAAGATTATCTTGATGGTAAAGTTGATAAAGTTGTTCTTGTACACAATGGGTACAAAAACATGATTACGCAAGAGATCAAAGTAGTTAATCTGCTTCCTATTGATATCAAAGGCTTTGAAGAAAAAGAGATCTCTTCGCAATTAGAACTTGAGCCAGATGAAGGTGAAAAGGTATTGGAATCGCTCATTAATAAATATAATGAGTTTAATATCTATTTTGCATTGATAGACTCATTAGCTGCAGAGCATAGTGCGAGAATGCAAGCTATGGATGCAGCGACGAAAAATGCTAAAGAGATGGTTGAATCACTTACTATTTCGTACAATAAGGCAAGACAAGAATCTATTACTACTGAGTTGACTGAAATTATCAGTGGTATGGAAGCAATGAAATAAAAAAGGAGAAAGGTAATGTCTAATAAAAAGGGAAAAATTATCCAAGTTATGGGTCCCGTTGTTGACGTGGACTTTGAGGATTATCTTCCAGCAATCAATGAAGCACTTGAACTTACTTTAGAAGTTGAAGGTACAAGTAAAAGACTTGTATTGGAAGTTGCTGCGCACTTGGGAGACAACCGTGTAAGAACTATTGCAATGGATATGACTGATGGGCTTGTCCGTGGTCAAGAAGTTGAAGCTACAGGTGGTCCTATAAAAGTGCCAGTCGGTGAAGAGGTGCTTGGAAGAATTTTCAATGTTATCGGTGAAACTATTGATGAGGGAGAGCCTCTCCAAGCAAAAACTTACTGGTCAATTCATAGAAGTGCACCAGAATTTGAAGAGCAAAGTACAAAAGAAGAGATCTTTGAAACTGGTATTAAAGTTGTAGACCTTTTGGCTCCTTATAAAAAAGGTGGTAAGACAGGTCTCTTTGGTGGTGCAGGTGTTGGTAAGACAGTTATTATTATGGAGCTTATCCACAACGTTGCTTTCAAACACTCTGGTTACTCAGTTTTCGCAGGTGTTGGTGAGAGAACGAGAGAGGGAAATGACCTCTATTACGAAATGAAAGAATCAAATGTTTTGGATAAAGTTGCACTGTGCTATGGTCAGATGAACGAGCCTCCTGGAGCAAGAAACAGAATCGCTCTTACTGGTCTTACAATGGCGGAATATTTCCGTGATGAAATGGGACTTGATGTTTTGATGTTTATCGACAATATTTTTAGATATGCGCAGGCTGGTGCAGAGATGTCAGCACTTCTTGGACGTATTCCATCTGCGGTGGGTTATCAGCCAACACTTGCAAGCGAAATGGGAAGATTGCAAGAGCGTATTACATCTACGAAAAAAGGATCAATTACCTCTATCCAGGCTGTGTACGTTCCAGCAGATGACTTGACCGACCCAGCTCCTGCATCTGTTTTTGCACACCTTGATGCGACAACCGTTCTTAACCGTAGAATTGCAGAAAAAGGTATCTATCCTGCTGTGGATCCACTCGATTCTACATCAAGAATGCTTGATAAAAATATCATTGGGGAAGAGCACTACAATGTAGCACGTGGTGTGCAAGCAGTATTGCAAAAATATAAAGATTTGCAAGACATTATTGCTATTCTTGGTATGGACGAGCTTTCAGAAGAGGATAAACTCATTGTTGAAAGAGCGAGAAAAATTGAGAGATTTTTGTCTCAGCCATTCTTTGTTGCTGAGGTTTTCACAGGAAGTCCTGGTCGCTATGTGACTCTTCAAGAGACTATTGAAGGTTTTAAAGGGTTGCTTGAGGGTAAATATGATGATTTACCAGAAGCTGCATTCTATATGGTTGGTAATATAGACGAAGCACTTGAAAAGGCTGAGAAACTTAAAGCAAAATCATAAGCGAAGTAACTCTTCGTGAAAAAGGAAGTGAATGGATACATTGAGATTAGAGATAGTTACGCCTGAAGGTCTGATATTTGATCAAGATGTTAAGAGCGTAACTTTTCCAGGAGAAGAGGGTGAGTTTGGCGTATTGCCAAAACATGCCTCTTTACTTTCGCTTCTCAAGCCTGGTGTAATAGAAATAGAGCTTCCAGATGGCAAGAAAGAGTCTATTGTCATCAACTGGGGACATGTTAAAGTAGATGAACATAAGGCAGTAGCTCTTGTTGAAGGAGCGATTCCTTTAGCAGGCGCTACAGAGAGCGAAATTGCGAAGAAAATTGAAGAGGCAAAAGAACTTATTGAAAAAGCGAGTGAAAATAAAGCTGCTTTAGCTACTGTAGAGGCACGTATAGAAAAAGCGGCAAAAATTATTTAGTAAAGATTATGAAACAGCTTGACCTTCTTTTGAGTTATCTCGATAAGAGCAACTCTATCACGATAGCCGTCCTTGGCGTGCTATCGTTATACTTCTTACTCGTTAATTGGGTATTTTTCTATCGGTACCTCTATCTTAGTTTGCTTATACGTCGTGAAAAATTTTCCCTAGAAACTGTAGAGATGGGGAACAAAGTACCTGCAATGAACTCTTTTTTAAAACAGTGTTATGCAGGAGGGAAATTTACTCCTAACAAAAATGATTTTTGTATTACAAAAGCAACGCAGGAGAGTACAGCAGGATTGACTTTTCTCTCGATAGCTGCTTCTACCTCTCCTTTTATAGGGCTTTTTGGAACTGTTGTTTCTATTTTGGAAACATTTTATATAATGGGCTCAACCAAAGCGAGTATCTCCACTATTTCTGCTTCAATTGGTGAAGCTTTAGTAGCTACTGCAGCAGGGATCTTCGTGGCTGTATTTGCTTACACTTACCATTTGATACTCAAAAGAAAAGCGTATGCATTTGTCTCTTATGTAAAAATGCAAATAGATATTTTGGCTGGCAGGTGAGGATGTTTGATTGGGATGAGAAACCTGAGCTAAATATTACACCGCTTGTCGATGTAATGCTTGTACTATTAGCGATTTTAATGGTAGCTACTCCTGCCATCGTTTATCAAGAGGATATAAATCTTCCTCAAGGATCAAAAACTAAAAATTATAAAAAGCAAAAAAGTATCCAGATAAAAATTAATAAAAATAGAGTTATTTCCATAGGGAACCAACATTTTACTTATAAAAATTTTGCTGATAGTTTTATTATGTATTCCCAACCATTTTCAAAAGATATGCCAATCTATATAAGTGCGGATAAGTCACTCTCTTATGGAGATGTGATGTATATTCTTAAAACTATCAAAGAGGCTGGATTTTCGAAAGTATCTTTGATTACCAATGGATAAAAACCTCTTTAAACTAATAGCCTTCATTGTTACAGTCATTCTCTATGGAGCAGTTCTCTTTTTTTTCCTTGATTACTTTTTTGAGCATGAAGCACCAAAAAAAATTGCTATCAAGGCACAAGCAATTGATGTGATGATTGAAGAGAAGAGAGATACAAAAAAAGTAGTACCTATAAAAAAAGTAGCACCCAAAGCCGCACCCAAAAAAAAACAAGCAAAAGGCTCTCCAGCACCAAAGCCCACACCAAAAATCGAAGATCTCTTTGCATCGCTCAATACAAAAAAACTTGCTAAGAAGAGAGCTACAGTTCATAAGCGTGCATCTACACCGAGTAAATACAAAGGTAAAAGTGGTAAAAAAGCTCAAAAATTACTCAAAAAACTCAAGCTTCAAGATATACAGCTTGCTTCTAAAAAATCGATAAAATCTATAAGTGGAGAGAAAGATCCCTATCTTGAAAAGCTTTATAAGATCCTCTATACATACTGGATGCCTTCACAGCTTAGCGCAGGAAATAGAGCAAAGGTAAAAATTTTTATTGATAGAAATGGAAGGTTTACCTATGAGGTGTTACAGTATGGGCAAAATGAGATTTTCAATGCTGAACTAGATGACTATCTCCAACGTATGCAAATGCAGCGCTTTCCACTACCTGATAGGCCTAAAGAGTTTATTGTCTACTTTGAAGCTAAAGAGTAATAAAAATTAACATTAATGTGTTAGAATAAACAAAAAATTGAGATGAGGATATAGATGAAAAGAGTATTGATTGTCTTTGTATTAGCTGTGACACTATTTGCTGCAGATATGACCCTTGAAATTGTCAAAGATGTAGGATCAAAACCAAAAATCGCTATTGAAGATGCTACTCTCGATGTTGATGGCAATATTGATAGGAAATTTTTCAGACTTTTAATAGGTGATTTAGAAGTAACAGCACATTTTAATGTAGATCAAAAGAGAAACCTTGCTAGTATGGACAGTAGTATCGATTATGTAAAATATAAAAGCAAAGACTATCTTTTACGCTATCGGCTCTTTTTTGATGATTTTGGAAAACTCAATGCGGAAGCAAAGATATTTTCAATAAAGGATGGAAATACTATTCTTGCAAAACTCTATCGCATTAGTGACAAAGATCGTTTTCCTTTTTTGGCGCACAAAATTATTTATGATCTCAATAATGCCTTGCACTTTCCTGATGTGAGTTTTCTTAAAAGCTTTGTAGTGTTTGCAAAATATACAAAGCCAAAACACGCAGATATTGTCATTAGTGATTATACATTAACATATCAAAAAGTGGTTGTACATGGTGGCCTCAATCTTTTCCCAAAATGGGCAGACAAAGAACAAAGAAGATTTTATTACACAAAAATTGGGGATAAACCTACACTTTATCTTGTTGATATTTATAAAGGTACACAGCAAAAAATATTGCAGTCAGAAGGAATGCTTGTGTGCTCAGATGTGAGCGAAGATGGAAGAAAATTGCTTCTTACTATGGCGCCGCAGATGCAGCCAGATATATATGAGTATGATACATGGACAAAAACACTCAACCGCATAACTACATATCCTGGTATAGATGTGAATGGAAACTATGTAGAAAATGAGCAAAGAGTAGTTTTTGTTTCAGATCGCTTGGGCTACCCAACAATATTTGCAAAAAATAGAGGTTCACGGGCAGTAGAAAGAGTAGTCTATCACGGAAGAAATAATAGTGCATGCTCTACATTTGGTGATTATGTTGTTTATAGTAGTCGTGAAACAGATAACGCTTTTGGCTCTAATACATTCAATCTTTACCTCACTTCTACCACAAGTGATTATATTAGAAGACTTACAGCAAATGGAGTGAATATCTTTCCAAGATTCTCTGCTGATGGAGAGACAATTCTCTTTATAAAAGAGTACGGAAGGCAGAGTGGACTAGGACTCATTCGACTAAAATACAATAAAAGTTACATCTATCCTCTCCATGTAGGAAAAATTCAATCTATTGATTGGTGATTAGTAATCTATTAAGAAAACTATTGATAAAATTAAAAAAATCAAATAAAAAGGATAAAAGATGACAAGAGGTCTCCTTGTTTCTCTCAGTTTCATAGCATTACTACTTACTGGCTGTGCAAAGAAGAGTGTAGAAATAGAAACCCCTCAAACACAGCGCCAGACTACACAAGCGAGTGAGGTAAAAGAGGGTGAAGGTATTAAAACAATTGGTGGAATGGAAGAGCAAAGCAGTGAAGAAGCTAAACTCAAAAAGATGAAGATGATTGAGTCTGAAGCGAAAAAGATATACTTTGATTTTGATAAATATAATATTCGCCCTGATCAAGTACCAAATGTAGAGTATGATGCAAAACTTTTTAATCTTGAAGATGCAAAAGAGTTCAAAATCAAAGTGGAAGGTAACTGTGATGAGTGGGGAAGTGATGAATATAACTATGCATTGGGACTTAAAAGAGCAAAAAGCGTGAAAGAGGCACTTGCTGCAAGAGGTGTGGATCCAACACGTCTGAGTGTAATTAGTTATGGAGAGAGCAATCCCGTTTGTACAGAGCATACAAAAGAGTGCTGGGCAAAAAATCGACGCGTTGAATTTGAACTCATTCCATAGGAAAAGTAGTGAAAAAAATAGTTGTACTCTCTTCTTTAGGCTTGGCTCTTATGGCACAAGAGCCTTCAGCCTTCGAAGCGGGGAATATCGATAATCCTTCTCCATATGGTTTGACAAAGACAGAAAAAGCTATTTGGCAAAACAGAAACGATATAAAATCGATAAAATCAAGGCTCTATAATATCGAGACGAAGGTCAATACTCTTACTGAAAAAGTTGCAGGGATTGAGAGTATTGTTGAAGGACTCGATGAAAATCTCAATAATTTAAAAAAAAAGCTTAAAGCTGATAATACGCAAATGCTCCAAAATGAGATTGATACACTTAAAGCAGATCTTAACACTTCAATAGCGATACAAAAAGAGAATTTCTCTCAAATTAAAAAAGTACTCAAAGAGCTCTCCTCTTTAATAGATAATATCAGTGCAAACTATGTTTCAAAGAGTGAGCTACAAGAGCAGTTACAAAAAATATATGCGAAGTTGGATAAGAAGAAAAAATCAACGCTAAGTGGTGCTAAGCTCTACTCACTGGCACATAAAGCTTATAAAAACAAAGAGTACCAAAAAGCAATTGAATATTTTGAAGCTGCTGCAGCAAAGAAATATAAACCAGCTACAAGCAATTTTTATATAGGAGAGAGTTGCTACTATACAAAAGATTATGCATGTGCAGTTGAGCACTATAAAAAGAGTGCATCTATATATGCTAAATCTTCATATATGCCAACACTTCTTTTGCATACTGCTATCTCTTTAGAGAGACTTGGCCAAAAAAGTGAAGCAAAAAAGTTTTATAAAAATCTCATTAAACTCTACCCACGTAGCAAAGCTGCAAAAATTGCTAAAAAGCGCCTATAAGTATTAGAGATATTATTTAATTCATCTACAAGGTTAATTTGTTAAAATCTTTGTGCAAATTCACATAAAGGTTTCTAAATGGCAATCGAAGAGAATAAAGTAGTTGGCATCGAATATACTGTAAAAGATGCACAAAGTGGAGAGGTTATCGATTCAAATGTAGGACATAAACCTCTTAAATTTATCACAGGAAAAAATCAAATTATTCCTGGTTTGGAAAATCAAATAAAAAATATGAATGCTGGCGAGAGTGCAGATGTGCTTGTAAAAGCAGAAGAAGCGTATGGTCAACAAGATCCTAATGCAGTACAAACACTTCCACGAGAACAGTTTGAAGGAATAGATCTTCAAGAGGGAATGACGCTCTATGGACAGGGTGAAAATGGAGAGACTGTTCAAGTAACTGTAAAATCTTTTGATGAAAACTCTGTTACAATCGATTTTAATCATCCTCTAGCAGGAAAAGATCTTCTTTTTAGTATCAATATTACAGAGGTAAGAGAAGCTACACCAGAAGAGGTAATGACTGGACAAGTGCAAGAAGAAGAACATTGCGGCGGCGACAGCTGCGGATGTGGTCATTAATCTAAGCCCTTTGGGGCTTACCTCCTTTTAATATCTTCTTTGTTACAATTACTCCTAAAAAATAGGAGTGATTATGCCTCATATAACTTTCCTTTTTCCTGGTCAAGGTAGTCAAAAAATTGGTATGGGTAAAGATTTTTTTGAAAACTCTTCATTGGCAAAAGAGCTTTTTGAAGCTGCAAGTGATCGCCTCAAAATTGATTTTACTAAACTTTTATTTGAAGAAAATGATCGCATTAACGAGACTACATATACACAACCAGCTATCATGCTTGTAAGTCTTACAGCATTAAAGCTTTTTCAATCACATAGCAATATAACCCCTCAATATGCACTTGGACACTCCCTCGGTGAATTTGGAGCGGTTGCAAGTGTAGGCGCACTAGGTAGCCTCGATGCTATTGAGCTTGTGCATTATCGTGGAAAATTTATGAGTGAGGCTGCAAAAGATGCAGATGGTGGGATGATGGTAGTGATGGGATTGAGTGATGAAGAGGTGGAGCAGATTTGTGCAAAAGCAAGAGATGAGGGCAAAAAGGTTTGGCCAGCAAACTATAATAGTGATGGACAGATTGTTGTTGCAGGCTTGAAAAATGACCTTGTGAGTTTAGAAAAAGTTTTCAAAGATGCTGGTGCTAAAAGAGCGTTGCTGCTCAATATGAGTGTAGCTAGCCATTGTCCTCTTATGGAATCGGCTCGCAAGCCATTACAAGAGTATTTAGAGCAATTTTTGCAAGATAGTTTCATTGCACCTGTTATATCTAATGTAACAGCAGCGCCATATAAAACAAAAAACGAGGCAATAGAACTTCTATCAAGACAACTAGTAGAGCCCGTGCGCTACAAGCAATCGATTCAAAATATTGAAAATGAAACTGATATTTTTATTGAATTTGGAGAAGGAAATGTCTTGAAAGGTCTCAATAGACGCATTACGAAAAAGCCTACAATATGCATAAGTAACATGAAAAGTCTTGAAGGGGCCCTCGAAGTTATTAATAAATATATGAAATTAAGCCCCTTTTCAAAATGATTTATGAATATAATAAAGAAAACTAAATTATTTATAAAAAAGTTTTATAAAGAAAAATAGGTAAGATATTTGTAAAAATAAATAGAAAGGGGCGCAAATGCGAAAAATGTTAGGAGTAGCTTTAGTCTCTGTTGTAGCTTTTGCTCAGATGCAGCCAAAAGAGGCTTTTGATTATATGAAAAAAGTGTTTCCAGGAGTTTGGACACTCTCGCCAGCATCAAAGCAGATAGGTACAACGGGAGCTCATAATCACCCTGCAGTCAAAAGAATGTTAGGAACTGATAAGACTGGAGTAGAGTATATAGTTATAGGAAGAGGATCTGCAATCAAAGAGGAGCTCTTACCAAATACTGTGCGCTGGATGGTAACAATGTATCATTGTGATGATTTTCATCAGTGCAAAGAGTTGCGAGCAACGCACTATTGTGCAAAGCAAAATCAGCCAAGTTTTATATTCAATACAAAAGAGAGTACCAAGCAAAAACTCGTTTTTGATTGTGATGAGGAGCGCAGTGAAGTGTGTGATAGTGATGAGTCACACGTGCATAAAATTATTTTAGAACTATCAAATAATAATAAACATCTCAAATCATCCTATATTGTTTATAAAGATGGAGAACAAGCGCAAAAACACTCAATTTATCATTTTGATAAAAAAGAGTAACTTTGCTACAATCTCCTAAAAATATGGAGGAGATTGGATGAGAATTGCAATAATGGGAGCTATGGTTGAGGAGATCGAGCCAATTTTGACAAAACTCGATCCCACTTTGGCTCCAGAGAGTGAACTCTCACAGATCATCGCGCATATGCAACATATTAAACTCCACACAATTGCTGGAAACCGCTACTTTGAAGCAAAATATAAAGGGCATGAGGTTTTCATAGCCTATAGCAAAATCGGCAAAGTCTTTGCTTCACTTACCGCTTCGGTTCTCATTGAGCATTTTAAAGTGCAAAAGCTTCTCTTTAGTGGTGTAGCGGGTGCAATAAATGAAGATCTCCATATAGGCGACTTGATAGCTGCAAAGAGGCTATGCCAGCATGATCTTGATATTACTGCTTTTGGGCATCCTTATGGATATGTGCCTGAAGGAAAAGTCTATATTGAGAGTGATAAAACATTACGCTTTTTAGCACAAGAGGTAGCAAAAGAGCGAGGAATAGAGCTCAAAGAGGGAACAATTGCTACGGGTGATCAATTTATTGCTGATCCTAAGAAAAAAGAGTGGATCCGAAAAACTTTCCAAGCAGATGCAATCGAGATGGAAGGTGCCGCTGTTGCAGTAGTCTGTGATGCGTATGATATTCCATTTTTTATTTTACGTTCTATTAGTGATGCAGCTGATATGGATGCAAGTTTTGATTTTGATGAGTTTTTGAAAAGTTCTTCAAAAATCAGTGCAGATTTTATTATCGCACTCTTGGATAAGATCGTAGCATGAAGCGAGCAGAGCTTTCCAAAAAACTTATCAAGCAAGTAGCTCGTACCAATGTAGAGTTTGAACTCTTACAAGAGGGCGACAATGTCTTAGTAGGACTTAGCGGTGGAAAAGACTCCCTCACTCTTATCCATGCCCTCAAGCATATTCAGCGTGTAGCTCCTTACGATTTTCGTTTTAAAGCTGTGACAATAAGTTATGGGATGGGGGAGAATTACGACTTTTTACAGCGCCATTGCGAAGAGTATGGAATTGAGTATGAGGTCTATGAGACAAATATTTTTGATATTGCAAAAGATAAAATTCGACAAAACTCCTCTTATTGCAGCTTCTTTTCTCGTATGCGGCGAGGAGCGCTCTATACCTATGCACTGCAAAATGGCTTTAATAAAGTAGCCCTTGGCCACCATCTTGATGATGCGATTGAGAGCTTTTTTATGAATATGTTCTACAATGGCACTATGCGTTCTATGCCTCCCATTTATAAAACAAAAAAAGGGCTTTATGTTATACGTCCACTTATTGAGATAAGAGAGTCTCAAACAGCTGGTTTTGTCAAACGCAATGGCTTTTTGGCTATTGGAGATGAAGCGTGTCCAGCTATGCGTTTTGATATCAAAGAGCCTTATGTGCGAGAGAACATGAAAGAGTTTGTAAAAGATCTTGAAAAAAAATTTCAAGATGTAGTTAAATATATTCGTGCCTCTTTTCGCCATATTCATGATGATACCTTTTTTGACAAATCCCGCCTAATCGTCTAATTTTTCTTACCGATAATCAATGAATGATACGGATTCATTCATTGAGCAATACTCCCTATTTTTTTGATCTCTCTTCTATCCAAAAAGGTAGATTTCATCTGCATCCTCATCAAAAATTGAGGGTTCATGTACTGGATATGTTGCCACAGCAGAAGGTGCGATTGAAACTAGCTGGAAGAGTGGTGGAGTTACAGAGCCAATTAACATTTCGAAAAAATGAGGTCCTTCTTTTGCAAGTTTTGCCTCAAAAAGGGGGAAAGCTTCGACTAAAACTCTTAGAGCGAAGTTTTGGAACACAAGGTATGGAGAGTGTGGCAATTGAGACATTTGGGAAAGATCTTAAAACATTGCAACATATAGCACATTTTGATGAGAAATTAAAAAAAGAGATAAATAGACTACTTTTGCAGCGCAAATTGCAAGAAGAACTCCTGGAAGCTAGCAAAATCATAAAAAAGATCTTTCATACATTGAATAAAGAAGATAAAAGATTGGTTGCACTTTTGAAAACAAATTTTTTGGATATAGAAAATCTTGATGCAAAGGAGTTAAAAGAGCTTCTTTTGGATATGCATAAAACAAAAATGGGAAGTTTCAAATCAATACTCAGTATGCTTCAAGAGCATAGAGAAACAAAGGAACTAGAAAGACTTCTTTATATGCTTGATACCTATGCACTTGTTGCACAGGCTAGTGGAATGATAATGAGTTTTTTGCCTGTGATTTGGGATGAAGTAGAAGAGAGCGAGCTTGTTATAAAAAAACTGACATATGCAAAAGTACATTTTTGCAGACTCTATTTGCGTTTTCATAACAATGATAAAGTGCTAGTAAGTCTTATTTTGCATAAAGGCTATTTACAGGTTATTTTTGGCGTAGAAGAGGATGCATTTAGAGAAAAACTTGCAATGAGTATGCCGCTTTTGAAAAAAAGCTTGGCATATAAAGGCATATATGTGCAGTGTTTGGTAAAGGAGTTTTGTAAGCAAGATCTCTTACGCGGTTTTGAAGATGAAAATTTGGTAAATATGAAGTTATGAAGAAAAAAGCTGTAGCACTAAAAAAAATAACACAAGAGATAAAAGTTGTTGGTAAAGGTGAGGGATATATTGCCAAGAAGATCATAGAAGTGGCTGAAGAACATGATATCCCAATCAAAAGTGATAGAGAGCTTGTAGAAAAGCTCTTTGCAGTAGAGTTGTATGATGATGTACCAGAGGAGCTCTATGAGTATATTGTAAAAGTACTCGATTTTCTATACAATATACGAAAATAAGATAAGGAGAGCAGATGTCTCAAATCACCATCAGAGGTGCAGCAAAATCTATTAAAATTTACAATGTAAGTAGGCTTGAAATCGAGGGATTAGATGTAGAGGATTTTAATCTTGATTCCAAAGAGGATGTTAAAGAGCTCTTTGAAATGGTAAACGATTTTGTAGAGACTGCAGAGGCGGACAGTTTTGAGCCCCCTCTTACAATAGATGGAATTGATCCAGAAGAGTGCGCTATCGATATTGATGGTAAGAAAATATATCCTGATGAATTAGAGTTACGCAATAAAAATATCATAACACTTTTAGAGCCATTACAAGATGCAAATGAAGGGGATATTTTCTACATTAGAAGCTATGAGGGAGAGGGTGCATGGACACTTGAGTCTGCAGATGAGATTGAAGATCTAACAAAGCTCTCTATCGGTTATGTGGATTGCTCAGTGATGTTTGATCAATATGATGTGCTTAGAGAAGGCTATCTTGATGTCATTTGCGATACCATTATCCCTGGTGATACACAATTTAATGGTGAAAAGGTAGAAGTAAGCGAATTTCTTTTTCGGCCGCAACAGGTATATGGGCAGCTCTATATACTCAAAAAAGATCCAATAGAAGATGTGAAGATATTGCAAAAAGTTGATTTTGGTGGGCATAGTTTGGTAGATGCAGATATGGATGTAGATGATTTTGAAGCTAACTAAGTCTCACAGACCTTGGAGTATGATATTCCAAAGCCTCTCTATCTCTTTATCATCAAGGTACTGGGCATCTTTATGAGCAAAGAGGTATGCAAGTCTCTTTTTGCTCAATGCTTCGTGTCCAACGCAATGGGTGTGAGCTGGGAGAAATGAGCGTACTAATGTAGGCTCTTCAATTGGCTGCTCACATACAAAACAGACAAAATCTCTATGGAGCCTTCCCTCATACTCTAATAACTTCACATACTCTTCTATAATAGCTCTTTTTGGATTTTGTCGTGTAAATTTTTTTGCAAGAGAATCAAGCATCTCCATATAAAAACTCTCAATATCTTCCAAGTCGCGCAAGTGCAGATAGAGCAGTTTTATAAACTGTTGCCAAAGAAGACTTTTGTGTAGATCTTTAAGCCATGAGTAGCCAAGATGGGTGATATTGCGAAGTTTTGGTAAAAAACCTAGTTGTTGCTCAATAGTAAAATCTATCTTATATCCTAAATTGATAGTAGCATGCCTTGCACCGTAGAAACGATAGAGGGTATAAAGACGTTTATGGGTGAGGACATGGACAATAAGATCTTCATTTTTGGCTCGTGTTATATTGAGAATATAGCCTTGCATGGTGTGATTGTAGTATAAATTTACTTGTTTTGTAAGAAGAGCATTTGAATTCGCTATAATTTTTATCAACAAAAGCTTAAAAAGGAGGAGTGATGGCAAAAGTATTAGTACCATTGGCAGATGGATTTGAAGAGATTGAGGCGATGGCTATTATTGATGTATTAAATCGTGCTGGCAATAGTGTGGTAGTGGCTGGACTTTTTGATAATGAGGTAGAGGGAGCAAATACCGGGCTTAAAGTTTTGGTACATGATCTTTTAAAAGAAGTGGATCCTGAAGAGTTTGATCTGATGGTACTTCCTGGAGGACTTCCTGGAGCAGAGCATCTAGCAAAAAGCGAGCTAGTACAAGAGTATATCAAACGCATGAATGAAAAAGGAAAACTTGTTGGAGCGATCTGTGCAGCTCCTTGGGCTTTGAAAGAGGCTGGAGTGTTAGAGGGCAAAAAGCATACTAACTATCCTGGATTTGAAGAAAAAACAGGGCAAGAAGGATATATTCCAGATCAAAAAGTAGTTATTGATGGTAATGTGGTAACATCACGTGGACCTGGTACAGCGATCTGTTTTGCATTAGAACTAGTCAAACTTCTCAACGGCGAAGCTATGTATCAACAACTTAAAGAGGGGCTTTTGGCAGATTACTGCTAATTTTCTCCTGCAAAAACCTTGTGTTTTTGCAGGAGTTGCTCATAGATTGGTATAAACTCTTCTAAAATCTCTCTATTTTGATGTTTTTTTGCTCCTTTGAGAAGAATTTCACACTTTTGTATGGCAACTTTTGCAACTTTAGGATCATCACAAAATGGTAGCATCGCTTTTATACGCCATCTATCCATACCAAAATATTTTTGTGAGAGTTGATCAGAGTGTCCTCCATATTTAATCACAGTTGCTTGGGGAGTAAAGCCAACAGGATATTTTTTGGTGATGCGTAGCCACAACTCATAATCTTCGCAAACTTCAAAATCTTCCCGAAAGAGACCTATTTCATCAAAAAGCTCTTTTTTTATTGCAACTGCAGAGGGGGATATAAGGCAGAGGTGTAAAGAGTCATAAAAGATGTTGCCTCCCTTTTTTTGGTGAATCTTTTTTTTATTTAAAAACTTACCATTGCGAATCCATATTTCATCTGTTTGGTGAATTTTATACGCTGGATTGGCAGTAAAAAATGCAGCATGGGTTGCAAGGTGATCTTGTTTCCACTCATCATCACTGTCAAGGAGGGCAATAATTTTACCCTTAGCTTTTTTAATACCTGCATTGCGTGCTGCACTTACGCCTCTGTTTGGTTGGCGTATGACGGTAATAGGATATTGCGTAAGAATTTGGGGAGTCTTATCAGTAGATCCATCATCAATGACGATGAGTTCAAAATCTTGAAAACTTTGTGCTAATACAGACTCAATAGATCGAGCAATGCAGTAGTCTCGATTGTACACAGGTATAATGACGCTAAAAAGAGGCGAGGTAGCGTGCGACTGCATCTTCATCATTGCTCCATGGCAAAACAATATCAGCTTCTTTTTTTACTTCTTCAAGTGCGTTGGCAACAGCAACTGCTTTGCCACTTAATCGAAACATTCCAATATCGTTGAGACTATCACCAAAGGTTGTAACGTCTTTTGGTGAAACACCTACTATCTCCTCAAGTTCTTTTAGGGCGTGAGCTTTATCCCCTTTTGGATGTAAAAATGTTAAAAAGTGGCAGTTTTGATAAGGATCTTTACTGAGTTTACTCTCCACTCTAAAGAGAGATTTTACTTTTTGCTCAATGGATTGCAGTGTCTTTTCATCACCCAAGTAGACGATTTTAAGATTTTGTTCAAGACCTTGCAGTCTCTCTATATTGAGTATGCGTTTGTCGTTGTGATAGTTTTGCAGTAGCTCTTTTTGGTGGATATTGAGCTTTTTAGGATATAAAAAGCGCTCTGTATCTTTGTCATATCCTACGATGAGAGGTCGCTCATCAAACTCTTTTTCTATTACTGCGATAATCTCATCAGTTATATCTTTACTGAGTGCGTTTATTTTGATAATTTTTCCATCGCTACTAGCTATCATCGCACCATCAAGAAGTATCATCGGATATTGAAGCCGCAGAGGTGCCAAGAGCTTTTTTACGCCTGTATAGCTTCTTGCAGTTGCTATTGAAAGAGGTTTTGTAAAACTATTCCAAATCTCTTGTGTGAATTTGCTTACTTTTAAATCACTGCGCAAAAGTGTTTTATCTACATCACTTATAAAAAATTCCAAACTACACCTTTTTTGCTACAATTTTACCAAAAGGAGAGTAATGGAGTTTTTTGAGCGCGTCAAAAAGATAAATCCGGCTATTTTAGAGGCGAAAAAAGATAGTTTTAGCTTTCGCATCAATCATCATAGAGCCACAATAGATGAGGTTTTGGAACTTTTGCAAAAAGAGGGGTATACGCCCCAAAAAGTTGATTGGGCTGAAGATGTTTTTACATTGCCGATAGAATATAGAAAACCTCTTGTAAAAACGAAATCCTATACAAAAAATCTTATCTATATCCAAAATCTCTCTTCTATTTTTGCAGCATACTCTTTAGATGTTTTACCAACAGACTGGGTGCTCGATCTTGCTGCTGCTCCTGGGGGAAAGAGTTTGATATTGAGTGAGCGGGCACAAAAGGTGAGTGCAGTTGAGCCAGATAAGAGCCGTTTTTTTCGTATGAAGCGCAATTTTAAAGAGCATGGAGCAAAAAATATTCAAACATATAACAAAGATGGACGATTTATTTACAAAAGTTGTCCTGAGTGGTTTGATAAGGTCTTTTTGGATGCGCCATGTAGCAGTGAAGCGCATATCGATGGTGAGGTGACGTGGTGGAACATGCGAAGAGTGAGGCGATTTAGTAAGCTTCAAAAAGAGCTTATTATCAGTGCCTTTGAGAGTCTCAAACCAGGTGGCCAGATGATATATGCTACTTGCACCTATGCTCCAGAAGAGAATGAAGAGGTTATCGATTTTTTACTCCAAAAAAAGCCAAATGCGAAAGTTTTGTCAGTGGAAGTGCCTTTTGCAAACTATCAAGAGGGAATAGTGCAGTGGGAAGATAAACATTTTAATGAAGAGGTAAAAAAGTGTGTGCGTATTTTGCCAAAGGGAGCATACAGCGGATTTTTTATGACGAAATTAGCGAAACTTTAGATAAAATCTCTTCAATGAGTTGCTCAGTATTTTTATTTTCAACATTGATGATAATATCTGCAACTTTCTCATATTGAGGTACTCTTTGCTCATAGAGCTTTTTTGCATCTTTGTAAGATTTAAAGAGAGGGCGTTTTTTTATCTTTTTCTTAGCATTTTTACTTTTTGTGATACGCTCATATATCCAATCAAAATCCGCTTGAAGATAAACAATTGTACCAATACTTTTAAGATTTTTGACTTTATAAAAGCCGCCTCCAGTGGAGATAATTGAGTTTTGTACACTGCTTGCAAGCCAGTCTGCTGTTTTTTGCTCTAGTTTTCTAAAATGCTCTTCACCCTTTTTTTTGAAAATCTTTTTGATCTTCATATTTGTGAGACTTTCAATCAAGTCATCTGTATCGATTGCATAGATATCTGTTTTGCCTGCCATTGCTCTTGCTAATGTCCCTTTTCCTACTCCCATGAAGCCAATAAGTACAATGTTTTTCATAGCCCCTCTTTAGCAAACTTTTTTTATAATGGTAGCAAAAAGTTCTTGGAGAGTATATGAAGCCAAACTTTACCCATCTGCATCTACATACTGAGTACTCCCTCCTTGATGGTGCTAATAAAATAAAAGCATTAGCAAAGAAGGCCAAAGAGCTTGGAATGAGTGCAGTAGCCATGACAGATCATGGCAATATGTTCGGAGCAATTGATTTTTATAAAACGATGAAGGCTGAAGGGCTTAAGCCCATCATTGGGATGGAAGCTTATTTGCATAATGAAGAGGATCTTGGCGATAAATCTACAAGACAACGCTTTCACTTATGTCTTTTTGCAAAAAATGAAATCGGTTATAAAAATTTAATGTTTTTAAGCTCTATGAGCTATATTGAGGGCTTTTACTACTATCCAAGAATAAATAAAAAGCTTTTGGCCAAGCACTCTGAAGGACTTATTTGTACAAGTGCCTGCTTGCAAGGGGAGGTAAATTGGCACCTCAATACCAATGAGCGAAACACCAAATTTGGCGCAAAAGGGTATGAAGAGGCAAAAAAGATAGCACTATGGTATAAAGAGATTTTTGGAGATGATTTTTATTTAGAGCTTATGCGCCATGGCATAGGTGAACAACAAGCAATCGATGAGCAGATAATTAAGCTCTCTTTAGAAACTGGTATTAAAATTATAGCAACCAACGATACTCACTATTTAGAAAAAGATGATGCTGAGCCGCATGAAGCTTTTATGTGTATTGCTATGAACAAGCTCTATGACGATCCAAAGAGACTTCGCCACAGTGTGCATGAGTTTTATCTCAAATCTCCCGAAGAGATTGCAAAACTCTATACTGACATTCCAGAAGCTTTGGAAAATACGCAAGAGATCGTAGATAAGTGCAATCTTGAGCTCAACCTTGGAAATCCAACGCCTCCAAATTTCAAGTTTACAATAGAGTATGCAAAAGAGTACGGAATTGAGGTTCCAAAAAGCGATCGATATAGCATTGAAAATGATGCGGTACTCTTTGAGCATATCTGTAAAGAGGGTTTACAAAAAAGGCTTGAGTATATCCCAAAAGAGGAGCATCAAAAGTATTGGGAGAGGCTCCAACATGAGATTGATATCATAAAGAAGATGAAATTTCCAGGATATATGATAATAGTCTGGGACTTTGTGCGAGAAGCTAAAAAACGGGGTATCCCTGTGGGGCCAGGGAGGGGAAGTGCAGCAGGAAGCCTTGTGGCTTATGCCATGGGAATTACAGATATAGATCCGCTCAAATATAGTCTCCTATTTGAGCGTTTTTTAAATCCAGAGCGGGTAAGTATGCCAGATATCGATATGGACTTTTGCCAAGAGCGTAGAGGTGAAATCATCGATTATGTTGTGCAAAAGTATGGCAGATACAATGTTGCGCAAGTTATTACTTTTGGTACGCTGCTTGCAAAAGGAGTAATTCGCGATGTAGCAAGAGTATTGGGACTCAGTTACAATGATGGGGATCGCATGGCAAAGCTTATCCCAGATAAACTTGGTATCACTCTGAAAGAGGCCTATGAGCAAGAGCCAAAGATAAAAGAGCTTATTGAAAGTGATCCAAAATTTGAGAGAGTGTGGCGGTTTGCTCTGGCTTTGGAGGGGCTGAAACGCAATGCAGGAATGCACGCTGCTGGTGTGGTTATTAGTAATGAAGAGCTATGGCATAAAACTCCTCTGTATAAACCAGCAGGTGAAGAAACGATTGTGACGCAATATTCGCTCAACTTCTTAGAAGATGTGGATTTAATCAAGTTTGACTTTTTGGGCTTGAAGACGTTGACAGTAATCGATAATGCTGTGAAGTTAGTACAAAAGCGCTATGGCAAAAAGATAGATTGGAATGCGATTGATCTTAATGATAAAAAAGTCTATGAGCTCATACAAAGTGGTCATACCTTAGGGCTCTTTCAGATAGAGTCTTCTGGTATGCAGCGTCTCAATGCAAGACTCAAACCAACCACTTTTGAAGATATTATTGCGGTGCTTGCACTCTATCGTCCAGGCCCGATGGAATCAGGAATGCTTGATGATTTTATTGAGCGAAAGCATGGACGCAAAAAGGTCTACTATCCCTTCGAAGAGGTGAGTTTTGATGAGCTAAAAGAGACGCTGGAGCCAACCTATGGGATGATTGTCTACCAAGAACAGGTTATGCAGATAGTGCAGACGATTGGTGGATTTAGCCTCGGTGAAGCAGACATCATACGCCGTGCGATGGGAAAGAAAAAGCGCGATTTGATGGAAGAGTATAAGAGAGATTTTGTCAAAAGAGCAAGTGAGCGAGGGTATGATTCAAAAAAAGCTGAAACACTATTTGAGCTTATAGAAAAGTTTGCAGGGTATGGATTTAACAAGTCCCACTCTGCAGCTTATGCGATGATTACATTTCAAACAGCATATCTCAAAGCCTACTATCCCCAAGAGTTTATGGCAGCACTTCTTACCAGCGAGCAGGATAATACTGATAAGATTGTTAAGTATGTGGATGAAGTAAGACGCCTTGGCATTAAATTGCTTCCACCTGATGTAAAGAGATCGAGTCTTGAGTTTAGTGCTACTACAATCGATGGAGAAGATGTCATACTCTTTGGACTAGGAGCAATCAAAGGTGTAGGAAAAACAGCGGTACTCTCCATCCTTGAAGCAAGAGTAGAGGGAGAGTTTCAAGACATAGACGACTTTTTGCAGCGTATTGATCCTAATAAAGTGAATAAAAAGGTTCTAGAATCGCTCATAAAATCTGGAGCAATGGATAGCTTTGGCTATAGTCGTAGGACACTTTTACTCAATATTGAAAGAATAGTAGAAACATCTCATGAGATTGCAAGAGCTAAAAAAATGGCAGAAAACTCTCTCTTCGGTGATGCACAAGAGCTCATAGATATCAAGTTGGATCTTGATGATAAGGGAGAGTATGAGCTCAAGCAGATACTTGAATTTGAAAAAGAGACTTTAGGTTTTTATGTATCTGGTCACCCACTTGATGATTTTAGAAAAGAGCTTGAGCAGATAAGTTATACACTCTCAAGTGATCTTGAAAATATTGCTGACTCTTCAGAAGCACTTTTTGTTGGAAAAGTTGAGGAGATAAAGACAAAAATAAGCAACAAGGGCAATAAGTTTGGTATCGTCAATATTATGGATTTGCACGGTAATATTGAGATAATGCTCTTTAGTGATAAACTTGAAGAACTTGAGCAGATGGATTTAGAAAAACCTGTAGCTTTTAAGGTCTATGTGACGAAGAATGATAGTTTCACACGCATACGATGTGATAAAATTATGAGCCTTGAAGAGGCCAAAGGAGAAAAGGTCAATACTACTATAGAAGAGCGGTATGAAGAGCCACTTATTATAAAACTGCAGCTTACACATGAATTGCAACGCCTTGAAGAGCTTTATAATCTTGCCATGCGTCACCCTGGCAAAAAACCTCTCAAACTTGTAATTATGTCGAAACTCCAAGAGGTTGAAATAGAGTCACAAGTGTTTGTTAATAGTGAGTTTGCTAAAGAGGTACAGAGCTTAGGTATACAGGTGGCCTAAAATTCAAAAGAGTAGGGCTTTTTCTCTCTTTTTTTATACGCTTTTTTTTCGCTCCACTCCTTAAAATCTTCAAGATCAAAGAGGAGCAGGTTCTTAGCTTGAGATTTAAGAAGTTCATTGGAAAAGCTGCTTTTTGAAAAGAGCGCATAGAGTTTTGGTGTAAATCCAGCTATAGCGCTCTTTTTTTGTAAAGCCGTGAGAGTTTTTTTGCAAATTTTACTATTTTTCCATTTGCATTCACCGACTATGACTTCGTTATGTGGGAGTTCAAGTAAAATATCTATCTCTACTTTATGATCCCAGTAGCTTCCAGAGCTGAGAGCTTCAGGAAAACGCTCAAGCAGGAGTTCATTAGAGAGTTCTTCAAAGGTAAGGCTGACAAAGTTGTCTAAATCTCCTAAGATAAACTCCATCACTTTATCGAATTTATGTTGTGCTATTAAATCCAATGATGGATAGATATAACGATACCAAAAGCGCAAAAAAGGCTTTTGGAAGCGAATTTTATTTTGAATACGGTATCGACGAAGATGTTTTTTGAGTTTTTGTTTAGGATGGGTTTTTTGAGGAAACTTTTCTCGTGAAACTTCTCTTTTTATAAGATTTTGATTGAATAGTTCTTGAAGATTTTTATATCCTTCTCTTTCATGTGTATAACTTTTTTTAATGGCAGAATCTATTTTGCGATCTCCTGTTGCAAAAAGTGAGAGGAGATGCTCATTTTGTATCTGTAAATTAGCTGCTATTTTTTCACTGTTGTAAAGTATATTTTCTATATTGTGTATAAGGGGTTTACCAAAATCGATAAAAGATGTATATCCTCCAAATAGAGCATAAAACTCTATTGCTTTTTCTACTTCATTACGGTCGAAATATTTATAGACTTGCTGAAAAGCTCTTTTTATTGTTCACCTTTAAGTGGTTTGATATAATTATAACAAAAAGGTTAAGGATGAAAAAGCTTTTAGCTCTTTTTTTATTTACTACATTTGTATGGAGTAGTGAAGATTCAATATTGATAAATGCTGCTAATACCCTTGATAGATTTATGGCGATTCCAGAAGAGCGTATTCCTCCAAAACTTCTATCAAGAGCTCAAGCTATTGCTATTATTCCAAATCTTATTCGAGCAGGATTTGTAGCTGGTGCGCGATACGGGAAGGGAATACTATTTTTCAAACAAAAAGATAATTGGAGCGATCCAATATTTATCAAAATGTATGGCGCAAGTTTGGGGTGGCAGATTGGCTTAGAAAGTATTGATGTGATTTTAGTATTTGTAGATAGGAGCGCTGCTTCAAAAGTATTGCAAAATGGAATTACATTAGCTGCTGATACTTCAATAGCTGTTGGACCGGTTGGCAGAGCAGGAATGGTGGGGGCAGCTACAAAGTTTAAAGCACAAATCTATTCATATTCAAGGAGTATGGGTGCATATATTGGTGTAGCATTGGCTGGCTCTACTCTTGAAATAGATTATGATGCAAATCAGCGCTTTTATGGGTGTGATCCGCAAAAAATCTACAACATTATAAATGGTGAGTGCAATAAAAAGAGTGAATTTGTACGTATACTCAAAAATAAGTTGCGAGAATATAGTTCATGGCAAGAGTAAAGAGACGAAAACCTTTTGCGCCACGCTGCAGAGTGTGTCGTACTAACAAATATGTAGTTCCAGTGGTATATGGATTTGTCAATGAAGAACTCATAGAAAAAGAGCATCAAGGACTACTCAAAATAGGAGGAGTGGCAAGAATGGTTGAAGCACCTAATTGGTACTGCAAAGAGTGTGGAAATGAGTTTTTGCGATGAGAGAGTGCAATTTTAAAAGTATAAAAATAGTAAATTTTGATTGGGAAGATAAAGAGGGTTTAGCGTTTTTGCTTGTAAAACTGCAAGAGATTTTTCGTATACCTGTAACAATTGGTCCTCAAGCTTCACTTCCGCATAACGCTTTTAATGTTTTGCGAAAACAATACCTTGCCTCATCTTTCTTAGAGACATTGCTTTTATATAAACAAGATAAAGAGATCGTACTAGGAGTTACTGCGCAAGATATTTATGAGCCTAACCTCAATTTTGTTTTTGGAGTTGCTACTCCTATCTATGCTGTAGCACTCATTTCCACGGCAAGACTGCATAATAGCTTTTACGGTTTGCCTGAAGATCGTAATCTTTTCCTCAAGCGTGTTATTACCGAAGCTGTGCATGAAATAGGCCATACATTAGGGCTTAAACACTGCCCAAATCCTCACTGTGTGATGCATTTTTCAAATACATTAGCAGATACGGATGCAAAAGGATACAATTTTTGTCCTCAATGTTGGAAGAAAGTAGAAAAGGCTTTGTGTTTAACATGAAAGAATTAATTGGTTGCGGAGGCAGGATTTGAACCTGCGACCTTCGGGTTATGAGCCCGACGAGCTACCAGACTGCTCTACTCCGCGTCATGAAAGCTATGTGGCTGGGGTGGGAGGATTCGAACCCCCGAATGGCGGGACCAAAACCCGCTGCCTTACCGCTTGGCGACACCCCAATCTTCGAAGGCTGTTTCGTTTAATTGCGGTGAAATTATAAACGATTTTTTTTCCTTTGTCAAGGCTTTGTATAAGCCCAATACATATGGCACTCATTGTAATTTTCAAGAAGATATTGTACTAGAGATTTGAGATTAGGTGAATGTATAAGTTCAATACATATCGAAAAAAAAGAGTTGTAACTGTTTTTAAATCATGTGTTAATTGTGTATAATAAGCGAAAAAATGGAGGTTTTATGCCTATCCAACGTGTCAAAGAAGCAATAGAAGAGATAAAAAAAGGGAATATGGTCGTAATGATAGACGATGAAGATCGTGAAAATGAAGGGGATCTTGTCTATGCTGCGACATTTAGTACACCAGAAAAAGTAAATTTTATGGCAAGTGAAGCTAGAGGGCTTATCTGCGTTGCCATTTCAGATGATATTGCAAAGAGATTAGATTTAACGCCAATGGTTGCAAGAAACGATTCAGCGCATGAGACGGCTTTTACAGTGAGTGTAGATGCAAAAGAGGCAACAACTGGTATTTCAGCATTTGAGCGGGATATGACTATTAAGCTTCTTGCAAGTCCTCTCAGTACTCCGCAAGATTTTGTACGTCCGGGACATATATTTCCTCTTATTGCAAAAAAGGGTGGAGTATTGGTCCGCACAGGGCATACTGAGGGCTCTGTGGATTTGTGTAAATTAGCAGGGTTGCAGCCAGCTGCTGTAATATGTGAAATCATGAATCCAGATGGTACCATGGCACGAAGGGATAGTTTGGAGGATTTTGCAAGGAGTCACAATCTTAAAATTGTCTATATTTCAGATATTGTTGAATATAGATTGCAAAATGAATTGCTCATTGAAGAGATAGCGAGCCAGGAGTTAGAATTTTTTGGTGTGAAGGTGGAAAAGAGGGATTTTCGTGACCATTTAGGTAATGTGCATACGGCAATCATTTTCTATTCTGCACAAGGAACAGCAAATGTAAAATTTCATAATGTTATGCCGGATCGTGATATGCTACTCGATCAAAGACGATATGCTTCACTTATCAATGCTATAGAGTTTTTGAAAAAAAACAGTGGTGTTCTCATTTTTCTTGATAGTCAAAGAGTAAGTGATCAGACAAAAGAGTTTGGAATTGGAGCGCAAATCCTCAAAGCAATAGGGGTGCATAATATTCGGCTCCTTACATCACAAAAGGGAAGAGAATTTATAGGGCTTGGAGGTTTTGGACTCGATATTATTGAAGAGATTGAACTTTGATGAAATAAGAAGTTTAAAGAGAGGAAATGAAGAAAATTATTGGAATTTTTACTAGTTGTAGCTTGTTTATAAATGCTGCGGCAATAAAGACTCATACAGAACTTGCATATATGCAAACAGGTGGAAATACTGATACAAAAACTTTTGGACTTAATTTTAAAGGTGAGAAAAAGTTAGGAGTACACAGTAAATTGTCTTTGAGCTTAGAAGCTGCTTATGCTCAAGAGAATGGATCAGAGACAAAAAACTCTTGGCTTATAGAGACAAACTATTACCATATATTGTCGCAGAAACTTGATTTTATCTATCTAGTTGGATATAAAAATGATAGATTTTCAGGCTTTGAGTATCAACTCTATACTGGGCCAGGTGTAAATTATAAAGCATGGAAAAATCAAAAAGGCGACTTACAGACCTCTTTGAATATTCTCTATGCCATAGATAGTATAGAAAATGGTGAAAAGAACAAATATACATCTGCACGAGCTGGTTTGCTTTTTACATATTACATCTATAAAAATCTCAAATTTGTAGAAGATGCCAACATCCGTACGCAGTTTTCAGATCTGCAAAACTACTTTTTATATTCAAAATCTTCTATCTATTCAAAAATTAGTACTTTGCTCTCTCTTGGGGTAAGTTATAAAATAGAATATCAAAATAGAGCACCAGATGCGCGTAAAAATACCGATACCACATTTATGGTATCTTTGGTTGTGGACTGGTGATGAAGATACGCATATATTATGAAGATGTGGATATCGGTGGTATTGTATATCACACTAAATATATCAACTTTTGTGAGAGAGCACGGAGTGAGATATTTTTTGCACAAGGGAAACTGCCTGTATTTGAAGAGTATCACTTTGTTGTGAAAAACTTGCAAGCCAATTTTTTGCAACCAGCATATTTTGGTGAGGAGATAGAAGTAAAAACGCAGCTAAGGCAGATGAAACGCACATCTCTCATACTCGTACAACAAATTTATAGAAATCAAGAGCTGCTTTTTTCAATGGATATCACATTAGTATGCCTAAAAAAAGATAAAATTGCTAAAATTCCACCATATTTTCTGGAGGTATTTGCTTCTCTTCAAAGCTAAAAGGTTGAGTGACAAAAATCGTTGTGTGTAGTTGAAGTTGATTGTCTAAGAAATTTTCTTTACATACTCTTGTCTTTTCTCCACGCTCTGCGAGGAGTGCATCTATACCGCAAAGTGTTACATAATTGAGCCATTCATAGAAGAGATCTTGCTCAAAAAGGGCATTGAGAGCATCTATATCTTTAGGAATAGATGAAGAGATAGCTGCAATGAAGAGATTACTGCGATCTTTTGGTTGTGTAAGTTTAAAAAGTTTTGGAGAAAAGTTTATCTGCGTAGATAACTTTTTGGCAGGAACAATGTCATAAAGGCGCATTTGCGAAAGAGTTAGCGATGTTGTAATGAGAGGTGTATTAAAGAGTACTGCAGAGTTATTGAGTTCTTCATTGTCTTTGAGAATATTTTTAAGATTGGCATAGCTATTATCTACTGCATAAAGCTCAGTTGCATAAAGCTCAGTACTTTGCATACTTTGCTCTGTTGCTAATGTTGTAAGAAGTTGTGAGAGGGGTGAGCGTTCAAGGTAGAATATGGCAAGCTTTTTTTGATTGTTGTGTAAAAGTTTTTCAAGTTGCTCTGTATAATCAATTCCACCAAAATAGAGATTTTTAGAAGTGTTGATATATTTTTTATTGATAGTAGGAATAAAAAGAGGAGAATTGGAATCTATCTGTGAAACTTCTTCTTTTTCATCAAAAGTGGCCAATACAATGGTGATGGTATCTTTGTCTTCTGGGATATTTGCAAAACTACTATTGTTGTCCATAGTAAAAAGATCAATACTAAAATGCTGTTTTGTTTGTAAAAAGTATCCAAGCAAAGATTTCATGATTTTATTTGCAATAGGCGCTGTATGCTTTTTACAAACAAGACGAATAGAGAAATATTTTGTAGTTATTGGTTGTACATGGAAAAGTTTTGTTAGTGTAATATATTGATCTTTGTAATTTTCTATGTTCTCTTTGTTTGCATGTGCCAAAAAAGAGAAATATTCTTCATTTTGTAGCATGTTAGCAAGACAATAGCTATCACATTTATATGTATCAATATTGATAAATTTGGTTTTTGGAAGAGGCAGTGGTGATAAATATCTCCCTGATGCCCATAAAACTGTAATTGAAATAAAAAAGATTAAGAGATTTCGCATAGCAGCTCTTTTATTTTAAGAAGATCTTGATATGCCTCTTTTTTCTTTGATGGGTTTCTCAAAAGAAAACTCGGATGAAAAGTAGGTATGAGAATGCGATTACGAAACTGAATAATTTCCCCTCGAATTTTTGATATAGGAGTATTGTCGCCTGTGAGATGTTTGTAGCTTGTGCTACCAAGTGCTACAATGATCTTAGGATTAATGATTTCTATCTGCTTGAAAAGGTAAGGAATGCATTTGCTTACCTCTTCAGGTGTTGGTACGCGATTGTTTGGTGGACGACATTTAACTATATTTGCTATAAAAACATCGCTTCTTGAGATTTCGAGCACATTTTCAATCATTTTTGTTAGCAGCTGTCCAGCTCTTCCGACAAAGGGTCTGCCTGTCTCATCTTCAGTTGCCCCCGGTCCTTCACCTACAAACATGAGCTTGGCATGAGGATTGCCTTCGCCAAAAACGACATTTTTTCTTGTTTTACTTAAATCACATAAATGGCATGAAAGAACAATTTTTCTGAGCTCTTCTAGATCGTCAGGAAGTTTGTCATGAGATGGTTGTTTGAGAGTTATAGGGTTCATATATGTTTCACCTAGCCATAGTTGTTGATAAAGATTGTAAAGAATTTTAAATTTTTGCGATTGTGTCATGAAGAAATATTACAAAAGAGGCGTTTAAAAAGAGGTTAAAGGGGTAAAAACCCCTCTTATTCAGTTACTTCTACTTCCACTGGATCGCTCTCCCAAAGACCATGTTTTGTACAGTAACTCATTGCAGTAAGTTTCATTTTTTTAGTTGGAACTACATAAAAGTCAACTTCTGTTTGTGAGCATTGATTGCCAAGGCTTCCGGGTGTGAAAGTTGCTTGTCCAAGGAGTCTCTCACCATCCCAAAGTTGTACATACGCAATGTAGTGATCAAAATCATCTGGATGGCAATACTCATTTCCAACTCTTACCTTTACTTGAAATTTTTCACCCTTTTTTGCTGTACTTTCACAGTGAATAAATGGTGAATGTCTATCGATGTAGTCCTTTTTTGCTTCTTTATCAACTTGAGAAATGTCTACATATCTATTGATTTTTGGCATGTTTGCCTCCTTTTTTTGTTTTTGCATTACTATTTTACATGAAAAAAATTAAAATAGGATAAAATTTATCCTATTTACAGCTAGGCAAGAATAAGATAAAATTTCGTTATGATAAAAAAGGTGTTGAAAAGTATCAAAAGAAGTTGGAAAAAGTTTGTAATAGTTTTTATTCGTGAGAGCAGGGAAACAAAAAGGATGCTAGAAGTTTATATGTATCAAAGAAACAATAAGGAGCTGATGCAGTTTGCAAATAGACAACTTGTAGATATTTTTAAAATTCTCTTTTTGTTTCCAATAACGTTGTTACCTGGATCTGTGATTATTGTAACGCTACTTGAGATTATTGCGAAAGCTTTTGGAGCTACTATTTTTCCTAAAAAGACAAAATTTTAAGCTCCGGCTTATGCCGGAACTTCTGTAACGTGATGTTTGAGTCCTAACTCTTCTGGAGTACAGCCTAGAGCAAGACCTATGAGTTGTGGAAGATGAAGGATAGGCATTGGATTTGGTAGTTCTCTGCCAATCGTTTTGACTGCTGCTTTTTGCTTTACATCGAGATTGAGATGACAGAGTGGGCATGGAGTTACCATGAGATCTGCATTGTTATCAAGAGCATCTACAATCGCATTGCCAGTGAGTATGTTAGATGTTTTTGGAGCTTGTAAATCTACATGAAATCCACAGCATTTGTTCTTATGCTCATAATCAACACTATTTCCCTCCAATGCTTGAATGAGCTCATCAAGGGAAGTTGGATTATATGGATTTTCTTTGCTCCTATTGAAGTGGTGATGCAATTCACTTGGGCGAATATTATGGCAGCCATAAAATGGAGCAATATTGAGCTCACTAAGTGGTTTGACAACTTTTTTGCGAAGATTATCTAGTCCATAATCTTCAATGAGAGCATAGAGAAAGTGGCGTACGTTACTTGTTCCTTTATAAACAAGTCCTACCTCTTCTAGTTTTTCATTTACTTTTGCTTTAAGTTCAGGATCACTATCGAGTTTATGTTTGGTCATTGCAGTATTGAGCTGACAGGTATTACAGATTGTTACCATATCAAGTCCGAGTTTTTCGGCGTAGCAGATATTTCTTGCATTGAGTACATAACTCAAAAAAGCATCAAAATCTTGTAAATGGCTTGCTCCGCAACAGCTTGCCTCATCTAAAAGTACAAGTTCAATATCAAGTTTTTTAGCAATTGCCAAAGTAGATTTGAGCAGTTCTGGAGTACTCTCTCTCGCTGTACATCCCGTATAGAGTGCGTATTTTAATTTACTCATAGCCAGTCCTTTAAAATTTTACCGTAGAGGATGTTTTGATAAGTTTTTTGATTTCATCGAGATTTTTAGATTTTGGCATATTCCAAGGCATTACAATTTTGCCTTTTTTAAACATTTCCAAAGCTTCAGGAATATGTTTAAGTACACCAAAACCTTCACTATAGGCTACAAGGTGTCCCTCATCCAAGATTCCATGTTTTTCAATTGATTTTTTAAATCCCACAGCATGGCGTGTTGCAACATTGCTTTTTGCAACACCCTCCTCAAAAATCTGATTATGAAGTTTAGTAATTTTACCTATTGGATCGATCTCTTTTGGACACGCTTCAGCACACTCAAAACATTTTACGCAGTCCCATACGCCTTGACCCAATATATCTACAATTTCAAGACGCTCTTTTTTTGCATTATCTCTTACATCCGCGGTAAAGCGATAAGCCTTTTCAAATGCAGCAGGTCCAAGGTACTCTTCATTTACTTCCACTACAGGACAAGCGTAGTAGCAGCAACCACACTGGATACAGTAGTCTGCTTCTTCAAGCTTTTCAGCTTCTTTCGGAGGAATGATATTCTCCATTGTTGGATGCTCATCGATCTCGGCTTCGAGCCAAGGTTTAACAGTTTCATACTTTTTCCAAAAGTCTGTTTTATCTACAACCATATCTTTAATGACACGCTTTTTGCTCACAGGCTCAATTACAAGCTCATTGCCAAAAAGCTCAATCATATCTACCATACGCTCTTTACATGCAAGAGTGCTTCTACCATTTACTTTTACAGCACAACTTCCACAAATACCATGGCGACAACTTCTACGATATGTAAAACTTCCATCATGTTCCCATTTGATACGATTGAGTACATCAAGTACTACATCTTTTTGATCGATTTTCATCTCAATCGTATCGTAATGGGGGAGGTAATCTGTTTCTGCATTAAAACGAAAAACTTTTAGTGTAACTTTCATCATTGACCCCTCTTAATATTTTCTTTCTTGAGGCTCGAATTTGCCAAGTACCACTTCGCCATATTCAAGGCTGATATTGCCATCTTTATCCATATATGCATAGGTATGTTTGAGGAAATTTTTATCGTCGCGTTCTGGATAGTCTTCACGGAAGTGAGCCCCGCGAGACTCTTTCCTAGCGATTGCCCCTTCTACTATGAAGCTAGCATAATCAAGCATGTGTCCAAGCTCAATTGCCTCTTGGAGATCTGTGTTAAACGTTTTAGATTTATCATCAATACGAATATTTTTGAAGCGTTTGCGAAGATCTTTTAGGATCTCTTTTTGTTTGAGGAGTGACTCTTCTGTCCTGAAGACGCCGCAATTTTCAAACATTGTATCTTGCAGCTCTTGTCGAAGTTGAGCAGTTGTTTCATTGCCATTATTGGTAAGGATAAATGCTATTTCATCAAGCATATTTTTCGCTTCTTCCGGATGGGCTGTTTCACAGGAAATACCTTTTTCAAGATCTTTGACAATATTTTCACCTACATGGCGGCCGAAAAAGAGCGCTTCAAGCAAAGAGTTTGCACCCAAGCGGTTTGCACCATGAACACTTACGCAAGCACACTCCCCAGCTGCATAGAGTCCCTCAGTAATCTCTGTTGGACTTTTCTTGACATGTCCATCAATATCTACTGGGATACCGCCCATTGAGTAGTGGGCAGTTACTGTAATCATAATTGGTTCTTTGACCATATCTTGACCAAGGAATGTAATAGCAAGATCGCGAAGTTCAGGGAGTCTTTCCATAATCTTTTTTTCGCCAAGATGTGTGAGATCAAGATAAACCGCCATACCATCAGGACCTACACCTCTGCCTTCTCGAATCTCATTCATAATTGCTCGTGCTACCACATCGCGAGGTGCAAGCTCCATTTTCTCTGGTGCATACTTTTCCATAAAGCGCTCGCCATTTTTGTTAAAAAGCTTTCCACCTTCCCCACGAGCTGCTTCACTGATTAAGATCCCACTACCAGCTAGTCCTGAAGGGTGGAATTGTACAAACTCCATATCTTCTAACGGAAGTCCATGGCGAGCAAAAATACTCAGACCATCTCCAGTGTTTGCATGAGCATTTGAGTTGATTTTGAAAGCTCTTGCATAGCCTCCTGTTGCAAACATCACTGCCTTTGCATTAAAAATTGCTGGCTCCATATTGCGTAAATTAAAAGCTACTACTCCATAAGCCTTTCCATCTTTATAGAGTATGTCAGCTACATACCACTCATCCCAAAACTCAACGCCTTCTCTGTGTGCTTGCTCATAAATTGTTTGCAAGAGGGTAAGACCTGTTCTATCTTTAGCAAAGCATGCTCTAGGTTTACTCTGTCCACCAAAGGGTCTTTGTGCAATACGTCCATCTTCGCGTCTACTAAAAGCAGCACCCATATGCTCTATCCAGCGGATAGTTTCTGGTGCTTTGGAACACATAAGCTCAACTGCATTTTGATCTGCTAAGTAGTCACTCCCTTTGACAGTATCAAACATATGTAGTTCGACATCATCCTCTTCGCTCAAAGCTGCATTTACTCCACCTTGCGCTGCACCTGAGTGGCTTCGTAAAGGATGAAGTTTAGTTAAAACAACAACACTTTTTCCTGCTTTTTTGATCTCTCTGGCTGCGGCACATCCAGCTAGTCCTGCGCCAACAATAACGACATCATAAGAGTAAATAGGTACTTCCATTCAGGTTGTCCTTTTATTGAAGTTAGGATTTTTACGATTATATCATTTAAAATACTAAAAAATATTAAAAGCTATCAAAGCTCTTTTTTTAAGGGCTCCTTTGTTACAATATTTACCAAATATTCAAGGATAGAGCCTTGCAAAAAGAGTTTTATTATATAAGTTTGTTTAATAGTAAATTTATAGGTGATGATGGTGCTTACATTGATGGAATGGTCTATAGTGCTGATGCATTTTGTGAAGATATCCATTTTAAAAAGGAGTGGATGAGTCTAGAGCAGATTGCTAGAAAGGCGATGCTTGTCAATATTTCAGATGTAATTGCTATGAATGCAAAGCCTCAATTTGCCTTAATAACTATTAAAATCCCTAAAAATTTTACAAATAAAATGCTCCATCAAATACAAGAGGGATTGGCAAAAACTGCACAGGAGTATGGTATAGAGATAATCGGAGGTGATACAGTAGCTGGCAAAAAACTTGATATTGCCATTACGCTTGTCTCTGTTACCAAAAAGCCCATTTTTCGTAAGCCTTTGCGTCAAGAATATCTCTTAGCATATACTGGGACACTGGGAAGTGTGAAAAAGGATTTGACAAGACTTTTAAGAGGTGGAAAAGTTTCCAAAAAATCTAAATTTATTGCCCCCCAATTGCGGAAAGATTTTATGCATCGTGCAAGTAGGTTTATCCAAGCTTGTATGGATATTAGTGATGGGCTTTTTGATGATTTGGAAAAGATGACAAGGCTCAACAAAGTTGGCATAAAATTTTTGCGCAAAATTTCTAAAAGGGTAGGGTGTAGTGGAGAGGAGTATGAGCTTCTCTTTGCTTTTGAACCAAAAGATTACAAAGCCATTGTACGCCGTGCAAATCAGGCACGAACAAAGGTGACTGTTTTTGGTAAAGTTACACGTAGAAGCTATCGCAATATTTGTAAACCAAACCATTTTTAAAGGCATTGTATGGATAGACTCTTTTTTTTAGATCATGCTCCAATAAATTTCTATTTTCGCCAGAGCCCTGAGACATTTGTAGTCGAAGAGGTACCACTCTATCCTTTTAGTGGTGAGGGGGAGCATCTCATTGTTAAGATACGCAAGAAAAACCTCACCACATGGCAGATGTTGCAGGCTATTAGTGAACAAACGGGAGTAAAGGTACGTGATATTGGCTATGCTGGACTTAAAGATAAAAATGCTCTTACGTATCAGTATATCTCTTTGCCTAAAAGATATGAGAAGTGTTTGGACTCTTTTTCACACCCGCAAATAAAAATTGTGCAGACCACTTATCATAAAAATAAGATTCGCTTGGGACATCTCAAAGGAAACAGATTTTTTATAAGACTCAAAAAAGTATCATCCGTTGATGCTAAAAAAATATCTAATGTATTGAAAATTATCGAAAAAGAGGGGATGCCAAACTATTTTGGATATCAAAGATTTGGAATAGAAGGGGATAATTTTCAAAAAGGTTATGATATTGTCCATAATAATCTTCAGATTAAAAATATTAAGAAACGTAAACTTTTTCTTAATGCCTATCAAAGTCATCTATTTAATTTATGGTTGAGTAAGCGCATTGAGCTAAGTAAGCTTTTATGCAATTTTTTAGCAAAAGAGCTTACAAATATTCTTGATTTGCCTTTAATGATGGTAGAAGAGCTTCAATCACAGCAACAGTTTTTTAAAGTTTTCCCTGGAGATATCTGCAAACACTATCCTATGGGAAAGATTTTTTTTGTTGACGATCCAGTAGGTGAAGCAAATCGATTTATGCAAAGAAGTATTTCTGTAACTGGACTACTACCAGGAGAGAAAACTCCAAGAGCAGAGGGACTAGCCAGAGAAATAGAGAAAGATTTTGATGATGCAGCAATCTTTATAAAAGGTGATAGGAGATATGCCTGGGTTTTCCCGCAAGAGATTGAAGGAGTTTATAAAGAGTCTGAAGCATGGTATGAACTACGCTTTTTTTTACCGAAAGGAAGTTATGCTACAATCTTGCTTGAAGAGATTGCTCATAAAAAATTAAAGGAAGAAAATGAGAGCTGAATATAAAGAAGAGTGCAAATATGCAGATGAAATTGCTGAAGATACAAAAGCTGTACTAGAAAAGTGGCTTAAACGCTATGGATGGGACATTCCTGAGCTAGATGAAGATGTTGCAGCGAAACTTATACTTACACAGATGCGCAAAACTCTTGATGAACTAGAAGTTCAATATTGCGGAGGAGCTTGCGACACTGAGCCGCCAACCTGTCCTAATTAAAAAAGAGGGAGCCTATTCTTACCATATTTGATCCGCACTCAATAGCAAGCTCAAAATCGTTGCTCATACCCATTGAGCAGATTTCTGCCCCATGGGGCTTGAGAGATTCAAATATTTTATAGGTAGTTTCAAAACTTTTTTTGATAATTGCTCTATCTTCTGTATGAGCTCCAATAGTCATTACTCCGCAAAGATTGATATGTTTTGTATTTTCTATGATTTTGAGATATTCATCATAAGCAGCCTCTGGCATTACGCCTGCTTTAGTCTCCTCTTTTGCACTATTTATTTGCAAAAGGCAATCCATCTTTTTACCTTTTGTGTCTAGTCTTTTATCAAGAACCAAAGCAAGTTCATATGAATCGAGAGATTGCATGAGCCATGGTTCGAGATCTATGAGATGATTGATTTTGTTTTTTTGCAGACGGCCAATAAAATGCCACTCAATTGGCAAATCAGTAAGCGCTTCACTTTTTGCTTTGAGATCTTGTACACGACTCTCTCCAAATGCACGCTGTCCTAGCTCATAGAGGGCTTGTATCTCCTCAGTTCCTACATATTTCGTAATAGCTACAATTTGTACTATATGATGCTCACTTCTTTTAATACGTGCAGCTTCAACACGTTGGATTATTGCGTCAAAATTATCCCGTAATCTATATTTATCCATGTGTTACCCCCATAAGACGGTTAATATCGTTATAGAGTCCAAGCCCCATGAGTCCTATTAAAAAGATCCAGCCCATATAAGTAAGGCGTAAGAGCATCTCTTCACTTGGAGGGCGTTTTGTAATCAACTCATAGAGATTGAACATAATGTGTCCTCCATCAAGTGCAGGAATTGGTAAAAGGTTGAGAACGCCAAGGTTTACAGATATGAGGGCTGAAAAGCTTAATAGTGCAATGATACCAGCTTGGCTTGCTTTTGCAGTAACATCCATAATCGTAATTACCCCACCTATCTCTTTTGGTGAGACCACTCCTTCTATCATCTTTTCTATGCCAAGTACAATGAATTTGCTTGCTTGTACTGTTTTGTCCCATGCTACTTGAATAGCCTGTAGTGGCGTGAGATGGAGTTTTACAAGTTCGCCACTTGGTGCGATACCTATCATCGGTCTTGTAACGCTCTCTCCAAAAATATTTTTTGTTTTAGTAGGCTTGGGGGTGATAGTAAGCTCAATAATTTTTTCTCTACGCTTAATTTTGAAATGGAGTGGCTCTGGATGGGAAGAGATAATATGGCTAAGATCTTCCCATGTTGTGATTTTTTGATTATTAATAGCTACTATTACATCACCTTTTTGCAATCCTGCTTGAGAAGCGGGAGAGTTTGGTACTATCTTGCCAATTTTTGGTGCGAGTGTACTATATCCAGCAAGGGCAACAATGAGATAGAGAATAAATGCTAAAAAAAAGTTTGCAAGAGGTCCTGCAAGTAAAATTATGATACGTTGCCAAGGTTTTTTTGCATTATAGCTATCTGGATCACTGCTTCTTTTGGTAGGGTCTGTGTCATCTTGCCCTTTCATTTTTACATATCCGCCAAGTGGAAGGGCACTTATTGCCCACTCTGTACCGCAACACCACTTTTTTGCAACAACTGGACCAAAGCCGATGCTAAATCTCTCAACTGTAACTCCAAAAAACCTGGCAGCCAAAAAGTGCCCAAGTTCATGGATAAAAATCATAACTGAAAGCGCAATAAGTGCTATAAGAAATCCCATGTATTTACCTCTTTACTTTAAATACTCTTTAATATATTCATATCCACTATAGAGTGTGATTGCTACTGCTAGCCATAGAAGTGCTTCTCCAAAAGGCCAGTTCATAATCAAAAAGCCTATGGCAATCATTTGCACAATCGTTTTTATTTTGCCAAGAAAGCTGGCACTTATCTCTTTGCCACTTCCTACCGCACTTACTCGCAGACCAGTGATGAAAAACTCCCGAGTCAAGATGAGATAGACCGCCCAAGGATTAGCCCGACCAAGTACTAAAAGTCCTAAAAAACCGGCCAAAGTTAACATTTTATCCGCGAGAGGATCGAGAATTTTTCCAAGTTGTGTGATTTGATCAAATTTACGGGCAATATAGCCATCAAAAAAATCTGTAATACTAGCTATTACAAACAAAAATGCTGCAAAATAATCGAGCCAGCTAGGATGAATATGTGGAAAAAGGTCTCTTTGCACCAAAAAAAGAAACATTAAAGGTGCTAAAAGTAGCCTTATAAATGCAAGTACATTAGGAATATTGATATTGCTACGCATTAGCTAAAACTTGTACCTCCATCAATAACAAGTGTTTGTCCTGTTATCCAACCAGCTTCATCGCTGCACAAAAACCAGCATGCCCCAGCTATATCTTCTGGAGTTCCCATACGTCCAAGTGGACTTCTTGCAATTGTAGCAGCTTTGACCTCTTCATAGTTTGGAAATGCGCGCAGTGCATCTGTATCGATAGGACCGCCACTCACTGCATTGACGCGAATCTGTTTTGGACCTAGTTCATGGGCAGCATATTTTACCATGGTTTCTACTGCAGCTTTTGAGCTTCCATGCCCTGCATAGTTTGGAGTGTAGACGAGATTTCCGGTAGAGCTCAGCGTTAAGATGCTGCCACCTCCGACTTTTTCCATCCTCTTTGTAGCCTCTTGCGCACCTACAACAAAGGCCAGAACTGTCGCAGTATAGATATTGTTAAGTCCTTTGGGGCGCAGTCGCATAAATGGCCCAAAACCACCAACAACTGCACGGCCTGAAATAATAGCATTGGATATAAAAAAGTCAACTCTTGAAAAATCCTCATCTATTTTTTTAAAAAGATCTTTATACTGCTCCGGCTCTAAAACATTGAGTTGATAAGCTTTTGCTTTAATGCCATACTCTTTTGTAAGCTTTTGGGCGAATTCATTTGCAATTTCTTCATTGGAGTTATATGTAAAAGCTACATCTACACCTTCGCGAGCAAATCGCTCTACAATTGCTTTGCCAATACCTCTTGTTCCTCCACTAATAACTAATGTTTTACTCATTGTACCACCTCATATTTAGTAAGTGCACTCTCTATTTTTGCCATATTCTCTTTGCTTGGTGGTACAAGTGGGAGTCTGTACTCAAGCGTATCAAGAAGACCTGCATGATACATTGCTGCTTTGATAGGAATAGGATTGCTTTCAATAAAGAGAGCTTTATTTATATCAAAAAGCTCGTCATTGATCATCTTAGCCGTATCAAACTGTCCTGCAAGTCCTGCATGTACAAGCATACTCATTTTATCTGGAAGTAGGTTTGCTGTTACTGAAATGACTCCCATACCGCCATTTGCGATGATTGGATAGTTGATAGTATCATCGCCACTAATAACATAAAGCTCTGGACGTTTTGCTAAAAGCTCCACACACCGCTCAATTGAGCCAGTTGCTTCTTTGATTCCATAGATATTTTCTACTTCATCAAAGAGGCGAAAAACAGTCTCTGGCTTTATATCGACTCCTGTACGGCCGGGAACATTGTAAAGTAGTACTGGAATATCTACAGCGTTAGCAAGAGCTTTATAGTGTTGATAGAGTCCCTCTTGCGTAGGTTTATTATAATAGGGTGAGACACTAAGAATCGCATCTGCTCCAGCCTTTTGAGCAAACTGTGCAAGATCGATTGCTTCATGTGTAGAGTTGCTTCCTGCTCCAGCCATAACTTTTGTAGATGTACCTTTACAAACCTCTACAGCAATCTCTATACACTTTTTATGCTCATCATGAGTAAGTGTGGCACTCTCGCCAGTAGTTCCTACAGGAACGACTACATCAATAGCATGATCTATTTGTCTTTGTATAAGCTTTGCATACTTTTCTTCATCAACTTTTCCATCTTTAAATGGCGTAATGAGTGCTGTCATTGCACCTTTAAGTTTTTCCATTATTCACCTTTATTTGAAAGTTATATTTCTTCCATCCTTTGATAATATGATAGAAGAGAATAGATTAGCTAAATTTTCACTCCAAGAGAAGCTTCCATCGCTTTTCATTCCTTGTAATTTTTTGACTGTTCTTAGAGTTGATGAAATATATATCCAATCAAACAGGGGATTGGCACTAATAGGATCGTTATAGTGTATAAAATAGCCGGTAATATTATAATTAGATTTTTTTACTAATATGTTTTTGATATGCTCTTTTGGAGTAGTGAATATCATCTCTTTTGCTCCAGATGAGATTGAAATGCCACAGCTTGTAGGGTCTTTTTGGCAGATATGTTTGCCAAACTCGATCGCTTCTTGAACGCTTAAGTTTTCTATGGTGATGATTTTAAGTACTTGGGCAACATTGCCCTGATCGTCGATGGCTTTGATTTTGATAGGATGGTCTCCTGGGGTGTCGAAAGTGATAGTAAAGCTTCGAATTGTCGGATCTATGGATTCGTATCCGTTGCCTTTGTCGATATAAAGCTCGGTGATCTCATTGGGTGATTCGATATTGAGATGGATGATGACAGGATGATAGATCTTTGGCTTGCTACTTATTTCGATGGTGATTTTTGGTTTGTTGCGATGGGCGGGAGGATTGCCATATTCGCTGGCGCCAATGTCGATCCTACCATTTACAATCCGTGGATTGCCAAAGTAGTCTGTTTTGAGGTATTTGAGTATCTTGGCATATTCTTGCGCATTGTCAAAATATCTTTTGAACAGCTCATCGTCAGGATTAAGCCCGGCATCGATTGCGGGAGAATCGCTTTGGAGAGTAATATTGTCATCTTCAAGTCTGATATCGCCTACGATTGATGGCAGGAGATTGCTTTCTTTGGTGATATCAAAGCCATGTTCATCTATTTTTTCATAGTTGATATAATTGTTGTAAAGTTTTGAATCAGCTATAGAATAAATACATTTATTCTGCATTTCATTGCTATCCCATGAAAACTCACTATTCGAAAAAAAATAGTTTATTGCGCTATTATCTTTAATTTGATTTATGAAAAAAATATTATTAGCAATTAAACCACCAGAGTGAATTGGATTATTAATGAAATTATTATTAATAATAATAGAATTTGAAGATGAAAAAAATCCATAATATCTATTATTTAAAATAAAGGAGTTGATTACCGTTACACTGCTATGTGACGTAAAGCCATTATTTCCATTTTTTGAAATTTTGGAATTGATTACCATTGCTGAATGATGATAAGAAGAAGAATAAAATCCGCTTCCTCGATTGCTTGAAATCGTAGAGTTAGTTACATATATCGAACCATAATCTGAAATAAATCCATATCTTCCATTGTTTGAAATTATAGAATTATTCACTTCTATCGTACCTGATGAAGAAAATCCGTTTCCTTTGTTATTAGAAATTGTGGAGTTAATTATTTTTGCAGAACTTGCAGAAAATCCATCTCCTCCATTGTTTGAAATTATAGAATTATTCACTTCTATCGTACCTGATGAAGAAAATCCGTTTCCTTTGTTATTAGAAATTGTGGAGTTAATTATTTTTGCAGAACTTGCAGAAAATCCATCTCCTCCATTGTTTGAAATTATAGAATTATTCACTTCTACTATATATGATAAAAATCCTTTTTCTCCATTGTTTGAAATAGATGAATCTAAAATTTTCACTAAACCTGTTGAAGTAAATCCATTATCTTTATTATATATAATTTTGGAATTATTTATTTCTACTGTTTTATCACAATGGAATCCCTCACCCTCATTGTAAGAAATAATAGAATCGAGAATTTTTACCCTTCCACCTGCATAAAATCCATTGCTCTCTTTGAAGCTATTAGCGTTATAAGAGATGTTGCAATTCTTGATGAGAACATCTATATCGGTATAAAATCCACCACCTTTTGAGTCAGCTTTTCCATATAAGATGGAAAGATTTTTAAGATTTAGAAATGGTCTAGAATATGGTTTTTTGTGATTGGATAAAGGATTACATTTTTTACCGGGTAAACATATTTGTGGTCGATGGGCATTGGTAAGATTCATCACCTGATCAGTATTATCTCCATTCAAAACGATCTCACTTCTGTCGTATCCCGCTGCTCCTTGGATGGTGAGGTTGTACTCTTCATCGTCATGGAATGTAAAAGTCCCTTTTCCATCACTCGTCGTCACATATCTGCCCGGTTGGAGGATGATGGTATCATTTTCTCCATTGTGAGCAGCGTTTTCAAGAGCCTGGCGAAGCTCTGCAGTGTTGCTTACATTGAATGTAGCTGAAAAGATGGAGAGTGGTAATAGAGTTAATAACGTGATATATTTTTCCCAGTGCACAATTATTCCTTATTTGTTGGTAGATTCCCAATCTCTTTTCTCAATATTACAGTCGTCGAATTTTTATAAGTAAAATATTTTTTTGCTGCTTCTTGCAGGTCTTTAATCTGTAGTTTATCGATATTTTCTTCGTAATGCAAAAGTGGCTCTATATCACCTTTGGCATAATAGTCTCCAAAAATACCTGCTAAGTTACTTGAATTTTCCAAAGAAAAAATAAAATCTGCTTTTGTATTGATTTTGATTTTTCCAAGCTCCTCTTGCTGGATTTGGCCTTTTTTAAGCTTTTCTATTTGTGCCCAAATCTCTTTTTCGATTGTTTCAGCTTTGATGCCTGGATTTGCCACAGCCAAAAAGAGAAATATACCAGGATCGATGGTCTCCATATTATAAGCATAGATTTGGTTGACAAGTTTTTTTTCATCTACTAAAGTTTGATAGAGCCAACTTGATTTTCCGCTGCTAAGAAGCTCACTAATAGCACTGAGAGCCACTTGATCGCTACTTTTAAAGTTTGGTATATGAAATGCAATGGCAATCATTTCCACTTCGCTGTCACGATTAATTTCAATACGTTTTGCTCCATCTTGAGGCGGCTCTACTTGGTGTACTTTTGGTATATCGCAGCAGTTTTTGATATGCTCGAAATGCTTCTTTGCTAATGTAAATACTTCGTTTTGATCTATATCTCCAGCAACAACAAGAATCGCATTTTTTGGTTGGTAGTAGGTTTTGTGAAATTTTCTGATATCATCGATTGTCCAGTGTAGTATATCTTGCATAAAACCAATCGGCGTCCAATGGTAAGGGTGGTAAATAAATGTGTTGTTAAAGAGGCGAAAGTAGAGATAGCCTGTTGGGTTATTATCTGTGCGCCATCTGCGCTCTTCTGCTACAACTTCACGTTCTGTTTGAAACTCTTTGTCATCGAGTTTGAGATTTTCCATTAGTTCTGCGAATAGCCAAAGAGATTTATCAAGATTTTTTGCGCTTGATTTTATGAAGTAGTGTGTATAATCAAATCCTGTAGAAGCGTTATCTACTCCTCCAAAGCTCTTGACAATTTCATCAAACTCACCGGCTTTGAGATGTTTGGTAGATTTGAAGTTGAGATGCTCAAGCATGTGAGCAATACCGCTTTTGCCCATGACTTCATTGCGACTTCCTACGCGGTAGAATATATCTGTAGAGATGACCCCACTGCCGTTGCGCATAGGAATGACAACAACTTTGAGTCCATTTTTGAGTGTTGTTTCATAATGTTTTGGCAAACTACTAGCCATTAGTCCTCCAAGTAAAATTAATATGAAAAGAGCTATTCTCATTTGTAATCTGCTCCAATTGCTTCAGTAATGTGGGAAAAACCATCTTGTTGTAAAAGTGTTATAAGTTCTTGATTGATATCATGAATGAGTTTTGGTCCGCCATAGATAAATGCTGTATAGATCTGTAGCAGAGTTGCTCCAGCTTTAATGCGCTTGTAAGCTTCCTGGGCAGAATCTATTCCACCAACACTAACAAGCAAAGTTTTACCAAAAAGCTCTTTTGCTATAGCTTTGAAAATAGTAAAACTCTTTTGCTGTATTACTTTACCGCTAATGCCGCCAAAATCTTTTGCTCCTTTAAGGAGTGAATAGTCGATTGAAGTGTTGGTGGCTATAATACCACTTGCTCCAGCTTCAACTGCTGTGGTGGTTAGCTCTATTGCTTGCTTTTCGCTCATATCAGGAGCGATTTTGAGCAGAATTGGCATTGTGGTTATCTCTTTTGCCATAGTAAAGAGATCTTTTATAAATGTTTCATTTTGCAGATCTCGTAGATTTGGGGTATTGGGGCTAGAAATATTAATAACGAGATAATCTGCTAGAGTATGAAACTGCTCAATCAAAAATCTATAATCTTCTAATGCCTTTTCTTGTGGAGTTGTTTTGTTTTTACCAATATTGACTCCTATTGGAAAATCTGCTGGGTAGATACGCTGTACTCTTGCTTTGACAACAGCAGCTCCATCATTGTTAAATCCCATTGCATTTTGTAGTGCTTCATAGCGTGGATAGCGAAAGAGGCGTGGACGTGGATTGCCAGCTTGTGGCTTTGGTGTGACTGTTCCAATTTCAACATAGCCAAAGCCTAAAGCGTGGAGAGTTTTTGTTATTGTTGCATTTTTATCAAACCCTGCTGCGATTCCAATAGGATTTTTAAACTCTTTACCAAAAATCTTTTGGGTAAGAATTGGATCTTCAACTAGGTAGCGTTTTTGCAAAGCTGTGAGAAGAGGTGGGCAAAATCCTGCTAGTTCAAAAGCAGTTTCAGCTATATGGTGGGCAGTTTCGGGATCGAATTTAAAAAGAATATTCTTGATCGTCTGATAATCCATCCGCATTCCAATTTTTTTTGCAATTATATCTAATTTTTATTGTAGAGTTCTTTGTAGATCGAACAAGTTGCAAGAAGATTGGCATGATCTCCTTCGCACACTTTCTTACCGTTTTGCAACACAACTATATTGTTAGCAAATGTTATAGAGCGAATATTATGAGAGATGAGTAAAATAATTCGCCCCTGTGCAAGCTCTTTGATGGTTTGGAGAATCTGCGCTTCACTTCTTTTATCCAGCGCACTGGTTGCTTCATCAAATATCAAAATTTTTGGATCTTTATAAAGAGCTCGTGCAATTGCTAGGCGCTGTCGCTGCCCGCCGCTAAGATTCATAGCAGCTTCAGTAAGTTTTGTATGTATGCCTTGAGGGAGAGCATGAACAAAATCGTAGGCCTTAGCTTTTTTGAGTGCGTCTATGACTCGTGCTTCATCGTAATCTTCACCACCGATATTGACTGCAATACTATCTTGAAAAAGATAAATACGTTGTGTGACAAGTGCAATGGAATTGCGCAGACTTTTTAAATCAAATGATTTGATATCTTTGCCATTAATTGTTACTTTTCCTCTTTGAGGATCGTAAAATCGTACAATGAGATTAATGAGCGAGCTTTTACCACTGCCGCTATCTCCTACAATTGCCGTAATTGCATCTTTGTGGGCACAAAAACTGATATTTTGTAAAACTTTTTTATCTTCATAAGCTAAATCTACATCTTCAAAGCAGATTTTTTCGATATTTGCTGGGACTGCTTTGGTTCCACTTTTTATAGTTGGAGTAAGCTCGATTATTTGAAAAATTCTCTCAGCTGCAGCGACGGCATCTTGGATCTGGTTGTAGAGTTTGGAGGTGTGCTTAATAGGAGTGTAGAGCATAAAAAGGGCAGTCATAAATGAGAAGAATTCCCCTGTAGTCATCTTTCCTTCAATGACTTCTTGCCCGCCGATGAAAATCACTAATGAGACAATAACTGCACCCAGAACCTCCATTAATGGACTTATAATCTCTTGTGTACGCACCTGCTTTATGGTGAGCTCAAAGAAATCTTGGTTATGTTTTTGAAAGCGTTTAAGCTCTTGCGGCTCTCTTGCTTCAGCTTTTATGAGTTCGATGTTGTTAAAAATTTCTGTCAAATGGGTTGTAAGATCAGAAATCTTCTCTTGTGAAGCGTGGGAGATCTTTTTCATACGCTTTGCTAAGCGTGAAAGTGGATAGATAGCAAGTGGCATAATAAATAAAAAATAGAGCGCAAGCTTTGGACTTTGATAGATTACAACAAAGGTAAGTGCAAAGATGGTGAGGAGTTCTCGAATGAAGCTTGGTATCATATTTGCTACAACATTTTTGATACGATTGATATCGTTGGTGAGGCGGCTAATGAGCTCACCTGATGGCTGCTGGACAAAGTAGCCCATCTGCATAGCGAGGATTGATGCAAGCATCCGCTCGCGTACTGCACGAATAACATCTTGGCCAATATATTCAGTATAGTATACTTGTATAAATTTTCCAAAACCTTTGAGAAAGTAGAGAAAAATGACAAGTGGTGGGAGGAGTTTGAGCATCTGCTCATCTTTATTGATAAATATATCATCAAGGATGGGTTTAACTACATAAGCAGATGCACTAGTACCGATTGCGGCCATTATCATGCCAATAATTGCAATAAAAAACTTCGTTTTATGCTTGATGATATAGGGCCAAAAGCGTTTAAGTGTGGCTATCAAACCTTCTCCCACAAAGTACCTTGAGGAGTATCCATTATGGATATACCCATATTTAGCAATTCCTCTCTGATTTTATCTGCAGTTGCAAAATCTTTTTGCTTTTTAGCTTCATTACGTTTTGCTATGAGAGATTCGATTTTCTCTTTTGTCGCTTCATCGATTCCAAGCTGAAAATAGGCGTAAGGATCTTTTAAGCCTATTCCTAAAACTTCGTTTAAAAATGCGATATTGGCAGCAATCTCTTTTTTGAGGGCTTTATCTTTTGGATTTTTGTCTAAAGCTTCGTTAGAATTTGCTATGAAAGCATCCATAACAGCCAAAGCTTTTGAGATATTAAGATCCTCACTGAGGGCATTGAGTATATTTTCTTTGAACTCTTTTTGCACAGTTGATGGCTTTGTGCCGTAGATGCGTTTTTTGAGGCGGTAAAGTTTGTCAAGACGTTTTTTAGACTGCAAGAGATCCTCTTCATTAAAATTGAGATTTGCTCGGTAGTGGGTGCCAAGAAGATAGAAACGCAAAATTTCTCCATCATAAACTCTCAGTGCATCTTTGATAAAAAAACTGTTTCCCAAAGATTTACTCATCTTCTCACCACTGATAGTTACAAAACCGTTGTGCATCCAATATTTTGCTAACTTTTGCCCATAGGCACACCTCGTCTGGGCTGCTTCGTTTTCATGGTGTGGGAATAAAAGATCTGCGCCCCCTCCATGAATGTCAATCTGATAAGGTGTATCATGGTAGGCAAGATGTTTATCGATCATCGCAGAGCACTCAATATGCCAGCCTGGTCGCCCTTTGCCAAAAGGGGAATCAAAGCAGACATCATCACTTCCTTTGCAAGCTTTCCACAAAGCAAAATCTGCTGGATTTTTTTTATCTGGATTTGGCTCGATGCGATTGAGGGTCTCTTCATCACACTTTTTGCTTAACGAGCAGTACTCGCTATCTTTTGCCGTATCAAAGTAGATATCGCCGTTTGGAGTAGTGTATGCACAACCTTTATCAAGGAGTTTTTGGATCATTACAAACATTGCTTCAAGAGACTCTGTAGCTTTTGGCTCAATATCTGCTCGCTCTACGCCAAGGGCATCCATATCTTCTAGATAGCGCTTGATGTAGTAGCTTGTGATCTCTTGGAGGCTTTTTCCCGTTTCTTGCATCTTTTTTATGATTTTGTCATCGATATCGGTGAAATTTTTCATCATTGTAACGTGAAATCCAAGGGCTTTGAGTGTACGGCGTAAGAGATCAAAAGCAATTGCACTTCTTGCATGCCCTAAATGCGCATCATCATAGACAGTTGGTCCACACACATATATTTTTAACTGTTTATCTTTGATAGGAATAAGCTCTACCACCTTTTTTAAAGAACTATCATATATTTGCATTGATCCTCCAGAACTCTTTTATGAGTAAAATTATAGCTATTTCAATAGCTGCTGCAAAGAGTAGCCATAAAAGTTTACGATTTTTTGCAATATGTATAAATTTTGTAAAACCAAATGCTTTGATGCTATAAAAACAGAGAACAAATCCAGCAATGCTTGAAGCAAGTGCCAAACCGGCAGCTTTGAGTGGAATAATGAGAAGCAGTGAAAAAATGATATTTGTAATGAGTGAATAGCTTGCAATTTTAGCTGCCTCTTTTTGTCTGTGTGTAGCGTAAAGCCAAAGTGAAAAGAGCTTTGCTAAACCATAAGGGAGGAGACCTAGCATGTACATCGCCAAGACTGATGCAGTAGCAACTGTATCGCTATGTGTAAAACTCCCTCGCTCAAAAAGGAGCCATATAATCTCTTTTGCAAGGAGTATTCCACCAATAGTTGCAAAGAGCAAAAGCGCAAAAAGAGCAAAGAAGCTTTGCTCTAAGAGTTTGAGGGCTTTTTGCTCTTCGTTATGTTTGAGACTTTTAGCAATACTTGGAAAAAGAGCGGTAGCAGTGGCAATGGCAAAGAGTGCAAGGGGAAGTTGTAAGATACGATTGGCGTAGTAGAGGTAGCTAATGGATCCAGTACTCAAAAATGAGGCAAGCCAAGTATCTAAAAAAGCGCTGATTTGAGCAGTGGAGTTGCCCCAGATTGCTGGGAAGAAATTTTTATAGAAATGTTGGAGTTGTTTGTTGATGAGATCTCTTTTCTTGCGTAGTGCAAAAAAGCCTGTAAGGAGGCGGTTGAAGATGTGCAGACGATAACTCATATATACATGCAAAATAAACTGCAAAGCCCCTCCGATTAAGACAGCGATACTCATAGCAAGTACAATTGTCTCTTTTGGAGCTTGCTGAAAGAGTATAAGTGCAATGATAAGCGATAAATTCAGAAGGGCTGTGGAGAATGCTGTAGTAGCAAAATGCTCCTTGTGTTGCAGGAGTGCTGCTAAGAAAGTGACACAAAAAATAAAGTCAAGATAGTAAAAATTGATAGCCACGTATGGAGCAGCCATATCAATGAGATGCTCGGAAAAGCCAAAGGCGATGAGTTTGGTAAAAAAGGGTGAAAAGATTGTCACTATGATTGAAAGGGAAAAGATGATGAGAAAAAATCTTTGAAAAACTGCTGCTGCGAAGAGTGCTTTATTGGTAGAAGCTGTGTAAGATGGCAAAAAACTTTGTACAAAAGCTCCCTCACCAAATATGCGCCGAAAAAGATTAGGGAGCTTAAAAGCAACAAAGAAAATATCGCTATAGATATTTGCTCCCAAAATCGAAGCAGTGAGAAGATCGCGCAAAAATCCTAAAATGCGGCTGAGTAAAATTCCTGCACTATTGGTAAATATTTTTTTGAGCATCTTTACTTTTGTTCCTTTTGTCTATTTTGCAAGCGCATAGCAAAGAGAAGCCCTAAAGTGAGCATGAAAATTGTAAAACTATAAAGAGTAATGTAGTTATATGTTTTGAGAATAAATCCTCCCGGAATTGCAAAAAAGAGTCCAAGAGATGTGATATTGTTTTGTAAAGCGATGTAGATAGGGCGTTTATCTTGCGGTGCTATGGAAAAGAGAAGATTTATTGTGGCTATACGAAATCCATCAATTGCCATGCCAAGAGTGAAAAAGACAAAAAAATAAGCGTATTTATGGTGAGAAAAAAGGAGTAGTGTAAAAGAGATGATTGCTAAAATAAAAGAAGTGAGCATAATCTGCTTATAGTGAGGTGCTATCTTTTTCCAGATGATATTTCCTACCATTGCACCACTCATCTGTATTACAATAAAGCCTCCTACAAGCCAGCCTGAGAGCTCAATAAACTGTTTGGCATGTAAAATGACGTACGCAAAGCTAAATAAAAAGGAGTAGCTCAAAAGCACAGTTATAATTTGGATCTGTAAAGCTTTATCACTGCGTAAAATTTTTGCTGCATTGCCTAAAAACTCCCAAAAACTCTTCTCTTTTTCAAGGACTTGCTCTTTAACTGGCTCTTCAATGGATGCAAAAGCGATGAGTCCAAAAGCCATTAAAAAAGCGCTTATTATAAAGAGGTATGCGTAGCTTTTTGGAGGGGGAAAATGCTCTAAGATGTATCCAGCTGCAATACCGCTAAGGATCGATCCGATAGCTGCAAAAAACTGGCGGTTTGCCATTGACTTTCCGCGAGTCTCTTGTGTAAAGACCTTTGCTAATATCTCATTAAAATAGATGCTGCCAAATCCGGCACTAAAACTAAAAATAAACAAAAATAGAGCAATAAAAAAGAGCGTTAATTTTGGATGGGCATCACCTAAAAAGTAAATTGCAAGTCCGATGCCAAGCCAGCTTAGAAATCTTGCTAAAAAAACAAGGCGTAAATATGGCATGACGAGTTTAAAGCTTTGTGCGTAAAATGCTGCAAAGAGCTGTACCACAATTGCTCCGCCTCTTAGTAGGGATGTATAAAAACCCACAATCATCACATCAGAACTAAAATGGGCAATGATGAGAGGAAGTGTAGTAGATGGTTCAGCTACACCAAGTGCTATAGCTAAGAAAAATCCGTGTAAAACGTTTTTGAGATTGTTGCTTGTATAATTCATGGGCAAATTATATGATAAAATTGCAAAAATTTTGGAGTGGGGATGATTGTCGGAATACAAGGCAAGGTAATAAAAAAAGAGCCTACTTTTGTACATATTGAAACAGGTGGACTTATCTATGAGGTGTTTGTTTCACTCAATGCAAGTAGTGCAATAGAAAAAGAATATATTCGTCTCTATACCACGCATATTGTGCGTGAAGATGGGGAGATGCTTTATGGTTTTGTGGATATTAATGAAAAAAAGATGTTTGATAGACTCATAAAGCTTAATGGTGTTGGTCCAAAGGTTGCAATGGCGATTTGCTCTACTTTTAAGCCAGAAGAGTTTGTCAAAGTAGTGCATGAGCGCAATATCAGTAAACTCAAAAAAGTTCCAGGAATTGGTCCTAAGAGCGCGCAGCGCATACTTGTAGAGTTGGATGAGTTTGATATTGGCGAGCAAGCACCTCTTACAAGTGTACACAATGAAGCGATGATGGCGCTAGAGAGTCTTGGATTTAAAAAAGAGCAGATCCAAAAGGTACTTGCTACTTGTGAAGCTGCAGATACAGCTGGTCTTGTTAAAGAGGCTTTGAAAAAGATGCAAAAAATTTAAAGGAAAAGAATGCAATTTGGTGTTATTTTTGGTGGCGTGAGCTATGAGCATGAGATAAGCATAGTGAGTGCAATAGCTCTCAAAGATATTATAGAAGCAGAGTTTATTTTTATTGATAAAGAGAGAGATTTTTATCTCATCGATAAATCGAAACTCAAATCAAAACTCTTTAGCAGTGGCGAATATAAAAAGATGCCAAAACTTGAACTTAAAAGGGGAGGATTTTATCAAAAAGGATTACTCAAAGAAAAAAGAGTGGAGTTTGATGTAGCTATCAATTTAGTACATGGTGCGGATGGGGAGGATGGAAAACTCGCTTCACTTTTTGAGTTTTTTGATATTCCTTATATTGGCCCTCGTATTGAAGGGAGCGTAGTGAGCTATAATAAACTCCTTACAAAACTCTATCTGCGTCATCTAGGCATTAATACACTCGATTTTCAGCTACTCCACAAAGAAAAAATAGAGCCACTTAAATTTGATTATCCGGTTATCATAAAACCCTGCCATCTTGGAAGTAGTATTGGAGTGAGTGTTGTAAGAGATGAGAGTGAGTTAAGCTATGCACTCGATGTTGCTTTTGAGTTTGATAATGAGGTTATTATAGAGCCTTTTATTGAAGGAATCAAAGAGTACAATCTTGCAGGATGTAAAGCGGGGAATTTCTATCTATCAAAAATAGAGGAGCCAGTAAAAGGTGAATTTTTAGATTTTGAGAAAAAGTATCTCGATTTTGGTAGGACTGAAGAGGTAAAAGAGGCCGAACTAGTTCCTGGAATTCGTGAGCAGATGATAGAGTCTTTTAAAAGGCTCTATGGGCCTCTCTTTTGTGGGGCTATAATTCGCGTAGATTTTTTTGTGCATAGAGGGCAGGTTTATGTCAATGAGATAAATGCTGTACCTGGGAGTTTGGCAAATTATCTCTTTGAAGATTTCCTCACTCCACTCCAAGCCTTAGCGAGAAATCTTCCAAAACCTCGTACCATCCCTATCGATTATCACTATATCAACTCTATCCAATCAGCAAAGAAGTGAGAGACTTAATCATTTTAGGAGCAGGAGCCTCTGGGCTTTTTTGCGCTCAATTTTTGCGGAAAAAAAATTATCTTCTTCTTGAACACAATCCAAAGCCAGCAAGAAAAATTGCAATAAGCGGAGGAGGGCGCTGCAATGTTACAAATAAAATAGTAAATAGCAGCCACTATCTGACAAAATATCCACAGTTTGTAGAAAATGTTTTTATACAGTTTGATAATAGGTCTCTTTTGCAATGGTTAAAAAAGCGTGGATGTGAGCCAGTTTTGCGTAAAAAAACGCAATATTTTTGTCCCCATAGCGCTTATGAACTTATAGAAATTCTTGAAAATCGTAATACACTTTACAATTGTGAAATAAAAGATCTGGAATATAAAAAAGGTATTTTTGTTGTAAAAACTTCACAGGGAGCTTTTCGATCTAAAACATTACTCGTAGCTACTGGTGGTTTAAGTTACAAGAAAATTGGTGCTAGTGGAATTGGGTATGAGATTGCAAAAAAATTTGGACACACTATCACACCTTTGGCTCCAGCACTTGTAGGGCTTACTGTACAAAAGGAGCAGTTTTGGTTTAAAAAACTCAGTGGCGTGACACTTCCTGCAATAGTGAGAGTTGGAGAAAAGCAGTTTTGTGACAATATTTTGTTTACTCATAAGGGAATAAGTGGTCCAGCGATTTTAAATGCGTCACTTTATTGGCAAAAAGGGCACATTACAATTTCATTTTTACAACAGCTTCCCAAATTTCTTCCCCATAAAAATATTGCTACGCAGCTTCCTTTGCCAAAGAGGTTTATAAAAGAGTTTTTCCAAGCTGTAGGTATAAAAGATAAAAAAGCAAAAGATCTCACAGTGCAAGAGAGGGAGAAACTCCAGTTACTTTGTGCTTATTCCTTTGCTCCAGCAGGTACATTTGGCTATGAGCGGGCTGAAGTGACAAAGGGAGGTGTGGATATAGTAGAGCTCGATGAGAATATGCAAAGCAAAATCGTTCCGGGGCTCTTTTTTGCAGGAGAGGTTTGCGATGTTACAGGGGAGCTTGGAGGATATAATTTTCAGTGGGCATTTAGTAGCGCATTTGTAGCACAAAGAGGTATTGATGAGTATCTTAGAAATCACTGATTACATTGGAATCATAGCGTTTGCACTCAGTGGATATTGGGTAGCTGCACAGCACAAACTTGATATTTTAGGAGCTTTTATTGTAGCTTTTCTTACAGCACTCGGTGGAGGGGTTATTCGCGATATTCTCACAGGAGCTACTCCTTATGCATTTACCCATACACTTCCAGCAGCAATTGTTATTGGTGTTGTAGCGAGTGCGTATCTTTTGCGTTTACAGAGATTTTTTGATTACCAAAAAAAGCTTATATTTTTATTGAGTGACGGTTTGGGTCTTGTCTCCTTTTCTATTAGTGGTGCAATGGCTGCATTGAGTGCACAATTTAATTTTTTTGGAGTAATGCTCGTAGCTCTAATTACAGCTGTTGGTGGTGGAGTTGTAAGAGATATATTGCTCAATGAGATTCCTTTCATTTTGCGCACAGGATTTTACGGCACTATTGCCATATTGACTGGAGCTTTTATTTTTCTTTTTAACGAAATCGAGTTTTTAAATCCATATACTGTTACACTTCTTTTTCTCTTCTCTTTATTCCTGCGTCTTTGGGCGATTTTTGGGAAGTGGAGCCTCCCAAAATTATAAAATAAATATAAAATAAATTTATATATCTATTTTGATAAGAGTTTTAACAATTTTATATGACAATAGATATATCTCCCAAAAAGGAGGCTCAGATGATCTTCAAAAAAGAGTATCGCAACATCTATCTCGTCTCAGCGATTTTGGCTGCTTTTGTGCTTTTTATGATAGTGACTACTTACTGGGTTATCAAAGATGTAACCAGCAAACGCTCCTGTGTTAAGACTTGCTATGGTGAAAAAATGTTAAAATTAGAGCAAAAAAAAGGGCATAGTTGGCACAACGGGAGGTACGCTACCAGGATAGAAATTTTTCAATCTCCTATACAATGGAGGGGAAGGGTGAAACTGCTATTATCCTCCATGGATGGGGCAGTAACAAAGAGATTATGCAAAGTGCCTTTAAAGGGTGCAAAGAGTTTAGAAAAATCTATATAGATCTTCCTGGTTTTGGAAGAAGCCCCAACAACTCTATTCTTACAACTGCAGATTATGCACAAATAGTAGAAATTTTTTTAGATTCATTAAATATTCCGAAAAATATCGTTATTGGACACTCTTTTGGAGGCAAAGTGGCAACACTTTTAAAGCCAAAAATGCTTGTGCTACTAAGCAGTGCTGGTATTGTAGAGCCAAAACCTTTGCGTATACGCGCTAAAATTGCTCTTTTTAAACTTCTTAAACCGTTTGGTATAGGAAGACTTCGTAATTTTTTCATTGCGCAGGATGCAAAAGGAATGAGCCAAAATATGTATGAAACTTTTAAAAATGTTGTCAATGAAGATTTTCGATCCTCTTTTGCTTCTTTTAACGGGAAAGCTCTCATTTTTTGGGGGAAAGACGATAAGGCAACCTCGCTGCAAAGTGGAAAAGAGATTGCAAAATTGATAAAAAACAGCTCTTTTTACCCGCTGCAAGGGGACCACTACTTTTTTTTACACCAAGCCCCATTTATCTGCCAAACAATAAAGGAAGAGTATGAAAAATTGTAGATGTATTGTTAAAGGGAGAGTGCAAGGAGTCTGGTTTCGTAGATTCACGCAAAATATTGCTAATGAGCTTGGAATTAGTGGATGGGTAAGAAATCTTCCTGATGGAAGCGTAGAGGTAGAAGCAAGCGTGCCAGATGAGGTGTATGAAGAGTTTTTGCAAGCACTCCATGAGGGCCCTCCTTTGGCACGTGTTGATGAGGTAGTAGTTGAGGAGATAGAACGCAGTTACAGTGGCGCATTTGAGGTTCGCAGATGAGTTGGATTCATCTCTTTGGCCATATCCTTTTTGTTCTGCTATTGGGTTACTATCTTATTACCAATTTGCAATGGTACAACTATAAACTTTCTCGTATTCTCTTGCATCACCATGCACCCTACCAGCATATCCTCTTTTTTTTGCTACCACTTTTTGGGTATCTTGCTTTACGTGAATGGGTACTAGCTCTCGATCTCATATGTGGTGTAGCACTCTATTTTTGGCAAAGGAAACTGGATAAAAAACTTGTTTTTACTTCTCGCGTAAAGCGTTTTTTTATGTTGCTTCTTCTTTTTACTCTCGTTTTAGATATGCTTTTTATGATTAAAGGTATAAAGCTCTACAGCACACTTTTGCCTCTTGCTTTGACTCTTTTGGTATCAAATATCATCGAAAAATATCTTTTTATGATTTTTTATAAAGAGGCAAAAAAGAAATTAAAAAAGATCGATCCAATCATTGTGGCTATTACTGCAAGTTACGGAAAAACAAGTATAAAAAATTTCTTGACACAAATTTTACAAGATAATTACCGTGTCTATAAAACACCAAGAAGTGTCAATACACTTGCAGGGATAATGAAAGATATTAATGAGTCGCTACCAGAAGATACACAGATTTATATCGTAGAGGCGGGAGCAAGGGAGCGGGGTGATATCGCTTCTATTGCAAAACTGGTAGAGCATCAGTATGCGATAATTGGAAAGATCGGCGAGCAGCATATTGAGTATTTTCAATCTCTTGAAAATATCATACTTACGAAACTAGAAATTTTACTCTCAAAAAGACTTAAAAAGGCTTTTATTTGGGATGGGTTGAAGATAAAAGATGATGAAAAGTTTGTAAAATATGGAAAAAATATCAAAAATATTCAAGCAGATCTTGAAGGTGTGAGCTGGGATGTAGAACTTGATGGAAAAGAGTACCATTTTTATGCTCCTGTGTTAGGTGGCTTTAATGCACTCAATATCACTGCAGCTATTTTAGCAGCACATGAGATAGGATTAGATATAGCAACAATCCAAGAAAGAGTACGCCATCTCAAACCAGTGGAGCATAGACTGCAAAAGATAGAAGCTGGTGGGAAGCTCATAATTGATGATAGTTTTAATGGGAATTTGGAAGGAATGGTAAGCTCTTATGAGCTTGTTAAAGGCTATCCGGGAAGAAAGGTAATAGTAACTCCCGGTATTGTTGAGAGTACTCCACAAGCCAATGAAAAATTGGCACGAAAAATTAATGAAGTTTTCGATCTTGTAATTATTACAGGAAAACTCAATAGAGAAATTTTAGACAAAGCTATTACAAAGAAGAAAGTTTTGCTCGATGATAAGCAGATGTTACAAAATGTATTAGCAGAGTCAACAAAGGCAGGAGATTTGATACTCTTTAGTAATGATACACCAGCTTTTATGTAAGGAAATAGATGCAAGAACTTAAAGAGTTTGGACTTGAATTTTTAGCTATTGTAGCACTTGTGTTGATTGTTGTACTTTTACAAAAGATTTTTGAGTACTACTTCAAAAGGAAGATGGGTGAATAGAGTCTCTTACTATATTGATAAAATCAATACATTTTTTGGAGGTATAAGTGCATTTTTCTCCTTTTTATTAGCCTTTTTGGTATTTTATGACGCATCAATGCGCTACCTCTTTCATGAGGGTTCCATTGCACTACAAGAGCTTGAGTGGTACTTTTTTGATCTAACTTTTTTGCTCAGTGCTGGCTATGCACTCAAACATGATAAGCATGTGAGAGTTGATATTTTTTATGAGAAGTTTTCTCCAAAAACTAAAGCTACTATTGCTTTTTTGGATAATTTACTCCTTATTGTACCTTTGGCATTACTTATTCTTTGGTATGGGTACGGTTTTACATTGCAAAGTTTTATGCAAAACGAGGCTTCTAGTGATCCTGGAGGATTGCAACATCGCTGGATTATTAAGGCAATGATAGTTTTCTTTGCATTTTTACTGCTTTTACAGGCAATTAGTGAAATGATAAAACATTGGAGTCATATAGATAAAAAGTGGCTTGTAGCAGTGCCCGCAATAGGTATTGCAATTGCACTTTTACACTATCTTGATTTTTACTATTTTCTCCATCCTGCTATTTTGATGTTTGTGCTATCTCTCATTCTTTTGATGATTGGTTTTCGTGTAGCATTTGTTTTTGCAGGTGCTGCGATTGTTTTTGCACTGATTGATGCAGACTTGAGTCTGAATCTTTTTAATCTCTTTCCAATGCGTATATATGGCATTATGCAAAATTTTACGCTCATGGCAGTACCACTTTTTATTTTGATGGGGCTTATTTTAGAAAAGAGTAACATTGCAAGAAAGCTTTTAGAAAATCTTGGAGCGTTGTTTGGAGAGGTGCGAGGAGGACTTGCTGTAGGAGTTGTGATAGTAGGAGCAATTTTGGCAGCTGCTACAGGTATTGTGGGTGCAAGTGTAGTGATGATGAGCGTGATTACACTTCCAGTAATGCTCAAATATGGATATGACAAGTCACTTGCTAGCGGAACAATAGCAGCAAGCGGGACATTGGGGCAAATAATTCCTCCCTCTATTGTATTGATTGTGTTGGGAGATGTTTTGAGTGTGAGTGTGGGAGATCTCTTCCGTAGTGCAGTAGTACCGGGACTTTTATTGGTAGTAGTCTATATTTTTTATATTTTACTCTTTGCACTCCTCAAACCACAATCTGCACCTCCGGTGAAATTAGAGCGAAAGCCTTCACTCAAAGAGATTCTCTTCTCTTTACTCCCTGCTATGCTCTTAATTGTCGCAGTGCTAGGATCTATTTTTGCAGGTATTGCAACTCCTACAGAGTCTGCTGCAATGGGTGTGGTTGGTGCTTTGGTTTTGGCATTTTTCAGTGGTAGTCTCAGTTTTTCAATGCTGCGCTATGTGAGTTTAGAGACAGTTAAACTAAGTGCTATGATTTTTACCATTTTAATTGGTGCTACTGCTTTTAGTCTTGTTTTTAACGAAATTGGTGGAGAAGAGCTAGTACATGACTTTTTTAGTTATCAAATAGGATCTCCAGAACTTTTCATTTTTATAGCAATGGCAAGTATCTTTTTGCTTGGATTTTTTATTGATTTTGTGGAAATCTGTTTTGTTGTCATACCACTTTTTGTACCTGTAATCAAAACCTTTGGTATAGATCCAATATGGTTTGGCATACTTGTGGCTCTCAATTTACAAGCATCTTTTTTAACGCCACCATTTGGATTTGCACTCTTTTACCTCAAAGGGAGTGCTGGTAAACTTGTAACAACAAAAGAGATCTATAGAGGTGTTTTGCCATTTATTGCTTTGCAGATTCTCATCCTTGTAATTATCTATCTCTTTCCAAATCTCATAAAGGTGTTTTGATGCGCAAAATTTTGTATGCTCCTTGGCGTAGTGAGTATGTAACAGGCAAAAAAATAGAAGGGTGTGTCTTTTGTTATATTGTAGAGCATCCTGAGGAAGATGAGGAGTTGGGAGTACTTTATAGAGCCGAAAACTCATTTGCTGTGATGAATAAGTATCCCTATTCTCCAGGTCACTTTATGATAATTCCAAACCGCCATATAGATAATCTCGAAGATCTTGAAGAGGATGTATGGCTTGAAATTGCAAAACTTGCAAAAAGAGGAGTGAAACTTTTAAAGGATGTTTTGGGTGCAGAAGGGGTGAATATGGGTATGAATCTTGGTGCTGCTGCAGGAGCTGGTATTGCTGAACATATCCATCTGCATTTGGTGCCTAGATGGCAAAGAGATACAAATTTTATCACTACAATTGCCGAAACGAGAGTCTATAGCACCGATTTTTTCAAAATTTATCAAAAGTTGCGTAAGCATGCAAAGGAGTACTTTGAAGGGTAGTCTGTATGAGCTGCAAAAGATGCTCGATGAGTTTATAGCGCAAAGGGAGTGGCAAAAGTATCATACGCCCAAAAATCTCTCTATGAGTGTAGCGATAGAGGCAGCAGAACTCATGGAGCACTTTCAATGGTGTGATAAAAGAGCTGAGCAGTTTAGTAGCGAAGAAAAAGAAGAGATTGCTGAAGAGATGGCAGATGTGCTGCACTATCTTTTACGTCTTGCAAGTGTGCTTGAAATTGATCTCTATGAAGCTTCACGAAGAAAAATTGCTAAAAACCATAAAAGATTTCCTATTGACAAAGCAAAAAATATGAAAAAAAGTGGATGTTAGCTATAATGACAAAAAGGAGCTACGATGTTGGAGCACTCTAATAAAACAGCCATAAATGCTGCATGGTCTTTTTTCAAAGGTAATTATGCTCTCAATTTTGCTGCTATTGCGATTTTGATAGTTCTTAATCTTTTGGGTATGATTCCCATTATTGGCATACTTTTTATCTTTGCATACTCAATTGTAAGTTTGGCAGTACAGATCTATTTTGGAAGGGCTATTGCAAAAGTAAATGATCCGCAAGAACTTGTAGATATAGCCGCCGAGACAAAAATCGGCGATCTTCTCACAACCTATTTACAAACTGCAGCAGGAGCATTTTTAGGGTTTTTCTTTATCTTTTTGCTATTCTCTTTTCTCTTTGGTATAGCTATTTCAATGTCTATTGATGTAGAGCAGTTGCAAAATGGTATGATGAGTCAAGCGCAGATGATAGCTATGATGAGTAGTGGAGGAGCAGTTGGATTGCTTCTTTTGGTTATTGCTGCTTTTTTCTTCTATTTTGCTCCTGGAGTATTGGGTGAGATTATTAAAACAGATGATTTTACAGAAGCTTTTAAGAAGAGCTTTTGGATATTTTCGCCCAGCTTTTGGAAGCGCTGTTTTAACAAAGAGTATTTTGTTTTGATATTTATATGGTCACTTATTTTGATTGGTGTTGGTATTGTAATGGTATTGATGGCAAGTTCTATTATTTTACTTCCTGTTGTACTTGTCATAGCTTACATTGTGAGTCTTTATAATGCAGCTATCTATGTATTTGCTGCAGATTTAGCCAAGGAGTGATTTGAGGCGTTTAACGCCTTGCTCCATGTGCTCGATAGATTTAGTGTACGCAAATCTTACAAACTTATCTGTATTATGAAAGCCAAAATCAACTCCAGGTGTAACTGCGACGTGAGTTTTTTGTAAAAGGTGATTTGCAAAATGGAGTGCATTATCACTATATTTACTTATATCAGCCCAGATATAGAAGGCTCCTTGCGGCTTGTGTGGGATATAGAAAAGTTTGGAAAGTTCTTGGTATAAATAGTCTCTCCTTTTACGATACGTCAATGTAACGGATGCAAGATACTCCTCATCAAAAGCTTCCAATGCTGCATATTGGCTCAGTGTCGGTGCAGCTATAAAGATATTTTGCGCAATTTCTATTGCTTTTTTGCGCAATTTTGATGGAACAATGATCCAACCTATTCTCATCCCTGGCATGCAAAAATATTTTGAAAATCCATTTATGATAATAGCTTCTTCATTGAAAGCAAGAGCAGTTGTAGTGTTTACATCGTATATGAGGCCATGATAGAGCTCGTCACTAATAAGTGTAATATTTTTGTGCAAGCAGTATGTGCAAAGATCTTGTAGGAGATCTATTTCATAAATATTGCCAGTGGGATTTGCTGGATTGGAGATTTGCAGTGCATGAGGTCTATTTTTGTGTAGATGCTCTGGTGTGATGCAGTAGCTTGTTGTACTATCAACAGGGATAAATCTTGGCTCTATTCCAAGAATGTAGGCAAAATTTTTATAAGAAGGATAGCCTGGATCGCTAAATGCCAAAGAGTTACCAAAATCGAGTGTCAATGCATATGCAAGCATAAATGCTCCGCTGGTTCCAGGAGTGATGAGAATATTTTCAGGATTTATTAGGATGTTGTATCTTTTTTTATAAAAATCTGCAATTTTTTGGCGAAGTGCAGGTAACCCTTCAGAAATAGTATAAGAAAATCGATAATTATCCAGTGCACATTTTGCAGCCTCTACTACACCAGGTGGTGGAGGAAGATCTGGTTCACCTATTTCAAAATGGATGGCATCTTTATATTTTGATGCCTCTTTGGCAATTGCCATGACCATAAAAGGTGTGAGATTTTTTACTCTTTGCATATTTTTTCCTTTATGAAATTATAGAAAAAGGGAGCTTAAATGAGTGTATTAATGGAGATTGCAATGTTTCCAACAGATGTAGGAGAGAGCAAAAGCAAATATGTTGCTGAAGTATTAAAGGTGATTGAGGAGAGTGGACTTCCTTATCAACTTACTCCTATGGCAACTATTATAGAAGGTAAGAGCATGGAGGAAGTAACAAGTCTTATTCCAAAGATGTATGCAGCATTAGAGAAAATGGGTGTTGGAAGAGTCTATAGTGTTGTGAAGTTTGATATTCGTCCTGGCAAAGAGAATCGTTTACAACAAAAGATTGAGTCTGTACAAAAACATCTTTCTCAAGGATAGTTAATATGTAAGGAATAGTAATGAAAAAATTGCTTGTATTTCTAGTTATTGTATTGATGTTTAGTGGTTGTGGCATTGGCTCAATTGTGGCAGCACCTTTTAAAGTAACAGGTGCTGTGGTAAATATAGTTGCGCCACAAGCTGTAGGAAATACCATTGCAGGAGTGGGTGATGTAGCTGAAGATGCTATTCCTTTTTGAGATGTGAAATCGCATACTGGCAGGCGTTAAGGTAGCTGGTATTGTTGGCGAGATTTCTATAGGCTATATCAAATGCGGTACCGTGATCTACTGATGTACGTAAAATTGGTAAATTGAGGCTTACATTGATGCTCTCATCAAAATAGAGCGCTTTGAGTGGTGCGAGTCCTTGATCATGATACATTGCTACAATATGTGTGAGATTTTTGCGAAAATTTGGTGTGAAGGCAATATCTGGAACAACTGGACCAAAGAAGGTCTTTGTACTCAAAGCTTTATTTGCATCTTTTATCGCTTGAGTAATAATTTTTTCTTCATCTCCTAAAACGCCATTATCACCGGCATGAGGATTGAGTCCAAGGACTGCAATAGGTAATGCAGGCTGAGTCTCTTTGTAAAGGGTTACAAGAAATTTTTTTAGTTTCTTTTTTTTAATTTCTTTTGGTACTTTTTTGAGTGGAATATGTTCAGTAAAGAGGGCTACAAAGAGTTTTTCGCACCCAAGCATCATAATAGCATCTTTTTTGAAGCGTTTGCGGAGGTAGTCAGTATGCCCTTTATATACTATGCTAGCTTTTTTCCAGGCTTCCTTATTAATAGGAAGTGTGACAAGGGCATCACAAATACCGCTATATGTAAATTCTACAGCTTTTTGGAAAGAGCGGAAACTATACTGACCACTTTTTTTGCTAACTTTTCCAGGTTTTATTGTAAAATTACCATCAATATATTCTACTTCCATATCTTTTGGCAAAGAGAGTCCCAATAAATCCGCAGCTTGCTCGAGCATATCTTTGTTAGTAAAATAGAGAGGTTGGCACCACTTTTTTATGTCATCATGAGATTTTATTGCAATTTCAGCCCCAATGCCATTGAGATCTCCTATACTAATCGCAATTACGGGCTTCACGTAAAAGCTCCTTCATTTGTGAAACTGCTTGCTCAAAACCAACCCAGATACTTCTTGCGATAATGCTTTGGCCTATGTTAAGTTCTACGATTTGTGGAATTTGAGCTATACGGATGACATTTTGGTAATTAAGTCCATGCCCTGCAGCAACGAGAAGGCCTGCCTTTGAGGCATAAATAGCTGAGTTTTCTAGATCTCCTATCGCTTTTGCAAGTCTTTCTTGAAGTTCAGAGCGAGGGAGTTCAAGATTTTTAATGGAATGGGGGGTAGAGCGAAGATTACTGTAAAGCATTGCATATATATTTGCATATTCTCCCGTGTGAAGTTCTACCATATCTGCACCTGTATCGGCACATGCAGCAATTATCTCAAAATCGGGATCGATAAAAAGTGATACATCTATTTCATGATTTTTCAACTTTTCTACTACTTGGAGGATTTTATCAAAATTACTTATGACATCAAGCCCCCCTTCAGTTGTAACCTCTTCGCGTTTTTCAGGTACGAGAGTTGCACGGTGAGGTTTTAAGGCGCAGACAATCTCGATAATCTCTTCGTCGATACTGCATTCCATATTGAGAGGCAAAGGAGAGAGCTGTGCAATTTTTTTTGCGTCATTGTCATTAATATGGCGTCTATCTTCACGCAGATGAATTGTAATTTGATCTGCTCCTGCTCTTTTAGCAACTCCTAAAGCCTCTATGGGGTCGGGATCATTGATGCGTCTTGCTTCTCGTAGCACTGCGATATGATCGATATTGACTCCTAGTTTCATTGGCTTCTCCTTGCATAAAAATCTTTTTTAAATGTAGCATAATCTCCTTGAATTATGGCTTCTCTTGCATCTTTGGTAAGTTGCAAATAGTAGTGGAGATTGTGAATGGAAGCAAGACGGTAATATGTTAACTCTTTAGCGCGAAAGAGGTGATTGAGATAGCCTCTAGAGTAGTTTTGGCAAGTGTAGCATGAGCAGTTTTCATCAATTGGGCGAAGATCTTTTTTAAAGCGTGCTGCTTTGATATTGAGTCTGCCAAAAGTAGTAAAGATTGTACCATTGCGTGCATTTCTCGTTGGCATAACGCAATCAAACATATCTACACCTCGATCAATAGCTTCAACTATATCTTCTGGTGTTCCTACGCCCATGAGATAGCGAGGTTTATTGGCTGGCATAAACTGTGTTGTCCAGGCCACTGTATCGTACATTGCTTGGCTCTCTTCTCCTACACTAAGACCACCAATGGCATAACCATCAAAATCAAGTGCTGTAAGCTCTTGTGCACTTTGGCGGCGAAAAGCAGGATCTACACCTCCCTGTATGATTGCAAAGATATTTTGCGTTCTTCCAATACCTCGCTCTTGCATCTTTTTGTGGTAGATAATGGATTCTTTTGCCCATTTTGTTGTTCGTGCTACAGAGAGTTTGAGGCGTTCTTTTGTAGCTGGTAAAGCTATGAGATCATCGAGGATCATCATAATATCACTACCAAGATTATATTGGATATCAAGAACCTTTTGGGGGGTAAAGAAGTGGCGTGAGCCATCAATATGGCTTTGAAACTCTATTCCTTCATCATTTGCTTTGCTTATGTCGCTAAGACTAAATGCTTGGAACCCTCCGCTATCAGTGAGGAAGCTGCGATTATACTTCGTAAAACCGTGGAGTCCTCCAAACTCTTTGACTATTTCATCTCCCGGACGTAAATAGAGATGGTAAGTATTTGCAAGAATTATGTGTGTATCAAGTAGATCTGTGAGATCTCTTGTATCGAGGGCTTTTACGCTTGCAGCGGTTCCCACAGGCATAAATACAGGGGTTTTTATGGTAGAATGATATGTTTTAATTGTAGTAGCGCGTGCGTTTCCACACGTTGCATCGAGCGTAAATTCCACAAATATCCTTTAAAGGCAATATGTGCAAGTTGATGTTTTGATTTTGGCTGACGGTATTGTAGCAAAACACCTCTTACAAAGAATTGTCAAAAACTATGTAACAACCAATAGATATCATGTTGTCTATATGGATGATAGTATAAAACCAGATATAGATAATGAAAATTTTCTCTTTTATAAATTGGATCCAACCTCTTTTGTAAAACTTTCACAACTTTTTAAAAGAAGATTCACAGAAGTTGTTATAGTCCTTGCGAATAAGATTGATACTCTTGCATCATTTGAGAATGTACGTAAACTCGATCCCAATGTTACAACAGTCATATTAGATAGATGGGATTTGCAGATTGAAGGGAAGAATTTTATCAGGCTTGATGCCAATGAGATTCTTGCAAATAGAGTTGTAGATCACTTGCCAAATGTTCCGGTCATTGCCCAAAATGTAGGTTTGGGTGAAGGTGAAATAATGGAGGTGTTGGTTCCATTTGGCAGTGCTTATGTCTATCGGCATGTGGGATCTATAGAGCAAAAAAATTGGAAAATTGCAGCAATTTATCGCAATAACAAACTCATACTTCCTACACCAGATCTCATGATCTATCCAAACGATCTTTTGCTGCTTATTGGTGAACCATCAGTTCTAAAAGAGGTCTTTAAATCGATAAAGAGAGAAGTGGGGCAGTTTCCTATGCCGTTTGGTCTCAACTCCTATCTCTTTATCGATATGGAGGCACTGAGTACAAAAAGTCTGCGTCACATGGTACTTGGAGCAATCTATGTCCATAAACGTTTTAAAGATAAAAAACTTATTATTCGTATCATTAATCCAAATAATTTGGAGTTTTTGGATTTTATACGCAAGTATGATAGTGAAGATGTAGAAGTAATCATAGATTATTATGGCAAAGAGATTTTTACACTTATGAAAAAAGATATGAAATCGTTTAGAGTCGGGCTCTTTATCACACATGCTTTTTTATTTGAAAAGAGTAATTTTAGAAAGTTTCTCTACACACTCTCTATTCCTGTTTTGGCTCTATCAGATAAGTCGATGGATAATCTTAAAGAGGTGGGACTCATTCTTAGCAAAAACTCAAATGTAGAAAAAATTTCATCAATCGTTTTTGATATTGCGATCCAGCTCAAACTCTCTTTGAAACTCTTTCAATATAGTGAAGAAGAGAAAAATGAAAAAGTGATAGAGCATTTTGAAAATCTAGCTACTATTTTTTCTAAGCCAATAACTATTAAAAAGAGTAAAACAAATCCTATACGAGAAATTATTCAAAACGAAAATAATATTTTAATGGTCTATCCATTTAGTAAAAAAGTAGCTGATGCTAAAATATGGAATATATTTTGTACCGATCCCGAAGCTCTTTTTTATAGACTTAATCAGTATCCTCAAATTTTTATTCCAACCTCATAAAACTCTTAACAACTTTTCTCTATAATTAAAGAAAAAGTTGAGGTTTTGCATGCAAGTAGATATTTCATTGAAAAAGAGAGAAGATAGAAGTTATACCATTTTTATTGAGCCTATTGAAAAGATTGGAAATCTCTCAAAAGCAGTAATAGTAACCAATCCAAAAGTTGCGGGACTCCATTTGGGCTATCTGCTTCCAAAAATTGAAGCAAGCGAGCTCTATATTGTAACGCTGCCAGATGGAGAAGATTACAAAAATGAGCAGGCGTTAAACTATCTACTTGAGAGACTTTTTGATCATAAAATTGATAGAAAATCGACGCTTATCGCTTTTGGTGGGGGTGTTATAGGAGATATGACAGGATTTGCTGCTGCGATATATCAAAGGGGAATCGATTTTATACAGATCCCTACTACATTACTTAGCCAAGTAGATGCAAGTGTTGGTGGAAAAACAGGTATCAATAACCGTTTTGGTAAAAATCTTATAGGAGCGTTTCATCAACCAAAAGCAGTCTATATAGATACACATTTTCTTACTACCCTTCCTCAAAGAGAGTTTGCAGCAGGTGTTGCAGAAATTGTAAAGATGGCGGTAGTTTTTGATAAAGAGTTTTTTGCTTGGTTAGAAGAGCACGATTTGCATGATGAAGAGCATCTCAAATATGCAATTAAGCGATCTGTAGAGCTTAAAGCTACAATTGTTGCTAAAGATGAGCGAGAAGGGGGAGTGCGAGCAAGCCTCAATTATGGGCATACATTTGCACACGTTATTGAGAATGAGACAAATTATAAACGATTTTTACATGGTGAAGCGGTTGCAATTGGGATGGTGATGGCTAATGAGCTTGCAAAACTAATGGATCTCATGAGTCAAGAAGATGCTCAAAGAGTTAAAATTCTTCTTAAAAAATATAACCTCCCTACATGCTATGAAATCAAAGATGTTGATAGTTTTTATGAGCACTTTTTTCTTGATAAAAAGACGCAAGCAGACAAAATCAAGTTTGTTTTGCCAAGAGGAGTTGGAGACTTTGTGATAACAGACAGCGTACCAAAAGAGAGAGTTTATGAGACACTCAAAAGGTTTACTCGATGCTAAAGTATCTTTTACTATTTCTTTTGCAAGTGCACCTTCTCTTTGCTGGGCAGAGTGTTAAACATGAGACAAATACTACACTACAAAATGAGCAAGTAAATCAACAAGAAATAGCAGATTATGAGCAGAAACTAAAAAATCTCAAAAGTGAATTTAAAGAAAATATATGGATTAAAAAATATGAGAACTATAAAACGTACTTTAAAATAAAAAAACAACTAGATGTAGTAGAAAAACAGCTCAAAAGAGCAAAAAGATATAGAAAAAAAGAACTTATAAAAGAGCTACAGAGTAAAAAAGAGACGTTGCAAAATCAGTTAGAGCTCCTGAAGGAGTATCAAGAATCCCCTTTTTTGGAACTTCTCAAACCCCAAGAGATTCCAAAAGCTCCTGTCATAAAAAATCCCTTCAATTTGATAACAGCATTTTCATATATCAAGCAGCTTAATAGTTCAAAGGAGTATTACAAGCAAAAACTCAAAGACATGGAGGCTGCGTTAGAGCTTTTAATAAAAAAATATGAGATTATTGCAAAACTTGCCGAGCTTACTAAAAATCAAAAATATATAAATGAAAAAAAGGAGCTACAAAAAGAGATTACTGATTTTCAAGATTCTTTGCATATAGCAAAAGAGACACTTTCAGTCTATACAAGAAAAATTGAGGAAAATATTCTCAAAATTACTGAGGAGATTAAACTCCAAACAGAAAAAGCAGCATATATAGCTGCAATCATTATTGGTCTTTTACTTCTAAGTCTCATACTCAAATGGATAATTGCACGCTATATTCAAGATAATCAGCGTGCATATATGGCAAATAAGATTATCAATTTTAATCTAGCGATTCTTATAATCTTAATTTTACTCTTTGCTTACATAGAAAATGTGAACTATCTTGTAACCATTTTAGGTTTTGCTTCAGCTGGTATCGCGATTGCAATGAAAGATATGTTTATGAGTCTTCTTGGATGGATGGTCATAGTTTTAGGAGGCTCTATTCATGTAGGAGATCGCATAAAAGTGACAAAAGAGGGGAGAGATTTTGTTGGTGATGTAATTGATATCTCATTGCTGCGCATTACAATATTAGAAGATGTGACACTTACAAGTTATCTTCATAATATTCGTTCAGGTAGAATTATTTTTATTCCAAACAACTATGTATTTACAGATTTAATTGCTAACTATACACATATGGGACTTAAAACTGTATGGGATAATATTAATTTTAATATCACTTTTGATTCAAATCATAAAAAAGCAGCCCATATCGCCAAAGAAGTTGCAAGAAAATATGCTAAGGGATATACCGATATTGCAAGAAAACAGCTTAATAAACTTCGCAGTACCTATCATCTTAAAAATACAAATGTTGATGTGAGAGTCTATACCTTTGCGGAGGAGTATGGTATTCGAGTAAGTCTATGGTATATGACAAACTCCTATGCTACATTGACTTTGCGCAGTACTATCTCAGCCGAGATTATTGATACATATCTTAAGGAGCCTGATATTATCCTTACATATCCTGCACAAAAAATTCTCTTGACAAAAGAGGATTTTAGTGCTAAAACCCTTCCAGAAAATGTAAAAGAGGAAGAGGTGTGAAAGTCTACTTTAAAACTTTTGGATGTAGGACGAATCTCTTTGATACGCAAGTAATGATGAGCTCACTAAGAGATTTTACGCTCACGCAAAATGAAGAGGATGCTGATATTGTTGTTGTAAACTCTTGTACTGTGACAAATGGAGCTGATGGGAGTGTGAGAAACTATATCAATCGGCTCAATCGTAGTGGCAAAAAGATCTATCTTACAGGATGTGGAGCTTTTACAAAAGGTGAAGAACTTTTTAAAACAAAAAAAGTAATTGGTGTCTTTGGACATTCAGAAAAGACAAAGATAAATGATTTACTCAAAAAAGAGCACTTCTTTGAGCTCGGTGATTTAGAAAGTGTTGATAAAGCTATTGTCAGTGAATTTGTAGGAAAGAGCAGGGCATTTATCAAAATTCAAGAGGGGTGTGACTTTCGCTGTAGCTACTGTATTATTCCTTATGTAAGAGGAAATGCAAGAAGCATGGATGAAGAGCTTATCCTTGAGCAGATAAGACTCTTGGCAGCCAACGGATTTGGTGAATTTATCTTTACAGGTACCAATGTTGGAAGTTATGGTAAAGATAGTGGTAGCTCTTTGGCTAAACTTTTAAAGAGGGTCTCTCTCATTCGAGGTGTACGTAGAGTAAGAGTTGGTTCTATTGAGCCGGTACAGATTGATGAGGAGTTTAAAGAGATTTTAGATGAGCCATGGATGGCCAAACATCTCCATATCGCTTTGCAGCATACGAGTGATAGGATGTTAGAGATGATGAATAGACGTAATCGCATAGCAGAGGATTTGCCGCTCTTTGAAGAGATAGCATCACACGGGTATGCAATTGGAACAGATTTTATTGTAGGGCATCCTGGTGAGAGTGAAGAGGTTTTCAAAGAAGCTGTGGAAAATATAAAAAAGTTTCCTCTTACTCATATACACCTCTTTACCTACTCTAAGCGCGATGGTACTCCTGCAGCTACTATGAAAGAGCAGGTGAGAGGAGATGTTGCTAAGAGACGGTATAAAATTATTAAAGAGATTATTGAGGAGAAAAATAAAGCTTTTCGTATGAAAAAACTTCCATTGCAAGTGCTCATAGAGAGTAAAAAGGGTGAGTCCTACTTTGGACATGATCAATTTTTTAATCCTGTTTTTGTAAAAAGTGAGCTTGATTTAGAGGGAAACTGGATAGAGTTGCATGATTATGAAGTCAAAAAAGAGGGAAATTTTGCAAAATTTTAGAAAAAAATTGCTCATAACACTCTTTTCTTTTTTTATTCTGCTCCTTTTACTCGCTCTATTTGTCTATAAGTATGAAAGAGCATCTACTATCGATTATGCAACATATAAGACACTTTTACAAAATAAGATGATCGATGAAGCAAAGGTAGGTGATCGCTATGTCTATATTAAAAGCGGGGGGAGTGAATTTAAACTACCAAAAGAGGCAGTAGATCTTAAAGAGCTTTATAAGATTGCTCCTGTGCGAAGTGAGGATGTTGATTCGCAAACACTTATTGATATTTTTATGCTCATAATTCTTGGGTTTTTTATCGGATTTATTATCTTTTACTTGCGACGTCAACAGCGTGAGCCAATTCCTCTAAAGCATGAGATCCAAATTGCGCCAATGGAGCAGCCTGAAGAGTTTAAATCAAAAATAGTCCCACAAGTGAGCGATGTAACTTTTAACGATGTTGCGGGTATTGATGAGGTTAAAGAGGAGCTTGAAGAGATTATCGATTTTTTGAAAAATCCACAAAAGTATCTCGATTTTGGTGTGCGGATGCCAAAAGGTGTCTTGCTTGTAGGCCCTCCTGGAGTGGGAAAGACGCTCATAGCAAAAGCTGTTGCAGGTGAAGCTGGTGTGCCATTTTTTTATCAAAGTGGAAGTGCTTTTGTACAGATTTATGTAGGAATGGGAGCAAAGAGGGTACGAGAGCTTTTTAAAAAAGCAAAAGAGATGGCCCCCAGTATCATCTTTATCGATGAGATTGATGCAGTGGGAAAGGCACGAGGAGGATTGCGTAATGATGAGCGTGAAGCAACGCTTAATCAACTCCTTACTGAGATGGATGGATTTGAGGGTGCAGAAGGGGTTATAGTTATTGGGGCTACTAATAAGATTGAAGTGCTGGATGAAGCCCTCTTGCGTCCTGGACGATTTGATAGGCGTATTTTTGTATCGTTGCCAAATAAGGAGGAGAGAAAAAAGATTTTAGATATCTATTTACAAAAGATTCCTCACAGTGTTGATGTAGAGATTTTAGCACATATGAGTGTGGGATTTAGTGGTGCTGCCCTTGCAAGTTTTGTCAATGAAGCTGCTTTGCATGCACTACGAAAAGGAAAAAAGATTGTTGAGCTTGAAGATTTTGAAGCAGTAAAAGAGAAAGTACTTTTTGGTAAAAAGAAGGTGCTTGCATATAGCGAAAAAGAAAAAGAGATCCAAAGCGTCTATCAAGCTGCAAAGGCACTTGCAGCCTACTGGTATGGGATAGAGTTTGATAAACTCTCTTTAATAGGTGGGTATATCAAAGATATAGATAAAGAGATCTTATCTAAAAGCGAATATCTTGCAAAAATTAAAGTCTATTTAGCTGGGTATGCTGCGCTGCAAGTTATATATGATGAGGAGTTTTCTAATAGTGCAGGAGATCTCAAAAGTGCAAAATCTTTAGCTGAAGAGATGGTTACTGTGTATGGTATGGGTGAGCATCTCTATGCAGATATAAATGAAGCTGTTAAAATTATTGAGAGTGCATTGGGTGAACTCAAAGAGTATATACAAAATCACAAAAAACTGCTTTTAACACTTGCGCAATATTTACGAAGCAATGAAGCGATAAGCAAAGAGGATATTCAAAGACTAAGCAATGAAATACTTTAGTGGCTTTGGATTTAAAAACGAAAAAGTGCTCTTCTTGTCATATCTGCAAAGAGGAGATTTTGTTGTAGCTGGTTTTAGCCGAGGAGCACAAAAAGCTGTGCAAGAGGCTCTAGCAATGATAGAGCAGGGTAAGAGAGTTGATACTTTGCAACTGCTCTCTCCAGCATTTTTTAATTATCTTTCAAAAGAGCAAAAGCATAAAGAGATCCTTACTTTTGTGAAAAATAAAGATGCATATCTGCACTTTTTTTATAAAAAGGTTCTCTATCCAGCAAAAATTGATGTAGATAGGTTTAAAACAGAAGCAAGTCTAGGCGAGCTTAAAGAACTTCTTCTCTATGAATGGAAACAAGAGGATTTAGAGCTATTGCAAGAAAGTGGAGTAGCAATTGAAGTCTATCTTGGTGCCCAAGATAAGATTGTAAATGCTGACAAAGCAAAAGAGTTTTTCACTCCATTTGCACAAGTATATCTCATCAATAATGCAGGGCATCTTCTTCGATGAAAATTTTCAAATTACTCTTTTTTTGCTGTTTGTTTCTCTTTTTACTTCTTTCTATCACTCCTCATGCGCAAAGCAGCTATGCAATTCAAACTCAGCATTTGCAAAAAGAGGTGCTTTTCGTTGAGCATTTTGCATATATGGGAGAGAATATATTAGGTGCCTACAGTGACAAATATCGCCATATTCTAGCCTTTTTGCTTCTTGGTATACTTTTTGATTTGAGCTACTTTTTCACTGTGTATAAAAAAATAGCATTTCTTATTTCTTATGGGATCTTTATAGAATTAGTACAAGTTTTTGTACCATATAGAGAAGGGGATCTCTTTGATATAATTATCAACACATCAGCTATATTTTTTTACTTTTTTATAACAAGAGTAGTCTTGAAAAACTATTTTCATAAATGGTACATGGAGTATCAAAGGAGCATAAGTGGATAAGATAAGAATTGGTGTTGTAACTGCAAGTGATAGAGCAAGTGCAGGTATTTATGAAGATATTAGTGGCAAAGCAATTATGGATACAATGCAAGAGTATCTTAAAAACGATTTTGAAATAGTTTATCGCTGTATTCCTGATGAGTTAGAGGAGATTAAAAAGGCTTTGAGAGAGCTGTGTGATGAAGAGGAGTGTGCTTTAGTAGTAACTACCGGAGGAACAGGTCCCGCACCGCGAGATGTAACTCCAGAAGCTACAGAAGCTGTATGTGAAAAGATATTGCCTGGCTTTGGTGAGCAGATGCGAGCTGTGAGTTTGCAGTATGTACCTACAGCAATTCTTTCACGCCAGACTGCAGGTATTAGGGGTAAGAGTCTTATTATTAATCTTCCTGGAAAACCAAAAAGTATTCGAGAGTGTCTTGATGCAGTCTTTCCAGCTGTTCCGTACTGTATCGATCTTATTGGTGGTCCATATATTGAGACAAATGAGGATGTAATAAAAGCTTTTAGACCAAAGAGTAAATGATGAAAATCGTTCCAAAGTATAAAGAGTGTATGGAAAAGCTTTTACAAGAGCTTGAGAATGAGTTCATGCGCATTATAGCAAATCCAAAGCTGGATAAGAAACAAAAAAATATCCTCACAAAACCGCTTGTGACAAAAAAGCAGATTTTGCTTAATACTTTAGAATCGCTAACTATGATAGAGAGGAGAGAGGATGAAGAGTAAACATTGGCGTCTTATTCCTATGTATCTGCTTGCAGCCTTTTTAGTGGGCTCTATTCTTTTTATTTTTGTGGCACCTATCTATATGGTCAATAAAGTACAAAGTGATGCCAAAAAACCAAAAGAGCAAAGAGAGCTTATTTATAAGCCTCATTGATCCTTTTTTTGACACTCCTCACAAATACCATACATGTTCATTTGATGTGTGATAAGTTTGAAATTCTCTTTTTTTGCTATCTCTTCTTGAAGCCTCTCTAACTCTTCATTGAAAAACTCAATAATTTTTCCACATTTGATACAGATCATGTGATCATGATGCTCTCCGCGATTGAGCTCATACTTTTTTCCTTCACTGCCAAAAGAGATAGAGCTTACAATATCCTCACTTTCTAAAAAAGAGAGGGTGCGATAGACTGTTGCAAGACCTATGGAGGTGTTTTCTTTTTTTACCTCTTGGTAGATCTCTTCTGGAGTGAGGTGGTTTTTGGCATTGAAAAGGACTTTGAGAATCTGCTCTCTTTGGCTTGAATACTTCAGTCCACGCTTTTTAACGATCGTTTTTAACTCATCAAGGTAGAGTTCAAGATCTTTTTGTTTTTCAGCACTCATGGAGAGGATTCGCCTTTAAAATCTCTATTGGTATCTCACTCCCATCGCTACATTTTCCATATTCGCCACGCTCAATTTTTGCAAGAGCTTTTTTGATCTGCTTTTTCTCTTCCATTAATCTTTTAAGAAGCGCTTTGTCACTGTCATTGAGAGTCTCTAGCTCTGCTAAATCTTCTATATCATCAATATTTTCATATGTAGCGATCTCTTCAAGTTCATTGCAAAGCATATTTATATCACTCTCTACCTTTTCGAGTCTATTTTCTAATGCTGTTTTTATTTCAAGCAATTCGTTTTGATTCATTACCCCTCCTTTTTAGAGTAATTATAACCAAATTCAAGATATAATTTAAACAAAAAAGGATGATCTATGTATCTCTTTGCATGTGAGTCTGTCTCTGCAGGACATCCTGATAAATGCGCTGATATTATTGCAGATAGGATTGTGGATAAACTTCTCTCAATCGATCCCAATGCTCGCGTTGCTACGGAAGTTTTTGTAGTAGATAAGAATGTAATTATTGGTGGTGAAGTAAGAGTTTGTAAAAAACTTGATAAAGATTTTTATATAGAGTGTGCAAAAGAGGCATTAGAGTATATAGGTTATCCTGAGAGTGGATTTAATCAAGAGGAGACTATCTATCCTGAACTGCTTCACTATGAAGTTTATGTACATGAGCAGTCATCAGAGATTGCTCAAGGTGTAGAGCAAAGAGAGGATTTTGGTGCTGGAGATCAAGGAATGATGGTGGGATATGCTACAGATGAGAGGGCTGATTTTATGCCCCATGCAATTATGATAGCTCGCCAAATGCGTGATATTCTCTACAACAACGCAAAACTGCATCCAGAACTCTTTGGAGTTGATATCAAAACAGAGGTTGTACTCGATTATGGGACAAAGGAGAATTTTGATAAGGGGCTGTTCGAGCGCATCGATACCATTGTTGTTGCACAATCTCATAGTCGCAGTATAGATGAAGAAGAGGTGAGAAAAAGGGTAAAAGAGCTTTTGTACAAGGGAGCTTTTGTATCATTTATTGATAGTAAAACGAAGTTTATTATTAACGGAACGGGAAGTTTTATTACCCATGGGCCTATTGCAGATTCAGGACTTACAGGAAGAAAAATAGCAGTAGATAACTATGGAGCTTACGCACCGATTGGAGGTGGAGCGCAAAGTACCAAAGATTATACAAAAGTTGATAGAAGTGCCCACTATGCTGCAAGATGGCTTGCAAAACATATAGTTGCAGCTAAACTTGCAAAAAAAGCACTGGTAGAAATTGCCTATGTCATTGGACAAGCACGCCCTTTGAGCCTTATGGTAAATACATTTGGTACAGGGAAAATGAGTGATGAGAGGCTCTCGCAACTGCTATTTGAACACTTCCCCCTCACTCCTCGCTGGATTATGGAGAGATTTTCTTTGCATAAGCCTCAAGGATTTAGCTATATGGAAACAGCCGCAAAAGGACAAGTAGGATATGAACACTATCCTTGGGAGCAGCTTGATTATCTAGATTGGTTTGTTTCACTTAGCTAAATCATTATAATCTATAAGGATGCCTCCATTTGCGATGACCTCCTCTTTTGCTTCTTCCTCTTGCATAACACCTTTGATGGCATCATTAAGTATAAAAGCTATATAGCCAAGATGGAGAGCTCCAAGAGCTGTATGTTTGACGCAAAAGTCGGTTGCTACGCCACAGATAAAGACTCTTTGTCTCCCTCTCTCTTGCAATAAACTATGTAAAATAGTACCTTGAAATCCTGAATATGCATCAAAATCTTCTGTAGTGCCTTTAGAGATTATAAATTTATTGTCTTGAGGAATCAAAAGATCCTGTGCAAATGCAGCGCCTGGGGAATTGGCTACGCAGTGTACTGGCCATCTGCCTCCATGTGTTTCAAAGGAGAGATGGTTGCTTGGATGCCAATCTCTTGTGAAAAATATTGGGAGAGATTTGTTTGAAAAGAGTTGAATATATCTGTTAATTGTTGGAATAATTTTATCACCATCTTTAACAGGTAGTGCTCCTCCTGGCATAAAATCTCTTTGCATATCTACTACAATCAATGCATCTTTGGGAGTTAGTTTAATTTTCATAGCAAACTCCTTGGGTATAATGTATAAGCTATTTTATCACAAGGAGTGTTGATGCCATTTGGTTTTGTGTGCGAAAAAGATTTTCCCTTGCTTTGCGACCTCTATGAGCTTACAATGGCACAAATCTATTTTAAAAAAGGGATGAACCAAAGGGCTGTATTTGATTTTTTTATTCGTCCAAACAAAAAAAGAGTCTACTATGTAATGGCTGGTTTGGAGCAGCTTTTATACTATTTGGAGCATTTACGTTTTGGCGAAGAAGAGATTGCATACCTGCGCTCTTTAGAAATTTTTGAAGAGGAGTTTTTAGAGTATCTTAGCCATTTTCGCTTTAGTGGAGAGGTGTGGGCAGTAGAAGAAGGAGAGATTGTCTTTGCTAATGAGCCTCTTGTAAGTGTAAAAGCTCCTTTGATTGAAGTGCAGATTATCGAGACATTTCTCATCAATACACTGCAGCACCCCATCCTTGTTGCTACAAAGGCTGCGCGCTGTTATAGCGTTGCGCAAGGTACAGTATTGGTTGATTTTGGTCTTCGCCGTGCACATGGAACTGATGCAGGAATGAAAGCTGCTAGAAGTGCATACATTGCGGGTTTTGCTGGCACATCTAATATGCTTGCAGGCAAAAAGTTTGGTATTCCGGTCGTTGGAACAATGGCACACTCCTTTATCTTAGCGCATAAAAATGAAATAGAAGCCTTTAAAGATTTTTTAGCACAATATCCCGAGAATGCAGTTTTACTTGTTGATACTTTTGATACACTGCAAGGTGTAAAAAACGCTATAGAAGCAGTGAAGAGTATGGGTATGAAGCATTTTAAAGGCATAAGACTCGATAGCGGAGATATAGCAACTCTTGCAGTGCGAGCAAGAAAGATGCTAGATAATGCGGGATTTAGGGATGCAAAAATTATTGTCAGTGGTGGGCTCAATGAGTATAAAATAAAAAAGTTACTAGAGCAAAAGATCCCAATTGATGGATGGGGTGTGGGAACGGAGCTAGTAGTGAGTGCTGATATGCCTTATCTTGATTGTGCATATAAACTAGTAGAGTATGCAGACAAGCCAAAAATGAAACTGAGTCCCCATAAAGTTACTCTTCCAGCACAAAAGCAAATTTTTCGTTTTGAAAGCGGTAGAGAGTTTCAAAAAGACATTATAGATCTTTTTGATGCATCTCATGAAGGATCGAAAAAACTGCTGCAAAAAGTAATGGATAATGGAGAAATCTGCTACGAGCTTCCAGCTTTACAGCAGATACAGGAGCGTTTTAAGCACAATATAACAATGTTGCCCAAAAAGTTTTTAGACATTACATCTGATGAACCATACGTTCCACAGATTGGAAAAGCCTTACAAGATCTGTGCGAAAAACTTAAGACTCCATAATTTTTTTCAGCTCTTCTCCATCAATCATCTCTTTTTGAATAAGTGCTTGAGCTACTTTTTCTATTTTGTCCCAATGTTTATCTACCAACTGCTTTGTCTCTTTTGTGGCTTTTTCGATCCAATAAGCAATGCGCTCTTCTACCTTTTCTTTAAAGAGCTCTTTGCTCACATTTTGGTTGAGCGTATCGATATGTATATAGCCTATCTCCTCATCCATGCCAAAAGTTGCCACTAAATTATATGCTTCCCATGTAGCTTGCTCCAGATCTTGCATGGCACCTGTATCTTCGCCTTCTTCTGGGAATTTTTTCATTTTGGCTATGCGACCAGCAAGTGCTACGCAGATATCATAGAAGAGCTCTTGCTTTGAAACGTTGGAGATAAATTCATCGCTATAAGAGACAAAGCCAAGACTCTCTGCTCGTGGTGTAACAGTGACTTGCTCTATTTTAATATCTGGTAAAAGCAGATAACTCAAAACCGCATGACCAGCTTCGTGGTAGGCAGTTTTTTTGAGATCTTTTTCGAGATTTCTTATACGCTTTTTATCAATTTTTTGCCCATATTTGACATTATTGATCTGCTCTATGAGAATCTCTTCTGTGATGACTTTGAGATTTTTTCTAATTACATACAAAGCTGCCTCTTTGGCAATGCGTTGCATCTCATAGCCACTAAGCCCTGACATATAGCGAGCAACTTTATTAGGATCAATTTTACCATCATTTGGCATCTGTAAAATCTTTTGTATAAAAAACTTCCTCGCTTCCATATCGAGTTCTGGAACTTCAATGAGAATATCGATCCTCTCAGATGCAAGGAGATTTTTGTCAATACTATCTTTATTGGTTGCAGTAACTATAGTAAAGACATACTCATCATTTTGCACTGCATCTATTTCATGTATAAGTGTCTCATATGTAGGTAAGAGATCAGACTGTATATCGATTTCATCAAGAAAGACAATCGCTGGAGAGAACTCTTTTGCTTTCTCATAAGCAATATGAATGAGATTTTGATCAAATATATCCAAGCCTTGCAAAAGAACATAAGGCATATTTGCCTCTTTTGCAAATGCGTAAGCTAATAGAGTTTTGCCAACTCCTTTTGGCCCATAAAGCAGCATTCCTTTTGGCAAATTGATACCAAACTCTTTGACAAGATCTGGATTTTTTACAATTTTTATGATCTCTTTGAGACTATCTTTAACACTTTTTTGTCCTGCTATATCTTTAAAAGATATGGTAGAGTATCCAATTTTAGGCTTTTCTGTAGGAGAGATATAGTGTGGAAGTTTTTTTATATGTACTTTTTTAAGCGTAGCAATGGCAGTAGAGTTTTTTAAAGAAAAATCCCACTCTAAAGATATAGTTTCATTCTTTTTAATAAGTGTTTGCAAGAAGTTTTTATCTACTTTTTGTAAAAACTCTTTTGCCTCCGGTGCTACATCGAATGCAATTTTTTGTATATCAGGGAATTTTTCAAATATTTTATAAATGATATCTATGAGAAGATCAGGAATTTTTTTGCTTACACGTCGTGCATTGATATAGGGAGAAAAAGAGAGAGTCAAAAATGCTGGAAGTTTTTTATCATGAATTTCGATAGAAATAGCTAGTTGTTCTTGAAGTTGTCGTATACTTTTTTGCAAGGTTTGTGAAGCTATTTTTGTAATTGCTTCAAAACTAAGATGAGAAAAGAGGATAATATAGTTTTGTGCCATTGCTGAGAGAAGCTCAGGTGCAATAGCACTCTCTACAATATCGTAAATAAGTTTTGTCTCTTTCGCTATATATTCTATGATTTTTGCCTGAGCTTGAAGAGGATCTTTTTTGTAAAAGCGTAAAAAATCCTCTTTTTTGAGAAGATTTGATCCTGCAGTTGTAGTAAAAATAAAAATCATCTCTTGAAGTTGTGGAGCAGTTTTAATGAAGTTTAAAATGGCAAGCTGAATAATATTATCCGCTTTGTCAATATCTTTGAATACAACGATTGCTTTTGGAACTCTTCTGACAAATCCTTCAAGGGAACCGTGATGGCCAAAGAGTTTTTTTTGATCATTAGGATCTGTATATTCAGCCATATCGAATATTTTGAGATTATCATAGCCTGGAAGATTTTTTGCTAGAAGTTTTGCAAGATAGACTTTACCGCTGTTGTGAGGGCCAATAAATGTAAAGAGAGCTTTGAAATTTTGAGAGGTACCACTAAGCTCAATATGAAGCAAGGCATTAATAATATCTTCAATGGCTTGATCTTGTCCGAAAAGATGTTGTTTGAGAGATTTTTTTAGTGTTTCATATTTTTTAAATATAGTTTCTTTTTTCATTAAACTCCCATCATCACGATTGTATAATGAATTATAGTAAAATATGCTTCAATGAGACTAAGGAATGCGAATGAAAAAAGCTGCTTTGTTCTTTTTACCATGGATCCTTTTTGCCAAAGTCCATACGGTAAAAGTAGAGCCTTTTATGATCTACCACTATAAAGCTGCAGCAAGTGGCGAAGTGGTTTTAGCAAAAGATAGCAAAGAAAGCAGAGTTGTCGAAGATGAAGTACTTGTCAAATTAGATGATAAAATCGATAGGAAAACTCTTGCTATGCTGCAAAAAAAGTTGCAAGTTTTGGAAAAAATCATTGCAATAACCCGAAAAAATCTCCAAAATACACAAGAGATTATGCAGATAAAAAAGGGCAATTATGATCGTATAAAAGATCTCAAAACTAAATCTTCATTTGAAAAGAATATGCGAAAAGCAGAATATCTTGCAGCAAAAAGTAGTTACTTAAATCTACAAGAGAAGTTGCAAAACCTGTTGATACAAAAGGCTGATATAGAGCTACAAATCGCAAAAACCAAAGATACAATTGCAAAGAAGAGTTTGCGAGTGAGCGGTTATGTCTATAAAATCTATCCCAAAAGAGGTGATTTTGTCAATTTTGCCGCGCCACTTTTTGATATTGCAGATATATCAAGAGCAAAAGTGGTACTCTATCTCACACCAGAAGAGATGCAAGATATACAAAATAAGAAGATTTTTATTAATGGCAAAAGAAGTAGCGCGAGGTTTTATAAGATTCAAAGAATTACCGATCAAAACTATATAACGCAATATCGAGCCGAGGTTGTAATACCGGCACCAAAAATTTTTGGAAAATTTATAGAAGTGGAGATACGATGAAAACAGCTTGTCCATTAGATTGCTATGATGCATGTAGTGTTGTATTTGAGAATGGAAAACTTTTAGGAGACAAAGCACACCCTTTTACAAGGGGGCATTTGTGTTATAAACTCAATCACTATTTTGATTACCGACAGTTGCAAAGTGCCTACTTTGAAGGTGAGCAAATCAGTTTGGAAAAAGCTCTTGATATTTTGGAAGAAAAGATTAAAAGTAGCCAAGAGATCCTCCATTTTCGAGGAAGCGGCAATGTTGGAAAAATGCAGTCTATTACCGATCTCTTCTTTGCAAGTATTGGAGCAACTTTGACTGAGGGGAGTCTTTGCGATGCAGCGGGACAGTTTGGGATTGAGCAAGGGCGAGGGAAAAACCTCATTTTACCACTCGAGCAGATAGAAAAAAGTGAGCTTGTAATTGTCTGGGGACGCAATATCGGCTATACCAATCACCATATTTTGCCATATTTGCAAGGTAAAACCCTGGTTGTTATTGATCCAGTCAAAACAAATTTAGCCAAAAATGCAGCGATGCATTTGCAGATTACTCCAAGAACCGATTTGGAGCTTGCTTGTATGCTTGCACGCTTTGTTTATATGCAAAATAAAGAGGATGAAGCGTTTATTGAGGAGCATACTGAGGATTTTAATTTTTATGCCGATTTTATTAAAAGCTATCGCATGGTGCCAACAACAGAAAAAATTGGGATAGATTTACTTGATATTGCAACATTGGCTGAGCTGATGATGGAGATGAAAACTGTCATGTTGGTAGGCAATGGTGTGCAAAAGTATGCCCATGGCACGGGGGTTGTGCGTGCGATCGATTCACTTGCAGCAATGTTAGGACTCTTTGGAAAAGAGGGGTGTGGTGTAAGCTTCTTAGGTGATACTTCTCTTGGGCTTGAAGATCCGTTTAGAGTAAAAGCAAAAAGAGTGCCAAAAGCTGAAGTTGATTTTGGAGCGTATGATCTTTGCTTTATTCAAGGAAGTAATCCAGCCGTTACGATGCCAAATAGTAAAAGGGTACAAGAGGGATTGAAAAAGAGTTTTACGGTTGTTTTTGGACTTTATAATGATGAGACAGCACAGTTAGCAGACCTTGTCATTCCAGCTAAAAACTTTTTGCAAAAGAGTGATATTCGCTTTAGCTATGGACATGAATTTGTGGAGCTTATGCCAAAACTCCAAGAGAATGACAAAGCTTTGAGCGAATATGAGTTTACGAAAGAGATGTTTAAGCGGTTTGGACTTGGTGAACTAAAAGGGGAAGAAGAGTATATTAAAATATTTACAAAGCAGTTAAAGAAAAAGGGTGAATATTATGTTTTGCCTAGCTTTGAGGAGTTGCCATATAAAGAAGGTTTTGAAGAGCCATTTTGTTTTATCGATGAAGTGGAAGATGATTTTGATATCTTGCAAGAAGGATTTTATCTGATTACTCCAAAAGCCAAAAACGCCATTAACTCTCAATTCAAACGAGATCCATATCTCTATGTCCCGCTTCGTAGTGGATTGCACGACGGAGATAGAGTAGTAGTGAGCAGCGATTGGGGCGAGGTAGAGATGGAAGTGAGACTTTTAGCAGAGCTTCGAGACGACTGCGTTTTAGCATATGCAGGAAGTGCTATAAATTTTGTAACACCACCCCAAACAGATCAACATGGTAATAATGCGATTTTTCAAGAGGTGAAGGTAAAAATTCAGAAAGTAAAGGAATAAGATGCATTTGAAAGAGATTGATCAAGCCTTTGTTCTTCATACCTATGCAAGAAACTATGTGAACTTTGTTAAAGGCGAAAATGCAAAACTATATGATGAAAGGGGCAAAGAATTTATCGATTTTACTAGTGGAATTGGAGTAGTGAGTGTTGGACATGGTAATAAACAGTTAGCAGATGCTATTTGTGATCAAGCGCAAAAGATCATTCATATCTCAAATCTCTATCTCATTGAGCCACAAGCATTGCTTGCAAAGCGTATAGTGGAGCTGAGTGGCTATGATATGCGGCTCTTCTTTGCAAATAGTGGAGCAGAAGCAAATGAGGGAGCTATTAAGATTGCAAGAAAGTATGGAGAAGTTGATGGGCAAGTAAAGCGCTATAAAATCATCACCCTTAAACACTCTTTTCACGGTAGAACCATTACTGCCCTCAAAGCCACCGGACAAGAGGCTATGCATACCTATTTTGGTCCCTTTCCAGATGGTTTTGTCTATGCTGATTCAATCGAACAAATCCCAGATTTAATAGATGATCATACTGTTGCAGTTATGATAGAGCTTATTCAAGGAGAAGGTGGTGTTGAGCCGCAAGATAAAACGGCAGTGCAAAATCTGGCAAAACTTTTAAAGCAAAAAGATGTTTTATTAATTATTGATGAAGTGCAAACAGGAGTTTATCGTACAGGAGAATTTTTAGCTAGCAATCTCTATGAGATAGAGCCTGATATTATTACACTTGCCAAAGGTCTTGGTGGTGGAGTGCCAATAGGGGCAGTGATGACGCGTCTCAAAGATATTTTTAAACCAGGTGATCATGGAAGCACATTTGGTGGAAATTACCTTAGTACAAGAGCTGCTTTGGAAGTAATCGCAATTTTAGAAGAGTTGAAAGCAAGTGGAAAGCTTGATGAGCATTTTATCTATTTTGAAGAGAGATTAAAAGAGATAGCGAAAAAGTATGCAGCACTCTTTGAGAAAGAGGTTGGATTTGGAATGATGCGAGGTCTAAGAGCAAAAAGTGCCGAGATTCAAGGAAAAATAATAGAGGAAGCTTTCAGTGAGGGAATATTGGTGCTGAAAGCTGGAAGGAATACTGTTCGCTTTTTACCACCTTTGACTATTACCAAAGAGGAGATGGATGAGGGATTTCGAAGACTCGAAAAGGCTTTAGAAAGGGTAGCAGTTGCTTAAAAAAGTAGCTTTTCTTTCTTTGCCTCTCTTGTTATTGGCGCAAAACGGACTAATCTCTAAACTCAAAGAGCAAGAGATTGCACTGGATAAGAAAAAGAGTATTGTAGAAGCAAAAATTTTGCATGATAGTTGGATCAATCCCATCAATATGCAATATACCTATCAAAAGGGGGATCAATACCCAAATCAGCTTTTTAAATCCTTTTCTATCCAAGTAGACCAGCCAATCTTTAAAAGTGGTGGTATCTACAAAGCGATTCTCTATGCCAACGCGAAAAAAAGAAGTGCTCTTTTTGGTGTACAGAGTAAAGAAAAATCTTACGTTTTTCGCTATATCCGGCTTGCACTTCAATATAAGCAGTTAAAGCTCTCATTCAAAAAGCAAAAACTGCTTATCGAAAATGCAAAACTTGATATTTTGATCAAAAAAGATCAGTATCTTCATGGAGAGATTGATAGCACCTTTTTAGATAACGCTATTTTAAATAAAAACCGCCTTGCTATTGCTTTGATAGATTTGGAAGATAAATTACAGCAAACTAAAAAAGAGATAAAAAATATAAGCGATCTTGATCCAGATAGCGCGCAGATTCCAAGATTTACTCTCATTCAAAGAGCTGAGTTTTTACAAAAAAACCTGTCTTTAAAACAAAGTCAAGCCGATATAGAAGCTAATAAGAATTATGCTTATATGAGTATTGCAAGATATCTACCTAGTTTGTCTCTCTTTGCAAATTATAACTCTCAAAAAATGCAAGGAAGCTTATATGTTCCTGGATATAAATATAGTGATAGCTATAAAACATACGGTTTTCGTATAAGTATGCCTCTCTTTGATATCAATGCTTTGCGCAATATAGAATCAGCAAAGATTGATTATCTCAAATCCAAAAACCGTCTTTTACAACTGATGCGTGAAAAAAGAAATTTTTATAAATCAAGTTTGCACTCACTGAAGCTTCTTGATAAAAAGATTGCTTTAACCAAAGAGGACTTGGGGCTCTATGAAGGGCTTTTGAAGGACACACAAGATCGCTTAGAAGCTGGAGAGAAAACAAAATATGATGTACAGATTATGCAAAACTCTTTAAAAACGAAAGAGCTTGATCTTAAAATCTTTGATACGCAAAAGCAGATCATTCTTAGTCAACTCTATCAAGAGATAAGTGATGAAAAAATTTAGTGAATTTATGCATGAGTGGCTCTATGCCAAAGATGGCTACTATGCAAATCAGATGCAAATAGGCAAGAGTGGAGATTTTTTTACATCTGTCAGCGTTACGCCCCTTTTTGGAGGAGCGATTGCTAAATACATTTATTCTCATATTCAAGAAGGTAAACTCTCGCCAACTGCGACTATCATGGAGATAGGTGCTCATCAAGGATACTTGTTAGCTGATATTATTCAGTTTCTTTATACCTTTGATCCAAATCTTATAAATACGCTTCAATTTGCGATTGTTGAACCAATAGAAAAGTTAAGGAATCTGCAAAGCGAATATATACAAGAGAGTTTTGGTGATGCAATCAAATTCCGTCACTACACTTCTTTGAATGAAATAAAGCAAAAAGAGGCTTTTGTGGTGGCCAATGAGATTTTTGATGCATTTGGCTGTGAGCTTCTTTTTAAAGGAAAACAAGCTTATGTAAATTCTGAGTTTCAAATAGAGTGGAAAGAAGCCGATCCAAATATTTTAGCATTAGCTAAAGTGTTTGGGCAAATAAAAGGAGAGATTGCAGTAGGATATGAGGAGTTTGCTCAAAAGATGTTTAACGCATTTGAAAAAATTGATTTTATTACCTTTGATTATGGGGATTTGGAAATAAGAAATGATTTTAGTATTCGCGTCTATACCAAACATCAGGTCTATCCATTTTTTGATAAAAAACTAGATATCAAAAAAGTTTATAAAAGAAGTGATATTACCTATGATGTCAATTTTTCTCATCTCAAAAAGGCCTTTAGTGAGGCTGGATTTGAAACAGTTTTGTATAAAACACAGTTAGCTGCTCTTGTGGAATTTGGCATAATGGATCTTTTAGAAGAGATTCTCAAACGAAAAGGTTATGAGCCCTACAAGCAAGAACTTGAAAAGGTAAAAATTTTGATTAGTCCCTCCCAAATGGGAGAGAGGTTTAAGATGATCCATTTTGCTAAAAAATAAAAAGGGCTAAGCGATAGGCTAAAAAAGAGACAAAGTAGGCAAGAATAGGCAGGAATGTTATTTCAAAAAGCATCAATCCCCACCCAAACTCCTCTTTTATTGCAGCCATTGTAGATACACATGGAATATACAGTAGTACAAAGACCATATAAGAGAAGGCTTTTGCAGCTGTAGTAAACTGCTCACGAATTTTTTGTTTCAATACGCTTGGTTCTGTTTCAGTGGAGAGTGTTTGTATTTGCATTGTAGCGATATTTGATAAAGACATTTTAATTGCACGCCAAAAAGAGAGTATCTGCTCTTTAAAATCTTCCAACCATGAATTTTTTGCTACCTTTTTTTGCACATTTTCCACCCCATAAATAGTGCCAAGACTTCCTATAACTACCTCCTTGGCCAAAGTGCCAGGTATTAATGCAGCAACTGGTTCCCAGTGATCTCCAAATCCCACTGGTTTAAAAAGTGGAGCAATAGTTTTGGCAGATTTTGCTAAATAGGATGTTTGAGGAGTCGATGAGGGAGGCAGAGTAATAATAGCCCACAAAATGATGGATGCTAAGACAATAACAGTTCCAGCTCTTATGACGAAATCTGCAAGCCTTGGCTTCATTGAGCGCCATATTGCTTTGAGGGTAGGCATATGGTATGTTGGAAGCTCTAAAAAGAATGGTTTTGACTCCTCTTGTGGCAATATCTTGTTTGCAATAGATGCTATCAAAAATGCGATGGCAATACCTAAAATATATAATGAGGTAATGATAAGTGCTTGATGGTGAACAAAAAACAGTGATGTAAAGAGTGCATAGATAGGAAGTCTTGCGCTACAACTCATCAGAGGTATCATCAAAGCTGTAATAATTCTCTCTTTTTTAGATGTCAGAGTCCTTGTAGCATAAATAGCTGGGACATTGCAGCCAAAACCTACAATTAATGCGATAAAAGCACTCCCTTTTACTCCTAATTTTTGTGCGAGACGATCAAGCAAAAAACTAACCCGTGCCATATAACCGCTTTCTTCTAGCAGAGCCATAAAAAAGTACAAAAAAGCCAAAAGTGGCAAGAAAGAGAGTACAAGACCTACGCCACTTATTACTCCATCTATAATCAAAGAGCTAACCCATAGAGGCAAAGAGTGTATTGTGGATCGCAGATGAGGTGCTAGGAAATCTTCAAAAAATCCACTCATCCAGTCAACGAGTGGGGCAGAGCCATCGAAAGTAATCTTAAACATTAAAAACATAAGTAAGACAAATAATGGTAGTCCCCAAATATTATGCAGCACTAAATTATCAATTTTGTCACTCAGAAGAACTCTGTCAATGAGAGGTTTATGTAGTACTTGGTCCAAAATTTTATCAATTTTTTGGTATCTATCTTGAACAATAAACTCTTTAACACTCATGCCAAAATGTTTTTGCAGCCTTTTACGCGCTTGATTTGTAGATGCTACAATAGATGGATCTATGGTTGAAACCTTTTGTATAGCAAAGCTATCTCCCTCTAAAAGTTTGATAGCTAAAAAGCGTTTAATATCGCAGGAGTAGTGTTCTAGCTTTTTTATCAAAAAGGATATCTCTTTTTCTATATGTTCTTGATAAGGAATAATCTTTGGCTTTTTATCTTCTTTTACTGCTTGATATATCTCTTTTAAAAGTTTTTTTGTCCCAATACCTTGAGAACCAATTGTTGGAATACATGTAACTCCTATAATGGTTTCTAGTTTTTGGATATCGAGTTCATATCCTCTTTTACTAAATTCATCAAACATATTTAAAGCTACGACCATAGGCTTTTGCAGATCGATGAGCTCTAATGTTAGATACATATTGCGTCTTATATCTGTAACATCTATCACATCGATAATGCCATCAATATTTTCGCTGCAAAGTGCATTACGTGTGATTTTCTCTTCTAAAGAATAGGGAGTAAGTGTATAGGTGCCGGGAAGATCTACAAGATAGATCTCCTCTCCTTCATATTTAAATCTCACCTCTTTTTTTTCCACTGTTACACCAGGCCAGTTGCCTACTTGAAGATTGCTCCCTGCGATGCTATTAATAAGTGCTGTTTTTCCAACATTAGGATTTCCCACAAAGGCGATACTAATCATCTTTTTCCTTAAAAAGCTCCACTTCTATTTTGCTCGCCTCACTTTTTCGTAGAGCAATATGGGTATTTCCTATTTTAATCTCAATTGGATCACCAAACGGGGCAATGCGAACCACTTCAATGGGTGTATTTGTGAGTGCGCCAAGCTCTAGAAGTCTATCTTTAAGCTCACCAATAGCTCCAATCTTTTTGATTATACCTTTCTCTTTTGGTAACATTTGTGAGAGGAGCTTTCTACTCATTTTTTGGCTTTTTCGATAATTTTCTTAAGAAGATGTTTCATACTGGTAAGCCTTTTTCGTAAATTTTAAATTTCATATAAAATTATAAGCAATGAGATTGAAATTAGATTGAAAAAGATACAATGCAAAGAGAAAAAATTAAGAGAAAATTACGATAAGATGAAAGAGCTAATGAATAATTTTTATTATTAACAATTTTTTGTTATAGTTTCGTAAAGGAGGAACCGTGAAAAAAGTATTCATAACAATTTTTTTATTCATATCTTTGTATGCTGATAGTATCAATGGTTGGACAAAACTTCATGAAGCAATCTATAAAGAGGATATGCAAAGTATAAAAAGTCTTATCAAAAATGGTGCTGATGTGGAGGCTGCTAGTAAAGCTGGTATTACACCTCTGCTAATAGCAGTAAAGATGCGAAATTTAGATATTGTAAAATATCTGGTAGAACATGGCGCAGATGTTGATAGTGAAGATAACAATGGCATGACTGCGCTGCACTATGCAGTAGGGGAGAGAAGAGTCAATATTGTCTCTTATCTTTTGAGACATGATGCTGATATCAATGCTAAAAATAGATATGGCATAACACCACTCCATCAGGCTGCTTATATGGGTGATGTGAAAATGATTGATCTACTTATCAAACTGGGAGCCGATCCAAATATTAAAAATGCTTTAGGAATGAATCCTTGTCAGCTCGCTTACGCAAAGCATAGATTTTTGGTGGCAAAATATATGCAAAGTTTTACAAAAGGAGAGTGTATTGTTGGTAACGATAAACGGGGAGAGAAAAGAGATTCCAAATAATAGCACTATTGAGGATATTTTAAAGCAGTTAAAAATAGAAGAAAAAGTTATGGCGGTAGCTGTCAATATGGAGATTGTCAAAAAAGAGGAGTGGAGTAGTTTTAAGCCCAAAGAGGGTGATAAAATAGAGTTTTTAGGATTTACTGGAGGCGGTTAAGATAAAAGCAGCAGCTATTGCAAATCCGCCGTCATGGCTAATGGAGAGAGAAGAGTCTATGATTTTAAATTTTTCTTCTTTTCCATGGAGAAGACGAAAAGCTGGCGCTCCAGTAAGCTCTTTGTAGATTTCGATATCTTTGAATGAGAGCTGCGAGCCGATACCACATCTAAGAGCTTTAGCAATAGCCTCTTTTGCAGCCCAAAAACCTGCTACTGTTTGAGGCTTTTTTGCGATGGAGATTTCGGATGGGAGTAAAAATCTCTCTAGCCCTTTGTTTCCATACTTTTCTATGAAATTTTCTATTCTTTTGATTGCTACGATATCGATACCTATCATCTAAGACCTTTTTTGCTAAAATACTAACAAATTATAGCAAGGTTTTTGATGGAGAAATTTTTTTACTATTTAGGGCTGCCTGTTGTCAATTTTTATAAAGTTTTAGAAAAGTTTGGAGCATTTATTCTCTTTGAAATAAAACTACTTCCTCTCTTTTTCAAACCTCCTTATCGCATAAAAGAGATTTTACAGCAAATAGAAATTATTGGAGTTGGATCATTTTTTGTGATTGCATTGACAGCAATTTTTACAGGACTTGTAGAAGCAATACAGCTCTATCACGGTTTTCATAAATTTAGTGCTGAGAGTTTTATGGGCTACACCATATTTGTCTCTATCTCTAAAGAGTTGGGTCCTGTTTTTGGTGCATTGATGTTGGTATCTCGTGCTATAAGTGCAATGACTGCTGAGCTAGGGACAATGCGCGTGACTGAGCAGATCGATGCGATTGATACATTAGCTGTAGATAGTAAAAAATACCTCATTATTCCACGAGTTATAGCAACAACTATATCTACTCCGATTTTAGTTATCATTTTTGTCTTTTTGGGAAATATTGCTGCATATCTCATTTCAACATATGCACTTGGTGTCAATCCTACAGAGTATAAAAACACAATTACCACATATCTTGAATTTAGTGATATTGGTACAGGTATTATTAAAGCAGTGGTATTTGGCTATCTCATAAGCATCATAGGCACATATATTGGCTACTTTACACGTGGTGGTGCTAGAGGCGTGGGGCTATCGACTACCAAAGCGGTAGTCTATGCTGCTATGACTGTATTTGCTGCAAACTATTTTCTCTCAAGTCTTTTTCTATATCTCGATTGGTGATTAATCACACTTTTCGATATGAAGTATCTTTAAGAGATCCTCGAAAAAAGGCCCTGCCTTTTTATCATAATCGTCATGAAATTCTATAACATACTCACCAGTTTCAACAGTTTTTGGTTCAACTGTAATTTGTGGTGAGATTTTATGTTTTACGATGAGATCATTAACAACATTGCAGATATTTTTTTTCTCTTCTACGCTCTCATAATCGATCTCTAATCTTGCATATCTCTCTTCCATACTTACATGTGCTTTACACTTTTTTCCCATTTTTTCTCCTTACATCCAGTCTACAATTTTTTCTACACCCTCTACAATGTAGGTTTTGATATTATGTTTTTCAAGAGGTCTGCTAGGGACAATAGCTTTCGTAAAACCTTGTGAAGCAGCCTCTTTGAGGCGATTATCGAGCATGACGATATCTCGAATTTCCCCAGTAAGTCCTACCTCTCCTAAAAAAATGGTCTCTTCGCTGATGGGGCGATTGCGAAAGCTACTCAAAATTGCTGCTATTATAGCAAGATCTGCAGCAGTTTCATTGATTTTGATGCCACCTGCGATATTGACAAACACATCATATTGATTGAAAGGAAGCTCAAGCTTCTTTTCTAAAAGAGCCAAAAGCATAGTAAGTCTATTGGTATCAAAACCTGTAGAGCTGCGTTTGGGAGAGGGATAGCCAGTCTCTGCAACGAGTGCTTGCACTTCAAGAATAATTGGCCTACTTCCCTCCATTATTACAGTTGCAGCCGAGCCTACGAGTGCATTTTTACGATTAAAAAAGCGTTTGGCAATATTTTTGGCGCTCACTAGCCCCTTTTTTGTCATTTCAAAGATCCCTACTTCACTAATGCTGCCAAAACGGTTTTTAAATCCTCGAAGCAGCCTAATTTCTTGTGAGCTATCCCCTTCAAAGTAGAGCACAGTATCAACCATATGCTCTAAAATTCTAGGACCTGCAATGGAGCCCTCTTTGGTGATATGGCCAATGATGAAGATAGGAATCTTTTTACTTTTGGCAAGGCGCATAAGCTCAAATGTAACGGCTTTTACTTGGCTTACACTCCCAGGAGCTGAGGAGATCTCTTGTGAGTAGATTGTTTGGATTGAATCAATGACGAGCAGATCAAAATGATCTTTTTCAAGTTGAGCAATGATGCTTTCCAAGACAAGTTCATTGAGTAAGTAGAGATTTTTTTCGTTTGCTTCGATGCGATCTGCTCGCATCTTAATCTGCCCAGCAGACTCTTCAGCACTGACGTAGAGTACTCTTTTGTTAGTTTTTGCTAGATTTGCACAGGTTTTGAGTAAAAGTGTTGATTTTCCAACCCCGGGACTACCTCCTACCAGTACCAATGAACCAGGAACCAGTCCACCACCTAAAACGAGATCGAGCTCATCTATCCCGGTAGGGATGCGTTGGATCTTGTCTTGCTCAACCTCTGTAATAGGAATAACATTTGTGCTTGATGAAGTAGTTTTATCAATTTTTTGGAGTATCTCTATCTCTTTTGCACTCAGCTCTACAAAACTGTCCCATGCACCACAATTGGTGCATTTTCCCATCCATTTGCTGCTTTTGTATCCACAGGCTTGGCACTCAAAAAGAGTTTTTTTCTTTGCCATCTCTATTTTCTTGTTGTAATAAAAGAGTACTATTCAAAAATAGCATCCAATATCGCATCTACATACTCATTTGGATCAAATGGAGCGAGATCTTCCATCTTCTCTCCCGTTCCAACAAAAAGTATTGGGAGTTGCAGCTCGTGTGAAATACTTAAAAGTGCTCCACCTTTAGCAGTGCCATCAAGTTTCGTAACTATCACCCCATCAACGCCTACCATTTCATGAAAAGTTTTTGCCTGGTTGATTGCAGAAGTTCCCTGTGTACCATCGAGAATGAGGAGTTTTCTATGTGGAGCACCTTCCATCGCTTTACCACAAACGCGCACAATCTTTTTGAGCTCTTCAGCAAGATTTGTTTGTGTGTGAAGTCTTCCCGCAGTATCTATTAAGACATTATCAATATTTTTAGCTTTTGCTTTTGTAATAGTGTCATATGCTACAGCTGAAGGATCGTGCCCCTGCTTTGTAGCAACAATAGGAATGTCTAATTTTTGTGCCCAACGAGTAAGCTGCTCAATAGCAGCTGCTCTAAATGTATCAGCAGCCCCTAAAATTACACTTTTGCCTTCTTGTTTATAGCGGTATGCAAGCTTTGCTATTGTAGTAGTTTTTCCTGCACCATTTACACCAATAATGAGTTCTACAAAAGGTTTTATATCGGCTTGTGGTGCATTTGCAGGCTTGAAGAGAAAAAGCAACTCATTTTTTAGTGCTACGCGATTGACTTTTGCAGGGAGTGAAGCTACAATCTTTTCTACGAGATCATATTCTACATCTGCTTCAATTAAGAGCTCTTCAATCTCTTCTGGTGAGGCATATTTTTTCTTTTTTGGTACATTTTCTTCAATATTATCTACTGTTTTTTTTAGTGCTTTTTTGATAAATCCAAACATCTACTTTTCCTTTGCTCTTTTAATATCAGAAGCGATGATTTCATAGGGTACAGCACCAAGATAGTGTACAAAATATTTTCCATCTTTCAAAAGCACCATCATAGGCACAGGTATATTTCCAGGGGCTTTGACATATTTGTATATATGAGATGCCACTTCATTGTTTGTTTTATAGCTTGTAGAGACAAAAAAGTCAATACTAAATTTGCGCACAAACTCTTTTGCATCTGAAGGTTGATTAAGAAGGATCCCTATAATTGCAAGTTCTGGGAATTTCTTTTGTATCTCTTTGAGTTCAATAAGTTGCGCTTTACATGAAGGACACCATGATGTAAAAAAGAAAAGTAGCGTGAGTTTTTTGGAAGGCTGAAAGAGAAATTTCTCTTGTGATTGCTCGATTGTAAAAGTTGTACCATTGAGATCTCGTAGAATAAATCTTTTTGCCTTTTTTTGAGGAAGGTGCTGCGCTGTTTGTACTTTGTGTGAAATTTCGCTTTTATCTTCTGTATGCTCTTTTTTTTGGCAACCTGCAAAGAGAGTTATGATTAAAAAGAGTATGAGCAGTTTTTTCACAATAGTGCCCTTTTTTGCTAATATACGATTGGCTCAATTATAATCTATAGAGGCTTAAGATGAGGTATGATAAACCACTTTTTCGTCAAATCTGTAAAGAGAAGATTTTTAAAGTAAAAGCTAAACGCAAGAAAGAAGAGAAGGTTCAAAAAATTGTATTAAAACTTATCTCTTTAACCGGCGCAAAAAATATCTTAGCCTATGTACCAATGCCACATGAACCGCAAATGAAAAAAATATTTGCTTTGAGGGATAAAAAAAAGATATTTGTTCCATTTATGCAAGCTAAAAGCTTTAAAATGGTAAAATTAAGACTGCCTTTAAAGAAGAAAAAATTCTCTATTTTCGAGCCTGGTAACTCTCATTTAGAGCAAAAAATCGATATGGCTATAATTCCTGTTATCGGGGTAGACGGGGATTTTAGAAGAGTTGGGTTTGGTAAAGGCATGTATGACAGGTTCTTTGCAAGATTGTCATACAGACCAATTGTTGTGTTTGTACAGATTAAAAAATGTTTTACAAATACTATTCTTACAGACACTTATGATGTTTTAGGAGATATTTTAGTTACCCCGGAAGAAATTCTTATACGAGGGGATAGTGATGTGGGTCGAGCTGTTAGTAGGAAGCTCTGCAGCAATAATAAGTGGCGCTGCAGGGTATATCGTCGCAAAAAAGTTAGAAAAAGAGAAGTTTAAAATCTATGAAGAGCAAGCACGTGCTAAAGCAAAGGCTATTGAGCATGAAGCGCAGATAATTCTTAAAAATGCGCAAGTCAAAGCAAAAGAGGCTGAACTTGCTGCGAAAAAAGAGTATGAGCAAAAGCTAGATGAGCTCAAAAAAGAGTATGAGCAGCGTTTTAATGAGCTTATGGAAAAAGAGATGTCTTTGAAGCAGATGTTCAAAGATGAGCTTAAGCATATTACGCTTGAAAAGCAAGAGATAAAAGAGGAAAAAGAGCAAATTAATAAGCTAAGAGAGGAGTATGAAAATCTCAAAGCTGAATATCAAGAAAAACATAACGAAGTATTAGAGGCGCTGCAAGTGCAAGCAGGGCTCACTGCTGAAGAGGCAAGAGAGCTTATTTTGCAAAAGGTAGAAGAGGAGTCACGTGCTGAAATTGCAAATATTGTAAGAAAATATGAAGAGGAGGCAAAAAGAGAGGCTAAGCGCAAGGCGAACTACATCATTGCTCAAGCAACTACGAGATATGCTGGAGAGTTTGCAGCAGAGCGTCTTATAAATACTGTAAGTATCCCAAGTGAGGATATAAAAGGGCGCATTATTGGTAAAGAGGGGCGTAATATAAAAACGTTAGAGATGCTTTTAGGTGTAGATATTATTATCGATGATACACCAAATGCAATAGTTTTAAGCTCATTTAATCTCTATCGCCGCGCAATTGCAACAAAAGTTATAGAGCTTTTAGTTGAAGATGGAAGGATCCAGCCAGCTCGTATTGAAGAGATTTATGAAAAAGTAAAAGAGGAGTTTGACCAGCAGCTCCTTGAAGAGGGTGAAGAGATAGTTATGGAGCTTGGTATTGGACAGATTCACCCAGAACTGGTTAAACTCATTGGAAGATTAAAATTTCGTGCAAGCTATGGACAAAACGCTCTTGGTCACTCTTTAGAAGTTGCGCATCTTGCAGGTATTATGGCTGCAGAAATGGGAGGAGATGAGGTACTTGCTAAAAGAGCAGGTCTTTTGCACGATATTGGAAAGGCTTTGACCCACGAATATAGTGGGAGCCATGTGGATCTTGGTGCAGATATCTGTAGACGCTACAAAGAGCCTGATGTGGTTATCAATGCAATCTATGCGCATCATGGACACGAAGAGCCAAAAACTATTGAAGCAGCTGCTGTATGTACGGCTGATACGCTCAGTGCAGCACGTCCAGGAGCAAGACGAGAGGTACTAGAAGCCTTTTTAAAACGCGTACAAGCTATTGAAGAGATAGCTCTTGCCAAGCCGGGAGTCAAAAAGGCCTATGCAATAAATGCAGGCCGAGAGGTGCGTGTCATTGTCAATGCTGAGCTCGTTACTGATAATGAAGCTGTTTTACTAGCAAAAGAGATCGCAAAAGATATTGAAGAGAGTGTACAGTATCCAGGTGAAATCAAAGTGAATGTAATACGAGAAAACAGAGCGGTAGAGTTCGCTCGTTAATGCTCCTCATTGTGTGGGGAGTCATCATAAGGATCGAGGTGGATCGTAATATGCCAATTTGAGGTGGGATCGAGTTTTTTGATCTCATCTTCGATTTTATCTGAAACTCTATGTGCATCCATTAATGAGATCTCTGGGGTAAAAACCACATGTACATCTACAAAATTAGTATCTCCACTGCGTCGTGTACGTAAATAGTGAAAATCTGTTACTTCTGGTTGTGAAGTTATGATTTTTTTGATATTATCTACAATTTCTTCATCTAAAGCTACATCAAGAAGCATAAGTGTTCCCTCTTTGATAAGTTCATAAGCCTCTTTGATGATATAGATTGCTATTGCAATACCAAAAACCCCATCAATCCAGTGCCATTCTGTAAAATAGATAATTGCTAATGATGCAAGAACTGCTGAGTTGCTAAAGAGGTCTGTTTTATAATGCAGAGCATCTGATTTAATAACCATGTTGTTAGTTTTTTTGTAGACGTAATTGAGAAAAATAACGAGAGCACCTGTAAGGATGATAGAAGCTATCATGACAAAAATAGAGCTTCCAAGATAGGCAATCTGTTTGTGTTGGATAATATTTATTACACCTTTGTAGAAGATAAATAGCCCTGAAATTGTAATAATGGTACCTTCAATGACGGCTGCAAGTGCTTCTATTTTGCCAAGACCATAATTAAATTTTTCAGTCGGGGCTTTTTCTGCTTTGGAAATTGCAAAGTAGTTAAACATAGAGACTGCAATATCTAATATCGAATCGATAGCACTAGCCAATACTGCAGCAGAACCACTTAAAATTCCAACAACCAGCTTAATAATGACCAAAATAGCCGCAACGATACTAGCAACAACGGTAGCACTCTTTTGTAGGCTCATACTTTTCCTTGAATATTTTTTTGCAATTGTAGCTCGATTTGACTTAAGATTGTATCTATATGCTTCCTTATAAGATTGTTATTTTTTTGAAAACTTTTTGGATTAAATCTATCTGAACCGATTTTTAAAATTTTCACGGGAATGTTATATACTCTAGCACACCGTACAATTGCACTTGCTTCCATATCTACAAGAGTTTTGTGTGGAGTGGTGGCTGGATGACAAAGAGTGGTGCAAGCAGCATTAGGAAGTGTGTTGCTTTGGGAAAGGTGATAAATACTTTTACTACAACCATCGATTACTTTTGTAATATTATAGAGTATACCCACATTATCTGCTGCAGCATACCCAATATTAAAAACTGCTTTTTTTTGGTCGTTTGTAAGGAGTGAAGCTGTAGCAATTGCTGCATTGAGCATACCTATACCTGTAATGAGTAGTTGTATATGAGATGCTGCATAGATGCGAAAGGGTTTTGTAGCAACTTTTTCTAATTGCAGTGCTTCAATGATGGGCGCAGCTTCAGTATATGTAGCTGTGATTATGAGCATTGTAAACCTTTGTTACAATTATAATTATAATAGTTGATTGTACCATAGAGCAGGAGTGTGAATGGATATTGAGACTATCAAGCAAGAGCGGCAAAAATGGTTGCAGTGGAAAAATATTGCTCCTTTAAGAGAGATGCTAAAAAAATTACCACAGGTTGAGGTAGATGTAAAACTAGGAGATGTGATAACAATAGAGGGGAGTGTGGATGAAGAAACGAAAGAAATGATAAAAGAAGTTGCTCTTGCTATGCGCCCATGGCGTAAAGGGCCTTTTAAAATATTAGGGACATTTATTGATAGTGAGTGGAGAAGTTTTATAAAGTATAATCTTCTAGAGCCATATTTTGATATACAAGGTAAAGATGTAGCTGATATAGGGTGTAATAATGGATACTATATGCTACGCATGCTTATGCATAAACCGCGTTCAATTGTCGGATTTGATCCTTCGCCACTGTTTAAAACGCAGTTTGATTTTTTGGATCATTTTATACAAAGTGGTATTACCTATGAGCTTTTAGGTGTAGAGCATCTTCCACTATATGGCAAAAAGTTTGATGTTATTTTTTGTCTTGGTATTTTGTATCATAGAAGCGATCCTGTTGCTATGCTCAAATGGCTCAAACAGGGGCTAAAAGCAGGGGGCGAAGTCTTTTTGGATACATTTTACATCGAAGGTGATGAGCCAGTTGCTTTGTGTCCTGGTAAAAGCTATGCAAAAATTCCAAATATCCATTTTGTACCTACTATTGCAGCATTGCAAAAATGGTGTGAAAAGGCTGGATTTGAAAATTTTGAAGTACTTGCAATGAAACCCACAACTTTCGAAGAGCAAAGAAGAACTGAGTGGATTTTGGGAGAGAGTTTAGAAGATTTTTTGGATGCAAAAGATCCTACAATGACTGTTGAGGGATATCCAGCCCCTCGTAGAGTGTACATACGTATGAGGAAGAGATGAAGTTCAAAGGTATTTTACTCGATATTGGGGGTGTGTTTTATGATGGCGAAAATGTCATAAATGGTGCGCAAGATGCATTGATGCAGCTTAGAAAAAAGTATCTCTTGCGATTTTTATCCAATACCTCACGTACCACTCCTCAAACACTTTTACAAAAACTTCTCAAGATGGAATTTGATGTAAGAGAGGAAGAGCTTTTTACTGCTGTAAGTGCTGCTAAGAGTTATATAGAGGGCAGAGGAGCCTACGTAGTAGCGACAGATGAGGTGAGAGACTATTTTGGATCCAGTGCTGATATAGATGTAGTTTTAATATGCGATGCATATACCAATTTTACTTACCAAAATCTCAATACCGCTTTTCGCCACCTTGAGAGAGGATGCGAGTTGCTTGCTACAAATGATAATCGCTATTTTAGAGATAGTGACGGGGAATTAAGCCTTGATGCAGGAGGCTTTGTGCGCTGTTTAGAGTATGCAAGCCAAAAGAGAGCAACAATTCTTGGTAAACCAAACTGTGCATTTTTTCATTTGGTACTAAAGAGTATGGGACTTAGCGCAGAAGAAGTGATAATGGTAGGTGATGATATTGAGACAGATATACTTGGTGCACAAAAGTGCGGATTAAGGGCTGTTATGGTAAAAACAGGAAAATTTAGAAATGAGGATCTGCAAAAAGGGATGCCAGATTTTATAATTGACTCTATTGCAGAGCTTCCAAAACTTTTAAAGGAGATTGGATGATAAAAGTGTATGGTATTAAAACATGTGGGAGTGTAAAAAAGGCTTTGAAGTTTTTAGAGGAGTGTGGCGTAACGTATGAATTTATAGATTTTAAAAAGAGTCCAGTAGGATGCGTTAAGATAGAAGAGTGGCTACAACATGTGCCGATGGATAAACTTTTTAACACACGTGGTACAAAATATCGCCAATTGGGGCTGAAAAATCTCAATTTAGATGAAAAAGGCAAAAAAGAGTGGCTTTGTAAAGAGAATCTCTTAATCAAAAGACCTGTGATTGAGCTAGAAAATGGTGATGTAGTCGTTGGATTTGATGAGGAGCAGTATAAGGAGATTTTCTGTGGATCTTAAAACACATTTAGCAATCGATAGAACTTTGTGTGGGGATGTAGTTGAATTAGAAGAGGGATATGCCAAAGTAGTACTTAAAACCGCTAAGCAGATGCAAGCTGATGAAAGAGGTTTGGTGCATGGAGGTTTTACCTTTGGAGCAGCAGATTTTGCGGCAAAGGTAGCAGTAAATGATCCCAATGTAGTGTTAGTTGCAGCTGAGGTGAAATTCCTTGCACCTGTAGTTGTTGGAGATGAGGTTGTTTTTGAAGCTCATATCGTACAAAAAGAGGGAAAGAAAACTAAAGTAGCAGTAATCGGCTCTGTGGGAGACAAAGACGTATTTCAAGGTACAATGCAAACTTATACTCCCACAACCCATATACTAGATCGCTCGTAACCAGTAATCTACATATTTTTGCTCTTGGGCAATGGTAGTTGGCTCTCCATGTCCAGGATAGACTGGTTTATCATAGGGAATTGTTTTGAAGCGGCGTAAGCTCTCTTTCATAGCATTGGGATCTGAGTAGGGAAAATCGACTCGGCCAATGCTACCTTTGAAGATAAAATCTCCACTACACCAAAATTCACCAAAATCTATCGCACAACATCCAGGGGTGTGCCCTGGGAAATGGAGAAATGTAACTGCTTCACCTTCAATATTTATTGGCTCTTCATTGGTTACAATGATATCTGGCTTACTTTTTGGCATTGATATGCCAAACTGCTCTTCTTGGAGTAAAAAAGCATCCTTTTCGTGGATAATGATGGGGATATTAAGTATTTGTTGCAGCTCTGCATTGCTCCAGACATGATCAAAATGTCCATGGGTATTGAAAATTGCTGCAGGATTTTTAACATTTTCTACTACCCATTGTGTTGCTCCTATTCCAGGATCGACTATAAAATCTTTATCGTTAATTGTTACAATATAGCAGTTTGTTTGATATTCGCCCATTGGACGCGATTTGATTTGCACATGAACCCCTTTTATAAGGATTTGTATGGAATTTTTCTCTTGGCTCGAATATATATTGCGTATAAGTGATCCTCATCAAAAGATAGAGCAGTTTAACAAATTTTATGCCAAATATCCAAATTTGCCTAGTAATCACTCCCAAAAATCAAAAGTGTGGGAGTCTCCCTCTTTTGCCAAAATTTGCACAATTGTCGATCCAAAAGATGTCCCAAGACGTTCAAAACTGCACACTGATGAAGGAAGAGCAACCCTTTTGCATGCTATTGCACATATCGAATATAGTGCAATAGATTTGGCTTTAGATGCAGCATATAGATATAAGTATATGCCAAAGGGTTTTTATGATGATTGGCTAGAAGTTGCAGCTGATGAGTGTAGGCACTTTTTGATGATTGAAGAGTTGCTGCATGAACTTGGATTTAGTTATGGAGATCTACCTGTGCATCAGGGACTGTTTGATGCTGCTATGCGTTCATTAGAATTTATTGATAGAATGGCAGTAGTGCCACGCTACTTGGAAGCTAATGGACTGGATGCAAATCCTAAAATCATTGCGAAGCTTGGTATATTTAAAGATCCTTTTGCAAAGAAGATGCAAGAAGTCCTTGAAATAATTTTACGTGAAGAGATAGAACATGTAAAAAAGGGCGATAGATGGTTTCGCTGGGTATGTGCACAGGAGGGAATTGAAGATATTGCGAGTGAGTATCTCCAAAGAGTAGAGCGTGTTTATCCTGGTACTTTACACTCAAAAGATTTTTTAAATATTGAAGCACGAAAAGATGCCGGCTTTAGCTGTGAGGAGATTCGTTTGTTGGCAAAGAAAGAGATAGAGTGTGGATAAATTTTATCCATTTTGAAAAATTATCTCTTTTAATGAGAAAAACTAAATATAAAAGGACAAATTAAGCTATTTTTTATTAAAATTAAATAATTCCTTGAAGTGAGGAGAAGATTATGAAAAAGATACCACTCTTTTCTGTGACAGTTGATAAAGAGGAGTCTCAGAAGTTACAGGATGTTTTACAAGATAAAGACACGCCTACAGAATTAGAAGAAAAATTTTGTGAGTATGTGAGTAGCGATTTTTCGATAACTACAAGTAATGAAACAGCGGCACTGCACTTGGCTATGACTGCAATTGATCTTAAAAGAGGTGATAAGATTATTTGTAGTGTGAACGCTTATCCCAATGTACCAGAAGTGGTACGCCACTTTGATGCAGAGCCGATATTTATAGATATTGATCCGGATGATTACAATATCGATCTTGATGAGCTTGAAAAAGTGCTCTCAAAAAATAAGAGTAAAAAGCTCAAAGGGGCTATTATTTCTCATGTTGCTGGACAACCAACCGATCTTGATAGGCTTTATGAGATAGCAAATAGTTATGGAATTATGATAGTTGAAGATGCTACAAATGCTTTGGGTGCTATCTATAAAGGTAAAAGAATTGGCTCTTTTGCAAATGTGGATATGTGTGCTTTTAGTTTCAATCCCCATAAGCAGAAAAAATTAGGTAATGGAGGTATACTTACTACATTCAATGAAGAGCTTAATGAGCGTGCTAGACTACTTCGCAATAATGCTATAGTACAAAGCAGTTGGGATAGTGATGGGGGACTTGGGTATGTATATGATGTAGTAGATATTGGCTTAGAGTATGATATGAGTAAATTTGATGCCGCATTCAATCTCTCATTGCTTGCTAAAAATGATAAAGAGATTGAGCGTAGAAAAGAGATTGCAGCCATTTACAATAAAGAACTTGCAAATACTCCCCATATTGAATTACCGGTAGTAAAAAGAGATCATATCTTTTCACTCTATATTATTAAAATAGATAAAAACCGTGACTCCTTTGCAAGAGAACTCTATAAAAGAGGGATAGAGGTTGGGTTACATTATATTCCCCTCCATCTATTAAGTTACTATAAACAAAAATATAGCCTCAGAGTTAATGATTTTCCAAAAGCATTACGTAATTTTCAACAGATCCTCTCTATTCCAATTCATGCAGGAATGAGTGATGAGGAAGCTTATTACGTAGTTGAGCAGATTAAAGAGGTGGCTAAATCAAGAGTCTAGTACCATTTTTTGAGGAGCTTTTTTATGCTCCTTCCTGGTATCACTGGCTCATTGCCATTTTATTGCTTCCCTTTTCTGCTCTTTATTGTCTCATAGCTACAATCAAAAAAATCTTTTGTTTTCCTGCACGGGAGACAGTTCCGCTCATTAGTATTGGAAATCTTACTGTAGGAGGAAGTGGTAAGACACCGCTTTTAATAGCTTTAGCAAAAAATTATAATAGTGTTGCAGTAGTTCTTCGTGGATATAAACGCAAATCTCAAGGTATTGTGCAAGTGAGTAAAAAGGGAAAAATTCTTGTAAATGTGGAGCAAAGTGGGGATGAGGCTATGCTTATTGCTAAATCTCTTCCTCAAGCAACTGTTTGGGTAGCAAGTGATAGAAAAAAAGCAATTGAACTAGCAAAAAAAGAGGGTGCAAAAGTTACATTTTTAGATGATGCATTTCATACGTGTTTGCAAAAGTTTGACATCCTTATTCAAAGAAGACCAAAAAACCCTTTTTGCCTCCCATCTGGTCCCTTTCGTTTACCAAAATTATTTGAAAAGTTTGCCGATTTTATTGCAGTGGAGGGAAGGGATTTCACACGCAAAGTACATATTGTCAATCCTACAAAAAAGATGGTGCTGCTTACAGCCATTGCCAATCCTCAGCGTCTTGAACCCTACCTTCCTCAAGGTATCAAAAAATACTACTTTCCAGATCACCACTTTTTTACCAATGAAGAGCTTGAAGCGATTTGGCAAAAAGAGCAACCAGATTCATTTTTAGTCACAAGCAAAGACTTGGTAAAATTAGAACAGTTTTCTTATCCTCTCTCTTTGTTGGAGTTAGATATAGAGGTTGCATCACAACTAAGAGAGGCTATAGATAATTTCATTCAAAAGGTATCAAATGCAAAAGAAGATTCAAACTGTTCAAACACTTCTTGACTCACTCCCTTTTATCAAAAAATTTCGAGAAGAGATCTTTGTAATCAAATATGGTGGAAGTGCACAAACAGATCAAAAACTCAAAGAAAAATTTGCTCAAGATATACTCCTCCTCTATACTGTGGGAATTAAGCCGGTAGTTGTCCATGGAGGAGGAAAAAGAATTACAGAGATTCTTACACGCCTGCAAATAGATACAGAGTTTATTGATGGACAACGTGTTACTACTGAAGAGGTTATGGAGATTGTAGAGATGGTGCTCAGTGGTGATATCAATAAAGAGATAGTGAGTCTTTTAAATAATCACGGTGCTAAGGCACTAGGAATAAGTGGCAAAGATGCACATTTTATCACCGCTCGGCCAAAAGATTTTGAGAAGTTTGGGTATACAGGAGTTATTGATAGAATCGATCCGGCTGTGGTTTATAACCTTTTAGAGGAGCAGTTTATACCTGTTATTGCCCCTATTGCTGCGAGCAACAAGGTAGGACATCCTGGCTATAATATAAATGCAGATCTATGTGCGAGCAAAGTAGCTGGATCTTTGAAGGCAAAAAAGATCATTTTTCTCACTGATACTCCAGGAGTTCTTGATAAAGAAGGAAAGCTTATTTCTACTTTAACAGAAGAAAAAATAGGATTACTCAAACAAGATGGCACTATTAGTGGAGGAATGATTCCAAAAGTGGATGCTTGTCTTGAAGCGATTCATAGTGGAGTAGAAAAAGCTCACATTATAGATGGACGAATAGAACATTCGCTACTTCTTGAAATCTTTACTAGTGAGGGGATTGGTACACAAGTATTGGGAGGTTAATTATGTATATGATCTATTCTACTGTTTCAGATATGCAAGAGGCAAAAAGAATTGCGCATACGCTTGTTGAGCAAAGAATTGCTGCATGTGTAAATATTCTTGAGAGAGTAACTTCAGTCTATAAATGGGAAGGAAAAGTAGAAAATGCAGATGAAGTACTCCTCATAATTAAGGCAATAGACTTTGCAGCAGTAGAAGAGAAGATTAAAGAGCTTCACTCCTATGAAGTGCCAGAAATTGTAGCTGTAAAAATAGAAGAAGCAAACGAAGAGTATGCATCATGGATGCGCCAAGTTTTGCTACAATAACCAAAAAAATTTAAGGGTGAATAATGTATTTTATTGAGACTCGGGGCAATGATGGAAAAAAACCAAAAAAAGTAACATTTTCTGAAGCTATTCTCAATCCAAGTGCAAGTTATGGCGGATTGTATGTACCTGAAAAACTTCCAAACATTGATGAAAAGTTTTTACAACGTCATCTCACTTCTCATTACAAAGAGCTTGCATTTAATCTTTTGCGCCTCTTTTCCATTGATATTGATGAAGAACTCATCAAGGAAGCACTTAATCTTTATGACAAGTTTGATGATCCTGCAAATCCTGTCCCTGTTGTAAAAGTTGAAGAGAATCTTTTCATAGCAGAGCTCTATCACGGGCCTACACGTGCATTTAAAGATATGGCACTGCAACCTTTTGGATATATACTCTCTTCACTTGCCAAAGCAAGGGGTGAAAACTATTTGATTTTGGCTGCAACAAGTGGTGATACCGGACCAGCGACTCTTGAGACCTTTAAAAATAGAGAAAACGTAAAAGTAGCATGTATCTATCCAGCTGGCGGTACGAGTGATGTACAGCGGCTGCAGATGGTCACAGAAGATGGGAAAAATCTCAAAGTCATTGGAATTGAGGGTGATTTTGATGATGCACAGAGTGCTTTAAAATCACTCCTTGCATCAGAAAAATTTCAAGCACTTTTACAAGAAAAAGGGATTAAGCTCAGTGCAGCTAACTCAGTCAACTTTGGGCGCATAATTTTTCAAATTATATATCACATTCATAGCTATTTAGAGCTAGTAAGAAGAAAAGAGATTACATTTGGAGATACAATTAATTTGATTGTTCCAAGTGGAAATTTCGGTAATGCTTTGGGTGGATACTATGCGAAAAAAATGGGCGTGCCAATTGCAAAAATACTTATTGCATCTAATGCAAATAACATACTAAGTGAGCTCATAAATGAAGGGCGTTATGATTTGCGCAAGAAGCATCTTATCAAAACATCTTCACCTGCAATGGATATTTTAAAGTCTTCCAATGTTGAGCGGGTACTTTTTGATAAATTTGGGGCGCAGCGCACAAAGGAGTTAATGGGTAGTTTGAATGAAAAAGGCTACTATGAATTGAATGAAGATGAGCTTGCAGCATTACAAGAGGATTTTGCTGCTGACTTTAGTAATGATGATGAAGTAAAGGCAATTATCAAAGAGTATGCATTAGAAAAAAACTATCTCATGGATCCACATACAGCAACGACAATTAAACTTTTTAAAAGATATGCAGCAGATAAAAATGTTGCTTACTCGACAGCTGAATGGACAAAGTTTGCTCCTACAGTATTAGAAGCTCTTGAAGGAGGAGAGAAAAAAAGTGATTTAGAGGCCTTACAAATAATTAGTGAAAAACTTGGTGTGGCAATTCCACAAAGAATAGCAGAGCTCTTTCATAAAAGAGTTGTCCATACAACTATTGTGCCAAAAGAGAAAATTGAAGAAGAGATACTGAAATTTCTTTAATATGCTATAATGAGATTATGAAAATATTACAGCGAGCTATTTGGATAACTTTATTATTTGCTGCTTTTTTGCGTGCGGATTATAGTGGGGATTTAAAAAATTACCTTCTAAGCCGCACCTTTATAATAAATGGGGAGTTTTTTCTCTATAAAAATCGATGGATATTTGGGGCTTTTGATAAAGATGGAAAAGTAACTTCTTATTATACTCTCCTAGGTGAAGAGCCAACATCAAAAAATCCTTTTGGATGGAAATATTTTGCATCTAGTCTTAATAGCAACGAGTTACAAGAAGCTGGTTATTTTGTCAAAATAGATTTTCCTTATGATTTGAAAAACTCTTACTTAGCACCTTATTCATGGCTCTATATAGATCGAAAAAGAGGTGATGTATATAAGCTCGTTGGAGCAGATAACGGCATTTTCAAATATTATGATAGTGATTTTGATGGGGTTCCTGATCCTCTGCACAATCTCTACTTCAATAAAGAAAATAATAAAGCACAATTTTATAGCTGCAAAGATAAGCTGAGATACAAAAATTATAGATTTACAAAACTCTCAAAAAATGATGGTGCAATAACTTATGATTGTCACTTTGATAGTAACAAATTGGATTTCGAGGGACGTAAAACTTTTGAGGATATTACTACTACTATCCATTTTGATGGAACTATTAATGGTAAACGCCTCATTATGCAGATAAATAAAGATTTTAAAAATGGAACCGTTTCATATGAAGGCCTTTATAATGGTAGATATATAGTTTGCAGTCAAAATTATAAAGCTCCTAAACTCAATGAAATATCTGCAACAGAGTTGGATGCACTATTGAATAATTGGGGTGAGGGTGGCCCAGAGGATCCAGATTTTATTAGTGGTAATTGTGAAGTTCCTCAAAAAAATCTAGAAAGTATGGAAAAAGCATACTTCACTGTTACTACCTCACATACTATTACTGATATAAATACGACTTCTCATATACGCATTTGGGAACATGTAGAAAAAAATTAATCTTTTTTAAACTTCCCGCTCAATTCTCTCTCGTTTCTCTTCAAGCTCCAAAAACTCCTCTAAAAGTTTTTCATGGAGTAACTCTTTATCAGCCAACTCTTGGGACATTGTAACTATTCCCTCTTTTTCATAGCATTCTGGATTATTTAAACACTCACTAATTTTAGCAATCTCTTCTTCGAGTTTTTCAATGAGATCGGGCAACTCTTCGAGTCTCTTTTGCTCTTTATATGAGAGCTTCTCTTTTTTTATTTTTACTCTTTTTTGTTTAGGAGTTTTACTGTTCTTTACTATATTTTCAAGCTCTTGGATCTCTTTTTCAATAGCAAGATATTCGCTGTAGCTTTGATAGGATTCTTCAATTTGGCCGTTACCTTTAAAAATGAAGAGCTTTTTTGCTATCTTATCTACAAAGTAGCGATCGTGACTTACAAAGATAACTGATCCTTGGAATTTTTGTAAATACTCTTCTAAAATATTTATTGTAGGGATATCTAAATCGTTTGTAGGTTCATCAAGTATAAGGCAATCTACTTTTTTTGTAAAAAGAAGAGCAAGTGCGACGCGATTTTTTTCACCACCACTTAAGGATCCTATCTTTTTATCCAAAAACTCTTTTGGAAAGAGAAAATTTTTCAAATATCCATACACATGCATATTGCGGCCCCAGACTTCTACTCTGTCGCCACCATGTGGGCAGAAAGTTTCAATGAGATTTTTTTCATCATCAAGCATGCTTCTATTTTGATCAAAATAGCCTATGCGAAAGTCCCCCCGTTTAATTATGCCGCTATCTGGTTCAATTTCACCCAAGAGGAGTTTGAGGAGTGTTGATTTTCCGCTCCCATTCTTTCCAACAATTGCAATAGTATCTTTTTGTAAAATCCTTGTTGTAAAATTATCTATGAGAAGTTTTTCACCAACTTTTTTTGTAATATCTTTTAATTCAAAAAGCACCTTTTTTTTACTGATTCCCTCTTCGCGGTTAAAATGCTTTTTTTCTCGTTCGAGTTGGATCTGGATTTTTTTAATAAGTGCAGGATTTTTCTTCGCTTGTTCTCTAAGCTCCTTGACTCTTTTGACGCGTCCTTCATTTCTTTTAACGCGAGCTTTTACACCTCTATTGAGCCATTCTTCTTCTTGTTTGAGAAGACGAAGAAGGTTTTCATGCTGCTTTTGCATATTTTGGAGCAGCTCCTCTTTTTGCCGTAAATATTCGCTATATCCTCCTTTGAAACTGCGTAGTTCGCAATCTTCTACCTCTACAACGCGTGTAGCGATGTTATCTATGAAGTAGCGATCATGACTGACAAAAATAAGTGTATAACGCTCTTTGAGAATCATCTCTTCTAAAAATTCAACCATCTGTACATCGAGATGGTTTGTAGGCTCATCAAGTAGCAAAATATCTGGTTTTTGTAAAAGAAGTCCTGCTAAAGCAACTCTCCGCTGTTCACCTCCGCTTAAAGTTGTTACTAGTCTCTTTTCATACTCTTTGAGATTGAATTCTACAAGTACCCGCTCTATTTTTTCTTCAATATTCCATGCTCCATGATAATCTAAAAAGTTGGCTAATTTATTGAGTTGCTGCAATAACTCTTCATTTTCTGGTTCATCTGCAATTTGTGCTGCGATATTTTCATACTCTTTTTTTGCCTGGTTTATCTCTTTGAGCTGCTGTAAAATAGCATCCTTGACAGTAAGTGTAGGATCAAAGTGTGGAACTTGCTCAAGCATTTTAATAGTAATATTTTGCCGTACTATCCTCTCTCCTTCATCAGGAAGGATTGTACCTGCTATAATTTTCATGAGTGTCGATTTGCCACTGCCATTTTTGCCTACAATTGCTATGCGTTCATTTTCGTCGATATGAAAATCTGCATTGCAAAGAATTTTTTGTGCTTCGAAACTCTTTTTTACTTCAATTAAATCGATAAGAGCCATTTATAACCTTTTTAAGATATTTTGATAATAAATTTTACTTAAGAAATGGTAAAACATTTTGTGTATAATAGTCAAAATTTTACAAAAGGACAATAATGCTAGGAGTGAGTATTCTCTATGGTATCTATATCTTAATAAAAATTTATGTATCAGTAATGCAGGCTGGATTTGTTGCAAAAGCCAAAGATGGTAAGCCTGTTTTAATGATGCCGAGCAAATTTTTTAAAGCGGGACGTTATGCATTCAAAAAGGAAAAAATTGTAATTGTTGAGAGTTTTGTTGAATATATACTTTTTATTTTTTGGATGGGGTTTGGTTTGCAATGGCTTGATAATATGATTGATATCGATGATCCACTTATAAAAAGTGTTGTATTTATTGATCTCTTTTTTGCAATCAACTACATTACAACACTACCATTTGATATTTATCAGAAATTTGTACTTGATGAGGAGTTTGGATTTAATAAATCTACTATTTCTCTTTTTATCAAAGATCAATTAAAAATAGCGCTTCTCTTTTTGATATTTGGATCTTTAATTATCTATATTGTAAGTTGGATAATAGCAAATGTTACAAACTGGTGGATCTGGGGATTTTTATTTATTTTTGGTGTTATTATTCTTGTCAATGCCCTCTATCCAACACTCATAGCGCCAATGTTTAATAAATTTAAGCCTTTGGAAGATGAAGAGCTCAAAAAAGATATTGAGAAACTCATGCAAAAGAGCGGTTTTAAAGCAAATGGAGTGTATGTAGTGGATTCAAGTAAACGTGATACAAGGCTCAATGCTTATTTTGGGGGACTTGGTAAAACAAAAAGAGTAGTACTCTTTGACACTTTAGTAGAAAAACTTTCTAAAAATGAACTTCTGGCAGTGCTGGGTCATGAACTTGGTCATTTTAAGCATAAAGATATTTACAAAAATATTCTCATGATGGGTGTAATGTTCTTTGCTCTTTTTTATATATTTGCTAATTTACCAACATCCTTGTATCAACAAGCAGGTATTCCAGCAGATGCACCATACAGCATCATTGCTATGTTTTTGTTACTTAGTCCAGTATTTTTCTTTTTCTTTATGCCATTAATAAATTTTGTCAGTCGTAAAAACGAATTTGCAGCAGATAAATATGGAAGCTCCCTTGAAGGTAGAGGCAACTTGCGCAATGCACTCTTAAAACTTGTGGAAGAAAATAGTCATTTTCCTCTCTCTCATCCTTTATATATATTCTTTTACTATTCGCATCCACCAATCTTAGAGCGACTCAAAGCACTTGGATTTGAAGAAGAGAGTGAAGCAGATGAGGCATTGAAAGAGGAGTGCAATATTCCACATGAAAATCAGTGAAGCTTTAAAGCTGGCACAAAAGATGCTGCGAACTGTAGCGCAGCGTCCACTCTTAGAAGCAGAACTGCTATTGGCACATTACTTGCAAAAGGAGAGGATCTATCTTCATGCGCATCCCGACGAGGAGGTGGATGAGGGATTTTTTTCACTAATACAAAGAAGGGCTACTCATGAGCCTCTTGAATATATTATCAAAGAGGTTTCATTCTATTCAAAGAGATTTTTTATTGAGCCAGGTGTATTGATACCAAGGCCAGAGACAGAACTACTCATAGATGAAATTGCAAAAAGAATACAAGGTGAAGAGAGAGTTGCAGAGATCGGAGTAGGGAGCGGTATTATTAGTGCAATACTAAAAATGAAGTTTCCAAATTTAAAAATAGTTGCGACTGATATTAATAAAAAGGCTCTTGTGGTTGCACAGAAAAACTTTGAGAGGTATAGTGTTGATATTAAACTTGTTCATACCTCTTTACTTGATGGCGTAGAGGAGGAGTTTGATATTATCATTTCTAATCCTCCTTATATTAAAAGAGGTTTTCCTTTAGAAAAACCCCTTTACTTTGAGCCTGCAGAGGCTCTTTTTGGAGGAGAGAGAGGTGATGAGTTACTACGGCAAATAATTGATATATTTATAAAAAGTAGTGCTAAAATCCTTGCTTGTGAGATGGGATATGATCAAAAAGAAGCGATTAGTTCTTATCTTGAACAAAAAGGCTTTCAAGGAAGCTGTGAATTTTATAAAGACTTGGCCAAATTAGACAGAGGATTTGTATTACAAAAGGAAGAAGAATGAGAAGATGGATTGATATTGTGTATATGATGATTTTAGGTATTGGTTTAGGTTTAGTTTTGACTTTAGGAGCCTTGGTTGCACCAGTGATTTTTCACGCGAACGACTATTTAGGAACTTCGCTCCTTTCTCATTATCAAATGGGACTTTTAATGACAGCTATTTTTCTAAAAAGCAATTATGTTTTAAATTTCATTGCTGCTCTCATCATACTTCGTGAAGGGTATGGATATAAAAGTTTTGAAAGAGATAAGATTATTATCCCTGCAGCTGCCACAGCTGTTTTGATGATATTTTTATTTACATTGTACTATACTAAAGAGATTGTAGCTCTGCAGGCATTAGGAGAGCAAGTAACACAGAGTGAAACATTTATAAATATTCATAAAGCGAGTGAACTCGATTTTGGATTACTAGCACTCTCTTTAACACTTCTTCTTGGAAGAAGACTCTATCTTTATTGTAAAGGTTCATAAAAAGTGGATGAGATAATCCGTATTAGAGGACTAAAAAAGAGTTTTGGCACAAAAGAGGTACTCAAAGGGGTTGATCTTGATATTATAAGAGGAAAGACTACTGTCATTCTTGGGCTCTCTGGAAGTGGAAAATCGACTATTATCAAGCATATTGTACGACTACTCAAACCAGATAGTGGAGAGGTTTGGGTAGAGGGTATTGATATGGCGAGGGCTGATGAAGATGAAGTGTATCGTATGCGTAAACAAATAGGGTATCTTTTTCAAAGTGGGGCCCTTTTTGATAGTATGAATGTGTATGAAAATGTAGCCTTTCCTCTGCATGAACATACAAATATGAGCGAGGAGCAAATTCAAAAGAAAGTACGAGAGCGTCTACGCACAGTTGGCCTCAACCCAGATGATGTTTTAGAACTCTATCCTGATGAGCTCAGTGGTGGGATGCGCAAAAGGGTTGGTCTAGCGCGATCTATTGTTTTAGATCCAGGAATTATATTATATGATGAGCCTACGAGCGGTCTGGACCCAATTACAAGTGATCTTATTACAAGGCTCATTCGCAATACGCAGCTAGAACTGAATGTAACTTCCGTACTTATCAGTCATGATATCAAAGAGAGTTTTAAAGCTGGAGACTATTTTGCTTTTCTTTATAATGGAAAAATAATTGAGTATGGAGATAAAGAGCATTTCCAAAACTCTACTAACCCTTATGTAAGGCAATTTTTAGATGGTAAGGCCGAAGGGCCTATCAAAATAGTGCGTTAAAAAGATTTTAATCCATCTGATTGCGTAAAAAAGTAGGAATATCGAGAATATCTTCATTCTCTTCGTAGCCACCACTTACTTTTCTTTTGACTTGCATGGTATCTTGTAAAGGTCTGACAACTTTTACTGCTTCGTCCTCAGTAGCATTTGCCTCTTCAAATCCAGTAGCAATGAGAGTGATTTTTACTTGATCTGGAGCCATATTTTCATTTGTAGTAGTTCCAAAAATAACATGAGCATCTTCGTCAGCACTCTCATATACCACATCCATGGCTTCACCAATATCGACAAGAGGGTAATCTGGATGGATTGTAAAGTGTACAAGAACTCCCATGGCACCATTTATGGATACATTGTCAAGAAGTGGTGACTCTACAGCACTTTTTATAGCTTCATATGCAGAGTTTTCACCTTGTGCTTCCCCAACACCCATAAGTGCTAAGCCTCTGTGACTCATAACAGTCTGTACATCAGCAAAATCGAGGTTGATATTATTTTCACCATAAGAGAGAATTACGCCGCTTATCCCACCTACAGCGCGGGATAAGACATCATCTACAATTTTGAAACTGTCTCTAATACCTAGCTTTTTATCAACAATAGAGAGAAGCTTCTCATTAGGTATAACAACTATAGAGTCGCTCTCTTTTTTTAGTTCATGTATTCCCTCTTCTGCAAGTCTTGCTCTTCTTCTTCCTTCAAACTTGAATGGTTTTGTGACAACTGATATTGTGAGGGCGCCTATCTCTTGTGCTGCTTGTGCAATAACAGGAGCTGCTCCAGTCCCAGTACCGCCTCCCATTCCTGCAGATATGAAAACAATATCTGCACCTTCCAATTTTTCTTTTATAAGGTCATAGCTTTCTAATGCTGCTTCTCGTCCGATTTCAGGTTTCATACCTGCGCCAAGTCCGCGGGTAGTCTTGTCTCCAAGTTGAATTTTAGTATGCGCTTTAGATGTACTGAGGGCTTGTGCGTCAGTATTGGCAACAATAAGCTCAATTCCATCGATGCCTTCTTCTACCATATGTCCGATCATATTTCCGCCGCCGCCGCCAACGCCTACAGCTTTAATATTAGCTCCAGTTACTCTTTTTTTCTCTTCAATATTAAATGCGTCCATACCGCGTCCTTCCTCAAGCAATTCTTAAAATAGTTGCGTTAGCCATCTTGTGAACTTGGCTAAACTCTGTTTAATGGAGCTATTTTTCTCTTCAAAACTTTGCATATTAGTAAGTTCATCGAGAATTTCGCTCTCTTCACCTTTTTGTAATGACTCGATGCTCTCTTCAGTATCGGCAAAAAGCTGTTCGTTTTTATATCTTAGACGCTTATTTGAATCAATTTCATAGAGAGTATATTCTCCATTGCCATACAAAATGAGACCAATAAGCGTAGAGAAGCTAGGATTATCAAGACTTTCGTGAAGTGCAGGTAGTGTACGGGGTTTTGCAACACGTACAGGAAGGTGGTCAAAAATTGCAGAAGCGAGTTCACGAAGACCTTCGAGTTGTGTCATACCGCCTGTGAGAACAACCCCAGCACCTAATTGCTCTTTGAGGCCACTCTTTTCAAGAGAGTTTGCAAGGATCATAAGTGTCTCTTCTACACGTGCATGGATAACATTGAAGACAATTTCAAGTGATACTTGATGCGTATTGTTTTCGTCTCCAATAACAGGAATCTCAATATAGTCATTTTTAGGCTCTTTAAGATTCCCATAGTAGATCTTGATCTCTTCAGCTACTGATAAAGGGGTGTGCAGCGCCATTGAGAGGTCGTTTGTTATATGCATAGACCCAACAGCCAAAAAATCATTATACACAAGAGAGTTGCCACTATATATGACAAGATTACACGTGCTTCCGCCAAGATCAATAACAGCTGCTCCGAGCTCTTTTTCGTCTTCATTGAGTACTGCTATTGCAGATGCATAACCACTTAGTACAATATTTTCTATATCGATGCCAGCTTGTTTTACAGCTTTTTTGAGATTGAAGATACTCGATTTAGGAGCAGTGATAATATGGGCATCTACTTCGAGTCTTGAAGCGTTCATACCCAATGGATCTTCTATAAAGTCTTGATCATCCACGCGAAATCTATAGGGAAGCACATGTAATACTTCATACTCATGAGGAATGTTTGCATTATAAAGAGCCGTTTGCATGACTCTATTAATTTCATCGAGTGATATCTCTTTGTTTGGAATATTAACGATTCCATTACTATTAGTGCTCTTTACGTAAGCGCCTGAGAGTGCTACGATAGCTTTTGAGGGGGATGTACCAGCAATGCGATCTGCATCTTCATACGCTTTTTTAATGGACTTAGATGCGAGATCGATATTGGTAATAATTCCCTTTTTCAAACCCTGTGCAGGCGCAATTCCAGAGCCTGTAATTACAAGCTCACCATCTTTTTGCTCTGCAATTGCTGCACAGACTTTTGATGATCCGATATCAAGGGCGAGAATGGTTTTTGACACCCTATATTCCTTTATATACTTTTATTTCATAAAGCTTTTGCAGTATATTCAAAATTCTTTGTGACTCTAGAAGCTCTTTGAGCTTAATAGTATTATCGGTAATAAGGGCTCTGTTTTTATCTATTTTTTTTGGCATGTGCAGTTTTTGATCTAAAATTCTATATAAGACCACTTTCTCATCACTCAATTGAATAAACCCTTCTCCCTCTTTTTGTGTGAAGAGTTTTTTAAGAAATGTAGCAGCTTCTGTGCTCTCTAAAGCTTTAATCTTATTTACATCGTCTCTGCAAATGAAACTATTTATTTCAATCCCTTTGAAAGTTTTAGCGAGTTTTTGTGCTGTTTCTATAAGCTTTTTGGAGCGCAACTCTTTTTCAAAATCTTTTTGTACTAACGCTTTTGCCTCTTCAAAGCTCATTGGCTGTGGTAATTTTTTGTTATCTAATTTAATTATGAGATATTTTTCACCTATAATAATTGGCTTGAAGACTTTACCACTTTGAGCTAGTTTAAGTTTTTCCATAAAAGTTGGGGGTAGTGTAGTATTTGTATCTGTAATTTCTATACTTTTTTGCGGTTTGATTTTTCCTTTTTTAAGAGCAATATATTTTTTAAGAGCCTCTTTTTTTGCAAGTTTCAATCTATAGTCACGCTCAACAAGCGGTTTTGCATCTTCAAATTTCATAATCTTCCCACTACTATCTTTATATTGGATGCGATGTGCTTGATAATACTCTTGAAGTTTTGCTTCATCTATTGTGACATCTTGTGGTGTTACTTCAACTACTGCAAGTTTATAGTGTGTAGGTGTTTGGTAGTTGTCTTTATGTTCATTGTAGTAGTTTTTGAGCTCTTTTTGTGTATAACTTATATTGATATCGTTACTTGTAAGAGGTTTGTATGCAATTTTATCTCCCATAAAGAGTGCTGCGCTTGCGGTATCAAACTCTAGTGGTAGAAGTTTTGGTTTGAATACAGCTTTAATCTTTTCTAAAAGAAGATCTTTTTTTATACTTTGCTCAAAATCTTTAGGGCGCATATGGTTTTGCTTGAGGACATTGATATAGAGCTCTTTGTCAAAGTGACCATCACGCTGAAATACTTGCATTGATGCTATTTTTTTAGCTACCTCTTCATCTGTTACCATAAGACCATGATCCTTAGCGTAATTGATGAGAAGTGCTTCTTTGATAAGTGCATCGAAAGCTGCTTTATCTATGCCCATCTCTTTTGCTTTTTGTTGATCGAGCTTGCCGCCTAAAAGTTGGTTGTAATAGTTATAAAGTTGTGAGTATCTGTTTTGAAACTCTTTGATAGTCACTTTTGTATCACCAACTTCTACCATAGTATCACCACTAGAGCCATACTTGTATGCCCCCCATCCAACAAATCCCGCTCCAACGAATGCTATTGTACTTATCCAAATCGTTATTACAAGATATTTTTTATGTTTTTGCATCCAGCTAATCATAAGCCAACCTTTGTATAATTTTGAGGAAATATTGTAGTTAAAAAGTGATTAATTCACAATAAAGGCCGTTTATGACCAACCAGGAGCTTATGCAAAGAGATCTCAAGCATATTTGGCATCCATGTACACAGATGAAAGATCATGAAGCAATTCCTATTATCCCCATCAAGCGAGCAAAAGGGGTGTATCTCTATGATTTTGAAGATAATCGCTACATTGATAGCATCAGTAGCTGGTGGGTCAATCTTTTTGGTCATAGTAATGAGTATATTAATACAAAAATCAATGAGCAGCTCCAACAGCTTGAACATGTCATTTTTGCGGGATTTACACATGAGCAAATAGTAAGGCTCTCTGAGCGTCTCTGTTTACTGAGTGGATTAGAGAAATGTTTCTATGCAGATAATGGAAGTAGTGCAATTGAGGTAGCTTTAAAGATGAGCTTTCACTATTTTAAGAACAGAGGTGAGACAAGACCATATTTTGTCTCACTTACTAATAGCTACCATGGTGAGACGTTAGGTGCGCTAGCAGTAGGAGATGTGGAGCTCTATAAAGAGACTTACAAAGAGATTATGATACATACTTTGCAAACCCCCGTTCCAAAAGATAGAACCGAAGAAGCAGCAATCCAAGCAGCTCAAGAGTTAGAAAAGCTTTTTGAGCAGCGACACAAAGAGATTAGTGCTTTTATTGTAGAGCCTTTGGTGCAGTGTGCTGGGTATATGCATATGTATCATCCAATATTTCTCAAACTTGCCAAAGAGTTGTGTGAAAAGTATGATATATTTTTCATTGCCGATGAAATTGCAGTGGGGTTTGGAAGAACTGGAACACTCTTTGCTTGTGAGCAAGCCGGTATCAAACCAGACTTTATGTGTCTGTCAAAAGGCCTTACAGGAGGATATCTACCGCTCTCAGTGGTGCTAACTTCCGATAGAGTATATGAAATGTTTTATTGTGATTACAATGAATATAAAGCCTTTTTACATTCACATAGTTATACAGGGAATGCTTTAGCATGTGCAGCTGCTAATGCTACGCTTGATATTTTTGAAAATGATGATGTAATTACTAAAAACCGTATAAAAATTGATTACATTGCACAAAAAATAGCTCCGTTTCAAGAACTATCCTGTGTGAAAGATGTACGCCAACAGGGTATGATAGCAGCCATAGAGTTGCAAGGATATAAGCCACAAGAGAGGATAGGGCTGCGCATTAATCAAGAAGCTCTTAAAAGAGGAGTTTTTGTCAGACCACTTGGCAATGTGATTTATTTTATGCCTCCTTATGTAATAACTTTTGATGAGATTGATATGATGATAGATAGTGTTTATGAGATAGTAAAGAGTCTATGATGCAATCTCCACATATTCCGGTGCTTTTAGATGAAGTAGTTGAAGTCTTTAAAGATACGCAGGGTTGGATTGTAGATGCCACGCTTGGCTATGCAGGCCACTCCTATGCTATTTTACAAAATAATCCTCAAAGTGAAATTGTTGGCATTGACAGGGATGAAGAGGCAATTGCATTTTCTGTGAAACGTCTGCAGCCTTTTAAAGAAAGAGTAAAAATTGTACGAGGTGCATTTTCACAAAAAATTGAAGAGATTTTGCAAACAATGGAAATTAAAGGGGTTTTGGCTGATATTGGAGTATCTTCATTGCAGTTGGATAAAAAAGAGCGGGGTTTTAGCCTAGAGAGTGATGTGCTTGATATGCGTATGGATAAGAGCGCTGCACTGAGTGCGTATGAAGTGGTCAATGAATATAGCAAAGAAGATCTAGCAAAGATTTTACAAGAGTATGGAGAGGTAAAAAATGCGTGGAAAATTGCGGGAGAGGTTGTAAAACATAGACCAATAAAAAGTGCAAAAGAGCTTAAAACGCTCATAGAGCATTTAGTTCCACGCACAAAAAAGATTCATCCTGCTACGACAATCTTTCAAGCAATTCGCATCGAAGTTAACAAGGAGCTCGAGGAGTTAGAAGGTCTCTTAGATGCATTGGAAAAAGCAAAACCAAAAGGTGCAAAAGTTGCTATTATTACATTTCACTCTCTGGAGGATCGTATAGTAAAAAACAGATTTAAAAAATGGGCGCAAAAATGTATATGTCCTCCAGAGGCTTTACGTTGCGAGTGTGGAGGTGATAGAGCACTTGGTACAATATTGACAAAAAAACCGATAACAGCAACAAAAGAGGAGATAATGAAAAATCCTCGTAGTCGCAGTGCAAAGCTGCGTGTATTTAAGTTTAAGGAGTAGTATGGAAAAAGTAGAAAAAAAAGAACTTCTCGATTCCATTGATGAAATAAGTAGTAAAAAAGAGCTTGATGGCACTTTTTTTATTCTTGTTATACTCAGTGTAGTTCTCATCATAGCACTTATTTTTCCAAAAATCTATTTAAGCAATCAGATCTACTATAAAAGCCGCACTATCAATACACTTCTTGATAACTATGAAATTCTCAAAGAGGAAAATAGACTTTTGCGCCAACAACTCGAATATGAACGCTACAAAAATCAAGTTCTAGATACGATGTTTTAAGGAAATTGATGAGAAAATTTTTAGAGTTTGCTATTGAAAAAGCTGCGCTTAATCATATTTTTTTATTATTGATATTTATTCTTTCTATTTTTGCATATCAAAATGTTCCAAAAGAGATTTTTCCACCCATTACTTTGGATAAGATTTTCATTACTGGTGGATATAGCGGGGCAAGTGCGCAGACACTTGACAAAATGGTTGTAGAAAATCTTGAAGATGAACTCAAAAATGTACAAAATCTCAGTGATATTGATGCGATTGTTAAAAACGGGCGTTTTACTATCATATCAGATATCAAAGAGGGGGCAGATAATCTCATAGTACTCAATGATGTAAAAGATAAGATTGCTAAAATAAAAAAAGATCTCCCTCCAGATATGGATGAGCCTACAGCTACAATTTTAAAAAAGAGTTTTCCTCTAGTACTCATAGCAATTGCTACAAAAGAGGATACACGAGAGCTTTTGGATGTTGCAGATAAGCTTAAAAGTGAGCTTAGTTCAATTAAAGAGCTGAGCGATATAGATATTAGAGGATGGCGAGAAGATGAACTACAAATTAAACTATTAAAGAAAAAAATAGATGCTTTGCATCTTAATACCACTCAAATTGCTGAACTCATTCAGCAAATTGCTACAATCTTTCCTATAGGCTCGATTCAGCAAAGAGGAGATCATTTCTTTCTCACCACAGAAAACGGGAAAAAGAGGATAGAAGAGCTACGAAATCTCATTTTAAAAATAGGCTCTAAAAATGTGAGGCTTGCTGATATTGCAAAAGTTGAGTTTACTTTGAGTGATCCTCAAATGCTCTCACACTTTAATGGCAAGCCAAATATTTCTATCAATGTAACTAAAACAAAAAATGGCAATGCAATAGAGCTTGTAAAAAAGATTAAGCAGATATTGCACAAATATGAAAAAGCGTATCCGGGATTTGAGTTTAAAGTTTATACTGATACTTCTATCTGGATTCGCAATCGACTCAATACTGTTACATCCAATCTTTTCTTTGGTCTCATTTTGGTTTTTACAGCCTTGCTATTAACTGTGGATTGGCGAATAGCCATTGTTGTAGGAATGGGAATTCCTGTTAGCTTTATGATTGGGCTCATATCTTTAGAGTTTCTTGGTTATAGCCTCAATATGCTCTCACTCTTTGGAGCTCTTATTGCTTTGGGAATGCTTGTAGATGAAGCGATTGTTGTTGCTGAAAATATCTATAGGCATTTAGAAAATGGAGACGATCCAAAAATTGCTGCCATTAATGGGGCTTTGGAGATGTTTCCTGCAGTCCTTACTGCTACTTCGACAACGATCTTTGCATTTTTGCCCCTTTTAATTATTAGTGGTGAAATGGGAGCTTTTATAAAGATACTCCCTGTGATTATCTCTATTTTACTTTTAAGTTCTTTATTTGAAGCATTCTATTTTTTGCCACTCCATGCTAAAGATTTTTTACGTGTGACAAAAAAGAGAGAAAGTGGCTCTTTTTGGCATAAGATTTATACATTCTACGCAAAAGTACTTGCGTTTTTATTGCAAAAAAAATATCTCAGTCTTATTTTTTTAGTAGGTAGTATTGTTATTGCAACAGTTATAATGCTCAAGCAGACAAAATTTCAACTCTTTCCTAGCTTTGATACTACGCAAATTTACATTACAGGGCGCGTGAATGTCAATAATGATGTAGAAGATACAGAAAAGATTTTAAAGCCTTTGGAACAGGCCATTTTGCAAAGCGTGAAAAAAGATGAAGTCAGTTCCGTGACTGCAATTGTAGGGATGAAACTTGATGCGAAAAATAATGCACAAACAGGTGCAAATCTTTTTCATATTTTTGTGAATCTCCATGAGCTCAAGCCCCAAAATTTTGTTGATAAATTCATAACTCCCATTTTTTCTGTTGAATATGATAGTAGTGATATGCTCCGCTCTCGGAGTGCAAAAGAGATAGCCCAAGATCTGCAAAAACTAGTGCAAAAGTTTAAACATCCTCCTATTGAAGAGATTGCTGTAGTTGTTCCACAAGCTGGAATAGTAAAGAGTGACATAGAAATAAGCTTGGAGTATGAGCATCCAAAAGATGTTTTACAAGCTATCAAACTGTTAGAAGAAGCTATGCAAAAAATTGATGGGGTTTATAATATAACAGATGATGCAAAAGAGGGTGAAAAAGAGCTCAAGCTCAAACTCAACGACTATGCAGCGAAACTTGGTATTACAGAGGGGTATCTTGCAAAGTATCTTCAAGCTTTATATCTCAATGCAGAAGTTGCAAAGATGTTTAAGTACAATAAGCTTATCTATGTGAAGCTGCAATCAATGAGCAAAGATGATTTTTCGGCTTTTAAAGATCTTCTCATAGATGTTCCAAATAGTATGCAAAAAGTGCGTTTACAGGATATAGCACAGTTTATAACAATCGAACACTTCTATGACATTATTAAAGAAAATGGTAAAAAGATTCGCACAGTCTATGCATCTTTAGATAAAAAGAAGCTGACCTCTGCAGAGTTTTATGAGCGTATTGTCCCAATTTTAGAGAAAATTCGAAAATTAGGTATTGGTGTAAAAATTAAAGGGGAGCAAAAAGAGAATAAAAAGTTGATGCGAGAGATTATTCGTGCATTTATTATTGCTGTCTTTTTGATTTTTGCTGCACTTGTCTGGATGTTTAATTCGGTTTTGTATTCGCTTATTGTTTTGAGTGTTATTCCTCTTTCTTTATTGGGAGTATTAATTGGAAATAGTATCTTAGGACTCAATCTAACAATGCCAGGACTCCTTGGTCTTGTAGGACTTGCTGGGGTTGTGGTAAATGATGGGCTTATTATGATTGATTTTATTAGAAAATGTACAAACTTGGAGTGTGTTATTAAAAGAGCAACTCTTCGTGTACGTCCGATACTGCTAACTTCCATCACAACTATTTTAGGACTAGCCACACTCATGTTTTTTGCAAGTGGACAAAGTCTTATACTCCAACCTATGGCTGTGACACTTGGATTTGGTATTGGTTGGGCTACAATAATTAATCTTTTGATAGTCCCATTGCTCTTTGTTTTAGTAAAACGCATAAGGTAAAAATTTGCTATACTACACATTGCATAAAGGAGGGAGAAATGTATTTTGAAGATGATGATGTTTTAGGCGGGACACCAAAAAGTAGATTTTTAGATATTGTTTTTCATGCTAATCGCAACGTAGTTGAAGGAGAACTTGAAAACATTATGGAGTGGATGGCCGCATTAGAGCTTATTATAGAGCAAAAATGTGGGTTTGATGTAGAAAAAGAGGTACAGCAGGTTCTTTATGATGAGAGCAAAAAAAAGGAACTAGAAAATAAACTAAACTCTCTTTATATTGAATATATGGGGAAAATTTTGAGCCAAAGTGAATAAGGAAGATCGTTGGAGAGGGTTAAAGAGATAATAGAGGCATTTATTGCAGATCTTGATGATGCGTATGTCCAAGAGCTTTTTGCAAAAATTCCTGCAGGGAAGATGTTGCGTAGTAAACTTATTTTGCAGATAGTTCCTAGCAAAGAGGGAGAGTTTTTAGCTGCTGTTATAGAGATGATTCATGCAGCGAGCCTTTTGCACGATGATGTTATTGATGATGCAATGATGCGAAGAGGTGTTGCTTCTATTAATGCGATTTTTGGGAATAAGCCAGCTATTATGATGGGAGATATCCTCTATTCAAAAGCCTTTTTTGAATTGACAAAACTACCTCATCCTATACCCCAAATTGTTTCCAATGCTGTAACACTTCTTAGTCTTGGTGAGCTTTTAGATGTAGAACTTGCTAAGAGTTTTAATACCAATAAAGATGTATACTTTGATATGATTTATAAAAAAACTGCATCTTTAATTGAAGCGAGCGCTAAAGCAGCTGCGATTTTGGCAGGCAAAGAGAGCGAAAAATATGGGCTTTATGGCAAAAACTTGGGACTTGCTTTTCAGATAGTTGATGATATTCTCGATATTACACAAGATGCATCGACGCTTGGTAAGCCTGCTTTACATGATCTCAAAGAAGGAAAAAGTACGCTTCCTTATATCTACCTCTACCACGCTTTATCTGCTGATGAAAAAGAGAAGCTTTTAAAACTATTTAAAAAAGATCTGAGTGAAGAGGAAAAAGATTGGCTCAAAGAAAAGTTTACTGCTACTGGAGCATTAGAAAGAACAAAAGAAGAAGCAAGAATTCTTGGCAAAGAGGCAATGGCGATACTGGATGAAGAGGATGAGAGGCTTCATGAGATTATGAGCTCCTTGATTGAGAGGACATATTAATGCACTATCTTGTTATTAGCTTTTCACATAAAAACTCCGATATTGTTACACGAGAAAAACTTGCACTCAGTGAAGAGGAAAGACGCAATTTCGTAGCAGATGAGATCTTAACAAAAGATAGTATCAATGAGGTAATTATTCTATCAACTTGCAATAGAGTTGAGATAATAGCTAGCTCAAAAGATCCTTTTAGATCCACTGAATCGGTTTTGGAAATTCTTGCAAAAGTTTCTGGAATAAATATAGAAGAGCTTGAGGGTAGAGCCGATGTCTATGAGGATAATGGTGCAGTACACCATATCTTTAGTGTTGCAAGTGGGCTTGATAGTCTTGTAGTTGGTGAAACGCAAATTGTAGGGCAACTCAAAGATGCTTATAAAGAGGCTTATGAGAAAGGGTGGTGTGCGCAAAAACTAGGACGTGTTATGCACTATGCTTTTAAATGTGCAAAAGAGGTGCGTACATCTACTGATATTTCAAAAAATCCCGTTTCTGTCGCAAGCGCTGCAGTGGCATTGGCAAAAGATAGGCTTGGAAATCTGGGAGGGTTTACAGCACTTGTGATAGGAACGGGAGAGATGGGAACCCTTGCAGCAAAGCATCTCTTGACACATGGTTGTAATGTTATTTTAGTTGGACGCAGTGAGGAAAAAACTAAAAAAATAGCATATGAGATTGATAAAAACATACAAGTAGCAACAACACAAGAGCTCTCTCGCCTCATAAATAGTTATAGACTACTTTTTACTGCAACATCTTCTTCTGATCCGATTATTACCAAAAATATGGTTGAAAAGAGGGATTTTGCAAGGCTTTGGTTTGATATGGCAATCCCACGCGATATTGAAGAGATGAATATCGAAAATATTGCTATCTATGCAGTGGATGATCTTAAAGAGATTGTAGAAAAGAATATGGCTTTTCGCGAAGAGCAGGCACGTAAAGCATATAAAATTGTTGGGCACTATGTGAAAGAGTTTTTTAAATGGCTTCAAACACTTGAAATTGAGCCAATTATAAAAGAGATCCGTGCACAAGCTAAAGATGCTGCTCTTGCAGAGTTGCAAAAAGCTATAAAAAAAGGGTTTATTCCAAAAGAGCAGCAAAAAAATATAGAGAAACTTTTGCATAACGCTTTCAATAGATTTTTGCATGACCCTACAAAGAGACTCAAGTCCATAGCAGATGAGCCAAGTGCTGATACAATTGTTGAGGCGATAAAGTTTTTTTTCGAAATCGAAGATGAAGTGGGACTTAATCGCTATAAGTGTGAATATTATATGAATTTAAGGAGTTAGAGTGAGATTAAGCAAGGCTTTTGTTCCAACTACCAAAGAGGCACCAAAAGATGCAGTCCTTCCAAGCCATATCTATTTAGTCCGTGGAGGTTTTATTAATCAAGTAGCAAGCGGTATTTATAACTTTCTCCCCTTTGGTAAAAGAGTTTTAGACAAAATACGATCAATTATCAAAGAAGAGCTTGATAAAGCGGGTTGCCAAGAGGTACAGCTTGGATTTGTAACTCCTTGTGAACTTTGGGAAGAGAGTGGAAGATTTGCAAAATATGGAAAAGAGCTCCTGCGGTTTAAAGATCGTAAGGAGAATTGCTTTGTATTAGGACCTACGCATGAAGAGATGATGGTAGCATTGGTGCGAGGAAGAGTGACAAGCTATAAACAGCTACCTCTCAATCTCTATCAGATAAATCTCAAATTTCGTGATGAAGCAAGACCGCGCTTTGGGTTGCTGCGTGGGAGAGAGTTTATCATGAAAGATGGATACTCTTTTCATGAAAGTATCGAAGATATGCAAAGAGAGTATGCTCTCATGGAAGAGACATATAAAAAGATTTTTACAAGGCTTGGACTCACCTTTAGAGCAGTTGAGGCAGATGTTGGTGCAATTGGTGGGAGTGCAAGTAAAGAGTTTATGGTAATTGCGAATAGTGGTGAAGATATGATTGCAGTCTGTAGTGCATGTGAATATGCTGCCAATGTAGAAGCTGCTAAGCGTAAAAAGCCTAAGCCTCCAACAGAAGCCCCTGAATTTAGCAATTTTGAACCTTTCTATACTCCTGGACTTACATCTATTGAAGAGCTCAGCGATTTTTTCAAAGTCCATCCTTACTATTTTGTAAAAGCGGTTGCAAAAAAGGCTATATATGATGAGAGTGAAGAGATAGTTATCTTCTTTTTACGAGGAAGCGATGAACTCCAAGAGATCAAAGCTGCCAATGCTATCGGTGCAAATGAACTTGTTGATGTAAGTGAGGAGGAGCTACAAGAAGCTGGCATTGTTCCAGGATTTATAGCTCCCTATGAGCAGCAGTGTCGCATAGTGCTTGATGAAGATCTCAAAGGTGCCAAAGGACTTATTTGCGGTGGTAATCGCAAAGACTACCATCTTATAGGGGCCGATCTTTCCCACTTTGATGAGGCTCTTTTTGCTGATATTGTCCAGGTCAAAGAGGGTGATCTCTGTCCAGAGTGTGGTGCAGTGATGAAGCTTACAAAAGGTATCGAAGTAGGTCATATCTTTCAATTGGGTACTCGCTATAGCGCTGCAATGAATGCAACATTTTTAGATAGAGATGGCAAAGCAAAACCTTTTGTAATGGGTACATACGGTATAGGTGTGAGCCGCCTTGTAGCTGCTGCTATTGAGCAAAACCATGATGAGCGAGGCTGTATCTGGCCCAAAGAGATCGCTCCTTATAAAGTATGCATAATTGTTTCAAACATAAAAGATAGTGAGCAAAGAGAGTTTGGTGAAGAGCTTTACCAAAAACTTTTGGATAAAGGGGTAGAAGTAGTCCTCGATGATAGAACAGATAGATTTGGTACCAAAATCAAAGATTTTGAACTTATTGGCTATCCCTATGCTCTGATTGTTGGGAAAGCTCTTAAAGAGGGTAAAGTTCAGCTAGTAGACAGGAAAACTCTTCAAAAACTCGATGTTCCAAAAGAAGAGACTATCGAAGAGTTGATGAAGCATCTTTATTAATCAAAAAATATTATACTCTCAAAAAAGTATGAGGAAGAAGCGTTGCTCTATTTTTTGCTCTATCTCTTTATAGAAACTTTTGTATCAGTGCAGATTGCTAGTGTAATAGGCCCTTTTTGGACTTTTGTAGAGATTGTTGCAAGTGCTGTCTATGGATTTTGGATTATTCGCAATATGCATATTCAAATGATGGCAACAATGCAAGCATTAGCAAATGGTGAGATAACTGTTGAAGAGTTTGAGAGTATGAATCTCTCGATGCTTGTAGGGGCTATTCTTTTAATAATTCCGGGCTTTTTTACTGATATAATAGGAATGCTTTTGCAATTTGGTGTTTTTTCTACATTTATTGCTAAAAAAATCTTAAAGTTGAAATCTAAGAAGAAAAGGGAGGATGATAATGTCATTGATGTGGAGATTATTGAGCATTAGTGTAGCTTTGAGCTTGAGCCTGAGTGCAGCTACAGATAAAGATGTTATTAAATTTGTAAAAAGAGGACTTAGCCAGAATCCAGATCTTAAAGTATATGATGTAAAGATTATTGAAAAGCAGCCAATGCGTCGTCTCAAGGGCTGGGATGCATATATCATTGCGTTTAATATAGGTATAAAAAGAGGTGATAGTGAGCAAAATCTCTCACAAAGGGATACTATTTTCGTAAAAGATCGATTTGTTGCTCCAGATCTTGTAGATATCAAGACAAATAGAAGCCTCAAAGAGCGTATAGTATTGAGCTTGGATAAGAGCTTTTATGATGAAAAACATCATATCTTTGGGAATAAAGATGCTAAACATAAACTTGTGGTTTTTAGTGATCCTCTCTGCCCTTTCTGTCGTGAAGTTGTACCAGAACTTTTTGAAGTTGCGAAAAAATATCCAGATATTTTTGCACTCTACTACTATCATCTCCCTATACAGTCACTCCATCCAGCTTCTGTACCCCTTGCTAAAGCAATTATCTATCTCAAAAAGCAAGGAAAAAAAGATATTATTGAAAAAATCTATAAAACAGAATTTAACTATGAAGAGCATGATGAGAGCAAAGTTTTACAAGAGCTTGATAAAAAGTTGGGAGTAAAACTAACAAAAGAGCAGATCAATCAACCTTGGGTAGTGCAAGAGCTTAATGAAGATAGAAAAAAATCCCAATATCTCATGATTCATGGAACGCCTACGCTTTTTGTAGATGGCAAGTATGATCCAAAAAGAGAGGAGTACAAAAAGTTTCTTCCAAAAGAAAATATAAAAACAAAGAGTAAAAAATGAGACTTATTATTGCAACACGTGGGAGTAAACTTGCATTGTGGCAATCAAATCATATAAAATCGCTCCTTGAAGATATGGGGTATGAAGTAGAGCTACAAATTTTTAAGACCAAAGGGGATAAGATTCTCGATACTCCTCTAGCACTTATTGGGGGTAAGGGACTTTTTACAAAAGAACTAGAAGATGCAATGCTCAGAGGAGATGCACACCTAGCGGTGCATAGCCTCAAAGATGTGCCTACACAACTCCCTCAAGGGCTTATACTTGGAGCAGTGACAAAACGAGAAATAGTCAATGATGCTTTTTTAAGTGAAAAGTATGAGAGTATAGAAGATCTCCCTCCAAATGCTGTTATAGGAACTACTAGTCTGCGCCGCCGTATGCAGCTACTCCACTATAGACCCGATCTACAGATTAAAGACTTGCGTGGTAATGTAGATACAAGAATTAAAAAGCTCAAAAATGGAGAGTTTGATGCTATTATTTTGGCGTATGCTGGTTTGAAGAGATTAGGATTTTTAGAAAGTGTACGTTTTGTTAAGCAAATTGATGAAAATTTGATGATTCCAGCAATGGGGCAGGCTGCTTTAGGGATTGAGTGTGTTCCAGAGGTTTTGGAGGTTGTAAAGACCTTGAATGATAAAAAATCACAAATTGAAACAGAAATTGAGCGAGAATTTGTTGATACATTGCAAGGTGGATGCCAGGTGCCTATTGGTGTGAGAGCGCAACTTCTTGACAATGGCGATATTATTACCAAAGCAGTGATAGGTATGCCTGATGGTTCAGAGCTTCTCAAAGATAAAATTATCGGAAATGTTGAAAACTATAGTGATCTTGGCAAAGAGTTAGCACAATCCATGATAGAAAATGGTGCACAAGAGATCTTGAAAAGGGCTGAAGAGATAGCCTTTGCGGAGCATAAGAGATGAGAAAAATTGTTTCTCTTCTTTTCATTGTAATATTTTTTGCAGGATGCTTTCATCATGTACGACTCAATCAAAAACTATTCAAACCACGTAGTGGTGTGTATAGCCTAGAGTGTGGCAATAATTATGATCTCTGTTTAGAAAAAGCTGATTATCAATGCGGTCCTAAAGGGTATAAAGTCCTTAGTAAAAAATATGTAAAAAAAGGATATAGTATACAAGTGGAGTGCAATAAGTAATGCGAAAGAGAAAAGAAGAGAAAAAACAGGCTATAATGGATACGGCTTTGGCTCTTTTTGCAAAAAAAGGATACTACGAAATTACCATATCAGATATTGCTAAAGAGATGGGTATGAGTGTGGGAAATCTCTATAACTACTTCTCTTCCAAAGATGCTCTAGCCAAAGAGCTTATGCTCTATATCTCCAAAATTTTGGGTAATCAGATAAGACAGATTAATCTTGAGCCAATAAGCGTAAAAGAAAAGATAGAAAAGATAGTTGCATTTTATTTCGAGATGGTTGAAAAGCGCTCAGAACTTATTGAATATTTCTTACGTATCTATCTCTCACACAAAGAGATCTTCAAAGATGGATGTGAGGGGATGGTTTGTGTCAGTCCTTTTGTAACAGAGATAATGATACTCTTTGAAGAGGGTGTGAGCTCTGGTGAATTAAAAGATCAAGACTTCTTTAGTGCTTTTGGACTTTTTATGGGTTATCTTGGTGGGATGGCTTACTTGAAAGGTGAAGGAATGCTTCCAAATGAGTTGTCATTCTATCAGCAAGATGTTGCTGAGAATATCTATAGGGCTTTAAAAAGTGGCTAGAGCTATTTGGCTCCAGGGTATCACTTGTAATGGAAACACTCACTCTTTTTTACACTACGAGCAACTATCCCAGCTTTTAGATGAAATTACTTTTTTATACCATCCTCTTCTTCCTTCCCCCTTACATATCACACAATTGTGTTACTTTGAGGAGCCCTTTGACATATTAGTTGTGGAGGGTGCATACGGCAAAATAGATAGGGGTGGTTGCAATTTTGTTGAACTTTTTCATAGACTAAGAAAACAAGCCAAGCATGTTGTAGCAATTGGCAGTTGTGCAGTATATGGTGGAATACTTGGTGAAAGAGGAATTAATTTTGCAAAAGAGAAGCAAATTGATTCAATTGAACTTATAAATATTCCTGGGTGCCCTGCACATCCTGAATGGATAGCATTTGCACTTTTAGCAATAAAAAATGGTGAAAATGTAAAAAAAGATACTTTCCAAAGACCAAAAGAGATCTATGGATATACAGTTCATAGTGGCTGTACACGTAATGAGTATTTTGAGTGGAAAGTTGATGCAAAAAGTTTTGGTACACAAGAGGGGTGTCTTTTTTATGAGCAGGGATGTCAAGCTCCTTTTACTCATGGTAGTTGTAATAAAATTTTGTGGAATGGTGTAAGTTCAAAAACACGTATTGGAACTCCTTGTTTTGGGTGTACTGAGCCAACATTTCCATCCAATAATCTCTTTAAAACCAAAACGCATATGGGGATACCTGTAAAAATGCCTCTAGGCGTACCAAAACGAGCCTATTTAACACTTACAGGAATTGCAAAAAGCTTTCACATACCAAGACTGCATAAAAGAGTTATTGATGAAGATTGAAATTTTACAAAAAGTCGAAGGAGAAGTATATCTTCACTATAAGTGGAATGAAACAATTATTGAAGATGTTGAAATAGAGTTTTTGCACTATCGTGGTATCGAAAAAATGTTATTAGGCAAAGATCCACTTGATGCACTTGTTATAAATCCTAGGATATGTGGTATTTGTGGACATGCCCATCTTCGAGCTACAGTAGAAGCTTTAGAAAATGCATTTGGAATCATACCGACACAAAAGGCAAAAACAGTTAGGGAAATTACAACATTTTGTGAAATTTTGCAAAATCATTTAAAATGGTTCTATCTCGTTATTGCTCCATTTTTATTGGACAATGTAAACTTTTTTACAATACAGCCTGCAATTGTAAATATCAATAAAATAATTGCACTGTTTGGTGGACAGTATCCCCATAATTCATATATGTTGCCAGGTGGAGTAACATGTGATCCAACAGCTATTGAAATTTTTCAAGCAAAAAATTATTTAGCACAAGCAAAAGATACTATTAAGTTGCAACTTTTTAAAAATTATACCGATTTAAAAGATATATCGAAAGAAAAGAGTGACTTTGGAAATATATTGAGAAAACTAATTACTTACTCTACGGTTGGGCAGAGTTATGACAGGTTTGTGGTATTAGGAGAGAATAGCTTAGTAAAACCTGCAAAAATATTAAAAACGAGTATAAAACCTATTTCTGTTAAATTTATTAAAGAAACTGATGTTTCGGTTACGTATCGAGGAAGATTTTATGAGACCGGGCCACTTGCACGCATGCTACTTTTACGTTATCCACTTATAATGCAGTTGCATAGACGCTTTAAAGATGCTCTGGTAACAAGAATAGCTGCACGTGTAGTAGAGATTGATGTCATTATGAAAAAATTAGAGCAGCTTCTCGATTCAATTCTCCTAAGCGAGTCTTCTTATATTGATAACAAACAAAAAGATGGTCATGGAATGGGAGTAGTTGAAGCTGCAAGAGGATCTTTGATACACAGAATATGGGTTAAAAATGGAACTATTGCCAAATATCAAATTATTACACCTACACAATGGAACCTTTTGCAAGGTACTAAAGAATATCCAGGCGTTGCGAGAAAAGCTATTCAAGGCCTAAAAGATACAAAAACTGCAGAGTTAATCTTCCGCAGCTTTGATATATGTAGCGTCTGTACTACTCATTAATTTAGTCCCAAAAATATAGAAGAATTAGTAAAAAGTGATAATTATTTAAAAATCTTATAAGTTGAAAATTGTACAATTAATGAATGAGTATTCAATCAAGGAGTGATAATGAATAGAGAACACCTTCGCTCGCTCTTTACAACTAAGAGTGCCCGGGTTGAGACAAACAGAGGTGAAGCCTACTATGCAAGACTCTATGAGCAATGCAAAGCAAGACTTGAAGAGCTTAAAAAAATGAAGCCTTTACGCCAAATCTCCATTAAAGAGATTTTGGAAGATGAAGGAGTTTCTAGAAGAGACTTTTTAAAATGGGCGAGTGCAACTACTGCAATGCTAATGCTTCCTAGCTCTTTTACCCCTCTTGTAGCAGAAGCTGCTGAACTTATGACGAGAGTACCTGTAATTTGGATAGAACTGCAAGATTGTGCCGGTAACTCGGAAGCTTTTATACGAAGTGATGGACCTAAGGTGGACGATATTATTTTAGAAATTATCTCACTAGAATTTCAAGAGACACTTATGGCTGCAGCTGGACATCAAGCAGAAGCGCAGCTTGAAGATGCGATGGAACATTTTGAAGGAAAATATCTTCTTTTTGTTGAAGGCGCTATTCCGGTAGGTCCTGGTAGGGAGTGGTGTACGATTGGGGCAAGTGGTGAAACTTTTGAAGAGCACCTAAAAAGAGTAGCCAAAGATGCAGCAGCGATAGTTGCAGTTGGAACATGTGCAACTTTTGGTGGTGTTCCAGCAGCTGCTCCAAATCCAACCGGTGCAGTGGGCGTCATGGATATCGTTAATGACAAACCAATCATCAATATTCCAGCATGTCCAGCAAATCCTGCAAATATGGTCGGAGTAATCTTACACTATGTACTTACTGGTCAAATTCCAGAGCTCGATTCACTGCTTCGACCAAAATTTGCTTTTGGATACAGAATCCACGATAACTGTGAAAGAAGGGCGCACTTTGATGCAGGAGAGTTCGTCGAAGAGTGGGGCGATGAAGGTGCGAAAAACAACTTCTGCCTTTACAAAATGGGATGTAAAGGTCCTATGACATTCAACAACTGTTCGATTGTTCGCTATAACGAATCCGTAAACTGGCCAATTGGTTCAGGACATGGATGTATAGGGTGCAGCGAGCCTGGATTTTGGGACAAATATGCATACGAACGACCAATGGCGGACGCAAATATAAAAATGGCTCCTGGCGGGGGAGTTGAAAAGAGTGTGGATGAGTTTGGACTGGGTCTTTTGACTGCTGCTGGTGTGGGCATTGCAATTCATGCGGCAGCAAGTGCAATTGCAGGTAAGAAAAGTGAAGGAGAAGAGTAATGGGTACTAAACATATTGTCGTTGATCCTATAACAAGAATAGAAGGGCACTTGCGTATTGAAGCTGTTATCGATGAGAATAATACAATAGTAGACGCTTATAGCTCTTCAACAATGTTTCGAGGAATTGAAGAGATTTTAAAAGGGCGCGATCCAAGAGACTGTGGTTTACTTGCTATGCGAATATGCGGGGTATGTACAGGAACGCATTATCAAAGAAGTATCGAGGCAGTAGAGCACGCTTTTGGTGTGACCATTCCAAAAAACGCGAGGCTTGTAAGAAACCTTATCCAAGGGGCACTCTATCTACATGACCATGTGGTGCACTTTTATCATCTTCATGCCCTTGACTGGGTCGATATCACAAAAGCTTTGGAAGCTGATCCAACCAAGACAGTAGATGAAGCAAAAAAATGGGCAAATGCTGCTGGAACCACACCATATGTTGCAGATAGTGCAAAGTTTAAGGAGGTGCAAGATCGACTCAAAAAATTTGTCAAACAGGGTCGGCTAGGTCTTTTTGCCAAAGGATACTGGGGCAATCCCCACTATAAACTAACTCCTGAGCAAAATCTCTTGGCAGTTACGCATTATCTGCAAGCTCTTGATTTGCAAAGAGACGCTGCAAAGATGATGGCTATTTTTGGTGGAAAAAACCCACACCCACAAAGTATTGTAGTTGGTGGGGTAACATGTGTACAAGATATTCAAAATCCTGCGCGAATTGCTCTGTATAAAGACTTGCTTAAAGGTTTCACTCGATTTATCAAAGGCGCATACCTTCCTGATATCTATATGGCTGGAACGATGTATGGTGATGAAGCACTCGATGGAACAGGAGCAGGACTTAAGAACTATCTTGTCTATGGAGGATTTAGACTACAAGACAATGGATTTTATAAATCTGAGCTTCTTTTCCCAAGTGGACTTGTGATTGATGGAAAATATCAAGAGTTTGATCAAGAAAAAGTGGCTGAAGATGTGACGCACTCTTGGTATAATGGCGATAAGCCGCTTCATCCATTTGATGGGCAAACTATTCCAAACTATACAGGATTTGGTAAAAAGGAAAAAGGAATTGCCTATCTTGATACCAAAGGAAAATATTCTTGGATAAAATCACCTATATATGATGATACAAGGGTGGAGGTTGGTCCGCTTGCAAGAATGGTTGTAGGATATGTAAAAGGAGATGAAAGAATCAGCGAATATGTCAATAAATTCTTAAAAAATGCAAATCTTCCTGCAAAAGTGCTCTTCTCAACCGTTGGTCGAACTGCAGCAAGAGCGATTGAGACTGAAATGATGGCAGATATTATGTTTGATTGGGTTGATGAGTTAGCAAGTAATGTGGCAGCAGGAGACCTTTCAACATGGACAGAGTTTGATTTTGATTATGTAAGTAAAGATGCAAAAGGGTATGGTCTTGAAGAAGCTCCACGAGGAGCACTTGGTCACTGGGTAAAAATCAAAGATGGAAAAGTGGAAAACTATCAAGCGGTTGTGCCATCCACTTGGAATGCTGCGCCAAGAGACTATAAAAATAGAATGGGAGCTTATGAAGCAAGCTTAATCGGTACAAAAGTGGCAAAACCTGAGGAGCCGTTGGAGATTTTAAGAACCATTCACAGCTTTGATCCATGTATTGCATGTGCAGTTCATATCGTAGATACAAAGGGGAAAAGCCTAGGTGAATTCAAAGTGAACACCTCTTGCTCAATTTAAGGGGGCAGCGATGAAAAAACAAAAGTATCAAAAAGTTAAAAGAATGACGCTCTTTATGCGTCTCAATCACTGGGTAGTGGCTCTGTGTATGGTAGCGGCAGTCATCACTGGCCTTTATATCGGCCATCCCTATTATCAAACACTGATCAGTGAACCGGCAGTACAAAAGTTTGTAATGGCATGGAATAGGTGGATTCACTTTTATGCGGCAATCATCTTTGATGTAAGCTCTATCGTCATTGCATATCTCTATTTTTTCAGCAGATTTGAAAAACCTGTTAAAAAACTCATTCCTAACGCTCAAAACATAAAAGAGTTTTGGGAGGTTTTTATCAATCTCGTCACGCTCAATCGTGTAAAAAGATTTGACAGCAGTCATGAAGATAGTTTTCATGTGGTCTATTTCACTATTTTTCATCTACTTTTAGCCTGGATGCTCCTAACGGGACTTCAACTCTATGTGCATGGTCTGGAATCTGGAATGAGTAGTATAGGATCCTGGTGGCCATGGATGCTACATTTGGTCACTGATTGGACAGTACCTGTCTGTGGAGGTACGAAAATGGATGTGCGGTATGTGCATCATTTGACAATGTATTTTATTTTGGTTTGGATCATGTTTCATATCTACTATGTGGTATGGAGAACGATCTTTTGGAGAGAGGGAGATATCGCCATAGTATTTGGCGGATACAAATTCAAAAGAGGTTGAGTTGAAGACAGCAATTATAGGAATTGGCAATATTTTGTTTATGGATGAGGGTATTGGAGTATACGCTTCAAAATATCTCGAGGAAAATTTTGTTTTTGATGAGGATGTTGAAATCGTCGATGGCGGGACACTGGGTTTTAAACTGATGCGCTACTATCAAGAGTATGATAAAGTAGTAATAATGGATACAGTCTCCATCGAGGATACTCCAGGCTCCATATACAATCTCCCAAGCGAGGTTTTATTGGGGCTTGGAGAGTATAGAAAAACTGCGCATGAGGTGGAAGTTGTAGAGATGCTTGAGATTTGTAGCATGCTTGAATCTATTGCACAAGTAAACATCATAGGCATTGTGCCAAAAGATATCGAAAATGTATGTATTGGTTTAACCGATACCATGCGAAAATCTTTCGATCACTACATACAAACGCTTTTACAAGAGCTAGAAAGAAGTGGTATTCAATATCAAAAAAGAGCCAGTAAAACAGTTGACTCGATTATCTATGAGTATGCAAACCCCTCAATGAAAGAGTGCAATGACCTTACGGTTTGAGTATCATTCCCATACAACATACTTTTTAAAATGCATCCAATCAATTGCAGATGCAACAGCTACACCAATTGCATACTCTATCGATTTTCCTAATATTTTTGTAGATTTTAATGAAAATGTTGATGAGTTTACAAAAGCTTTGGACCAGTATCTTTATAATTCCATCTTTTTTAAAAATATCCAAATTTATGAAGAAAGCCCTTCATCACAAGGCTCAATTGCACACATCCCATCCTCTATCGCTCTTTGTCCAAACTGCATCAAAGAGATGTTAGATCCCTCTTCAAGAAGATTTTACTATCCATTTACCAGCTGTAACTCTTGTGGCTATCAAAGTAGCCTCCTTATCCACTATCCATTTGAAAGACCAAATACGCTGTTAAATTTTTTCAAACCCTGCAACGAGTGCCAAGAAGAGCTTAAAACTAATCCTTTTCGCAAAAACTATCCGCTTAATACCTGCATAGAGTGCAATATCCCTATCAAGCTGACCGATAAAAAAGGCTTAAAAGTTTTATTTGCCAATGAAAAAGAGGAGTTTAAACAAATTTTTGATATTGCCGCAAATGCACTCAAAGATGGGAAGAGGGTTCGCATAAAAACATTTAGAGGATATAAGCGATTCTATTTGGAAAAAGACAACAAAAGCTATCTGCTTATCAATCGTCTAAATGAAGAGTTTTTGGTTTTACCAATGGAAAAAAGAGCCCTTTTTAGCATTGAAAGACCGCAAATGTATCTTACTACAAGTAGCGGCGAAATAGTAGAAGCTGTGGGTGTGTGGGATGGTTTTACAACTCTTCTTATGGCATCACTAGATGCGGATTACTGCTATTTTGATGAGAAAGAGGATGCGGATCTTTTTATTGATTTTGATCTTCCAATAACGTTTTACGAAGCACCAAAATACTTTATCAATAAACACTTCTGCTTTTTTCGCCCTGGCAGCGAATCTTTATTTCCAAAATATTGTGATAGCTCCAAAACGGCTCTTTTAGGATCTTTTTTACTTCATAATGGTATCATCGATAAAGTAGAGCACTTTAAAGAAGTAGAAACAGACTCTATCACAGTATTTCAAGAAGAGCCAATAGAACACTCTTCCATAAAAGTGCAAGATTTGGCAAGAGCTGTTTTTGAAAGCGTTCTCAAAGAGCATGGGATAACTGAGCCAACTGTTGGGGTCTATTTTTCCGATAGAGTCAAATTTTTCTATAAAAAGCAAACTATAAAAGAGATCTTCGATTTTGGCGAGATAAAATTTGAAGCAAAACGAAAAGTAGTCGAGCAGTTCCAAAAGAGATTTCCCGAGCGTTACGAAGCATTTGAAAAAGAGAATGATTTCATTTTAAAAGCAGCAAGAGTTATCGGATTTGATGGTGATTTTGATGCATTCAATAAACTAAGCCTCTCATTTGGTGGAAAGGGAGGAGTAAGTATTGATTGTAGGGTAGAAGAAAATGGTTTTGATTACTCAAGTTTTTATGCATCTATCATGAGTTTCGTTTTGGCTGATGCTGATTCTAAACTCATAGCCTACTCCATTTTTGAATCATTAGGTGATTTTCTCAGTAATCAAGCTGTCTCAATCTATAGAGAAACAAAAGCCAGCCATATTGTGCTATGTGGAGCCTTTATTGCAAATAGTGCATTTTTTAGCAGGTTTACAAGAAATGCCCCTATGACAAAGGTAAATATCGAGTATCCGATTGATAACGAGAGTGCTCTTTTGGGCGTGCAATGAGAATATTTGTCAAAGGGATCGTTCAAGGAGTGGGCTTTCGCCCCTTTGTTTATAAACTAGCCAATGAACTTGGACTCACAGGATTCATCCGAAACTGCAGTGATGGTGTAGAGATTGTTATAGAGGGTAAGAATGAGGAGCTTTTTCTAGAGTATCTTCAATCAAAACTTCCACCACTTGCTAAAATCTTTTCACTGCAAATCCAAAATACTCCAATACAAAATTTCCAACAATTCACTATTATACAAAGTCAAGAGGGACAAAAAGAGACTTTTTTATCCCCGGATATCTCTATTTGTGATGCGTGTTTACAAGATCTTTTTAATCCAAATAGCAGACGTTACCATTATCCTCTTATCAACTGCACAAACTGCGGTCCAAGATTTACTATCATAAAAGATCTTCCCTATGATCGCAAAAACACATCCATGGCCAAATTTCCTATGTGCCAAGAGTGTCAAAGAGAATACCATGATCCAAATAGCCGCTTTTTTCATGCACAGCCAATTGGATGTAACAGTTGTGGTCCTAAACTCTTTTATGAATCATTGAGCGGATATGAAGCAATCGAAGCAGTTGCAAAAGATATTCTAACTGGCGATATTGTTGCTATCAAAGGAGTAGGGGGATACCATCTTGTCTGTTTGCCAAAATCTGCTCACAAACTCCGACAAATCAAAAGAAGAGCTAAAAAGCCCTTTGCACTTATGTTTAAATCGATAGATAAAATAAAAGAGATTTGTGATATTGATGAAAATGAAGAGAAACTCATTTTATCCAAAGAGCGCCCTATTGTCATTGTCAAAGCAAAAAAAAATTTTGTAGATGTAGCGCCTGATATCGATAGACTTGGCGTTTTTTTACCTTATTCGCCAATTTATTACCTTCTTTTTTCTTTCATCGATTCTCCTTTGGTAGTTACAAGTGCAAATATTTCGGATGAGCCAATTGTTAAAGAGGAAGAGAATATTAAAAGATTTACACAAAAGGTTTTATATTACGATCGAGAGATCATTCGCAGCTGTGATGATAGTGTGGTAGTCAGTATAGATAAAAAACCTCTTTTTTACAGACTCTCTCGTGGATATGCTCCTAAAAGCTTTTTTGTTGATAAGAAACTTCCTTCCATCTTAGCTGTGGGTGCACGTCAGAAAAACACCATCGCTCTTAGCTTTGCAAACAATATTATTCTTTCTCCTCATATTGGAGATATTAAAAATATCCAAAGTTATGACTATTTTTTACAAGTGATTGAAGATTTCAAAGCGATATACGATTTTTCACCAGAAGTTGTCATATGCGATAAACACCCCGGATATGAGACAACGCAATATGCAAAATCTTTGGATATTACAACTATCAAAGTGCAACACCATTTGGCTCATATCTATGCTGCGAAGGCAGAGATGGAGCTTACACATCATCCTCTATCACAAAATCTCTGTTTGGGCTTTAGTTGGGATGGAACTGGATATGGTGATGATGGAAAAGTGTGGGGAGGGGAGGTATTTGTAGGTGATGAAAGAAAATACCATTTTGACTATCTAAAGATTGCTGGTGGCGAAAAGGCTATTAAAGATATCAGGCTTATTGCTTGGAGTTTATTAAAAAAATATGGCTTTGAAGTAGAAGACAAGCTCTTTCATCTTGCTTATGAAAAAAATATCAACTGCTTTGAAACAAGCTCTGTTGGAAGAGTTTTTGATGCGGTTGCTTTTCTTGCTGGACTATGCAAATACCAAGAGTATGAAGGCTATAGTGGACTTTTGGTAGAAAAAGCATACCAAGATAGAAACGATCGATATGAGTTTTATATCCAAGATGGAATCATTACAATAGATTTTTTATCTCTCATCAAGGATAAAAAAGCGGATATTCCTACGAAATTTTTAAATACGCTCACTGCAATTATTATAGAAATTGCAAAAAGAGAAAAACTCCCGGTTATTTTAAGCGGAGGCGTCTTTCAAAACAAAACGTTACTGGAAAATACGATCAAAAAACTGCAACAAAACAGCATCCCATACTTCTTTCCAACACAAATCCCTATAAATGATGGGGGAATCAGCCTAGGGCAACTCTGGTATGCTCTCGAAAACTATAAATGAACGATCAATGCTCCTCTATCTCCATCACCCATATCTCTTCACTTTTTTTGCTGATAATCTCTTTGAGCCGCAATCCTTCAAAAGAAAAATCTCTTAGTTTTTTAAAGCTATCAATTTGATTTTCGGCAATTTGACGAAGAATTTTCCCCCTGTATGCCTTTGCCCAGTGGCTCACCACTTTGCCATTTTTGATAAATTTCATCTTCAAAGAAAAGTTTGGTTTGTAAAATTTTTCATAATATCCAGCCCTCAAATCTAAAATCTCTTCATCTTGTAGCAAGTTTTTGCAAAGTGGGGCGTACAATTTCTCTGGTTTTATATCCCCAACTACTTCGCCTTGTTTTAATTTGTAAAAGGGAATCAAATCCTTTGCACATAGTGGACCAAAAAGATTTGAAAAAATAATAAGGTGCTCATCAATGAATTCTTGATAGAGCGGATAGAGAGAGTCGTAATCAAGATACTCATACGCAACACCGGTGTATCTTCGAACAGCTTTGAGGGTAGGGGTATGAAAAATATCAACATCCAACAACTCTTTTGTACCGAAAAGTTTCAATACCGCCTCTTTGCTTCCATGTTTTACAATTTCATCATATTTTTGCAAAATCGTTTCTCTATCGATATTAAAACAAAACTGCATCTTTTGATGATCACCACCTGATCGTTTCGCTTCACTTGGAGCAAAAAGAATCTTCATTTTTCTCCTTTACACGCCGTTAATTTTTCAAACCCCTGCTTGGCTTTCAATTTAAGAGGCCATTTATACCCTTTTTCTATCGCTTTTTTGCCAATCCAACCCAGAATCCCACTGATTTGAAAACCAAAAGGAGTTACGATTATCGCATATTTTCCACCTAGAGCAATGGCTAGTCCACGCAGTCTGATATCGGCTCTTTGCAAAGGTTGGTTGGAAATGGCCTGAAGGATATTTTTAGCGGCAATTACTCCACTTTGCTCAGCACTTTGTGCTGTGGGAGGAATAAGATTTCCTTCTTTATCTTTTAAAACTGCCACATCACCTACAGCAAAGATATTTTTTTCTACTCGCAAATACTCATCAACGACCAAAAATCCTCTCGCATCTTTTGTATATTCAAGATTTTGAATAAAAGGTGAGGGCTCAATTCCTCCGGCAAATATGGCAAAATCAAAATCTATCCTTTCTCCACCACTAAGTATCGCCTTTTGTTCTGTAATTTCATTGACATATTGAGGAACTAAAGAAACACCTAATTGTCGCAACCTTTTTACAGCCTTATCGCGTGTTTTCTGATCAACTCCTTTTAGAATATGTTTCGAAAGAAGTTGGATTTCGATATTTCCACAACTCAGAGCATTTTCTTTTACATATTGGTTGAAATAACATCGCATTTCGGCTGCTATCTCTACCCCACTCAAACCCCCACCAATGACAATGACTCGAAAACTTCTTTTCGCTCTTTTTGGTTCAAGTCTTGCAAAGAGTTCCTCTTCAAAATACTGTTTTATATGAAGAGCCGCACGCAGACTTTTGACACCCAAAGAGTGTTTTCCTTTTTTCTCAAATCCTTGCAAAAACTTTGTCACGCTTCCAGTTGCAATAACGCAATAATCAAAAGGATAAGTCCCTTCTTTGCATACAACTTGATCTTCTTTGATAGCAACCGCTTCATCGTGGATAAAATGAAAATTTTCGCCAAAACTAGCAACTAGTGTTGGCAAATAGATAAAACTCTCTTGAATTGGAATTTTCGAAGCAACGAGATCGTAACTCTCCGTTTGAAGATAGTGATAGGTGTGTTGATCAATAAGTGTTACTTCAATATTTTGATCATTTCTTGCAAACTCCTCCAAAGCCTTTATTCCTCCGTACCCACCGCCTATGACAACCACTTTTCTCATACTATTTCCTTTAGTTTTTCACAATCAAAATTGAACTTAAACTCAGCCTCTTTGAGATAATAGAAAAAGTTTTCCCTTTTTATCCCTCTATATTTTGGCAATAAATCTTCCAAATAGCTCCAAAAATCGTAAATAAGCCTGTTTTGACTATTTTTTTGTAACTTTGAGATCCGTAAAAAATTTTTAAATTCTTTGTAGTAAACTTCATTGAGTCCATCTTCACTGAAATAGGGTTTAAATCTTGACAGATCGGGCATCAAAAGGTTGTAGATTCTTCCTCCATAATCGAATGTCAAAAAATTGTATCCATCAAAAATATCTTTTTTTGGATCTTTTGAACTTTCCAAGTAGATATACTCTTCATATGCTCTTGTCTCTTGACGGTTCAAGTACTCCTCTTCCATAAAAGCCGCAATTTTCTTTCGAAATGCATCATAATAACTTTTAATAGTAACATAATTGTAACCGCTTCGTCTCATACATTCATTGACAGAAAGATTTTCGCAAAAACATTTAACAATTTTCTCTTTTCTTGCTATTTTTGCTGGACTAAACTTTCTTTTACACTTTTTGCACTTTCTATAACCATTTCCAAGAAGATAAGTGGGTGCATTACAATAGATACATCGCATGTGGTCCCATTTTTATAGAAGATAATACCATTTTTATTTTTATTTTACCAAACTATCATATAATGATGAATAACTATTCACTTATAAAGGATAGAATAATGGATTCTTTGCCGCTTCTATTAATCTTTTGGTATGGAATATTACACGCTTTCGGTCCAGATCATCTTACAGCCATTACCGATTTTAGTATTGGTAAAAGCAAAAAGAAAACGATGCTAATCACACTCGCTTTTGCCGTAGGACATGGGGTATCTCTTTTTATCTTTGCAAAAATTTTACAGCATATCGATATAAGCGAAGAGATACTTTCCTGGGGTGATTATATAAGCTCAAGTGTCATCATTGCAATTGGTCTTTTCTTGCTTTTTATGGCATTGAGCGGTCGTATCAATGTGGGATGGCACGAACATGATGGCAAAAAGCATATTCATATATGGTATGGCAAAAAACATAAGCATAGTGAGAAAAAACAAGTAACATCCGCTTTGACAGTTGGTACACTTATGGGTATAGGTGGTGTGCGGGGTATGCTGGTCACGCTCAGTGCTATCGCTCATCATGAAGTGAACTTGATGATGGTCGCTAGTTTTACGATTGGTGTAATGCTGGTCTTTTTAATGTTTGGGTATTTTATATCTTTAATCAATGAAAATCTACTTAAAACACAAAAAAATGTACGGGTAGCGTTTGCTACAGCGGGAGTAATCTCGTTGATAGTTGGAACAAATATGTTTATCTAAGGAGTCAAAATGTGCAAAGATTGCGGATGTAGTATAACTGAACACCATCACCATCATGACCACAAACATGAGCTTCATACAAATCCCCAGTTGAGTGATACAAAAACGATTGAAGTGATTACAAAAATCTTGGATAAAAATGATCATGAAGCAGCCCACAACAGGGCTCATTTTGATAGAGCCAATGTTTTGGCAATCAATCTTATGAGCAGTCCTGGAAGTGGTAAGACTTCGCTTTTAGAGAAGTTAGCTGAAATAGATAGATTCAAATTTGCAGTGATTGAAGGAGATTTGGAAACAAACAGGGATGCAGATCGTATCAGAGCAAAAGGGATTCAAGCTTACCAAATCACTACAGGAAGCGCATGTCATCTGGATGCTTTTATGGTACATGATGGATTACATCATATAGATTTAAGTGATATTGATGTCTGCTTTATCGAAAATGTTGGCAATTTGGTTTGTCCTGCAAGTTATGATGTAGGGGCACATCTCAATATCGTTTTAGTCAGTGTTCCCGAAGGAGATGACAAGATAGAAAAGTATCCGGTGATGTTTCGACAAGCTGATCTGATTTTAATTACAAAAACTGATCTTTTGCCATACTTTGATTTTGACGTGCAGAAAGCCAAAGAGAGAGCAAGGAGACTCAAACCAAATGTTGATATTTTGGAAGTCTCTACAAAAGATGAAGAGTCTATAAAAGGAGTGGCTCAGTGGATTATGTTTAAAAAGGAGATGCGCTGATGTGTCTATCCATTCCAAGCAAAGTTGTAAGCATCGATCAAGAAAAGTGTACGGCGATTGTTGATACATTGGGTGTGCAAAGAGAAGTTGGAATAGATTTTATCGCAGATGAAGTCAAAGTGGGTGACTTCGTACTTATCCATATCGGTTATGCTATGAATATCATCGATGAAGAGTATGCAAAAGAGTCCATAGCTTTGTATCAAGAGATTATTGAGAAGATGGAAGAGGCTGAAAAGAAGCAACTTATCAATGAGAGTGACAACTGTCCAGGAGATGGCAGTGGAACTTAAAGATTTTTATGAAAAATTCCGTGATCCCAAAGCCATCAAAGCTCTTGCGAAAGCAATCAATCAAGAAGCGCAAAAGCTCCAGCGCCCAATTAATATCATGGAAGTATGTGGAGGACATACACACACGATTATGAAGTATGGTCTCTTCCAGCTTTTACCTTCAAATATCCGCTTCATCCATGGTCCAGGATGTCCGGTCTGCATCATGCCAAAGGAGCGGATCGATCATGCCTATATTTTGGCTATGCAAGAAGATGTTATATTATGTACTCTTGGAGATATGATAAAGGTACCTGGAAGCCAAGGAAGCTTGCAAGATGCAAGAAGCAAGGGAGCAGATGTACGATTTGTATATAGCCCATTGGATGTATTGAAGATTGCAAAAGAGAATCCTACGAAAAAAGTGATCTTTTTTGCTATCGGTTTTGAGACTACCACACCGATGACGGCAGCACTCATTGAGAATGCCATGAAGCAAAAGATAAGTAATATTCTCTCTCACATTAATCACGTTACGGTACCAGAAGTGATGAGAGAACTGATTGATAGCCGTGATGAGCATATCGACAGCTACAACAACCAAATCGACGCGTTTTTGGGACCAAGTCATGTAAGCGTCATTACGGGAAGCAAGATCTATGAAGAGTTTCCAACGAAATACAAACGTCCTGTGGTTGTAGCCGGGTTTGAACCGGTGGATGTGATGGAGGCTGTTTTGATGATTATTCGTCAGTTTTTAGAAAATCGCTGTGAAGTAGAGATCCAGTATAAAAGAAGCGTTAACCGCAATGGAAATATCAATGCTCAAAATTTAATAAAAAAATATTTTGAAAAGAGAGATCTCTTTAAGTGGCGAGGGCTTGGAAATATTCCAAAAAGTGCCTGGAAACTTAAAAAAGAATATGAACATTTGGATGCTGAAAAGCTTTACAGCCTTCCCAAAGAGGAGATTGAGGATCATAAACTCTGCATCTGTGGTGATATTTTGCGGGGAATGGCAAAACCGACAGAGTGCCAAGTCTTTGGCACTGCCTGTACACCGCAAAAACCTCTGGGTAGTTGTATGGTAAGCAGCGAAGGAGCATGTGCTGCATACTATAAGTATGGCAATCTTTTGCAGGAGGTTCAATGAAAAAGACTGTTTCACTTGCTATGGGAAATGGCGGTGTAGAAAATATGGAGCTTATCCAAAAAACGATCCAGCGCCATTTGCAAAATGAATATCTTGCAAAAGCTGAAGATGCCACACCTTTACCACCACTCGAAAATCCTGTTTTTACGACAGATTCATTTACCATTTCTCCGATCTTTTTCCCTGGTGGAGATATCGGAAAATTAGCCATTGCCGGAGCTTGTAACGACTTGGCTATGATGGGAGCAAAACCAAAATTTCTAAGCCTTTCCTTTATCATAGAAGAGGGATTTTTGCTGCGCGATCTTGAAAAAATCGTACGAAGTATGAAAAAAGAGCTTTCCATCAACGGTGCATGGATCGTAACGGGTGATACAAAGGTGGTTCCAAAAGGCAGTTGCGATGGAGTCTATATAAACGTCTCTGCCATTGGAGAAAGAGTCATCCACTCTTCACAAGAAAATATTACAATAGGAGACAAACTTTTAGTAAGTGGTGACATTGCAAGACATGGAGCTGCCATTTTTGCAGGTCGTGAAGGAATTGAGCTTGCGAACCATATTGAAAGTGATTGTAAATCGTTGTGGCCAATTGTAGAAGAACTTATTGAAGCAGGTATCAAGATTAAAGCAATGCGAGATGCAACACGAGGAGGAGTTGCAGCAGTTTTGAACGAGTGGGCCATGGCAACCAATACAACGATGGAGATAGAAGAGGGCAGATTTAGTATTGATGAAGGGGTACAAGGTATATGCGAGATACTTGGATTTGAACCATTTGTCTTGGCAAATGAGGGGACTTTTATGATAGTGGTTGATCAAAATGATGCAAAGAGGGCTCAAGAGATTTTACAAAAACACAATCCCTATGCAGCGATCGTCGGAGAGGTGAGTGATTCCTATCCGGGTCGTGTAACTTTACAAAGTGAGTGGGGTACGAAACGTTTTTTGGATATGCCAACTGGGGAGATTCTTCCTAGAATATGCTAAAAGTGCTTCTATTATGCAACACATTTAACAGCTTAACGCAGAAAATATTTTGTCACCTTCAAGAGCTTGGAATTGACGTGAGTGTCGAGTATGCTATCAATGAAGAGACAATGATTGAAGGTGCAGATCTTTTTGCTCCTGATCTCATTTTAGCCACCTATCTTACAAAAAAGATCCCAAAAGAAATCTTTACCAAATACCCGACCTTTATTATCCATCCCGGTCCCTTCGGAGATAGAGGTGCCTATGCACTCGATAATGCCATATTAAATAATATGAAAGAATGGGGCGTATCTATTTTGGAAGCTGATGAGGAGTTTGATGCAGGAGCCGTATGGGGACACAGAAACTTCTCTTTGCCCGAACATGCAACGAAAGGGTATCTCTATCGAACAGTAGTGAGCGATTTGGCTATCGAGCTAGTTGATGAGCTGATTAAGAAACTAAAATGTGAAAAAAAACCTTTAACAAATCCGAAAAAACCTTTGCATCCAAAAGTGACACAAAGCTCAAGAGCGATTGAATGGAACAAAGACTCTAGCGAAACGATCATACAAAAACTCAATGCATCCGATAACTATCCAGGTGTCAAAGATCGATTTTTCGATTGTGAAGTTTATCTTTTTGGAGCAGTAAAAGAGCAAACCGGGCTTGAGAAAAAAGAGGCAAAACCAAAAGAGATTTTGGCAAAACGAGATGGTGCAGTGTTGGTTAAAACGATCGATGGTGCCGTTTGGATCCAGCAAATGACAGAGATTAAAAATGGTATTCGACAAATCAAACTCCCCTCAACCTATGTCCTAAAAGATCGTCTTAAAGGGATCAAAGAAGAGCGCATTTCTTTGTATGTGGATCCAGATTTGCCGACATTTAAAGAGATTACCTTTTATCAAAAGCAAAATGTGGGCTTTTTGGCATTTGATTTCTATAATGGTGCCATGAGTAGCGAGCAGTGTATCCGTCTGAAATATGCGATAGAAACATTAAGGGATGAAGTGGATGTTCTTGTTTTAATAGGTGGCGAGCAGTTTTTTAGCAATGGGATTCATTTGACGATTTTGGAAGATAGCAAAAAACAAGGTGAAGATGGCTGGAGCAATATCAACGCTATGAATAATCTCATTAAGACAATTCTTTTTAGCGATGATATCCTAACCATTACGGCATTTAGGGCAAATGCAGGCGCAGGGGGCGTATTTTTAGGGCTTGCGGGAGACTTTGTTTTTGCTAAAAGCGGCATCGTACTCAATCCCCACTATAAAACGATAGGCCTTAGCGGCAGTGAATATCATACTTATACACTACCACGAAGAGTTGGGAAAGAGACAGCACAGAAGCTTTTGGATGAAGCCTTGCCTATCAATGCTCAAGAAGCCAAAAGTATTGGTCTTATTGATGAAGTTTTCAAAGATTTTCAAGAGGTTGAATCATATGCATTGCAACTAGCACAAGATGAAGAGAGATTTTATGAACTACTTGATCAAAAGAGAGACCGGCTAGAGCAGGATGAAGAGTATATTCAAGAGTGCGTAGAAAATGAACTTGAGAAAATGTATCCTCAGTTTTGGGATCCAAAGAGCGAATTTCACAAACTGCGCCACAATTTTGTCTATAAAACATGCCCAACCAAAACGCCTCTAAGAATTGCAAAACATAGGAGAAAAAATGCATGAGTATTCCATAGTACAAAGCATGCTGGATTTAATTGAAGAGAACGCGAAAAAACATAACGCCACGAAAGTAGAAAGAGTCGTTGTGAAAATTGGTGTCATGAGTGGAGTGGAACCACATCTACTAAAGATTGCTTTTGATACATTTAAAGAGGGGACAATTTGCGAGAGTGCAGAACTTACTATGCAAATACAGCCTATCGTTGCACGTTGTAAAAAGTGTGAGAGAGTAATTGAATTTCCAAAAGAGACACTCTTTTTTGAATGCTCCTCTTGTGGTTCTGTTGAACTCTCTATTGTAGATGGAGAGGAAATGTATCTAATGAGTTTGGAGATGGAGTAGCCCGAGGGCTACATCATACCAAGGACAAGTTTTGCTTCATCGCTGATTCTGCTTCTATCCCAAGGTGGATCGAAGACAAGATTTACTTCTACTTCAGCAAGTCCATCAATTTTATTGGCGATATTTTTTACAAGCTCTACGATACTCTCTCCAACAGGACAGACAACGCTTGTAAGTGTCATAGTGATGATAGCTCCCCATCCATCTTCTCTACGGATGAGTTTAAGATCATAAATAAGCCCAAGGTCATAAATATTGACAGGGATTTCTGGGTCATAAATAGTTTTGAGGTATTTAATAATCTCTTTTTTAATCGTTTCGGGATCTCCATACTTTTTATTGTGCTCTTCAATATTTTTGATTCCATCATCATCTACTTCAATCTCTCGCTCTTCGAGGGGGATAGTGTAGAGCTCCTTTTTTTCTTCACTCATTGCCCCTCCTCATAAAGTTTTATAAACTCCTGTTTTATTTCATCATCTTGCATTTTTTCAAAGATTTCATTGAGGAAACTCAAAACTATCATCTCTTTTGCAAGAGGTTCAGCAATACCGCGCTGTCTAAGGTAAAAGAGCGCCTCTTCATCTATATGTCCGGTTGTTGAACCATGCGTTGCTTCGAGAATATATTCGGTATATATCTCCATTTGCGGTTTGCTCACCATGTAAGCACCATCATTGAGAAGAATAGTTTTTGAGTCTTGATATATTGAGCTATATTTTGCAGGGTTTTTGACTATTAAAAGCCCATCAAAGATTCCTCGTGCTTTATCTTTAAGGATATTGCGCGATAGCTGCGATGTTTTTGATTCTTTTCCTCTGTTTTCTATGTGAAAAGTATTGCCAAGTTTTGCCTCTTTGCTTGCAAATATCACATGGTTTGCATCTACTTCGGCATACTCATCAAGTGTTATATGGTAGTTGTGCAACGTTTTAGCTGTGCCAAAATCTATCGTAAAGAGATCTAATCTACTCGACTTTGCACATCGTATGCTGTGTGGAGCAATAAGTGCAAATTCATCAAAATTACTATTGCGATCTTGAATGAAAGTAAGATGCGCATCTTGTGCTATATCTATATCATATCCATAGAAATAGAGTGACTCATTCGCTAATACCAAATGCTCTTCAACCAATTTAACTTTTATATTTGGCGCTAGAGAGAGTTTGATACGATAGGGCGAGAATGCATTTGAGAGAGTGAATTTTTGTACGATTTTGACTTCACACTCCTCTTCAAACTCTATATGAATTATATTATCGCTTAAAAGGTGATTGATGTAGTATACCTGGTCGTAGTGGCTGTCATCAATTTTTGGATTTTTTTGCATCTCAATATAGATATTTTTTGGAGCTTTTGTGACAGTCCCATCTACAATTTCAATATAGTCTGCAATTGCAGGTTTTGCAACTTTTGGTTTGATAAACTCATAATCTCTATCAAAGATTGGTTTAATACCAAAATAGCGATAATGTTCCGTCTTTGGGGTAGGTAACCCCATCGATTTGAGCTTTTGTATGAGAGCTTTTTTGGTTTCAAACTGCTCGAGATTGATATCTAATACTTTCATCACTCTTCCCCAAATATTTTATATCCCTCTTTTTCAAGAGCATCAACGATTTCAATACCGCCAGTTTTAAGGACTTTGCCATTTTTAAGTACATGAACGTAATCTGGCTTGATATAATCGAGAATTTTACGATAGTGGGTAATTATCATAAAAGTTCTCTCCGGTGAGCGCATTTGATTGATAGCTTCGCTTACCTTTTTAAGCGCATCGATATCAAGACCAGAGTCAATTTCATCAAGTATAATAAAATCCGGCTCTAATATCTCCATCTGCAAAATCTCATTGAGTTTCTTCTCACCACCACTAAAGCCCTCATTAAGGCTTCTATGGATCATCTCCTCTTTCATACCAAGTTCTTTTATCTTCTCTTTGAGAAGACGTAAAAATTCTGCTGCATTGAGAGGTTTAAGCCCTTGGTGTTTTCTCTTTGCATTGAGAGCAGTTCTAAGAAAATAGGCATTATTGACACCAGGAATCTCTACAGGATGCTGAAAGCTCATAAAGATTCCCTCTAACGCTCTCTCTTCTGGCTCCATATCAACGATATTTTTGCCTTTGTAAATTATCTCACCTTCAGTTACCTCTACATCTGGATGACCGACTATTGTTTTAGAAAGAGTTGATTTTCCAGCACCATTTGGTCCCATCACAGCATGTACTTTACCTTTAAAAAGCTCTAAATCTATTCCTTTGAGGATCTCTTTTTCCCCGATTTTTGCATGGAGATTTTTTATTTCCATCATCTTACTCATCCTACACTTCCTTCCAATGTTAAGTCTAATAATGCTTTTGCTTCTACTGCAAACTCCATTGGGAGTTTATTTAATACATCTTTACAGAATCCATGAACTATCATGCTCACTGCATCCTCTTCGCTTATTCCTCTTTGGCGAAGATAGAAAAGCTGCTCTTCACTGATTTTACTTGTTGTTGCCTCATGCTCTATTTGTGCATGTGCGCATTTGCTCTCAAGATATGGAAAAGTGTGCGCGCCACAGCGATCACCTATGAGGAGTGAATCACACTCACTAAAATTCTTTGCACCTTGTGCATTTTCATGTATTTTTACCAAACCTCTATAGCTATTTTGTCCCTTTTGTGCACTAATACCTTTGGAGATAATGACGCTTTTTGTATTTTTTCCTATATGGATCATTTTTGTACCAGTATCTGCTTGCTGAGCAAGACGTGTAATGGCAACAGAATAAAACTCTCCAACAGAGTTGTCTCCTTTGAGAATACAGCTTGGATATTTCCAAGTAATCACTGAACCCGTCTCAACTTGTGTCCAAGTAATTTTAGAGTTTTCTCCCTCACAAAGGCCTCTTTTTGTAACAAAGTTATAAATACCCCCATTGCCTTCTGCATCACCTGGATACCAGTTTTGTATGGTTGAGTAGTTGATGTGGGCATCTTTGTGAGCAATGAGTTCAACGACTGCTGCGTGAAGTTGGTTTTCATCGCGACTTGGAGCCGAGCATCCTTCGTTGTAGCTCACATAACTTCCTTCATCAGCAATAATGAGTGTTCTTTCAAACTGTCCTGTATTTTGTGCATTGATTCTAAAATAGGTTGAGAGTTCCATAGGGCATCTCACACCTTTTGGGATATAAACAAATGTACCATCACTAAAGACAGCTGAGTTGAGTGCTGCAAAGTAGTTGTCTGTCATAGGAACCACGCTAAACATATATTTTTTTACAAGCTCTGGATAATCGCGGATTGCTTCAGAAATTGAGCAAAATATGATTCCTAGTTTTGCAAGCTCTTCAACAAATGTTGTTTTAACTGATACTGAGTCAAATACGGCATCTACTGCAACACCGGCTAGCTGCTTTTGCTCTTCAAGAGGGATTCCCAGTTTTTCATATGCACGCAAAATCTCTGGATCTACCTCATCAAGGCTCTCTAGTGCCTTTTTTGGTGCAGCCCAGTAGCTAATAGCTTGATAGTCTATTGGTGGGTAGGTGACTTTTGCCCAGTGTGGCTCTTCCATCTTTTGCCAAGCATGGAATGCCTTGAGACGAAGTTCAAGCATCCATTCTGGCTCATTTTTTTTCTTTGAAATAAAGTGTATAGTCTCCTCTGTAAGTCCAGGAGGAGCTTTTTCCTCTTCTACATCAACTTCAAAACCAAGTTCATAGTCTGAGTTGATGATTTTATCAACTTTTTCCATTCCCATTGTTTACCCCTTTGGTTTGTCTATGAGTAATGTAACACAAATAAGATAAAATTTCTCTTATTTGCTAGTATTAAAATAGGAGTAATTTTGTCCTATTTAACTTTTGTTATAATTTTTACTAAAAAAGGCGTTTTTATGGATGTTATTAGCTTCTTACAAAAAGAGGGTAATCTCAAAATCATTGAAGATGAGCTCGATGTCAATCTTGAAATTCCCCATATAGCCTATATAGAAGTTAAAAAAGCTGATTCTAAACCTCTTTTTTTTACCAACCCAGTTGATAGAAAATTGGATAAAAAGTATGCATATCCGGTTTTGATGAATATTTTTGCAAATTTTGATGTAACTACAAAGATTCTTGGTAAGCATCCAGATATGATTGCAAAAGAGATTGAAGAGCTTTTGCATCTCAAACCCCCATCAACATGGAAAGAAAAGTTAGATCTTCTATCAACTCTTTTTAAACTTAAAAACGTTTTTCCAAAAAGGCTTAGTCAACGGGGAGAGTGTCAAGAAATAGAAATTGACTCACTCCATGAGCTGCCAATTTTAAAAACATGGCCTCTTGATGGGGAAAAATTTATTACAACTGGACAGGTCTATACAAAAGATCTTCATAGTAAGGTACAAAATGTAGGGATGTATCGACTGCAAGTCTATGATGACATGCGCCTAGGGATGCATTGGCAGATTCATAAAGATGGTGCGCATTTTTTTCATGAGTACAAAAAAGCTGGCAAAAAGATGCCAGTAACTGTTGCTATTGGAGGTGATCCACTCTATATTTGGTGTGGACAGGCCCCAATGCCTCCAAAGGTATTTGAACTTCTATTATATGGTTTTATACGCAATGAAAACCCAGAGCTTGTAAAATCGCTCACCAACGATATATGGATTCCAAGAGATGTAGATTTTGTGATAGAAGGGTATGTGGATCCAAATAGTTTTGAAATAGAAGGACCTTTTGGAGATCACACAGGTTACTATACATTACCAGAAGCTTTTCCTGTCATGGAAGTAACAAAAATTACAGCCAAAAAAAATCCAATCTTTACAGCAACTGTTGTTGGAAAACCCCCTTTGGAAGATAAGTACATGGGATGGGGGACAGAGCGTATTTTCTTGCCTTTGCTCAAAACAACTGCAAGCGACTTAATAGATTATCATATGCCAGAAAATGGGGTGTTTCATAACTTAATTTTAGCTAAAATGGATGTGCGTTATCCAGCTCATGCAAAGCAGTTTATGCACGCCTTTTGGGGAGTGGGGCAGATGAGTTTTGTAAAACATGCAATATTTATGGATAAAGATGCTCCAGATTTGACAGACTATGAAGCAGTTACCCGCCATATCTGCAATCGTCTTTCACCTGATCGTATTTTAATCAGCGAAGGGGTGGTTGATCATCTTGATCACTCCAGCCCAAGACAGTTTGAGGGAGGAAAACTTGGAATCGATGCAACAGGTGAAGAGGTAAAAGAGGGAGTGGAAGAGCTTATAAGCGATAAAGAACTACTTGAAAAACTACAAAGCATTGATAGCAACTTTTTGAATGTCAAACAGTATATGAGAGATACCAAAAATTCGCTTGCCGTTGCAGCGTATAAAAAAGAAAAAAGTCTTCAAACTCTTTTTGAAAAACTTGGTGCTTTGCAAAAGCATTGTAAAGTATTGATTGTTGTAAATGATTGTGATGATCTTGATAACCCTTATATGCTCGTGTGGAGAGTTGTGAATAATATCGATGCACAAAGGGATGTTGTTTTAGAACCGTTTATCATGGTTGATGGGACAAATAAAGATCCTAAAATTGAAGATTTTGATAGAGAATGGCCGCCGGATGTTGTGTGTGATAAAGAGGTTATTAAGAGTCTAAGAGAAAGAAAAATTTTAGATATAGATGATGAGTTTATTAAAAAGTATGGAATTGTATAGCGGTTATTATGTTTCGCCAATAGGAATCATTGAAATTGTTACAAATGAACAAAATCTTATACATATTCATTTTGTGTATGAGCAAAATGAAGAAAAGATAAATGAACTTATTCTTGAATCGAAAGAGTGGCTTAGGAACTATTTTTCGAAAAAAATAGTCTCCTTTCCTGTGCCACTGGTAAAAGCAAAACGCGATTTTTCACAAAGAGTAAGAGAAATCGTGCAAAAAATTCCATTTGGTACTTGTTTGACATATCAAGAAGTAGCCATGCGTAGTGGAAATGAAAAAGCAGCTCAGGCTGTAGGGCAGATAATGAAACACAATCCCTATGCAATCATTGTTCCTTGTCATAGAGTTATTTCAAAACAAGGAATAGGTGGCTATAATGGTGGCATTGAAATAAAAAAAAAGTTATTGGAGTTTGAAGGTTGCGGATTGATAAATTTATGAATGCAGTCAATATTGTGAAACGTAGAAGCGTTGCGCAAGATATGATCAAAAATGAGGTTGTTTTACTCAATGGCGTAATTGCAAAAGCAAGCAAAGAGGTAAAAGTAGGTGATATTATTACTATAAAGTATCTCAAAGGGGATAAAAGCTATAAAGTTTTGGCAATTCCTACAACAAAAAATGTTCCTAAAGCAAGAATGCATGAATATGTAAAAGAGATGTAGATGCATCCACACGACTTTTTCTTAATAATCCTCATAATTCTATTTAGTGCTCGACTTTTTGGTGAAATTTTTAGAAAACTATCTATGCCCCCTGTTTTGGGCGAACTTTTTGCTGGTATTCTTCTTGGTCCTTCAGTGTTTGGAATTGTTGAACTGAATGAAGTTATCAAACTTTTAGCTGAAATTGGAATTATTTTGCTGCTTTTTGAAGTTGGACTAGAAACAGATCTCAAGCGATTAATAAAAACAGGATGGATGTCTGCATTTGTTGCAGTCGCAGGCTTTGCTTTGCCTTTTATATTTGGAACAGCATTCTCATACTATCTTTTTAGTTTTGATATTGTGGTATCTATGTTTATAGGCGGTACAATTACAGCAACAAGTATCGGCATAACGGTACGAGTTTTACAAGATTTGAAAAAAAGAGATTCAGTTGAGGGTGAAATAGTTGTAGGTGCAGCAGTTCTTGACGATTTACTGGGTGTAATTTTACTTGCTATTTTATATGAGTTTTCAAGTACTGGGAATGTAAGTTTTATAAATGTTTCAAAAGTTTTTTTATTTATAGTGGGATTTTTTATAATTGCTCCAATAGCAGCAAAAATTATTGCATTTTTAATAAAAAAATATCACGATACGAATCAAATTCCTGGACTTTTACCAACTTCTGTTTTTATGCTTGTGCTGTTTTTTGCTTGGTTTGCCAAAAAGATTGGAAGTCCAGAGATAATAGGGGGATTTGCAGCAGGTCTTGCACTCTCTCGTAGATTTTTTTTCCCTTTTGGTGTCGCTTTGTCTTACGATGTGAAGTTTTCGCAAAAACTCGAAGCTGAAATTATGCCACTGGTCTATCTTTTTACTCCTTTTTTCTTTGTTGCAGTGGGACTATCTATGAATCTCAAAGAGATTGCTTGGGATGAGCCGCAGATTTGGTATCTATTTGGAACTATATTTTTAATAGCAGTTATTGGTAAAATTTTAGGAGCTCTTTTTTTACCGCTCACACTCAAAAAGAGATTTATTGTTGGTGTTTCTATGATACCAAGAGGTGAGGTTGGACTCATTTTTGCTGAAATGGGGAGAGTTTCAAATATATTAGATAATATGACGTACGCTGCTTTAGTTTTGGTGATAGTGGTTACCACTGTCATACCGCCATTTATTATAAAATATCTATACAGAGGTGAGATATGAGTTATGAAAAATTTACAAAACTTTTTGAGAATGCAATGGGTGAGGATGAGGCTAAAAAATTTTTAATAGAGCTTTATGAAAAGGGCGAGAGTGCTGCAGATATTGCAACAGCAGCAAAAATTATGCGAGAGCACTCTATAAAACTTCCAATCCCTAAGACGCTTCAAGAAAAACTTATCGATGTAGTTGGAACAGGTGGAGATAAGAGTGGTAGTTTCAATGTCTCAAGCACAGTTGCACTGCTTTTGCCAGCCCTTGGCTGTTATGTTGCCAAACATGGCAATAGAAGCGTTACAAGTAAAAGTGGTAGTGCAGATATGCTTGAAGCTCTTGGCATTGAGCTTGACTTAATGCCCCAACAGCAGGTGCAGATGCTAGAACAATGTGGATTTTGTTTTATATTTGCCAAAAATCACCACCCAGTGATGAAGCATATTATGCCAATTAGAAAAAGTATTCCTCATAGAACTATTTTTAATATTTTAGGACCTCTTACCAATCCAGCTGGAGCAAAAAAGTATCTTTTAGGTGTCTTTGATAGGGAGTTTGTTCCAAAGTTGGCTGAGACTCTCAAAGAGCTTGGTGCAAAAAGAGCGTTGGTAGTTTCGAGTGAAGAGGGGATGGATGAGATAAGTATTAGTGGTAAAACCTATGTTGCCGAGATTATTGATGATGAAATTACCTACTATGAAATAGTTCCAGAAGATTTTGGTATAAAGCGAGCTAGTTTTGAAGCGATTAAAGGGGGCGATGCAAAAGAGAATGCCAAGATAACAAGAGATATTTTAGAAGGCAAACTCCATGGAGCAAAAAGAGATATGGTACTGCTCAATGCAGGAGCAGCGCTCTATGCGGATGGAAAAGTAGGAGCGATTGAAGAGGGTATTGCATTAGCAAAAGATGCAATTGAGAGTGGAAAAGCGGGCGAAAAGCTTAAAAAGATTATACAAGTGAGTCAAGAGGTAAAATGAAAATAGAAGCAGATCTTCATAATCTTGATGAAGTTGTTGCATGTATAAAGAAGAGTGGGAAAAAAATAGTTCTTTTGCAAGGGACACTTGGAAGCGGGAAGACAACATTAGTGAAGGTTTTTGCAAAAAAAGAGCCAGTAACATCTCCTACTTTTTCTATACAGCAGATATATGGAGGAGAGATATACCATTATGATCTCTATAATGCAGGGTTTGAGAAATTTTTAGAGTTAGGACTTTTTGAAGAGTTAGAAAAGCCTGGATACCATTTTATAGAATGGGCTGATGAAAATATGGAGGAGTTTTTACGACAAAGTGGATTTTCCTATTTGAAAATCCTCATTACGCCACAAAAAGAGAAAAGAGTTTACGAATGCATACTCTCATAGCACGGAATCTCAAAAAACGCATCAAAGATAAAGAGATAGTAAAAGGTGTAGATTTACAATTGCAAAGTGGTGAAGTTGTAGGGCTTCTTGGGCCAAATGGAGCTGGGAAAACAACGACATTTTATATGATTTGTGGGCTTGTGGAGCCTAGTGAAGGAACAGTTTTGATGGATGAGAAAGATATAACAAAAGAGCCTCTACATAAAAAGGCAAAAATTGGCATAGGATACCTTCCACAAGAATCGAGCATTTTTAAAGATCTTACAGTTGAAGATAATCTCTATATAGCGGCAGAAGCTACTATTGCAAATGAAGAGGAACGTGAAAAGGTTGTAGATGAGCTTTTGGAGCTTTTCAATATCGAGCCTATTCGCCATAGACGAGGAAAAGCATTAAGTGGGGGAGAGAGAAGGCGCTGTGAAATAGCAAGAGCCCTTGTGATTCGTCCAAAATTTTTGCTCCTCGATGAGCCTTTTGCTGGTGTTGATCCTATTGCTGTGACAGATATTCAAAAAATTATAGAAGAGCTCAAACATGCAGGTATTGGCATTCTTATAACAGATCATAATGTAAGAGAGACTCTGAGCGTATGTGATAGAGCATATGTGCTCAAGGATGGTCAGATTTTGGCTAGTGGTAAGAGTGAAGAGGTAGCAAAAAATTCAGCTGTACGGAAACACTATCTTGGAGAACATTTTAGTTTTTGATGATCTAAAAGCCTCTTTAGAACTAGCACGAAAAGAGTTTTTGCATCGTTCCAAACATTCACAAGATCATCCAGATCCACTTTTTGTAGCACGCAAATACAAAGATGAAAAGATTGCATTAGTGTGTGCACTTTTTGCGTATGGTAATGCTAAACAGATTGTAAAGTTTTTAAAAAGTCTCGATTTTTCTCTTTTAGCATGCAGTGAAAAGGAAATTAAAAAGATCTCTAGCTATTATCGTTTTCAAAACTCTCAAGACGTAGCTAATCTATTTATTACACTTCAAAGAATCGATTCTTTACAAGAGCATTTTTTACAAGGGTACAAAAAAGATGGTTCTGTAATGGGAGGGCTAAGGAGTCTTATTGCTGCTTTGAAGAAAATCAATAGGTTTAGCAGTCCTGGTTACGATTTTTTACTTGGTAAGCTCCCACCTTTAAAATATAAAGGAGTAAGTGCATATAAGCGCTGGCATATGTTTTTGCGCTGGATGGTTCGCAAAGATGATTTGGATATGGGACTGTGGAGTGGTGTCGAAAAAAGTGATCTCATCATACCTCTTGATACACATACCTTCAATGTTTCAAGAAAACTGGGGCTTTTACATAGAAAACAGTATGATCTTGCGGCTGCTGTGGAGCTGACAAATAATTTAAAAAAGTTTGATCCTCATGATCCAGCAAAATACGATTTTGCTCTCTATCGTTTAGGACAAACAGGTGTGATTTAAATTTATTTAATTAACTTTTAGGTAAAATTAGCAAAATTTTGAAAGAGGAGCGTTTATGGAGGGCATTTTTACCTTTTTTGGTGCTATATCGGAAAATCACACCTTTTTGTTTGTATCGCACATGCTTTTAGCAGCACTGCTTACACTCGTTATGGCAAAACTTGCAACAAGAAGCCTTAAGGTAGTTCCTACGGGGTGTCAAAATGTGATGGAAGCCTATCTGGATGGTGTTATTGCTATGGGTCGAGATGTTATAGGTGAGAGTTATGCGAAAAAGTATCTACCTTTGATAGCAACTTTAGGACTTTTTATATTTTTGGCAAATATTATAGGAATTATTCCAGGATTTGAATCGCCATCAGGGAATATCAACTTTACATTAGCGCTTGCGCTCATTGTGTTTATCTATTATAACTTTGAAGGTATTAGAAAAAATGGAGTCATTCACTATTTTGCTCACTTTGCTGGTCCTGTAAAGATCTTGGCTCCTTTGATGTTTCCTATTGAAATTGTTTCTCATATTTCAAGAATCATTTCACTCTCTTTCCGTCTCTTTGGTAACATTAAAGGTGACGATCTCTTTTTATGGGTACTCCTTATGTTGGCTCCTTGGATTGTGCCACTTCCAGGTTTTGCTTTATTGCTTTTTTCTGCATTTTTGCAAACATTCATTTTTATGATTCTTACATATGTTTATCTTGCAGGTGCAGTATTACTGCATGAAGAGTCTTTATAGGATATGAGAACCCCTCTGCTGGAAAATGTTATTAGCTTTCTCCTTGGCGTCCTTTGGACGCTTATGGGGATATCTGTATTTTTTGTTTTTATTACTACGTATCACTCAAGCATCATTTTTGCAATTGCACTTTCTCTCCTTATAGCAGCTTTTTGGCTTTTTATAATAGTTGTATTGGAAATGGCAAATCTTCAGATTGAAAAACTCAAAGAGATGAAAAAGCAAACCAGGCTTTTGCAGGAGATACGGCATCGATTGGAAAAGTAGAGAAAGCTTTATTTCCTATCTCATTTCAGAACCCAAATATTTTGGAAACAAGAGTTGGCAAATAAAAAAAACTCTACTACATATTAAACATAAACACACCCCTCATTTTGCCTGCTTTCGGGACAAGAAGAGTGAAAATCTTTACAGAGGTGCTAAAGCTTTTTTGTATGCAGCAAGATTGGCGAAAATTGAAAAAGTATTTCTCAATGGAGACTACAGACTTGCCAAAAGATTAGGTTTTAATGGTGTTCACCTTCCTTCAAAAAAACTTCAAATGATTAAAAGAGCCAAAAGAGCGGGTCTTATAGTAATAGCAAGTACTCATAATATTGAAGAGATAGCATTAGCACAAAGGCTTGGTGCCGACTTTGTTACTTTTAGCCCTATCTTTTATTCTCCTGGCAAGGGAGAGCCAAAAGGGATTGGGAATTTACGCAAGATAGTTAAAAGTGTACAAGTACCTGTAATTGCTTTAGGTGGAATTATTTCACAGAGGCAAATTCATAAAGTGCGCATGAAAGGCGCAAGAGGCTTTGCCTCTATACGCTATTTTGTGCAATAGAGCTGTTGCTTAAGGGAGTGTAATCTCTTTTGGCTCTGTGATGATCTCTTTTTGTAGATTTGGATCTATCTGCCCATATTTATTGCTACCCCAGCAATAGATGCGATTATCTACTGTCACAGCACAAGTATGGCCACCATCATAAATATTACCTTCTAAAGGTGAAGTTCCACCACCTCCTGCAGCTGCGAGTTTTACTAAGCTTGGAAGAGTTATCTTTACTGGATAAGGAATATAAGAATGAGTTTGTGGATCTCGTGCTAATTGAGCATATCTATTATCTCCCCAGCAATAGAGTTCATGGGTATCTGTAAGTGCACAAGTATGATAACCGCGCTCGCAAAAGATATCTGCAACATGATTAAAAATTTCGCCACTGTGAGTGCGAACATACACAGCATGATCTGAAGGCTCAGTACTATTATTTCCTAACTGTCCAAAATCGTTGTGTCCCCAGCATTTTACTGTTCCATTGTTGAGTAGTGCACATGTGTGATCCCCACCAGCAACAATTTTTTTTACATTGGTAAGTGGTGTATTATCAATATTTGTTACATTATAAAATGGATTTGGTGCATAGTCCAAATCACTTTTAAATCCCAGTTCATCTCCTCCATGCCACCCCCAACATTTGACATTACCACTTTGAAGGAGTGCACAGGTATGATCACTACTTCCAGCAGCTACCATTTTTACATTATTAAAAAGGCGTGTAGGCATTTTCATCATAGGATTAAGAGGCTGTTCTATAACCTCAAGTGCGTATGGCCAAAAGATATATTTAAAAACATCTTTGTTGTGATTGTAGACAACATCTTGAATAATCTGTGCATAGTTCTTCTCATCAGGACGAAGTCCAATGCCTAATGCCCCATACATATTTTCTCCCCAACACATTACCTGGGTATTTTCTAGCAAAGCACATCCATGCCAACTGCCAGCTTCTATGCTTTTAACATTTTGTAAAGGCTTTTGAGGCTGTGTTAAAACACGAGTAGGAAGAGAAGAGTAGAGCTGTTGCTCAAATGGAATATATGAAGCTAATCCTGTGAAGGTAAATTCAGTTTTATCTACTTTTCCATTACCAAGTTTTCCATATTGGTTTCTTCCCCAGCACCACGCACTACCATCTGCAAGAGTTGCACAAGTATACTCTTTACTTGCTGATATCGTAGTAATGTTGCGGAGATTTTTTACTTTTTGTGGTGGTTGTGCATCAGCAGTACTACCATTTCCTATCTCCCCATACTTATTACTGCCCCAGCAGTATGCTTCATGTTCTTCTCCTACAATAGCACATGTATGATACCATCCTGCACTTATTGCATGTATCTGTTTTTTATTTTTTGCAAATGTAACGGTGCTAGATTGTGCATCGATAAAAACATCTTCTATTGGTAATGGATCTGGATGACCATCGCCATCAATATCAAGATAGTCAAAATCGTGATTTTGCTTTGCACCCATGAGTTTATAGACTCTGTTTTGTGTAATATATATCCATGAAAAAGCACTGGCATGTTTTTGTCCATAGAGCTCATAATCTTTTGGAAAATCTATTTTGACAAAGTATCCGCTAGGTTTGTTTAGATGCAGATCTTGGGGGATACGAGGTAGCAAAAGCCATCCAAAAGCATCTTTATCAGTTGGAGGTTTACCCATGAGGCGATATGGTCTTCTTTTTTTATCGTTTGTGATATAGAGCCAGTCGCTTCGATCTTGTTTTCCATCTTTTTCAAAATCATATTGGTAAAACAGCCCATTGATTTTGAAACTCTTTTGTTGAAGAAAGTTAATGAGATCTACAACATAGCTACTTTCTGCAGCTAATGAGAGTGTAAAAAAGATAAAGATTATGAATACACGCATGATGACCTCCTTTTTTTTAATTATATAGCAATTGCTATTACAAAAAAGTAACGAAAAAATATGGAGCAAAATGGCGATTAATCCCCTTTTTATCAAGCTTTGAGTAAAATAAAAAGAAAAATCAAAAGGAATTTTATGGAGTTTGAAGTAGTCATTGGACTAGAAGTCCATGTGCAGCTCAATACAAAGACAAAAATGTTTTGTTCATGTCCCACAAGTTTTGCACAAAGACAAAATAAAAATACATGTCCTGTATGTTTGGCTCTTCCTGGAGCTTTGCCAGTTATCAATGAAGAGGCTGTAAAAAAAGCGATGATGTTTGGTTGGGCTATCGATGCTACAATAAATAAAAAATCGATTTTTAACCGTAAAAACTACTTCTATCCAGATCTTCCAAAAGGGTACCAAATTAGTCAGTTTGAGATTCCTATTGTAGAGAGAGGATACCTCTTTATTGACAAAGAGGATGGAAGTAAACGAAAAATTGGTATTACACGTGCCCATTTGGAAGAGGATGCGGGAAAAAATATTCATGAAGGAGAAATAAGTAAAGTAGATCTCAATCGTGCAGGCACACCTTTGCTTGAAATTGTGAGTGATCCTGATATTAGAAGTAGCGAAGAGGCAGTGCAGTATCTTAAAAAGCTTCATGCAATAGTGCGCTATCTTGATATTAGTGATGCCAATATGCAAGAGGGTTCTTTTCGCTGTGATGCAAATGTTTCAATAAGACCAAAAGGAGATGAAAAACTCTACACAAGAGTTGAGATTAAAAACCTCAACTCTTTTCGCTTCATTCAAAGAGCGATCGATTATGAAGTGCAGCGCCATATAGAAGCATGGGAAGATGGGGTGTATGATGAAGAGGTAGTGCAAGAGACACGCCTTTTTGATACGAATAAAGGTGTAACACGCAGTATGCGTGGAAAAGAGGAGAGTGCGGACTATCGCTACTTTCCAGATCCAGATCTCTTGCCTCTTGTGATTCCAGAAGAGTTTTTTGAAGAGACAAAAAATATTCCAGAACTACCTGATCAAAAAAGAGATCGTTTTATCCAAGAGTATGGTATCAAGCCGTATGATGCAGCTTTGCTAGCAGAATCAAAAGAGCGAGCACACTTTTTTGAAGAGATGGTAGCAACGGGTATCGAGCCAAAAAATGCCGTAACATGGCTTACAGTTGAGCTTGCAGCACGTCTCAATGAAAAGGGTCTTGATATCACTTCATCTCCAGTAGATAGTCAAAAGCTTGCAAAACTTGTGCAAAGAATTGAAGATAAAACTATCAGTGGAAAAGCGGCAAAAGATGTACTTGATTATCTCATGGAAAATAGTGTTGATGTAGATGAGGCAATTGAAAAGCTTGGACTCAAACAGATTACTGACACAGGTGCAATTGAAACAATGATTGATGAGATACTAGCAAAAAATGAAGACAAGGTAGCTGAATATAAGGCAGGAAAAGAGAAGCTGTTTGGTTTCTTTGTAGGGCAAGTAATGAAAGCGAGTAAAGGTAAAGCAGATCCAAAGCTCGTCAATGAGCTTTTGAGGAAGAAGCTCTCTTGAAAATAGCACAACTCATTATAGATTTAGCTTTTCTTCTGGATAACTCCATTACGTACAATAAAATCAAGAGATTTTTCAAAAATCTCTTGGAAAATGATGACTATAAATATAAAAAATATTTTGACTATTTTATGATTTTTTTGATTCTCAGTAGTGTAATAATCATTATTGAGGAAGTTAAAACACCTATTAATAAATGGCTCTACTACTATGATGTCTATTTTGTAACAGGTGTATTTATTATAGAATATCTTCTTCGCATGTGGATTTACAATGATAGTCGCAAGATTATTATAGAAGAGTTTGAAGAATCGGTTTTTTTATCAAGACCTTTTGATCTCAAAAAGGTATGCAAAGAGATAATTAAAAAGAAACTTGAATATATATTTTCTCCTTTGGCAATTATAGATCTTCTAGCCATCATACCAAGCTATAGAGAAGTGAGAATCCTACGAATTTTCGTACTTTTTAGGGTTTTTAAACTTTTACGTTATTCTCAAAATATCACTCACTTTTTTCAAGTTCTTTCTTCAAAGAAAATCGAGCTTTATACCCTTTTACTTTTGGTGGCATTTGTTGTCTTGGTATCGGGAATAAGTCTCTATGTATTTGAAGAGCAGAAAAATCCCGCTATCTCCACACTCTTTGATGCTTTTTATTGGTCATTGGTGACAATTTCTACTGTTGGATATGGTGATATTACACCACAAACGACTGAGGGACGCAGTATTACTCTTGTTATTATTCTTGTGGGTGTCGGACTTATCTCTTTTGCTACGTCGATTATTGTTTCAGCTTTTAGTGAAAAGCTCACAGAGATTAAAGAAAGCAGAATTATTAACTCTATTAAAAGACTCGATGAGTTCTATATTATTTGTGGCTATACACACATGGCAAAACTCTTTGCAAAGCGACTCAAAAAAGAGGGAAGAGGACTACTCATAGTTGATCTAGATAAAAAAGTTGTGGATGAAGCGCTTGCAGAGGGATTTTTGGCGATTTGTGAGGATGCAACGAAAAAAGATACTTTTAGAAGAATAAATTTTGAAAAAGTTAAAGCTGTCATGGCTCTTACTGATAGCGATATGCATAATATCTATATCTGTCTCAATATTCGCAGTTTTAGTAAAGATACATTTTTAGTTTCTCGCACAATCGATGTTTCTTCGCATAAAAAATTGCGATTGGCAGGAGCAGATTATCTTATATCTCCCTATATAACAGCAGGTTTTTTTGCTACGAAAATTATTGAGCAGCCTATTGCAGTAGAAGCGATCAACAATATTTTTACAGCTAAAAAAAATGCGCTCTGCGATCAAGTAGAGGTAGTGAAGGACTCCTTCTTAGATGGAGTAAAAGTGGGAGATATCGATTTTGAAAAATATAGGCTCATTTTGTTGGGAATTGTAAAAATCGATCCAAATGCAAAACTTGAAGAGTTTCGCTACAAATTTCATTTTAATCCGCCTGAAGATTTTCAACTTACAATTGGCGATGTACTAGTTATTATGGGATATAGTGTAAGCGTAGCACATTTTAAATCTGAAGTGATAGAAAGCAGTTTACAGCATGTCAGAAAGAAAAAATAGGATTTTATTGCTCGGTTTTGGAAGATATGGTGAGCAAATAGCCAAAAATCTTGCATTGGAAGGATATGAAATCTTCATTGCTGAAGAGAGTAAGGATGCGCTAAAAATTGCTTCAAATGATGGGTTTGAAAATCTTTTTGTGATTGATATTCAAAGTGATCAACAACTTACAGATTTGGTATTGGAGTATGGATTTGAGCGTGTCTTTTGTGCCTTTGATGATGAAGAGAAAAATATCTACCTTACGATTACAATGAAAGCACTCTTTAGAAATATTGAAGTTATAGCTCTGTGTGAATCAAAAGAGAGTGAGCGTAAACTTTTGCTAGCTGGTGCCAATAAGGTTATTGATACAATGGTAGCTGCAGCTAATAGACTCTACTTTGTTTTGGAAAAACCTGCTGTTGCAGAAGCAATAGATAATATTTTGTATAAAGATAAATCTCTTATTTTTAAAGAGGTTGAAGTACCTGTAGGTTCTTTTCTTGATGGTAAAAATATAAAAGAGATCAACTTTTCACGTGATTTTCGTATTATTGTAATAGGTATTGTAGATATAGAGCTAGGAAGAAAATTTACTTTTCTTACAAAGGGAATCAATCATAAAATTGATGCAGGCGATATTTTGGTAGTTATAGGTAAAAAGTGGGATATTGAAAAATTTGAGGAAGAGCTCAAAAAGGTGGATCAATGAAAATAGGAATAATTGGAGCAGGAAAATGGGGAACTGCCCTACATTTTGCACTCTCGCAAAAAAATGAAGTCTATATCACATCAAGGCATAAGCATAATCTTACAAATTTTGTCTCATTGGAAAAGATTTTAACTCTAGAGTATCTTATCCTCGTACTTCCAGCACAAGTTATCAGAGAGTGGCTTCAAGCCCATCCGCTATCACCTCATCATAAAGTAATGTTAGCAAGTAAAGGAATAGATATAAAAACAAAAAAATTTCTCAATCAAATACTTGAAGAGTATTTGCCCCTAAATCATTTAGCATTTCTTTCTGGCCCCTCTTTTGCTGCTGAAGTGAGCAAAGGACTGCCTACGGCTGTGGTAGTAAATTCAACAAACAAAAATCTTGCAAAAAAATATGCTGCAGCTTTTCCAGATTTTATGAAAGCATATATCAGTGATGATATTGTTGGTGCGGAGATTGCTGGAGCGTATAAAAATGTTATTGCTATTGCTGGGGGGATTTGTGATGGGCTTCAACTCGGCAATAATGCTAGAGCTGCACTTTTGGCACGGGGACTTGTAGAGATGGATAGATTTGCTGAGCGCTTTGGAGCAAAGAAAGAGACATTTTTGGGACTAAGTGGTGCGGGGGATCTCTTTTTGACTGCAAGTAGTAAGCTTTCGCGCAACTACAGAGTTGGTCTGGGTCTAGCGCAGGGCAAAAAAGTTGAAGAGATTTTAAATGAGTTAGGAGAGGTTGCAGAAGGAGTATATACAGCACGTGCGATATATGAGATAGCCAAAGAATATGCAATTTATACCCCTATTGCCAATGAGGTATATCGTATTCTCCAAGGAAAAGATCCAAAACAGAGCATCATTGATTTACTCGAAAGGAATGAAAATGATAGCAGCAATTGTTGATGCGGTAGAAAATCTTCCCCCCGTACCGAATGTGATAAATGAGTTACAAAACTTATACTATATGGATACTTACAATGCTCACGATATTGAAAACATAATAAAAAAAGATCCTGCTCTTGTAGCTAATATCCTCAAAATCGCTAATTCCCCTATCTATGAATTTGCAAGAGAAATTGTAGATATACGTCAAGCAATTGTGCTTTTTGGTTTAGATAAAATTATAGAGTTTGCTCTTGCATCTTATATGAATGAGCTTTTGACATTTGATCTCGAACTCTATCATATATCTACAGAGGATTTTTTGCGCTTATCTCAACGAAAAAGTGTAATAGCAGCACAACTGATAGAGAATAAAAAAGATAAATTTCTCGTGAGCAATACTGCATTTTTAGCAGATATTGCCAAAATAATTATTGCTAATTATGCAAAAAAAGAGAACATTGAGCTTCAATTTGATGAAAATATCTCTCTTAATGAACTTGATGAAATTGAAAAGAGCCAGTTTGGTTTTGATACAATAGAGATTACTACATATATATTTGATAAATGGAATTTTGAAAAAAATATGGTTGATTTGATGAAAAATTTCAAAAAGCAGGAAAATCTTCATCAAAAAGCTATTTTTATAGCAAGAGATATCATAAATATTAAAGCCAAACTCCTAGAAGAAAACAGAGAAAAGTATGAAGAGACATCAAAGATTCATCTCTGATTCTCTTTGATGTGTTTGGCAATCGCATAGCCATGATTGAGAGCTATAGCAATACTTCCTCCAGTCTCAGTGACAATGTCTCCTGCTGCATAAAGGCCTAGTGTTTTTGTTTGATAGTTTTCATCTACTGCAACTTTCTTTCCTTCAAGCTCTATGCCACATTTTCTTAAAAACTCCGTAGGTGTAGTACCACCTATTGCATATATAATACGATCGTACACTTCATTTGAGCCATCTGTAAAAACCACTTTTGGTTTTCCATGCTCACTCTCTAAATGATCAATATCTACACCCATTTTTAGTTTGAGTTTGTCTTTTTGTACATATTCATTGATAATTTTTTCATTTTCAGGATTGAGGCGTGTAAATTTTTCTCTTCTATAGTTGAGAGTGACGTCATTGCTATCAGCTAAAAAGTATGCATACTCTGCTGCTGAATTGCCTCCTCCAACGACAAGTATTTTTTCTCCTTTACCACATTTATCAAGATTGAAATTGATAAATTGTTTGATTGAAGGAGGGATTTTATATGAAGGTTTATTTGGTTTGCCCATCTTGCCAATTGCTATCACTACATTTTTAGCAAGAAATTTTTCATTATTTGTTGTGAAAATTTCAAAGAGATCTTGCTTCTTTTCAACTTTTTCCACTTCGGTATTAAACATTGTCTCTATTTTATGCTTATCAAGAAGCCTATCGAAAAGATCGAGTGTCGTCTCTTTCGTTCCATCCATAAATACTATGTTTCCTTCACACTCAACTTTCTGTCCCATCCAATCTTTATCAACACGTTTATTATCTTTATAAAATGTGCGAATCGTTGCACTATGGTTTTGGGCTTTTTCTATGAGAAGTATATCTTTAATACCAAATGCAAAACTCTCTATTGCTGTTCCAATACCTGCAGGGCCGGCTCCTATGATTGCGATATCATAAACTTTTTGCATTAGAATTCCTTATAATTTTTTACTATTATGGAGCCTTGTTTCTTAAAAAAAGATAAATAGAACTTTTAATAGCTTAAAAAGGGCGAAATTGCTACAATATTAAAAACTTTAGAGGAGGTTTGATGGAAGAGTTTTTGCAAAAAGCAAAGCAGAGTGCTAGCGAGTTACTGAAACTCAAAAGTGGAGAGAAAAAAGAGATTCTTCTGCAAATGGCAGATGCAATTAGAGAAAAGAGTCAAAAGATTTTAGAAGCAAATGCAAAAGATATGGAAAATGCCGAAAAATCAAATCTCTCTTCGGCTCTTAAAGATAGACTCTATCTTGATGAGAAACGTGTAAGTACAATGGCACAATCTATTCGTGAAATAGCAATGCTCAAAGAACCTGTTGGAAGAGTACTTGAGGGTTGGGAGATAGATAATGGCCTCAGAATTGAGAAGGTGTCAATACCCATAGGAGTTATAGGAATTATTTATGAATCTCGTCCAAATGTTACCAGTGATGCAGCAGCATTATGTTTTAAATCAAGTAACGTTGTAATCCTCAAAGGAGGAAAAGAGGCGCAAAACTCCAATGAAGCAATTGCAAAGATTTTACAAGATGTTTTAGTCAAAAACAGTCTTCCAAAAGAGATTATAGCTCTCTTACCAGATTATAGTCGAGAAGGTGTAGATAAACTTATTAAAATGGACAAATATGTAGATCTCATTATTCCTCGCGGGGGAGAGGGACTTATTCGCTATGTAAGTGAGCATGCTACTGTTCCTGTTGTTAAACACGATAAAGGGCTTTGTCATACTTATATCGATAAGGACGCAGATTTTGATAAGGCTGTTAAAATTGCTGTCAATGCAAAAGTGCAGCGACCTGGTGTATGCAATGCGATGGAGACGCTACTTGTAGATTATGCTATTAAAGATGAGATGCTTCTAAAACTCTATGAAGCCTTTAAGCCATATAAAACGCTTCTTAAAGGATGTGCTGTTACCAGAGAGGTGATAGATGTACAAGAGGCTACTGAGGAGGATTTTCATACAGAATATCTAGAAAATATTCTCTCAATCAAAGTAGTTGATGGTGTAGATGAAGCGATAGAGCATATTCGAAAATATGGCAGCGGACACAGTGAAGCAATTGTAACAGAAAACTATACAACAGCAGAAAAATTTCTCAATGCTATTGATGCGGCATGCACTTATGTAAATGCCTCAACCCGTTTTACTGATGGAGGTATTTTTGGTTTTGGTGCAGAAGTGGGGATCTCTACAAACAAACTTCATGCAAGAGGACCTATGGGTATAAATGATCTTACTACATATAAATATAAAATTTATGGCGAAGGACAGATTCGCGAATGAGATTACTCTTTTTTCTCTTTTTTGCTTTTATGCTTTTTGCAGCAGATATCAATCAAACGTTGATTCAGGGAGATAGCAAACTCTATCGGCAGTTGCTTAATCAAATTTCAAAGCAAAAGCAGACAAATGAAGATACAAGTTTGCAAAAAGCACTTTTGAAAAAGCTTATAGACCTCGAAAAGAGCTCTGCAAAAATAAAGCCACCAAAACTCTCACCTCCAAAAAAAGAGGGAGATCTTTTAGAACTTATTGATACTTATATAGATGTAGCAAAGCAAAAGCAGGTACTTATACAAACTATTGATACATTAGATGATAAACTTGACGTTTTACGCTCACAAATTGCAGGTTTAGAAAATAATGCTACTAATCTTAATGATTTAGAGCTGCAGTATGCTTTTTATGTAAAAGAGAAAGCACTTGCACAAAAAAAAAGTCGATATGCTCGCTAAAGTGCAAGAGAATATAAAGAATTTACTCATTAGTGGTATTAAGTCTATTCCTGTGCAAAAAAGTGATAGTGCAAAGGCTTTGGCAGCGATAGATGATGATCTTCAAAAAATTCGAAAAAAGATACAGGCATATAATATAGAATTAGAAAGACGAGTTTTACTAGGGAAAGATACAAGTTATTTACAAAAACAGATAGATTTTTTACAAAAAAAAGAGAGGCAAAGTATTGAAAAAAAATTAGGGATACTTTTTCAAGAGTTTCTTTTTGCCTTGCAGACTAATAGAAGTAAGGATGTTTTTAGCCTCAAAAAAAAGATAGTAAATCTTACTAAAAAGTACTACTCATCTGATTTAACAGATGCTATTAATGAGCTTCTTTCAACATTAGCTACTTCTATTTTAGGAAAAGCACAGACTCTTAAAGGTGCTACTTTTGAAGAGATAAAGACTCTACTCAAAACAATTTGGAAAAAAGCAAACGAGCCTCTTTTTACTATCAATGGTATTCCAATTAGCTCTTTTAAGCTCTTTTTGGCTCTTTTAATATTTATTATGGGTATTTTTATTGGTACTTTGTATAAAAGCTATGTAAAAAATATCTCATATCGCAGTAAAAATTTTACACAGTCTACTGCTACGCTTTTAGCAAATCTTGGCTATTATCTCCTCGTCATTATTGCGTTTTTCTTGGCTCTCAATACTTTAGGTATTGACCTCTCATCTTTAGCCATTGTTGCAGGTGCTCTTTCAGTTGGCATCGGTTTTGGTCTACAAAATATTGTTTCCAATTTTGTCTCAGGTATTATTTTGATGTTTGAACGCAGTATCAAAATAGGAGACTATTTAGAGATTGATGGTGAATTGCGAGGGCATGTGAGCGATATACGGATGCGTTCTACTACAATTACCACAAATGATAATATAGATGTTATTGTTCCAAATCAAGATCTCATTCAAAATAAAGTGATTAACTGGACAATGAACGATCGTATACGTCGTTTTCGTATTCCTTTTGGAGTAGCCTATGGAACAGATGTGCATAAAGTGATTAAAGTAGTGAAAAAAGCTGTTGAGAAGAGTGGTTTTACAGATATTTATAATACACCAAAACGGCATACCCGTGTTATTATGACAGGAATGGGCAATAGCAGTGTTGATTTTGAGCTTTTAGTTTGGGTGAAAGGAGAGGAGATTCTCTATCCCAAAAGAACTACTTCACGATTTTTAATATTAATCTATGATGCACTATATGAGCATGGCATCGAAATACCATTCCCTCAGCGAGATATTCATATTCGCAAAGGGGATGCTCCTATTGAAGTAGTCCTCAAAAAAGAGGAGGACTCTTAGCCAAATTTTCCTGTGATGTAATCTTCGGAGAGTTTCTCTTTTGGATTGATGAAGAACTCTTCTGTCACTCCAAGCTCTATGAGCTCTCCAAGATACATAAATGCAGTATAGTCACTGATACGAGCGGCTTGCTGCATATTGTGCGTAACTATGAGGATGGTTACCTGCTCTTTAAGTTCGATTACCAGCTCTTCAATGGCCTGAGTTGATATTGGATCGAGTGCACTAGTTGGCTCATCAAAGAGCAAAACTTTTGGTTTGACTGCTACTGCTCGAGCGATGCAAAGACGCTGTTGCTGCCCGCCGCTTAAAGCCATAGCATCCTCTTTAAGTCTATCTTTTACTTCATTCCAGAGTGCTGCGCCCTTCAGTGCTTCTTCTACACGTCCGGTAAGCTCATTTTTGTTTTTAATACCCTGTAGTTTTAGCCCATAAGCAACGTTATCAAAAATACTCATCGGAAAAGGGGTTGGCTTTTGAAAAATCATTCCTATTTGGGTGCGTAAGTGAATAAGATCTATCTTTTTATCTAAAATATTGCGCCCCTCAAAGAGGATCTCTCCCTCATAGCGGTTACCGGGATAGAGATCATGGATACGGTTGAATGAACGAAGGAGTGTTGATTTACCGCAACCACTAGGACCTATGAGAGCAGTGACTCTTTTTTTTGCAATAGGCATATTGATATTTTTCAAAGCTGACTTATCGCTGCCAGCATAATAGAAAGAGAAATTTTTAACTTCTAACTCTTTTGGTTCTTTTACCTCATAAATAGTTGCCATTATTTTTTCCTTTTTCTAATTATAAAGCGTCCTATGAGATTGATAGCCAAAACAAACATACCGAGTAAAAATGCAGCTGCCCAGCCAAGACTTATCCAAGTATCATACGGGCTTGTTGCAAAGTTAAACATCATAACTGTCAAAGTTGGCATCGCATCGTTGAGATTGGCTGTATAGAAATTGTTGTTAAAAGATGTAAAAAGAAGTGGTGCTGTTTCACCTGCAATACGGGCAATTGAGAGTAAAATCCCCGTTACTATTCCTACCTTTGCTCCACGATAGACTATCTGTAAAATTACTTTATATTTTGGAGATCCTAAGGCGTATGCAGCCTCACGTAGGGACTCAGGAACAAGGCCAAGCATATCATCAGTAGTGCGTAGTACTATTGGTATCATCATTATAGCCAAAGCAGCAGCTCCCGCCCATCCGCTAAAATGTCCTATAGGAGCCACTATGATAGCATATACAAACGTTCCTATGACAATGGAAGGCGCACTCATCATAATATCACTGATATCGCGGATAAACTCAGCGTAGCGGCTTTTTTTGCCAAATTCGCTGAGGTAAGTGCCTGCAAGCAGTCCCAAGGGTATTCCAATTGCACTTGCAACACCTACCAAAATAAGTTGACCTACTATTGCATTACGAAGTCCACCAGGGCTCATTGGTGGAGGTGTATCTTGGGTGAAGATATCTAGACTCATAGCAGAAATTCCTTTGGAAAGAAGTGTCCAAAGGATCCAAAAGAGAAAAAAGATTCCAAGGAGAGCACTCAGAGTTGAGAGAGTCATAATGATAAAATTTATAATTTTTCGCCTTTTCATCTGTTACCTCTTTTAAGAAAGTAAAATTTTGCAACCGCAATGACAATAAAACTGATAACAAAGAGGATAAGTGCTAAGTAAAAAAGACTTGCATAGTAGAGATCTCCATCAGCTTCTGTAAATTCATTGGCCAAAGTTACGGGAATAGATGTTGCAGGTTCAATAAGGCTTTTGGGGATTTTATGAACGTTTCCCATTACAAAAGTTACCGCCATTGTCTCACCGATTGCTCGTCCTAGTGCTAAAATAATTGATCCAATAACTCCCGCTTTTGCATAAGGCAACACTACATCTTTGATTACATCCCACTTAGTGGCTCCTAAAGCGTATGCAGACTCTTTAAGCACATCTGATGTTGTATTCATACTGTCTCTTGTAATTGCCGCCATAAAGGGTAAAATCATAATCGCCAGCACTATGCCGGCAGTAAGTAGTCCCAAGCCGCTTCCTCCAAAAGTATTGCGGATGATCGGAGCAAAAAAGAAAAGACCCCACATTCCGTAAATTATAGATGGGATGGCTGCGAGTAATTCTATAGCTATGCCTGTAGGAGCTTTGAGGAATTTTGGAGCAATCTCAGTAAGAAATATTGCCACACCGATAGCAACAGGTGTTGCTAAAGCCATAGCGATAATAGTAGAGACTACTGAGCCATAAATCGCAGGGACTCCACCAAAAATCTCGAGATTTGGAGCCCATTTAGTGTTGACTAAAAATTTGAGGCCAAAAGCTTCAATAGCAGGTTTGGCTTCTTGAAAGAGGATCCAAAAAATAGCTACTAAGACTACAAGAACAAAGAATGCCGCAATTTTTGTTAAATTTTCAAATGTTAAATCAATGGCTTTTTGCACAGATGCCTCCGCTGAAAATTTGGATGTATTATAAGAAAGCTAAATTACAAAACAGTTACATTCAAAGCAGGTAAAGAAAAGCAAGAATAAAATAGTATGGTAAGAGGAGGAAGCCTCTTACCAATGTACCTCAGCGGTGAGGAGGTAATCGATTTTGTCGCTATTGTTAGGTTGATCATCAGTATATTTATTAATATTTGCAATAAATTTCACATTTTTATTATAAGTATATGCCACGCCCGCAATGATATTTTTCTTTGTGTAATCAATATTGCTTGCAGGAGTTACTTTCCAGTGGTCATAGCGGGCTAAAATGCTCCAATCTTGGATTGGTCTAAACTCTCCATTTACGCTCCAACCTTTTCCATCATGAGGTCCGCCATTATTGTCATCTTTCATCAAATAACCACCTATGAGAAACATCGGAGTATTATATACAGCGTGGAGTCCTGTAATGGTATCTTTGTTTTGTCCGTTATCTGTCCCAGTAAGATAGCGTCCAAAAAAAGAGATATTGAGCCACTCATCACTTGTTGCATGCACGTGTTTTTTTCCAGTTCCAAGAGCTTCATATGTTAAGCGCCACTCAAAGCTTTGTCCAGTTCCGCTTTTAACGCTATGATATCCGCCGTTATTGAATAGTCCAATTTCGCTTGTAAAGTAGTCTGTTTTAGTTTTAAAGTTTATACCAGGAGAAGCTGAATTAATTACATGTGCTGCATTGCGAGTCTCGACAAATGTTTCGGAAATACTTCTATAAAGCCATCCGTGATGCTCAGCATAATCTATCCAAGGTCTATGAACCTGACCAAATTCAACGCCTGTAAAGGGGAGAATGTTGCTTAAATAGAGGTATGCATATTTGAGTCTTGCTACCCAGTCGCCATTATTTTGTTGATGGGTATCGAGTGTAATTCTTGCATAAGCGTGCTTATTCCAGTAGGCTTTTACTTGCAAGTAGTTTCTTCTTGTCTCAAAAGTGCTCTTATCAGCTCTATTTTTATCATCGAAATCCGTATAGTGATATCCAAGGTAATGGACTCCGTTAATTTTAAGTTTTGGGACCTTACTAAAAACTTTCGTTCCCTTTATCTCTTTTGTCATTTCATTGCGGATTTTTTGGTTTTGCTTAGCCATATCTTGAACACTTATAAAATCGCCAAGCTTTACTCTGTTTGGTCCAGGTTTTGTATAGATTGCACCGCTGTCTTTATCCTGATAAAGAGTAATTGTTCCAGCCATTAAAGACGTTGCTACAAATGCCGATAAACTCAAAGCTATTTTTTTCATATTTTTTCCTTTTATTCAAGTTTATATTTTATTTGCTCTTGGGAGCAATTTTGTGCATTTTCCAATATTTTCTGACCATATCTTTTGTGGATGCCGGAAGCGGAATATATCCCAATCTTTTTGCATCTTCATCTGCGTTTCTAAAAGCCCAGTCAAAGAAAGCTGTTACTTTTTTGTTTGTTGCAGTTTTTTCCCGTGGAAGTAGAATGAAAGTCCCAGCTACTATTGGATAGCTGTTAATACCTGGCTGAAGTGCCAAGACTTGGTAAAAGTGGTTTTTTGGACTCCATTTTGCATGAGAAGCTGCTGCTTGGAAATTTTTTTCAGTCGGTGCTACCCATTTGCCGCTTGCTGTTTGCAAAGTGGCAGCTTTGAAATTGTTCTGTTTTTTGTAGGCATACTCTATATAGCCGATACTGTAAGGGGTTTGTTTTAAAAGGTTTGATACTCCCTCATTTCCTTTGCCTCCAAGTCCCACAGGCCAATCAACCGCTTTTCCTGTTCCTGCATTGCTTGCCCAATCTTTGCTTACATGCGTTAGATAGTAGGTGAAGTTAAATGTTGTTCCACTGCCATCGCTTCTATGAATAACAACGATTTTTTTATGAGGAAGTTTCACACCTGGATTATTTTCGGCAATTGCTTTATCATCCCAATATTTTATTTTGCCAAGAAAAATGTTTGCGACATCTTTGTTTTCAAGTTTAAGATTGTCTGGAATATTTGGAACATTATAAGCTACTACAATACTTCCAATGACAGCCGGAAATTGGTAGAGTCTTTTTTTATCAAGCTGTTTTGGCTTGAGAGGCTTATCGCTAGCTCCAAAATCAACAATTCTGGCACTAATTTGTTTAATGCCACCTCCACTTCCGATAGATTGATAATTTATTTGATTTCCAGTTATCTTATAGTAATTATATGCCCATGCATAGTAAAGTGGAGCTGGAAACGTGGCACCTGCTCCGTTAATACGTTCAGCAAAGCTGCTTGTAGCGATTGCCGCTGCTGCAAGAGCTGTTATTGCAATGCTTCTCATTCATTCTCCCTTTTGGTTTTGACATTGAAAGTATAAAAAGTAAAAATGACAAATTGGTTACAAGGTGTAACTGTTTTGTTACAATTGTGCATTATAATGCCTAAAAAATTAGAATGAGGGTAAAACGGATGCTTACTACCTATCAGCAAAGGGTAAAAAGACTCAACAGTGTGGTTCAAGATGCTACAAAAAAGATTGTAGCAGCCCACAAAGTAGCACTCAGTGCTTTTAAAAATAAAGATTTGGATGAGTTTGAAGCAGTTATTGAGTTAGTGAAAACAATGGATGAAGAGGCAAGAGATATAGATAATGATGTAGTAAAAATCATTGCTCTTTTTGGTCCGGAGGCGAGTGAATTAAGAGAGCTAATTGCTTATATCAAACTCACTAATGAAATTGTACGAATTGGCGATTATGCCAAAACTTATGCCAAAACGATGAAGCGCCATATTGCAAAGAAAATCGATTTTTCAAAACTCGATGAGTATGTTATTCAACTGCATGAGACTGCTATTAAGGCAATAGAGTTTGCATTAGATATTATTGAAAGCGAAGATGGGGAGGAGCTTTATCGCAAAACGATGGTAGAAGAGAGTAAAACGGATGAAATATTTAAGCTTTTTGAAAAAGAGCTTCTCTCAGATCTTTGTGAAGATAGTAAGAAAATTGCAGATTATCTCAATGTGCTATCTACCGCAAGAAAAATTGAGCGCACGGCAGACAGAGCCGTTGAAATTGCAAAACTGCTGCTGTTTGCCAAAAAGGGCGGAAAATTGGAGAGCTTTTAGTGGCAAAACCTTTAATTGTCGTTATTGAAGACAAAGAAGATCTGCTAGAGCTTTTAGAGTTTCGTCTTTCTAAAGAATATGAAGTAGAGGGGTTTTTATCTACAAAAAATGTAGAGCACTTTTTGGAAGAGGAAGATGTAGCCTTGATGCTAGTTGATAGAAATTTACCGGGAGTTGAGGGGAGCGAGTTTGTAAAAAATCTTCGCAATAAAGGATATGACATCCCCGTTATTTTCCTTACGGCAAAAGATAGTGAGAGTGATATTGAGATGGGATTTATGCGTGGAGGAGATGATTATATTACAAAACCTTTTAATTTTAATGAGCTTTTGCTAAGAATCCAAGCAGTCCTTCGTAGAAGCCGTCCGGATCTCTTTGCTTCTAGTTTGAAATATAGAGATATTGAGCTTCATCCTTCTTCGCACAAATGTTTTATTGAAGGCAAAGAGGTGCAGCTGACAAAACTTGAATTTGAGCTTTTGAGTGTGTTTTTAAAAAATAGAGGTCAGGTACTCAGCAGAGATTATCTCTTGGAGCATGTTTGGAGGGATATTAAACAAGAGCGCAGTGTCAATGTAGCAATCAAGCGTCTTAAAGAAAAGATTGATCCAAAAAAAGAGAAAAACTACATCGAAGCGGTACGGGGAGTTGGGTATAAGCTATGCTAAGACTTCATCAGATCTTTTTTTCCCATCTTTTGGCACTTTTGGGCGTTTTATTTATTTTGGTAAGTCTTTTTAGCTACTATGGAATCTGTCAGATAGAGATTGATAACTTTACAAATGAGCTTAAAACTATTCTAAAAATTTTAGATGAAAAGATAGATGTTAAAAAGATTGATAAAAAAGTACATGCAAGGGTTACTCTCATTGATAGCAGCGGCAAAGTACTTGCAGAGAGCCGTTTTGATCCACAGGGTATGGAAAATCATCTTTACCGCCCCGAAATCAAAGAGGCAATGAAAAAGGGGTGGGGAAGGAGCGTAAGGTATTCAGCTACTTTGCACCAAGACTTTTTGTATGTAGCCAAGAGGCTTGGTAATGGAAAGTTTTTGCGTCTTGCTAAACCGCTCCAAGAGATTAATGAGCATTTTTTAGCTCTTTGGATCCGTTTTATGGCGATATTTGCCCTTTTTATATTTATAGCTTTGTTGGTTTCATTCTTTTTAAGCAAAAAAATTAAAGCTGAAGTGCAAAAGATTTTAGACTATGTAGATGCTCTGTGGCACAAAGAGTATGAAAAGAGTTTAAAAGTCTCTTTTGCCAAAGAGTTTGAGCTTTTATCAAAGCATCTACAAAAGCTTGCAAAGAGGCTTCAAAAAAGGGAAGCAAAAAAGGAGCGCTATACGCAAAAAATCAAGCAGATCTCCAGACAGCGAACAGAACTTATCAGCGCTATCAGTCATGAGTTTAAAAATCCCGTTGCCGTTATAGATGGATATGCTCAGACTCTTTTGGAAGAGGAGGTTCCGCAGAAACTGCAAAAGAGATTTATTGAAAAGATCTACAATGCAAGCCAGAAAATTAGCTATATGATTGATAGATTAGCTCTTGCTATGAAGTTTGAAAGCGGTTCTTTGCAGCCCCATAAAGAGCGTTTTGATATGTGTGAAGCTTTGCAAAAGGTGGTTGAATTTATCCATCAGCGCTATAAAAATAGAGAAATTCAGATAGCATGCAAGCCTTTTATGGTTTATGCAGACAGGCAAATGATAGAAACTGTGCTTTTTAATCTTTTGGATAACGCTTTGAAATATTCTGAGCTTGCGGTTGTGGTGCGTATCAAAGATGATTATTTGGAGGTTATAGACAGGGGAATTGGGATAAAGGAAAAGGAGATAAAGAAACTTACCAAAAAGTTTTACAGAGTGCGTCAAAGTTGGGATAACTCCATGGGACTTGGGCTTTATATTACGGAGTATATTTTACAGCTCCATCATACAAAGCTGGAGATTGTGAGCGAATACGGTAAAGGATCTGTTTTTCGATTTTCTTTGAAACCTTTGCAATAAAAAGAGATTTTTCTTTGCTTTTGAAGTATAATTACATCAAAAAAGGAGAATTATGAGTTTACCAAAATGTCCAAAATGTGGTAGTGAATATGTCTATGAAGATGGAGAACTGCTTATATGCCCAGAGTGTGGATATGAGTTCACAAAAGAGGATATTGAGAAAAAAGAAGAAGGACTTATAGTTAAAGATGCCCACGGAAATATTTTACAAGATGGTGATGATGTAATTGTGATTAAAGATCTCAAAGTCAAAGGTGCAAGTGGATCTATTAAAGGGGGAACGAAAGTCAAAAATATACGTCTTTGTGAAGGAGATCATAATATTGATTGTAAAGTTCCCGGATTTGGAGCTATGAAGCTTAAAAGCGAATTTGTAAAAAAAGCATGAGTGTTTTAAAAATAGAGCATCTCACCTTTGGTTATTCCCAAGAAAAACTTCTCTTTCAAGATTTCTCTTTGGAGGTGAAAAAGGGAGAGATAGTCTCTATTGTAGGACCGAGTGGTATAGGAAAAAGTACACTTTTTGAATTGATTGCAGGTTTTTTAAAGCCAATGAGTGGAACGATTAAAAAGGAATCTTTTAGTGTAATTTTTCAAGATCCCTATACCTCTTTTCATCCTACGTATAAAATAGTAGATCAAATTTCTGATGTTTGTGATATCAGTGGCATTGAAGAGCTATCTTTACAAATGGATATCGATCCAAAGCTTTTATATAAGCTTCCTCATGAACTCTCTGGTGGGCAACTGCAGCGCTGCTCAATACTCCGTGCTATGATGATGAAGCCAAAACTCATCTTAGCAGATGAGCCTACAAGTGCCTTGGATAATATCACAAGTCTTAAAGTGATGAAGCTGCTACTGCGCTATCTTGATAGAGTAGGGATTTTACTCATTACACACGATTTGGCGCTTGCTCAGTGGTGTAGTGATCGTATTATTGCGTTGGGCAAAGAGTAGCACGCTCACTATCTATTATCTCTTGCATTTTGCTGCGCAGATCTCTCAGCCAGTCAGTTTGAGGATCCGGTGTGAAGCTTGGTAAATATTTTACTTTGATAATGCCAGGATTGAGTTCAAGATTCTTGCTATCAAATCTTGCCCTTGCGCAAACGATGACGACAGGTTGCACTTTGAGATGGAGTTTTTCAGCAATGATCTTTGCTCCCGGTTTGAATGACAATAGCCTGTCTCCTCTAGCACGTGTACCTTCAGGAAAGATAGCAATTATTTTATTTTGACTTTTAGTTTTTGATTCTTTGAGAAGATGAACGAGAGATTTACGATCTTCTCTATCAAGGCGAATATTTTCAGGAAGTTTGAGTAAAAGGCCAAAAAATGGAGTATCAAAAAGCTCTTTTTTAGCAATCCATACCATATCATAAGGAAATGTTGCTTCGATTACTGGAATATCAATGAGGCTTGAGTGGTTCATAATAATCATTTTTACTGTAGGATCTGGTTTGCCTTCTGTTACTACTTTGATACCAAGGAGTTGTAAGATTGCAAGGGTGAAGAGTGTTTTGAGTTTTTTGTAATGGTTTTTGGGAAAAAGTAAAAATGCCAAGATGTTAAGAGTTACCATAATTAATATTACAAGTGCTGCATAAATACCTCTAATTTTGGCAAAGATCTTCATATTTTACCCATCCTACTTTATTGTTTTCTAACTCTATTTTTACATAGCCGGATACTTCGTTGAGTTTGATATATTTTTGTCGATGGTGATTGATGCGAAAAATTGTGCTATTTTTTGTAGGGAGTATATAGATTTTGCTATTTTCTTTTAAGCAGACCCTTTGCATTGGCATAGAGAGATATCCAGCATAAAAAAATGCAAGTAGTGCTAAGAGAGCATTGAAAATCGAACGTAGCCAAAAAGCTAGCAAAAGTAATACTACTCCCAGTGTAACAAAAATAGTTATTTTAAGTGTTTTGTTCTTATCTTCAGCAGGATTAATGTCTGATTGTGTACTGACAATTTCATCTTTTACTTTGATAGGAAAAGAGAGCTTTTGAAACTCTCTTTTGTCTGTATTGAAATAGCTCATTTTTAGCTCATTGATATCTGCAGGTATAAATGCATAATATATGATTTGTGCAACAGGAAAGCTTTTATTGATCTCTTTAATTTCACCTTTTTGTGCATAAGGGATAGCAAAATCTTCCAAATTACTCATATTGCCTTCAAGTTTCATGACAACAAGATTAACATGTTGGTTAAATTGCACACTTTTGTGTTGAGTTATGTGAAGATTTTTAGCCAGCACATTGCAAAAATCGCGAGGATAGTTAAGATTATTTACTTGTAAAGGCAGACCTTGCAATGTGGCAGTATAGTTTTGTGTTGTAAGGATAATATCGGGAAGTTTAGCGTGCATACCAAGAATTTTAAAATAGAGTGTTTTGTAGTGATAAAGTTCATCTTGAATCAAAGACTCTTGCATGGCGCGCAAAGAGACATTTTGCTCATTTATAAAAGTAAATGAAACATTATTTTCTGCATCGGAATTAAGATAGCGGATAGTTACAGGGACTATTTGGCGCAAAAAAACTGTCTGAGGGATTTTATGCCATTCGGCTAGAATAGCCGAAGCATATAACATGATTGTTGTAGAAGAGATAACGAGAAAATAGACAAGTACTCTAATACATAAATCCTTTAATCATCATTATTCCATCTTCACTACCAAGAATCTTCTCACAGGCTCTCTCTGGATGAGGCATGAGTCCAAAAACATTTTTTTCTTTATTGCATATACCAGCTATAGCATCAACACTTCCGTTTGGATTATCATACTCCCCATTTTTGTCGCAATATTGTAAAATCACTTGATCGTTATCATACATACTTTTAAGTATCTCTTCTTGAACATAATAGTTTCCTTCCGCATGCGCGATAGGAATATTGAGAATCTCTCCATTTTCCAGTAATGAGAGAAATTTATTATTGTTAGAAAGTACTTTAATATATTGAAACTTGGAGACAAAGTGAAGATTTTCATTACGCTTCATGGCTCCAGGAAGCAGATGGGATTCTAAGAGAATTTGGAAGCCATTACATATACCCAATACATAGCCACCTTTTTTGGCAAACTCTTGTACAGCTTGCATGATTGGACTAAACCTTGCTATTGCGCCACTTCTGAGATAGTCTCCATAGCTAAATCCACCAGGAAGAACTACAAGATCTATATCTTTAGGAAGTGTTTGATCTTTATGCCAGACTATTGTTGTTTTTGCTCCAATGATATTAAACGCATACTCTGTATCAAATTCGCAGTTTGTTCCCGGAAATCTGATAATCGCTACTTTCATTGTACTATCTCTATCGTATAATCTTCTATAACAGTATTGGCAAGAAGTTTTTCACACATCTCTTCTACCTCTTTTTTTGCCTCGTCTGCAGAAAGACCATCTTTGAGAGTAAGAATTATCTGCTTACCAACTCTTACATCTTCTACATCTTGAAATCCTAGAGATCCTAATGCATGTTTGACCGCTTTTCCCTGAGGATCGAGAACACCCTCTTTGAGATGAATATTGACTATAGCCTTCATGACATTACCTTTTGAATTCTATTGAGTACTTCTTCGTATGCTACTTTTACGTCACCTAAATCGTGGCGAAAAAGATCTTTATCAAGTTTCTCTCCACTCGTTTTATCCCAAAATCTACAGCTATCAGGGCTAATTTCATCGGCAAGAATAATATTGCCTTCACTATCTTTGCCAAATTCTACTTTGAAGTCTACTAAATTGAGGTTGGCTTTGTCAAAAAAGCTTTTGAGTACTACATTGATTTCTCGTCCAAGACGCTTGAGCTCTTCAAGTTCGCTTTCATGATCTACAAGCTCCAAAATCAAAGCATGTTCATCGTTAATTAAAGGATCGTGGAGTTCATCATTTTTATAATAAAATTCTACCAGTGCAAAAGGCAGCACAGTCCCGTCAGGTATGCCTAACCGTTTTGTCAAAGAGCCAGTTGCAATGTTTCTTACAACAACTTCAATCATAATCATATCTGCTTTTTTAATAACCATTTCATGATCGCTGATACATTCAACAAAATGCGTTTTAATACCATGATTTTCTAGGAGCTTAAAAAGATGTGCGCTTATTTGACAATTAAGTGCACCTTTTCCTTGTGCTTGGCTTCTTTTTTGGGCATCAAAGGCAGTGAGATCGTCTTTGAATTCTGCAATGAAGAGATTTTCATCATTGGTTTTATAAATTTTTTTGGCTTTACCTTCATAAAGTAGTTCACGTTTTTTCACTTAGACTCCTTTGCAATTATTAATGCTTTGAGAATATCGAAAGCCTCTTTGAGCTGTGCGTCATTATAGAGTTTTTCTTCATCTATGATATTCTTATCTTTTTTATTCTCTTTTTTACTCTTAGGCTTTTTCCCATCAATTTTTTCAAGTTCACTTTTGAGATGCGCTTTGAGTTCAGCCTCTTTGATAGCAAACTCATCCTCTTTTTTTTGTACTTTTCCTGGATAAGCAATAATGTCAGGCGTAATGCCCTTTGCCTGGATAGTACGTCCACTTGGCAAGTAGTAGCGTGCAATTGTAAGTTTAATAGCTTCATCTTTATCTATTGGCAAAATGACTTGTACACTACCTTTCCCGAATGTTTTCTCACCAACTATTACGGCTCTGTGATGATCTTGTAATGCACCACTTACAATCTCACTTGCACTTGCACTTCCACCATTAACAAGAACTACTAAAGGTATGTTTTTGATAGTACCTGTGCTATGAGCAGTATAAACTCTGTTTTCACTTTTTACTCTTCCTTTTTGGGAGACGATTATTCCCTTATCGATAAAAAGATCGCATAACCCTACAGCCTGATCGAGAAGCCCTCCTGGATTATTACGCAAATCTATAACAATGCCTTTATTATTTTTATTTTGCTTGAGTATCTTTTGTACATCTTTTACAACCTTTTTATCAAAGTTGGTTATACGGATGTAGAGATATTCAGGTTTGAGGATACGTTTTGCATAGACAGACTTGACTTTGATAATATCACGGGTGATTTCAACAACAAAAGGCTTTGCTTCACCTTTACGAAAAATAGTGAGTTTGATTTTAGTACCAGGCTTTCCTCGCATAAGGTTGACTGCTTCATCAAGAGTCATATCAAGAGTTGACTTATCATTTATTTTGAGAATTATATCACCTGCTTTGAGCCCTGCTTTATCTGCAGGTGTTCCTTCTAAAGGAGCTATAACTGTTAGTGCACCATCACGCATTCCGACTGTTATACCAAGTCCTCCAAACTCTCCAGATGTCTGGATTTGCAACTCTTTAAAATGTTTTTTATCAAGATAGGCTGAATGTGCGTCAAGATTACTTAAAAGGCCAGCAATCGATTTTTCAATAATCTTTTCAATTGTAAGTGGATCTACATAATACTTTTCAACAGTATTGACTACTTTAGTAAATTTTGCAATTGCTTGAAGTTTTGCTGTTATATTTGCATCGTAGTCGCTGCGAGCAAAGATAAGAGAACTCGATATCATAAGCGCAGCGGCTGCACCTATAATGAAGGGTTGGGATTTTTTCATGTTTTATTGCTCCCGCATTCTTATAATTTATTTAGAGCAATTATTATATGGAATAAATACTAAAAATTGGCTAAATATAGTATCCTTTTATGGTGTTACCATTTTGTAGTGCTACTAAAGTATCAAAGAATTTTATACTATTATGATAAGATTCTTTTTAGAAATATTTTGGTTACTAAATCAATAAATTTGACAACCAATGACTAAGATATTATAATATAAACAAACTAAAAAGGAGAAAATATGAGCAATATTTTTGAGAAGCTAACGCACAAAATGACAGAGACGTTAGATAGTGCAGTCAGTCTAGCGCTACATAATAAAAATCCTGAAGTAGATGTAGCTCATATGTTATGGGCGCTTTTAACAGATACAAGCTCAATTCTCAATCAAGCCCTCAATAAAATGGGAGTTGACAAAGCTGCTATTGAGCTTGAAGCAAAGAGTGCTGCTGATAGACTGCCAAAAGTATCATCCATCACAAAAGAGAATATAAAAATCTCACGAAATCTCGCTGAGAGTTTGCAAAAAGCAGAAGGTTTGATGGTTCGCAATGGCGATCAGTACCTTGCAGTCGATACATGGATCGAAGCAAATATGGACAATCCAGTATTTAAAAAGGTACTTGGAAAATATGTAGATCTCTTTGAGCTTAAAAAGACTCTTGAGGCTATGCGAGGTGGTAAAAAAATAGAATCACAAACTGCTGAAGAGACACTTGAAGCACTTGAAAAATATGGGATAGATTTAACAAAAAAAGCAGCAGAGGGTGAACTTGATCCAGTTATTGGTCGAGATGAAGAGATCCATAGAGTTATGCAGATTTTGATTAGAAAAACAAAAAACAACCCAATTTTGCTTGGTGAGCCAGGTGTTGGTAAGACAGCTATCGTTGAAGGATTAGCACAAAGAATTGTGAATAAAGAGGTGCCTTTGAGTCTACAAAATAGACGCGTAATTGCTCTTGATATGACTGCACTTGTAGCAGGTGCAAAATATCGAGGTGAGTTTGAAGATAGACTTAAAGCTGTTGTAGATGAGGTAAAAAATGCTGGAAATATTATCCTTTTTATCGATGAGATCCATACAATTGTTGGAGCGGGTGCCAGTGAAGGAAGTATGGATGCAGCAAACATCCTCAAACCAGCTCTTGCACGAGGAGAGCTTCATACAATCGGTGCAACTACGTTGAAAGAATACAGAAAATATTTTGAAAAAGATGCAGCACTTCAAAGACGTTTCCAACCAGTGAAAGTCGAGGAGCCTAACATCAATGAAGCGTTGCAGATTTTACGTGGTATTAGAGAACGCCTTGAAGCGCACCACAATGTACAGATTCTTGATAGTGCACTTGTGGCAGCAGTAAAACTTTCTAGCAGGTATATAACTGATAGATATTTGCCAGATAAGGCTATCGACCTCATAGATGAAGCGGCGGCTGAACTGAAAATGCAGATTGAATCTGAGCCGTTTGAGCTTAGCAAAGTTAAACGCCAAATCCAGCAGCTTTTGGTTGAAAAAGAGGCTCTCATGATGGAAGAGAGCAAGAAGAATGAAGAGCGTCTTGCTGAAATTGAAAAAGAGCTAGCAGACTTAGAAGAGAAAAAGCGACAGCTTGAAGCGCAATTTGAAACAGAAAAGAAAATATTCAAAGAGATAGCTGAAATCAAAGAAAAAATTGAGCGCTTAAAAGCAGATGCAGAAAAAGCGAAACGTGAAGGTGACTTTGAAAAAGCAGCAAAAATTGAGTATGGCGAAATTCCAGAGTTGCAGAAAAAGCTTGAAGAGCTCAATGAGCAGTGGAATAGAATGCAAGAGGCTGGAACGCTTCTAAAAAACGCTGTTGATGAAGAGATGATTGCCAAGATTGTAAGCAAATGGACAGGTATTCCTGTTACTAAAATGCTCCAGAGCGAAAAAGAGAAAATCTTGCATGTTGAAGATGAACTTAAAAAATATGTGGTTGGTCAAGATGCAGCCATTAAAGCGGTGGCAAGAGCAATTAAAAGAAACAAAGCAGGGCTTTCTGATACCAACAGACCAATTGGTAGCTTTATGTTCTTAGGACCAACGGGGGTTGGTAAAACAGAGACTGCCAAAACATTAGCAAGATTCTTGTTTGATACCGAAAAATCACTTATTAGAATTGACATGAGTGAATATATGGAAAAACATGCAGTGAGCCGCCTTGTTGGTGCACCTCCAGGATATGTTGGATATGAAGAGGGTGGTCAGCTTACTGAAGCGGTACGTAGAAAACCATATAGCGTCGTGCTTTTTGACGAGATAGAAAAAGCGCATCCAGATGTATTTAATATTTTGTTGCAAGTACTTGATGATGGACGCCTTACTGATAACAAAGGTGTGACAGTCGATTTTAGAAACACTATCATCATCATGACAAGTAACATTGCTAGCGATAAGATTATGGAGTTTAAAGATCCTGAAGATAGAGAAAAAGCGGTCAAAGATGAATTGAAACGCTATTTCAAACCGGAATTCTTGAACCGACTTGATGATATCGTGATATTCAATCCTCTTGGTGAGCAAGAGATTGTCAAAATTGTAGATATCATGTTTGCAAGAATTCAAGAAAAACTTAAAGAGCGAGATATCAAGATCGAGCTAACTGAGAGTGCTAAAAAGCTTGTAGCAAAAGCGGGGTTTGATCCAGTATATGGTGCTAGACCGCTCAAACGAGCACTTTATGAAATCGTAGAAGATACATTGGCTGAGCTTATCTTAGAAGATAAAGTGCAAGAGGGCGATAGTGTCAAGTTTGATGCCGAAGGCGATCAGGTAGTCGTTTATGTAAATGGACAAAGAGTCTAATACAACAGCCTACCTTTTGGTAGGTTGTTAATTTGTAACAATCTTAGTAATTTACCTCTTCTATAGCTTGAATACTCCACTTTAGAGCTCTCTTTCTATGTAAAATCTAAATAATATTATTTTTATAAACTGAGGAATTTGTATGGAGATTCTTCGTATATTTTTTCAAGATTTAAAAAACTCTTTTCAAGATCTCTTGCCAATTGTTGTAGTTGTTGCAATTTTTCAATTTTTTATTATTGGACAGGTTCCTCAAAACTCCCTCTCAATCGTTATAGGTCTTATCATAGTTGCTTTTGGACTAGCTGTATTTATACGAGGCTTGGAGCTTGGAATATTTCCTATCGGTGAAAATCTTGCAATTGAGTTTGCTAAAAAAGGTAGTCTCTTTTGGCTTTTGCTTTTTGCATTTTTGATTGGATTTTCAACAACGATTGCTGAGCCAGCCCTTATTGCTATAGCGCAAAAATCTGAAGTTATTAGTCAAGGAAAAATTGATGCATTTATTTTGAGGCTTACAGTGGCGCTTTCTGTTGGTTTTGCTATAGCTTTAGGAGTTTTTAGAATTATTGTTGGTCATCCTATTCAATACTATATTATTGTAGGGTATATATTGGTCGTACTTCTTACCTTTTTTGCGCCTAAAGAGATTGTTGGGCTTGCATACGATAGTGGAGGTGTAACAACTTCTACAGTTACCGTCCCTCTAGTTGCAGCTCTTGGTATTGGACTTGCTACTAGTATTAAAGGGAGAAATCCGGTAATTGATGGATTTGGACTTATCGCTTTTGCTTCTTTAACGCCTATGATATTTGTCCAAATTTATGGAATAATCGCTTCGCACTTTGGCTCCCAAAATACTGAGATAATCACAATTGCAAAAGCTATAACCCAAGAAGTTGTTGAAGAGAGTCATTTTGATATAAAAAAGATATTCTTTGATTTAATCGCAGTTGTGAAAGACATTTTGCCAATTTTAGGTGTAATTTTCTTTTTTCAATACATAATTATTAAAAGACCACTACCACATTTGTATAAAATATCTTTTGGGATACTTTTAGTTATCATTGGACTCTATGCCTTTATCTTAGGACTTGAGATTGGACTTTTTCCAATAGGTGAGACACTTGCATTTCAACTTACCTCTACTGGAAAAATATTTTTGATATATCTCTTTGCTTTTTTAATCGGCTTTTCTACAACTATGGCTGAGCCTGCACTCTTAGCTATAGCTATAAAAGCACAAGAGGTGAGTGAAAATAGAATCAACTCCTTACTTCTAAGAGTCTTTGTAGCTTTAGGAGTTGCAATTGGAATAGCTTTGGGAGCATATAGAATCGTAACAGGTGGAGAGATACACTACTACATAATTGTAGGATATATTGTTGTTATTCTCCTAACATATTTTGCACCAAAATATATTATTCCAATAGCGTATGATAGCGGAGGTGTTACAACATCTACTGTTACAGTGCCATTGGTAGCTGCTCTTGGTTTAGGTCTTGCACAAAATATTCCAGGAAGAGATCCTTTAATTGATGGGTTTGGGCTTATAGCATTTGCTTCGCTTTTTCCAATGATTACCGTTATGGGATATGGAATATATGCTGAATTTAAAAGAAAGGAAAACTGATGAAATTTGTAGCACTTGTTGCAATTATTCCAAATGAGATGGAAGAGAAGGGAGTAGAGATTGCTAAAAATGCCGGTGCTGGAGCTGTGACAATAATAAGTGGCAAAAATATAGGGCTTAAAGAGAAAAAGATTTTTTTTGGAGTCACTCTGGAAGAAGCTATGTCAATTTTACTCTTTATTTTGCCAAGAAAACTCTCTTTGAAAGTTTTGCGAGCATTGAAAAATGAATTGAATGTTGAAGATACCGAAAATAGTTCTATTATTTTTACTCTTCCTTTAGAACATGTTGTAGGAATTAATAAGGAAGAATTGCATAAGTTTGAGAGTGAAATTAAAACGATTCTTTAGATTTTAAAAAGGAGAACAAATGTTAGTCGAAGAGATTATGACACCAAAAGAAAAGCTAATAATTGTAGATCAATTAGATTCGGTGAGAAAAGCTCTTGAGCTAATGAAGAAGCATAATATTAAATCTGTAATTGTCGATAAAAATTCACCTAATGGTGCTTATGGACTTTTGACATTCAAAAATATTCTCCAAGCAATTGTTGCTCAGGAGGGGGATATTGATCTTTTGAATGTTTACGATATAGCAACAATTCCGGCTATTAGTGTGACAAGAAAATTAGAGATGAGGTATGTTGCAAAAATGATGGTAAGCCATAGTATCAAAAGAGTTTTAGTTGTAGATGATAATGAATTATATGGAATAATCACAATGAGCGATATTATTGGTGTTTTATTGGAAGACATTTAAAAGAATTTAAGCTCTTTTTTAGTAAACTTAACCACCAAAATTTTATCTTAAAGGATTCGAATGAAAAGAACATACCAACCGCATAATACGAGAAGAAAAAGAACGCACGGTTTTAGAGTGAGAATGAAAAGTAAAAATGGTAGAAAAGTTATAAATGCAAGACGTGCAAAAGGTAGAAAAAGATTGGCAGTATAAAAGGAGTGCAAACTCTCAAAACAAAAAGAGAGTTTGACGTTGTATATAAAAAAGGAGTGGTTTTTCACACTCCATTTTTTGTTCTTTTTTATTTACACAATAAAAATACAAAAGTCGGATTTGTTGCAAGCAAAAAAGTAGGAAAAGCTGTAAAAAGAAATAGAGCAAAAAGAGTTCTCAAAGCTCTTTTTATAAAAAATTTTGAGCAGTTTCCGACTGGCGAATATGTTTTTGTTGCTAAGCAGAAGATACTTGAAATAGATTTTAAAAGACTAGATCAGGTGATGCAAAATATCCTGAATCGTATAAAGAGACGTAAATGGTGAAAAAGAGTCTTCTTTTCTTATTAAAAGTGTACCAAAAGGTATTTACACTCCTTTCCTATGGGAGCTGCAGATACTATCCAACATGCTCCGAATATGCAGTATGGAAAATAGAGCAAGATAATATTTTTAAAGCTCTTTTTGATACTACTTTGCGTATACTTCGATGTAATCAACTCTTTTCTGGTGGAATAGATTATCCCACGGTACGAAAGAGTATAAACAATGCTTCTTATAAAAAAATCACTGTTAAATATTGGCTTGTTCCAAAAAATGGTTCTAAATATTTCCTCATAAAAAATTTTAAAAGGTAGTATATGTTAGAGAATATGAGTACAAATCAACGGGTGTTACTTGCAACAATTATCTCTTTAGTAGTGTTTATCGTATACGATTATTTCTTTATGCCGCAAAATCTCAAGCAAAATCTTGACAACAATAAAACTTCAACAAAAATTGAAGCTCCTGCAAAATCTCAAACTGCTGCACCTGTGCAAGCAGATAGCAACAAAATGGAGGCTCCTTCTCAAGGTCATACCGCAAAGAATGAGCAGCTACTAAAAATTACTTCACAAAAATTTGATCTCTTTATCGACTCTTTAGGCCGTGTTTCTCAAGTTATACTGGAAGAGAAAAAATATAAAAACGAATCTGGAGCACAGATTAGACTTTTCGATGAAAATAAGCTGCCAAAACCTTTAGAGATACGTTTTAGTGATGCATCACTCAATGAAAAGTCATTTAAAACGCCATATAGCTATGAAGGGCCAAAAGAGATCTCTTTAAAAGAGCCAACAACAATTGTACTCAAGCAAGATCTTGCTACAGTGAAAGTTATAAAAAAGATTACTATCTATCCTGACGGACACTACAGCGCAAATATATCTTTAACTAAAAATGAGGACTACTATATTTCACCTGGATACAGACCAAATGTGAGAGTAGATGGGTATACACTCCATGGAGCTTTAATAAAAGAAGCAGACAATACAATAACTATCATAGAAGATGGTGATGCAAAAGGTACTGAAGTCTTTAAAAAAGCAAAAATTGCAGCAGCTTTTGATAGATACTATACAACATTTTTCTATGACTTGAAAAACGGACTCAATGTTGTTGTAACAAAAGATAGCGAAGAGAATCCTATTCTTTTTGTTCAAGGTTCAAGTAATTTTCAAGTAAATGGTTATTTTGGTCCAAAAGAGTACGAAACACTCAAGGCAATTAATCCAGAGCTTACTGATGTAATTGAGTATGGCTTTTTTACATTCATTGCAAAACCGATGTTTAAAGCACTTCTTGCACTCTATCATTTTGTTGGTAATTGGGGTTGGGCGATTGTTGTTTTGACTATCATTATTCGTATTATTCTCTTTCCTTTGACACTCAAAGGAATGCTCTCTATGCAAAAGCTTAAAGACCTTGCACCAAAAATTAAAGAGATTCAGCAAAAATATAAAGGTGATCCACAAAAAATGAATGCCCATATGATGCAACTTTACAAAAAGCATGGGGCGAATCCTATGGGCGGATGTTTGCCAATGCTATTGCAAATTCCAGTTTTCTTTGCTATTTATAGAGTACTGCTTAATGCAATTGAGCTCAAAGGTGCTCCTTGGATTTTATGGATTACAGATTTGAGTGTAAAAGATCCCTATTTTGTATTACCAATTTTGATGGGTATTACAATGTTTATTCATCAAAAACTTACACCTACTACGATTACTGATCCTATGCAGAAAAAACTTTTTACCTATTTACCAATTGTTTTTACATTCTTTTTCTTGACATTCCCAGCAGGACTTACGCTCTACTGGTTTACAAACAATATTCTCTCAATTATCCAGCAGCTCATTGTAAATAAGATTTTTGAAGCTAAAAAGCTTAGCAAAGTAAGTAAAGAAGGATAAAATATGTCAGATCCTATTAAAATTGAGGCACCTACACTAGAAGAAGCATATAAGAAAGCAGCAGAGCAACTCTCTTGCTCTATTAACGATCTTGATATCAAAGTACTGCAGCATCCCTCAAAAGGGATTCTTGGTATTGGAAAGAAAAATGCTATTATCCTCGTTCGTTGTGAATCAGAGTCTGAACATCCAAAAGTAGAAGAGGTATTGCCAAAAATCGAAAAGCCAAAAGAAGAGATTTTTGATAATTTCTATAAAGAAAAAAAAGATCTTGAACAAATAGCCCAAGAGGTTCAATCTGAGCTCAATGAACTTTTTAAAAATATCTGTTTTGGTCTAGAACCAATAGAGGTCAAGCCATATAGTCAAGATACACTTCTCATCGAGTTTAGTGGTGAAGATGCAGCTTTACTTATAGGAAAAGAGGGATATCGCTACAAAGCCCTTTCTTATATGCTTTTTAATTGGATAAATCCAAAATATAATTTGCAGATACGGTTAGAAATAGCTGAATTTTTAAAGACGCAAGAAGAGATGATACGCAACTATCTCATACCTGTGATTGAAAGAATCAAAAAAGAGGGAAAAGGGCAGACAAAACCACTCGATGGTGTGCTAATACAGATAGCTTTGCGTCAGCTTCGTGAAGCTTTTCCTGAAAAATATGTAGCAATTCGTGAAAGAAATGGTGAAAAATATATCATAGTCAATGAATTTAGAAAAAACTGATACTATTGCTGCTATTGCAACAGCTCATGGAGTAGGATCCATTGCAATAGTGCGTCTCAGTGGTCCTGAGGCGCTCGCAATTGCACAAAAAATAACAAAAAAAGCACTCAAACCACGTTTTGCACATCTGCGTACTCTTTATAACTATCAAGATGAGATAATAGATCAAGCCATTGTTATATATTTTAAAGCTCCTCATAGCTTCACAGGCGAAGATATTGTAGAGTTTCAGTGTCATGGTGGCATCATAGTAGCCGATATGGTTCTTAGAACCCTTTTGCATCATGGTGCAAGACTTGCAGAGCCTGGAGAGTTTAGTAAAAGAGCCTTTTTAAATGGGAAAATAGATTTAAGCGAAGCTGAGGCGATTGCAAAAATTATTGAAGCTAAAAGTGAAGATGCTGCAAAAATATTAGCACGTCAACTTAAAGGTGAGCTAGCTAGCTTCGTAGAAGAGGTGAGAGAGCAGCTCATACGCATTCTTGCCTATGTGGAAGTCAATATCGATTATGCTGAAGAGGATCTACCAGTAGATTTGCAAGAGCAGATGCAAAACCAACTTGAAACTATTAGCAAAAATCTTGCAAAAATACTTGAATCAAGTAAACGTCGAGAGGGGCTTATCGAAGGATTTAAAGTTGCCATTATTGGCAAACCAAATACTGGCAAGAGCTCTTTGCTCAATGCCCTTTTGAATTATGAGCGTGCTATTGTGAGTGATATTGCTGGCACTACAAGGGACACGATAGAAGAGAGTGTCAGAATTGGCTCGCATCTTGTGCGTTTTGTAGATACTGCTGGGATTCGTGAGGCACAAGATACGATTGAGCGAATAGGTGTAGAGCGTAGTATCAAAGCAATTGAAGAGAGTGATATTGTCATAGCAATGTTTGATGCAAGCAAGCCACTTGAGAGTGAAGATCAAAAAATTATTGATCTTATTCAACGATACAAAAATGAAAAAGACATTATAGTTATTTTGAATAAAATCGATCTTGGTAAGGAGATAACTATCGAAGATATTGAACCAATAGAGCTAAGTGTCAAGCAAGATATTTCACCGCTTATTAAAAAGCTCCAAACAATTCTCGATAGTTATGCAAATACCGAAGAGATTTTGCTAGTCTCAAGGCGACAGATAGATACTGTAACTAAGGCACTTGAGGCAATTAATGCAGCAAAGATACCTTTGGAGATGGGAGAGCTGGAGATTTTTGCTTTTCATATCAATGAAGCAATTACCGCTATTGGCTCAATAACAAGGCCGATGGAGAGCTCTGAACTACTTGATAAAATGTTTGGGGAGTTTTGCCTTGGCAAATAGGATTGCAGCAATTGACGTGGGTCTGAAGCGAATAGGTACTGCAATCTGTCTTGATGGCAAAATAGTATTGCCTCAAAATCCAATTTTGCGAAAAAGTAGAAATCAAGCTGCTTGTGATGTGAGTAGTTTTTTACGAGAGTGGAATATCGATACGCTGATTGTTGGCATACCAGATGGCAGCTCAAAAGAGGAGATGCAAAGGCGTATTGCCCATTTTGTCTCTTTGTTGGATTTTGATGGCGTTGTGGAATTTGTGGATGAAGGGTTTACCTCCCATGAAGCGAAGGAAGCAACAAAAGGTGTCATAAAACACAAAAAAGACGGAAAAATAGACTCTATTGCCGCACAAAAAATCCTTGAGAGGTGGCTGCTTGGTCGCTAAAGGTTTTGGAAAAAACTATTTTCGGCTCACTGCCATTACAGCTACTGTCAATGCCGTAACACTCCAAAAAGAGGCTGTTCGTTGCAGATATTTTGTAATGTTTCATAAACTTGATAAAAAAAGTGAGCCTCCACCGGATGAGCCGATTGAAGAGCAATTTATCGAAAATGAGCGCGAAGAGGGTTCGAAACCTTGCTATTGCAATCTCTTCTTTGCATGTTTGGCTCATAAAGTTTTGCGTCTCTCTCGTATAAAAAAACCTCCGCCTTGCAAATGTCGCTACACCAAAACCGGTATCGCTCCTCCTTCTTTTTAGTTCTACTAACGCATTACTACAAACTATAAAAAAAGAAGGAGAAGATATGCCATATGTAACAGGATTTCCAAGAATTGGTGAAAAAAGAGAGTTAAAGTTTGCTTTGGAAAAGTATTGGAATAAAGAGATCACGTTAAATGAACTGCAAGAAGTTGCAAAAACTCTTCGAAAGCGGCATTGGAATTATCAGAAAGAGGCGGGAATTGAGTTTATCAGTTCCAACGATTTTAGTTTTTATGATCAGATGATTGACGCTATTGTCATGGTAGGAGCTGTACCTGAGGAGTACAAAGATTTAGATGGGTTGGATCGCTATTTCGCGATGGCTCGAGGTGATAAAACGCATAAAGCACTTGCAATGACGAAATGGTTCAATACAAATTATCACTATTTCGTACCGATTCTTCATAAAGATCAAACATTTTCTCTTAATTTAGATAAAGCAATAAGCGAATATCAAGAGGCTAAAGCATTGGGGATAGAGACAAAGGTTAACCTCATAGGACCGGTGACATTCTTGGCTCTTTCAAGAACGAGTGATGGCTCAAATCCACTCGATCTTCTAGATAGACTTCTGCCAATCTATCAAGAAGCGTTAAATATACTGGAAAACATTGGCGTAAAGACCATTCAGCTCGATGAGCCGGTATTGGTGAGAGATCCTGATGAAAAAATGCTTGAGGCATTACAAAAATCGTATGAGACCTTAATGGCAAATGATCTCGAACTTTTTGTTGTGACCTATTTTGAGCATGCAAATGAAGCTGTCCAAATACTCGTTGATACCTCCATTGATGGAATTGGTCTCGATTTTGTACATGGTCCTAAAAATATCGAATCTGTTGAAAGAATCGCAAAAAGTGGAAAAAAACTTATCGCCGGCGTAGTTGATGGTAGAAACATCTGGGTGAGTGATATAGAGAAGAAAGTGGAATTTTTAAACGCACTCCCGATAGACAAGGACCAGCTCGTCGTCTCAACAAGCTGCTCACTTTTGCACGTTCCATATACTTTGGAATATGAAGAAAAACTGGACAGCAACATAAAGACATGGCTCGCTTTTGCAAAAGAGAAGCTAGGTGAACTTCGTCTCATTGACAAACTCTATAGATCAAAAGAGCTTGGAGATGATGATCAAGCACTTTTGGAAGCAAATAAAAAAGCAAACGAAACAAGAAAGAGCTCTACACAGATTCACAACAAAGATGTTCAAAGCAGACTTGCAAACCTCAACAAGGAACAGTGTGAGCGATCTATGCCGGCAACAAAGAGACTCCAGCTTCAGCATGAGATCCTCGGATATCCGATCTTGCCGACTACGACAATTGGAAGTTTTCCACAAACGAAAGAGGTCAGAGCTATCAGGAAAGCTTACAAAGATGGTTCGTTGAGTGAAGAGAAGTACAAAGAGAAGATCAAAGAGCAGATTGCACACTGCGTCAAAGTGCAAGAAGATATCGGTCTTGATGTTTTGGTGCATGGTGAGTTTGAGAGAAACGATATGGTTGAGTATTTCGGCGAGTTTCTTGAAGGGGTGACATTCAGCCAAAATGGGTGGGTGCAAAGCTATGGAAGCAGATGCGTCAAACCTCCTATCATTTTCGGGGATGTCAGCAGACCAAAATCGATAACGGTAGAGTGGATTACCTATGCACAAAGTCTCACGGACAAACCGATGAAAGGGATGCTAACCGGTCCAGTGACGATGCTCAACTGGAGTTTTGTACGAGATGATCTTAAAAGGGAGTTGGTCTATAAGCAGATGGCGTTGGCGATTGCCGATGAAGTGAAAGATTTGCAAGAAGCTGGTATTAAGATTATCCAAGTAGATGAAGCGGCTTTCAAAGAGGGGTATCCTTTGCACGATGAAAACAAAAACGAGTATGAACGAGTCGCTGTTGAGAGTTTTAAAATCGCAACTGCCGTGGCTAAACCCGAAACACAAATCCACACCCATATGTGTTACAGCGATTTTAACGATATTATGCCAACAATTGATGCGATGGATGCAGATGTGATTTCAATTGAGACGGCACGAAACGGAAACAGACTCTTGGAGGCTTTTAAAAACTACAACTACCAAAAAGAGGTTGGTGCGGGCGTTTACGATATTCACTCTCCAAGAATTCCGAATAAAGAGGAACTTATCAAGGAGATTGAACAAAGAATGCAGGTTTTCCCAGCCAATAAACTTTGGATTAATCCGGACTGCGGGCTTAAGACAAGAAAATGGGAGGAGGTGATTCCGGCTCTAACAAACATGGTGGAAGCAACAAAAGAGATTAGAAAACGTATTGTTAAGCTATAATTTCAAAAGGGCAAATCGCCCTTTTGAAAGGACGATAAATGAATGTTACAATTGCAGGCGGCGTGCATGGAAATGAACTTATAGGCATTTATATTGTAAAAAAACTGATGCGAGAAAATTTTTGGCTCAAAGATATTGCAATAGATTACTTACTAGCAAATCCAAAAGCTATAAAAGAGTGCAGACGCTATATAGACTACGATCTCAATCGCTCTTTTTCTCAAGAAGCACTCAGCGAAGACTCTCATATTTATGAATATGAACGAGCTAAAGTGCTCAAAAAGAGATTAGAAGATACAGATTTTCTCATAGATTTGCATACTACTACTGCAAATATGGGTATCACAATAGTACTTAGCAAAGATGATCCTCTGAGCGCAAATGTAGCCAAAATATTGGCAAGAGAGTATGAAAATGTCAAGATCCTTCGCTGGTTTGGCACTGAGGAGGGCAACTTTATCAATAGCTGTGTGAAAAGTTCCATTACAATTGAAGTTGGTCCTGTCTGTCAAGGGGTATTGGATGCATCGATCTTTTTTAATACACTGAAAGTACTCAAAAGAGCCTTAGATATTTTGCGAAAAGATGAAAAGATGGATGAGAAGGTGGTCTGTTACGATATTTATGACTCTAGGGATTTTCCAAGAGAGGGCGAAGAGCTTGCAGGCATGATTCATCCTGAATTTCTTGGAAGAGATTATCAACTGCTTCATCATGGCGATCCAATATTTTTACGATTTGATGAAGAAGAGATTTATTATGAAGGAGAGCCATCCTATCCTGTTTTTGTCAATGAAGCAGCCTATTACGAAAAGAAAATAGCTTTTTGTTTAGCAAAGAAAAATATGCTTTAGCATGTAAACTGTAATTTTTTTTCGTTAAAATAGAGCAAAAAAAAAGAGGAGGGGTAATGGGAATAATACTCTTTATACTTATGAACTTAGCCGTAATGGCTTCGATATATTTGACTATATTTATCATTGAAGCATTTTTTGGTGTAAGGCTCGATCAAGGCACAATTAGCGGACTTTTGATTCTCTCTTTTATTGTTGGTTTTAGCGGTGCGCTTATTTCTCTCTTTTTGTCTAAATGGATGGCAAAAATGCATATGGGAGTGCAAGTAATAGAGCATCCAAGCAATGCAACTGAAGAGTGGCTTGTAAAGACTGTTTACAAGCTTGCAGATGAAGCCGGTATAGGCAGACCAGAAGTTGGAATTTTCAATGGTCCTCCTAACGCTTTTGCTACAGGATGGAACCGTAATGATGCTCTTGTAGCAGTCTCTACGTCTTTACTAGAACTTATGAGTCCAGAAGAGATTGAGGGAGTTTTAGCTCATGAGATAAGCCACATCAAACATGGCGATATGATTACTATGACACTCTTGCAAGGTGTTCTCAATACCTTTGTTTTCTTCTTCTCTCGTCTTATTGCAAATATCATTGCACCAAAAGATGAGGAGGGTAATCCTAGTCCAATGGCCTATATGGCTATAAGTTTTGCGCTAGAGATTGCTTTAACAATTTTTGCAACAATGCTTGCTATGTGGTTTAGTAGATACCGTGAATTTAAAGCAGACGAGGGTGCGGTACGTCTCGATGGGCCAAGAGGTATCTATTATGCTTTAGCCAAACTTGGTCAGATTCCAAAAGAGCAAGTGGCTCTGCCTAGTGATATGAAAGCTTTTGGTATCGTGGGATTTATGGATCTCTTTGCTTCACATCCACCAATTGAAAAACGTTTAGCACATATAAAAGAGGTGGCACAAGAGATGGGGTATCATTTATGATACCCCTTGAAGGCTTATAATGTTTGAAGAGATTGCAAGGAATTTTAAATTTTCAAAAGATAATGAAACACTTCTAATTTCTCTAGGTATTCTTGTAGTACTTATCATTCTTTTTGTCGCTATTATGCTTTACTATAATTATCTTCAAAAAAAAGCGGAGTTCAAACATTTTACTTTTTTGATCGGTGAGCGTAATATTGCAAAAGATGATATGAAGAGACTCTTCAATTATTTGACCAAACATAAAATAGATCCTAAATTGATTTTAGAGAGTGAAGAAGTTATGGAGCGAGCAGTCAAGGGAGCAGGACTAGATTTGGCTGAAATGAGAGAAAAATTGGGATTTGATAAAGGCTCTCTTATAAAACGCTATTTGGAGCGCCAAGAGGAGTTACGGAAAAAGTGGAATAGTTAATAGTAATATGCATTAAAAGGTATTTTATGAAAAGATTGATACTCTTTATTCTAGCTATTACTTCGCTTTTTGCAAGTAGCATTGAGTATGGGCATGGAAATTTTCAAATGAAATATTCTCTTTTCAATCAAAATTTTTCAGTAGATACAGATATCTCAACATACTCATTTGTTGAAGAACATAAAAATATTTTTAGTTCTGATTACTACTATCGCTTCAATATTACATGGATGGCAGCTGATCAAGTTACAGCTATGTATAAATATATGAATACAATGGTATCTCCTTTGCATATAGCTACATTTGCATTTGAGCCTAAGGGTTTAGATATTAGTATTGGTTTGGGTAAAGACTTATATCACAAAAGTGAGCATGACTATTTAGGTATAGGACTAGATACAGGTGTTTCTATGCCGTATGCTGACTGTATGATTAAAGCTGTTAATTATATCGATATTGGTGATTTGATGAGAACAAAAAAACTCTTTAAAGTCGATGTAACTACATACAAAATTGGACCTCATGTTACATTTTCTTATGCATTTACCAATATGCTGAGTCTTTATGGTGCAGCAAATTACTCTTTTCAAAGCTTCAGATTTAAATCTAGCATTATTGATTCTAAAGTAAAAGTTGATGGACATACATACGGATTTGATATAGGATTGAGAGCGGATCTTCTTCATAAAAACTATCGAGCAAAGTTCATAACTGTCAAACCAAGATTATATGGTGTATTGGGATATCACTATCAAAAATGGGATGTAGATAGCTTTTATGTAAGAGCGTTCTCTTTCTCTCTTCCTTTAGAGTTTGGCGATATAGAGTTTAGAAGTAGTTATATGTATTTAGGAATTGGATACTCATTTTAAAGAGGCTCAAGCCTTTTTTTGCTTTCTTGCATAAATCCTTTTAATAGTGACGTAGCAAGTTCAATTCTTTGTATAAAGCTTTTTTTACTCGCTCTTTCATGTACAGTATGATCTCCATCTCCATAAGGACCGAATCCATCTAATGTAACAGTACCTGCAGATGCAGCAATATTTGCATCGCTTCCACCACCACGATGCTCGACTGGAAGCTTGATTCCTGTCCATTGTTTTATACGCTCCAAAAATGCGAGTTGCTCTGGACGCTCCTCCATTACATCGCGCTGCAGTCTTCCACCTAGTGTAGCAGTTGTTCCAGGAATAAAAGAGGTATTGGTAATTTCAGTCATACTTGCAAGAACTCTGTCTCTTTCACTTGCAGTAGTAAAACGGGTTTCAAAAAGAAGCGTAGCCATTGGACTAATCGTATTTGCGCCAATTCCTCCTTCAATCTTGCCTACATTTACCGTTGTTCCATTATCGGGATCGCTTAAGTGTGAAAGTGCCAGAATTTTATGAGCAGCTTCTTGGTTCGCATCAATTCCATCTTTAAAGCAGTTTCCTGCATGAGCAGCTTTTCCTTTTATCTCTATCTCAAATGTTCCTATCCCCTTTCTTTGGGTTACAACTTCACCATTTTTGCCAGCAGCTTCAAATACAAGGCAGTAGTCATACTCTTTGGCTATATTAAATGTAAGTTCTGAAGAGTCATCGCTGCCAGTCTCTTCGTCGCTCACTAAAAAAATATCTATATTAAAAATCTCTTTTTGACGGCGCAAAGCCTCTATCATGACCATAATCCCACCTTTCATATCACAAACCCCAGGACCATAGATCCACTCTTCATCTTCCCTGAAATATTCAAATGTTCCAGGTGGAAATACTGTATCGAGGTGTCCTAGAAGCAGTATTTTTTCTCCCTCTTTTTTTGGTGACTTGAACCATAAGTGATTACCTATATGCTCCCTTTCAAAAACTGTAGTTGTAAATCCCAAAGACTCTAATTTTTGGCGTACTATTTCACCATTCTTGTCCACACCAGCTTTATTTTTGGTATAGGAATTAATATTGATAAGCTCTTCTAATTCACTAAAATTATACTCCATTTTAAAACCTTTTAATCAACTTTTATGTATTATAAAAAAAAATTTCTTAAGGGATTCTCATGGGGCATGTCGGGATATGGATGTACCAAAATGGGGGTGGTGATGTCATTGAGCAAAAGATGGTGCGAAAACTGCAAGAAAGAGGCCATAAAGTAACTACAGGTCTCAACCTTCGCCATGCTATTGCAGAAAATGGGAAAATGTTGCTTGATGGTATGAATTTGTATGAGCTTGACTGTTTTTTTAGCTACAACGCAGGTGAGCAGACAAAATATCAAGTCTATCTTTATGAGGCGCTTGATAGACATGTTCCTTGTATTAATAATTTTAAAGCTTTTGCTATTAGTGAAGATAAGTTTAAAACAAATGATACATTAAGATCGCATAGTATTCGCACGGCTGACTACTTTTTATGCCACAGAGAAGATGTCGAGACGATTCGCAATAAAGTCTTGGAATGGGGCAAAGCGGTCTTTAAAACAGTTGATGGCTGGGGCGGTATGGGAATGGCACTTGTAGATAGTAAAGATAAGCTAGATATGATTTTGCCATTTTTAAATCAAACAGATCTACGCTTTTTCTATATAGAAAAATTTATCGATTATGACGGAAGTGATTATCGCATTGATATAGTTGATGGGGAGTTTATTGCATGTTATGGTAGAAAGGCAAAAGAGGGGGATTGGAGAACAAATGTGACAAGTGGCGGCAGTGTAATTATTAGAGATTGTGATGAAGAGGTGATAGAGCTTGCCAAAAAGGCAGCAAAGGCACTTGATATCGAGATAGCCGGCGTGGATATCATCTATGATAGGGCAAATGAAGAGTATGTGGTGCTTGAGGTAAATGGGATTCCAGCATTTGCAACACCTGAGCAAGAGAAAATGGGACTTGACTTTAATGATAAAAAGATAGAAAAAATTATAGAACTAATAGATAAAAGGATAAACAATGGCTAAAAAACTTCCAAAAATAGGACTTTTGTATTTAGATTATGTACTTCGATTTTTTGATAGGAGTAATTTTAGAGGCTGGCCAGATAAAATTGAGACAGTAGTGTATCACTGGAAAGGTGATGAGGAGCGGTTTATTAAAGAGGTAAAAAAGAAAAAGATTGACGTCCTCATTGGAAATATCCCAGCAACTGCTTATGAGACATTTAGAAAGATTGCAAGAGAATTACCACATGTACGTTTTATTCCAAGTCTTGATGCTCAATTTGCCAATAAAAGCAAAGAAAATGTTACGAGATTTTGCTGGAAATATGACATCCCTATTCCAAAAACTTATATTTTTTATGATAAAGAAGAGGGAATGGAGTTTTTAAAAAACGCTACCTATCCAAAAATTATTAAACGCAGTTATGGTCCAAGCAATTATGGTGGATACTATGTTCATAAAGTTGACAGCTTCGAAGAAGCAAAAAAGCTGCTTGAAACTAAAAAATATTGTCCAATCTATGTGCAAGATTTTGTACCAATGAGTGCTGATATTCGTGTAATGCTTATTGGCCATAAACCTGTATGTGCTTTTTGGAGAAGGCCACCTGAGGGACACTGGCTAACAAACACAAGTCAGGGCGGAAGCATGGATTATATGGATGTTCCAAAGGGTGTATTGGATTTAGCTGTGAAAGTAAGTAAAGCTGCAAATGCAGAGTATTGGGCGTGTGATATTGCAGTAGGAAAAGAGGATGGTAAATATAGAATTTTAGAGTGTGCTACCGCCTTTGCCGCGTTTCCATACATCAGAGATTGGATAGGGCAGTATCTCATGTGGAAACTAAGTAATGGTAGATTTCCTAAGCCAAATATACCTGTATACAACTGGGAGGAGCTTGGCAAAATCGACAGCTCACTTCTTAGAACCATGCGCTATATTACATTTGGTCGCTATACACCAAGTTTTGATGGAGCATATTTTCTTAATCGCCAAAAGATGGCAGAGGATGGTAGTGTAAAAGCGCTTTGGGAACTTGATGAGCAGTATCCAATGCTAAATACTGAGGATAGAGACTATGAGGAGTGGCCAAGTGAAAAGTGGGATTTTACAGGTAAATGTAAAGGTTTTTGGAAAGGTAAAAGCCCTAAAGAGAAACAAGAATCAAACGAAGAGCATATCTTTGAAGAGCCACAAGATGCAGAACCGGTGACTCTAACAGAAGAGCAGATTATTAACTTTTTAGAAGAAACGCTGGGCAAAAAGAGAGCAAAAAAAGTTTTGGATCAGATGGATGCATTTAATATCGCTTATGCACTGGATAATAATCCAGAGAGTTTATTGGAGCTTAAAGGAATAAAAGATAAAACTCTGCACAAACTTCTCATAGCCTGGGAAGCATTTAAAAAGGAATCGGTTGAAGCATAATTATCTCTCTTATCAAGATACAATAGAGTTTTTAGAGGATATGGTCAAAGAATATCCTCACCTTATACAGATGCAAACGATTGGCTCAACATGGGAAAATCGACCAATTGTTTTAGCTACAATCACTCAAAATGTAGAGTTTGCCCATCTCAAACCAGCTCTACTTTATACAGGGACTATCCATGCAAGAGAGTGGATAGGTAACGAGCTTGCTGTTGCATTTATCCGTTATCTATTAACGCACTCTACAACAGATCCAAGAGTAATGGAAGCATTATCCAAAAGTACGCTCTATATCGTTCCGGTACTCAATCCTGACGGCTTTGAGTACTCTCGAACCCACTACTCTTTTTGGCGAAAAAATAGACGGAAAAATCCTGATGGCAGTTATGGAGTAGACTTAAATAGAAACTTTAGTGTGGGCTGGGTAAAAAGTACCAACTACTCATCCAATGTCTATGGAGGGCCAGCGCCATTCAGTGAGCCTGAAACAAGAGCCATAAAAGAGTTTGTAGACAGTCATCCAAATATTACCATCGCTCTTGATTACCACTCCCAAGGCAATGTCTTCTTTCCAGCCCATAAATTCAACCATGAAGCTGAAATTGATGGGACAGATCTCAATGTGCTTTGTGCCAATATGAACTATGAGATATTTAAAGTAACGGGTAGAAAGTATGGTATCCACAGAGGAAAACCACCTACAAAGCTTATCAGCGGAAGCGGAAGGGAGTATTACTACTCAAAAGGAATTTTGGCATCTGTTGTTGAGGTTGGAACAAGAAATATTCCGGACTATTTGCAAAATATGAGCGAATCGATCCATGAAAATATTCCAGCCCTTTTGTATGCCCTCAAAGAGGCTTCCAACTATGCGCCTTCACATCCACCAAGAGTTGAGTACTTTACTATCAAAGAGTCTAATAGCAATGCAGTGACACTCCAGTGGGAGTATGATTTGGAAGCTAACACTGGAGTCTATTTTGAAATATATCGAAATGATCAACACAAGGAAGCGTGTAGGGAGCCATCACTCATAGGCACTACAACAAGATTAGAGTTTATCGATACAGATAGAGAGAGTGGAAAGCTCTACTTTTACTATATTCGTCCCGTTAATCTGCTTTCTCGCCAAAAAGGCCCTTTTGCACCACAAGTCAAAGTAATGACGACACTTGAGCGGGATGAGTTTTTTAGAAACCTCTTTCCGGCACCAAAAGATATAGGATATGTGGCGCAAAAATCGAACAAAAATCCTGAGCATTTTGGAAAAAATTCACTTTTTGTTGGAGTCAACGAGACATTGGGCATAAGCTATGGCGTCATTCGATTCAAACTCGACTCCATTGCCACTCAAGCACTTATCAAAGAGGCTAAAATAAGTCTCTATCCTCTCAACAGAGTCAATGTTAAGATTGAGAAGTATGGAGAGTGGTCTATCTCAATAATCGAAAATGTTGAGGATATTACAGATTTTGAGCAGATTCATAATGCTAAAGTGATTCAGACATTGGGGCAGACTATTCCATCGCAGCAGCTAACGCAAGGGATTTGGAAAACATGGAACTTCAATAGCTATGAAAGAGAGCTTTTGCAAGAGGCTATTAAAAAGGGAGAGGTGCTCTTTCGCATACAAGGACCTACAAAGCTTCCTTTGGGAAGTGATTCACAGATGATGATGTTTGATTTGGGCTATGGTCCTTTTGGTGGGGGGATTCACTATCGCCCGCATCTTGATATCAAATATACTTTGCCTTCCACTAAACTTGAGATTGAGCCAAGCCGATTGGCTACAGTTACAAAGGATGGTGTTACACTGGATACCTTGAGCTGTGGATTTGATAGTGATGGAGATGTGGTGTATGGCTTTATGGAGTTTGATCTCTCAAGCTTGCCAGAAGCTGATACGACAGTGATTACAAATGCTTTCATAAGAATCCATAACAAACCGATCAAACCAAGTGGAGAAGATATTCGCTATCTTATTGAGCTTGTCGATTTGGATAAGTTGGATTATGAGAAGCTCGAGCATCGAGAATCTCTTGGATTTATTGATTATGAGGTGAGTGAAACTGAGCTTGCAAAAAAAGATGAGCATCTATTTTTGTTTGATACTTCTAGCAAAATTGAGCTAGAAAACGCCCATGCACAAGACAAAAAAGTTGGCTTTATAATTCGACCTACCAAAGCATCACAGACAAAAAATCACATCATAGACTGGTATGACAAAAGAAGCCAAAATGAAGTCAAACTCGATCTTAAATATATTAAAAGAAGAAAATATCCCGTCGCGCCTGTAAAAGATCTCTCGGCAAAAATAGAAAAAGGGATGGTAAAACTTACATGGGAAAATCCTACAGACCCAGATTTTGTCGGTGCCTATGTGGTACGCAACCGATTCCATCCTCCACGTAATCCTCAAGATGGTGTGAAGCTCTATGCGGGGAAAGACAACTACACCTATGACAATTTTGGTAATACAAAAATTGCAAAATATTATGCAGTTTTTACCTATGATAATGTTCCAAATTATAGCGAGCCTGTGATTTTACATTATGAACCTTAAAATCCTGGGTATTGACCCAGCACCTGGGAAGAAAAGTCTCATATATGATGGCAATTCTTTCCAGGCTTTGGGTTATCAAAAGTTAAAAAGATATATTTTTAGCTTTAAACAGCCTCTTTTGATTGCATGGGATGCGCCTCTTGGTGTAGATGTGGAGTATTCATTAACGATTAAACAAATTGAAAGGGAATTAAGAAAAGAGCTCAAACCTCCACGAGGTATATCGATTTTACCCTTTGCAAATTGTCCGCACTGGACAATTTCTCAGTTTCTTTTTGGTTTGCCTTCCATTCACCCTGAACACAAACCCTTTGCTACACTCATTACCTCTTTTGAGCAACATATAGAAGAGATAAATCTCTTAGAGGTACATCCTGCTCTTTCAATGTGGTTATGGCTTAAAGATGAACTTCCCTGCATGTTTAATTGGCGTTATAAAGGCATAAAGAGTGATTTGAAGAGTTTTTTGACTATCAAGCAAAAACTTGAAGAAAAAGTTAAAGTATGGGATGTATCCATGTCACCTGCAATGTTAAAATACACCACAGACGCAAGATGAAAATGTACCATCCATGAGATGAGGAAATATAAGAGAATATAATCGCTTCCAAAAATATTTGGAGGCAATAGTGATTACATACGAGGAGTTTGTGATGGTACATACACTTTACAGACAAGGATACAGCATAAGAGCTATTGCAAGGATGACGGGACTTGATAGAAGAACCGTATCCAAAAGACTCAAAGAGGATAAGCTTCTGCCAAGAAAACCGAGAGTTTACAAATCGAAGCTCGATCCATACAAAGAGTATATAAAAAAGAGAATAGCTCAAGGGTTGCCGGATAAAATTCCTTCAACGGTAATATACCGGGAGATTACAGCAAAAGGGTATGAGGGGAAGATAAGAATATTGCAGGCGTTTATGAGCGGGCTTTATAAAGAGCATATGAGCGTAAAAGAGGAAGAGGTAGTGCGATTTGAGACAGATCCGGGCGAGCAGGCGCAAGCTGACTGGACGGTGATACGAAGAGGGAAGAATCCCATTTATGCCTTTGCGATGATTTTGGGCTATAGCAGATACGCATTTATCTGCTTTACAGACAATATGCGCTTTGATAGTTTTATAGATTGTCATAAAAAGGCTTTCGCCTTCTTTGGGGGAGTGCCTAGAACCATTCTTTACGACAACCTCAAAAGCGTGGTGATAGAGCATAACGCTTACGGGAATGCAAAACACAGATTTAATGAGAGGTTTTTGGATTTTTCCAAAGAGTATGGATTTATTCCAAAACTTTGTAAACCCTACAGGGCAAAAACAAAAGGGAAGGTAGAGAGAGTTATAGGCTATATGAAAGGAAACTTCTATATTCCTTTGAAAGCAAGACTCAAAAACTCTTCGCTTGTTATAGATACAAAGCTTCTTAACAGCCAGATATTTCAGTGGCTTGAAATTGTTCATAATAGAGTGCACGCAACAACGAAGCAAAAACCAAAAGAGCTCTTTATAAAAGAGCAAAAAGTTCTGCTGCCGCTAATAATTTCAGCCAAGCCAAAAAGCTTGCATAACAAAAAAGAATATGACAATTGCATAGATAAAAAGCTTTCCTTGTCAAATAAAAAGTATAAAAACAGCATAAACATACATAATACAGCTAAGAGTTCTTTAGAGGAGTATGATGCGCTTTTGGGAGTTTGCCATGCATAAAGAGATACACAGTATAAATGAACAGATACAAGAGTATGCTGCGCTTTTTAAACTTCCTGCCATTAAAGAGAGCTTTTCATCCATAGCGCAAGAAGCAGCTAAAAAGAATCTTTCATACAGCCACTTTTTGCTTGAGCTTTTTAGATATGAACATCAAAAGAAGATAGAGCGTTCAAAAGCAACAACACTAAAAATGGCAGGCTTTCCAAAAGTAAAGACCATAGAGATGTTTGATTTCTCATCTTCTGCGGTAGATAGAAATATTATTAATGAACTTTCTACTTTAAGATTTATAGAGAATGCCGAAAATATCCTGCTTATTGGACCAAGCGGTGTTGGGAAAACCCACATGGCCATAGCTTTGGGATATCTTGCTACACAAGCAAGAATAAAAACAAAATTCATCACTGCAGCAGATCTGCTTTTACAACTTGAGATTGCGCAGCAGACCAACAGGTTGCAGCACTATTTCAAAAAGGTTATCAATACGGTAAAACTCTTGATTATCGATGAATTTGGCTATATCAAGCTCAATGAAAACCAGGCCAATCTCTTTTTCCAGGTTATCAATAAACGGTATGAAATAGGATCAATTATCATTACAAGCAATCTATCTTTTACAAAATTCAAGGAGGTGCTCAACAATGATGAAGCGTTAACTACAGCAATACTTGATAGGCTTATTCACCATAGCCATATACTCAATATCCAAGGTGAAAGCTACAGGCTTAAGCAAAAAAGAAAAGCTGGTGTCCTTACTGGACTCGATAACAATTTTTAGTTTCAAAGTGGTACATTTTCACTTCGCATCTTGGTACATTTTTAGGTTGCACTTGACAGTATCCATGCCAGCAATTCAAAATGATAATGAACTTGATGCCTTTGTAGCATGGCTCATAGCTTGGCAATTTGTTTTTATGCCAGAAGAAGTAGAGTTTAGAGGTAATGTAAAAGAGGCTATACTGCTTCCAAAAATTGATTGATATTTATTAATATTAATTTCCTATAACCTTTTTCCTCGATTGTTTGGCTATTTTTAATCTATCTTTTTGTAAAATTAATCTAATTAATACAAGTCAAGGGTTACATATGGAAAATCTGCAAGAGGTTTTAAAAGCACATAAACTTTCTATGGAAGATTACGAGCATATCAAAAAGATTTTAGGACGTGAGCCTAACCTTGTCGAGATTGGTATATTTAGTGCCATGTGGAGTGAACACTGCTCCTATAAATCCTCTAAAAAATATCTCAAAGGTTTCCCTACCGAAGCGCCTTGGGTGATTCAAGGACCTGGAGAAAATGCAGGTGTTATTGACATAGGTGATGGGATGGCAGCTGTATTTAAGATGGAGAGCCACAATCACCCAAGTTTCATTGAGCCTTATCAGGGGGCTGCAACGGGAGTTGGTGGAATTTTACGCGATGTTTTTACTATGGGTGCCCGTCCAGTAGCAAACCTTAATGCTCTTCGTTTTGGAGATGTGAAAAGAGATGATGAAGTTGGTGCACACCAGCGCTATTTGGTGCGAGGTGTAGTTGCTGGAATTGGTGGTTATGGCAACTGTGTGGGTGTTCCAACAGTCGGTGGAGAAGTAAGTTTTGATGAGTGTTACAACGGCAACATTTTAGTCAATGCCTTTAGTCTTGGAATTTGTAAAAAAGATGAGATTTTTTACGGAAGAGCCGAAGGTGTTGGAAACCCTGTTATCTATGTTGGAAGCAAAACGGGACGTGACGGTCTTGGCGGAGCTGTTATGAGTAGCGATAGTTTTACAGAAGAGACAAAAAAGCTTCGTCCGACTGTACAAGTCGGCGATCCTTTTACGGAAAAACTATTACTTGAAGCTTGTTTAGAACTTTTCAAAACGGATTATGTCGTTGGAATCCAGGATATGGGTGCCGCGGGGCTTACTTCAAGTAGCTTTGAGATGGCTGGACGTGCTGGAAGTGGGATGAAGATGTATCTTGACAAAGTCCCAATGCGGGAAGAGGGGATGACGCCGTATGAGTTGATGCTAAGTGAGTCTCAAGAGAGAATGCTAATATGCGCGAAAAAAGGTACAGAAGAAAAAGTCCTTGAGATTTTTAGAAAGTGGGATCTTGATGCAGAGATCATTGGTGAAGTAACAGATACAGGAGTGATGGAGCTCTATTGGCATGGTGAAAAGGTAGCAGAAGTTCCTGTTGCACCTGTGAGTGAAGAAGCCCCTGAGCTAGATCGTCCAACAAAAAGGCCAGAGTATCTTGACTATATCAAAGAGACAAGTATCGATACAGTTCCTCATGTGGATGATCAAGAGGCATTTGAGAAGCTTTGGAGTAGCCTTGAAGTGGTTAATAAAGCTTGGGTATATGAGCAGTATGATTCGATGGTACAAACCAATACCGTTAAGCACCCAGGAACTCTCGATGCAAGTGTAATTCGCGTCAAAGAGAATGGCAAAGCTATTGCTATGAGCAGCAAATGTAATCCAAGATACTGCTATATCGACCCCAAAGGCGGAGCTGCAGCTGCAGTGATGGCAGCAGGACGCAATGTAGCGATGAGTGGGGCAAGACCATTGGCTATCACGGACTGTCTCAACTACGGGAATCCTGAAAACCCGGAAGTGATGTGGCAGTTCGCCCAAGGAACGGAAGGAATCAAAGAGGCGTGTAGAGCGCTTAATACTCCAGTTGTTAGCGGAAATGTATCTCTCTATAACGAAACAAATGGTGTAAGTGTTTATCCAACGCCGACTATTGCCATGGTAGGTCTGAATGATGATGCCAACAAAGTTTTGCCATCTTATTTTCAAGCAGAAAATGATGTAGTTTATATCATAGGAGATACAGAAAAAGAGTTTGGAGGAAGTCTCTATCTCAAAGAGCTTTTTGGAAAAGTAGCAGGGGAACTACCAAAAATTGACTATGAAAAAGAGCTCAAACTTTGGGACTTTGTCATAGAAGCAAATAATCGAGGACTGCTTAAAGCTGCCAAGGATGTAGGGGTAGGGGGCATCGCTATCGCGTTAGCCAAGATGGCAGCATTGGGAGACAAAGGATTTTTGGGCAATTTTTGCTTTGAAGATAGCAGAGAAATTTTCAGTGAAACATTTAGCAGGGCACTTGTAGAGATTGACCCAAAAAATATGCATGCACTTGAAGAGCTGGCAAATGAGATTGGTATCCATGCGATACCACTTGGAACAATTGGTGGCAATAGATTTCAGCTTTGTGATATTGATATAGATATGGAGAAACTTAAAAATATCTATTTTGATACATTCAAAAAAGAGATTGAAAAGGATCTATAAAAAATATTTGCCGGCCAAGCCGGCAAGACTTCATAAAACTTGTTTGAATGAAATGATGAGTTTTTCATGGGGAAATTTTTTCTTGATTTTCTGTAAAATCGTTTCTTTAGCTTTAATATTCAATTCTTTACTGCTCAAAACCGATATAAAAAGAGTTGCTCCTCCTTTATGATATTGGATATTATCAAGTTGCAGTGTTACATCTTTGAATTTTAAATATTTGATCTGCATATAAATTCGCTCTTCTTTAAGGACTGTCTGCGTGGCGATATAGAGCGGGAAAAAGATTGATACCAAAAGCATGAGTTTGATAGCAAGTGCAGCTGAGGCGTATCTTTTGGATGCGTAGCCAAGAAGATAAAACATTATCCCTGCTGCAAAAACAATTCCTATAATGTTTGCAAGAAAGAGCAAAAATGCTTTATAAAATACATCAAGATTCCCCCATCCAAGACCAATGCCTGCAACACAAAGAGGTGGTACAAGTGCCACTGCAATTGCAACGCCAGCTAAACTCTCTCCAACCTTTGAGTTTGCATATCCATATGCAGCGGCAAGTCCTGCGAGGATTGCTACACCAAGATCAAGAAGTGTAGGATTGGTGCGTATTGCCATCTGCTGTGTCATATGCTCTATTGGGAATAGATTTGTAAACCCGAGGGCTAGCAAAAGAGCTAGAAGTGTGGAAATAAATACCGTTTTGAAACTATTTTTGACAAGAGTTTCATCAAAGCGAATGATTCCCATTGCAAGCGATATGACCGGAGCCATAAGCGGAGCTAAAATCATAGCGCCAATAATGGTAGGTGAGGAGTTTTGAAAAAGGCCGAAAGTTGCCATTAAAACACTAATAAGAAGTAAAACTGTATACTCTATGCTTATTTTTGCATTATCTTTTATTTTTTTAAAAAGATCTGCAAAGGCCTCTTCTGGAGCTATGGGTAAAAATGGCAAAGTTCTTTTAGTATAAAAATTGATAAACTCCTCATCTCTTGGAAGGCGATCGACCCTTATGGTCTCTTTTTCCTCTTTAGGACATGGCTTTGTTCCTGATACTATTTGGAGATTTGTCGGGACATTTTTGAGTATTACATTTTTTGAGGTTATTGGTGCTTCATTATCACAAATAAGTGTAAGTTCTTTTTCTGCATTGAGTTTGATGCTATCTGTTACTAAAGTCCCTATGCCCTTAGGAAGAAATTTTTGATCTTTTTTTACAAGGAAATAGCGCAGTTTAAGAGCTTCTATTATACTTGTTGGTGCATAGATAACAGCAGCTACTTTTTTGCATCCAGTTTGGGTATCTGTTAAAAAGGCTTCTCTTTTTTCTTTGATATATCTTGCATCTCCGGCTTCTATTAATAGTGATGCAGTGATAAATTTTTGAGATTTAAGCTCTATATTTGTTTTAAAAAGGCGAATATTATAGAAATTTTTTAAAAATGAGAGAAAAATATTTTGATTTGTTATCCACCTTTTATCACCTATCACTGCTGATGAAAAGAGGAGTTTTTCGTTGCAGTATGTAAAATAGTGCTGTTTCGTGGTAAGTGAAAAAAGCTCTTCAAGAGATGGGGGGAGATTAAAATATTTCTGTGTTAAAGGATTGGAAGCATAGGGAATGATATAGATAGTAAAATTTTTCGCTTTTGCATAATGCAGCCATGCTTTGATCTCTTTATCACCAGCAAGCAAGAAGATAATTGATGATGGAGGGAAATCAACTATTCTATCATGGAACTCTTTTTTTATAGGATGCTTATGGAGATGCTCATATATGAGAAGCGAGTACTCTCTTATAATCTCATGTTTAATATTTTTATCGTACAATAAATAGCAATGCATATAACTACTTTTTAGTAAATTATATTAAAAAAGGCTTTTAAATGAAAATAGCAATTATGGGAAGTGGTGGTGATGCACCAGGAATGAATCCCGCAATCAAACGATTTGTAGAAGTTGCCTATGAAATGGGACATGAACCATACTTTATATTCGATGGTCTTGAAGGGCTTATTGATGGGAGGATTGCAAAAGCAATATATAAAGATGTTGCTGGGATCATCCACAGAGGCGGAGCAATTATTGGCTCATCCCGATCAAAGAGATGGTATGAGAAAGAGTATAGAAAAAAAGCATATGAAAATCTCAAAGCACACGATATCGATGCAATAGTTGTTATGGGAGGAGATGGGAGTTTTAGAGCATTAGATCTTTTTAATAAAGAGTTTTCTATTAATTTTGTAGGTATCCCAACGACCATAGATAATGATATATATGGAACGGATTTGTGTCTTGGCGTAGATACGGCTTTAAATGTTATTCGAGACGCGGTTGATAAGATTAGAGATACCGCTTCAACTTTTGCCAGGGCTTTCGTTATTGAGACGATGGGGAGAGAATGTGGTTATCTAGCTGCAGTAAGTGCTATTACAAGTGGAGCAGAGGTGTGCGTGATACCAGAAGTGGATTTCAACAAGCCTCTTGCTACAAAAATTTTAAGAAAAGAGATAGAGGAAGGGAGACGATATATTTTAGCCATAGTTGCTGAAGGAACGAAAAGAACTGCAGAGATTGCAAAGTGGCTTGAAGATGATATCGGTATGGAGACAAGAGTGACAGTGCTGGGGCATATCCAGCGTGGGGGTAATCCTACGGTCAAAGATAGGATGTTAGGTTTTGGTTTTGCACTTAAAGCTCTTGAGGCTTTGAATGCTAAAGAAGCGAGCAAAATAGTTGTATATAAAGATGGAGAATTTGGAGTTGAAAGCTTAAAAGATGCCCTCAAACCTTACACAATTGATCCTCAAATTCTTTCAATGCTTCACTTTATGGATTGATTGAAAGTAACAGTAAACGTAGTTCTTTCCTCGTTTGATTCGACAGTGATTAAGAATTTGTACTTTTTACTAATACGCTGAACTATATGTAAACCTATCCCATAGCCTCCCTGGTCGTTATCGGCTCTTTGATATCGCTCAAAAATTGTTTTGAGTTTTTTATGTGGTATTGGTTTGGACCTATTAGAGATACTCAACTTGCAATTTTGCAGAGTGATTCTAATTTCAGAGTTTTTAAACGCATATTTAATAGCATTATCTATAAGATTTTTTATGAGTAGTCTTATCTCATCAGGATCTGCTTCTATGGTGCAAGCGTGTAGCTCTTTTGAGATAGTCAAACCTTTTTGATCGATCAAAACGTCAAAAAATCGAAGAATATCTTCAATTATGGATACTATATCGACCTGTTGTAGATAATTTTTTCTTTTTTTTGCAAGTGTTGCATAGGTAAGATCTTGATGAATACTGCTTAAGAGTCTTGCACTCATGATGATAATATCAAGATATTTAGGATTCTTTGTTTTTTGTATTTTTGGGTAGCTAGTAGCAGTGTTGTAACGGGAGTATTGAGTTCATGGGTGCTATCTTTGATGAATCTATCAAGACTCTCAAGGCTTTCTCGCATAGGTTGAAGAAAGAGTTTGCCAAGATACCATCCGATACCAAGGAGAAAGAGGAAATAGAGCAAACTCAATAGTACAATATTTTTCAGTATTTTTCGGTATTTTGTATTGATACCGCACTCTTTGACAACAATATACTCTATGCCAAGATGTCCTTTTGCACTTTTATCTACATAATAGATGCAATCATTTTTAAAAGATAAAGATTTATCAAGTGATATCTTTTCATGAAAATTTCCTTTTATAAACTTTTGTTTTTTATCTAACAGTAAAAAATTAATTCCTTGAGGAATGACAAATTTCTTTCCTTCCATTTGTGCATCGATAGCACTAGAAGCTATGTCAAAAGCTTCTCTTTGGAGTTTTGCGACTATTTTATCTTTTAAGGACTCTTTTTTTATACTATATTGGAAATAAGCAAAAGAGACAATAACTATACCGACAGCAATAATATAGGTGAAAAAAATCGAAAAAGAGCTCTTTTTTCAGAGCGGCTCAAACTCATAGCCGCTTCCTCGAATCGTTTTTATATTTGGAAAAATTTTGCGCAACGTTTTAATGTAGCTTCTAATTGTTGCTTCACTGGGAACTTCATCATAACTCCATATATTTGCAATGAGATCCTCTTTTGTGACTACTTTGTGGGTATAGAGGTAGTGTAGGATTTCACTTGCTTTTGGGGTGAGTTGAATCGTTTCATCATCTTTAATAAGTATATGTCTTACAGGATCGAAGAGAAAATCACCGATCTTTATCTTTTCTTGCAGTCCATAGATACGTTTTACATGCTCGATTCTAGCATCGAGTTCTTCAAATTCAAAAGGCTTTTTGATGTAATCATCACACCCTATATCAAAACCTTTTTTGACATCGGATGAGCTGTCGTTTGAGGTGATGAAAATGACCGGAGTCGTATTACGCTCCTTTCGTAAAATTTTGAGTAGTTCATCGCCTTTAAGTCCAGGGACATTGATATCAAGCAGAGCTAGGTCTACTCTATTTTCATAAAGATACTCCAAAGCATCTTCACCATTGTCAAAAGTGACTGTCTCATATTTTTCATTCAAATGTTCGACCATTAATTCTCTAAGTAGAGTATCATCTTCCAAAAGCAGTATTTTCATCAGTTTTACCCTTTATGAGACTCTTTTATTACTTATTATACTAATGATCCTTTAAAGTTTTCAGTGCCTCTTCATACTCATCTTTGCTGATTTCTCCTTTTGCAAACCGCTCATCAAGAATCGACTTTGGGTCTTTCTTGTCAGAGTTTCTTGTGACAAAGTACAAAACGATAGCAAAGAGTATTAATATATAAATCCATCCAAATCCCATGAAATGACCTTGCATCCAATGCATATTGACTCCTTTTTTTCTTATTGTAGGCAAAAGGGTGTGGAAAAATTGTGTAAAGCAAGGGGAGAACCCCTTAGCGGATTTTTTTGGAAATTTGGATGTAGATCATATATAAAAGCGGGATAATGATTAGACTAAGAATTGCAGATGTAGCAACTCCACCGATCATGGGTGCAGCAATTCGTTGCATCACTTCACTGCCTGTTTTATTGGTGTACATAATGGGAAGTAGACCAGCTAAAATTGCAAAAACGGTCATCAGTTTAGGACGAACTCTTTGAACAGCACCTTCATATATCGCTTCAACGAGTAGTTTTTTATCCAGCCTTTCATATTTTTCCACGCTCTCTTTGAGATAGATAATCATAACGATTGCAGTCTCAGCTGCAATTTCGAGCAGTGCCAAAAATCCGACAACCACTGCAACACTCATATTAAAACTCAAATAATCGATATAAAGCAGTCCTCCCAAAAAAGCAAAAGGTAAAGACAAAAAAACAAAGAGCGTTGGTACAATTTCACCAAGAGCAAAATAGATGAGTATCAAAATGATGAGAAGCACCGATGGAACGATCCACTTGAACGTATTCATGGCACTTTGTAGATACTCACTGCTACCAGCCCACTCATAGAAGTATCCTTTTGGTAGGGTTAGGCTTTGCAAGGCGTTTTGTGCAACTTTTTTATATTCTGATGCACCCACTCCTTGCATTGGAGTGATATAGATGTAGGTGACCAGTTTTGCTTTTTCACTTTTGAGAACTGAAGCGCTTTGTTCATAATGGACATTGGCTATCTCTTTTAGAGGAATATAGCCATATTTTGTTTTGATACGAAGCTCTTTGATCGCTTCAAGGCTGTTTCTTTGCTCCTCTTCCAATCGAATCGAAATGGGATAGCGCTCAATGTTTTTGAGTTTCACTGTAACTCTTTTCCCACCTATTGCGAAGCTTACAAAATCCAATATATCAGACCTTTTTAATCCATACAAAGCAAGTTTTTTGGGATCTGTATCGATATCGATATAGTATCCCGTATCGCTTCTATCGGCAAAAACCGATTCTGTTTGGGCTAAAGCGGCAAGTTTCGTTTCAATTTTTTTGGCTAATATTTGCAGCTTTTTTATATCATCACCATAGAGTTTGATGCCAAGGGGTGTTCTGATACCGCTAAGCAGCATGTCGATGCGGCCCCGAATAGGGTATGTCCAAGAGTTGACTAGTCCCGGAACTTGCACCGCCTCATCCAAATCTTGCAACAGCTTTTTCATATCTATTTTTTCATTCTTGAGCGTTATGATTGTCTCTATCATGGAAAGTGGAGCCGGATCAGTTGCAGTATCGGCACGTCCCGCTTTTCCAAAGACAGTCTCCACTTCATCAAAACTAGTGATTACTTTGTCTGTCATTTGTGTAAGTATCTTTGCTTGATCGATGCTAATGCCATAGGGAGTAACCGGCATATACATCAAAACACCTTCATTGAGGGGTGGCATAAACTCCCATTTGAGCTTTTTATAAAGTGGATAGGAAAAAAGAAGCAAAACTACCGAAAGGGGGATAAGAATGTAGCGCAGTTTCAATCCTATGACGATAAATGGATGATAGAGCCAAATAAAAAATCTATTGACTGGATTTTTCTTTTCATCTGGAACATCTTTTATAAACCAGATCATAAGAGCCGGTACTATCGTAATAGCCAAGATCGCTCCCACACTCATAGCAAAGGTTTTTGTAAAGGCAAGTGGCGTAAAAAGCTTTCCCTCTTGCCCTTGCATAGCAAAAATTGGTAGGAAAGAGACGATGACAAGAGCTAAGGCGAAAAAGATTGGACGACCGACCTGTTGACACGATTCGATGATGAGCGAAACTCTCTTGCTTGGCGTTAATGTATTTTTATTTTTGATGCTCTCCAGTTTTTTGTGGGCATTCTCTATCATGACAATACTCGCATCCACCATAGCCCCAATAGCGATAGCGATACCTCCAAGGCTCATGATATTGGAGCCTACACCAAAAATTTTCATAAGCAAAAATGTTAGACCGATAGTCAGTGGCAAAACGATCAATACGATCAATGTGCTTCTAAAATGAAAAAGAAAAAAACCGATCACTACAAGGACGATGATGCTCTCTTCAATGAGTGTATCTTTGAGTGTGCTTACAGCATCTTCTATGAGTCTGCTTCGATCGTATGTAGGGATAATTTTGATATCTTTGGTTTGAAGTTGTGAGAGTTTTTCTTTTACTTTTTTGATTGTTGCATAGACATCTGCACCATATTTTGCAATAACAATTCCTCCAACCACTTCTCCTTGACCATTGAGATCTGCTAGACCTCGTCTTGGCAGGGCAGTCCATTCGACTCTTGCTATATCTTTGATTTTCAGTGGAATCTTTTGTGTTGTTTTAATGGGTAGCTCTTCAATTTCTTGAAGGGATTTGATGTAGCCACGTGCTTGAATCATCCATTCATACCCATTTTGTATCGTTATGCCGCCGCCAACATCGTTGTTGTTGAGTTCTAGCGTTTTAACTATATCTTTGACTGAAAGACCATGTTCTATGAGTTTGTGATTATCGATTGTCACTTGATAATTTGGAATAAATCCGCCAACGCTTGCAACTTCACTTACACCATCAATGCCTAAGAGTGCATATTTAAGAGTGTAGTCTTGGTATGTGCGAAGCTGGGCCAAATCTTTTGTATTGCTAACCAGCGCATACTCATACACCCATCCAACACCGCTTGCATCTGGTCCAAGGCTTACCTCTGCATTTTTGAAGGGTAGGTGCAACTTTGCTCAGTTCCTCCAACACCCTCGTTCTTGCATCATAAAGATTGGTTCCATATTTAAAGATGATGTAAATCAGCGCATTTTCGTAAGTTGAGAAGCCTCGAACCGTATCGATATCAGATATTGCCAAAAAAGAGCTTGTAAGGGGGTAGGTGACTTGATCTTCTATGATTTTTGGGCTTTGTCCAGGAAATTTGACCTGTATGATGACTTGAGGTAGGGTGAGATCAGGTATCGCATCAAGAGGCGTTTTCTTTATGGCCCAATAGGATGCTCCTGCAAAAATGAGGGCAAATAAAAGAATCAAGAATCTATTTTTTGCGCTCAATTCTATAATTTTTTCAATCATTGTAGAGTCCATTTATCTGGGCATCGCTATCAAGCAAGAACATTGCACTATCGGCAATCGTTTCACCTTCTTTAAGCCCAGAGATGAGTTGATAGTATCTGTTATTAAGTGGCTTTATTTGAACGACAACCGGTTCATATTCTCCTTCATATTCGCCAACTCTAAAGGCGTACCATTTGCCATTTTTGCGAATAACTGCTGTTTTTGGTATAACAAGAATCGATTTTTTATGCTCTATTATGGTAACTTTGGCATATTCTCCTGCAAGAATACCTTTTGCCTCAACAAAAAGACGCACTATTGCAAGAGCACTGTTTGTATCCAAAAGAGGAAGTAGTTTATGTTTTTTTACTTGTAACTTTTCATTTTGTACTTGGGCTATTATCGAGACAGATTGTTTATAAAAATCGATATCTTTACTTGGAATTTGAGCCTCTATCCAAAAATGAGTATTTGATGCGAGGCGAAAAATTGTTTTTCCTTTTTGAAAGAAACTTCCTGGGTAAACATCTTTTTTGAGCAAAAATCCATCAATAGGTGCTACTATTTTTGTAATAGTTAAAGTTTTTGTAGGATTTTTGAGTTCATCTTTTGGAAGCCCCAAAAGTTTTAGTTTTAGATAAGAAGCTGCTGTCATTCTCTTGTCAAGACCAAATTTTAAAGAGTTTTTGTACTCCTCTTTTGCGTTATAGACTTCAAGGCTATAGATAAGGGCTAAAACATCGCCTCTTTTGATATGTTGCAACGGCTCTTTCGCATACAATTTTTCTACATATCCAGAAAATCGTGGAGCAATATCGACGATTTTGCTTCTATCGAGTTTCACTATGGCAGGGTATGTTTTTTGCACAAAAAGATCTTTTTGTGCAACTTTTGTCGTTTTGACATTGAAAAGCTGCTCTATGCTCAGCCTTTCTGCATACAACAAAAAAGGCAAAAGAAACATAAGTAATAGTCTCATTTATAAGCTCCATTTAAATAATTGATCTTTGCTTTCGTTAGAAGTTTTTAGATTTTAAAATCGATAAGTTTTAGTTCAATCGCGAATTTGCTTTTGAGCGTATCAAGATATTTGTAAAGCATATCTCCCGAGCTTATGCGAGATCGAACGAGATCCAAAGAGTGGTCTACCTCTTTGAGAGATCTATGTTGCAAAAGTGTAATTTGTGTTTGGAGGGTTTTTAGTTGTTCATATAGTGAGACAATTTCCTCTTGCACATAGATTTGCACATCTTGTTTTTTGGATTCAATCGACATCGCTTCAATTTTTGCTTCTTGAGATCGCAGTTTTTCCGTTCCGTATAGTGGCAAAGAGATGGAAATACCGATGGAGATATAATCATCAAAGTTTGCTCTTTGAAAGTAGCCTACATTGAGGTTTATATCGCTCTTTTCATCTAAAAGATACCTTTTTGCTAAAAGCTGTTGATAGCGCTTTTTTTCCTGGAGTTTTTCAATCTGTGGAAAAATTTTTTTATCTATTTCGATATCTTGAATTGGATCGATACGAGTAATTTTTTGTGAAGCAAGATACGAGAGTGTGTGCAGGGCTTTTGTTTGTAAAAAAACAAGCTCTTCTTGCGTGGTTTTTAGATCAGATAAGAATATTTTGCTCTGCATCAAAGCCAAATGGTAGCTGCTATCCACAACCAGCATTTTGCTATAAAGATCAATACTTTGTTTAACAAGTTGAATATAGTTATTTACTATTTTTTGCTTTTGGACTGCTTTTTGATAAAAAAGTGCATTTTTAAAAATCTCAAATGCAAGCCTATTTTTTGCAACCTCAAGATCTTTAAAAATGACTTGCTTTTTTTGTTTGACCAGTTTTGCATCGAACTCTTTTTTCCCAATGTTGGAATTTTTTGCGTGATGCTAATCTGTTGGGTCTGCATAGGTTCAAGATCTCGCAAAAACGGTGCATCCAAACGAAGATCGTTTACTGCAAATTGTAAAGTTGGATTTTCCCAATTTTTTGCTTTTTTATACTCTATATCCATTTTTCTTAGAAGTATTTGAATGGAGTGTAAAGAGTTGTTTTTTTTGTAAAGCCCTCTGAACAATTGTATCGATATTTTGAGCTTGCAGCAGCGAACCAAAAATCGCTGCTGTTATGAAATATCGTTTCATTTTAGATGTTTACCGAAGTTTTAATGCGGTACTTTTTACCACTGTTTGTTGTAATAAAAATATGTACCTGCCATGTTCCTAACATAGGCAACTTTACGTTGGCTTTGTAACCTTGATCATTTTTTTTCAATTTTAGCCCAGCTTTCCATATACGGCATACTGGGCATTGCTGGCATGAAAAATTTAACTTTTACATCTTTAATATTTTTTTTGTTGATATGAAGCAAAAAAGAGTTTGCTCCAACACTCAAAGGTTTATGAGAGACTATGTCAATCTTGAAACCTCTGTATTTGACATGCTTTTGAAAGCCAACTGCAAAAAGAAGCATTGCACTGAGCGTTACTATTGCGATTTTTTTCATGTTTCATCCTTTTAAAAGTTTGAAACGACAGTAAACTGTCCCATCATGCCATCATCTTCATGCTCTAATATATGACAATGGTACATATATGGATGTACTTCATCTACATAGTGTTTCATCTTTACAAGCACTTTTGCGGTTGAATGTGGTGGCATATAAATAGTATCTTTGAATCCTCTTTCACTTGGCAATACATTTCTTGCGCTTCCATTTCTCTCGATTATTTCAAAATGAGTTGCATGGATATGGAAATTGTGCACCATATGCATTGGATTAATAATCTCCCAAATTTCGATTTCATCAACCGGTACTTTTTCATCTATTCTGTTTTTATCCATAATTTTTGAGTTTATTGCCATATGTCCTCTTCGCATATTCAAAACAAATCTTCTCACTCTTTTTGCATCATGGATATTTAATCTTTCTAAATTGGTAAGCTGTGTTGGAAGCGAATCAACCAATCCTATACTCTCATCTTTGAATATATATAAAAGGGATTTAGAAGTATTACGATCTTGTAATACAAGATCTCTATCTACATAGACAACAATTTCAGCACGCTCACCAGGACTTAAAACCAAAGAGTTTAGTTCTATTGGTTGCTCTAAAAAGCTATTATCTGTAGCAATTTGATAAAATCTTTTAAAAGGACCAAAGCTGATTTTAAAAACTCTTGCATTTGCACCATTTAAAACTCTTAGTCTCAGCCATCCAGTTTTAGCATTAAAGTATGGCTCTATCGCACCATTGACCAAGAATGTATCTGCTTTATAGCCTCTTCTTATTTCCATACGATTTGGTGAATAATCGATTTGACCACTGCTATCAAACTTTTTATCCTGTAAAACAACTGGAATATCATCGACTCCATAGGTTTGTGGAATATTAAGATTTTTGCTCTCTTCATCTTCTACAATTATCATTCCAGCTAGCCCCATATAGACCTGTTCAGCCGTTTTTCCCATCAAATGTGGATGATACCAGCAAGTACTAGCTGGTTGATTAACAGTATACTTTGCACTCCATTTTTGATTTGGATTGATAACTTGATGTACACCTCCATCCATTATCGCAGGTACATGCATACCGTGGCCATGCATTGTGGTAGCTTCTGGTAAGTTGTTTTTATACTCAATTTCTACACTTTCTCCTCGTCTTAGAAGCAGTGTCGGTCCCAAGTATGTACTCTCTATGCCATAAGTTTTTGTATTGATATTTTCAAAGAAAGTATGATGGGACTCTTGAATGTTTAGATGAAATTTTTTGGTCCCATTTTCAATTATTGGATCAAGTAGTTTTGGTATTGGTAAAGGACTCTTTTTTGGTTTTAGATTCAAAGTATTACTATTTGTAGAATCTCTTCTACCCATCCAACCATGGCCCATCCAGCCATATCCCATAAAACCTATAGGAGCAAATCCACTCAGTTTAAGAAAATCTCGTCGTTTCATGTTTCCATCCTTTGTGTTGATATTGGATAATCATAAAGAAAAAAATGTGGAAAAAGTGTGGAGTGCCGTAGGAAACCCTACAGCATAAATTAAGGGTGATTTAATTAAGCAGTGCAGCAGCTTTTTTTAACAAGTTTCTCTTTTATCAAGAAGTAGAGAATAAAACTCCATAAAATGATTGAGGATGCAACAGCAAAGATGGAAGCCTCTTTTTCTATACGAACAATGCTTCTCACATCCACTCCACTAAAAATGAAATCTAGTCCTACGCCAAAAAGAATGGAGCCTACGGCAATGGTTGTAAGATAAATAACGACCGACTTCATTCCCAGCATTTTTTTGACTACACCTATTGTAACGGTATTTGTAGCAGGGCCTGCACTGAGGAATACAAATGCAGCCCCAGCACTCACTCCACCCAGCATCAAGGCTGCTGCTATTGGCAGGGAGGCAGTGGCACAAACATACATAGGTACAGCGATAAGAACAGCTAAAAGGTAGGAGAGCCAAGTATACTCAGCCAAAATGTTGGCTAAATTTGCTGGTATCGCTACACTGATAGCCGCTCCGATAATAAGACCCCAAAAGAGAGGCTTTGCGATATCTCCAAGTAAGGTTACAAATCCATAACTCAGAGCACGTTTAAGAGAAAAACTCTTTTTTTTCGTTTCACTGCATCCACAATCACTGCAGCCACAACTTTCCTCTTGCTTTATTGCAAAGGTTATTGGTTTCATTTGGTTTTGAGTCTGCATGCTGAATTTTGGTCTGTTTTGTGTTTTGTTTTGAGTGTCAAAAAAGTTAACAAATATTCCTGCAGCTATGGCTATCAAAAATGATGTAACGATGCGATAGATGGTAAAAACCCACCCAAACATTCCAAAAGTAGCCAAGATTGAATCAATTCCAGTAATTGGAGTAGAGATTAAAAAACTTAGCACACTTCCTTTACTCGCACCACTTTTTTGCAGTGCTTGTGCCAAAGGTATGACGCCGCAAGAGCAGACTGGAATGGGAATACCAAACAGCGTCGCTTTTATAACTGAAGCAATATTGTCTTTACCAAGATGTTTTTTAATGAACTCTTCAGGGACCAGTTCATGTAATATGCCTGCTATCAATAGACCAAAGAGAATATAGATAGCCATGGCGTTGGTAAGTTCCCAAAGTGATTGTACAAATGCCATTATTAACCTCCATGTGCTGGGCAAAAGCCTCTCTTTTTACTTAAAGAGTAAAGATACTCAGCAACTGCTTTCCTCTCTTTAGCGTTCATACTTTTTCCAATTGGCGGCATCACTCCAAATCGTTTGAATGCCATAGGCATACAAAGACCTTTATCGCGTGATGGGTTTTGGATATAATCAACTACAAATCGTATGAACTCTTTTTTTCGTGGATAGTGTGCTTTAACTCTATGAGCAACTTCTAAAAAAGGTGGTGCTTTCATTGTTGTCATATTTGCCCATTCCATCGTAATGTTATGACAGCTTGCACAATATTTTTGATAAACTGCTTTTCCACTTGATGCATTGAGTAATCCAATAAACACCGTAAATGTTGCTATTATCTTTTTCATGACTCCTCCTTGACTTGTATAACAAAAACGTTATATAATGAAAGTGTGATATAAATAAGCTTTAAAGAAGGTTAAATGGATCGTTTAGAAAAGTTAGCAATAGTAGCAAAAGGTTTAAGCGATATAAATAGACTTAAAGTTCTTGCGTTTATCGATCGCTATAAAGAGGTGTGTGTATGTGAAGTAAGTGATACACTTGGCTTTTCGCAGCCTCTTACTTCTAAATATCTCAAGCAGCTTAGAGAAGCAGGAATTTTAAGAAGTAAAAAAGTAGGAAAATGGAGTATTTTTTCTATAGCTGATAATTATCTTATCCAGCCTTTTTTGGAAGAATTACGAAAAGTTGAAATACCAAATATCAAAAAGTGTGCAAGATGTTAAAGAGATTTATACATTTTCTTTTACTCTTTTCTTTAGTATTTAATAGCGCTCATGCATTCTTTTTTAATTGTGATGATAATCATTATGTCCAAGAGTTTGTTTATGAAATGGACCACCCAGTCCAGAAAGGAGATATTTGCGATAATCATTTTGTTTTTCATATGCCTCTATTTATTTCAACAAAGATTACAATAGATTTTCCAAAACAGAATGCAAAAATAGATCTACTTCTTTCTTACTATTTTCAACAACACTCCTTCTCTTTACTCAAACCTCCAAAAAACTCCTAATTATTTATAAATCATAAATTTTTATTTTTATTATTTAAAAAAACATATTCAACAAGGAGTTTATTATGAAAATAATACTTATTAGTTTTCTATTAGCGATAGTTTCTTTTGGAAAAGTGGAGCACTACGAGATCCATAAATATAACCAAAAGCCATCCATTCGGATAAAACAACAAAAGCTATTGAAACAATATGTAAAAATCGATCCAGAAAAAATAACAAAACAGATAACTAGTGAAAAAATAGAATACAAGCGTCTAAAACATCAAATCAATACCATCTATTTTGAAGTATGGACGAAGCATTATTACCTTTGGATCGATGCACAAACTGGAAAAGTACTCAAAAAGGAGAAACGATGAGAAGAGCGATTTTGCTCACAAGTATCACTGTCTGCTTTGTTTTTGGAGCCAATTTTCAGACTTTCAAACAAGAAGCTTTGGAACAATTTCCAAAACTTTTGCAACAAAAAGGCAAAATTACGATTGCAAAAGAGAGCCAAGCAAAACTTTTACGCCCCTTCAACCCCCAATTGGAACTCTTGGGAAGCAGGTACGAAGATGGCAGCGGATTTGAGACAACGTTGCAGATACCCTACAGGCTGCCAGATTATCTGAAAGATCTCAAAAAAAGGGCAGTGAGTGAAGTAGAGGTGCAAAAAGCGTACGAGTTCGTTTTGAAAGCCAGATTTCTAAAAAATCTTGAGCTTCTCTATACGCGCTATGTGTATCAAAACAAATTACTGAAGCCTATTCATTCTCAGATAGCTATCTATAAACGACTACTTTCTATAGCAGAAGAGAAATATGCCAAAGGATATGGCAAAAAAATAGATGTGCTCAAACTGCAAACAAAATTGTTGACACTCCAAAAAAAATTTATTGATACGCAAAATAGTGTGATCGAAGCAAAGATGCAATTGCAAAGGTATGCCGGATTTTCGGGTAATATTGAGCCAAATGGCTTTTTGTATGAGCACTTTGACTTTTCGGGTCAGATCAATCCTGCAGAACTGGTCTGGTATGAAAAAAATAAAAATCGCTTTTTATATTTAGCAAAAGAACAAGGCCATACTATAAAAAGGATAAATTTTACAGTCAATTATGAAAAAGAGCCAAACTCAGGGATCCTTCGCGCCGGCATATCCATTCCTCTTCCAATCAACAAACCCAAACAAGAGGTTGCAATCGCAAAAATGCAAGCAAACAGTGCTGCTTTAGATTTAGAACTTTTAAAAAAACGCTTTGAAGTAGAACTACAGGGGCTTCAAAAGCAGGCCCAAATGATTCAAAAGAGTTTGGATTTGCTTCAAAAAACAAAAAAGAAGCAAAAAGAGCTTTTGGATCTTTATATTGAAAGCTACAAAATTGATCAAAGTACACTCCTTGATATTTTAGATGCTCAAAAAGCGTATATTTCTATCGAAAAAGAGATCGTAAAAAAACTCTTCATGCTCAATCTCAATCAAATCCAGATAAATTACATAAAAGGACGATACAATGATTAAGCTTATACTATTTCTCATTACAACAATTTCACTCTTTGCCAATGCAAAAGTGCAGTATATCGAGCTTGGCAAACTCTATAACACTAGTGCCCAGGTTGTGACACTTAAAAATCTTACGCAAAATATCGTTACACAAATTCCTGGGCATATTGAAAACTATTTTGTCAAAGAGGGTGACAGTGTCAAAAAAGGGCAAAAAATAGCACGTATCAAATCTTTCGTCTTGAGCGAAATGACATCACGCTATTTGACTCTTCAAAATGAAGTGGCGGTTTTGAAAAAACGATACGAGAATGCAAAGGCTCTGTATAAAAAAGGGATCATGAGTTATAACGATCTGGCAAAACTCAAAACTACCCTCAAAGACAAAGAAAATGATCTCACTTCTCTTAAACTCCAACTTAAAATACTCGGTATCACAAAGGTTACAAAACCGGTGGAGTACTACACAATCACCTCTCATGCTGATGGAACAGTGCAAAAGATTTTGGTTCCGGTGCATACCAATGTCAAAAGCACAATACCATTGGTAGAGATTCTCAGTCAGTCTCGCTACTATCTTGTAGCATTCTTAAGTGTTGAAGATGCACTGCGTCTAAAAGATATACGGGCGATTTTTCATCTCGGACCCTACAGTTTCAAAGCAAGTTTTATAAAAATATTACCAAGAGTTGATGAAGAGACGGTACAAGCGAAACTTCTGTTTGAACTTCCAAAAACCAATAAAGAGCTTCTCATCGGTGCGTTTGGAGATATTCAGATAGAGTCAGCTCCATATAAAAAAGTGCTTGCCGTTAAAAGAAGCGCTTTGACTATGTTAAATGGCGACTGGGTCGTGTTTCTTCCATCCAAAGAGCCTGAACCCCATGTCGTGAAACTCATCGATTTTGTAGGGAAGTATGCGGTAATTGATGGATTAAAGCCAAATCAAGAGTATATCGATAAAGATATTTATCTCTATAAATCACGGCTTTTGAAAGAAAGCATCGGCGATGAGGATTAAGGAGAGAGTATGAAATTTTTTGAAACCTTTATCAAATATCGCTTTTTAGTATTGGCTTTTTTTATCCTTGTAGGGGTATTGGGGTACAGGGCGTACAAAGAGATTCCGGTAGATGCATTTCCGGATATCACTCCCAAACAGGTGATTATCTATACTGAAAGCCCGGGCAACAGCCCTGAAATCATCGAAAGACTCATCACCTATCCGATTGAATCGGCTATGGCTGGACTTCCTGGAGTAAAACTGATAATGTCTAATTCCATTTTTGGTCTCAGTTATGTAAGCATCTTTTTTGAAGACAAATACGATATCTACTTTTTACGTCAGCTTGTGAGCGAAAGACTCGCAACCGTCGATATACCAAAAGGTTTTGGAAAGCCTGTTACAGGACCAAACACCACTGGACTGGGTCAGGTGTTTTGGTATCAGCTCAAAGGTGATGGTGTTTCATTAACGAAGCTTAGAGAGTTGCAAGACTTTTTAGTACGCCCTATGTTCAAAACTGTTGATGGAGTAGAAGAGGTTATCGGATGGGGCGGATTTGAAAAGCAGATTGAAGTTGTGATTGATCCTAAAAAACTGCAAGCTTTGAAAGTGACGTATGAAGATGTGATTGATGCACTGCAAAGAACAAACAAAAGTGCAGGGGGACAGTATTTAGAATTTAACAAAGAGCAGTATATCATACGAGGCAGCGGCTTTTATGAAAATCTTGATCAAATACGCAAGAGTGTCATCAAATCTTCGGGTATCAAGGCTATCAAAATTGAAGATGTGGCAGTTGTTAAAGAGGGCAAAAGAATGCGTTTTGGTGCGGTGACTCTCAATGGAAAAGAGACGATGTTTGGAATGGTACTGCAAAGAACCGGTACCAATGCAGCCAAAGTAGTAGATAGACTCAAAGAGAAAGTCAAAGAGATCAACGCTGCACTTCCAAAAAATGTAAGAGTCCAGACAATTTATGATAGAAGTGAAATTACCAAAAAAGCAGTCCATACAATGACCTCTTCTTTAATTATGGGTGCGGTGCTTGTGAGTGTTATTTTGTTCTTGTTTTTGTTTGAAGTCAGAAGCGCTTTTATAGTTGTATTATCACTTCCTATCTCCTTGCTTATCGCTTTTTTGATGATGGACTATTTTGGTATGAGCGCAAATCTTATGAGTCTCAGTGGTCTAGCGATTGCAATTGGCATGATCGTTGATGGTACGATAGTTGTCGTAGAAAACTCTTTTAGGCTTATTCAAGAGCATCCAAAGGAATCCAAACTGAAGCTCATAGCAGAGGCTGCAGCGCAGGTAACAAAACCGGTTATTTTTGCCATTTTCATTATCGCCGCAACCTTTGTTCCGCTTTTGAGTCTCGGAGGTCTTACAGGAAAGCTCTATGCACCTATGGCTATTAATATCGTATTTGTGATGCTCGCTTCCATTGTTGTGGCTCTTATTTTGGTTCCCGTTTTGAACTACTATCTTTTAAAGCCGGTAAAATTTAGCGAATCGCCACTTGTGGTTTGGATCAAAAAGCTTTATACACCACTGCTTGTGGGAGCTTTGAAATATGCAAAGAGTGTAGTAGCAATTTCGTTTATCCTTTTTGGAATATTAGCATATCTGCTTACGCAGCAAGGGCGCGAATTTATGCCAAAACTCAATGAAGAGTCTATCATGTATCGTGTTATCGCCATCCCTGGAACGGCTCTGTCTCAAACGGTGGGACTGAGTAAAGATATAGAAAACTTCATAAAAAAAGAGTATCCAGAGTATGTGGATTTTGTTTTGGCGATGATTGGAAGAAGCGAAAAGGGCGAAACTGCCGGTCCAAACTATATGGAAATTTTGGTGGGACTTAAGAAAAAAGAGTTTGATATCAAAGCGTTAGAGGCAAAAATGAGCGAAGAGCTTGAGAAGCGCTATGACTTTGTACAGTTTGTTCCAACGCAGCCAATTGCTATGCGTATAGAAGAGCTGCTAGAGGGGGTCAAAGCAGAGCTTGCTGTAAAAATCTTTGGAGAGGATCAAAAAGTACTAGCAACTCTTGCATCAAAAATCAAAGATATTCTTTCGCACATCGATGGGCTAAAATCGATTGAGATCGAATCGCAACTTGGGCAAGCTCAAATTGTGATCAAACCAAACTACTTAGCGATGGCGAGATTCTCATTGACTGCTGAAGATATTATGGATGTGGTGCGGTACCTTTTGGGTGAAGATGCGATAACCGATAAATTTGAAGGGATTAAGAGGTTCCCTATTGTTATCAAGCCAAAAGGAGAGCGTGATATTGAAAGTTTGCAAAATATTTTGTTAAGAGCCCCAGACGGCAAAGTGGCTCGTCTCAAAGAAGTAGCAGATATCCAAATCATTCAAGGACCATCCTTTATAAAACGAGAAAATCTCTCACGCTATATGCTTATATCCTTTGATGTGGAAGGGCGCGATATCGCTTCTTTTGTGAAAGAAGCCAATGAAAAGATTCATAAAAATCTGCATTTTCCAGCAGGATACTATATCCAGTGGGTAGGTGACTTTAAAAACATGCAAGAAGCGACAAAAAAACTGGCTGTTATTATTCCTGTAGTGTTGCTGTTGATACTCCTTTTACTCTACACAGCTTTTAATAGCTTCAAGAAAGCAACAATCATCTTGCTTGGCGTTCCTCTTGGCATTATAGGTTCAATTATTGCAGTGTTGATTACCGATATTTACCTCTCCATTGCTGCAATTATCGGCTTTATCGTCATCATTGCCATTGCGGTACTCAATGGTATCGTGCTAGTAAGTTTCATAGAAGAGCTTAAAAAACGTTTTCCTGATGTGAAGATGCAAATTTTAGTCAAGGATGCAACGCTTCTTAGACTTAGACCCGTTTTGATGACAGCAATGACGACGCTTTTTGGTATTTTACCGCTTCTGTATGCAACGGGCGTTGGAAGTGAGATCGAGTATCCACTGGCTGTGGTTGTTGTAGGTGGTATTGTTACTTCAACCCTTGTGACGCTTCTTGTCTTACCGAGTCTATACTATCTCTTTTACAAGAAGTAGGCCTCTGCCTACTTCTCAAACAAAAACTTCTCACTAAAGGCAGGTTTTAATTCATCAATCCATTGAGCATTTTCATCATACTTCGCAAAAAATGGAATATCTACAAGATTAGGATTTTTAGCTTGAAGCATATTCAGCACAATTACTTTTTCTCCGTTGATTTCACTTACACCACTAACAGCAATTTTTCCAGGAGCTGCACTCATACTTGGCCCTCGGACTGTTCTAGCTAATCCGCTGACATTTGAAAGGGCATCTTTAAAAATCTTCCAAGCTTCTACCAAAGGAATGCCAAAGTAGTGTTGTGCTCCTGTATCTCTAGCTATAAACGTATAGTATGGAACCATTCCCATGTGCACCTGTTTTTTCCACATTTTTTCCCATACTTGGCTACTATCATTGATATGGCGTAAGATAGGAGCTTGGGTTCGGATAATGGCTCCTGTTTGCTGGATACGTTTTACTGCTTCTTTTACTTCATCCGTTTCAAGTTCTCGGTAATGGTTGAAGTGAGCCATAAAGGCTAAATGGTATCCATGTTCTACAATCTCTTCAAATAGTTTGAGTAAATCATCCGCATCACTATCAGTTAAAAATCTGTATGGCCAAAAACCTAGTGTTTTTGTACCAAAACGGATATTTTGTAAATGCGGGATGTTTGCTTTTAAGATAGGCTCAATATAGCTGCGAAGCAGTTTTGTGCTCATAATGAGCGGATCGCCACCGGTAAATATGAGATCCGTAATAGTAGAATGAGCTTTAATGTATTCTATTAATAGATCTACTTCTTTCATGGCAAATTTAAGCTCGTTCATCCCCGTGAATTGAGGCCATCTGAAACAGAAACTACAGTATGCATGGCACGTTTGTCCCTGTTTTGGAAAAAAAAGAATAGTCTCTTTATATTTATGCTGTGAGCCTGTAAGCTCTTTGCCATTGATGGTGGGGACATTGCTTTTTTGATCAGCTGGATGAGGATTCATCCGCATACGTATATCATAAATAGCTTTGTTTAAAGCCTCTATGTTACCTTTTTTATATAAAGTTTTAAGTCTTTCAAAGTCTTGAGTAAAGAGCATATCTTTGTGAGGAAAAACGAGGCGAAAAATGGGATCGTTTTGATAGTTTTTCCAATCGATGAGTTTATCAATAAGATAATTATTAATTTTAAATGGAAAAACAAGTGCTGCAATTTCAATATTTTCAATATCTTCGGAAGACAAAAATTGCTGTATTTGAGGGATTTTTTTAAAACTTTTGGCGTTGTATGCTCTATATTCCAATATAAATGCTCCTTTTTTAGAGCGTATTATAACAAAAGAGGGAAGAACCCTCTTAGTGGTTGTAAATGGTTTTATTTTTGATTTTGAGCTCTTTTGTTAGATCGTAAACAATTGGAGTGCCAGTAGGGATCTCAATTTTATGAATATCTTCTGGAGCAATATTTTCTAAATACATAATGAGTGCACGTAGAGAGTTACCATGTGCAGCAATCATTACATCACCATAAACCAATAGTGATGGAACAATCTCTTCATAAAAATACTCTATCACTCGTTCTCTTGTATCTTTCAAAGATTCACTTTTTGGGTGATAGCCGATATTTGCATATTTTAGATCTACAGGATAGCGTTCTTCAAAATCGGGTTCACTCTCTTCAATCGGAGGTGGAGGAGTATCATAACCACGACGCACTGCCATAAAGAGTTCTTCTCCATACTTCTCTTTGACTTCATTTTTATTTTTCCCTTGCCAATCTCCATAGTGGCGCTCATTAAGCTTCCAGCTGCGGAGTACATCAATATGCTCCCATCCAAGCTCACCCAGAGCAATTTGAGCAGTATGAATAGCACGTTTGAGATATGATGTATAGCAGATATTTGGAAAAATTTCTGCTTCTTTAAGAAGTTTTCCAGCCTTTTTTGCTTCCTCTTTTCCCTTTTCACTCAGTTCTACATCAATCCAACCAGTAAAAAGATTCTTTGCATTCCATTCGCTTTGACCATGTCTAATTAAAACTAGTTTCATTTACATCCTTTCTGCAACAAAATCAGCAAGTTCAAGAAGGCGTCCAGAGTATCCATATTCATTGTCATACCATGCAAATACTTTTACCTTGTTGCCATCGACTACTAGTGTGGATAGTCCATCAATAATAGAGGAGTGTGGATTATTGACAATATCACTTGAAACTACTTCATCATAAGTAATTTCCAAAATTCCTTTGAGGTTACCATTCATCGCCTCTTCAAAAGCTTTGTTTACATCTTCAGTGCTTACCTCTTTTTTGAGTGTTGCACTGATGTCAGTGATTGCAACATCGGGAACAGGCACTCTGAGGGCCAATGCATTCATTTTGCCTTGCAGTTCAGGAATAACTTTTGTTGTTGCAATAGCAGCTCCAGTAGTTGTAGGGATGATGTTTGCAGCAGCTGCTCTTCCACGTCTGTGTTTTCCAGGATTTTTTCTATCAACTGTTGCTTGAGAAGAGGTGTACGCATGGACAGTTGTTACAAGTGCACTCTCAATTCCAAAATTGTCATTAAGGACTTTAATTGCAGGGGCTAAAGAGTTAGTAGTACAGCTTGCATTTGAAATTACATCATGTTTAGCTGGATCGTACCAGTCTTGATTGACTCCCATTACGATTGTAAGCTCTGCATCTTTGCTTGGTGCTGAGATGATTACTTTTTTAGCTCCAGCTTTTAAGTGTTTTGCTGCATCATCTCTTTTGGTGAAATGGCCTGTACACTCCAATACTATATCAACTCCAAGCTCATTCCAAGGTAACTTTTCGGGATCTCTGCCTGTTACAAGTTTAATCTCTTGATCTCCAACTTTAAGGTAGTCTTCGCCATATTCTATTGGAGCTGGGAATTTCCCATGTACTGTATCAAATTTGAGCATATATGCTAAATCTTCAGCAGTTCCGCTGCCTCCATTAGCCACACAAATTTCTACATTTTTTGGCTTATTAACAATGTAGTGCCAAAGTACCAGTTTGCCGATTCTACCAAGACCATTTATTGCTACTTTTTTCATATGTTCTCCTCAAATTTTTATTTATTTATAGTATCTATTTTTAAATTAAAGATGAATAATTTCACCCTGTTTAACTATATGCACCTTTTTGTGAAGTGTCTGTATAAGATGTTTTTTGAAAATATGCTGTTTATCTTCTTCTCCATGAATGAGAAAAATCTTTTTAAGACCATCTATCGCGCTGAGCCAATTTGTCAGTTCTTTTTGATCTGCATGTGCTGAAAATCCATTGATTGTATAAATTTGCGCATTGACTTTAATACGTTCGCCATAAATCTCTATGAATTGTGCTCCTTCAATGATCTCTCTTCCAAGTGTTCCTTCAGCTTGATATCCTACAAAAATTACAGTATTACGCTTGTCCCAAATGCGGTGTTTAAAATGGTGTAAAATGCGTCCACCGTTGCACATTCCACTTCCAGCTATGATAATCATAGGGCCTTTTTTACCGTTAATACGTTTTGATGCATTTGTTGTAGTTGCAAAGCGGAGATTTGGAAAAGAAAAAGGTTCATGAAGGTTTTTGCAATAATCTGAGAGAAGATATTTGTATTTTTCATATACTTTTGTTGTTTTGATAGCCATTGGTGAATCAAGAAAGACTTCAGTGTGATGTGGAAGCTCACCTTTGCGTGACATTTGTCCAAGAATACAGAGCAGCTGCTGAGTCCGCTCAATAGCAAAAGAGGGAATAAGTACTGAACCATTGTGTTTAAGCGTTTTAAGAACAGCCTCTTTAAACTCTGCAACACTTGATGCATAGTCTTTGTGGAGTCTATCTCCATAAGTACTTTCCACAAAAACATTTGGAGAGGCAAAAGGTGTTTGAGGTGGAGGATTGAGTTTGACTTGCTGATTGCCAATATCTCCACTGAAAACTACATGTTTTTGAATATTGCCATCCCTATATGTTATCTCGATAAAAGCAGCCCCTATAATATGCCCTGCATCTTTATATCGTACATGAATATTTGATCCAAGTTTGATAGTTTGCCCATAGTTGATATTGCGGCGAGGAAGCCGCAAGGTAGCTTTTACATCTTCTTTGGTGTAGAGGGGTTTTTTTACACTCTCTTCTTCACCACGGCGTTGCGCCTTTTTAAAAGCTGTTGCATAATCTTCGCTCATAAGATGGGCAGTATCTAAAAGGACGATCTTCATGAGTTCAAATGTGGCCGGAGTTGCAATGATTTTTCCTCTAAAACCACCTTTATAGAGTAGTGGGATACGTCCTACATGATCAAGATGCCCATGTGTGACAAGAAGATAATCGATCTCTTTTGGATCAAAACCTAAAGGTTCATAGTTTTTCCACTCATCAAGTCCTTGGAACATTCCACAATCAACTAAAACTTTCGTGCCATCATCAAATTTGACAAAATGGCATGAACCCGTTACTACTTCGGCTGCACCATAACTAATCTCAATTGTCATTTTCCATCTCCGCCACATCTTTTATGATTTTAAGGACGCTGTCAGGATTGAGACTCATAGACTCAATTCCAATTTTTACTAAAAACTCAGCAAACTCCGGATAGTCTGAAGGAGCCTGTCCGCAAAGCCCGGAGTATTTACCATTTCTTTTTGCTCCTTCGACTGCCATTTGTACCATCTTTTTGACACCTTCATCTCTTTCATCATAATCAAATGAAACTATTTCACTGTCCCTATCGACTCCGAGTGTGAGCTGTGTCAGGTCATTGGTTCCAATACTTATCCCATCGTATATTTGCAAAAACGCATCAATCTGTATAACGTTGTTTGGAATCTCGCACATCATATAGATTTCAACATTGCCTAAGCCATGCTCAACCATTGCCTTTTTAACCCGTTTTGCTTCATCAACCCTTCGGCAAAATGGTATCATCAAGACAATATTGTCAAATCCCATTTCCTGGGTGGCCCGTTTCATCGCTTTGCACTCTAACTCAAACCCCTCAGCATAATTTGGATGAGTATAGCGTGCAGCACCCCTGAATCCTAGCATCGGGTTATCTTCAATCGGCTCAAAATGGCGGCCTCCAAGAAGATTTGCATATTCATTGGATTTAAAATCACTCATTCTGACAATACATTTTTTTGGATATACGCAGCTTGCGATTGTCGCCACTCCTTCACTGAGAGTCTTTATGAAAAAGTCCTCTGCATCGCCTTCAAAAGGAAATGCAAGTTCATCTATGAGAGCTCGTTCTGTATCACTAAGCATCTCTGGATGTTTTATTGCCATTGGGTGTGCTTTGATGTAGTTGTTTATGATAAATTCCATTCGTGCTAGACCTATACCATCTACTGGCAGTTTCGCTAAGCTAAAGGCAAGTTCGGGATTGCCTAAATTCATCATGATTTTTGTTTTTGGTCGAGGCAGTTTGGAAATATCCACTTTTTCTACTTCAAAGGGAAGTATTCCTTCATAAATTTTTCCAATTTCACCTTCTGCGCAACTGACAGTTACTGGCTGATTGTCATGGAGTACTTTTGTAGCATTCTTTGCTCCAACCACTGCCGGCTTTCCAAGCTCTCGGCTTACAATCGCTGCATGACAAGTTCTGCCTCCCGTCTCAGTGATGATGGCACTTGCCTTTTTCATGACAGGTTCCCAATCCGGGCTTGTAGTTGGTGCTACAAGAACATCACCCTCTTCAAACTTATCCGCTTCAGCCATCGAAAACATTATTTTTACTTTGCCAGCTCCTATTTTTTCACCTACGGCATTGCCAGTTAGAAGAACTTTGCCTTTTTCTTTGAGTCTGTAAATTTCGAACTGGGTGACTTTCTCTTGGGAGTGGACTGTTTCGGGTCTAGCTTGCACCATATAAAGCTCTCCATCAATGCCATCTTTTGCCCACTCCATATCCATAGGGGTATACCGATTGTTTACTTCGCTGTAGTGCTCCTCAATCTTCATCGCCCAGTCTGCCAGCTTTAAAATTTCATCATCCGTTATTGCAAATTTCATTCTTTTTTCAATTGGAGTAGGGATATTTTTCGTAAACTGCTCAGCTAGGTTTGCTCTCTCAAGTGTTTCACTAAAGACCATCATCTTCTCTTTAGAGCCTCTTTTTCGTTTAAGAACTGTCCTATAGCCCTTTTTAAAGGTAGGTTTGTGTACATAGAAAGCATCCGGATCGATAGTTCCTTGTACCACATTTTCTCCAAGCCCCCAGGCAGCATTGATGAAAACCACATCGCGAAATCCGGTTTCTGTATCGATGCTAAACATTACGCCACTGCTTCCAAGATCGCTTCGCACCATCTTCATAATTACAACAGAAAGATAGACTTTCATTGGATCAAAATGGTGGACATACTTATAGTTGATAGATCTATCGGTAAAATTGGATGCAAGACACATTTTGTACGCCCATAAAAGATTTTTATCGCCTTTGATATTGAGATAGGTTTCATTTTGTCCTGCAAAGGAGGCGGTAGGGGAGTCTTCGGCCGTTGCTGAGCTTCTTACAGCCAAACTGACATCTTCTCCATACTCATTTTTTAGCTCTTCATACCCTTTGAGAATCTCCTCTTTTAGATCTTGTGGGACTTCTCCTTTCATAATCATCTCACGGGCTGTCTTGCCAACCTTTTTCAGCTGATCGATATCATCTGGGTCGAAATCCTCAAAGAGTTTTTGTAAAGGCTCCCATAAATTATTTGCATCAAGATAGTGTTTGTAAGCAGTTGCAGTCACTGCAAATCCGTTAGGCACCTTTACTCCTAGTGGAGTGAGATGATTGTACATCTCTCCCAAACTTGCGTTTTTCCCTCCAACTTCAGCAACATCTTTTACACCAATCTCACTAAACCATTTGATATATTCGCTCATACCAACTCCTTATAATATATTTGCTACGTTTTCTAAATCATTAAAATAGAGGATTTTTTCATGCTTAAAATACTCAAAAGCCTCTTGAAAAGAGTCTTCACCAAAAAATACGGGAACAATATTTGCTTTTTTGCCAATAGCCTTCGCAATCGCCAATCCATCTGTCATCAGTTGTGGTGTTGCGAGGATGAAGATAAGAATATTGGGCTTATACAAAATATCAAGTGCCGCTTTGTAACGCTTTGCTGTGGCATCGCCTATAATGTCCACAGGGTTGTTATGGGACCAAGTAGGCGGTAAAACGGTATCCAGCCGCTTTATCTCTTTATTTGAGAGCTCATACATTTTTTTGCCTTGCTGTACCACGATGTCGGTCAAAATGGTCCCGGGACCTCCAGCATTGGTTATAATGAGCACTTCTGTAAACTGCTCAAATTGTGAAGCAAAGATCAGTTCATCGATATCTTTTTTAATGACAGCACCTGCTGCATAACTAAGCCCGACCAACATCTCATAGTTTCCGCTGATGTTGCCGGTATGGGAAAATGCTGCTTTTTTTGCCTCTTTCGTTTTGCCGGCTTTATAAACAAAGACAGGCTTTTTTGATGCTCGGATGGCTTGAAGGTAGCTTTTGCCGTCCTTTAGTCCTTCAGCGTAAATGTTAATAAAACGACACTCCTCTTTGGTATTGAGCTCTTCTATCGCATCTGCAAAATCAAAATCGGCCATATTGCCCAGAGAAATAATATGAGAAAAACCGATAGAGTGAGAGGTGGCTTTATCGATAAGAGCAGCCAAAACTGCTCCTGATTGAGAAACGAGAGCGATGTCTCCAGGCAAAATATCGGTTTTTGCAAAGGTGAGATTAAGCCTTTTGGAAGCATTATATATCCCAAGACAGTTTGGACCAATGATATTAATATTAAATCTTTTTGCAAGCTCAGAAAGGCGCTCTTCATCTTGAACATTTCCACTCTCTTTGAATCCAGCTGAGATAACTATGAAGTTTTTCACTCCCTTTTGTGCAAGCTCTTCAATAAGATTCACTACATATTTTGCGGGAATGGCAATAACGGCGGTATCAATAGGTGGAAGCTCATCAATATTTTTATAGACTTTTTTACCAAAAAGTTCATCAAGATGAGGATTGACAAAATAGACTTTTGATTTGGAAGAAAGAGCATTTTTGGCAATTGCATAACCAACTTTCTCCTCTTTATCTGTTGCTCCAAAAATAGCTATTATATTGTTATAAAAAAGATCAAGGCTCCTATGTCGATTTTCTCGTTTTTCTTTTTTTCCCTGTTTAATTCTTGCATCAACTGCAATAAAACCATCTTCAGTATAAATAAGAGGATTGACATCAAACTCTACTATATTTTCACTCAAGAAAAGATTTTGAAACTTTCGTATCGTATCTATAACATACTCGATTTTATACTCTTTTCCACGAAATTGTGGAAATATTTTAGAGATTTTTGTAGTTTTGAAACTGCGAATAATCTCATCATTATCTGCGTAAGTATCGATATAGCAGATATCTTTCTCCACTTCTAGGAGTGTACCGCCTTTTCCAAAGAGCAGAACCTCTTCAAAAGTGACATCATAAATACCTCCGATATAAAATTCTTCACCTCTTACCATCTCTTCAACAATAAATTTGTCATGCATATCCAAAAAAATTCCATGATTTTGCAAATTTTGTGTAATTTTATTACGAGCGTTTTCCAGTTCATCTTGAGAATCAACGCCTATAATAACACCTCCAACATCGCTTTTATGAATGACCTTATCTGAAGCAATTTTAATTACTGCTGGAAATGAATCGAAGTAGAGTGGCTTATCAATATCAAAAATCTCATATTTTGGTGTTTTTATTCCATATTTATCAAGGATTTGATAGACTTCAAACTCTTTCATAACTATCCTTATAATTTATCTGCATAGTAACTGCTTCTTACCAAAGCACCAGATTCCACTGCTAAAAATCCTAAAGCTAGAGCTTGCTGACGCAGTTGCTCAAACTCTTCAGTGCTATAATATTTTTGTACAGGGAGTTGATAGGGGGTTGGCTGAAGATATTGCCCAATCGTCAGCTGTTGTACTCCAACACTACGTAAATCTTGCAAGGTTGCATAGATCTCTTGCTCTGTTTCACCTAAACCAACCATAAGAGAAGATTTGGTAATAATGCCACTTTTGGCATACGTCTCAAGTACTTTGAGACTTTTTTTATAGCTACATCCTGGCATTATATTTTTACTGAGACGCTCAACTGTTTCGATATTGTGAGCAAGTTTGTAAGGTTTTGCAGCAATTATTTGTGCAAGAAGTTCGCTTTTTGCCTTAAAGTCTGGCGTGAGAAGTTCAATCTTTGCATCTGTTTGCTCTTTTATAGCTTGTGTAACTGCCACAAATTCTGATACTCCATAATCTAGTAAATCGTCTCTATCTACTGAAGTGATAACTACATAGGATAGTTTTAACTCTTTCACTGCTTGTGCGACTCTTTGTGGTTCAGTTGGATCAAGTGGCTGAGGTTTTGCATGTTTGACAGAGCAAAATTTACATGCGCGCGTACAGATATCGCCAAGAATCAAGAAAGTTGCGGTTTTTCTATGAAAACACTCTGTAATATTGGGACAGTGTGATTCAAGGCAGATTGTATTGACTCTGTTTTTTTGGAGTATCTTCAATGTAGTATCAATGAGTTCTGGGGCGGGGGCTTTAACTTTAGGCTTCAAATACATTACAAACTGCCTTTATTGCTAACTCTTTTGCTTTATCGATTGAGAGTTCTATACCTTCATTTTGCAAAGATGTTGCCACTATACCTTCTAAGCCGCAGGGAGCAATTTTGTTGAAATTTTCAAGATTTGGGGAGATATGGAGGGAGACTCCATGTTTGCTTACACCGTTTTTATAGCGAAATCCTAGTGAAGCGATTTTGCGATTTTGGATATAAAATCCGGGACGCTTTTTATCGTAATAAATTTCTAAAGGAAAATTTGAAAAAAATCTTTCTACTGCTTGCAATGCTTTTGCGTAGAATTTGGCTGGAGTAAAAACTTTGCAAGCAAAGTAGAGCATAAGTGTTCCTTCATCAAAGTAGGTTATTGAACCTCCGCGATCTGTTTGAATGAACGGGAGATTACAACGATATTTTTCACATCCAATTGTATAGACCGGATCATGTGTGCATAAAAGTAAATAATCTTCTCCATTTTTTGCTAAAAGCATATAGTCTTCTAAAATATCGTTAATATTAATATATATGACTTTACCAAGATCAACTATTTTCATTGCTGCAAAATTTTTACTGCTTCTTCTACACTTCTATCTTCACAGGTAATCGCATAAATTGCATTTGCCATTTTAATTGCCTCTGCAAGGGGTCTTTGATGGATATTGCGCCCCGTACCATTTCCACGTGTGCCACCTATGTGAATCTGCTCATAGAGCTTTTGTAAAAAGAGTTTTTCATCAATTTTTTTGCCACCTTCACATAATACTCCACAATTTCCAGCTGCCTGCGTAGCTTCACGTAGCAGTTTTGCATCAGGTTGAGCGTTTTTATAAGGGACTTTGACTTTTACAAAATCTGCTCCAAGACATGCTGCTACGCCTGCTGCACCAGCTATAAGATGGGGATCGTGCTCATCTTTAATAAATTTTCCTTTTGGATAGATCCAAAGCACTGCTAAAAGTCCAGCTTTATGCGCTTTATGCACAATATTAGCTGCTTCACGTAGCATACTGTGCTCATGCTCACTTCCAAGATAGACTGTATTGCCAAAACCTTTGAGATTAATACCACTATAGCGTGCAAATTCTAATACATCTTCTACCTCGATCCATTGCTGGGAATAGGGATCTTTTGCATCATATGGGATGATATTCGTTTTTGAGTTGAGTTTGACAAGATAAGGAATATCTTTATAATCTGGTGCATAGCGACTAATGAGACCAAATTGCGTTGCAAAAACACCAATCTTCGCATGAGATGCAATTTTAAAAAGATGCTCAGGATCGTTATCATCTGGAGGAATACCTGGTCCATAAAAATCATTATTGAGATGCTCAACCTTTTGATCTCCTGCAAAGAGCATCAATCTTCCCGTACTATTGGTAGTAGTATGAAGGATTTCTAAAAATTTTCCTCTCATTTGTGGAGGAACATCAGCAGGTATGAGATGAGTAAGCATGGTTAATCCTTTTTATTGTGATTAAAAATATCGATGCCGGCTTTTGCATACCAGTGTAAAATATACTCCCATGCTTCCTTGGCATTTTCTTTGAAAGTAAATATATGGAGATCTTCTGCGTCTATTGTTCCTTCTTCAACCAAGAACTTAAAATTAATGAGACGCTGCCAATACTCTTTACCAACTAAAACTACAGGGATAGGCTTATTCTTACCAGTTTGAATGAGAGTGAGAGTCTCAAAGAGCTCATCAAGGGTGCCAAAACCTCCTGGAAAAACAACAAGAGCAATAGCTCGATGTAAAAAGTGGAGTTTACGAATGGCAAAGTAATGAAATTGAAAACAGAGTTCGGGAGCAATATAAGGGTTTGGAAACTGCTCATGTGGAAGCTGAATATTGAGACCAATACTCTTAGCACCGACATCGTATGCTCCTCTATTGGCTGCTTCCATGATTCCTGGGCCACCCCCTGTCATGAGAGTGAGAGTATTGTCTTTTGGACCTTTACCAGCTTTTCCTACAAGTTGTCCAAATTTTCTTGCCTCTTCATAATAAATACTCTTTTCTACCATCTTTTCAGCAGTGCGAAGTTCTCGCAGAAGTGTTTTAGAATCAGGTTTTTTCTTGAGTAGATTTTTTATTTTTTCTAGCTCTTTCATTGCCGATGCGGGCTCTTTGATTCTTGCACTTCCAAAGACCACTATAGTGCGTTTGATACCATACTTTTGCATAATGAGTTCTGGTTTGAGGTAGTCAAGCTGAAGTCTTACTCCTCGCGTCTGGTCTGAAAGCAAAAACTCTTCATCTTCGATAGCCAATTTATATGAAGGTGAATGAAAAATCCTCTCTATTAATTCTTGTGCTTTTGGATCTTCAAATGGTGGTTTGGGGTGTTGCCATGGAAAAGTTCGCTTTTTTTTCATTTTCTCTCCTAAATTCCCAATATTTTGAGTGCTCCTCTTACCATAGGCACAGTAACTTTTTCTACTGTTTTATTGAGATCAAGAGGACGCAAAAGCATTTTTATAGCCATATTGTAGGGATAATACTTTTTTGCAAATTTGCCAACCAATTTTTTATGTTCTTCATAATGTTTATCTTTAAATGGCTCATTTTCTCTCACTTCCCAAATTGCTCTAAAGGCAAGTCTTCCATCCTCTCCATCTACCTCTTTAAGCCTATCATAAATCACTTTGATAATATCATCTCTTCGCAGCTTTTCATTTTGATTGTAGTAACGAAATCCATTTTCAAACTTATCGTAATGATATACCTCATCTTTAGAAATATTATGAGCAATTTCCCCTAGAATGGGTGTATTAAGATCTGTGGAATAATTTTCTAAAGCCTTATAAAAGGTACTTGTCCCAGTCTCTACAACCATGCGGGCTAGCATCTCTTTTGCTTTTGTAGGTTGAAATTCATCCAATGTACAATGAGGAAGATAGTACTCTTTAAATCTCTCATAAGCCTTTTCCCAATCAAACTCTGGCCAAACTGTATTGACAAACTTTTTCAAAGCTTTTCCATGTTGAATCTCTTCAGGCTCCCATACCTTTTCTAACCATGAGATAATCTTCATATTGTCACTATAAAATTGAACAAGATTTTTTTCGTATACGTCGCTGGTAATTTCAATAAAAGAAGCACTTGTAATGAGGTAAAAGAGGAATGTTTTATCTTTTAAAGCTTCTGCATTGATATTTGTGTAATTAATATCTTTATAATGCCATCGCATAGCTATCCTTTATAAATAATAAATGGTAAAAATATTGTAGCGAGACCAAGTAAAACCAACCATAAAGCTGCTATTTTTGGCTTATTCGCACCAAATAAGATGGCATAGATTGCTTTGAGAATATTATTGGATCCACTTGCAATGAGGATTGCCGTAGCAATTTGCTCAATACTTATACTAAATTTTCCTGTTAATAAAGAGAGGATAAAGGGATCTATATCTGTAAAACCGATGAGAAAAGCGAGAATCTTGAGACCAAAATCACCGTAATGAGCTGTGACAAATTTTGTTAATGCCATCGTTGCAACAAAAAGCAAGCCGAATAAAAAAGCTGTACCAAGCTCTAAAGGGTTTCTATCATCAATAGGAGCAATAGGATTATTTTCTTCTTTTTTAAAAAGTGCCAGTGCAATGATAATTCCTATTAATGACAAAGATATTAATGGAAATGCTATTTTGATCGCTACATGAAAATTGAAAATAAAAGTAATTACTAAGAGTCTTATATACATCATTGCTGTAGCGATAATAATGGATGCATCTATTAGACGTATATTTTCAATATAGAGGCTTTTTTTTGCCAATACTACTGTCGTAGCAGTAGAGGAGTAGAGTCCTCCAAGTATACCGGTAATGAGATAACCTCTATTTTTAAATATATACTTTTGTGCAATATAACTACCATACGATATAGCTGATATTATGACGATAACAAGCCATATTTTAAAAGGAGAAATTGCAAGGTAAGGTAGGGGTGCATCTGGTAAGATGGGGAGTATGACTGCGCTTAAAAGCAGAAATTTCCCAAGGATTTCAAACTCATGCATATTGAGCTGCTCTAAAATATAGGAGAGACTCCTATTTGCATTGAGTATAAAGACTATAAGCACATAGACAAGAGTTGGCATCCAAATACTAAACTCTTCCATCATTGCACCAAATGAATATACAAGTGCGATAAGTAAAAATGAGATGATTGCTGTACGATCGTGATGGAGTTTATAAAAATAGTAGCTCAAATATATCGCAACTAGCGCTAAAAAACCTAAAAGAAAGTAGTAGAGATTGATTTTAAAAAAAATATACCCCATAATTCCAATAAAAGTAAATGTCCGCGTAGAACCTAAATGGGGCTTATCGCTTGTGTGCATGAGACGGTAGGCTTTAAGCTCTAGTCCTACCAAAAATGAGAGCGCTACAACATAGAGAAAATGGAGAAGTTCTAAAGGGATAAAGTGCATTAAATAACCTCTATCCCTTTGATTCTTCGATAATATCTTAAAACTGCCATTTTGACTGCATCATTAAATACAAACCATGTGAGTGCATATGCCCACATGAAAAGTCCCCAATCCCATCCAATTGGCATCATGAGACCAAAGCCATATACAGCAATAATTGTACCAATCACCCTAGTAGAAAATGTAGCGCCAAACAAAATCCATGATGGCCAAGGTCTTTTAAAAAACCAGTCATCTATACGTGTATTGTAGATGGTTCCATGACCTGCTATCACCATTTTTGCAAAGAATATTGACTGTACAAAAGCAAGCCATTGCTTTTCATCGTGCATATCAACCCACAGTGGTACATGAGGTAAAAACCAAGCACTTTCTGGATGTGTCTTGAGATAGACCATAACGATATAAAAAATCAAAAATGAACTCGCAACACCAGCTACACCAAGCCAACTTGAAAGCACTAGCATTTCATGCATATCCCACCGTACCGGTTTTTTTCTCACCTTCGTGTTATCATAAGCAATAGCAAGGATTGGAATATCATTGAGTAGTGCTAAAACAATAATCATAATAGCAGTGAGAGGATAGAATTGAAAAACAACAATTGCGAGTGTCATAAAAACTATTATTCTCATAGTCTCAGCTATCCGAAAAATTGTATAGCTTTTCATGCGCTCAAAAGTAATACGAGCCTCTTTTATAGCATCTACAATAACGCGAAGTCCAGGAGCTAAAAGAACAATATCAGCTGCAGCACGTGCAGCATCTGTTGCACCACTTACAGCAATACCTGTATCTGCTTTTTTCAATGCTGGAGCATCATTGACACCATCTCCTGTCATTCCCACAATATGATCTGCTTTTTGGAGCTCATCAACGATAAAGTATTTATCTTCAGGAAATACCTGTGCAAATCCGTTTGCCTGCTCAATAAGAGCAATAATTTCACTCTCATGTTTTTTTACTGTTCCTGGAAGCAGCGCTTTATTTTCTAACTCTTTACGTACCTCTTTTACTATCTGTTTTGTAATAAGTTGGAGCTTGTCTTCACTCATGTCTGGTTGCGTTACTTTTAAAAGTGCTTTAGAGACAACTTCTGCAAGTATTTCATATTCTCGTGTGCTTTGACCGCGCAACTCTTTTATATCGAGAATATTTTCACCAATACCTAATATTTTTGCGATATATCGAGCTACAGCGATATTGTCGCCAGTAACCATCTTAACTTCAACACCTCTTGCTTTAGCCTCAATTATTGCCTCTTTTGAGTCTTCTCTAGGAGGATCATAAAGAGGGATAAGCCCTACAAAATGAAATTTTTCTTCATTGCAATGCTTATATGCTACACCAAGCGTACGAAAGCCGTTTTCTGCAAAATCTTCTATTTTGAGATAGATTTGCTCTTCGTTAAATTCGCTAGTATCGCAAAGAGAGACGATAACTTGTGGTGCCCCTTTGGTTACTACAAAGCACTCTTGCTTATCATTTAACACTACTGCTTCGGTACGTTTTTTTACTGGATCGAAAGGGATGAAATTTTTTACTGTAAAATGGTTAGCGAGTTTACTAATACTATGCTCATCTGCATAAGAAAAAATTGGCTTTTCGATAGGATCATTATTTTCTCTGCGGCTTGCAAGAATAGCATATAAAAAGAGATCTGCACTTTTATAGTCATTAATAATATAAGGTTCGGCTATTGTCATCTGGTTTTTTGTAAGTGTACCAGTTTTATCTGAGCACAATACATCCATACCAGCTAACTCCTCAATGGCCGCTAGACGACTCACAATTGCTTGTTTGCGTGCTAAATTGAGAGCACCAACCGCCATTGTAACAGTTAAAACCGTAGGGAGAGCCACAGGGATAGCGGAAATCGTAAGAACGAGAGAAAAGACTAGAAGTTCATAAGGGTTTTCGTGCCGCTTTAATCCGTAAAAAATAATGATTGCTATCATTACAATTGTTATAAGAATGAGAAAATCTCCTACACGTATAACCATTTTTTGGAAATGGCTACGCTGCTCTCTTTGTGCTTTTGCTACAAGACCTACAGTTTTACCAAAATAGGTATTAAGACCAGTATTGACAACAATACCTATCATCTCCCCCTGTTTGACGATGGTATTTGAAAATGCTACATCATTCTCTTTTTTGTGTACCGGTAAAGATTCCCCAGTAAGAGCAGATTGATCAACAAGAGCATAGTCGGTTACTTGAGCTATTTTTATATCTGCTGGTATAATATCACCGATTTTTACCTTTACAATATCGCCAGGAACTATCTCCTTTGCTGCAATCTCTTGCCACTCTCCATCTCGCAATACAGTAGCTTTTCGAGCAAGTTTTTGTTTGAGTACTTTAATTGCATTGAGTGCCTTTGATTCTTGATAAAAATCTAAAAAGGCATTGACAAAAAGCATAATGAGGATGATATAAAACTCCTCCCAGTGTTTAACAAGAGCAGCTAAAATTGCTGCTACTTCTATCATCCAAGGAATTGGCCCCCAAAATCTGCGAAAAATTCTATGCCATAGAGGCTCTTCTCTCTCTGGAATTTCATTTGGGCCATATTTTTGTAACCTCTTTTGCACCTCTTCGCTACTAAGCCCTTTTTCTACATTGGTATCGAGCTCAGCAGCTACCTGCACCCAAGGGAGCTTCTCATAGTACTTTGTTTCTTTCATTTAACTCTCCTCAAGACTCTATCAATACTCTCACTAAAAGTTGGATGTGCAAAGACAGCTTTAAGAAGTGCATCTTTGTTCATTTCACCTGCAAGAGCTGCAGTTATAATACCTATGAGTTCTTCAGCATGAGGTGTGAGGAGTTCAGCTCCTAAAATAAAATTTTCTTCATCAGTATAAAGTACTACTCCTCCATTTGCAGCATCGGTAAGATGTGAAAGTGCAAGTGCTGAGAGTGGGAAATACTCCTCTTTATAGTGTATATCTGATTTGTCAAGAGTAGTTTTTGTAACTCCTACTGCAGCATATTGTAAAGGAAGAGTATAGAAAAATTTTGGAATGTTGTTGAGATTGAGTCTCTTTTTTTTGCCCATAATAGTATTAACTACATTGAGTACCATAGCTCTTGCTGCATGTGCAAGCTGCAATTTTCCATTGCAATCACCTATTGCATAAACACCTTGCATAGTTGTTGCAAAATACTCATCAGTCTCAATTGCTCGAGATACTTTAATATAGTCAGTTTTTACTACATCTGTGTTTGGTTTTCTTCCCGTTGCTACAAGGAGTTTATCAAATTCTAAAACACCTTCATTTGTGGTGATTTTTGCTTTTTTATTGTGCTCAGTTGCTTCAATTATAGTTGTATTTTTTAAAAATTGTATGCCAAGCTTTTGAAGCTCTTTTTCTAGTGAAGTTAAAAGAGTAGGGTGGATTTTGTTGGAGATATGTTCATGACGAAAAATGAGGGTAGTTTGGACGCCACAAGCCGCAAAGAAGCTCGCCATCTCGAGTCCAATGGCACCACTTCCATATATTGCAATATTTTCTGGGAAATTTGTGAGATTGAGTACTTCATCGCTTGTTATGATACTTGATTTATTATATGCTATACCTTGGGGGATAAAAGGTGATGAGCCAGTTCCAAGGACAACATATTGTGCTTCTAACTTTTTACCATTGACTTCAATTTTTTTATTATCAAAGATATAGCCTTTTCCCTCAATGAGCTCTACACCAGCATTGAGACATTGCGCTTCTATTGAGCGGTGAGCTTTGTGGATTACTTCATCTTTTTCTTTTACTGCTACTTCTAGTTTAAGTCTATCTTTGTGTCTAATAAAGGCTGGGTTTTTGAGTTTTACTTCTGTTTCGGCTAGATGGAGGAAATGCTTTGACGGAATACAGCCATTATTGAGACAAGTTCCTCCAATATGCTCCATGTCTTGCTCTATAAGAGCTACTTTGAGCCCTTTTTTTGCTGCAACTACTGCGCCAGCATAGTTGAGACCGCCACCTATGAAGATAATATCATACATCGATACCCTTTGCGAAGTTGTTTTTGAGTTCACTCACAAATTTTGCAGCATCTACTCCATTGAGGATTCTATGATCGAAAGTAAATACTACTTCGACTCTGTTTTCTTCCACTTTTCCAAAAGCAGCTATTCCAGAATCTTTTTTGTTAATCATTGCATCAAATGCTTTTACTCCAAACATCCCCAAATTACTAAGACCAAATGTAGAACCTTGTAAATCATCAGGCGTATAATCTCTTGTTTTGATGTTTCTCACCCACTGATCTATCTCTTCAAGACTTTTTGATTCAATATTTTTACACACAGCCATATAGAGTGCATCTTTTTTTGCTACTGCTACACTGATATTCGATGTTGGGTAAATTTTGTAGCTCTCACCATCAAGTATAGCGCGTGTGAGTGGGTGGTTTTGCATCGTGTCGCCTATAATTTTGAGAAGATAGGCTGTCGTTTTTATATTGGCAGGGAGATTAAGGGTAAAAGTCTCATATATGTGATAGATAGGTTTTTTAGCTGAAGCTTCTACATTTTTCTTAATTGCAAGGCGATTGGAAGAGAGGGCAACCACTTGTGGAATATTGTGTGTCTTTATATACTTAAGTACTTCATCTTCATCTATTTTATGATCCAATGAAAAGCTATTTACATCGATCCTAAATTCCTTCAACAAATGCAACGCTTTTGGTGTAAAGTATCGCCTCAAAAGCTCTTCGTTAATATCTTTTAGATGCGCAGGCTTTGGTAAAGCTCCCTCTTTTTGTAAAGTCTCTATATCGATATTTGCTTTTGCTGCCGCTTTTTTTGCCGCTGGTGAAGCGTATCCTTCTACAGGGGGTGTCGAAGTAGGCATCAATTCTTGAAGAATTGAGGGAACTTCGCTTTTTTGAGAAACTTTGGACTCCTTTTTTTGTTTGGATGACTCTTCTTTTGGCTGCTCTTTTTTTGTAGGAGTTTGTGGTTCTACTGCAGTCTCTTGTGTATCAAGTATTGCTATAGGCTCTTTAACCGGAACCTCATCTCCTTCTTTGACAAGCAGTTTTTTTACCACTCCATCTTTAAAGGTTTGTACTTCCATAATCGCCTTATCGCTCTCCACTTCTGCTATTACATCGCCTTTATGAACTATGTCTCCTTCATGAACGTGCCATTTAATGAGTTTTCCTTTATCCATCGTATCTGATAGAACCGGCATAACAATTTTATAGTCCATGGTTTTGTCCCCAAAGTTTGATTTGTGCTGCAATTTTATCTGGAGTTGGGATAGAGGCAAGTTCAAGAGTTCTATTATAAGGAATTGGCACGTCTTCTCCTGCAATTCTAAGAGGTGGAGCGTCTAGCTCATAAAAGAGTTCTTCTGTGATTCTTGCTATCACTTCAGCACCATAGCCTCCGGTTTTATGATCTTCTTCTACTAATACAACTCTTTTTGTTTTTTTGATAGATTCTGCAATCGTTTTCATATCAAGAGGTCTGAGGGAATTAAGATCAATAACTTCTACTGAAACTCCTAACTCTTTTTCGATTGTAGGAACAGCTTCAAGCACATCGTATCGCATTTTTAAATATGTAAGGATTGTTAAATCATCTCCTTTTTTGACAACTTCGGCTTTGAATGGATCGAAATTTGCTTTTTCTTCAAACTCCATCTCCATAGGATAGAGCAGTTCATGTTCCAAAAAGATGACTGGATCATTGAGAAAAATCGCATGTTTGAGGGCATGGTAAGCATAGGTTGCATTGCTTGCTGCTAAGACTATGAGACCAGGAATAGAAGCATAGAGCGTCTCATAGCTTTCGCTGTGCTGCGCTGCGAGCTGGCGTGAAACACCTCCTGGCATTCTAACAGTTAGTGGAATCGTCATCTTCCCACCGCTCATATAGCGAAATTTGGCAGCATGATTGACAATTTGATCTAAAGCAAGGAGTGAAAAGTTGACTGTCATAATTTCAGCTATTGGTCTGAGTCCCCCAATCGCCATTCCTATGGCATTTCCAACGATACTAAGCTCTGCAATTGGCGTATCAATTACCCTTTTTGCTCCATACTTTGCAAAGAGTCCTTCACTGACACGATAACTTCCACCATAGCGTCCAACATCCTCACCTAAAATGACGACACTTTCATCTGCTGCCATCGCTTCATCAATGGCCCTGTTTAGCGCTTCACGATACAACATTTGTGCACTCCTTGCAGTATACATCTTCATAGAGTTCATTTAGTTCTGGCTCAGGGGAGTTTGCAGCAAACTCTATTGCCTCATTAATCTCTTGCTCAATCTTTTTATCGGTCTCATCAAAATAGCTTTCTTCTACAATTCCTAAAGCAATGGCTTCACTTTTGAGTTTTTCTATCGGATCTCGAGATTTGAAAATCTCCATCTCCTCTTCACTGCGATATTTTCCACTGTCACTCATTGAGTGTCCCTCATAGCGGTAAGTTTCAGCTTCAATGAAATAAGGCCCCAAACCATTTTCAAGATACTCTTTGGCTTCCGTTACCGCCTTGTAGACTTCACATACATCCATGCCATCGATTCTTTTAGCAGGCATATAGTTTTTTGCCTTGTTAAAAAGCTCTTCAAAAGGACTCACCCATCCGATACGCGTACCTATTGCGTAATAGTTGTTTTCACAAAAAAAGATGAGTGGCAGTTTCCAGGCAGCTGCTATGTTGATGCTTTCAAAAAAGGCTCCCGCATTGGTAGCACCATCACCAAAGATGGCAAAGACGCCAGCTTTTTCTCCTTGCACTTTTCTTGCATATGCACACCCCACGGCAATCGGCAAGTGTCCCGCTACAATTGCATCACCTCCGTAGAAACTAAGTGCCGGATCAAAAAGGTGCATCGAGCCGCCTTTGCCTCTGCTCACTCCCGTTGCCTTTCCAAAAAGCTCTGCCATGACTACTTTTGGATCCATGCCTCTAGCAATCGCTAAAACATGCTCTCTATAGTGCGTAAAGACATCGCCTTTGTCAAAGGCTTGCATACTTCCAACACTGCAGGCTTCCTGCCCGATATCAAGATGCAAAAAGCCTGCAATGTTGCCTTTCATATACTCCTGCTTGGCCGCGACCTCAAATTCGCGACCAAGTTTCATCAGATAATAAAAGGTTTTGACTCTTGCGCTATTCATGGCTAAACTCCTCCAACGCTTCTTCTACTGGGGTCATATACATAAGAGCCGGTCCTCCATGCATTAAAACTGCCTGCATGGCAGCTTCCAAAATCTCTTCTTTACTGGCTCCACTATCCAAAGCTCCCTTGACATGGAGCGCTATACACCATTCGCACTGTGCAGCTACCCCAAGTCCTACATTGATAAGCTCTTTTTGCTTTGTTGTTAAAGCTCCCTCTTTTTCTACGCTTGTCATGAAACCCAGAAAATTTTTGATACTCTCAGGTTGCTGCTGTTGCAGTTTACCTATGAGTCTTTTGATCTCTTGTAGTTTTTGTGCCATTTTGCCCATAATTGCCTCCTTTTTGCGCTTTAGTTCTATTATACTCCTATGAAATTAATTGTAAATAAATCACACTTAGGGCAGGAAGAGTTATAAAGATGGAGTTTTCAAAGCCACAGCATTTCATTGGCTCGCTTTGCAACACTCTATCTGGATAATGATCCCATCCCAGATATTTTGGATGTTGCGAATTAAAAATTTCTTTATATTTTCCGCTCTTTGGTACAGGCAAAATGTAGTTTTCATACTGGGTATCGGCAAAATTGCACACAACAACGATGGTCTCATCTTTTGCCACTCTTGCAAAACTCAATACACTTCGTTCCCAATCCTTTTCATTGAGCCAGATAAACCCCTCTCTTTTTTCATCCCATTGATACAGAGCCGGAGTGGTTTTGTAAAGGGTGTTGAGATCTTGTAACATCCTTTGCAAAGCTTTATGTTTAGGATCTTGCAAAAGCTCCCACTGAAGCTCTCCATCAAAATCCCACTCCTTGAACTGGGCAAACTCTCCTCCCATAAAGAGAAGTTTTTTCCCAGGATGTGCCATCATATATCCAAAAAGAGCTTTTAAGTTTGCTAGTTTTTGATTAATGTCTCCTGGCATTTTATTGATCAAAGAGCCTTTCATATGGACTACTTCATCATGGCTCAGAGGCAAAATAAAGTTTTCATCATAGGCGTACCACATGGAAAAAGTGATCTGGTTGTGGTGATATTTGCGAAAGAGGGGATCGGTTTTGAAGTATTTCAAAGTATCATGCATCCAGCCCATATTCCACTTGTATCCAAAGCCAAGTCCTCCTGCAAAGACTGGTTTTGTAACACCAGGAAATGCAGTGGATTCTTCTGCAATCATTGTAATGCCTTCAAATGTGCCGTAACAACTCTCGTTAAGTTGCTTTAAAAACGAGATCGCTTCTAAATTTTCATTGCCTCCATAGATGTTTGGCTCCCACTCTCCCTCTTTTCTTCCATAATCAAGATAGAGCATACTTGCTACGGCATCCACACGGATCCCATCGATATGATACTTTTCAAGCCAAAAGTGAGCAGATGAAATCAAGAAGGCTCTAACTTCATTTTTGCCATAATCAAACACAGCGCTCTTCCACTCAGGATGGTATCCCTTTTTTGGATCTTCATACTCATACAGAGCCGTTCCATCAAAAGCGATGAGTCCATGCCCATCTGTAACAAAGTGCGAGGGAACCCAATCCAGTATGACACCAATTCCATAAGAGTGCATAATATCCACAAACTCCATAAACTCTTGCGGTGTTCCATATCTTGCAGTTGGTGCATAGTAACCGCTTACCTGATAGCCCCAAGATCCCTTGAAAGGATATTCGGTAATGGGTAATAGCTCCACATGGGTATATCCCAACTTTACTAGATACTGGGCTAGTTCTTTTGCAGCTTCCGTGTAGTTCAGATAACTTCCATCATCTTTTCTTCTCCAAGAGCCTAAATGCACTTCATAGATATTCATTGGTGATTCGTGGATGTTTGTTTTGGCTCTTTTTTGCATCCATTGGCTATCTTTCCAGCCATATCCCTTTAAAGACCAGATTCTTGAAGCCGACTTTGGAGGCTTTTCTGCATAGAATGCATAAGGATCTGCTTTGAGCAAAGTGGTATCATAAGGAGTGATGATATGATATTTGTAGGTTTGACCAATCTTTGCTTCAATCGTAAATCCTTCCCATATTCCGCTTCCGTCTTCTCTTTTTTTAAGAGGATGAGCGGTTGCGTTGTAACCGTTAAAATCCCCCACAACGCTTACATATTTTGCATGAGGCGCCCATACGGCAAAATAGACCCCAGTTTTGCCTTGATATTGCATAATATGAGCACCAAATTTTTCATACAGTTTCGTATGGGTTCCCTCTTTGAAGAGGTAGATATCAAATTCACTGAAACGCGTTACATCATGGCAAATCATTTTTTTGTCTCCATTGCCAGTTCATAGACTCTTTCATACTCTTTAGCGCTTCTTTGCCAATCAAACCGCTTGCTCATGGCTGTTTGGATCATTGTATCGATTCCCTCTTTGTCATGCAGCCATGTATCTACCGCCCAGCGAACAGTTCCAATGAGAGCCTCTTTGGTCGCATCATAAAATTTAAATCCGTCTCCTGTTTTTGTGTGGGGTTCATAGTTTTGGATCGTATCATCAAGTCCACCAACAGCACGCACAATTGGAAGCGTTCCATAGCGAAGAGAGTAGATCTGATTGAGTCCACATGGCTCAAAGAGGCTTGGCATCAAGAAAAGATCGCTTCCTGCTTCAATCTTGTGTGCAAGCTCATTGGAGTATCCCACATAGCAGCCAACATTTTCATATCGATTTGCAATATCTTGGAAAAAACCCTCCGCCCATTTTTCTCCGCTGCCTAAAAAGACCATCTGCAAAGGCAGATGTACCAATTCATGCATGGCTGCGGCTATCAGCTCTATTCCTTTTTGCTGTGCAAATCGTCCCACGAAACCAATAAGTGGAATATCATCTTTTTGGGCAAGATTAAAGCTTTTTTGCAAATCTATCTTACACACTTTTTTACCGCTAAGATCGTCGATATCGTAGTTTTTGGCTATAAAGGGATCAGTTTTTGGATTCCACTCATCATAATCTACCCCGTTTAATATTCCAAAAAGCTTATATGCATGGGCTTTGATATGCTCTTGCAGACCAAAACCAAACTGGGGCGTCTGAATCTCTTGGGCATACTTGGGGCTTACTGTTGTGATTTTGTCTGCATGATAGATTGCGCCTTTCATGAGATTAAGTGCTCCTAAAGCCTCCATTTCGTACATATTGAAGTGCTCCCAGCCAATTCCCAGATATTCAAAAGCACTTTTAGCAAAAACGCCTTGATGCTGGAGATTGTGTATTGTAAAAACGGAAGCGGTTTTTTGAAAGAAGGGGTCATTTCGCAAAAGGGTATTGAGCAGTATCGGTTGGGCTGCGGTGTGCCAGTCATTCGCATGGACAATGTCTGGTTTAAAATCCAAAACTCTTGCAAGCTCCAGTGCCGCTTTGGAAAAGAAGATAAAACGCGCATCGTTGTCCGGATAGGAGTACCCGTTATAGTCTGTATACAGATTATCTCTACCAAAAAAGATCTCATAATCGATAAAATAGACTTCTACTCCTTCATAGGTACTCTTATATGCACCGCACCACAGTGTCCCAAGTGGTCCCATATCCACACCGATATTGCCTATGACAAACTCCAAATCGTTTTTATTAATCGTGTAGTATCTAGGAAGGACAACTTTAACGTTGTGTCCAAGTTTTTTTAGATGTTTTGGCAAAGCCGCAGCCACATCGGCCAAACCACCGGTTTTAGCAAATGGTGTCATCTCTGAAGCGCAAAAGAGTATATTTCGTTTCATGGCAGCCTTTCAAGTAGAATTTTTACCCCCTCTAGTGAGGCGTCTTCTAGTTGCGTGAGTCTGATTTGCACCTCTTTCAAAGAAAAAGGAGGAGCAAAACTCTCAATCTTTTCTTGTATTACATCGATTATATCAGGACTGTTTTTTATGACACCTCCTCCTAAGACCAAAACAGAAGGATTAAAAAGTGTCAAAACAGTTGCAGTTGCATACAAAAGTGCTTCGGTATAGAGCGCATAGAGCACTTTGTTTTTTAGCGTTGCCTCTGTTTTTAGATAGTTTGCCCATTTTTGCAAGCCGCTGCCTGAGGCATAGAGCTCGATGCAATTATCTTTACCGCATCCACACTGAAAGGGAGCCTTTTTGTAGGGAATATGACCGATTTCGCCCGCTAGGTTTTTATAGCCTCGAATAAGTCTATTTTCATCAACTGTAGCACTTCCAAGACCTGTACCAGAGTAGAGGGCTGTGATAGAAGATGCATTGAAAAATTTCGCTTCAGCTAAGACAGCACACTTGAGGTCATTTTCAATAATGTAAGGGATTCCGAATTTTCGGGGCTCAATTGTGGCATGAATATTGGGTGCAGAGAGGATTTCATTGTTACAAACCTGTCCCGCATAGGAGATACCAACTGCTGTAATTCTTTTTTTATTGATCAGGTCTTCGATAAATCTTTGCAAATCAATATTATGCAGCTGCTCTTTGCCTTTTTCTTTATCTATTATTTCCCATCTGATGTATGTACCCCCTATATCAAGAGCCAGTTTCATACCATCTCCTAAGAAGTTGTGCCGCCATCTCCGGAACTCCTGGATTGATCATCGATCCAGTTGCCAACTCGAATCCGGCGATCGTGTAAATTCTGGGTGTTATGCGAATATAGAAACGAAAAATATTGTTTACTTCATGAAAAAAGGAGCTGTTTTCAAAGTTTTCATTGAGTGGTGGTAAGTAAAAAAGTAGATTAAAGGGAAAATCGCCAAGCTCTTTTGATAAAGCAAAAAAAAGTAAGCGAATATGCTCTGCCAACTCTTGCAGCTGCGTGTTTGAACACTCCCCAAATCCTACATTTTTTGCGATGATTGCTGTTTCAAAAGCAAAAGAGGAGGCATACGGAGTATAGGTAAAAAAGTGTTTACTCTCAAAGAGGCTTCTTTGAGAATTTGATTCAAAATGTACAATATCTTCATGCAAGGATCTGCCATGATTGTGGAAATAGCGTTGACAATGCTCAAATAAATAGAGTTGCTCTTTTGTCATTAGAGGAAGAGCAATAATTTGCGTATGAGGGTGGGGTTGTGTAGCACCAGCATTGCGTCCATGGTTTTTAAATATTTGTAAAGAGATGAGCTTTTTATCATTACGAAGGTCACGATAGCGTTGCTGGAGTGTATTGAGCCACCAAAAGATCTCTTCTTGGCTCATATTCTGCATTTTTACTGCATGTTTGGGTGTATCAATAACTATCTCATGTGCCCCATATCCGCCCCACATCTCATTAAGACCATCTCTATTTGAGATGAAGGGAGTTTCTATCTGCACCGCTTTATAGAGATTTGGAATCACTCTCGTTTGCCATGTGCCGTTGTTTTTGATTGAAAAGATCTCTTTAGGAGTTAACTCTTCGTTGCCAGGACAAAAGGGGCATTTTTGTATAGAAAATGTATCTGCACTTTGCTGTGGGATAGGTCTGTGGAGGCGCTCTGGAGCAATGATTATATATTCATTATGCAAAAGATCATATCTTATTTCAGACATAGTTTGAGATCCCACGTAAAAGATTTTGTAAAAGGTAAAGCAAAAGCGATACTTATCCCTTGTTGCGTTAGTTCAAACCCTTCCTCATTTTGTGATACTGTTGATAGAGGAACGACAAATATTTTTGTCTCCTGATTTGATAAAAAAAAGAACGTTTTTTTCGTAAATGGGTCGATAATCTCAAGCTTTTTTGCAAAAAACTCCATTTTGTCACAGCAATATTTTGCATTAATAAGCAGACTCTCATAGTGGGCAAAATGGAGATTCCATTCATTGACATACAAAAGTTCATTTTCGTATGTTGATTGGAAATCTATAGAAAGTTCGAGAGAATTTTTATCGATGGTATAGTTCTTTTGCATCGTTGCTGGATATTTTTGATCAAGGTAGAGACCGCCCTGGCGCTCAAACGTGAGAGGCTTTTGCAGTTTAAATGGTTGATTGGCAAAATCACCATACTCTTTGAAACTGTTTTGGAAAAATGTTTGGATATTAAAAGATGCGTCACTAAAATGATCAATTGCGGAGTTTTTGGTATACCAATCAAAAAAGAGATTTTTCTTGACCTCTTCACTTATCTTTGGAGCCATTTCATGGATTGTAGTGATCCCTTTTTCATCTTTTTGCTCAAGTGGATGGAAAATCTTTTCATGATAGGCTTCAAATCTTCTTGTGAGGGTATTTTGGAAATTGAAGCAAGAGTTCAGATCTAAAATCTCAATAATTTGCCCTCCCTGTTTTTCATAGAGTCTCCAGACAAGATTATCTTTTTTAATTTCAGCCTCTTTGTATCCGTCAAAATCTTTATCTGCTATTTCTATTCTATCCTCTATATTTTGCTCACACTGAGATACAAAGCGGTAGGCATTGTCTCTTAAGTTTGGCAGATAGAGCCCTCCAAATATGCCATGCCAGTAGACATCATTTGTCTGGAGTTTATAGAGGGCTTCGCTTTTTTGTTTTTTTGCAAGATCAAGCATACGTTTATGGAGCCTATTGGACTCTTCATATTTGACAAAAAAGTTTCTCCAGATGCCTCCACGAATAAACTTGATGCCAATATTTTCAAAATACTCTTTGCCAACTCTGTTTTTGAGTTTTTCAAGCTCGAGAGTATCTTTTGCCTTGAGGCTCCACTCACCCATCTCGTAGTAGGAGACATTTGCGAGATATGCGAGCCCTTTTGGATTTTGCGCTTGTGCAAAATGTTTCGTCGCAATTTCACTCTCTATGACCCTTTCGATGAAAGATTCGAGCCAGCCTTTTTCATAAACCCACTCATAGGTATTTGGCCAAAGACCAAACTTCTCAGCATCATCGAAAATAATAGCATTTTCATAAGAGCTTATCACTTGCAATGCATCATCTACCAGATAAAATGGAATTGCATAGCGTAGTTTTTTTGCGATAGGAAAGAGGGCAAAGCTATTTCCGCTCTCTTCACTCAAAAAAAATCCATCAAGCTCCTCATGATCAAATCCACTGGCAAGAAAGTGATAATCATCCACCGTCACATACTCAATTCCACACTCTTGGAAATCCAAGGCAATTGAGCTCTCCCATACTCGCTCGGTTAGCCATAGTCCCTTTGGTTTTTTATCAAAATAGTGCTCAATATAGCTACTGAGTTTTTGGATTTGTGCTATACGATCCTCTCTTGGAATACTTGCAAGTACTGGTTCATAAAAGCCACCAGTGAAAAACTCGATACTTCCCTGCTCGTTTAGATAGCAAATATCTTCAAAGACATCACTGTATTTTGTGCGTAGCTGCTCAAAGAGCCAACCACTGCAGTGTAGAGCGAAGCGAAATTGGGGATATTTTTTTAATGTTTGAAAAAGAGGCCTATAACATTGCTTCACCGCATTCTCTACAGCCTCATGGAGATTATCTACTGGCTGGTGCATATGTAGACCAAAATAGAGCCGACTCATGTAAGTACCTTACACAAACCAGTTTTTAGAGTAGTCATTATCAATCCTTATAAATAGTCTTGTCGTTGATGGAATAATCTGTAGCAGCCTCGTATCTTTATAAACTTCTATACGTACTTCAAAATATTTTTTGTTGCAACTGCTTTTGTCTATTTCAATCTCTGCAATAGAATCTGTTGCCCTTCTTTTTATAGCTACTTCATCCTCATCAAAAAAGATGCGAAAATCTAAACTCTTTATATCTTCGGCATCTATTCTAAAAAAGAGAGATTTCTCATTTTCACCCCAAAAGAGCTTTTGAACCGTAAAGCTACTTTGCATAGTCGAAGAGACTCTCTCATCGAGATATCCACTTCCAAGCCATTCAAAAAATGATGTTACTTTGCCATCAATAATTGGATAGATATATCCTTTTGGCTCATTGAGGAAAGCTTGTATCGCATGCGATCCTACAATAGGTGTCGTAATATCAGTTGGAGGTACAATACCGAGATGCTTGTAGATCGCTATGAGATGATTTCTATATATTGCATCAAACTCTAGTGCAAACTCTGTATAGTGGCCATATCCATACCACCAAAACCAGTCAGAGGCTTCTGCAAGCAAAAAGTGCTGCTGAATAAATGGATCTTGCGAGTGATGGAGAGTGTCTCTTTTTGTTTGAAAAAGAAGCTCCCAAGCTCTATTTTTCTCTTCATCTCCGATCCAAGTATCAAAATTGCCATAGATCCATGAGCCGGGTGAGAGTCTATCAAGCGTTTTAGATGTTAAAGAGGTAGCTTCATCGAAAGTGATTGTGCTTTTGCTCTCAAGCATTTCATAAAAGGCATTGAGAAACTCCCAGCCGTTTTTGGGATAGTGTTCCCAGGCATTTTCCCCATCTAAAATGACAAAGATTGTTCCTTTTTCAGGTAGCCTTTGTGCAAAATCTTTGACTGCCTCTTGGGCTGGAAAGTTTTTGTAAACAAATCCTATGAGATCGCTGAGCTCATGGTCACGAAAGAAGATTTTGATTCCATTAAAAGAGTAGGGGGAGTATTTGTCACTGCCGCCGCTTTTTTGCAAAATCATTTCATCGGTTGCTATCCACTCAATCCCTTCTTGTTTATAGAGTGCTACGCTTTTTTCATCTACTGCACCTTCAGCCGGCCAAAAACCTTTGGAGTTTTTACCAAAAATATCTTTATAAATCTCTTTTGCTTTTTGGATATGAAGGAGGGCATCCTCTTTTAGGCTTAGTGGCTTTTGCGGTAGTGTAATAGATGGATTTGCCTCTTTTGCTACATTGACATCAAGAAGCAGTGGTAAGATTGGATGGGAGTAGGGGGTAGTTGCAACAGAGATTTTTCCTGCATCTTGCAACGATTTATAAAGAGGCAGTATAGAAGGTAGAAAAGCAAAGAGAGTCTGCAAGAGACGTTCTTTTTCAATTTGTGAAAATGAATCTTTTTGTAGGAGTGACTGGATAAAAGGATCACTGTTTCTTAAATAATTGCCACACCAGCTTAAAAGAAAAAAGACCTCCAGATCATTGAGCTCTTTGTTATTCAGCTTCTCTTTTTCAAATAATGAAAAGAAGCGCTCATGTAAACCGTAAGCCATCGTTTTTGGATGGAGTGTGTGGCACAATTTTTGGATAGCTTCTCTCTCCTCTTGACTCACTTGCTCTGTTTTTTTGAGGAGAAGTTGTAGCATTCTATCGCAGCTAGGCCCTCTATTTATGTATTCTTGTAATTGCTCAATGAGGATTGGAGTGAGATTAAAACTTACCTTCACATTATATTGTGAAGCAATATATGGCATATCGTAGTAGTCTTTTATTGCATGCAAAAAGACCCAAGGGAGAATAAATTCTCCTTTTTCGTTCCTATAATCTGGTTGGTGCATATGCCATAGAAGTGCTATATTCACTCGTTCAACCACTCTTGTATGAGATTTGCATAACTGTCGTGCAGTTTTTTACCTTGCTCTTCGTTGTTTGCTTGAATGAAGAGATTGAGATCTTCAGTGTATTGATCAGGAATCATCAAAACCCAGTCTGTATCGTTCTCCCAAATTTTCACCCCCTCAAGCGTTGAATGGGGTTTGTCGTGTGCATATTCAATAAACTTTCTCATCATTTTGCCCTTTTTATGTTGAGGGCAAGGGATTTTACACCGTTTATAGAAAAAGTGTTTTACTTCTTTTTCTATTTGTGAGAGTAAAATGTTGTGACGGCTAAGAAGTTCCATTATTTTAAGGGTTGCATAGATTCCATCTCTATGGTATGCAAACTCTGTAAAAGCAAAGTTTCCATCTACAGTGGCTATCAAGTCATATTGTTTAAAATCTTCTCGTTTGAAATTGAGATATTTCCCTCTATCAATTTCTAGATATTTAAAATCACTGTCCATCATATCTGGCGCCCATGATGGTAAGAATACTCTATATTTCTTTCCATTTGATGCTGCATCGATATCCATAAGCCTTAGTACTGCTATGAGTGCATCAACTCGGTCTAAAATCTCTCCATCATCACTAATAAGTGTCAATCTTTGCCCATGAGGATAGATGAGCACACCTAATTGAAATTCAAGAGCAGTTACTATCTTGGCAACTTCATGTTGCGACTCTTTTATGTAATGAGTAATATTTTCTAACTTCAATCTATCATAATAGGCGTTGAGTAAAATATTTTCAATTTGCAGCTCTGAAAGAATTCGAGGAAATATCTCCTTTGTAATACCGTACATTAGATCTATTACTACTTGAAAATTACTGCCTCGAATTATTTTGTGATCGATAAGCTCTTTGATCTTTTCCAAATAGTGTCCACATGCATTTTTGTGCAATGATGCTTCATCATTGAGGCTTCCCATCTCTTTATAATCAACTTTGCGAAAATCTTGCTTGAAGTAGTTTTTCTCAACTTTTTTGGCTGTTTCGGTATTGAGTCTATGCCCTTCGCTGGTATACAGAAGTATCTCTACACTTGTAGGATCTTGAATACTCTTGCGAAAATATGCACCAGCATTAATATTATCATTTTTTTGTATGTAGTGTCTAAGAACTGAAGCTGGAATTACTTGCAGATCTTCAATGTTTACACCTGTTGCTAGAACACCTCCATCAAAGGAGCGCTTTAGCATTCTTGAAGAGTCTTCAAAATCTCGACCTATAGCAATTGTGCTTCCTTCTGGCAGCAAAGATGCAAAAGCTTCTGCGATTTTACATGACATTTCACAATCGATCTCAATATTTGCTTTACCTCGAATAATACCTTCTTGGAAAATAGCGTTTTTATATTTCGTACCCCAGACAACATTGTTCGTAACGATGGCTGCCGGCTCAATCTCTTTATTTGGCCACACAGTCACATCTTGATCAAAGGTAACAAACTTGCCAACATGGCACCCTTCAGCGAGTATTACGCCCGCTTTTGCTGTAACCATATCTTCAATGATGTTATCATTACAAATGACTGCATTATCAAAGACACACTTTTTCCCTATAGTGATATCGTGCCAAAGGATGGAGTTTCTCAGTTTACACTCTTCACCAATGGTGACATTATCTCCAATTGTTACATTGTGGAGTCTACTGTTTTTACCAATTTTTACATTATCACCAATGACAACGGTATCGATGATCTCAACGCTTTTATCAATTTCACTGTTGCCTTGGAGATAGAGGGTTCCTTCGGGATACTCAATTACTTTACCTGGAATATCAAAATGCACTTTTTCTAAAAAGAGATCTCGATGTACTTCTCTGTAGCTTTCTGGATTGCCAACATCTCTCCAATATCCATGAGCAGTATAGCCTAAAAGGTCAATTCCTTCTTGCATGAGAAGTGGAAAGAGATCTTTTGCAAAGTCAAAAGGCTCCCCTTTTGGGATATATTTTAAAATCTCAGGCTCAATAACATAAATTCCCGTATTTATTGTGTCGCTAAAGACCTCTCCCCAGCTTGGTTTTTCCAAAAACTTCTCAATTTTCCCCTCTTCATTGACGATAACCACCCCAAATTGTAAGGGATTATCGACTGAAGTTAATGTAATAGTGAGCTTCGACTCTCTTTTCTCGTGGTAGTGCAAGATCTTTTGAAAATCAAAATCGGTAACCAAATCACCACTTACAATCATAAATGTGGTATCAAGATACTCTCTGGCCATTCCTACTGCACCCGCAGTTCCATAGTCAGCATCGGGCAGAACATAGTGGATTTTGACGCCCCAATCACTTCCATCTTTGAAGTGGTTTTTTATAATTTCTGGTTTGTAATAGAGGAGTATTACAACCTCATCGATTCCAACTTTTACAAGTTGTTTGAGGACATTTTCCATCATAGGTACATTGACTACTGGGAGCATTGGTTTTGGGATAGAGTGGGTGAGTGGCTGGATTCTTGTGCCAAACCCTCCAGCCATTATGACCGCTTTGACCTTTTTCATGGCTCAACCTTCAAAACTGAATTCAAACTTCCATAAGGAGATGGCGTTGTAGGAAGAGTTTCATCGGCGAGCCACCGACCATCAACTTCATATCCGAATTCATAGGTCCCGGGTTTAAGGCGTTTTGTCTTTGTAAACACTCCATCTTTTTGCATCATGGGCTCAGCTTTCCAGCCGTTCCAATTCCCTTTGATTTTAACTTCATTGGCCTCTGTTTGTAAGATAAAAGTGATGCTTTTTGGATGTATTTTGATCATTGCAGCTCCTTAGTAGGTATACATTTTCTTATAATACTCATCTGCCATTCTAGTGCTATCGAATTTGTGCAAAATGTCTCTCATGCCATTTTGGGCAATTTCTATCCACTTTTTTTGATTGTTGTAATACATTGGTAAGATAGTCGATTCGAGTTTATTCATCATAGTTTCGTAGTCTTGGCTATCTATCTGCTCTATTGGTAGATTTGGTTCTGCATGAGGAATGACAAAAGCGTTTTGTCCATCTTGTGCAAACTCCGCTATCCATCCATCATCGATAGAGAAATTGATGCTTGCATTGACACCGGCACTCATACCACTTGTGCCACTTGCCTCTCTTCCCCATCTTGGAGTGTTGAGCCAGAGATCACTTCCTTGTTTTAAAAGTTTGGAGAGTCGTAGCTCATAGCCTATGAGAACAGCTACATTTTTAAACTCTTTGCTTAAAAGTACAAGTTCATTGAAAGCTTCAATTGCATTGGTATCGAATGGATAGGGTTTGCCTGCCCATATAATCTGAATAGGGTACTCACTGTTTTGTACAAGCTTTCGAAATCGTTCAATATCGTGAACAAGTAGTTTTGGACGTTTGTACTCAGCAAATCGCCTAGCCCATACAAGTGTACAAACATCTGGATCAAAGAGTTTACCTGTTTGGTCTGCTACCTCTTCAAAGAGTTTATGCTTGAGATGCTTTTTACGTCCTATGAGCTGATACTCTTCATGCTCTTGCATCCAGCTTAGCAGTTGCTTGTCTGCCCAGTAGTTCATATCTTGCGCATTAGTGATACTGATAATTTCATTTCTTCCCTTTACATGTGCCCACATCTGATTGGAGACTTTTTCATGAATTTTAGACACAGCATTAGATCGTTTGGAGAGTTTCAAAGCTCCTACAGTTAAAGAGAAGTTTGTATCATGCATAGCAAGTAGATTTTGCACTTCTGTAGCACTCATGCCGTCAAAAAATCCCATTCTTGCTAGTAAATCAATATTGTGCTCCTCATTTCCCGCCATCTCTGGAGTATGAGTGGTGAAAACTAGACGCTTTTTAACTTCATCGATACTTTTATATCTTTGGTAAAGAGCAAAGGCTAAAGGCAGTGAGTGTCCTTCGTTCATATGATATATATCAATATTACATCCCAGTTTTTCTAAAACTTTTAATCCACCAATTCCCAATACAATCTCTTGGGCAATTCTTGTCTCTTCATTGATATCATAGAGCTTATGGGATATTGTTTGACTTAAATAATCATTTTCAAAAATATCGGTAGTGAGCAGTATGACTGGAGCTGTTCCAAAGACATCTCCTGGTAGCAGATAGGCTTTGACCTTCACAGGTTTGCCATTAATCATTACATCAACAATAATATTTGTCTCTTGCAAAAAGTAGTAAAACTTCCTGCGAAATTCAACTTTTAAAGTATTATCTTCATATCTACTTTGATCATAATACCCATAGCTCCAAAGCATCCCAATACCAACAATATTTTGGCGAAGTTCTGCGGCACTTCGCATGTGTGAACCTGCCAAAAAACCAAGCCCCCCGCTATAGGTTTTGAATGCTTGATCAATAGCAAACTCCATAGAAAAATAAGCAATACTTGTTTTATATTGTGGATCGATTTGATAGTGATGAAGTTTCATTTTTGCATAAACCTTGTTTTTAAAATCTGTTTGCCAAGTTCAACTCCTGGCTGATTGTATGTATTGATTCCAAACATTGTACCAACCAAGGAGGTCAAAAGCTCATAATAAGCCATAAGTTCTCCAATACTTTCTTCATTGATAAAAGGAAGCACTATTTTATCGGTAGGGACTCCTTGTGCCTTGACACTTTCCATCGTCGCTTTGCACTCTTCATTGAGTAAGCGATTAAATAGAGCACCATTAACAAAATCTGTTTTTGCAAGGTGTGGTAGTGATATATCGGGAATAGCAATCTCTTCTTCGAAATTATCAATGCAGATAAATGTAAGGGTTTTATCTTTTGGACCTTCCATCACAAGTTGCAAAAAGGAGTGTTGATCAACTGAACCAATATGTGCAATGGGAGTAGTGCCTACAGGGTTGCCATTTTGATCTTTTTTACCAAGAGACTCACCCCAAAGCTGTACATACCATTTATTAAAGTTTTCCAACTCATCGGCATAGGAAAAGAGTACATTCATACTGTATTGCTGCCAATTTTTGTAGATAAAAGCAGCTTTTTGTAATATATGCTCTTCATGAAGCATGAAGAAGCGCTCAAACATCCCTTTTGCACCTTCCAAAAAGCCTAGAGTATCATATCCAGCAATGCTCAAAGGGACGATGCCAACAGCACTCATAACAGAAAAACGCCCACCTACATTTTTAGGAATAGCAAAACTCTCAATTCCATACTCCTGGGCAAAAAGATGCAGAGGTGAGTCTATATCTGTAATTACCATTAGCTGCTCATTATCTTTAGCAAGATCGATTTTGTAATGAGCAAGAGCCGCTTTAAAGATGGAGATAGTCTCAATGGTTGTACCTGATTTTGATACGATGACAAAGAGAGTGTTTTCTTTTGGAATCTGCTCAAATTGATGGCGAATTGCTACTGGATCTGGATTTTCTAAAAAATAGATTGGCCTATGAACTTTTTTGTATCGCAAAAAGTGATCGACTGCCTTAGTTCCCAAAGAGGAGCCCCCTATACCAATGACTACTACTCTGTCAAATTTTTGATCAAGCTCTCGTTTTTTGATCTCTTCTACTATGAGCCTAGACTCTTCAGGGAGGTTGTAATAACCTGTAACTCCTTGCTCTTTTTCATGCACTAATGCACCAAATGCGTTTGCCATGAGGTTTTTAATATCACTATCAACTTCGAGTGGATAGTCGAGATGGTAACTATTCATATCAATTTCCTTACTATATTTTGTGCTTCTTCTTGGAGGAGTTTAAGATGTTTGGGAGAGAGAAAACTCTCTGCATAGATTTTATAGATATCTTCTGTGCCAGATGGCCGTAGGGCAATCCATCCATTTTCTGTAACGATTTTTATGCCACCAACACTCATGCCGTTAATTTGGGTAAAAATATCTTTAATACTCTCTCCCGCCAAGACTTTAAGACCAAGCTTTTGAGGCTCAATCGATTTTATCTTTAATCGGATCTCTTCATCTGCTGGAATATCTATTCTTTCATAGTGACTTTTGCCAAACTTTTCTTCAAGATCTTGATAGAGGAGGGCTGGATCTTTGCTTTTTGCTTTGATTTCTGCTGCCAAAAGCGCCATGATGATGCCATCTTTATCAGTTGTCCAAACACTCCCATCTTTTCGTAAAAAACTTGCACCTGCGCTCTCTTCTCCAGCAAATCCAAGCCATCCTTCATACAGACCCTTGGCGAACCATTTAAATCCAACAGGTGTCTCATACACTTCTACTCCCAATGATTTTGCCACGCGGTCAATCATGGAGCTTGAGACAAACGTTTTTCCAACTTTGAGATCTTTTGGCCAGTTGCGGTGTGTAAAAAGATACCATATAGCAACGCTTAAAAAGTGGTTTGGATTCATTAAGCCACCAAGAGGTGTAACGATTCCATGTCTATCACCGTCCGTGTCATTTGCAAAGGCTACATCATACCTATCTTTTATCTCTAACAAAGAGGCCATAGCATAAGGGCTTGAACAGTCCATACGTATCTTGCCATCATGATCAAGACTCATAAAAGAGAAGCGATAATCTACGTAATTGTGACGAAGATCCATATCGAGATTATAGTACTCTTTAATTTTTTCATATACTTGTATTGTCGATCCGCCCAGTGCATCGGCACAGAGCTTAAGTCCACTTTTTTGGATCGCTTCCATATCGACTATCTCACCCAAAGACTCTACATAAGGAGTAATGAAGTCCTCTTTTTTAATATGCTCCTTTTCCAAAGCCTCTTCATACTCGATTGCATTGAAAGAGCCATTTTGCAAGATCGCATTTGCATCTTTTTCTATGACAGCCGTTACATCTGTATCTGCTGGTCCTCCGTTTGGAGGGTTATATTTGTATCCTCCATCTTCTGGTGGATTGTGTGAAGGAGTCAAGACAATTCCATCACATTTTTTACCTTTTTTGTTCTTCTCTAATATTGTAAAAGAGACTAATGGAGTAGGGGTGAACTTGTCTGTATGGATCACTTCTATGCCATTTGCAGCAAATACACGCAAAGCACTCATTTGCGCAGGAGTTGAGAGGGCATGGGTGTCGATTCCAATGATGATCTCTTGCGTACCGCTTCTTTTTTTGTAGTTGCAGATTGCCTGAGATATAGCAAAAATATGCTCTTCATTGAAACTTCTTCTGTGGGCGCTCCCCCTGTGACCACTTGTACCAAATTTTACTGGGACAAGATCTTTTTTGATATAAAAATATTCGCTCACCAATTTTGCTGTATCTATCAAAATATCCTTTGGGGCTTTTTTTCCAGGGATTAATCTTTTCATCCTTTGGCTATCCTCTCATAAAATTTGTTTTTGTACTCTTTCATCATACGCCTAGCACTAAAATAGGGAGCTACGCTTTTGATAGCCTCTTTCATCATTTTCGTCCATCCTTTTGGGATTCCTTTTTCATTTTGAACATAATAAAGTGGAACTATCTCATTTTCTAGTAAGTCATATAGCTCGTTAGCATCTTTTGCATCATCACTCGGATCTGTTCCAAACACCCAGCCGTTCTTGCCGTTGTACCCCTCTGGCCACCAACCATCACGGGTAGAGCAGTGCAATACGCCATTTATAGAGGCTTTCATGCCACTGGTTCCACATGCTTCCAAAGGTAGTTTTGGATTGTTAAGCCATACATCACACCCTTTGACCATATACTTTGCAAGCTCTTCACCATAATCTTCCACAAAGGCAATCCTTCCTTGAAATTTCGGATCTTTTGCTACGCTAAAAATTTTTTGAATAATCTGCTTTCCAGGGATATCTGCTGGATGCGCTTTACCAGCAAAGATAATTTGAATAGGGCGAGAAGAGTTATTGACAATTTGCTCTAATCTATTAAGATCATATAAAATAAGATCAGGCCGTTTATACTCTGTCATTCTTCTTGCAAAACCTATAGTGAGCACCTCAGGATCGAGTAAAATACCTTCAGCTAAAAGCACCATAGGATCAATAGTGCCTCCAGCCCATTTTTTGCGGCATTTTTCTTTAATGAAATTGAGCATATCATATTTGTTTTGCATATGCATCTGCCATAAAAATAGTTCATCAATATCACCTACCTTAAACCATATATCAGGATCATCTTGAAATTCACACCATTCACTTCCAAGCGTTTTATCAAGCTCTTTTTCTAAATCTCCATCCAGCCACGTACTCAGATGCACTCCATTAGTAATTGCTTCGATTTTGGATTTTTCTTCTTCTAAAATCTTTTGCCAGATTTGTGATGCAACCTTTTGATGTTTTTTACTCACCCCATTTTTATATTCACAAAGTTTAAGCGCCAGTACAGTCATATTAAATCCATTTGTAGGATTGGCTGGATCTATGCCAAAAGAGAGTAAATCGTGCAGTTCGATATCAAGTTTTTGTGCAAAAGCCAAAAAGTAGCTTCCTACCATATCGAATTGATACACGTCAGTAGCAGCCATCAATGGAGTATGCGTTGTAAATATGGAAGTTTGCTTCACTTTTTGCACAGATTCTTGAAAACTGAGATTCTGGTTTTCCATAAAAAAACGCAGTCTCTCAAAGAGGGCAAATGCTGGATGCCCTTCATTGAGATGCAAAATAGAAAAATCAATCCCAAGATTTTCCAATACTGCATGACCTCCAACACCTAAAACAATCTGCTGTCGGAGTCTTTGATGCATATCGGAAGTGTAGAGGCGATAACTAATCATACGATCCCATGGATCATTTTGCTCAATATCGGTATCTAATAGATACAAACTTATTCTTCCAACATTTACTTTCCAAACTGCCACATAAACTGCAGGTGTGATATGCGGAACTTGGATGATGAGCTGGTTGCCATCTTTATCTATAACCTTTTCTATTGGTGCTATCTCTTTTTCTATCCTTTCATTCTCCCCCTTTTGCCATCCATCACTTCCAATAACTTGGTGCACATATCCCCCTGGATACATAAAGCCGATGCCTACCATTGACAGATTCATGTCGCTTGCTTCTTTTAAAATATCACCAGCTAAAAAGCCAAGACCCCCAGAGTAGATGGGAAGTGAACGATGGAGCCCATACTCAGCACAAAAGTAGGCAATAGTCTCTCCTATTGGAGGAGCAGAGACTTGCATATATTGTTTGAATAGAGCATACACATAGTGATACTCTTTTAAAAAATCCTCATTTTTCAAAAGTCTTTCATAATCTTTTTGCGTAAGCTGGCGAAGAAGTTTAATGGGATTATGAACAGTCTCTTTCCATAAATAGGGATCAATTGTACGAAAAAGATGTCTTGCTCTAGCATTCCAACTCCACCAAAGATTGAGGGCAATTTCTTGAAGGCCTGCAAGCTCATCTGGAAGATAAGGAATTTGAATAGAGAGAGATGGATCGTTCATTACTGCAGCCTTATACCCGTCATGAAATAAATTATACTCAGTCAAGATTACATTTTGATTAAAAGCTCCTCTCATAGGGTAGTGTAAGATAGAAATCGTTATAATAAAAATAAAAAAGGCGTATGCATGCGAGCATTACTAAGTGTTAGTGATAAAACGGGGATTGTTGATTTTGCAAAAGGATTGATTGATCTTGGATTTGAGATCGTCAGTACTGGAGGTACTTGGAGAGTTTTAAAAGATGCAGGACTTGAAGTAATAGAAATCAGTGAAATTACAAATTTCCCAGAGTGTTTTGAAGGAAGAGTGAAAACTCTCAATCCATATGTGCATGGAGGAATACTTTATAGAAGAAACAAACCTGACCATGTAGAGGAAGCAAAGAAACTGGGCATTGAGCCAATAGATCTTGTATGTGTTAATCTCTACCCATTCAAAGAAACAATAGAGCGTACAGATAATTTTGAAGAGATTATAGAAAATATCGATATTGGCGGACCAACGATGGTACGAAGTGCAGCAAAAAATTTTGAAAGCGTTATCATCGTAACGGATCCTAACGATTATGACAAAGTTTTAATGGCTTTGAAGGAGAATAAAAACACGCTTGAATTTCGAAGAGAGCTCATGATTAAGGCGTATGAACATACTGCCCAGTACGACGCTACTATAGCAAACTATATGAATGAGCGGTTTCATGAGGGTTTTGGAGATAAACAATTTATCGTAGGTAAAAGAGTTTTCAATACCCGCTATGGAGAAAACCCGCATCAAAAGGGAGCTTTATATGAGTTTGAAGACTTTTACAATAATCTTAATATCCTAAAAGGTGAAGCAAGCTTTAATAACCTCACAGATATCAATGCAGCAACCAAGATCGCTGTAAGCCTTGGAAAAGGAAGCGTAGTTATCGTCAAACATGGCAATCCTTGCGGAGCGGCTCTCAAAGAGGATCTCGTAACTTCATGGCAAAAAGCGCTTGAAGCAGATCCAGTGAGTGCTTTTGGCGGGGTAGTGGCAGTCAATGATGTGGTGACAAAAGAGCTAGCTGAAGAGATCAATAAAATTTTCGTAGAAGTATTGATTGCTGGAAAGATAACCCAAGAGGCGCAAGAGGTATTTGCAAACAAAAAACGCATCAAGCTTTTTGATCTTGGACAAGCAGAACTTGAAATCAGCGGTGATATGTACGATTTCAAACATATTGAAGGTGGTTTTGTCTATCAAACAGCCGACTTTGTCAAAGATGATGAGGTGTTAGAGGCAAAACAGGTGAGCAAAGTAGGGGTAGAAGATAAAAAAGATCTTTTGATGGCATACAAAATCGCAGCTCTTACCAAATCAAACTGCGTAGCATACGTTAAAGATGGAGCATTAGTAGCGATTGGTATGGGTATGACGAGCAGAGTGGATGCGGCAAAATGCGCTCTCAAAAAAGTGGAAGAACTTGGCATTGATGTAAAAGGTGCAGCAATGGCGAGCGAAGCCTTTTTTCCATTTAGAGACAGCGTGGATGAGGCGGCAAAAGCCGGAATCAAAGCGATTGTAGAGCCTGGTGGAAGTATCAGAGATGATGAGGTAATAGAAGCTGCCAACGAGCATGGAATTGCTCTTTACTTTACAGGTGTGAGACACTTTTTACACTGATGATTTACATAGGTACTGCTGGATGGAGCATACCAAAGGTGTATGCCCATCTTTTTTCTGGTGAGGGGACACATTTAGAGCGTTATGCAAAAAAATTTACTATTACAGAGATAAACCAGACTTTTTATAGACTTCCTCGTGCTTCCACTTTGCAAAAATGGAGTGAGCAAACACCTCCTAGTTTCAAATTTAGCGCTAAGCTCCATAGAAGTTTTACACATTTTCATAAACTCCAATCTACTCAAGGGCTTGAAGAGCATATTAAGACATTGAAAAATTTGGGATCAAAATTTTTTGCAATCTTAGTACAACTGCCTCCATCTTTGGAGTTTAATGAGAATGTTGCAAAGAGTTTTTTTGAAAAGTTACGAGAAATGTTTGGAGGATATATCGCATTAGAGGCTAGGCATGAGAGTTGGAAAAAGAGTGACAAACTTTTAAAAGAATTACAAATTGCAAGGGTTGCGGCTGATCCTCCAAGATTTGTAATCGATAGTGAACCGGGTGGATATGATGAGTTTGCATATTTTCGATTGCATGGATCTCCAAAGATCTACTATAGTGAATATACAAAAGGGTTTTTACAAAATTTAGCAGATAGAGTGAAGGCATTGAAAGTAACAGATATAGTAGTTGTTTTTGATAATACCGCAAGCGGTGCAGCAATCAAAAATGCTTTAGAATTGAAAAAATTGTTAGATCTAATATAAAATTTTGGCGGATATGATTTATATCCGCCATATATGTATTTTGATTTTATAAACTCAATCTTCTTCTTATGTAAAACAAAGATGAGCTCGCTGTAAAAATAATAAACAAGATTAGACCATATACATTCATAGCTGGTACAGAAACAGAAGCAACCAAACTTTTAAACTCATCTGCTCCTATATCAACAATTCCTCCTATTATTCTTGGATCACCTTCAAAATCTGTTGGAGGAAGTGCAGGAGCGTTGTTATCTCCTTTATTTATACAAGGAGAATCTGGTTGAAGATGAAAATCTCCATTTATTGGATCTACAAATTTTGGATCTTCGTTTATATTTCCTGTACCTGTATAGCCTCCCTCGATATCGGAATAGGTGATTGTTGGGCTTGAATTATCATAATTATATATCTGATCATAGTTGTTTGTCCAAATAATACAGTTTGTGATAATAGGACTGGAATTATGATTGTATATCCCCCCACCATATCCACCTCTACCTTCAGCTGTGTTGTTATATATGTTGTTATTTGTGATGGTTGGGCTGGAATTATAATTATATATTCCCCCACCATATCCACTTTGACCACTAGCTGTGTTGTCATATATATTGTTGTTTGTGATGGTTGGGCTGGATAAAATATTATATATACCTCCGCCTCCGTCACTGTAAGTAGTGTTCTTATATATGTTGCAGTTTGTAATGGTAGGATTGGAACCACCATTATATATTCCGCCACCATAATTATACGCTGTATTCTTATATATATTGCAGTTTGTGATGGTAGGGTTGGAATAATTGTTATATATCCCGCCGCCACTTCCACCATAAGCTGTGTTCTCATATATGTTACAGTTTGTGATGGTGGGATTGGAATGATTGTTAAGTATCCCGCCGCCATCAAAGTTTTTTCCCTTTGTTATATCAAATCCATCCAATGTTGCATCAGCAGTTATATTAAAACATACGGCACTGTTATTTCCATCAACTATTGTTTTGTGAGCCTGCCAGTCTCTTTGATCTCTTTGGCTTTCTGTACCATTAAAACCTCCATAAATACCAACAGCCTTATTGACATTTATAGTATTGGATAGGGTATATGTTCCTTTTGCTACCCATATCTCATCTCCATCTGAGGCAGAGTCTATTGCTTTTTGGATAGTAGCAAATGCATCAGTCCATGAAGTTCCACTGTTTGTATCACTTCCATCTGTTTTTACATACCATGTAGCAGCCATAGCTGAGGATGTAAAAATAAAGAAAATGGCAAAAACCAAAAATCTTGCTATTTTCATACCGTCTCCCTTGAAAATTTTAAATTAATACATTGTATAATAAAAAATTTATAATAAATTTAATTAATCTTCTTTTTTTAGATTGATAAATTGCTCATTGAGTTTTATTATATAATTTACATTATAATTTATATAATATATTCGATAGTACTACATGTGGAGTAGCAATTAAAATACATTATAATTACAAGAGTTGATTCATGAAGCTTAATAAAATTGAAAAACTAAAACTCTCACTCAAGCCGGCAGAGTTTTATCAAAAAATAGAGAAGTTAGATCCAACAAACCTCACTGAAGCAGATAGATTTTATTTAAAAAATTTTGGGATCTACAATACTAAACTGCGTCCAGATAAATTTATGCTGCGCCTACGTATACCAGGAGGGCGTATTACAAAAGCGCAACTGGATGCAATATTTGAGAGTGCAAAAGAGTTTAAACCAAAAATTTTACTTACTGCACGCTCCCAAATAGAGCTCCATGATTTAGATTTTTTTCAACTCCTCGCAATCCATAAAGAGTTAGAAAAAAGAGGTGTAACCTCTTTTCAAACGCTCACTGATAATTTTCGCAATATCATCACACATCCTCTTGATGGAGCAGGGGAGGATAGTATTATTGAAGCCTATCCGCTTATTCTAAAGATGCAAGATCTCTTTTTGAAGAAAGAGGAATTTATAGGTATGATTCCAAGAAAATTCAATACAGCGATAAGTGGAAATCTTTCCTCTCCTCAACCATTTTTTGGAAATGATTGCTATTTTGCATTAGCATTAAAAGATGGTGTGTATGGATTCAATCTCTATTTAGGAGGAAAAAACAGTGAATTAGCACAAGATGCAGACATTTTCGTACCTCCTCATGAGGTAGCGGGTATTTTTGGTGCAATAATCCAAGCATTCAAAAAGTTTGGTTTACGAAGCTCGCGTACTAAAGCGAGGTTGTACCATCTCTTACAAGAAATAGGTATAGAAGATTTCAAGAGTAAGATAAAAGAGTTTTATAAGAATAATTTTCTTACAAGAGGTGAGGCTTTAGTAAGAAAATATAAGAATACTGAAGATTTCTTTCAACTTAAAGATAATACGTTTGCCTTTCGATGGAAAACAAAATTTGGTGAGATCTCTTGGGAAGAGTTTGAAAAAGTACTAACCTTAGCACAAAAGTATGAAGTAAGAATAGGCATAGATCAAAATATCTATTTCTTGCATCTTACGCAAAAAGAGAAACTCCTTTCTCATCGCTCACAAAATAGTACAGTTTTGGTTTGTGCTGGGGAGCGCTATTGTATATACTCGCTTTTTGATACAAAGAGTAAAGCTGCTGATTTACCGTTAGATCTTTTAGAAAAATATAATATTAAAGTAGGATATAGTGGATGCTTAAAAGGATGTGGAAGACATATTTTGGCTGATATTGGACTTGTGGGCATACGCACAAATCTTTTTGGGGAGATTGAAAGAGGTGTAAGACTCTATCTAGGTGGAGAATATACTACAGGAAAAAAGGCTGCAAGATTGATATTTTGGGCTGTTCCATTGCGCAATCTTGGAACTATGTTGAGAATAATAATAGAAGATTTTTTGCAAAGTAGATATGATGATTTTGAGCAGTTTTCCAAAGAGAGACTTAATAAATTTAGTGAAGCTGCGATAGCTTACTATTATCTCCAAAAATTCTTACATAAGGATGTTACGTTGTGTGAATTTCATGACTATGAGACTATTAAACTATTAGAGCAAGAAGCTTTCAAGCTTCCGTAATATGCTCTTCTTTTTTTAAGTTTATGTATTGATCATTGAGTTTTTGGATGAAGTGTTTTGAAGCATTAATAAGAGAAGAGAGCTTTTCTTCAATCTTTTTTCTATTGAGAAAGCTACCTGCAAGTAAATAGGGTTTTACCCAGCGTGTATGTTTTATAAAAGCCTTTTTTATTGTACTATTTTCTATTTTCTTACTCATATAAGAAGATATTGCAGATTTTAATTTGAAATGTATTGCAAGAAATATAAGAAAGAATAGGAAAATAAAAAAGTAATTACTGTAAGAAAAATCGATTATGTTTGCAAGATAATAAGAAATTCCGCCAACTATTACTACAAGAACTATATCAACAACAAGCATTGTAATTTTAAAAGTCGAGAGTTTTTCTTTTAAAGGTTCAATCTGCTCAATGATCTCTTTTGCTCGTGTTTCAATATTTTTTGCTATCCGATAAGCTCTATCGATAACAACCTTTTCCATTTTTTCAGTTATTGCGCTGAGATCTTTATCCTTTTTCTTTTTAAGCCGTTGGGCAAGTTCTGGATCTTCTATATGTGCTAATGACTCATTGTAGATTGCATAAAACTTTCCGCTTACAATTCCTTTTTGACTCAGTGCTCTTTGCCAAGCACCTATAATCTCTTCAAGATTATCCTCTTTTGCACAGGTATCAATCTGATTGAGTATATAGAGAACTTTATCTGCATCAGTATGGGTAATAGCTGTTTGTACAAGATGATTGAGAGTATCACGCATAGCACCAGGCTCTGGATGACGAGCATCAAAAAAGACAAGCACTAAATCGGAGAGATCTATTATATGACTTGTAATACGGAGGATTGCATCTCTTTGCACATCTGCATCAAATCCAGGAGAATCTATGAGGATTTTTCCTTTGATTTTGTCACTCTTTACGGCTTTCAGTTGGAGGTAGCGATTAATATTTTTATCATTTGGATCAAGCTTTTCTATCTGCGTCGAGATATTATAAAAAGGAAAACGGGGATCCGCATCTAGGGCTACTCCAGGAAGGGTCGTTATCTCCTCGTTTTTAGAATAGCAAATAACAGTAAATTTATCATCTACTGCTTGATTTCCGGTGTTTTGCACCTTTTTACCAAGGTATTCATTTATAAAACTTGACTTTCCTGCACTAAATGTACCGAGTATTGCAATAAGAGGCCACCAAGATATTGATGCAGTATATGTTTCATTTTTATCTAAAAAGCCAATATTTCTAGCAACAATATCTAGCTCTCTATATTTATCAATAACTTCAACAAGAAGAGGATTTTCTTCTGCTAAATGCTCTTTGAGTTTTTTATACCGCTCTTTTGGAGTCATACACTACCTTTTTTTATTTTAAGTATAGCAAAACGCCAAATCCGATGCAATTTAGTAGTTTTATGAAGATAACTTGATACAAAATGACTAAATATGATAAAATCTTCAAAAAATTTTGAGGAGGTGTATATGGCAAAACACCATTTTGAGGCAGAAGTAAGTAAACTTTTACATATTGTTATTCACTCACTCTATACTAATAAAGAGATATTTTTGCGAGAACTCATCTCAAACGCTTCTGATGCGATCGATAAACTGCATCTATTGAGTCTAATTGAAGAGAAATATAAAGAGTTTGTTGCTGAGCCAAAAATTACAATCACTTTAGATGAGATTGAAAAGAGACTTATTGTGGGTGACAATGGTATAGGAATGGATGATGTAGATTTGATTGAAAACCTCGGCACCATTGCAAAGAGTGGGACAAAGAAATTTTTGGAAGAGTTAGAAGAGAATAAGCAGAAAGAAAATCTTATCGGCCAATTTGGAGTAGGGTTCTACAGCGCTTTTATGGTTGCAAAGAGAGTAGAGGTAGTTTCAAGAAAAGCAGGGGATGAGAAGGCCTGGATATGGGTGAGTGAGGCAAGTGGCGAGTTTGAAGTTGATGAAGCAAAGCGAGAAACTCACGGAACCGATGTAATCCTTTATCTACGCGAAGATGCTAAAGAGTTTTTGGATGAGTGGCGTATTAAAGAGATAGTCAAAAAATATAGCGATCATATCCCATATAAAATCTATCTCAAAAAAGGTGACAAAGAGGAGCAGATTAATAGTGCAAAAGCTCTTTGGAAACTTAACAAGAGTGAGATAAAAGAAGAGGAGTATAAAGAGTTTTATAAAACGCTTTCTCACGATATGCAAGATCCACTTTTTTGGATACATACAAAAGCTGAAGGGACATTAGAATATACTACACTCTTTTATATTCCAAGTGTAAGACCATTCGATCTTTTTAGAGCTGATTATGAGCCTGGAGTAAAACTCTATGTCAAAAATGTTTTCATTATGCAAGATAGAGAGCTACTTCCAGTATATCTTCGTTTTGTAAAAGGGATTATTGATGCTGAAGATTTGCCATTAAACATATCGAGAGAGACTTTACAGTACAATGCAGTTTTGAGTAAAATCAAAAAAGCTTCTATCAGAAAAATTCTTACTGAACTTAAAAAACTCAAAGAGAACAACAAAGAGAAATATATTAAGTTTTGGGATCTTTTTGGAAAAGTGATAAAAGAGGGTATTTTGAGCGATTTTGAAAATAGAGATCTCATCAAAGAACTCATCCTCTTTAAAACAAGTAAGAGCGATTCTTATATAGATTTTGCAACGTATGTAAAAAATATGAAAGAGCATCAAAAATCAATCTACTATTTAATTGGTAGTGAGCAAAAAGATTCTCCACTCCTTGATAGATTCAAAAAAGAGGATTTTGAAGTAATATTTTTCAGTGATGATATAGATTCTCTTATAGTACCTGCACTAGAGAGTTATAAAGAAAAAAGACTCAAATCTATTGCGAGTACAGAAGCAGATGAGGATTTTGAAGAGGTATCTTTGGATGAAGCGAAATATAGTGATTTGCTAAGAGCATTGAAAGAGGGTCTCAAAGAAAAAGTAAAAGATGTAAAACTCTCAGCAAGATTAACTGATTATCCTGTATGTCTTGTGTATGATAAAAATGATCCAGAATATCAAACTGCAATGCTCTTGCAACAAATGGGTGAGTATGCAGTGAAACCGCAGCCGATTTTAGAGATAAATCCTCAACATGAAATATTTACAAAGCTTCTTTTGAAAAATGATATGAAGAGTGTGGAAAATATTGCACTACTACTCTATAACGAAGCAAGAATATTAGAGGGTATGGAAGTAGAAGATCCTGCAAAAACTGCAAAAGCTCTCAATACACTTATCTCACAATCCCTTTAAGGCCTCGCGCCTTTCTTTCTTATAAGATTTACTTGCTACTTCTTATGTTATAATGAAGAAAAAAGAGGTTTGCAATATGGAATTTTATGGAGATCGTATAAAAAAGATACGGCAGGAATTAGGACTATCACAAAGTGAACTAGCACAAAAGCTTGGTATTCATAAACAGATGGTAAGTGATGTTGAAAGAGGCAAACAAAAAAGTTTCAATCCGCAAATAGAAAAAAAACTCATATCCTTTTTTTCACTCAATCCCCATTGGCTTTTAGAGGGGAGGGGAGAGATGTTTATGAAAGATGTTTCCTCTTCAGAAAATGGGAGCACGCAAGATACCTATGAAACATTGAGTGATGAAGAGAGAGTTTTACTGCGATACTTTCGCGAGAGTCCAGTACACGAGAGACTACAAATCCTTGCATGTATCATGCAATGTCTCGCACAACATAAAAAAAGTTAGCCAACTTTACTTTATAGATATTACCAAATTTGATTGATTTGGACTAAAATTTTATGTTATAATCACAATAAAAAAATTATGAGGAGGATACCATTGAGTAAAAGTTTATATGAGACATTGGGTGTCTCTCCAAATGCCTCTGCAGATGAAATAAAAAAAGCTTATCGAAAATTAGCACGAAAATATCACCCGGATATCTGTAAAGAAGCAGAGTGTGAAGAGAAATTTAAAGAGATTAACGCTGCTTATGAAATTTTAAGTGATCCTGAAAAACGTAAGCAGTATGATCAGTATGGTGATGCAATGTTTGGTGGTCAAAACTTCCACGATTTTGCGCAGCAAAATTTTCAAGGTGGAGTAGATCTCGATGAGATTTTGCGATCTATTTTTGGAGGAGGTGGATTTGGCGGATTCTCCTCTGGAGGCTTTGGAAGATCTGGTGGTTTTGGTGGTTTTGAAGAGTTTGTACATCCCGACCTTGATATTCATGCAAAAATCACTATTCCTTTCCGAACGGCAATTTTGGGGGGTACACACTCAATAAGTATAAATGGCGAGACCTTTGATGTGAGAATTCCTCCGGGCGTGAAAAATGGGGATACATTGCGCATTCGTGGAAAAGGTAAAAGTTACAACGGTAAAAGAGGCGATCTTTTGCTCAAAGTAGAAGTTGCAAAAGATCCTGAGTATGAGCGCGTAGGTAACGATCTCTACAAGCGTATAGATATTCCTCTTAAAACTGCTATGTTTGGAGGGAAAGTAAAAGTTGATACACTTGAAAAAGAGATTACCCTTAAAGTTCCAAAGAACACTAAATGTGGCCAAAAATTTCGTGTAAAAGGCCTTGGAGCAATGGATAGGAAGACAAAAACAAAAGGGGATCTCTATTTAGAAGCCAATATTGTATTACCAAAAGTAGAAGAGCTCGATCCTGAGCTTGCAAAAATGATGGAGGAGAAACTTCCAGGAGGTGAAAATGCATCCGTATGATGAACCGGTCTATCTTATAAGTGTTGTGGCCAAAGTACTCAATATTCATCCACAAACCCTCAGGCAGTATGAAAGAGAAGGGCTGATATCCCCATCAAGAACTGAGGGTAAAACAAGACTCTATTCACAAAAAGATATCGATAGAATCAAAACAATCTTACGCCTTACAAGAGAGCTTGGGGTTAATTTAGCTGGAGTAGATATCATTTTGCGTCTTAAAGAGCAGATGCAAGAGATGGAAAAAGAGATAGAGTATCTGCGAAGTGAGCTGCAAAAATATGAAGAGGGCATGGCAGTTCCCAAAAATAGGGCAGTAGTAAAGAAAAATTATAATACAGAAATAATTATTTTTGAGGAGAAAGAGTAAGATTTACTCTTTGAGCCTTTCAATATCTGCCCCAAGCCTGTTGAGCTTAGATTCTAATTTTTCGTATCCGCGATCAAGATGGTAGATACGGTGGATATTGCTCGTACCTTGTGCTGCAAGAGCTGCTAAAACAAGGGCGCTACTTGCTCGCAGATCTGTTGCCATAACATCAGCACCATAAAGCTCAGTAGGGCCTATAACAGTAGCAATATTGCCTTTGAGTTGGATATTTGCTCCAAAGCGTCTCAGCTCACTCACATGCATGAAGCGATTTTCAAAAAGACGCTCTTCAATGATAGATGTACCTTGCGCCAAAAGAGCAAGAGCCATAAACTGCGCTTGCATATCGGTTGGAAAGCCAGGATATTCACTTGTAACAATTTCAATTGGATTGACTTTGGAGGCTGGAAGAATTGTCATATTTGTATCTTGAATCTCTATTCCAAAGCCCATCTGTTGGAGTTTGATTGTAATGCTTTCCAGATGCTCGGGCAAAACGTTGTGGAGTGTAATAGGAGAGTTTGTAATCGCACCAGCACACAGATATGTTCCAGCTTCTATGCGATCAGGGATCACATGAATTGCATCTATTTCAAGCAGTGCACCATCAGTTCCAGTAATCTGCAGCTCATCAGTTCCTATACCTTCAATCTCTACACCACTTTTTTGTAAAACTTCACATAGTTGTACTACCTCTGGCTCTTTTGCTGCATTGATAATTGTAGTTTTTCCTTTTGCTAAGGCAGCTGCCATAAGGATATTTTCTGTACCAGTGACGGTGATCTTATCAAATACTATATGAGTACCTCTGAGTCCTTTTGGAGCTAGAGCGTGAACATATCCACCTTTAATTGAAATTGAAGCTCCCATCTGCTCAAGAGCCTTAAGGTGAAGATCGATAGGTCTTTGGCCTATAGCGCATCCTCCAGGCAAACTTACTTCACAATGGCCAAAACGAGCAAGTAGAGGTCCCAATACGAGAATAGAAGCACGCATAGTGCGTACAATATCGTAAGTGGCTGTAGTGGAGTTAATGGATGTAGTATCAATGAGTGCACTGTTGGTATTATATATATACTCGGCTCCAAGATTATCTAAGAGTTTAAGGAGTGTACGAATATCACGTACATCTGGAAGATTATATATTTTGACGCTTTTTTTTGCTAAAATTGTAGCTGCTATAAGAGGTAGTGCGGCATTTTTTGCTCCAGAAATTGCTACACTTCCTTGCAGTTTTTTACCACCTTCAACCCTTAAATAATCCATAGAGCCCCTTTTTTAAAGGAATTATACTACAATACCATTTGATATTATTTAATATTATGGAGAAAGAATGGAACGTATCAAAAGAGTAGAGGAGCTTTTGAGCTCTTTAAAGACGACAGATAGTATAAGAATAAAAAACAAAAAGAGAGTGTGTGAGCTTTTTGAAGAGTTGGGACTTCACGAAAAGGTAGTGGATTGTGATGAACTTTTCAGTTTTGTTGCAATAAATCTTATGGGAATTTCTTTACAAAAAGAGACCCTTGGAGAGGTTCAGCCGAAGCGTTATGTACAGATCATTGGAATTAAAAAGAGCGAGAAAGGAACAAAAAATATAAATCTTCGCTATTTTGGTAGAGCGGAATTTATTGAAGAGATACTCAAAGATAAAATAGTAGAGTTTGTGCTTCGTTGGAGATTGGAAAAGAGTTTTATGAGTGTAGATCACTATAAAGATCTTTTAGGAGTAAAATTTGAAAAGTAAATGGGATGCACGATATAAAAACGCAACTACAATGCCACAGATAAATGATTTTCTCAAAAGATTTTTCCATAAAGCTAAAAAAGGAGTAGCACTTGATATAGCTGCTGGAATGGGGCAGAATGCTCTGTTTTTAGCTGAGCATGGTTTTGAGGTAGATGCAGTTGATATTTCAGCAATAGGATTACAAAATATACAAGGCATAGAGAATATCCACTGCTATGTAACTGATATACAAAAGTTTGCATTTCCAAAAAACCTTTACACTGTTATTTTAAATCTCAATTTTTTAGATCGTAGTATCTTTCAAGATATAATTATCTCATTGCAAAAGGGTGGTCTACTTTTTTTTCAAAGTTTTACACAAAAGTCAGATATGAATCCTCTCTTTTGTGTGGAGAAAAATGAGCTTTTGCAACAATTTAGTGACTTAGAGGTTTTGTATTATGAACTATTTGATGATGAAAAAAGAGTTTTTATGTTGGCTCGAAAGAGTTGATACATACCCCTTCCCAGAAAAAATCTACATGTTTTTCAAATATTGTTGATAGGTGTGTAGTAGATCTGTTTTCCATTTTAAATAGAAGTATTTGGATGCGAAAATAGAAGAGGGGAGCAAAAAACTCTTGGGCAGTGAGCATAGGATCTCCACTTCTGATAAGCCCTTTTTGCATCATGAGAAAAAAAGCTTCTGCAAGATTTTTGATATTTTTATCAAAAAAGTGTTCTAAAAACATTTTACGTATTTCGCTATTTTCCATAAGTTCCCACAGTACAATGCGAAAGAGTTTTTCATGCTTTGAATCAAAGCTAATGAGCTTGATAGTAGCAACATATTCATATAGATAGCGTTTACCTCTATGTGCATGCTCTTGAGGAGGTTTTTTGAGGAAAAAATTGTCAAAATCTGTTACAAAAATTTTTTGTAGTATTGAAAAGAATATCTCCTCTTTGTTTTTATAGTGATTATAGATGGCACTCTCTCTTAGACCAACCTTTTTTGCTATCTTTCTCATGGAGGCTTTTTGATATCCCATTTGTGCAATAAGCTCTAGGGCGGCATCAAGTATTTTTTCTTTTGTGGACCCCTTTTTAGTTGTTTCTATTTGCGCATCCATGGCCTTCCTTTAAATAAATGAACACTTGTTAATGATTCTATGAACAATCGTTAATTAATATATTAACGATTGTTAATTTGTATATTAACATAAGTTCACTTAATGAGAAAATAGAGAATAGTTGTTATATAATAATAGTGAGAACAGAAATAAAAGTTTGAAAATTATAGTTTTCAATACAAAATATTATAGAGAGGAATCTTCATGAAATATGCTCTCGATTTTAAAGATGATTTTGCCAATACTCTACGCTTCTGGATTGAGAGATATATACGATTTAAGCTTACTTCTTTGTCCAATAGACAAGTAAAAGATCAAGAAAAACTCTCTCAAGTCATACGTGCACTCACACTTGGTACAAAAGATATGGATGAACTTGCAAAACTTGCCAAAACTGCAAGAAACGCTGGACTTATTGGAGTGAATACCTATTTTAAGCCATTAGAAAAGCTCTACTACTATCTCAATAATCTTGGTTTAGCCTCTATGAAAGAGATTGATGAAGAGATGATAATAGACTTTTTGACCTCTACTACTGGAGGTTTAAGCGATGCTACAAAGAAAAACTACCGTATCGCGATGATTAATTTTTTTGCTTATATTGATAAGAACAATGAAGATAGCTATATCTATGCTATTGAATTAAAAAACTGGGGAGGACTAAAAGGTAAGGCTGGTCAAAAGCTTCCAGTATATATGACTAAAGAAGAGATTGCACGATTTCTCCATGCATTGCAAACCTACCCTTTTAGAAGTGATGTAGCTGCGAGAAACCGCCTGGTAATAAAAATTATACTTTATACTGGAATTCGTGTTAGTGAAGCTATCAATTTAAAGGTAAAAGATATTATTCCGCAAGATAATGTATATATGCTCAAAATAGTAGGTAAAGGGAATAAAATAAGAGTTGTTATGATAAAATCGGATAAAATTAAAAACGATCTTGATGAGTGGATGCAAAAGAGAAGATGTGAAGATGGGTTATTATTGTGTAATAGTAGAGGGAAACCACTTACACAAGCATATATAAGCAGAATTGTAAAGCAGATACTTTTGAGTTGTGGTATAAAAAAAGAGAAAAATGGCGCGCATATGTTGCGTCACACTTTTGCTACCCTGCTCTATAATAAAAGTAAAGATCTGGTTCTTGTGCAAGAGAGTTTGGGGCATGCGAGCCTTGATACCTCTCGCATATATACCCATTTTGATAAAGAGAGGCTCTATAAAGCTGCAAGCATACTAGATGATATTGAATAATATGAAGGAGAAAAGATGGAAGTGAAAAACTGCAATAGTTTAGAAGAGGTACGTGATGCTATTGATAAAATTGATGAAGAGATTGTAAAACTTATTGCTCTACGAAGTAAGTATGTCAAGCAGGCCGCAAAATTTAAAGAGAGCGTAGAAGAGATTAAGAGTGATGAACGAATTAATGATGTGCTCAATCATGTGCGCCATCTTGCTGCGACTCTTGGAATTTCGCCAAATCTTGTAGCAGATATATTTAAAATTCTCATAGATAAAATGGTGGAGATGGAGATTGAGGAGTTTAAAAATGGAGGGGCCTACTGAGGCTTGTCAACTTCGATAAGAATCTCTACTCTATTGTTTCTACGCTTTAAAAGTGGATTATTCCATGTATAGAGCGGTTTGGTATCGCCATATCCAGTTATGAAAAAGCGTGATGGTTCGACACCCTTTTGCATAAGGTAGAAAGCAACCTGCTCTGCTCTTTTGATAGAGAGATCCCAACTATCTTTTATATCAGCCGGAATTGGATCATCAGTTAAAAATGCATGTCCTTGGACTTTGATTTTAAAGTTTTTATCTTTTTTTTGTAGCTCTTTAAGCACCTCTGCCATAGCATCGAGAGCCTCTTTTGCTTTTGGTAATAGTGTATAGTTGTTTGGCTCGAAAAATACATCATTAAATAGTCTAATCATTGCATATTTCGTAGTAACACTCAATTGAAAAGCGTGTGTAGGAAGAAGCTTTTTAATGCGTTTTTTTATCTTTTTTACTACATCAGTCGTAAAGGGGACTATTGGTGGGACGACATTTATTTGCAGAGGCTTATATTTTGGTTCGCCCTGAAAATATGAAAGAAACTTCAAAGCTTTTGTAATATCTACTGTACTCATCGCATATAGCAGTATAAAAAATGTAAGAAGAAGGGACATAAGGTCGCCAAAGCTTACAAGCCATCCAGGTATACTGGGGCACTCTTCTTTTTTCTCTCTCGCCATTACCCTACTCCTGGAATATCTATTACAAACTCTACACGTCTATTTTTAGCTCTATTTTGTGGAGAATTATTGGGTGCTATCGGGTCATATTCTCCCCTTCCTTCTGCTGAGAGCAATCTCTTATCGTATCCGCATTTAATGAAAAGGCGCAAGATATTGATTGCTCTATATGCAGATAGTTCCCAATTGTTTTTGAATTTTTTCGAACGTATGGGAGTATTGTCTGTATATCCTATGATATTGACATGAAACCCCGAAGATTGAAATCTTTTACAGAGTGTAAGAAAATGTGCCATTGCTTCTCTTGTAGGAAAAGCGCTGCCAGGAAGAAATATATTATCGCTGAAAATGCGTAAAACTACTTTACTGCCATGATCAACCACTTCTGCTGCAATATTTGCATGTTGTAGTGCCTCTTTTATTGCATTGAGCTCTTTAAGGACTTTTTTTTTCTTTTTGATCCTTGGGTACATATTTTTAAATTGCAGTTCGAGGTTATTTTTGATGAGAGTCCTGGCATCCTGGGTCATTTTTCTTCCACCAAAAGCTTCAGTAAGTCCTCTTATAGATTGATAGAACTTTTCTAAAGAGACGGTACTCATTGAATAGAGAAGAATAAAAAATGTAAGAAGAAGGGACATAAGGTCGCCAAAGCTTACAAGCCATCCAGGTATACTGGCGCACTCCTCCTTCTTTTTCCTAGCCATTTTTTTATCCTGTTACCTCTACTCCAAAAAGTGCAGAGAGCTGTTGTTGCAATGAGTTAGGATTTACACCTTTTTCGATGCTTTTTATAGTGATAATGTATGATTCTTTATAAAGAAGCAAAAGGTCTTTATAGTATTTGAGCTTTTTTGATACTGGTATACAAAGTACATTGGCTAGTACTGCACCATAGAGTGTTGTAATCATTGCAACAGCCATTCCAGGACCCAATGCTGCAGGATCTGATAAGTTTTGGAGCATCTGAATAAGTCCAATGAGGGTTCCAATCATTCCCAATGCTGGGAAGAGCTCGCCTAGCGAATCCCAAACTTTCACTTCAGTATCAAGTTTTTGATCCTCTTGTGCGATGGCATTTTCAAAATTGCTCTCAATCTCTTCAATACTTTGACCATCGATCAGCATGCGCATGAGATTGCCAAGAATTTTATCTTTTTCATAGAAGCTGTCGATATCAGCCTCCAGTGCCAAGATACCCTCTTTTCTTGCTTTTTTCGTAGCATCTACCAAAAAATCGATAAGTTCAAGGGGATCTGGCAGTGTAGGCTTAAAAACTTTACCTATTGCTTTAACACCAGTTATGAAGTCTTTGAGGGGAAATGCCGCTAAAGAAGCTGCAAACCCTCCCCCTATAACGATAAGAATAGATGGACCATTTATGAAAGCACCTGGGCTTCCCCCTAAAACTACAGAAATGATAATAAGTAGCCAAGCGCCGCCAATCCCTATGAGTGTACCTAAATCCATGGCTATCCTAATAAGAAGAGATCTATGTTTGCAAGATTATCGGTAAAAGGGGTTATTTTTTGAGATCGTTGTAGAGTTTTGTAAGATGTTCCATCATTTTGTCATAACTATCGAAATATACCTCTTTTTTTGTGCCATTTTTATAAAGGAGAATGAGGGCAAAACTTATTAATGCCACATCCTCTTTATTTTGCTCATACCACTCTAAAGATATAGTAGTCTGTGTCTCACCATGTTTGACGAGTACACTAGGATAGATGTTTATGAGATTTTCATACATTTATCGGTTGGGCTCTTTTTCGATAATTTCTCTACAGATGATACAATATTTAGCGTATGGTTTGATTTTGAGTCGCAGGGTCTTTATTGGCTCTCCACACATTTCACAAATTCCATAGTCTCCATTTTTAATCTTTTTGAGAGCATACTCTATCTCTTCAAGCTCTTTGAGCTGCTGGTCTTGTATTGCATGTTCTATCATATTATCTGCACAAACAGAAGCATAGTCTCCATCATCATTAACTTCAACATTTTTGAGATCTTGAATTTCCATTTTTGAAGTATCGAGGTTTTTTAAAATCTGCTCTTTTCTTTCTAAAAGGAGTTTTTCAAAATATTTTATTTCCATGCTGCCTCAACCTTAATAAAATTTTTGGGAATTTTAGCATAAAAAGCTTTTGGAATTATTAATATTGATATAATTTTTTCTTAATTTCGCTATAATTTCGAAAAATTTAAAGGAGAGCAAATGAGTCTTAAAGAGCAGTTGCAAAATGATCTTAAAAAAGCAATGAAAGAGAAGGATACTTTCACAAGAGATACAATACGCTTTCTTATGAGTGCAATTAAGCAAGTAGAGGTTGATACAAGAAAAGAGCTCAGTGATGCTGATATTATAAAAATCATTCAAAAAAGTGTCAAACAAAGAGAAGAAGCAGCCAATCAATATAAAGAGGGAGGCAGAGAGGATCTCTATGAAAAAGAGATGCAAGAAGCCGAGATTCTCAAGCGCTATTTACCAAAACAACTCAGTGATGAAGAGCTAGAAGAGGAGCTTAAAAAGATTATTGAAGAAGTTGGCGCATCTTCGCTCAAAGATATGGGAAAAGTTATGGGAGTTGCAACGAAAAAACTTGCCGGAGTGGCTGATGGCAAACGCATCAACCAAACCGTAAAAAAGCTATTAGGTTCTTAAGCTCTTCTTTTGATATCTTGTACTGCCAGGGCGATATCGTCTTGGCGCATGAAATGCTCACCAATTAAAAAGGCATCTACTCCAATTTCATGGAGATTTTTTACCTGCTCATGAGAGTGTATGCCACTTTCTGCTACAATGATTTTTCCTTTTGGTATTAAAGGAACAAGTTTTTCACTTAAGCTCAAATCTATTTCAAAAGTCTCAAGGTTTCTATGATTGATGCCAATAATATTGGCTCCTGCAAAAATTGCCTTGATAAGATCCTTTTTATCATGAATCTCAACCAATGCTTCCATTCCTAAATGCCAAGTATACTCTAAAAGCTCTTTGAGCTCTTTGCGGCTAAGAGCCTTTGCTATAAGCAGTACGAAGTCTGCACCATATACCAAAGCTTCTACAAGTTGGTATTTATCTATTATGAAATCTTTTCTCAAAAGTGGCATTGGCACATAGCGTCGTATTTGTGTGAGATATTCAATATCACCTTTGAAAAAATGGGGTTCAGTAAGAACTGAAACTGCGTTTGCTCCACCCTTTTCATACTCTTTTGCAATAGCAACAGGATCAAAATCTTCTCTAATAGTACCTTTACTTGGACTTGCCTTTTTTACTTCTGCAATTATTTTATATGGATCTTCATCACTGCTTCTTAAAACATCTTCAACAGGGCGCGGAACAAAAGGGTTGTATGCTAGACTTCTACCTAACCATTCCAGGGGATACTCTTTTTTTCTCTTTTCTAAATCCTCTTTTGTCTTTTTTATTATTTCATCAAGTATCAATGCTTTTCCTTTACACACTTTTTGATCTTTTCAAGATGTAATTTTATCTCATCATCTTTGAATTGCAAATCGTAATATACTTTCTTTATAAGTTTAAGGGCTTCTTTGCATTTGCCTATTTTATAGTATCCCCACGCAAGAGAATCGAGATAGTAGGGAGAGAGAGGATCTGCTTGTAAAGCCTCTTTAACAAGTGCAATCCCTCTTTTGATATCAAGTTCATGATCAATATAGAGATATCCTAGATAATTTAAAAAGATAGGATCGCGATTTTTTTTGATAGCTTTTTCTAATTTTTGTGCTACATCTTCGAGGAGTTTGCGATCTTTTTTTGAATGCGCTTCATATTCGAAAATAGCTGCTTGAGCAAGATATTTTGGATCTTTGGTTTGATTATAGAACTGCATAGCAAGTTCATAAGCTTTTTTAAATTTTTTTGTTGTTTTATACAAAGAAAAAAGTAGCTCAGTATCATTTATTCTTTTTGCCCACTTTATTGCTTTGTTGAACTCTTTGTTGTAGATATAGAGTTCTGCAATTTTTTTTGCGTAGACGATATCGTTATATTTTTGATAGAGTCTTTTATATACTGATATGAGTCCATCAATATTATTATTGAGACTGTAAAAAGATATGAGCGTTCCACACACCTCTTTGCTGCAACCATAGAGCCTTGTATGTGTTTCTAAATAGGCTATCGCCTCTGTTTTTTTGTCGAGATAAAAAAAGAGTATATATGCGATGGTGTTGATTGTTTTTGGTGATGGGTCGAGTGCATACGCGCCTTTGTAATATTTAAGAGCGGCTTCATACTCCTTCTTTGCTAAGAGAATTGAGCCTAAAAAAGTTAAATTTTGAGAAGTTTTTTTGATTGATATCGCTTTTTTTATATAATCGATTGCTCTATCATAATCAGAAGTTGCAAAATATATTGCTGCAAGTTGCTCATAAAAGATTCTATTTTTTGGGAACTCTTTGAGAGCTTGTTTGGCGGTGGCAATTGCTTTTTCATAGTTTTTTGCGCGGTAATAGTTATTAATTATTTTTTGTAAAAGAATAGGATCATGTGTAATTTTGTATGCTTTTTCATATATTGCATTTGCATTAATATACAGTCCTTGAGACTCCAAAAGCAGAGCCTCAACTAATAAACTATCAATTTGATGATTGGGTATTGTACTTTGCTGTTTCAAAGCACATCCACTTACAATCATTATCAAGAGTAGTGCAACAATATACCTTTGCATTCTTGGCATACCTCACTTATATTTTTTTTATCTTTGTATCTCTTCCAAAAAGGATAGTCTCTACACTGTTTTGGACGTACGGGATAGATGCTACATCCTCTTCCCTCTTCAAAAAAGATGCAAAAATGCTCCCCTTTTGATTTTATCTCTTTGATAGAGTATCTATATCCCTCTTTTTTGAGATAATTGGATATAAAATCTTGAGTAGATAGTTGTAAAAATTGCGCTATTGCTTCAATCTCTTGTTTGCTCACCCATATATATCCACTCTCACCTCTACAGCATGCTCCATTACAGGAAGCACACGCATTAGGATCAAATGCAAAAGAAAATCCCTCTTTTTTTATTACAAGCTGCATTTTATACTATGTACTCCTACTTTTTTAAATATCTCATGCGTATGTTTGGCATACTCACCTTTTTCGTTAAATACTACCAGAGGTGGGAAGATTTTACATAAACTCTTCGAACTTTTTTTGGCATAAATCATAACAAGTGATGCTGGTTTTGTCGCATGTGGATGGACAAATTTCATAGCTTCTATTTGAAATTTATATAGTGAAAGTTTACTCATTAGCTCTTGGACCTGTTTGGCATCATAGCAAAAAATAAGTCCTCCTTTTGGTTTGAGTATGCTGTTTGCTTTTTGCAAAAATTTTTCAAAAGGTAAGTGTCCAGAATACCTTGCAAAGTCTATCATCTTATTATGGCTTCGTAATACATTATGATGGTAAAATGGTGGATTGCTTATCAAAAAGTCAAATTTTTTTTCAAAGACCATATGCAAAAAATTTCCAAAATAGATAGTTATATCCTTTTTATTTGCTTGTGCGTTTATTTTGGCATATTTGACAAACTCCTCTTGAATCTCTATGGCATTCACTTTCGCATCATAATCTCTTGCTACCAAAAGTGCCAAAATCCCAGATCCTGTTCCAATATCGAGCACCTCTCCAGATATTTTAAAATTTGTAATAAAATCGTATAAAAAAATAGTATCACTATTGTAGCAATATCCGTGAGGGGGTTGATATATAATCATTCAACTCCTTTATTTGCTATAATTTTATCCAAAAAAGGGCCACTGTGATAATTATTCCAGCACGTATTGCATCTACAAGGTTTCCTCGCAAAGTTTTGTATGAGATAGATGGCTTACCTATGGTGATACGTACCGCATTGCAAGCTAAAGAGGTTGATGATGTAGTAATAGCAACAGATTCACAAGAGGTTATAGCAGTTGCAAAAAATCACGGTTTTGATGCTGTTTTGACAAGTGCAACACATGCAAGTGGAACCGATAGAATTAATGAGGCAGCTACAATTTTAGGCGTGGATCAAAATGAAATTATTCTCAATGTACAAGCAGATGAGCCTTTTATAGAGCCAGAAGTTATTAAGACACTACAAGAATTGACGCAAAAACATCGTGACTTTGAAAATGTTATGATGTGTACACTCTATAAAAGTGAGCCTTATCAAGCAAAAGAGGATCCAAATAGAGTTAAAGTTGTAGTCGATGGAGCTGGATATGCACTCTATTTTTCCCGCTCTCAAATACCGTATCCGCGCTCCTCTTTAAAAAATATCAAAATCCATCTTGGTCTTTATGGCTATACAAAAAAGATGCTTGAGCGTTTTTGTGCATTACAGCAAGCCCCATTAGAAGAGATTGAAAAACTCGAGCAGTTACGGGCACTCTATCATGGTTATAAAATAGCTATCAAAGAGGTCAAGTCACAAAGTATTGGGATTGATACACCTAAAGATCTTCAGAAAATCTAAATCCTCTTTTTCTTCTTTTCTATGAGATCCTGTGCTAACGCAGCGATCTCTTTTTTTGTAAGTTTTTGCTGTTTGGATTCATGCTTTTTATTTTCATCGCTTTTTTGCATTTTTTCTGGCTTTTTCAAGCTCTTTTTTGTACTCATAATAAGATAAAGCAGTGCCCCAAAAAAGAGACTCCACTTTCCAAAAAGAATATAGGGCATATACGCTATTTTCTTTGCCATCTGGAGATATTGGACTATATCACGGTATATAAATTCTATGAGAATTAAAAGTAACAAAATAACAACAGTTTTAATTAAAAGGGATCTATAGCGGTAAACATATGTCCAAATGATTGCAAATTTAAGCTGTCTAAACATAACTTATTCCTAAAAAAGACTCAGTCCCAATGCTGCAAGGAGTGCTATGAGTCCTTTTGATTTAAGCTCATCATAGAGTTTAAGCCTCTCATCTTGGTAGATTATATCTAGTTCTTCAGGAGTAAACTCTTCTTTTTTGAGATGATGCTGCGCTAAGCGTGCTTGCACACGAAGCTCCACCCTCTTTTCAATTGCTTTTTTGATCTTTTCTCTAAGCTTTTCTGTCAAAGCGAATTTATCCAGAAATTTCATACCATCTTCTCTTTTTTATTGGTGATTTTTTGCAAATAGTCACTGATATTGATGAGACTAAAGGTAACTAGAAATATCATGAGGCCTGGGAAAAAACTAACCCACCAGGCAATATCTATAACCTCTTTGCCTTCACTGAGAATCGAACCCCAGCTCATCTGTGGTGGTAATACACCAAGTCCCAAAAAGCTAAGCCCCGATTCTGCTAGTATCGCTCCCCCTACTCCAAACGTAAATCCAATAAAAAATATTGGTGCGATGAGAGGCGTAAAATATTTTAATATTATTTTATATGAAGGAGTATGTGCAATTTGTAAAATTTTAATAAACGGCTTTTTAGCAATAGCAAAACTCTCACTGCGAATCATCCTTGCATTGCCCATCCACCCAGTTATTGAAATAACTATAATGAGTACCAATGAAGAAGCTGGAATATAACTCACCAATGCTAAGAGCAAGAAAAATGTTGGAAATGTTAAAAAAAGATCCACAACTATTACAAAAAATTTATCCACAACTCCGCGAAAAAAGCCCGCGCTCACACCAGCAATAAGCCCAATCAAAGAAGCTATTACTGCACTGCCTACTCCAATGATAATAGAGTTTTTCCCCCCTTCAATAATGCGAGCAAGAAGATCTCTGCCAAGTCTATCCGTTCCTAAAGGGTGTTCTAGTGATGGTGGCAACAAAATTGCATTTGGATTTAGTTGGTAAGGTGACACTGTATAGATGAACTGACCAAAAAAAGTAACGAGCAAAACAATACTCAGTACAATAATACTTAAAAGTGGCTTTTTCATTGAAAAAAACTTAGCGTGCTTTTACCATATTTGCGTTTTTTTACAAGTTGATAGTTTCCAAGTTGCTCATCAAAATCGTGACTGCTCATATGCTCTATAATAATTGCTTCAACAACTTCTTTTGGAATTTTTTTAATAAGTTCACTCACCTGCTCATAAATATCTTCATACCCTTCTCTAATGCTAAAGGGAGGATCAAAATAAAAGTAAGCTTTCTCTTTTTTTCGCCTGAGATCTTCTATTACATCCCAAATCGCTTCAAAAGCATCACCAAATCGCAGTCTACAAGATTTTTCATCAATAGAAGCGATATTTTTTTTCAACACATTGTAAGAGTTGCGATTTTTTTCTATAAAATAGACCTCTTTTGCTCCACGGCTTAGCGCTTCAAGCCCAACACTTCCGCTCCCACCAAAAACTTCTACAAAGTTTTTGTCAACTATATCAAATTGTAAAATATTAAAAAGTGCTTCTCTTAACATATTTTTTGAACTTCTCGTAACACTCTTTTGTGGCAAAAGTATCTTTTTGCCCTTATATTTTCCACCAATTACACGCGTACTTAGCTCTTTTTTCATGCTGCCCCTTTAGGAAATTTTAACATAAACAAATTTTGGATAGAATTATAAAAAATTTTTTAAAAAGGAACTAGATGGGCAAAAAGGTCAATAAGGTAGTTTTGGCTTATAGTGGTGGTTTGGATACATCAGTAATACTTAAATGGCTCCAAGAAACTTACCAGTGCGAAGTGGTAACTTTTACTGCTGATATTGGTCAAGGTGAAGAGGTAGAGCCTGCGCGACAAAAAGCACTACAACTTGGAATAAAGCCTGAAAATATCTTCATAGAAGATCTTAAAGAAGAGTTTGTACGCGACTATGTATTTTCAATGTTTCGCGCAAATGCCATTTATGAAGGAGAGTATCTCCTTGGTACATCTATTGCAAGACCACTCATTGCAAAGCGACAGATTGAAATAGCCCAAAAAGTGGGAGCAGACGGTGTTGCGCATGGTGCGACTGGTAAAGGAAATGACCAAGTACGTTTTGAAATTGCTTATCTTGCACTCAATCCAGATATTACAGTAATCGCACCATGGAGAGAATGGGATCTCAACTCTCGTGAGAAACTTCTTAAGTTTGCTGAAAGTCATGGAATTCCTATAGAAAAGCACGGCAAAAAAAGCCCCTACTCTATGGATGCTAATCTTCTCCATATCTCCTATGAAGGGGGAATACTTGAAGATCCTTGGAATGAGCCAGAAGAGGATATGTGGCGCTGGACAAATTCAATCGAAGAAGCACCAAATGAGCCAGAGTATATAACGATCGACTTTGAAAAAGGAGATCCAGTAGCTATCAATGGCGAGCCTCTCTCACCTGCAAAATTGCTTGAAACTCTCAATGAGTATGGCAAACGCCATGGTATAGGAAGAATCGATATTGTAGAAAACCGCTTTGTCGGGATGAAGTCACGAGGCTGTTATGAGACTCCAGGTGGTACCATACTACTCAAAGCTCATAGAGCAATTGAAAGCATTACGCTTGATCGCGAAGAGGCTCATGAAAAGGATAAACTAATGCCAAAATATGCTGAGCTTATCTACAATGGCTTTTGGTTTAGTCCAGAGCGGGAAATGATGCAAGCTGCAATCGATAAGACGCAAGAAAATGTTAATGGTACAGTACGCTTGAAGCTTTTTAAAGGAAATGTATTTGTCGTGGGACGCAAATCACCAAATTCACTCTTTGCACCAGAGTTTAGTACTTTTGAAGAGGATCAAGTTTACAATCAAAAAGATGCAGAAGGTTTTATTAAACTCAATGCGCTACGATTTATTATTGAAGGTCATGTAAGGAGAAAAAAATGAAAGTATTATTGATAAAAGATGTAAAAAATCTTGGAAAAGCAGGAGAAGTCAAAGAAGTAAAAGATGGTTATGGGAAAAACTTTCTCATAGCACGCGGTTATGCAAAATTAGCTACTCCAGAAGTTATTGAAGCATGGGAAAAAGAGCAAGCGCAAAAAGCCCAAAAAGAGGCTCAGGAGATTAAAGAGCTTCAAGCCCTTAAAGAAAAAATTGAGAATATGAAACTTGTTATTAAGCATAAAGCTGGTGCAAACGGTGCACTTTTTGGAGCAATTACAAATAAAGAGGTAGCACAAGCGTTAAAAGAAAAAGGGATCGAAATAGACAAAAAACATATCGATATTCATCCACCTATTAAACAGGCTGGTGAGTATAATATTGATGTGAAGCTTGGACATGGTATTCATGCAACACTCGATTTGGTAGTAGAGGCTGAGTAATGTTCGAAGCTACAACGATACTTGGGTATAGAGGTGATGGAATCGCTGTTATTGGCGGCGATGGCCAAGTCACTTTTGGCAATACTGTCTTAAAAGGTAATGCTACCAAGATTAGAACACTCTATAATGGCAAGGTACTTGCCGGATTTGCAGGAAGTACAGCAGATGCATTTAATCTCTTTGATATGTTTGAAAATATTTTAGAGAATAAAAAAGGGGATCTTTTAAAAAGTGTTATCGAATTTAGTAAAGAGTGGAGAAAAGATAGATATCTACGGCGTCTTGAAGCAATGATGATAGTGCTTAATACAAAAAATATTTTTATTCTTAGTGGAACAGGCGACGTAGTTGAGCCAGAAGATGGCAAAATAGCAGCAATTGGAAGCGGCGGTAATTTTGCTCTTTCAGCTGCAAGAGCACTCGACAAACACGCCTCTTTGGATGCAAAGAGTTTGGTAGAGGAGTCCTTAAAAATTGCAGGGGAACTGTGCATCTATACAAATACAAATATTAAACTACTCACGTTGGAGGATTGATGGATCTTACACCAAAAGAGATTGTGAAGTATCTCGATGAATATATAATTGGACAAAAAGATGCAAAAAAAGTTATAGCAATCGCACTGCGCAATCGTTATAGACGTATGAAACTCCCTAAAGATTTGCAAGATGAGATCACTCCTAAAAATATTCTCATGATAGGAAGCACAGGGGTTGGAAAAACAGAGATTGCTAGACGTCTTGCCAAGACTTTGGATCTTCCTTTTGTAAAAGTAGAAGCGAGTAAATATACTGAAGTGGGATTTGTAGGTCGCGATGTAGAATCGATGGTGCGAGATCTGGTAGCAAACGCAATTGTTCTTGTTAAAGAGATTCACAAAGAGAAAAACAGAGAAGCGATTGAAGAGTATGTAATAAAGAAAATATTAGAAAAGCTTTTGCCTCCTCTTCCAAAAATGGCTAGTGAAGAGAAAAAGAGCGAGTATCAAAAAACTTATGAGAAGATGCGAGAGCGTCTCATTAATGGAGAGCTTGATAATCTTAAAATTGAAATAGAGATACCAAAAAGCTCTATCTCTTTAGATGATTCAAATCTTCCGCCAGAAATTGCAAAAGCACAGGAGTCTATTGCGAAGATTTTTACTATTGGCGTAAATAAAGAACAGATAAAAAAAGAGGTGAGCGTAAAAGAGGCAAAAGAGCTATTGAAAAATGAAGCGAGCGAAAAACTGCTCGATATGGAGCAGATAAAACTTGAAGCTTTGCAAAAAGCGCAAGAAGAGGGAATTATTTTTATCGATGAAATCGATAAAATTGCAGTAAGCAGCAAGACAAGTGGAAGGCAAGATCCTTCTAAAGAGGGTGTGCAGCGCGATCTTTTACCAATAGTAGAAGGAAGTACAGTTAATACTAAATGGGGTCCTGTAAAAACTGATCATGTCCTTTTTATTGCTGCTGGAGCATTTCATCTCAGTAAGCCAAGTGATCTTATTCCTGAACTCCAGGGACGTTTTCCTCTGCGCGTAGAGCTTAATTCTTTAGATGAAGAGATTCTCTATAAGATCCTCACACAAACTAAAAATTCATTAATCAAGCAGTATCAAGCACTCTTTAAGGTGGAAGGTGTGGAGCTTGAATTTAAAGATGAGGCACTTCAAGCTATTGCAAAGTATGCCTATACGGCCAATCAAAAACTGGAAGATATTGGAGCAAGACGCCTCCATACTGTTGTAGAAAATCTCCTTGAAGATCTTAGTTTTGAGGCTGATGAGCATAAAGGTGAAAAAATTACTATTGATAAAGAGTTTGTTGATGAGAAACTAGGTGAAATTGTAGAAAATGAAGATCTGGCTAAATATATACTTTAAGGTCAATAATGAATAATACAAAATCTGGATATGTAGCTTTGGTTGGAAGACCAAATGCTGGAAAAAGCACCCTCCTTAACTGGCTCCTTGGCGAAAAAATCGCCATGGTTAGCCATAAAGCACAAGCTACAAGAAAACGGCTCTATGCAATTGTTATGCATAAAGATGCGCAAATTATTTTTATCGATACTCCAGGACTCCACGAAAAAGAGAGGCTATTAAATAAATTTATGCTTGAAGAGGCCCTCAAAGCAATAGGCGATTGCGATTTGATTCTTTTTTTAGCTCCTGCTACCGATGATATTAAATACTATGAAAGATTTTTAGAGCTCTCAAAAGGTAAACTCCATATCTTAGTACTTACAAAAATTGATATGGTGGATAATGCAAAACTGTTGGCTAAAATAGCTGAGTATCAAAAATATCAAGATCGTTTTTTAGAACTTGTTCCTATATCAGTGAAAAAAAATATAGGAAAAGAAGAGCTTCTTGATGCAATAGTAAAATATCTTCCCCACCATCCCTACTACTATGATCCAGAACTTTTGACCACAGAAAATATTCGAGATATCTACAAAGAGCTCATACGAGAAGCTATTTTTGAAAATATAAGCGATGAAATACCGTATGAGAGTGATGTTGTTATTGAAAAAATTGAAGAGACGCCTACTCTTGACAGAGTCTATGCAATGATTATTGTTGAAAAACCCTCCCAAAAAGGAATTGTTATAGGCAAAAAAGGTGAAGCAATCAAAAGGATTGGAAGAGATGCTAGAAAACTCCTTGAGCAGTTTAGTCAAAAAAAGATTTTTCTTAATCTCATAGTTGTTGTAAAAAAAGGTTGGACAAAGAACAAAAAAGAGCTTGAAAAAATTGGTTATATCTTCTAAGAACCCCCGTAATTAGCCTATATTAAAGTAACATTCAGTTTGCCTGTGTTAGAATTTTTAAAACTTCATAAAATGAGGTAAAATGAAAATTGAGGCATATAAAAGATTTGTTACTATCGATCCCTACAATCATACCTCTTATATATTAGAAAATAATGTCCTCAAAAGTTATAAATCTCTCAAATTTAATAATAAAAACTTTTATATCTCTTATCTCCAAGTAAAAGATACAATTATTACTACACTTGAAATCAGTAGAAACATTCCTCCAGAAGATTTGAGGGATGTTATTGAGATTAAAGCATATGAGGAACTGGATCTTGATGAAGTTAATGAATATAAAATAGAATTTATTGAAATCCCTACCCCGCTCCATGAAAAAAATAGAAAATTTCAGTTATATATCACTGAAATACAAATAATCCGTGATGTGTTTAGAGAGATTAATAAAAAAATTGAATATATTGATTATATTTTGCCTGCACCAGTTCTTTTTAAATCTCTCTATGATGAAGAGATTCTTGATAATACCGAGATACACCTTTTTATCTATTTTCAAAAAGATGATGCTTTTGTAACTTTGTATAGTGAAGGATCACTGATATATGCAAAATCACTCAAGTACTCTTTTTCTGATATTGCCGAAAGGATTAGTGAGCTCAAAGGTGAAAATATAGATGTGCAAACTATTATGCAAACCCTTGCAAAAAACGGAGTGAAAATTGCAGATCCAGATGAAATCCAATACTATATGCAAGTTTTTAGTGAAATTTTTATGCATATCAATGATATATTGATTTATGCAAAACGTGTACATAACATTGAAATTGTAGATAAAATTTTTATAAGCTCAGATATAGGATATATCAAGGGAATTGAAGAGTATTCACGTACATATTTAGCCCAAGATGCATTTGATTTCAATTTTGATTATCCAATAACCTCTAATGAGCCATATATAGAGGATTTACACTTTCTTTTGGCATTAAGTGCAAAAAATATTGTTGAGCGTTTGGAAAGATTACCAAATCTTACTATTTTCCACCGTCCTCCACCTTTATGGAAAAGGCCTAGTGGCCATCTACTTGCAATTACTCTTGTTACAATGCTTTTAGCCTTAGCTTATCCAGCATATAACTTTTTTCTCACTTACAAATTACGTTATGAAACAACGTTACTGCATAACAAATATCCTTTAATTCATGCAAAGAGAGTTGCATTAGAGACACGCATCAATGAACTTAAGAAGCAAATTAAAGATATACAGAACAAAATAGTTCAAGAGCAACAAGAGTTGCAAAGAATAAAAAATATTCTATTGCAAATATACAACAAAAAAGTTCATTATGTTATGAAAGCTTCAACAATTGCTGAGCTTTCTCAGGATATGGTACATCACAAAATCAATCTTATAAATATTGATAATAATGCTACCTCTTTTGATTTCAATGTCACAGCAGTAGACAATAAAAACATCACGCGATTTATCAAATATATTGCCGATAATAAAAGCGATAGATATGAAGTTTCTACAAAAGAGATCAATAAAACAGATATTAATAGCACTGTGTATGTGAGTAATATAAAGGTAAAAATCAAATGAGTATGCTAAAACAGATTGATAATTTTTTTCAAAATAGAAAAAGTAGCGAGAAGATACTCATTTATTTTACCATCGCAATAGCTATCTTTGCATTTTCGTATCAATATTTTTTTCCTATGAGCGAAAAAATGTATAAAAATGCAGCAGAGCAAAAAAAGGTAATTGAGACAAAGATAAATCTTGATAGAGCTTATATTCAAGCTGTGACTGTCAATGGTGATGAGAATTTCTATATAAAAAAATATGACAAAGATCTTCAAAATCTAAAAGAAAAATATAAACAAGTAATTGATAAAAAACGATATATTGACTATAAAATCAAAGAACTCTCCTATCTCTTATACAACAAAAAAAAGTGGGCAGAATTTTTCGATAGTCTAACGCAAATAGCCACACGTAATGGGATTGAGATCAATTATATTCTCAATAATTTTCTCGACGCAACAAAAACTTTTGGGCATGTTTTAGAAGTTGAAATTTCATGTAAAGGGGACTTCAAAAATATTGTAGCGTATATTAACGATATAGAGCAAAGCGATCTTGTTGTAGATGTATATGCACTGCATATAAGCGGTAAATCGCCACTAGAATCAATCTTTAAGGTTTCGGTATGGGGTATAAATTATTAATTTTTGTAACATTTTTCTCTAGCTTCATTTTAGCTAACACGCAATATCCAGATATTGATAGATTGATCGAGCAAGTAAAAACAAAAAGAGTTGGTTTATCTAAAAAAGAGATAGAAAAGTTGCAAAATCCTTTTATTAATGAAAAAAAACTGCAAAAAATAATAAAAAAACAGAAAGTTGCTAAAAAAAAGCCAAAAAGAAGGATTCATCTAAAACTCTATTCGATTTTCAATAATAGAGCAAAAATCAATGGAAAATGGTATACAATTGGTAATACAATATATGGTTATAGACTAGTTAAAATTGATAAGGGTAAAAAAAGAGTGATACTGTTCAAAAAAAAGCGTATGCTTGTTTTATATTTGAACAATATTAAGAAGAGAAAATTTAAACTCTTGAAAATGTAATGGAGAATTTATTATGAAAAAAATCATAGCTACTTTATCTGTTTTTATTACACTATTATTTGCACAAAATAATTGTGAAACGAGATTTTTTACCCTTGAAAGCAAACCAGGTATTTCGATAGGTGAAATTATTAATAATATTAGTGATGAGTGTGATTACACTGTTTTATTGAAAGATAAATTCGCAAAGAAGAAAATGAAGGAGAGACTGGGTAAATTATCTTTAAAAAAAGTTACACTTGATACCCTCTTAAATGTAATATTGCTAGAACATAATTTAGATTATACTCTTGTGGATAATATACTCTCTATTAATTATCTTATAACAAAAACTTTTAAAATAGATTATGTAACAACAAAAAGAGTTGGACAAGCAGTGACAGATGCATCTGTTGATATTGGAAGTGTTTCTCAGGCTGATGGAGGTGGAGTATCAGCAGGAACCTCTACAAAAACAAGAGATGTGAATATAATTTCATCAAAAGATGAATTTGATTTTTGGAAAAATATTCAACAAGAGATTTACGATATTCTCAACAGACCTTCTGATGAGTATAATGCACCTAAACCTATCGTTAATGCAAACGCAGGACTAGTTACAGTAACAGGAACAAGAAAGCAGATTGAGAGAGTAGCAACATATATTGATGAATTAGAAGATCGTATGCATAAAGAGGTGCTTATAGATGTGTCTATTTTAGCTGTATTTCTCAATAAAAATATTACAACAGGAATAGATTGGAGCCGCTTTAGTCTTACACTCAATGGGGAGTATGATGCAAACGGTAATTTTTCTCCAACAAATCCACTTGCTACTTATCAAAGTGTGGGGGTTGGTACAAATTTTAAAAATATAGATTATGCAAGTACTGCAACAGCAATCATCAACTCTTCATTAAATCTTACTGGACTTATAGATTTTTTACAAAAAGATGGAAAAGTTGTTACTCTTTCAAATCCAAAAATTCTAACTCTTAACAATCAACCTGCTATTATTACAATAGGTGATAATATAAACTATAATGTTCCAACATCTATTACCATTGGCACACAAGGTGATCTTGGAGAAAAAGCGTATACTCCCTCTTCTATCTTTGTAGGAATTTTACTAAATATTACTCCTGAAATAACTGATGATAATGAGATAATTTTGCGCATCAATCCATCTATTTCGGAGCTGAGAAATCCTGATGATTTAACACTTAAAGGCACAAGTTCTTTTAGAGAAATTGCTCCTGATACAAAAGAGAAAAAAATATCATCGGTAGTCAAAGTAAGAGATGGCTCTACTCTGATACTTGGGGGGCTCATATCAAATACAAAAAATTTCATGATAAATGGTGTTCCTCTTATTAAAGATATACCTCTATTTGGTAATCTATTTAAGAGTAAGAAAAAAGAGAACCAAAGATTTGAACTCATTTTTGTTTTGAAACCTAAAATTATTAAAAGTAAAAATGATATGGATATTTCTTTGAAAGATTTAGGATATCGAAAATTAACATATGAAAAATGATAATATTTATGAAAAAGCAAAAAGAATTTTTGAAGAGAGTAATGATCCAAAAGATTTTGTAAAGATTGAATCTAACATTGTTCACCTCGAAACACTCCATTATTGCATGGAAGAATCTTTTAAATTCATTTTACTCTATGGTCCTCCTGGTATTGGTAAGTCTATGCTTTTGCGTAGATTTTATTATGAACAACAGAGCGAGAACCTCTTTTTTTATCCGGCACCATTTCTAAGTAGAAAAGAGCTTTTTTATCGTCTATCTATGGATCTGTTTTCAAAAAAGGTAGGAAATTTCATTCAATCTATTTCACAAATACCTAACAAAACTTATACAATTTTAATTGATGAAGCACAAATGTACGATGAGAATATGCTTGAAATTTTTAGAATACTTGCAGATACCAAAAAGATTCGCTTTATTCTTGCTCTTCATACACAAAAACATGATGCCATTCTTGCAAAAGAACATTTTAGTACAAGAATATATAAAGATATTGCCCTTACACCCCCTACACTACGTGAATTTCATAGTTATTTACAAAAAAAACTTTTCCAAAAAGGGTGTAATGAACTAGCTATTGCCATGCAACTCTCAACGGCTAAGCAAATCTATAAATTTACACAAGGTAACTTCCGTCAAAGTGACAAGTTTCTCTATGTGCTTTTTGATATAATGGCATATTTTAGCAAAAACTATCCATCTAAAATCAAAAATGGCAAAATAGAGAAAAAATTTATAGAGATGAGTGCAATTCATTTAGGATTGATTAATGCATGAGTATGAAAGATTGGAACGGCGATGGAAAGTATATAATTTTAAAAAAGTTTTCAAATCATTTTTTTTACTATCTATTCTTTTTTTATTGATTGGAGGAGCCTTTTATATCCTAAAAATGAAAAGCTCTTCTTTATTAAAACCAAAAAATATATCTTCAAAACAAAAAACTATCAACAATGTATCTCATAATAAAAACTTTTTAGCTCCTGCTTTGGATTTTGAAAAGAGACTGCTATATAAAAAAATAACAAATAAAAATCAGAAAAAAAGTAATAGAAAACAAAGTAATAACAAAAAAAAGGTAACAGATAAGAAGGCAACAAAAAATAAACCTAATATAAAAAATAGTTCCAAAAACGACACCTTCAAAATAGAGACACAAACATTGAGTCTCAAAGAGATGATACGTAATTTTAAAAGAAGGCCAAGTGCACCACTCGCTTTACTTATAGCAAAAAAATATTTTGCTCAAGGGGAGTATAAGCATGCACTTGAGTGGAGTATAAAATCGAATGAGTTGGATAAAAATTTAGAAGAAAGTTGGATACTTTTTGCTAAAAGTGCTTATAGAATAGGTGATAAAAAGCGAGCTATTAAAGCATTACAAATAATCATAAGAAAAAATAATTCGAAGGAGGCGAAACGCTTATTAAGAAAAATATCTCGGGGTCAAAAGATATGAAAAAAATAGTGCTTCTCATGCCTTTCATTCTCTTTAGTGGTGAAATTTCTGTGAAAAAACTTATTAATAACTATCAACGAGGACATTACAAATATGTGTGTCTTGAAGGATATAAGAATTTTAGAATATTGGAAAAGGATGAAGATCTTCTCTCTATGTATGCATTTTCCTGCCTACGAAGTGATTATATTGATCGCCTTGCAGTTCCTCTTTTAATACTTGGAAAAACAAAAGAGTCACGTAAAAATAGAGCTTACTTCTCACTTATTTTAGCACAAAAAAATATACTCATCTCTGCATTGACAGATGGAGAAAAATATACCAATTTGCATGTGCCAACAAGCGACCATATAATTTCAAAAGTCTTCAATCTCTATTTTCAAAAAAAATATAAAAAGATCGATAATATCTATGAATTTTTTGATAAAAATAATAAAAACTGTATATACAGGGTTTATATACAGTATAAGAAATCTCGACCTTTTCTTGTTATTGAAGAGATTCAAAATAAAAGCAAAAAAATCCATATATATAGGTGAGCTATGAATGAAAGACTACTCAATATTATCCTTTCAAGTTTAACTCTTGATGAGCTTGATATAAAAAATATTAAAGAAAATCTTACAAATATAAAAAATGTTATCTATTTTCTTGTCAATCGTGAATTTGTTAAAGAAGAGGAACTTATAGAACTTTTAGCAAAGAGATTGCGGGAAGGAAAGCTTTCTATAGACGATCTTGATGATTTGCCAATGGAACTAACCGAAAAAGTCCTCAAGAAATATGCAAAAATTCTCAATATTGAGTATGTGGATCTTGATACATTTGATATAAATATGCGACTACTATCTCGTATTCCACTTAATCAACTAAAAAAATTCAAAGTTGTACCTTTAAAAGAGAGCGAAATAAATATCTTAGTAGCAATAAGTGATCCAATAGATATCGCTGCGCAAGAAGCTGTACAAAGGATGTTTCCCAAAAAACCTGTAAAATTTGTACTCGCTTCCAAAAAACAGATCGAAAACTTTCTCTACAAAGTAGAGCTCAATGAAAATATTAAAGAGTATATTAATGAGATTCGTCAAGATTTGCTCAAAGGTATAGAAAAAAAAGGAGGAATTGAAGAATCAAGCGCTGTTTTAAAACTTATTGAAGCCATCCTCAAAACTGCAATACTTTCGCGGGCAAGTGACATTCATATAGAGCCTACAGAAAATAGTTGTATTATACGCACGAGAGTCGATGGAATTTTGAATGAAAAATTTATATTTGATAGAGATATTTACCCTCCTCTTTCTTCTCGACTTAAGCTCATGGCCAATCTTGATATAGCAGAAAAGAGAAAACCTCAAGATGGTCGTTTTTCTGAAACTATTATGAATAAAGAGTTCGATTTTAGGATATCTACTCTTCCAATTATCTCTGGAGAGTCAATAGTTATGAGGATTCTTGATAAATCAAAGGCTTTGATTCCTTTGGAAGAAGCTGGTATGAGTAATTATAACTTCACAGTTTTTACTAAAGCACTCAAAGTTCCATATGGTATTATTCTTGTCACAGGTCCAACCGGAAGTGGTAAATCTACCACCCTCTATGGTGCGCTTAATATGTTAAGAAGTGTGGAGAAAAAGATAATAACTGTTGAAGATCCTGTCGAATATCAAATTAATCATGTACAACAATCACAAGTAAACCCAAAAATTGGTTTTACTTTTGCCTCTGCTTTGCGCTCTATTTTGCGTCAAGATCCAGATATTATAATGATAGGTGAGATTCGTGATCAAGAAACTATGCGCATAGCTGTGCAAGCTGCTTTGACAGGCCATCTCGTTCTTTCAACTCTACATACCAATGATGCAATCAGTGCAATTAACAGAATTATAGATATGGGTATAGAGGCCTATCTTGTTAGTGGAGCTCTTATTGCAATAGAAGCACAAAGATTAGTCAGAAGAATATGCCCATATTGTAAAACTGAAATAGAACTAGAACCCACAGCGTATAATGACATCAAACCTTATTTACCAGAAAACTATAGATTTTATAAAGGTAAAGGTTGTAGACATTGCGATTATACTGGATATAGTGGAAGAGAAATGATAAGTGAAGTTTTGCGTGTTGATGAAGATATTGCAAGAATGATCGCAAAAGAAGAGAGTAAAGAAAAAATTACGCAGACGGCTTTAGAAAAAGGGTTTAAAACTATGCTGGAAGATGGGATCAATAAAGCGATAGAGGGCTCTACTACTATAGATGAAGTTTTGAGAGTTACAAGGTTGTAGGGTGAAATATTTTAATGTATTAGTTTTGAGTAAGGGAAAGAAAAATAGCTTTCTCATTCGATCAGATTCAAAAAAAGAGGCAATTGAAAAAGCTAAACTCAAAACTAATGGAGTAGTTCTAAAAATAGAAGAAACATCTCAGCCATTAGAAGAAAAAGTTGAAGAGTTTAAAAACTATCTCCTCTCATTTAGAAAAATTAAAATTAAACGTACCAATCTTATTGCTACTATGAGACAGTTAGCTGTTATGGCAAATGCTGGTATTCCTCTCCATGATGCTTTGAATGAAATAGCAAACTCCACAAATGACAAACAACTACAGATAATTTTGAAAGATATTGCAGAGAGCATAAATGCTGGTATAGGTCTCTCCCAGTCTATGGAAAAATATAAAGATGAACTAGGCAATCTTACAATAATGATGATTAAACTTGGAGAGCAAACGGGCGATATGGCCTCAGCACTCTTTACTTTAACTAACATTTTGGAAAAAATTGATGAGAATGTACGCAAATTCAAAAAAGCGATTCGCTACCCTCTTATAACTTTAGGGGCAATGGCTATCGCTTTTACTATTTTAATTGTTTATGTAGTTCCAAAATTCAAAGAAATCTTTGAAAGATTTCATGCCAAACTACCCCTCCCAACAAGAATTTTGCTTAATATCGAATATATTTTTACACATTATGGTCTTTATATTCTACTGTTTTTAATTGCATCTACTATTTTTGTGATATTTTTATATAGGACAAACCCCCAATTTAAAAAAAGTATTGATACTTTTCTTTTGAAGCTCTATCTGCTTAAAGATATTATCTATTATGCGCAGCTCAACCGTTTCATGCTCGTCTTCTCTGAACTTGTAAAAGCTGGTATTCCTGTTATTGATGCATTGGAAAATTCGATAAGCCTGGTAGATAATAGTTACTTACAAGAGAAGCTTGAGATAGTAAAAACTATGGTTGAAAAGGGATCTTCTATTGAAGAGGCTTTTGCACAAACAGGACTTTTTGAAAATATGATTTTGCAAATGATTGCAGCGGGTGAAGCGAGTGGTCAATTGGATAATATGCTACAAAAAATTACAGAATATTATGGTATGAAATTCGATTACATCCTCGATAATCTTTCAAGTTATATTGAGCCTATTATGCTTGTTATAATTGCGGCTATGGTACTTCTCTTGGCTCTTGGAATTTTCTTGCCAATGTGGGATATGGCGCAAGTTGTACAAGGACGAGGCTAATCTACAAGACCTGCTTCTTGCAAAAATCTTGAGGGTAAAAACTCTTGCTTTTTTACCCTGTCATATTTTGCATAACTTAGATAGAGCATCTCTTTTGCTCGTGTTACTGCTACATAAAAAAGTCTGCGCTCCTCTTCGATAGATCCGCCTTTGCTAACTAATTTGAGATTGGGAAATCGTCCTTCCATGAGATCGAGCACATACACCTCTTTAAATTCCAGCCCTTTACTTGCATGAATAGTTAAAAGATTGACCCCTTCTCCTTGTACCATTTCACTACTACCAAGAACCATTGCATTATAAAATTTATATATATCGTTATGGTTTTTTGCAAGATGTACAATTAATGCTGCACGCCTCTCTATTTTTAGTATCGCTTCATTATACAAAGTAGAATCGATACTCCCATCTTTTCTTTTTGCTCTTTGCTGTGCAAGTTGCTCTTTGATATTGTTAAATATGAATGAATCTGCAATGTGCTCAATAAAACTTTGTGGTCTTTTGAGTCGCAGCCGCAAAAGTTTTGCAAGTTCATCGAGATACAACGCTCCATCTTGGGAGAGTTTTGGATGTTTGAGAACTGGATTATCTAAAATACTTAACCCTTGAAATCTTGATTTACTTCCTAATTGTCCCAAATCATCAAAGAGGCCCAGCTGATAATTTCTCGCTCTTTTTGTAAAGGGATCTTTTAGATCTTTTGGATTGAGAAGGCCTTTTTTAAGATCTCCCTCTCCACACAGTACCAGTGCTTCATAGAGATCTTTAGCGATATTTGCTCCAATACCTTTGGCGTACTCTAATATATGAATAAAAGCTAACAGATCTTTTGGGTTGATAAGAATAGCTAAAAGATCAAAAATTGCTTTAATCTCTTTGAGATCAAAAAGATTGGTCCCTCCTTTTCTTTTGCATCCTATTCCCTGCTCTCGTAATGCAGCCTCAATTCCATCTGCGCTTGCATTATTGCGATAAATAACAGCTATTTCATTGCGGGGAGTCAAAGAAGCTCGAATTCTCGCGGCCACACCTTCATATTGTGCATAGAGATCTTCAAAAGCCAAAAGTTTCGGTAAGATAGCATTTTTTCTATTCATTACTTCAAGATTTTTTGGATAAATACGCTCATTGTTTATTATTACTCGATTGGCAAGATCTAGAATATATTTGGTGGATCGATAGTTTTTGCTTAGATTAAATACATTTACTGGATGGTAGCGATCTTTAAATGTTGCTATGATATCTATATTTGCGCCATTAAAAGCATATATACTTTGATCATAATCTCCTACGCAAAAAAGCGAATCAAATTGAAGAGCATCAATGAATTTTCCTTGAAGATTGTTTGTATCCTGATACTCATCAACAAGAACTTCTTTAAATTTTTTTATTGCATTTTTATTTTCTATTATCTTCAAAAGCAGATCATTGAAACTTAAAAACCCATATCTATTTTTAAGTTCTTCATACTCCAAAATAATATCTTCATATATTGGCGCAAGTTCTTTATGCTCCTGATTCTTTAAGGCTATCCATTCACCAAAGCTTTTTATAAATTCACTATTTTGATACAAAGAGTAGTAATCATAAAGAGAACTTGCTGCATATGGTTTGATCTCTGTAACTTGAGAAAAATCTCTGCGCTCATATATACTTTTAAAGAGTGTTTTAAGCTCTTTTGGTTGTTTGAGTACAAGACGTGAATCGATATTTTTAAGCCAGCGATAGCTAACAGCATGAAAAGTTCCAGCTTCAATATCCTTAGCCTTTTTGCCAAACTTTTGCTCAAGCCGTTTTATCATCTCTGCTGCTGCTTTATTTGTGAAGGTAAGCAGTAAAATATCTTGAGGCTCAACTCCCTCTTCAAGTAGTCTTGCAATGCGTGCTACTATTGTGGAGGTTTTTCCTGTTCCAGCGCTTGCAATGACAAGATTGTACCCATAAGGGGCATTAACGGCTGCAAGCTGTTCAGGATTTAACATCATATTCCTTAAAGTTAAATTTTGGTAAAATTGCCCTAAATTTTTATAGCTTAAAGGTCACTTAAATGAGCAGATACAACCCTCAAGAAATAGAGAAGCAATTTTACCAAATCTGGGAGCAAAGAGGCTATTTTGAGATAGATGGAAATAAAAAGATCCAAAAAGGTAAAAATTTTTGTATTATGATGCCTCCTCCAAATGTTACAGGGAGGCTCCATATCGGGCATGCCCTCACATTTACGCTCCAAGATATTATGGTGCGCTATAAGCGGATGGATGGCTACAAAACTTTGTGGCAACCAGGGACTGACCATGCTGGAATTGCTACGCAAAATGTAGTTGAAAAGCAACTACTAGCCAAGGGAATAAAAAAAGAGGATATCGGTAGAGAGAAGTTTTTGGAGTATGTGTGGAAATGGAAAGAGGAGTCTGGTAATGCTATTGTAACACAGCTAAGACTTCTTGGAGTGAGTCCAGCGTGGAGCAGAGAGCGCTTTACCATGGACGAGGGGCTCAAAAATGCTGTGCGAGAAGCTTTTGTCAGACTATACAACGAAGGGCTTATCGTCAAAGGCAACTACCTTGTCAACTGGTGTACACACGATGGGGCTTTAAGTGATATTGAAGTGGAGTATGAGGAGAAAGAGGGAGCACTCTATCATATTCGCTATCCGCTTGTTGAAGAGGATGGGTATGTGGTCGTTGCTACCACAAGACCTGAGACATTCTTCGGCGATACCGCAGTGATGGTCAATCCCAATGATGAGCGCTACAAGCACTTAATTGGAAAGCATGTGCGTTTGCCTCTAATCAATCGAGAGATTCCTATTATTGCAGATGAGCATGTAGATATGGAGTTTGGAACAGGTGTTGTGAAAGTTACCCCAGCGCACGATCCAAACGACTATGAGGTAGGTAAACGCCACAATCTAGAATTTATCACTATCTTTGATGAAAAAGGTATTCTCAACGAGCATGCAGGAGAATTTGCAGGGCTTGAGCGTCTAGAAGCAAGAGATAGAATTGTGCAAAAACTTCAAGAAGAGGGATTTATAGAAAAGATTGAGCCGCACCGCCACCAGGTAGGACACTGCTATCGCTGTGGAAATGTAGTTGAGCCTTACATCTCCCCTCAGTGGTTTGTAAAGGCTGAAATTGCCAAAGATGCTGTGCGCAAGGCAAATGAGGGAGAGACCAAATTCTACCCTCCTCAGTGGCTTAACAATTTTAATGCCTGGATGCGAGAGCTTAGAGACTGGTGTATAAGCCGCCAACTATGGTGGGGGCATAGGATCCCAGTTTGGTATTGCAAAGATTGTGGCAATGAGTGGGCAAGCAAAAAAGAGCATGAAGAAAAATGTCCAAAATGTGGATCGACTCATATCTATCAAGATCCAGATGTGCTAGATACTTGGTTTAGTTCTGCTCTTTGGCCTTTCTCTACCCTAGGATGGGGTAATGGTGATTGGGGAAAAGGTATAAAATGGAATGAGACAGATCTTGAGGAGTTTTATCCAAATGATCTCTTAATTACAGGATTTGATATTCTCTTTTTCTGGGTTGCTCGTATGATGATGATGGGCGAGCACTTCTTGCATAAACTCCCTTTCAAAGATGTCTACCTCCATGCACTTGTACGCGATGAGCATGGCCAGAAGATGAGCAAATCCAAAGGAAATGTTATCGATCCAATCGATACAATCAAAGAATACAGTGCCGATGCGATGCGCTTTACTCTTGCAATCCTTGCTGTGCAAGGACGCGATATACGTCTGAGCAAAGATCGTCTCGAGCTCTATCGCAACTTCACCAATAAACTCTACAATGCAGCAAGATTTTTGCAGATGAATCAAGAGAAGTTCGATGACTTGCAAAATACTCAGATCCAAACAGAGCTAGGACGCTATATATTGAGTAGATTCAATAATGCTGTTAAAGAAGTAAGAGAAAATCTCGATAGCTACCGCTTCAATGACGCAGCTACCACGCTCTATCGATTTTTGTGGGGTGAGTTTTGTGACTGGGGAATTGAGCTAAGCAAAGCTGATAAGAGTAGTATCCCTGAGCTTGGTGCAATTTTCAAAGAGTCTATGAAGCTTCTCCATCCATTTATGCCTTTTATTACTGAATACCTCTACCAGATGCTCAGTGGAACAGATCTTGAATCAAATGAATCGATTATGATTATGGAGTATCCTGTAGCTGGGGAGCGTGATGAAGCAATAGAAGCTGAGTTTGCAAAGATTATCGATGCGATTGTGACAATTCGCCGCGCAAAAGCGCTTATCGATATGGCAAACAAAACTATTCCAAAAGCCTATATCAAAGGCCAAATGAGCGATGAGGCCAAAAAATATATCCAAAAGCTTGCAAAAGTTGAAGAAGTTCTTTTCACACAAGAAGCAATAGCAAATGCAGTAGCAGATATTGGTGATGAGGTAGAAGTCTTTATTCCTCTTGAGGGAATTGATCTCTCACCTATTATCAATCGTCTGACAAAGCAAAAAGAGAAAGTGCAAAAAGAGATCGAAAAGCTCTCTAAAATGTTAAGCAATGAAAACTTTATCAAAAATGCACCAACACAAGTAGTCGAGCAAAACCAAAAAGCGCTTCAAGAAGCCCAAGAAAAACTATCTAAAATCGAAGAGGAGTTAGGACGTCTCTCCTAACCTCTTCTACTACATATCAACTCTAAAGGTTCATATTTGTCTTTACAAAAACATTATAACTTCACAACAAATCCAAAAAATGACATATTAAGTGGGACTGTCGTAGCAGTCGCTCTCATACCTGAAGCGATCGCATTTGCACTTATTGCAGGTTTGAGTCCGCAAATAGGTCTCTATACTGCATTTATTTTAGGACTTATTACTGCGCTTATTGGCGGAAAGCCTGGAATGATTAGTGGTGCTACGGGAGCAGTGGCAGTAGTCTTGGTAGATCTTGTTTTAAAACATGGCATCGAGTATATGTTTTGGGCAGCGGTTCTTGCTGGAATCATTCAGATCCTTATAGGCCTTTTTCGTCTTGGAAAATTTATACGGCTTGTTCCACAGCCTGCAATTTACGGCTTTGTCAATGGTCTTGCTATCGTGATTGCTACAAGCCAAATTCCACTCATTAAAGATAGTAACCTCATGACTATCTTTTTAGTGCTACTTACTATGGCAATTATCTACATTTTGCCACGTTTTACCAAAGCACTTCCTGCAAGTCTTGGCGCACTTATTGCGATAACTGCTCTTGTACTTACATTTAATATTGATACAAAGCAAATTAAAGATCTTGCAGATATTAGCGGTTCATTTCCAACTTTTCATTTACCAGCTGCACCTCTAAATTTTGAAACACTCAAAATTATTCTCCCTTACTCCATCATTATTGCTTTGGTAGGTTTGATTGAGTCACTCTTGACGCTCTCAGTGCTTGATGAGATGAGTGGTGAGCGAGGAAGTGGCAATCAAGAGTGTATAGCACAAGGTGTAGGCAATATGACTTGTGGTCTTTTTGGGGCAATGCCAGGATGTGCAATGATTGGACAATCGATGATCAACTTCACCAGTGGCGGAAAAGGACGGCTCTCAGCTCTGACTGCTGCTATTTTACTTATTCTCTTTGTTGTGGTACTGAGTAAATATATTGCTCTTATACCTCTTGCAGCACTTGTTGGTATTATGTTTGTTGTTGCCATTGCTACTTTTAGCTGGAGCAGTTTAGGACATTTCAAAAGAATGCCAAAAGAGGATCTGTTTGTGATGATTGCAGTAACAATAATTACTATTTTTGCAGATTTGGCAATTGCAGTTATTGCTGGAGTTATTATTTCTGCACTTGTCTTTGCCTGGAAGCATGCAAAGATCTATGCAAGAACTCACATGGAAGGTGAGCGTAAAATCTATGAGCTTGAAGGTCCCCTCTTTTTTGGCTCCGTACACTCCTTTTTAGAAAAGTTCGACCCAAAAAATGATCCATTTGAGGTAGTTATAGATTTCAAAAATGCTCGCGTGTTGGATCAAAGTGGTGTAGAAGCTATTGATAAAATTACAAAAAAGTATAAAGAGGCCGGTAAAAGTATTGTGCTACGTCATTTAAGTAATGAATGCAAGGAGCTTCTCACTGAAGCTGGTCCATACTGTACATGGGAAGAGGACGATCCAAATTATCGGGTAGCAATAGATTATTAAGGAGAAAAAATGGAAAAGATTTATGAGATGTTACAGCTACAAAATGAGCTCAACAATGATACAAATGGCTTGCAGTGGCGGGAAGGTATGACAAAAAATGGAAAAGTAATTAACTGGAAGCGTTGTATCTATATGGAGAGCGCCGAACTCATCGACTCATTCCCATGGAAGCACTGGAAAAGTATTGATGCACAACCAGATTTTGCAAATATCAAAATAGAGCTCGTTGATATCTGGCACTTTATTATGAGCTATCTTTTACAGTACAACGACTTAACGCAGGCTGCAAAGCTTATAAATAATTCTAAAGATAGTATGAGTGATATAAAGATCAAAGTATGGGATAATGCAAAGGTTAATGAGTATCTTGATATTTTTGAAGAGCTTATGGCACTAGCTTTAGTGAAAAATGATAGCGAAGCATTGCAAGAGTCTCTTTTGGAGACCTTTTTTAAAGCGTGTGATAGTGTAAATTTGGGATTTGATGAACTCTATAGCCTCTATATTGGCAAAAATGCACTCAATCAGTTTCGCCAAGAACATGGATACAAAGAGGGAACATATAAAAAAATTTGGGATGGAAAAGAGGATAATGTAGTTATGCAAGAAATTTTAGCTGCAAATCCTGATATTACATATACAAAACTCAAAGAAGAACTTGCTACAAGGTATGAAGATTTATAGAGGCGCAGCTGTAAGCCGAGTTCTGTCTTGGATAGCAATTTATCTAGGCTTTATGTCACCATAAAGCTCAAGCGTCGCACTCGTAACGTGAGGCTTCAACCAGGTGCGACTTGCTGCGGGTTGGGTTTACACTGCCTTCTGTGTTACCACAGAAGCGGTGAGCTCTTACCTCACCCTTTCACCCTTGCCTGTGCCAATAGGCCATCGGCGGTTTACTTTCTGTTGCACTTTCCCTCGGCTTTCGCCGGCCACCCGTTAGGTGGAACCCTGCCTCACTGCAGCTCGGACTTTCCTCTTGGATTTCCAAGTAGCTATCCGCTGCGCCAGTGAAATTATACCTTAAATTTAACTTTAATGTAAAGATAGTGTATAAGTCCAATATATTGGCACTCATTGTAATTTTCAAGAAGGTATCGGAGATTTTAGATTATTAATTCTGATATTTATATAATAGGTTTAAGAATAGTTTAGAGGATTGTTTTCAAATTCTTTTATGAGAATTTTAAATAAATTATCATAACAATTATTGAATTCGAACTCACACTCTTTGAAGTGTAAATTGAATTTATCCTTTGATAGTTTCCTATATTCTCATAACCCCATTTTCTCACGAAGAGTGAAGCATAAGAGCATAACTCCAAAAAGATTCTATTACATTAATGTGATTCTTGCATTTTGCAAATTCGTTATTTTCATAATTGACTTTTGTGATTTCTGATGTCAGTCTGGCTGTCAAATCCAAACAAAAGCACTGTATAATCTCTTTGAATTTTCTCTGTTATATGAGTTTTTCTGATGTCTCTATTTTTGCCCTTCATATCTACCTAATTTTAGCATTTTTTTGAGCTAAACTAGTTTTAATCCTTAAATTTTTGGTTATTAATGATTAATTAAAATAATTTAGGATAATATTGATCCATAATAGTTGCTATTAGGATCTATAATGAACATAAAAACTCATAATTATCTGAAATTATTGTTGCTTATTGGATTGTTCTTAACCGCATTGTTAGGCGGAACAAGAGAAGATCCTGAACTTATCAACAATAATGAAACAATATCTTTCGTAGGTGACATAACGAAGAGTTACTACAAATTCACGCTCCAAAACCGTGGCAACGTGTTGATGAGCGGTTCTGATACATACGGCTTTGACATCGAGAAGGCGGTCATCTACGACTCTTCCTTTCGTCAAGTGGTGGTGCTGAACAATTTCAAGAGCGAAAGCTTGACACTGGATGCCGGCACCTATATCGTCAATGTCCAGGATACCCAAGGAGGGAATTTCAAGGTATACTCTCCAGTCATGGAGGGATTCGATGATCTGGCCTCCATTTCGCAGCTCTCTAACAATACCTCTGTGGAGTTCGATAAAGATGCGACGAAAAGCGACTACAAATTCACGCTCCAAAACCGTGGCAACGTGTTGATGAGCGGTTCTGATACATACGGCTTTGACATCGAGAAGGCGGTCATCTACGACTCTTCCTTTCGTCAAGTGGTGGTGCTGAACAATTTCAAGAGCGAAAGCTTGACACTGGATGCCGGCACCTATATCGTCAATGTCCAGGATACCCAAGGAGGGAATTTCAAGGTATACTCTCCAGTCATGGAGGGATTCGATGATCTGGCCTCCATTTCGCAGCTCTCTAACAATACCTCTGTGGAGTTCGATAAAGATGCGACGAAAAGCGACTACAAATTCACGCTCCAAAACCGTGGCAACGTGTTGATGAGCGGTTCTGATACATACGGCTTTGACATCGAGAAGGCGGTCATCTACGACTCTTCCTTTCGTCAAGTGGTGGTGCTGAACAATTTCAAGAGCGAAAGCTTGACACTGGATGCCGGCACCTATATCGTCAATGTCCAGGATACCCAAGGAGGGAATTTCAAGGTATACTCGGATGAACTGGTTTCCAGCAGTTCGAGCAGTTCCAGCATTTCTAGCAGTTCGAGCAGTTCCAGCATTTCTAGCAGTTCGAGCAGTTCCAGCAGTTCCAGCATTTCAAGCAGTTCGAGCAGTTCCAACAGTTCCAGCAGTTCCAGCAGTTCAAGCAGTTCCAACAGTTCAAGCAGTTCGAGCAGTTCCAACATTTCAAGCAATTCAAGCAGTTCGAGCAGTTCCAGCATTTCCAGCATTTCCAGCAGTTCGAGCAGTTCCAGCAGTTCCAGCATTTCAAGCAGTTCGAGCAGTTCCAACAGTTCCAGCAGTTCGAGCAGTTCCAACAGTTCCAGCAGTTCGAGCAGTTCCAGCATTTCAAGCAGTTCGAGCAGTTCGAGCAGTTCCAGCAGTTCCAGCAGTTCGAGTGTTTCGAGTAGTGAAAATTCCTCTTTAAATAGTAGTACATCTAGTTCTAGCAATAAAATCTTAGATGGAGAGAAGATTGCATTCTCAAAAGATCCCATGAGTAGCTACTACAAACTCACGATGTCACAAAAAGGCCATGTATGGATAATAGGAAAAGATGCAAATTACAATACTATCGACAAAGTCATCATCTACGACGAAGACCTTCAAAAAATCAAAACTTTCTACAATCTCCAAAGCGAGTCATTGGAGCTCGAAGCGGGAACTTACATCGTTCATCTACTCGATATCTATGGCGGAGAATTTAAAATATATTCCTCTGCCGTTAAAGGATATGAAAAATTCGAAGATATACAAGACATCTCAGATGGAGAGAAGATTGCATTTTCAAGAGATCCGATGAGTAGCTATTACAAGCTCACGATGTCACAAAAAGGCCATGTATGGATAATAGGAAAAGATGCAAATTACAATACTATTGACAAAGTCATCGTCTATGACGAAGATCTTCGAAAAATCAAAACTTTCTACAATCTCCAAAGCGAGTCATTGGAGCTCGAAGCGGGAACTTACATCGTGCATTTACTCGATACTTACGGCGGAGAATTTGATATATTTGTAGAATTATTATCCAGCTCAAGTAGCAATAGTATATCTTCTTCCTCAATGGAATCTCATAATGAAAATATCCAAAAAGAGTTGTGTGAAGAAAGTGGTGGCAAGTGGTTGGATACAGTATGTATACAACAATCAAGATCTTCTATTATATCTAGTTCGAGTAGTCGAAATTCTCAAGAGCAACTATATTGCGAAACACATGGAGGTATATGGATAGATGGCACTTGTTTAGTATCCTATAATGGGGATAGCAGTTCCTCTTCATCTCAATATAGTCACAATTCAAGTGTATCTTCTTTGACTTTTCATTCTTCATCAGATGAAAGTTTTTCTAGTTCTTCTTTTCATGATGAAATGGATATGTGTGAAAGACGTGGTGGTATATGGACGGATGGAGTATGTTTGGAATCTTCAAGCAGTTTAAGCAGTTCGAGCAATTCGAGTAAGGGTTATGAGTATGTGAAGGGTATAGTTAGAGAGCTCCGAGGTCATGCGTACGATATCAAGGGCTACTATATCTATTATGGAGATGTAGAAAACTACGATCCGTTCAAGTGGATATATATAAGTCGTTCAAAAAGTCTTATAGCCAAACTGGAAGGCCTTGCAGAAGATGGTGTTCATCTCAAATGGATATATCTGAAATCTCGCCATAATAATATACATTACATACAGGCAGATATACAAGATGATAAAGTGCTCTTTACAATGCCTTCGAGCAGTTCAATGAGTAGTCAAATTCAAAGTTCGAGTAAAGGTTACGAGTATGTGAAGGGTATAGTTAGAGAGCTCCGAGGTCATGCGTACGATATCAAGGGCTACTATATCTATTATGGAGATGTAGAAAACTACGATCCGTTCAAGTGGATATATATAAGTCGTTCAAAAAGTCTTATAGCCAAACTGGAAGGCCTCGCAGAAGATGGTGTTCATCTCAAATGGATATATCTGAAATCTCGCCATAATAATATACATTACATACAGGCAGATATACAAGATGATAAAGTGCTCTTCACAACGCCTTCGAGCAGTTCTGTGAGTAGTCAAATTCAAAGTTCGCAACAATCTTCCTCTCAAAATTTTTCAAGTATTGACAATTCATCTAATTATAGTGATTTTTCAAGTGATAGTAGCTTTTCTTTTTCTAGTTCTGAATCTTCCAGTTTTTCTTCAAGTATTGAAAATATATCTTTAGGAGATTTCAATAATATTTCTATCGATGAAGTTGGTCCAATCAAATCAAGAAGTTCAAGCTGTATAAATGGTGTGTGTAGGAATATATTAGGAAGCGGGAGTATATTGGGCTTTAAATTGAAAAACGATTCAGTACGGACAATAAGGATTAAAGAATTTAAATTATATGTAATTGATAATTACAGACGAATATTGATTGCCAATAAAGCCAATATTGATAAAACACTTGTTCCTTTTGAAAGCTATTCTTTGAGCTATTCTTTGATACAGTCGATTAGTTACAGTTACTTTATTGCCAAATATATTTTTGAAGATGTTTCTACCGGCAGGTATATTAGTATTAGCTTAAAATGGGATGGAATGCATAATGCTGAGAGTTCTTTGGAGTGGGTTCGATGAAGATATTCTATTTTTTTATTTTTTAATGCTCAATCGTAGTTGAGAGGATTATTTTAGATTCTTTTCTAAGAATTATTTTAAATAGGTCAGCATAACAATTCTTTAATTTGAACTCACACTCTTTTAATTGTAAATTTAATTTATCTTTTTAAAGACTTTTAATCCCATTTTCTCACAGAGAGTGTAGATTGTGACACTTTTATTTGCAATTTTATTGATATCCCTGAAATAGTTGGATAGACTTCCTAGTGAGAAATAATGCTTAACGAAGGAAGCCTATCTATGAGCAGTTGTACCTAAAAATAGATGAAACAAAAATATTCAAAGAGATAATGACACAGTTTGTAAGGAGAGGGTGAGCTACTGCTTGTAACGATGAAAAGATGGTGCAGTTGATGGAATAGAGTCATAAGCGAAAGTTAGAGCCAAAAAAGGAAACGCAACAGTGAGAGAAAAAGCTGTTTCAGTGGATATTGTCAAAGAAGGTTCGATATGAGATTAGGCACTATATATTCTATGGTTCAAATATCAGAAAAGGAGGTTATGTTCCTTTATTATCATAGAAAAAATAAGAAGTGAGCATGCCTTAATTGCAATGGTAAAAGATTCGTATGTCAATGGAGTCTCAATACGAAAAATAGAGCGTTTGGCTAAAGAGTTAGGAATTGAGAATATTTTCACATTACACAGTTATCACAAATTAATAAAGGGCACGAGGACAAATTGCTGTCTTTCACTTCAAAAAGAGTATCCATTTGTGTGTATTGGATGCATTATATGAAAAAGTAGAAATTATAAAGGAAGAGTGATATCTATAGCTTTGATGATAGCCGATAGCTTAACGCTTGAAGGGAAAAAGTAGTATTGGCTATAGAGTCATTCGTCAACGAGTCTTATGAGACTTAAAAAAACTTTATAGAAAAGCTCAAATAAAGAGATTTACCAAAAATGGCATTGCTTATCAGTCATGCACATTAGGGATTACAATAAGCTTTCAAAGAGGTTTATATTGGTGCATTTTGGCATGGTACAAAGTGCACTTTATGAGAAACATTTTAGCTAATATACCTCCACAAATCCAAAGAAAGATTTGCAGCAAACCTCAAATAAATTTTGTTGCAAGAAAACAAAAAAGATGCATTAGCAATGGTTTAGATATTAACTAAAAAATATTTTAATTTTCCTATAATATGGGACCGTTCATAATTTTGTGTCACCGATAGTTCATAGGATTATATCATAGCTCGAGAGCTTTCTCGAGTCTTCCTTCAAAAAATATAGCCAATTGAGAGAGAGTAAGACTCCAGTTCCTAATTGGCATTGTCCACTTTTTCTGAGCATTCTGAATACCGAGATAGAGCAGCTTTAAAAGGCTGTTTTCATTGGGAAACGCTCCTTTGGTCTTAGTTAATTTTCGAAACTGTCGATGGACTGATTCTATGATATTTGTAGTATAGACGATACGACGGATATCTTCAGGGTATTTGAAATAATAAGAGAGATTTTCCCATTTATTTCTCCACGAGTTGATGTGTAATACTCACAACATCATCTGACACTCATACTATCTCCCCATAAATTTTTGTCAGTTCAAATTATTAGTGTCAGATAGGTTTGTTTCATTTTGTTTAATTGAATTATAACCTATCATTTTTATTTGAGCTAGATGTTTATGCTTCATAAAACACTCTATAGGTGTTAAACCATTACAGTTTTTACCTTGATGTGTTCTTTTGTTGTTATAATATTCAAGCCATTGGTCTAAGTCATTTTGTACTTCCTGGATAGATTTGTATATCTTTTTCCTAAAGGCAATAGCATAAAATTCTTCTTGGACAGTTCTATGGAATCTTTCACAAATTCCATTTGTTTGCGGAGATCTTGTTTTTGTATAGGAATGTTCTATTTCTTCTATAGCCAAATATAGCTCATATTCATGATGTTCACGACTTCTTTTGAATTTTGTTTCTCTATCGGTAAGAATGCGAAGAAGTTTTACCCCTTGCTCTTTATAAAAAGGTAAAACCTTGTTATTGAGCAAATCTGCAGCCACTAAAGCATTTTTTCTATCATAGAGTTTGCAAAAGACTATTTTAGAGTATGTATCGATAAACGTTTGCTGATAGATTCTTCCAACTCCTTTGATATTACCAACATAGTAAGTATCTTGTGTTCCAAGATAACCTGGAAAGAGTGTTTCTATCTCTCCTTGTGCAACTTTTTCCTCTTTTGCTTTCTCAAGAGCTTGTACTTGTGCCTCAGTAAGCACAAGAGCTTCTTTGGCACTCTTTTCTTCTAAAGCTTTGAGTCTTAGCTTCATTGTCTGAAGATTGTACCTGAGCCATACGTTTCTTACTCCTCCTACAGAGTAAAATTCCTCTTTTTTTCAATTCGTTACTCGCTCGTATCTGTCCATGGGCAGGTTGCTCTATAGCATAAGCAACTACAGCTTCCTCTATCTCTTTTGCCACTCTGTTTTTCAAGTTTGGCTTTTTTCTGCTTATCTCTTGTAATCCCTCTTCTTTATATTCCTCATACACTCTTTTGAATCGATAGAAACTATCTCGACTATATCCAAATACTTTACATGCTCTTGAGACGTTTCCTAACTCTTTTGCCAAATTTAACAGTCCCAATTTATTTTTGATTATCTTATGTCAAGTGCAACCTAAAAATGTACCAAGATGCGAAGTGAAAATGTACCACTTTGAAACTAAAAATTGTTATCGAGTCCAGTAAGGACACCAGCTTTTCTTTTTTGCTTAAGCCTGTAGCTTTCACCTTGGATATTGAGTATATGGCTATGGTGAATAAGCCTATCAAGTATTGCTGTAGTTAACGCTTCATCATTGTTGAGCACCTCCTTGAATTTTGTAAAAGATAGATTGCTTGTAATGATAATTGATCCTATTTCATACCGTTTATTGATAACCTGGAAAAAGAGATTGGCCTGGTTTTCATTGAGCTTGATATAGCCAAATTCATCGATAATCAAGAGTTTTACCGTATTGATAACCTTTTTGAAATAGTGCTGCAACCTGTTGGTCTGCTGCGCAATCTCAAGTTGTAAAAGCAGATCTGCTGCAGTGATGAATTTTGTTTTTATTCTTGCTTGTGTAGCAAGATATCCCAAAGCTATGGCCATGTGGGTTTTCCCAACACCGCTTGGTCCAATAAGCAGGATATTTTCGGCATTCTCTATAAATCTTAAAGTAGAAAGTTCATTAATAATATTTCTATCTACCGCAGAAGATGAGAAATCAAACATCTCTATGGTCTTTACTTTTGGAAAGCCTGCCATTTTTAGTGTTGTTGCTTTTGAACGCTCTATCTTCTTTTGATGTTCATATCTAAAAAGCTCAAGCAAAAAGTGGCTGTATGAAAGATTCTTTTTAGCTGCTTCTTGCGCTATGGATGAAAAGCTCTCTTTAATGGCAGGAAGTTTAAAAAGCGCAGCATACTCTTGTATCTGTTCATTTATACTGTGTATCTCTTTATGCATGGCAAACTCCCAAAAGCGCATCATACTCCTCTAAAGAACTCTTAGCTGTATTATGTATGTTTATGCTGTTTTTATACTTTTTATTTGACAAGGAAAGCTTTTTATCTATGCAATTGTCATATTCTTTTTTGTTATGCAAGCTTTTTGGCTTGGCTGAAATTATTAGCGGCAGCAGAACTTTTTGCTCTTTTATAAAGAGCTCTTTTGGTTTTTGCTTCGTTGTTGCGTGCACTCTATTATGAACAATTTCAAGCCACTGAAATATCTGGCTGTTAAGAAGCTTTGTATCTATAACAAGCGAAGAGTTTTTGAGTCTTGCTTTCAAAGGAATATAGAAGTTTCCTTTCATATAGCCTATAACTCTCTCTACCTTCCCTTTTGTTTTTGCCCTGTAGGGTTTACAAAGTTTTGGAATAAATCCATACTCTTTGGAAAAATCCAAAAACCTCTCATTAAATCTGTGTTTTGCATTCCCGTAAGCGTTATGCTCTATCACCACGCTTTTGAGGTTGTCGTAAAGAATGGTTCTAGGCACTCCCCCAAAGAAGGCGAAAGCCTTTTTATGACAATCTATAAAACTATCAAAGCGCATATTGTCTGTAAAGCAGATAAATGCGTATCTGCTATAGCCCAAAATCATCGCAAAGGCATAAATGGGATTCTTCCCTCTTCGTATCACCGTCCAGTCAGCTTGCGCCTGCTCGCCCGGATCTGTCTCAAATCGCACTACCTCTTCCTCTTTTACGCTCATATGCTCTTTATAAAGCCCGCTCATAAACGCCTGCAATATTCTTATCTTCCCCTCATACCCTTTTGCTGTAATCTCCCGGTATATTACCGTTGAAGGAATTTTATCCGGCAACCCTTGAGCTATTCTCTTTTTTATATACTCTTTGTATGGATCGAGCTTCGATTTGTAAACTCTCGGTTTTCTTGGCAGAAGCTTATCCTCTTTGAGTCTTTTGGATACGGTTCTTCTATCAAGTCCCGTCATCCTTGCAATAGCTCTTATGCTGTATCCTTGTCTGTAAAGTGTATGTACCATCACAAACTCCTCGTATGTAATCACTATTGCCTCCAAATATTTTTGGAAGCGATTATATTCTCTTATATTTCCTCATCTCATGGATGGTACATTTTCATCTTGCGTCTGTGGTGTATTTTAACATTGCAGGTGACAATCTTATCTTGTGTTTGTAGATTCATCATTCTCTCCCTTCTTCTGGGAGAAAGTATACTCTTTTTTTCTCTTCTGTCAGATTAAGTTGTGGTTAGTTCATATTATTTTTAAACTGGTGACAGTTTAATGTAAGAAAATATTGCATGTTTTTTATCATTTGCTTCGATAGTGCTATAATTACAAAAAGCCGTTTTATAAGAAATAACCTAAACGGCAGGGATTTTAAAAGAGAGCATGAGTATAGGTTTTATCCTTAAAGTGTTTCAATCTGTATGAACGGAATGAAACACTTTGAAGATGAAACTACTGTTTCATCAAAGTAAATTTGTATGAGCCGATATAGGATTGGTTGATACGTTCTTTAACAATTCACTGTCAATGGCACATAAAAAAGATGAAAAAGTCAGTTTATAGGATTTGCCACAAAGACTCTTTTTGGCTCATAAGGGACATTATGCTTATAAATGGCATAGATAATGGCAAGAAGTTTTCGTGCAACAATAATGAGACATTCTTTCTTTGCCCGTCTTTTGGAGCGATAATCGAGATAGATTTGTCTGAGTTCATCATTGTGCCGCACGGCTGCAATAGCGGCAAGATAGATAGCTCTTTTGGCTAATCTTGCTCCTCTTTTAGCAAGGTGGCCACCTTTGATACTTTCACCTGATTGCTCTTGCGAAAGATAAAGACCAAGATAGCCAACAAGAGCTTTTACACTATAGAATCTATCCAAAGGGCCATATTCAGCTAAGAGGGCTAAAATGGTTTTGTCACTTACACCAGGGATGGTGCGAAGATTGTCAATAATGTCACTGATTTGCGCTTCATCCTCCTTTGAAATCTCTTTGGCAGTATCAAACAGAGCCATCATAGCTCGGTTGGTTTCTTCTATAGAGGATTGAAGAAAGTGAATCATTTCGATATTTGCCTTTATGGTAAAGGCACGCCCATCTTTGCCGTCACCACTGTACACAGTTGTTTTGGCAGCATCTAAAAACTTTTGTGTTCATATTGTTGCCTTTAATACCTCGAAAGGTTTTTAAAATTCTATCCACACCGGCATACTCATAATGTTTGGCTGTAGGATACTTCGAAAGTAGAGCCATCCCTGTGACACTAAAAGGGTCTTTGATAATATGTTCAAATTCAGGAAAAACCACATTAAGCAGTGTCAATGTTTGATGCTTGTTGGCTTTAAGTTGATCTTCCAAAGAGGCTTTGTGGCGATAAAGAGTGCGTAGGGATTGAAGCATATCTTCATTCACATATCCCTGGGCATAGCGTCCACTCTTTAAAAGAGCCGCTATCATCTTTGTATCGATATTGTCACTTTTTACTCGTTTCATCGTATCTAACTCTCTAAACTTGGCTATCTGGTATGGATTTAATAATACCACAGAGTATGAGAGTGAGTGAAGATAGCGATAAAGGTTTTCAAACATCATCCCTGTTGCTTCCATTCCAATAAGCACTTCTTCAATACTGCATGCAAGGGATTGAAGTTTTGTTAGGAGTTTACAAAAACCCTCTTGGTTGTTTGCAAACATAAAAGGTTTGATAACCAATTGGTTTTTTTCATCAATAACACAAGCAACATGGTTCCGTTTGGCAATATCGATACCAACATAAAATACGCTCTTGACTCCTTCATCTTTGATTCAGACCTTACACAGCCTCCTGAATTTATGGAATGGTAGATACAACTATCTCCAATAGCGTTTCATAGGTGTATTCAGGCTAGCCCGAATCCAAATAGGCTTTGTTGGGTCATTGAATGACAAGGAGGAACAGATATTCTTCATCGGTGCTATTGGCTGTGAATTGTAAAAAACGCGTCAACACTTTGTAATGTTAACGCAATCTATCCCCAAACTCTTTTCTTTTAATGATGGGTTTGGTAAATGTATTATAGGAGGAGTAAAATGAAAAAAATAGTAATTACTCTTGCAACTCTAGGCTTTTTAGCGTTGCAGATTTATTTAACTTACTATACAAGAAGTGCTTGGATAATATTAGGTTCTTTACTTTTAATGGCATATTTTATTATTACAAACTTTAAAGAACTGGCTTTAGCAATAGTTCTGGCAATATTTGGATATGGTGGTGTCCTAGCTACCATGAAGCATCAACAATATATATCGAACAATATTACTGTTAAAAACAATATTGTTTATGATGCTCAGAGTGGAAAAAAATTTCAAATTCTTTATGAGGCATACCATACAAATGAGAAAAAAGGCACAGCAAATAAAATTTTAGTGTGTGAGCAGTATATTTTATTCCATAAGCTAACCAAAGACAAATTTTGCTATTTAAGAGAAGGTAGTAAACTTTATAGAATAGAAGAAAAAGCCTAGCCAAAAGGCTAGAGCTTATACTGCACAAATATCTTTTGCTTTCAGTGCTTCTGCTTCTGCTACAGTTTTGATTCTGCCCTTCTCTTTTGCTTCTCTTGCATATTTTACACCAAGATTGTATGCAGTTTTATTAAGTTCAACAAATTTAGGTGGAACTTTGGAGATCATTGTCTCATATACAAGCTCTTCAGGAAGAACCTTTGTCATCTCAATTGTCACACCAAGAGCAACAACAGACTGGGTAACAACGTTTCCAACTTCCTCTTTTGCAATAGTAATAATTGGAATTGCGTACATCTCCCATCGATCAAGGTCTTCTTGTGTTGGTGTTACGAGATTTGGCTCAAATACAATGATACCACCATCTTTTACACCGCTTTTAAACTGATTGTAACTTACTTGCGCAGTTGAAAGCATATACTCTATCTCACCTTCATTTGCATAAGGATACAAAATCTCCTCATCATCCAAGATTATATCCACTTTAGTAGGGCCGCCTCGGACTTGTGAGGTATAGGTTGCAGCTTTTACACCATATCCACCTGCTTTAATCTTTGCAGCAGCCAAAATCTCACCTGCGAGCAAAACACCTTGACCGCCAACTCCTGTAAATCGTAATTGATGTCTCATAGTCAACTTCCTTTGAGTTTGTTTTTGTATTCTAGTGAATAACTACTATGAGTGTAGCAATTCAAAGGGGTAAAAACCCCAAATTAGCGAGATTTAACCTGAATAGGAATATCTACTTTTTTCTTGTTCTGTGCCGCTTCGATAACTAAATCATACGCATCGCAGTATTCCATCTGATCTTCTACCTGATGCAAGATTCCAGTTGGGAAATAGTTGATTTTTTCCTCTTCTGGAAGTTTGTCATATTTTGCTTTTGACATTGTAATGCTATCAATCCAGTTTTGATTTAGTATTGCTTCACCCATTTTATTTTTTCGTCCCAAATTCACGTGACAGTTACTAAATACATCAAAGAAACTAAATCCTCTATGTTGGAAACCATTAATGAACATCTTTTCCAATTTTTTCGGATCTGTAACAGTTTCACGTGCAATAAAAGTAGCCCCCGCACCTTTTGCAAGCTCACATGCATCAAAGGTTGGATCAACGTTGCCATATTGAGTAGTAACTGCCCACATTCCTTTTGGTGTTGTAGGGCTTACTTGTGAGTTTGTAAGGCCATAGATGAAGTTATTAATTAATATGAAGTTAAGGTCAATATTTCTTCTACATCCATGTATTGTATGGTTCCCACCGATTGCGAGCCCGTCACCATCACCTGCTACGACAATTACGTGCTTATCTGGATTTGCGAGCTTGATCCCAGTTGCATAGGCAACAGTTCGTCCGTGTGTAGTGTGAACAGTGTTACAATTGAGATATGAGCTAAATCGGCCACTACATCCAATCCCTGAGACCACACATACATCATCCATATTCCAACCAAGACTGTCAATTGCTCGAATCACTGCTTTGAGAATAATTCCATCACCACATCCCCAACACCAAAGCGTTGGCATCTTGTCCGTTCGTAAATATTCGTTGTAATTAAAAGCCATCTTCTCCCCCTTATATACCCATCTCTTGGAGTTTTTCTATGATTTCAGCCGGGCTGATTGGACGACCGTTTGCCTTGTTAAGTGCTACAGGTCGTTTTTTCATAACTCGTTCTACTTCATCGATGTATTGTCCCATATTGAGTTCTGGCATCAAAATTTTCTCTGCTGGAAATCTCTCACCAATCTCTTTCATCTTATCTTCTGGACTTGGCCAGAGTGTAATTGGTCGAAACATACCAATTTTTACGCCTTGCTCTCTTAGGCGGTTAATCGCTTCTCTTGCACTTCTACTCACACTACCATATGCAACAATGAGCCACTCAGCATCATCAAGCATATACTCTTCATAGCTATCAAGGAGATCTTTTCTTCTAGAATCTATTTTTCTATGAAGTCTTTCAATCAAGTTTTGACAAATTTCGGCATCTTCTGTTGGGAATCCTGTAGGTCCATGATGAAGACCTGTTAAATGAAATCTATATCCTTGGAACATTGGTGGGATAACTGCTGGTTTATCCTGAGGCACATCAAATGGTTTGAATTCCTCTTTAGGAATAGATGGATCTGGTTTTGCACGATCCACAATCGAAGCTTGTACCTCTTCTAAATCTGGAAGCACTGCTTTTCCATGCATATGGCCAAGAGTCTCATCCAAAAGTACAAATACTGGAGTCATGAGTTCTTCTGCCACATTAAAAGCTCGCACAACTTCAGTGTAGCACTCTTCAAGGCTTCCAGGACAAAAAGAAATCGATTTATAGTCACCATGAGTTGGTGCTTTTGCCTGGTTAATATCTCCTTGTTGTACACGTGTTGGAAGACCAGTTGATGGACCACCACGCATAACGTTTGTGATTACAAGTGGAGTCTCGGTCATAAATCCTAAACCAATCTGCTCAGCTTTAAGACTGATACCAGGGCCTGAAGTGTTTGTCATAGACTTTACACCACTCATACTAGCACCAAGTGCAACTGCAATTCCACCAATCTCATCTTCCATCTGGATAAATTTTCCACCAACTCTTGGAAGTAATACACTCATTTCATGTGCAATTTCACTCGAAGGTGTAATAGGATATCCCCCAAAAAATTTACATCCTGCATCAATCGCTGCTTTTGCAGCCAGTTCATTACCGCTAGATATTACTTCTCTTGCCATTACCTCTCCTTACGCACAAAGTGCTTTAATATCTTCTTCACGAGCCATATAGTGGTTTTTCTTAATAGCTTCAGCTCGCTCTTTTGCTTCTTTACTGAGTTTTGCAAATTTATACTCTTTTCTATCAGCCACCATAATTGCAAAGTCTGGACACTCAAGTTCACAATCATTGCATCCTATACAACTATCAGGGTAAACAACCTTTACCATTGCACCAAGAATCGTTTTTGGTTCAGGAACCATTGCCAAAACACCTGCCGGGCAATAAGCAACACAAAGGTCACACGCTTTACAGTTCTTCTCTTCTACCCATACAGGTGTGTTTTCAGGGGCTTTTATCAATCCCATATCATTCTCCTTTATCTAAAGTAAATTTGCCGACAGCACAGCTCACAAAACTTTTTGTTTTGAGGCCTAATTTATCCATTGTGGATAATTTTTGTTCATATAAAGGATAACCTAGACCTATTAATATCTCTTTTAATTTCTCTTTATCAATCTTATTTTTTATTTCGACTGTTACTATTCGAGGCTCTTTTGCAAGATCCACTTCAACATATCCAAAATAGGGAGAGAGCGCTTTTTTGATACTATTTGCGCACCCCTCACATCGAATATTTGCAACTGCAAAACTTTTCTTCATTATTTGCCAAGCGCCTTTGCTACTGTTTTTCCAATATCAGCAGGAGATTTGACAACATGCACTCCAGCTGCGGCAAGCGCATCCATTTTTTCCTGTGCAGTTCCCTGACCACCACTGATTATCGCACCAGCATGTCCCATACGTTTACCTTTTGGAGCAGTCTGGCCAGCAATGAACGCTACAACAGGCTTTGTAATATTTTCTTTGATAAATTCAGCGGCCTCTATTTCTAACGTTCCACCAATCTCACCAATCATAACAATTGCTTCAGTTTCAGGGTCCGCTTCAAACATAGGGAGGAGTTGTTTGTAACTTAAACCAATAATTGGATCTCCTCCAATTCCAACAGCAGTTGTAATTCCAAGACCCTCTTTTACAACCTGGTTACTCGCCTCATAAGTCAGTGTACCTGACTTGGAAATGAGTCCTACTGGCCCTTTTTTAAAGATAAATCCTGGCATAATTCCGATTTTACACTCTTCAGCAGTAATGATTCCAGGACAGTTTGGTCCAATAGTTTTCATTCCATTTTTTGTAGCATACATCTTTGCATACATCATATCTTTAACTGGAGCTCCCTCAGTAATAATTACAGCAAGTTCAATCCCAGCTTCTGCTGCTTCCATCACAGCATCTGCTGTAAAGGCGGGTGGAACGAAGATCATACTTACAGTTGCCCCAGTAGCATCTACTGCCTCTTTTACAGTATTAAATACTGGTCTATCAAGATGTGTCTGTCCACCTTTACCAGGAGTAACACCACCAACTATTTGTGTACCATACTCAATACACTGCTCACTATGAAACGTTCCCTCTTTTCCAGTAAAACCTTGGACAATAACTTTTGTATCTTTATTAACCAAAATACTCATTATAGCTCTCCTTTCGCAGCTGCAACAGCCTTTCTTGCACCATCAGCCAAATCAGTAGCAGGAATGATGTTTTTGATGTTTGCATTTTTCAAGATTTCTGCCGCTTCCTGGGCATTTGTTCCATCTAGTCTGACAATAACTGGCACATTGACTTCTACTTGCTGCGTAGCTTGTAAGATACCATTTGCAATGCGGTCACAGCGAACAATTCCACCAAAGATGTTGACAAAAATGCTCTTAACATTTTTATCACTCAAAATAAGTTCAAACCCTTTTGCAACAGTATCAGGATTTGCACCACCACCGACATCTAAAAAGTTTGCTGGCTCTCCACCTTCATGTTTAATAATATCCATAGTTGCCATTGCAAGACCTGCACCATTTACCATACATCCAACATTTCCATCCAAGTTTACATAACTAAGGCCATATTTAGCAGCTTCAAGCTCTACTGGATCCTCTTCGCTCAAATCTCTCATCTCATGAATATCAGGATGTTTATAAAGAGCATTATCATCAAAGCCCATTTTTGCGTCTAGTGCCAAAAATTTGCCATCACCTGTTTTAATAAGTGGGTTGATTTCTATGAGGTTTGCATCTTTATCCATATAGACTTTATAGAGAGCTTCTGCAAACTGGATAAATGGTCTTATCTCCTCTTTTGCTAATCCCAAACCAAACGCTAGTTTTCTTCCATGAAATCCTTGAAAACCGATTGTAGGATCGATTACTACTTTGATGATCTTTTCTGGAGTCTTCGCAGCAACCTCTTCAATCTCCATACCACCTTCAGTAGAAGCCATCATTACTGGCATTTCAGAGCTTCTATCAAGCACCATTCCAAGATAGTACTCTTTTTGGATATCTGCGCCCTCTTCGATGTAAACTTTCTCTACTTTTTTCCCTTCAGGACCTGTTTGATGTGTTACGAGGGTCATGCCTATCATCTCTTCAGCAATTTTTTCTACTTCATCAAGACTTCTTGCGAGTTTTACACCGCCAGCTTTACCACGACCACCGGCATGGATTTGTGCTTTTACAACCCAGAGGTTGCCACCAAGTTTTTGTGCTGCTTCTCTTGCTTCTGGTCCAGTAAAAGCTACCTCTCCTCTTGGAACAGGTACGCCATACGCACGAAAGATCTCTTTAGCTTGATATTCATGTATATTCATTCATTACTCCTTTCTTATACTTTTGCCCACTGTTTTCGACCCTCTTCATAGAGATCATTACCATAGGTATCATTGACCACAACAACCGGAAAATCTTCTACTACAATTCTGCGAACCGCTTCAGGGCCAAGCTCCGGATATGCTATTACTTCAGCATCTTTTATGCGTTTTGCTAAAAGTGCACCTGCGCCCCCTACTGCACCAAAGTAGACAGCTTTATATTTTTTACATGCTTCTTTAACTGCATCGTTTCTTTTTCCCTTGCCTATCATACCTTTGAGGCCATGCTCAATCAAAATTGGAGCGTAGCTATCCATTCTATAACTTGTTGTAGGTCCAGCACTTCCAATTACTTCTCCCGGTTTTGGAGGAGTTGGCCCTACATAGTAGATAACTGCTCCATGCAAATCAAAAGGAAGCTCTTTTCCCTCAAAAATCAGATCAACAAGTCTTTTATGCGCTGCATCTCTTGCAGTATAAATGGTTCCTGTAAGATATACAATATCTCCAGCTTTTAGTTTTTCAACATCTTCATCACTCAATGGTGTCTTTAGTTTATACTCAGCCATTTTAAATCCTTAAATGGTTATATGTGCATGTCGAGAACTGTGACACTGAATGTTAACTGCTACTGGAAGTGATGCGATATGACACATTCTGCCTGGTTGATATGTTTCAATATGAACTGCAAGTGCGGTCTGCGTGCCACCCATTCCCATTGCACCAATTCCCAATTTATTGAGCTCTTCTAAGATCTCTTTCTCAAAAGCATCAAGTTCTGGATCAGGGTTTGGAGTACCAATATTACGAAAGAGTGCATGCTTACTCATTACCGCGGCATAATCAAAACTTCCGCCAATGCCAACTCCAACTACAATAGGAGGACACACATTTGGTCCAGCATCACTCACAACTTGTTTTACAAACTCTTTAATACCTTCCTTACCTTGAGCTGGAGCTAAAACTCTTGCGCGGCTACCATTCTCACTCCCACCACCTTTTGCTGCAAACTCTATCTCTATTTTATCGCCTGGAACAATATCAAAATAGATAACCGGAGGGAGGTTGTAACCCACACTATCTTTAAGATTTGCTCTGGTAAAACAGTCACATGTAGAAGCTCTGAGATATCCTTCTTCATATCCTTTTTTTGTTCCTTCAAAAATTGCTTCTTTAAGACTTCCACCTTCTACTTTTACATCTTCTCCCATTTTGACAAAAAAGATTGCAAGTCCTGTGTCTTGACAAAGTGGCTTATTTTCGTTTGCTGCAATTTCTGCATTTTCTAACAGTTGTTCTAAGACTGCTTTACTAACTAAACTCTCCTCTTTTTCTAAAGCCTCTTGTAAAGCTTTATGCATATCTTCACTTAAATGTGTGGTAGAGTAGATGATGGTATCGCGAATTGCCTTGACTATATCGCCATATTGCACGATTCTCATTTTTTTTCTCCAAAGTAGTCTTGGCTCTCTAAGATATCAATGAGTTCTTTAACTGATGCCACACTCCTATCAAACTCCTCACGCTCTTTAGGTGTAAGTTGCAACTCAATTATCTCTTCAACCCCATCAGCTCCAAGAGTTACAGGTACACCATTTGGAATACCATGTACGCCATATTCTCCCTCTAAAAGTGTTGAACATGGATAGATCTTTTTAGAGTCTTTCAAAATCGCTTCTACCATAATTGCTGTAGCTTTACCAGGAGCGAAATATGCACTTGTTCCCATAAGCTTGACAATTTGTGCACCACCTTTTTTTGTTGCTTCAACTACTTCTGCAAGTTCTCCAGGAGTTAACAGGTCAGTTATTGGAATGCCTGCGACTGTAGAGTAGCGGGGAAGGGGTACCATATAATCTCCATGGCCACCTATAACAGTAGCACGTATTTGACCAGCACCAAATCCAAGTTTTTCATAAATAAAGTGGGTCATTCTTGCACCATCAAGTATCCCAGCCATTCCAATAACTCTATTTTTTGGAAATCCACTCTTTTTCAAAGCAACATACGTCATTGTATCAAGGGGATTTGTTACAACGATGATAATGGAGTCTGGAGCATGCTTGACAACATTCTCTGTTACCTCACTCACTATATCAGCATTTGCAAATAAGAGATCATCTCTACTCATTCCAGGTTTTCTAGGAAAGCCAGCAGTAATAACAACAACTTTTGAATCGGCTATATCTTCATAACTCTCCGCTGCTTTCACAACTGAGTGTGTTCTAAGAGCTGCTGCAGCTTGGTTCATATCAAGCGCTTTCCCTCTTGCTCTATCCTTATCACGATCTACTAAAATAACTTCATGTGCAAGTCCTTGCATTGCAATAGAGTATGCAACAATACTTCCAACATTTCCACCTGCACCTACAATTGATACTTTTGAACCTTTTGGCATTGACATTCCTTTCTTTGAGGGCAAAAGCCCTCAAGTTTTTTAAATATTATCAATAATTTCGTTAAATGTTTTGCTTGGTCTCATTGCTGCAGAGGCTTTTTCATCATCTGGATGATAGTATCCGCCAATATCGGTAGGTTTACCTTCAGCAGCTCTTATCTCTTCTAAGATTTTTTCCTCATTCTCTTTGAGTTTTTGTGCAACTGGAACAAATTTGGCTTCAAGTTCGCTATCTCCGCAGCTTGCAAGCTCTTCAGCCCAGTATGTAGCAAGATAGTAGTGGCTTCCTCTGTTATCAAGCTCACCAACTTTTCTTTTTGGAGTTTTATCATTGTTAAGATATTTACCAACAGCTCTATCAAGAGCATCTGCGATGATAGTTGTTTTTTCACTTGCACCTTGTTTTACTGCAAGTTTGAGTGATTCAACAAGCGCCATAAATTCACCAAGACTGTCCCATCGTAGGTGCCCTTCTTTTAAAAACTGCTCTACGTGTTTTGGTGCACTACCGCCGGCTCCAGTTTCAAATACACCACCACCTGCTAAAAGTGGAACAATTGAAAGTGTTCTCGCACTTGTACCAACTTCGATAATTGGGAAAAGGTCTGTGAGATAATCTCTTAACACGTTACCAGTTACACTGATAGTTCCCTCACCTGCTCTAAATCTTCTAAGCGTATAGCGCATCGCTTTTTCAGGAGCCATAATGTGGTACTCAACACCACTAAGATCTTCACCTCTAAGAACATCAACTACTTTTTTGATAAGGTTAGCATCGTGTGCTCTGTTGCTATCAAGCCAAAAAACAATTGGATATCCGCTCTCTTTTGCTCTTCTTACTGCGAGTTTTGCCCAGTCTACTACTGCTTCATCTTTTGCACTGTATGCTCTCCAGATATCGCCTTCTTCTACTTCATGGCACATCAAAGTGTTACCATCCTCATCGATTGTTTTAATATATCCATCTTCTGGTGGGAAGAAAGTTTTGTCATGACTTCCATACTCTTCCGCTTTTTTTGCCATCAAACCAACATTTTGTACAGTTCCAACTTTTGCAGGATCAAATTGTCCATTTTTAACAATGTCAGATACAATTTCTTTATACATTCTTGCATAAGTTCTATCTGGAACAGTAATTACTGTATCAGCTGTATTTCCATCTGGTCCCCATCCTTGAAGTCCATTTTTGATAACTGCAGGAATAGAAGCATCAATAATAACATCATTTGGTGCATGGAGATTTGTGATACCTGCATCACTATCCACCATATACATGCGAGCATTTTTTTGTAGAATCTCTTGAATTTTATTTTTAATATCTTGTTGCACGCCATCAGGAAGTTTAGAGAGTTTATTTTCCAAATCTACTAAACCGTTATTTGGATCAAATCCAATCTCTTCAAGCTCTTTACCATACTCATCAAATAGTTCTTTGAAATAGACTCGAATCGCATCACCAAACATTACAGGATCAGAAATTTTCATCATAGTAGCTTTTACGTGAAGTGAAAAGAGAATATCTTTCTCTTTCGCGTCATTGATAACACACTCATAAAATTCTCGAAGCGTTTTTCTATTAAGTGAAGCCGCACTAAAAACTTCACCTTTTTTAACATCAACTTCTTTAAGTACTTCTGTCTTTCCATCTTGTCCTTCAAAAACAAGTTTTACTGTTTGATCTTTATCGCTAATGAAAGATTGCTCATTTTGATAAAAGTCATTTTTGTCCATATGTGCAACATAGCTCTTACTATCAGGACTCACTGGTCTCATTTTATGTGGGAATTTTTTCGCATACTCTTTTACTGCTTTACTAAGGCGTCTATCAGAGTTTCCTTGTCGAAGCACAGGGTTTACCGCAGATCCAAGAAGTTTTGCAAATCGATTTCTCAGCTCAACCTCTTCAGCAGTTTTTGGCTCTTCTGGGAAATCTGGAATATCGTATCCTTGAGACTGTAACTCTTTAATAGTTGCTACAAGCTGTGGAATAGAAGCAGAAATATTAGGAAGTTTAATAATGTTTGCTTCTGGTTTAAGTACTAGTTCACCAAGATATGCAAGTTCATCTGCTTGTTTTTTATCTTCAGGGAGTCTATCACTAAATTCAGCGATAACTCTGCCAGCAAGTGAAATGTCCCTGAGCTCAATATCTACGCCGCTATCTTTTGTAAAAGATTCTACAATTGGAAGCAACGAATATGTTGCTAAAGCTGGTGCTTCATCTATCTTCGTCCAAACCACTTTCGCTTTTGCCATTTTTTCTCCTCTTGTTCAAAATTTATTACATTCATATAGTAACAATTAAATAATTTAACTTTTCTCAAGAGAGACTATGAAAGAAAATCTCACAAAGTTTTTGTTTCATTTTTGCACACGTTTGATATTTTGCAAATGATTTTTATAAGTTTTGCTAAATTTATGTCGTCCTTTTGAGATACGGACAAAGTAGAGATAGGAGGTTTTTGCAGGAAATACGGCAGCTGCGATTGCTTCTTTGCTGACTATACATACTGGATAGGGTGGAAGTCCGAAGAATTTATATGTGTTAAATCTGCTGCTATCTTCTTGAATACGTTTTGGAGATACCTTGACATGAGAATATTGTCCATAGTTAAGTGTACCATCCATTTGTAGAGGCATACCTTTTTTAAGTCGGTTATAAATAACAGAGGCGATAAGTGGCATCTCTTCTCTATTTGCAGCCTCTTTTTGGATGATGGAAGCAATAGTTACAATTTTTTCAAACCAAAGTTTTTGATTATATGTGCCATAAAATTTGGACGAGAGCTTTTTATGTCGTGCCAGTGAAAGATGAACCAAAAGCTGTATAACTCTTTTGGGTTCCATATTTTTTGGGATCGCATAGGTTTCTGGAAAAAATACACCTTCAGGGTATGGCGCCACTCTATTATACTCATTTTGTAACACTTTTTGTGACACATGATATCTCTTTGCTAGTTCATCAATAATAGTATAAGTTGTTTCACCTGGTATCAGTGTGATTTTTATAAGAGCAGCTTTCGATTTTGTTAATAAGTAGAGAAAATCTAGCCTTCTTAGTCTTCTGTGATGCAAATCTATCCATCCACTTTGCGGATAACCAATGAAGCGAAGTGTAAATCTATCTATAAAAAAACTATCTATTCCTCTTTTATCCAGGTATGATATAATCTTGCTTATTGTCCCTCGAGGTATATAGATTTGAGAGCTTTGTAAATGAATTGGTTCTGCAAAGTAAAAGAGTAGTGAAACAATGATAATTAAAACAATTTCTACAATAAAAAAAATCGCTTTAACTATTTTTCTTGCCACAATTTTACTTGCCTCACTTTTTTATTTTCTTCTCCAAGAGGGAATAACAATAGAACATCTTCGACTTCCTCTTTTCCAAATTGGAAAATTGTATCTCAAGTTAGATAAAAAACTAATAGTTGAAGGAAATGATATATATCTTCCTGCTTCGCAATCAAAAAAAACTGATATTAGCACTATCAGCAAACTATTAGAGTATTTACCAAAAATTTTTCAACAAATAACATTACGCGATATCCATTTTAATAATAAAAAAGCAACTATCATATATAAAAAAGATATTTTTCTAGCAAAAAGCGACAATTTTCAAACACTTTTCCGTCTCTATCCAACTAAAAATGTGATAAGAGCAAAAGTAGAGAAATTTTATTTCACTCCTTACAATCTCCGTCTCAATGGTGATCTTGGAATACAAAATAATTATTTAGAATTTCATGGATTCTATAATTTTGAAGGAGTAGAAGGCTCATTACAAGTAAGGAAAGAGGGAACGCAACTCTTTTGTCTTGCCAACAGTAAACCTTTTACCAATAAAAATCTTCGTTTAATATTTCGTCATTTCTCATTACATAATGATATAAAAAAATGGAGTTATGAGTATATCAAAGCAAAAGAGTATAAACTTCTCTCTTTCAGACTACATCACAACCTCAAAAAACCTTTTACTCCAAATTCTTTTGAAGCTTTAGCGGAAGCGAAAGGTGTAGTAGTAAAATTTCATCCAAAACTCTCGCCAGCTTTTGTAAAAAAAGTTCAATTACATTATAGTAAAGATACTTTAGAGTTTAAGCTTTTTGAACCTCGCTATAAAAATAAAGATCTTCAAGGCTCATATGTAAAAATTTCGGATTTATCCCATTTTGCAAAATCTCGTATTTTGATACATTTGCAAACAAAAAGTAGACTTGATAATACAATTAAACAGGTACTTCATGCATATAATATAGATATTCCGATTGAACATTATAAAGGAGCTATAGATGCTAAGCTCTCCATTCTTCTCTTTTTTAAAGGTAACAAACTTGATATTTCAGGAGACTTTTTTACTAAAAATGCATTAATATATTTAGAAGGAGTTAAATTTCATTTTTTTGACACACTTTTCAAACTCCATAATGATACCCTCTATCTTAAAAATGGCAATGTAAAAATAGCTGAAATTTTAGATACAAATGCAAAAGGCTTTATAGATTTTGCAAAAGATCAATGTAAATTTTTTCTTCATATCAAACAAGCTTTTCTCCAAAAAGGATATAGCACTATTATTGATGCCAAAAATATAAAAGATATAGTGCTTTGCAATCTTCAAAAACAGTGGATCCATTTGAAAAATGTTAATATTGATATAAAATTTGACAAGGATAAAGAGATTATTATTTATGATCTTCCTGCTTTAGAAAAATACTCTCCACTTTTGCATCAGCTTTCGCCAAAACAGGGAAAAGCGAACATTTTTATTAAAGAAGATGGAATTGATTTTGAGAGTTTCTTTCTCAAGCCAAATAGATTTTTTAGTGAAAATGGAAAATATATAGAAAATTTTTATGTGAGGGGAACTATCAAAAAAAATGTACATATTTCTCTTAATAATTTTTTAGATGCAGTTATCGATAAAGAGATCGCTATTGCTATAAAAAATGTAGACATAAATCTTACGTCAGGAAAAAAGAGTGATACTCTCAACAAAAAAATAAGACTATCACTTTTGCATACAACACTTTATATTAAAAATAGACCACTCAAACTCGATACCGCCAAAGCTGTAATAAATAACCACAATATAACTTTCAATGGAAAATACAAGGAAGGAGAGATAGGTTTTAAACAAAGAGGCAACAGCTTTTCGCTTCGTGCTACTGGGCTTTCTGACGATTTTATAAATACATTTTTACAAAAACAGTTTTTTAGTGGAGGAACATTTTCTCTTATAGCACATGGAGATAGAGACAATTTTCGTGGAAAAGTTACTCTTTCGCAAACCTATATTAAAAATCTTAAAGCCCTTAATAATATATTTGCTTTTTTAAATACTGTCCCAGCACTCGTCACATTCAATGATCCCGGATTTAGTACACAAGGACTTTTTGTAAAAAACGGGCATATAGATTTTGCATATGTAAATGGCAAAATATTTGTTAAAAAACTCTTTTTAGTTTCAAACTCCCTTACTTTTGATGGATATGGTATTGTCGATTTACCAAAAGATACTATTACTATGCAAATAAAACTTATCACTTTAAAATCTGTAACAAATATTCTCAATAAAATACCAGTGGCAGGATATCTCTTATTTGGAAAAGATGGCTCAATTGCTACTACTCTCTCTTTAAGTGGCTCTCTTAAAGATCCCCTAGTAAATACGCAGCTCACAAAAGATACTCTCCAAGCGCCTTTGAATATTATTAAAAGAACTTTACAAATGCCATTCAAGATTTTTCAATAATGCTTATTCGTTACGTAACACTTCAATAACATTGATCTTTGTAGCTTTTCTTGCAGGATAAGTAGCAGAAAGAAGAATGATTGCGATTGCACCAAAAATAATAAGAGTAAGATCTTGTAAGCTCAAATCCACAGGAAGCTTGGCTGTACCATAAACATCTGCTGGGAGTTGAATAATATCGAAGTTTTGCAATATAAAGAGGCCTAAAAATCCAAATGCTACGCCAAAAAGAATTCCTACTCCACCTATAATTGAGCCGAGTTTGAAAAAAATTGACCGAATCTCTTTTGGAGTGGCACCCAAACTGAGCAACAGCGCTATCTCTTTGCGTCTATTCATTACAGTCATCAATAAAGAGCTAACGATATTGAGTGAAGCTATGAGAATTATAAGCATCAAAACTATAAACAGAGCTCGTTTTTCCATTGCAAGTGCTGCAAAAAAATTTCCATTTTGCTGCCACCAACCAACTATTCCTATACTATTTGGTAATACCTCTTTTATCTTTTGCAAATCTTTTTGAGGATTTGGTGAATAGATATGAATGCCAGAAAAAGTGTGGAGAGGAAAACGGAGTACTTTGCGCAGACTCTCCAATATAGTATAAGAGTAAGCTTTGTCATATGCAATGAGACCAGAAGAGAATGTCCCTACTACTTTAAATCTTTTAAAAATTGGTGTAATAGAAAATCCACTGGGCTCACTTTTGGTAAATAGTAAGAAGATCTTCTCTCCAGGAACGAGATAGAGTTCATCAAAGAGCTGCTTTCCTACGATAATCTCAAATTTTTGCGGCACTTTTTTTAAAGAGGATGCCAATACGTCATTGATTTCTCGCTCTTTTGCAAAATCTACACCAAAAACAATCCCCCCTTCGAGCTTATCACCCTTTTTATAAATAACTTGTGATGAGATATAGGGACTATAGCGCAAAGAGGGAAACTCTTTTTGCAAAGTCTTTAAAATATCTTCATAAAGATAAGGAGAGTATTTTGGAAACACTGTAAGAGGATAATTCATAGTAAAAAGTTTTTTTTCAAACTCTTTATCAAAACCATTCATTATCGCCATTGCGATAATGAGTACCATTACACCAACCATAATGCCTAAAAAGGCAAGGAGAGCAGATAAGAAAATAAATGGCTGCTCTTTATCAAAACGAAGATATCTTCGAACTATATAATTGACAAGTTTTTTATCCATTGGCTGCAGCTGCTAAGACACCTTTCTTAGGCCCACTCTTGCCGCAGCAATGCTTATATTTCTTGCCACTCCCACATGGACATGGTTCGTTACGCGCTGGCTTTTTTGTGCCTACCAAGGTTTTATGAGATGATTCTTCTTGCTGCACCTCTTGGCCATGTTGCAATACAGCAGCTTGTTTGACCTCCTCTTCCATTTTAGCAAGCTCTGCTTCTAAACGACGCAGCTCTTCCTCTTCAGCTTCATCACGCAGCTGTATCATATGAAGTGTCTTAATTGCTTCAGATTTTATACGGTGAATAAGCTCTATAAAAAGATTGTAAGACTCTTTTTTATACTCAACGAGAGGATCTTTTTGATTATATCCACGCAAACCTATACCAGTTTTCAAAATATCCATCTGATAGAGATGTTCTCTCCAAGCATTATCAAGGACTTGTAGATACAAGATCCTCTCAATTTCGCGTCTTTGAGCATCATCTAAACGGCTCATCTTCTCTTCATACTCATTTTCTAATTTTTGGAGAATATACTCTTTGAGATCTTCATAATCTCTATTTTGCAACTCTTCTTGTGAAAATGTAGTATTGAAGTCTTCTTGAATCTTTTTTACCAATTTTTCAAGATTGAAATCCTCTTTTGGCATTTCTGGAAAAATTTCACACTCATGCAAGATATCTTCAACAATCTCTGCTCTATTTTCTTTGATTTTGCTATCTATGTCATACTCTGGATTGAGAAGTTCTTGACGAAATTTATAAATTGTCTTTCTCTGCTCATTAGCAACATCATCATATTCAAGAATATGTTTACGTGATTCAAAATGGAGATTTTCTACTTTTTTTTGCGCTTTTTCAACAGCGCGTGTTACCATTTTTGATTCGATATGCTCGCCCTCTTCAATTCCCAGGCGGTTCATAATGTTTTTGATTCTATCTCCACCAAAAATACGTAGTAAGTTATCTTCAAGGCTCAAGAAAAATTGGCTCGCACCTGGATCCCCTTGACGTCCAGCACGTCCTCGAAGCTGGTTATCAATCCGTCTACTCTCATGACGCTCTGTACCAAGAATAAAGAGGCCTCCTAACTCTCTTACTTCATCATCGATTTTTATATCAACACCACGTCCTGCCATGTTTGTTGCAACTGTTACGGCACCTTTCTTACCAGCTTGTGCGATGATTTCTGCCTCTTTTTCGTGATGTTTGGCATTGAGTATCGTATGAGGAATCTTCTCTTTTGTTAAAAGCTTATGAAGCAATTCATTTTTTTCTATTGACGTAGTCCCTACAAGTACAGGTTGACCCTTTTTATGGAGCTCTTTAATTTTTTTGACTACTGCATCAAACTTCTCTTTTTCTGTCTTGAAAATGAGATCATCTAAATCTTTTCTAATGACAGGTCTATTAGTTGGAATTGAGATAACTTCAAGACCATAAATCTCTGCAAACTCAGTCGCCTCAGTCTGTGCAGTACCGGTCATACCTGCAAGTTTTTTATAGAGCCTAAAGTAGTTTTGGAATGTAATATCAGCGAGCGTTTGACTCTCCTCTTGGATCTGTACCCCCTCTTTAGCTTCTAAAGCTTGGTGCAAACCTTCGCTAAATCGTCGCCCTTCACTCAGTCTTCCTGTAAACTCATCTACAATTACTACTTCACCATTTTTCACAACATAATCTACATCTTTTTGAAAAAGATGATTAGCTTTGAGGGCCTGATCAAGGTGGTGAGCTAAAATTGCGTTTTCCATGCTATAGAGGTTGTCTACACCAAAGAGCTCTTCTGCTTTTGCAATACCCTCTTGAGTAAGAAGAATAACTCTATCTTTTTCATCAACAGTAAAATGCTTATCACGCTCAAGCTGCTTAGCAATTTTATCAGCTTTTATGTAGGTATCGAGTTTTCTATTGGTTGGACCAGAAATAATAAGCGGAGTTCTTGCTTCATCAATCAAAATGGAGTCCACTTCATCAACTATTGCATAGTTATGTCCTCTTTGTACTATCTCCTCAAGTGAGTATTTCATATTATCTCGTAGGTAATCGAATCCAAATTCATTATTTGTACCATAAGTAATATCGCATTGGTACTGTTTTTTTCGTTCCAAATCATCCTGAATTTCACTGGTAATACATCCTGTGCTATAACCTAAAAATTCATAGAGTTTACCCATTTCAGTAGCATCACGCTTTGCCAAGTAATCATTAACAGTAACTACATGGACACCTTCTCCAGTCATTGCGTTGAGGGCTACTGCAAGAGTTGCAACGAGGGTTTTTCCCTCCCCTGTTTTCATTTCTGCAATTTTTCCTTCATGCAGTACCATACCACCGATGAGCTGTACATCAAAATGGCGCATTCCAAGAACACGCTTACTTGCTTCCCTTGTAATTGCAAAGGAGTCTTCAAGTACTTCATCCATAGTAGCTTCGCCGTTTTTTACTTTTTGACGTAGTTCATCAAAGGCTTTTTTCAGTTCTTCATCACTCAATTTTTCATATTTAGGTTCAAGAGCATTTATTTTTTTTACACGTTTTTGATAACGTTTAAGTTCTCTATCGTTTTTTGTTCCTATAATTTTATGGACAACACTCTTTAGCATTATTCCCTATCCTTTCAAATTCGTTTTGCCATTTTAACACAATTTGGTATATAATCTTTTTTCATCAAGGAGGATTCCATGAAGAAATTATTACTAATATTTATAGTAGTTATAGCATATTCTTTTGCGAAAATCAATATCAATACATTTCATAGCAAATTTTTGCAAACAATTACAAATGAGCAAAATAAGACTCTTCGATATGAAGGAGAAGTCTGGTTTAAAAAACCTCTTTTAGTCAAATGGATTTATAAAAAACCTCTTTATAAAGAGATCCATATAATTGCCAATAAAGTAGTAGTTATTGAGCCTGAACTAGAACAAGTTACAATCAATCATTTACAAAAAGATTTAAATCTTTTAAAAATTTTAGAGAATGCTAAAAAGATTGAAAACGATCACTATAAAGCAGCTATTGAAAAGAAGAATTTTGATATCTATTTTCATAATGGAAAATTAAAAAAGATTAGCTATCAAGATGATCTAGGAAATCTTAACGAGATACTTTTTTTGGATCCGGAGCAAAATATTGAATTAGAAACAAAACAGTTTGGATATAAAATAAACCCTGAATGGGATGTGATTCAAGAGTAACAGCGCCAACAGGCGCTGCTTTTTATACATATTTATGAATCATCTCTTCTAATAATGCTTCATCAATCTGATCAAAGTTAAGATATGTATAGACTTTATCCTCTTTACCAGCAAGTTTTTTCGGAACGATTTCAAGATACTCCTCTTTCGTAGGGATTCTTCCTAAAATCGCTGTAACTGCTGCAAGCTCTGCACTTCCAAGATAGACTTTAGCATCTTTACCCATTCTATTGTCAAAGTTTCTTGTACTTGTACTAAAAACAGTTGCTCCATCTCTAACTCTTGCCTGGTTACCCATACATAAACTACATCCAGGAAGCTCTGTTCTTGCACCTGCTGCAGCATAAATAGAATAATATCCCTCTTCAATGAGTTCTTCTTCATCCATTTTAGTAGGAGGAGCTATCCAAAGTCTTACAGGAACTTGTCCTTCACCTTTGAGTACTTCACCAAGAGCTCTATAGTGACCAATATTTGTCATACAGCTTCCAACAAATACTTCATCTATTTTATGTGGTCTATTTGGATTAGCAAGTACTTCACTCAAAGTTGCAACATCATCTGGATCGTTTGGACATGCAACAATTGGCTCAGTAATTTCATTTAAGTCAATCTCAATAACTGCAGCATACTCTGCATTTTTGTCCGCTTTCATAAGTGTTGGATTTTTAAGCCACTCTTCCATTTTCTTCTTACGTCTCTCAAGCGTTTTAGCATCTTGATACCCAGCATCAATCATTTTCTCAATAAGCTTGATATTTGATTTAATATACTCAACTACAGGCTCTTCATCAAGCTCAACTGTACAAGCAGCTGCACTTCGCTCAGCACTAGCATCGCTAAGCTCAAAAGCCTGCTCAACTTTGAGGAATGGAAGTCCTTGGATCTCAAGGATTCGTCCAGCAAAGATATTTTTCTTACCCTTTTTCTCTACTGTCAAGAGTCCCTGTTTGATAGCAAAATAAGGGATCGCATTTACAAGGTCACGAAGCGTGATACCAGGCTGTAACTCACCGCTAAATCTCACAAGTACAGATTCAGGCATATTGAGTGGCATCGTGCCAGTAACAGCAGCAAATGCTACAAGACCAGATCCAGCTGGAAAACTGATACCTATAGGAAATCTTGTATGTGAATCACCACCTGTACCAACAGTATCCGGAAGCACCATTCTGTTAAGCCAAGAGTGAATAACACCATCTCCAGGCTTCAAGCTCACACCACCTCTACTTGTAATGAATTCAGGAAGAGTATGCTGCAACTCGATATCTGCTGGTTTTGGATAGGCGGCTGTATGACAAAAACTTTGCAATACAAAATCTGCTCCAAAGCTAAGAGCCGCAAGCTCTTTAATCTCATCTCTGGTCATTGCACCAGTGGTATCCTGGCTACCAACTGTTAAAGTCTCAGGCTCTACATACATTCCAGGGCGTACACCTTCCATGCCACATGCACGTCCTACCATCTTTTGAGCAAGTGTATATCCAACACCTTCTTTTCCTTCTGGTTGCTCAGGTCTAGTGAAGAAATTCTCTTCTGGCATACCAAGCGCAGCTCTTGCTTTTCGTGTTAAGCCCCGACCAATAATCATCGGAATTCGTCCACCTGCTCTATACTCATCAGGCAATGTATTAGGTTTTAGTTTAAACTCACTAACAACTTCACCGTTTTTGAGGATTTTTCCTTCATATGGTCGAATTTCAATAACATCACCTGTTTCAAGATTATCTACTGGAGCTTCAATAGGAAGTGCACCAGAATCTTCTGCGGTGTTAAAGAAAATTGGAGCAATGATACCACCTATAATGATACCACCTGTTCTCTTATTAGGAACGTGTGGGATATCTTCTCCGATCCACCACTGCACTGAGTTGATACCAGATTTTCTGCTGGAACCTGTTCCTACAACATCACCAACGAATGCTACAGGAAGCCCTTTTTCTTTCAGTTTTTTAATAGTCTCTTGTGCATCTGGCATCTTTGCTTTGAGCATTGAGAGCGCATGCAAAGGAATATCACTTCTACTCCATGCTTCGCTTGCCGGACTTAAATCGTCTGTATTAGTTTCGCCTGGTACTTTAAAAACCACTGCTTTGATTGATTCTGGAAGAGGATCTCTGCTAAAAAACCACTCTGCATTTGCCCAAGACTCAAGAACCTCTTTTGCATATTTATTTGTTTTTGCTTTTTCAACCACATCATTGAATGCATTGTATACAAGAAGCGTCTTTTTCAGTGCATCTGCAGCTGCCTGTGCAACTTCTGGATCTTCATGATCGAGTGCCTCTACAAGAGGTCCCACATTGTATCCACCAAGCATTGTGCCAAGGATTTCAACTGCATGCTTTGGACTAATAGCTGCAGTTTGCGCATGACCTTGTACAATATCACGCAAAAATGCTGCTTTTACATACGCTGCTTCATCAACGCCAGGAGGAACACGGTTGAGGAGAAGATCCATCAAGAACTCTTCTTCCACTATTGGTACTTGTTTCAAAAGCTTAATGACTTCATTTACCTGTTCAGCAGTCAATGGTTTTGGCGGAATCCCCATTGCTTCACGTTCAGCAGCCGCTTTTTTGTATTCTTCAATAAATCCCATACCTACTCCTTATTGTAAATTATAGTTGTGTCGAAATTGATCAATTCTCTTTTGAAATTGTTGCAAAATATGCTCAAGTCGTTTGAGATGAACCTCTTTTTCATGAAGAAGGTGAGATTTCTCTTCTTCAAGTTTCATCTCTTCATCAAGAAGTTTCATCTCTTGCGAGGTCATCTCCTCGTAACGCTCTTTGAGTTCCTCTATAATTTTTTTATGCTCATCAAGCTCTTTTATAAGTCGTGCTCTGTCTCTTTCAAGCATCTCAATTTCACGCTCAGTTTGTGCTTTGAGTGTGGCTTGTTGGATTCGTTTCAGATGATTGAGAATATCATGAAATCTATGCTCATGCTCTCGTAATTCACGCGAGATTTGCAAAATCTCAGACTCTAAAGAAGCCAACTGCTCTTTTACTTGAGTAAGCTTAGACTCAAGTTGGGCAATCTCCTCTTTATCTTTTTCAACAAGCTTTTCGAAATGCTCGATTTTTTGCTGCATTTTTTTGAGAAACTCTTCCATATCTCCTCCTTGTAATTGTAATGATATTCTAACAAACATCCAATAATGAACAGTGAAAATGTTACTAATAGTATCAGTGCAAAAAAAGAGTGTAAAGAAAGGTAACACTATAGAAGAATTTCTCTGCTACCTTTTGCATTTGGAGCAGAGAGAACTCCCATATTTTCAAGCTGTTCTATAATTCTTGCAGCTCTATTGTAACCTATTTGCAAGCGTCTTTGAAGATAGCTGATTGAAGTTTTCCTCTCGCTGAGTATAATCTCTTTTGCCTCTTCATAAAGCTCATCGAGCTCTTCGCCCGATGCATTTGTAGTACTTGTAGAACCGCTTTCGAGCGTTTCAGCCAAAAACCTCTCTTCATACTCTGGTTCTCTTTGAGCTTTGAGAAATTCTACTATCTGCTCAATCTCTTGCTCGCTCACCCATGGTGCATGCAATCGAATAATCCCTGCAGCTCCAGGAGGAGTGAACAGCATATCTCCTCTTCCAAGAAGTGACTCAGCCCCAATGCTATCTAAAATAACTTTACTATCTATTTTTTGTCCAACACGAAAGCTAATGCGGGCTGGCAAATTTGCTTTAATCAGTCCTGTTACAACATCAACACTTGGTCTTTGTGTAGCAACGATGAGATGAATACCACTTGCTCGTGCCATTTGAGCAAGGCGTGCAATAGAGTATTCTACATCTTTTCCACTTGTCATCATTAAATCAGCCAATTCATCAATTATAACAACAATATATGGAAGCTCTGGCAAACCCACTTTACTGGCTTTTTTGTTATATCCTTCAATATTTTTTGTCTTTAATTGGCTCATAAGCTGATAGCGCCGCTCCATCTCTGCAACCATATTACTCAAAGCTACAACAGCCTGTTTGGATGAAGTAATCACAGGAGTAAGAAGATGTGGGATATCGTTGTAGATACTAAACTCTAACATCTTTGGATCTATCATAAGAAGCTTTAAGCGATCTGGAGAGTTTCTATACAAAAGGCTGATAAGCATAGAGTTAATACCTACACTTTTACCACTTCCTGTTGTTCCTGCAATGAGAAGGTGAGGAAGTTTTTTCAGATCTGTTATAAAAGGTTTACCAACTATATCTTTTCCTAAAGCAAGTGTAAGAGGCGATGCAGCTTTTTTAAAGATATCACTATCGATGATTTCTCTTAAATAAATTGTTTCAAATTTACTATTTGGAATCTCTATGCCAACAACATCTTTTCCTGGCACAGGTGCTTGGATCCTGATCGTCTGTGCACGAAGAGCCATAGCTAAGTCATCAGCCAGATTCAAAATTTTTGATACCTTAATATGCGGTGCAGGTTTGAACTCAAATGTTGTAACAAGTGGTCCAGAATAAGTGCGAACTACATCCCCTTCGATTTTAAATTGCTTGAGCTTACTTATGAGCTCTGTAACCTTACTATCTATTTCAGCTTCATTAATCTCTTGTTTCTCTTTTGGAGGGTTTTGCAAATACTCAATTGGAGGGAGTTGAAAATTTTCTGGTTTGTCAATTGCACCTTTTTCAATTGATGCAAGAAACTTTTCATTCTCTTCTAATGTTTTAACAATTTTGACTTCCTGTATTTTTTTATTCTCTTTTTTTATATTTTTATCTTGAAGAGGTTTTTGTTCATTATCTTTTTGGGTAGATTTTATTAAAGTTGATAGTGATTCTTTCTCTTTTTTAGTAATATTTATATTTCTATTCTGTTTTTTTGTGGGTTTTGAAGACATATCTTTCTGTTGCAAAGTTTCTAGTGGATTTTTGACAAGTTTTATTGAAGGTTTCTTCTCTTCTTTGTGGGATTTTTTTTCATTTTTTTCAGCTACTGTTTCTGAGGTTTCTTGAATTTCTTGCTCTATCTTCTCTTTGATAATGACAGCATTATTATTTTCGTCTATAATTAGTTTTTCTTTCTTAACGTTTGCGTTTAATAAAGCTTTGAGTCTGTTTGCAAAGAGAAGATAAATCACTCCAACGAGCATGAACCAAAAGAGCCATACTCCTGCAATACCTATATAAGGTGAGAGCATATTAATAAAACTATTTGCCAATTTTCCATTATGAGGAGGAGTAAAAAGAAGAGCTTGTAAAATGAGTAGTGCTAAAAAAATTAAAAGTATTGCAAGAAAAAAGTTACCCAACTCTTTTGCAGTTAAATTTTTTTTGTAAGCAAACCAAAGCGGCAGTAAAAGCAAAAAGGGGTAGATATATGAAAAATATCCAAAAATCTCTCTATTATATTTTCCTAGAATTGCTCCAAATTTTCCAACAAAATGAAAATCCATAAAAATTGTTGAGATACCTAAGTAAATAAGCAGCATGAAAATAAAAAGAGAGGAGATTTTTTTCAAAGCAAGCCTTTTATTTTTTCAAAATTATACAAAAATTTGTAACTTAAAGAGCAAATCACCCTATTTTTGACACTTTTTTTGAAAAAAATGGCATAAATTCCTTGAATTTTTTAAAAAATATTTGTAGAATTGAATTGTAATCCAATTTTATCAAAAGGAATCACAATGAAAAAGAGTGAATTCATCCAAGCGGTTGCAGAAAAAGCTGGACTTTCAAAGAAAGATACACAAAAGGTCATTGAAGCTGCTCTAGAGACAATTACAGAGGCACTCAAAAAAGGTGAAGATGTAGCATTTATTGGATTTGGTACTTTTACGACTTCAATGAGAGCAGAAAGAAAAGCAAAAGTTCCTGGAACAGACAAAGTTGTTACTGTACCAGCAACAAGAGTTGTAAAATTTAAAGTAGGAAAAAAACTTAAAGAAGAAGTAGCGAAATAATCCTGGAGCTTCGGCTCTTAGGATTAAATTTTTTTTAATCTTTTTTTTGTTACTATTTCGTTCCCGAAGCCGGGGTGGTGAAACTGGCAGACACGCGAGACTCAAAATCTCGTGGGCTTTTGCCCGTGAGGGTTCGAGTCCCTCCCCCGGTACCACTGCGGGAGTAGCTCAGAGGCTAGAGCACCTCCTTGCCAAGGAGGGGGTCGCGGGTTCGAATCCCGTCTCCCGCTCCACGTTTTTCTCCTGAAGGTTTATTATTGAAAGTCGCTGTCGCAATCTCAGGTGCAAGTGGTGCACAACTAGGTCTAAAAGCATATAAATGTCTCCCTACATCTATTGAAAAATATCTCATAATTTCAAAAAACGCAAAAATAGTACTGGAAAAAGAGAGTAATCTTTTTTACAATGATGAGATTTGGGCAGGGCCGGCTAGCGGGAGCTTTGGTCTTGACGCACTCATGATTGTACCCTGTTCAATGAATACATTGGCGAAAATTGCTGTTGGTATCGCAGATAATCTTGTAACTCGTGCTGCAAGTGTTATGATAAAAGAGCAAAAAAAATTACTTCTTGCTCCACGAGAAATGCCTTTAAGCCCTATAGCCCTTGAAAATATGCTTAAACTCTCCAAAATAAATGTTATAATTGCCCCACCAATCATGGCTTACTATTCTAAGCAAAAGAGTCTCAAAGAAATGGAAGAATTTTTTATTGGCAAATGGTTTGATCTACTTGGTATAGAACATAATCTATATAAGAGATGGGAATGTTAAAAAAAGTTATCTATCCAGGAACGTTTGATCCTATCACAAATGGGCACCTTGATATTATTAGCCGTGCTGCAAGAATTTTTGATGAAGTTATTGTAGCAGTTGCCCTTTCCCAAGAAAAAAAGCCAATGTTTGATATTGCAACACGAGTCAAAATGGCAAAACTTGCTACGCAGCATATACCAAATGTTCGCATTAAAGATTTTGACACACTACTTGTCAACTTTTGTCAAAGAGAGCAAGCAAAAATCATTATAAGAGGACTTAGAGCAGTAAGTGATTTTGAGTATGAACTGCAAATTGGATACGCTAATCAATCCCTCGATAAAGAGCTTGAAACCCTCTATCTCATGCCAAGTTTACAAAATGCTTTTATTAGCTCATCAGTTGTACGTGCTATTTTAAAATTCAAAGGTGATGTATCACATCTTGTACCACAAGCTATTATCCCTCTTTTAGAGAGTAGATAGATGTATATCCTCTTTGAAGGTATAGATAGAGTTGGCAAAAGTACACAAATAGCACTTTTACAAAAAGCCTTCCCTCATGCTATCTTTACCAAAGAGCCAGGTGGTACACCATTAGGCAAAAAAATTCGTGAGCTCATTCTTCATACTCAAAATCCTTCTACAATCGCAGAACTTTTCTTATTTTTAGCTGATCGCGCCGAGCATATACAAAAAATTATTATTCCTAATAAAGATAAGCTGATAATTAGTGATCGAGGATTTATTTCAGGTATTGCCTATGCTAAAACAAAAACATCTATGAGCATTGAAAAACTTCAAAAATTAAACGCTATTGCTTTGCAAAACACCTATCCTGATAAAATTGTATTTTTAGAGATTTCACCCCAAGAACTAGAGAGGCGCTTGAGCACCCAACCACTTGATAATATAGAGCAAAGAGGTATTGAATATCTTTTGGAAGTGCAAGAAATAATGAAAAATTTGGTAATTCATAGTAAAATTGCATACCTCATTCTTGATGCGACTGCATCTAAAGAGAAAATATTTGAAAAAATAGTTCAATTTATCAAGGAAAACTAATGGCTATCAAAGCGTTACGGGGTATGAAAGATATTTTACCACCAATAAGCAAAAAATATATCGCATTTATTCAAAAAGCGTCACACATTGCACAAAATTACTCTCATGAGTATATTGAGCCTCCTTTATTAGAAGAAACAGTACTTTTTCGTCGTAGCGTAGGTGAAAGTAGTGATATTGTAGGTAAAGAGATGTATCAATTTATCGACAAGGGTGGTAATGATGTCTGTTTGCGTCCCGAAGGGACTGCTGGTGTAGTACGCAGCTTCATTGAGCATAAACTCGATCGTCAAGGAGGTGTCCATAGGTTTTACTACTATGGTCCTATGTTTCGCTATGAAAGACCACAAAAAGGAAGACTCCGCGAGTTTCACCAATTTGGTGTAGAGAGTTTTGGTGAAGCAAGTGTGTATGAGGATGCATCAATTATTCTCCTAGCAAAAGAGATACTAGATAGTTTTCACATTGGCTATGAACTTAAAATAAACTCTCTTGGCTGCCCTCAGTGCTTGCCTTCCTATCGTAAAAAACTCATTGATTTTCTTTCTAGTAAAGAGGATATCTGTGAAGATTGTAAGAGAAGAAGAGAGACCAATCCTATTAGAGTACTTGATTGTAAAAATGCATATTGTCAAGAGATTTATGTGAATGCCCCAAAACTTTTAGAACATTTATGTGATGACTGTAACAGAGATTTCTCCCAACTGCAAGAGATTTTACAAAGTGAAGGAGTAGCATTTACAATAGATGAAAACTTGGTGCGAGGCCTTGACTATTACACAAAAACAGCGTTTGAGTTTGTAAGTAGCGATCTTGGTGCGCAAAATGCAGTTGCTGGTGGAGGAAGGTATGATAATTTAGTGGAATTTTTAGGTGGGCGCCCTACTCCAGCAGTCGGATTTGCTATAGGAATTGAAAGAGTCTTGGAGCTTATTCAACTTGATGAGAATAAACGTGAAGGTTTCTATTTTGGTGTAATGATAGCTGAAGCAATTGAGAGTGCATTTTCTCTCACTATTAAAAAACGTAAACAAGAAAAAGTCTATTTTGAACCTAAACCTAAAAGCCTCAAAGCCCATCTCAAAGCAGCAGACAAACAAAAAGCTCGCTATGCTTGTATAATAGGCGAAGAGGAGTACCAAAATGGCACTGTGTGGATAAAAGATTTAGAGCAAAAAAGTGAAAAAGTTGTTACTTTCGAAGAGTTTATGGGGATCCAATGACAAATTACGGAATCCATTTATGGTCAAATGGGGATTTTTTCATTGAGGAGGGATTTGTAAAAATAAACTATAAATCTAAACCCTCACTCTACGAAATTACACAAAAAATTCGAGACACAGGAATTAGAGGTCCAATACTGCTGCGCTTTCCCCATCTGATTAGAAAACAGATCGATTCTCTTTTTAGTGAATTTAATAGGGCAATTAAAACTTTCAACTACAAAGGAAAATTTCAAGCAGTCTTTCCTCTTAAAGTCAATCAGTTTCCCAATTTCGTTACAAGCCTTGTCGATATTGGAAAACAGTATAACTATGGATTAGAGGCAGGGAGCAAAGCTGAACTCATCATTGCGATGGCATTTAATAATAAAAATGCTCCCATCACTGTTAATGGCTTTAAAGACAAAAGCATGATTAGCCTAGGGTTTATTGCAAGAAAGATGGGTTTTGATACCACATTGACAATAGAGGGTCTCAATGAACTAGAAAATATTATAGAAGCTGCTAAAGAGTACAAAGATCCTATTCCCAATATTGGCCTTCGTATACGTCTACATAGCTCCGGTATAGGTATCTGGGCAAAAAGTGGTGGTATCAATTCTAAATTTGGTCTTACATCTACGGAACTTCTTGAAGCTGTAGAGCTTTTACGCAAAAATAGTCTCCTTGATAAATTTACTATGATCCACTTTCATATTGGAAGTCAAATAGGAGAGATAAATCCTGTCAAAAAGGCTCTACGCGAAGCTGGAAATATCTATGCTGAACTAAAAAAGATGGGCGCAAAAAATCTCAATAATATCAACCTTGGAGGTGGACTAGCTGTAGAGTATTCTCAACATGAAAATATACATAATCGCAATTATACTCTTACTGAATTTACAAACGATGTAGTCTTTTTGCTTAAAGAGATTGCAGTCCAAAAAAACGTAGAAGAGCCCAATATATTCACTGAATCTGGACGATTTATCGCCGCTAGCCATGCCGTACTTATTGCACCGGTACTAGAGCTTTTTAGTCAAGAGTATACAGAAAAAGGACTCAAGCTTAAAAAAAAGAATCCTCCTTTAGTTCAAGAGCTTTACGACCTCTATAAAAGTATCAATCCCTCTAATGCTATTGAATATTTTCACGATAGCCTCGATCATATGGAATCACTTTTGACCCTTTTTGATCTTGGTTATATTGATTTGCAAGATCGTAGCAATACAGAAATACTTGTGCATCTCATTATCAAAAAAGCAATTGAGCTTACAAAAGATAAAGATCGCTATGAACTTAAGCGGATCCAAGATAGAGTCCAAGAGCGCTACCTTCTTAATTTTTCTCTCTTTCAAAGTTTGCCAGATTTCTGGGGTCTTAAACAGCGCTTTCCTGTTATGCCTCTCAATAAACTCGATCAAAATCCAACAAGAAGTGCATCATTATGGGATATTACCTGCGATAGTGATGGAGAGATTGATTTTAATATAGATTATCCTCTCTTTTTACATGATGTAGACTTAAGTAAAGAGGAGTACTTTTTGGCTTTTTTCCTCGTTGGTGCTTATCAAGAAATATTAGGAATGAAACATAATCTCTTCACACATCCAACAGAAGTGACAGTTGTTTTTGATGAGCAGGGCTATAAACTTGAAAATATTGTAGAATCTCAGACAATTTTAGATATTCTCTATGATATGGATTATGACATCAATGAAATTCAAAGTAGACTGAAGCAGTATATTGCAAAAAGTGGTTGCAAAAATAAAGAAAAAATCTTAGAAAATCTCCATCTACTCCTTCATGAAAATAACTATCTTAAAATCTCTCCCAAAAGGGTTTGCGTATGAAAGGGATCTCCTTTTTTCAATTAATAAAAGAGGATTTTTCCATTGTGTGGGAGAGAGATCCAGCAATTCATTCTAAATTTGAACTTCTTACAAACTATCCAGGAGTATGGAGTATCTTTTGGTACCGTATTGCTCATAAACTCTATTCATGGGGACTCAAACTTCCAGCACGTATACTCATGGGCATAAATCAAATCTTTACCGGAATTGACATTCATCCTGCTGCAAAAATTGGTCGAAGAGTTTTTATCGATCATGGTATTGGTGTTGTCATAGGAGAGACAACAGAAATAGGAAATGATGTTCTTATATATCAACAAGTAACATTAGGGGGAGTCAGTCTTTCTCACGGCAAACGGCATCCAACTATTAAAGATGGTGTGGTTATTGGTGCAGGAGCGAAAGTGCTTGGTAATATTACAATTGGTAAAAATGCTAAAATTGGAGCAAACTCTGTAGTAGTTAAAGACGTTCCAGATGAGTCTACAGCTGTAGGTATTCCAGCACGTGTGGTGAGTAAAGGGTTTGATCGCGGAAAACTCTCTCACAACAAACTTCCTGATATAGATAAAGAGTTGTTTGAATATCTTTTGAAACGTTTTGCGCTCCTTGAACACGCTTATATGTCTGGAGATAAAGATCTTCTTAAAAAAGAGGAAGAACTTGATAAAATATATCAAGAGTTTTTAAAATCTATGAAATTAAAGGATTAATACATGCTTGCACGCAGAATAGATCAATTGAGTGAATCTCTTACTATGGCTATAACTTCATTAGCCAGGGAACTCAAAGCAAACGGTAAGGATGTTCTAAGCTTTTCAGCTGGAGAGCCAGATTTTGATACACCGCAGGCTATCATAGATGCAGCTATTAAAGCGATAAATGAAGGATTTACAAAATATACAGCTGTAGATGGTATTCCTGAGCTCAAAGAAGCAATAATTGGAAAACTTCAAAGAGACAATGATCTGAGTTATAAACCAGAACATATAATAGTAAGCAATGGGGCTAAACAGAGTCTCTTTAACCTCACACAAGTGCTTATTGATGAAGGTGATGAAGTTATAATTCCATCTCCCTATTGGGTAACCTATCCTGAACTTGTCAAATATGCTGGAGGCAAACCTGTTATCATTCCTACTAATGAGTCAAGTGGATTTAAAATAATTCCAAAACAGCTTGAAGATGCCATAACACCAAAAACAAAGCTACTTATTCTTACTACCCCTTCCAATCCCACAGGCGCAGTATATACAAAAGAGGAGCTTGAAGCACTAGCAAAAGTACTAGCTGGAACGAAAATTTTTGTAGCTAGTGATGAGATGTATGAAAAGTTAGTATACGGTGGAGCAAAATTTACAAGTGCAGCAAGTATTAATGAAGATATGTTTGAACGCACAATCACAATTAATGGTCTCAGTAAATCTGCAGCAATGACTGGCTGGCGGTTTGGCTATCTCGCTTCATCTCAAACAGAACTTGTGAAAGCTATGAAAAAATTGCAAAGCCAAAGCACATCCAATATCAATTCCATAACTCAAAAGGCTGCTATTCCAGGACTTGATGGAACCATAGAAAATGATATCGAGATGATGCGCAAAGAGTTTGAAAAAAGGCGTGACAGAGCCGTAGCACTTCTCAATGCAATTGATGGCATTTCAGTTCTTAGTCCAGATGGAGCCTTTTATCTCTTTGTCAATCATTCACAAATCGAAAAAGATTCCATGCTCTTTGCAAAAAAACTTCTCGAGCAAGAGGGTGTCGCCGTGGTTCCTGGTATCGGTTTTGGTAGCGAAGGATATTTTCGTTTTAGCTTTGCTACAGATATGGCAAGTATTGAAGAAGGAATAGAGAGAATAAAGAAATTTGTAACACACTACCGTTGATGGTAGTGTGTAAAAAGTCCTGTAGTCCAGTTACTCTCCTGCGATTTAGAAGATGGTGTTGTAGAGTCTTTTTTCTTTTGTTTTTCTCTTGTTTCCTTTTTTGATAAAGTTTTGTTAGTAAAGTTCTCTACTATAATATAAAAAATAAAAATTGCTGCAGCACTATAGAGAGCAGTTGTAAATGCTTCACTCAATAAGGCTACGATCCCACCTATTATAAAAATAATAAAGCCAATGACTTCTCTTTTCATTGCTATCGACCTATCAATTGAAAGATTTTTGCATCTTGCGTAAAACTTAGTGTTTTAAAGAGTTTTTTATCAAGATTATTAAAGAAAAAAGCCTGAAAGAAAAAGCTATTTATATATCGGTATGCTCCAATAATAAATCTATTTTTATAGACAATTATTGCATAGTTATTTGGCCGATAAAAAAGAGTATTGCGAATTGCCACTCCATCGCTGAAATAAATTTTACCAATAAAATCTTTCTTTTTCCCCAAATATAAAATACCTCTTTGGAGATCTATTTGGATTTTTTCTCCTTGTACAATACCTTTTTGTGTATTAAATAAGTGCAACTTATCTATCCAAACAAACCCTTCTTTTTTCTCATTTTCAAAATATGCAAAATTTTCAATCACAGGGAGTTTTGTGATTATCTTGTCATCAAAGTAGTAATAAATCTCATTCTTTTTTGGAGGCAGTTGAGGATTTGTCTTGTGTAAATTGTTTAAAATTTTGTTTAATTCATAATTTTTGGCTACATATGGAAAAACAGACCAAGGAAAAATTTTGTCAAATTTCTCTATAAAAAATCGATTGAAATTAGCAATAAATTCTTGATCGCTGGAAAAAAGAGTTTTTGCTACTATATAATTATCATAGTGATGTTTTCCATTATCTATAACAGTTCTTTTATTAGAGTAGTACCAAAGAGGCCAACCATAATCCCACCATGTAAGAATATAACCTTTCTCTTTAGTATTGAGATGTGTTGTAATAGCTTTTACTTGACCTGCATTAAAAAAGGGTGAGAGAAGATGATTATAGGCATCCATTATATGAAGATAAAAAGCTACTATAAAAGCAGCTGCTCCATAAAAGATCACATCTGCAAATTTTCTTTTTTCTACTTTTCTATATAAGAGAAAAAATATATAGATAAATCCAGCAACAATTACTGGTACAGCAAAAGTTGTAAAGCGAACCCCTGCTTTTAAAGAGATTAGTCCAATGATATAGGGCAAGAGCAATATAAAAACCTCTCTGTGGTTCCAAACCAAAAGAAAAAGACCAAGAGAGCCAAGTAAAAAAATAAAAAGTGATCCGCTACTATAAGTAACAAGCTGCCTCCATGTTATCCCTTTTGCTTCAGCGACGGTTTTGAGTGTTGATTGAAGAGCTATTGTTTTACCACTCTTATCTTTAAAAGTTTTTTCTTGCTTTTGTAAATATGTGGCTGCTCTTTGCAGATATCCTTTTTGATATGCTACAAATCCGGCACTTACAAAAAGTACAAGAGCAAATACCAGTAACCATTGTGATGAGATATGTACTTTTTTATTTACAAATATTAAAAATGATGTAATAAACAAAATAGTAATTACTATAAATAATGGAGAAATCGGTACAATTGGTAAAAGATAGATAACTAAAGCATAATAATAAAGCTGCTCTTTTCTTGCAAAGAGCAAAATATACAAGGCAAAAAAGATTACAAGTCCAAATGTAAGGGGCTTAGCTGAGTGGTAGTAAAAATGAAAAAAGAGCATGAAAATTGCGCCTAATCCACTAAAGAGGAGATTTTTTCTCTTTAACATCGCTATCATAGTATAAGCAATCATAAAAAAGAGAGGGAAATTTAGTATATCTGTATCAGTATATCCTAAATGTGTCCTAAAATAGTAGTTCATACCTATGCTTGCAGCCAATGCACTCCAAAAACCGACGCGCAACAACCCAAATTCATAAAATATTAAAACAAGAGGTATGACAATCAAAGATGCAAAGAAAGCTGGTAACATGAAAATGCTTACATCAAGAGGAATATGTAGATACTTCGTTAAAACATAGATAATTTCACCAAGCATTCTATCTGTAATATAGTGTGGAATATTGCTAGAATGAGTGAGAAGATTTTTAGCAATGCTCGCATGGAGCCCTGCGTCTGCAGTCCAAATTGAAATGATATGGCCACCAAACTGAAATTCTGGATGTTTTTTTGCTAGAAAATAGAGAAAAAAGCGGAAAAAAAGTGCAAAAAGATATGCTAATGAAATTAAAAATATAACACTTTTAGTTTTATTATTCTCTCTCATTTTTCCATCTTCGCTATAATTTCTTAAAGGAGTTTTCATGTATGTAACTTCTAGGTTTATTTTAGCTCAGGAAACTAAAGAAGAGCTAAAAAAGCTTCCGGTAAATTTTGGATTTGGACTTTTTAGCGAAGTAGTGTTTTATCGTAGCTACAGTCGAATAAAACCAGATGGTTCTAATGAAAATTGGAAAGATGTAGTTGTCCGTGTAACAGAAGGCGTCTTTTCTATACGTAAGGATTACTATATAAAACACCATCTCCACTGGGATGAAGAATATTGGCAAAACTTTGCCAAAAAATTTGCAATTGCAATGCATCAACTTAAATGGCTTCCTCCTGGCCGAGGCCTTTGGATTATGGGAGCGGAATATATGTATGAAAGAGGAAGCGCAGCTTTGTATAATTGCGCTGCAGTAGATAGTTCTGATCTTTCTCTCGCAGCTGACTGGGCAATGGATATGCTCATGGTCGGTGCAGGAGTAGGGTTTAATACTGCATGGGATGGAAAAGCATATCGGCCTAACAAAAAAAATTATAGAATCTATGAAATAGAAGATAGCAAAGAGGGATGGGTAAAATCGGTTAGGCTTCTTTTAGAAAGTTATACAAAGAAAAAACCTTTTTATCGTTTCGATTATTCAAAAATAAGACCTGTAGGTACTCCTTTAAAAACCTTTGGTGGTGTAGCAGCAGGGCCTGAACCTCTCAAAAAACTTCATAAGACACTAGAAAAAACTCTTGATGATTATCTTGATGGAAAAATAGACAAAACTCGCACAGTAGTTGATATTTTTAACCATATTGGTGTATGCGTAGTCTCTGGAAATATTCGCAGATCTGCTCAAATAGCAATAGGAGATCCAGATGATGAAACATTTATCAATCTCAAAAATTATGAGCGCTATCCTGAGAGAAGAGCGTATGGATGGATCTCTAATAATTCAGTGATATTAGAAAATATCAACGATTTTCATCATATTGATAATCTCACAGAACATATTTACCAAAATGGTGAGCCAGGTATTTTACATTTAGAAAATATGCAAAAGTATGGAAGATTTGGACAAATCATAGAAGATAAAGCATGGCTCAGTAATCCTTGTGGCGAAATAGCACTCGAAAGCTACGAGCTGTGTAATCTTGCAGAAATTTTTATCTCAAAGTGTAATAATTTAAATGAGTTTTTAGAGATGGTTGAGTATGCTACATTTTATGCATCTACCGTTAATCTTCTTCCTACACATAGAGAAGAGACCAATGCGATAGTAGCAAGAAATAGAAGAACAGGTGTAAGTGTCTCAGGAGTAGCAGATGCAATAGAAAAAATCGGTTTTGATACTCTTGTTAGATGGCTTCGTAAAGGCTACGAAAAAGTGCGTAGTATCAACACTTCCTTGGCACTTGAAGCTGGAATTCCTTCTTCTTTAAAAGTTACAGCAGTAAAACCATCGGGTACTATTAGTCTTTTAGCAGGCACAAGTCCTGGAATGCACTACCCTCTTGCTCCTTATTCTTTACGCCGCATAAGAGTAGGGTTTCATACACCTTTAGCACAACTTCTCATGCAAAACGGAATGGAGTATGAAGAGGATATTCACGATCCACAAACTGTTATTTTTGCATTTCCTCTCCACTATGACAATCCTAGATCTTTGCAAAATGTAACTGTTTGGGAACAGATGATGGTACTTACAACGCTTCAAAGAGAGTGGGCAGATAATATGGTCTCTAATACTATTGAATTTGATCCAAAGAAGTATCAACCAAAAGATCTTGCAAAAATTCTGAAAATGTTTTTGCCTATGCTCAAATCAACAACATTTATGCCAAAAGAAAATAGATTCTATCCTCAACCACCCTTTGAAGAGATATCACATGATGAGTATAAAAAGAGAGTAAAAAAGCTTCCAAAAATACCTTGGAATGAGCTACGTCATCACAGAGCAGCATCAAATGAGTACTGCAGCCCTAAAAGCTGCAGCCTCTCTTAATCTCCCCCAATTCCTTCCTCATTATCAAGTGGCGTAGCATGCTCGGTTGGAACATAATCTTTGCCAAACTCTTTTTTTGCAAGTTGCAATGCCTCTATGAGATCATCAATGTTTTCATAGGGAATATGTACTTTCCATTCTGGTTCAAGCGCATTACCTTTCAAAGAGATCCCTATGCTCACAACTGGCTCACTCCCCTCTCCATAGGGCTCAGTAATGTGTGCTACACTTACAACTCCATCTTTTGTTCCATGAAGATGGAATAGTTTAATTTCACTATGCGTTTTTGCCATATCGCCCTCCTTTATTGTTTACAAGGATTATAACAAAAACTTCTACTTCTCAGTGATACTTTTCTAGCAGTTACCTCTTTTAAGAAGTCGAACGAGAAGGGCTTGGAGTTTGAGCCACTGTTTATGCTCCATGAGAGGAAAACCGGAATAGACTTTTCCGCCAGGAATAGATTTTGTTACTCCACCTCGTGCTGCTATCACAGCATAATCTCCAATTGTAAGATGTCCCGCAGTTGCGGCCTGTCCCCCAATAGTAACATTTTTGCCAACAATAGTAGATCCAGAAAGCCCGGACTGTCCAGCCATGAGAACATTTTCACCTACAATACAGTTATGTCCAATTTGTATGAGATTGTCAATTTTTGTACCTTTTTTTATTATGGTAGATCCAAAAACTGCCCTATCAATAGCACAGTTTGCTCCAATCTCTACATCATCCTCAATTATTACATTGCCATTTTGATATATTTTAATATGTCGACCATTCTTTGTATGAGCAAATCCATATCCATCACTCCCAATAACAGTTCCTGCATGAATAATGCAGTTTTTTCCTATGTGACAGTCACGATAGATTGTAACATTAGGATAAATAAGTGTATTATCACCAATAGTAACATTCTCTCCTACGACGACTCCTGGCATCAATGTAACATTATCACCAATAACAGTATTAAAACCGATGGAGACATTTTGAGCTATAGTGCAGTTATTGCCTATTTGAGGCTCTTTGCCGCTTTTACTCATAGGCTCTTTTGCAAAAAGTTTGGAGATATAGGCTAAGGTGAGATAGGGCTCCTCACTAATAAGAGCACTTACCCCTTTTGGCAAAAGGGATAAAAACTCTTTTTTTACAATAACTGCACCAGCTTGTGTTTTTTTAAGTGCATTGAGGTACTTTTTATTTTCCAAAAAGGAGAGTTGATCTTCTTTTGCATCTTGCAAGGCTGCAAGAGAGTGGATCTCTTTATCCTCTCCTACAAGTTCAAGATCATACTGTTTTGCTATATCACTTAATCTCATCGCTCTATCGCCACAACACCGCTTCTAACTATCTCTTTAGGATTGAAACGTTTTAACGCACTAATAAAGTTTGCAATCCTTCTTGGCTCATCGGCGGCCATAATAATTGCGCTATCTTGTCCTATATTTACAATATTACCATTGTATGCACGACATAAAGCTTCAACATCTGAAAGCCTCTCTTCTAGAGGGATTTTTGCCATAACCATCTCTTTTTCAATTAAATCGCTATGCTCTATTACTTTATATACCGGTATAAGTTTGTGCAATTGCTTTATAATCTGCTCTATGACACGAGGACTCCCACTCGTTACTATTGTCAATCGTGAATACTTGCTATTTGGAATAGGTGCAACAGTCAACGTTTCAATATTGTATCCCCTTGCTGCAAAAAGCCCGGTAATACGCGTAAGTACGCCATGTTCGTTCAATACGATTACCGAAATTACTCTTCTTTCACTCATTATCAATCCTTATACTCTAAAAGCATATTATACAGACTTCCCCCAGCAGGAACCATAGGTAATACATTTTCATACCTATCGATCACAACATCAATAAGTGCTACAACGCCTTTGCTTATTGCATCATCTAGTGCCTTATCAAACTCATCTTTTGTTTTGACACGATAACCAACACCGCCAAAACTCTCAGCCACCTTCACAAAATCTGGCTGCATAGAGAGATCAGTTTCAGCATAGCGTTTATCGTAGAAAAATGTTTGCCACTGACGAACCATGCCCAGATAGTTATTATTTAAAATAATATTAATAACTGGCAGTCTATGCTCTACTGCTGTCATAAGCTCTTGAATATTCATTAAAATTGAACCATCTCCGCTGATATTGACACTTATTTCATCAGGTATACCCTTTTTTACCCCCATAGCTGCTGGAAAACCAAATCCCATTGTACCAAGTCCACCACTAGTGATAAACTCTCTTGGACGAGTAAATGGATAGTACTGCGCTGTCCACATCTGATGCTGTCCCACATCAGTAGAGATTCGCGCTTTTCCTTTGAGCTTTTCTCCAACTCTTTGGATTACCCATTCAGGTTTTAGCACTTCATCACTATCTTCATACGTTAAAGGATGGAGCTCGTTATAGCGTCTCAGTATATCTCTCCATGGCTCATATCTGCTTGGATCCACCTTCTCTTTTGCTTGAGGCACCATCTCTTCAAGGACTTTTTTGAGATCCCCAACAATTGGATAGTCTACATGTACAAGCTTTCCAATACTGCTTGGATCAATATCTACATGGATGATTTGTGCATATTTCGCAAATTCTGAAAGCTTTCCTGTAACTCTATCATCAAAGCGCGGCCCTAATGCTATCAAAAGATCTGCTTCACTCATCGCCATATTTGCTGCATATGTTCCATGCATACCAACCATACCAAGAAGCAATTCATCATCATAGCGCAGAGTTCCTCGAGCCATGAGAGTTTCAACAGCTGGGATCTGTGTGGCTTGGACAAGTTCACGCACTAAATCTGCACTATTTGAGTGAATAATACCACCACCAAGATAGAATACCGGTTTTTTAGCTTGTGCAATCGCCTCAATTGCCTTTTTTATCTGACGTGCATTTCCTTTGATGGTTGGCTTGTAGGTTTCTAGCTTTATCTCTTTTGGATAGTTAAACTCGGCTATCTGTGCAGTCACATCTTTTGGAATATCCACATGTACTGGACCAGGTCTTCCTGATCTTGCAATATAGAACGCTTCAGCCAAAATATGTGGTAGCTCTTCAGCACTTTTGACTAAATAGTTATGCTTCGTACATGGTCTACTGATACCTACAGCATCTATCTCCTGGAATGCATCTGTCCCGATCATAGAAAGGGGCACCTGTCCACTCACAACTACTAAAGGAATAGAATCCATATATGCAGTTGCAAGACCTGTTACTGCATTGGTAAATCCAGGCCCACTTGTGACAAATGCTACACCAACTTTTCCTGTTGCTCTTGCATAGCCATCTGCTGCATGGACAGCTGCTTGCTCATGACGTGTAAGGATATGTTCAAAATAGCGATGTTTATAAATCTCATCATATACATTCATGATTGCACCACCGGGGTATCCAAAAACTACTTCTACCCCCTCTTCTCTCATGGCTTCAACTACCATCTGTGCACCGCTCATCTGTGCCATATATTCTCCTACTCCAAATTAACTTTTTTTAATTTTATCCAATTTGCAAAAAAAATCAAACTAATTTTCTCCTATTTTACACATTTCCAGGGCAACACCTTCACGCACACCCTCATCAATCACTACCATTTCACTGTATCCAGCTACTTTACAAAGCTCTTCAAGTATAACAAGACCTGCTACTATTGCATCTTCTCTTCCTGTTCCCACAAGTTTTGCTCTTTTGCGAGGATCGAGGCGTATAAGCTTATGATAAGCCTCTTTTATATCATCAATATTTATTATTGAGCCGCTAACTTTTGTAGCATCATAGGTAGCATACTCCATACCAAGCTTCAAAGCTGCTACTGTTGCAGGTGTACCACCAGTACCTACAAAAATTTTTGGTTTTCCAAAAAACTCAAAACTATCTTGCAAAAACTCCCTTATAGCTCCGATTTGCTTTTTAATTCCTAAAACAATCTCTTCTCGACTTTTATACAGAGATATTGTAGTTAAAATTCCCAAGGGGAAACTATGAAAGAGTAATCTGCTTCTATGTTTAAGAATTATTTCTGTAGATCCACCTCCAATATCAGCCATCAAAAATTTCTCTGTATCTTTACCGGCATTTCGAAGACCAAAGCTTACACCCTGAACACTGTAAAAACACTCTTGCTCCTCATCTATGATCTCTACATTGATGCCAGTTGCTTGTCTAATTTTTTCCACTGTCTCTTTTGCATTGTTAGCTTTGCGAAAAGCAGCTGTTGCAACCGCTTTAAACGGTTCATCAAATCTAATTTTCTCTTTTGCTTCTTGTAAGGCATCAATAATACGTTTCGTTGCAGCTTCAGAAATTTTTTTTGTACTTGCAAGTTCTTCAGCAGTTCGCACTACCTTTTCATACTCTGCAACTTTTTTTAGTGTTTCACAATCGATTTTGACCACGCGAAGGGAATTTGAACCGATATCAATACCAATTGCCATCACTTCTCCTCATAGAATCTAAATCCATGACGAGTGAGAAGTTCGCGGATCTGCTCTTGATGCTCCTTACCTTTTGTTTCAAGCCCAATAGAGACATTGGCATCTCCATAGGCAAGATTTGCTGAAGTTCTATCATATCCGATCTGTACAATATTGGCACTTACACTTGCTAAAATCTCTGTAAGCTTCATGAGGCTTCCAGGTTTATCTACGAGTGTTACAATAAGTTTCATCTTACGATAGGATTTGATAAGACCTTTTTCAATAATGACACTGAGCATTGTAACATCAATATTACCTCCACTAAGTACCACTGCAATATTTGCATTTTCAGGAAGATTCAGTTTTTCATACAAAAGCGCTGCAACACCAACAGCTCCAGCACCTTCTACAACAAGCTTTTGATTTTCAAGTAAAAACAAAATTGCATCTGCAATCTCTTCATCATCAACTTCTACTATATCATCTACTGTGTCTAAGATTATTTTTAGAGTAACTGGAGAGGTATCACGTACCGCAATACCATCTGCAATAGTGCGTACTTGTGTAGAATCAACTGGACGTCCAAGCTGGAAAGATTCACGCATCGCAGGTGCTCCTGCAGCCGTCACACCGATGATTTGAATTTTTGGATTTATCTGCTTAATAGCACTTGCTATTCCTGCAATCAATCCACCACCACCTATTGGCACTAAAATAGCATCGAGATCTTTTGCTTGATCTAAAATCTCTAAGGCTATTGTTCCCTGTCCTGCCATCACATCATAATCAGCAAATGGGTGGACAAAGGTTTTATTATGATCTTTTGCATACTGCACTGCATAAGCATAGGCTTCATCATAATTGCTGCCATGAAGGATGACACTAGCACCATAAGATTTCACACCATTGACTTTTGTCAAAGGTGTGTTTTCTGGCATGACAATTGTAGCTGGAATTTGAAAGTAGTTGGAGCTAAAAGCAACTCCTTGAGCATGATTGCCGGCACTTGCTGCTACAACGCCTCTCTTTTTTTCTTCTTGAGAGATTTTTGCAATTTTATTAAAAGCACCTCGCAGTTTAAAAGCACCGGTTACTTGCAGATTCTCTTTTTTTAAAAAGATCTTGTATCCACATTTTTTACTTAAAATCGGTGCATACGCATAGGGAGTTTTACTCGCTACTGACTCAATACGCTTAGCAGCTTGTTGGATATCTTGTAGTGTTATCATTGCGCACCAAAGAGCATTTTATGATCTACCATTGTGCAGCGATTTTGCACTACTTTCATACCAGCTTCTTGCGCCTTTTTGGCAGCTTCATTGTTCACGATGCCTTTTTGCAGCCACACTGTATCGATATCTCCTCTTTGGATAGCGGCCTCTACAATGGGCATTACAGCAGCTGGTTTACGAAATATATCGATCATATCTATCTTGAAAGGAATTTCTGCAAGAGATCTGTAGACTTTTTCTCCCAAAATCTCCTCTTCTTTGGGATAGATGGGAACTATTTTAAAGCCAACATTTTGTAAATAGGCAGCTACTCTATGACTATCTTTGGTAGGATTTGGAGAGAGACCTACTACAGCAATTGTTTGAGTCTTTTCAAAAATAGCCTTTATTTCATCCATATTTGCGTTAATTGTAGGAAATTCGCACTCCATAGTACTCCTTTATAAATTGATGCGATTTTAACAAATAATAACTAAAATCTCCTTGAGCAATCCCGTTTGATGGTAACAAGCTCTTTTATATATTTACGTAAAGCTCCTATCCGGTGTTCGTCAGATGGATGGGTAGAGAGAAACTCTGGAACTTTTTTCCTGCTTTGCCGCATCATTTTATACCAAAACTTTACTGCTTCATAGGGATTATAGCAAGCCTTATACATAAGATAGAGTCCAAGTTGATCAGCTTCATATTCAAATTTTCTGCTGTATGGGTAGAGAACACCATACTGTGCTGTTACACCATAGGCAAGATCAAAAAGTGGCCCCCATCCTCTCTCATTAATATTCAAGCCTTGTGCTAAGAGTTTCTTTCCAACTTCACCAATCATAGCCATAGATACTCTCTCACTGCCATGACGCAGTATTGCATGTGCTACTTCATGGCCTATAACAGCTGCTAGTTGATCTGGATTATCAATAAGCTTTAAAAGTCCAGTATAAACAAATATCTTCCCACCCGGAAGACAAAAAGCATTTACTTGTGGAGACTCTAATACATAAAACTCCCATCTATATCCTGGATGGAATTCCTCATCTGCAACTCTAGCAATACGCGTTGCAACCTCTTTGACAAGACGATTGTAATAGGGGTTGTGAGATACTTTTGCTCTTTGAAGTATCTGCTGCTTAGCACTCAGACCCATCTGGATCTCTTGCTGGGGAGATATGAGAATGAGTTGTGATCTATGTGTATAAGGGTTTTTAGTGCAAGCTACAAATAAAAGAAGTGCTGTAATAAGTGCAAAAAATTTTTTCACAGAAAATCCTTTGAGGATTTTCTGCAATTATACTATATGTTAATACCCAAGGAGTGCTAAAACTCTATAGACTCCAAATGCCATGAACCAAGCTAAAACGTTTGGATAGATAGTATAAAAAGTTCGCCATGCCCATTGTGGTATCTCTGCATAAAATGTACTCATAGCAGCGACACAAGGACTATAGATCATGATAATAACTATAAGGGCAATAGCTGCTTTGAAATCCACATTTTGACGAAGTTTTGTAATGAGTGTAGAACTCTTCTCATCTGCCTCACCAACTGCGTAGAGTGTTGCAAGCGTAGATACAACTACCTCTTTAGCAGCAAGCCCACTTATAACGGCCACACTCATTCTCCAATCAAAACCTAGTGGAGCAAATATTGGCTCAATTGTTTTTCCAAATTTACCAAGATAGCTAGTTTCAAGCTCTTTTGCAGCTAATTCGTTTTGTAATGCAATTTTTTGCTCCTGTGTTGAGGCTGCAGAAATTTTAGCCTCATACTGTTTAACGAGATCTGGTGATTTTGGATAGGAGCTTAAAAACCAGATAATCATAGCAGCTCCTGCAATGAAAGTCCCAGCTTTTTTCAAAAAGAGTTTTGCTTTTATCCAAAGCTCCATTGCCAGTGCCTTCATTGATGGAAAACGATATGGTGGCATCTCCATGACAAATGGTTCAGGTTCACCTTTAAAAAGGACAATGCGGAGAATTTTTGCAACAATAAGACCTAAAATAGCTCCGCCTATATAAATAGCAAAGAGTACATTTCCTGCGCTATGTGTCGGAAAAAAGGCAGCTATCAAAAGTACATACACAGGCAATCGTGCACTACAGTTCATAAATCCAAGTACGAGCATAGTAATAAGTCGATCTTTTGGGTTTTTAAGGGTTCTTGCTGCCATATAGGCTGGAACAGTACAACCAAAGCCACTTACAAGTGGTATAAAGGCTTTTCCTTGTAATCCAAACTTTTTCAAAAATCCATCAAGTAAAAATGCTGCACGTGCCATATATCCAGTTTGTTCTAAAAGATTGATACCTAAAAAGAGAATCAAAATATTAGGTAAAAACATAATCACTGATCCCACTGCTGGTATAACACCATCAGTTATCACAGAATTAAAATCGCCTGGAGGTAAAATCCCTTTGAGCCAATCAGCAAAATTCGTAAAAGTTTGATCAATATAATCAACTGGTATTGATCCCACTTCAAAAGTGATTTGAAAGAGTGCCCACATAAAAAAGAGAAAAAGAGGCAAACCAAATATAGGGTGTATCAAAATTTTATCGATTTTATCTGTAAGAGACTCTTTACGAGGCGCTTGCATGACCTGCATTACTATAGATTTTGCAATAGAGTTCCTCTCATTTGCTATGATGTCAGCTACACTCTCCTCATCAAATTCCAGTTGCAAACGATGCATACTTTTGCCGAGTGCTTCATGAAACTCTAAAAATATTGGTAGATCATGTACCTCTTTATAGACATCTTCATCTTTTTCAAAAAGGCGAATAACATAAAATCTCGCGCGATCTTCATCTGTAAAATGGGGAGATTTCAGTAGAATTTTTTGCAATGATGTGATCTCATCTTCTATTTTTTCATTATAGAAGATTTTTCTTCGCTCTTTTGGAGTATTATATTCATCAATAACCAAATCTATAATATCATCTACTCCCCTTTTCTCTTTTGCAGAAGCCAAAACTACAGGGCGACCAATTAATTCAGAAAGTTTTACTGCATCAATCATGCCACCTTGCTTCTCAACTTCATCAATCATATTAACAACAAGTATCATCTTCGGATTCATATCAAGAAGTTGCAAAGTGAGTATAAGATTTCTTTGCAATACATTCGCATCAACTACATTAATAATAAGATCGTAATCTTCATATAATAGATAGTTTTTTGTTACCTGCTCTTCAGGAGTATAAGCATTAAGTGAATAGATTCCTGGAAGATCCACTATGTTTATATCATACTCCCCTTTTTGGAGCCTCACCTCTTTCTTTTCTACTGTTACTCCAGTAAAATTCCCTACATGTAATCTTGCATTGCTCATAGCATTTATAATGGAGGATTTTCCTACATTGGGCTGCCCTACCATTGCAACTTTTATCTGCTTCATCGCTCCACCTCAATAGCTTGTGCTTCTTCTTTACGCAGTGCTACACGTGTACCTTCCACATCAACTTCCCATGTCTGTTTTTGTAAGGTGTGATCAAGAAGTTTTATTCTATTGCCTTTTGCAATTCCCATAGATACTAACCTTGCTTTAATAACATCATCAGCTTTTATTTTTTTAATGATTGCTTCATCGCCTATTTTCATATCAGTTAATTTCATACGACACTCCTAAAAACTTTTTTTTATTATTATGCGAAATATATCTCTGTCTTCCCCATTTGGTAATTTATCATTAATAGAAGCATAGACAATTTCACTCTCTACTCCAAAAATTTGCATAGTTGCATAGAGATCAATTTCATCTGTATCAAATTGCGATTTCTCTTTTGCTCGAAAATTTCCATACGTTATACCAAAATCGATACTCTCATTATAACTATATGAAGCACCTAGTACAAAACTTCGTGCTTTTTTAGCATCTACAGCATCAATAGTGAGATCTTCCATGGAAGTAAAAAATGCTCCTCCTCCAAAACTTGACATACTAGGTGTATTACCAAATTCTTTATTTGCTGCCAATTGCAATGATATATTTTGATACGTTGTTTCTAAAAAGATACCAAAAGTCTTGGAATCTAAATTTCCTATTAAACCATCACCTGTATCAGTTGCTCTATCAAACTGTAGTGATGCAAGAAGTGAAAATTTGTTCCAGATAAAAGTATGCGACAACTCCCCATACAAAACATTGGCTATCTGATCAATATGATAATACCAAAGGAAAGCTCCGTTATTCTCATCTTCATACCCTATACCGGTAAAAAACATTCCATCAATTTTTTTATTTATACCAAATACTTCATTGAGACGAACAAATTTTTTTATATCACCTCCATTCTCCCATCCTGCCATTTTTGTAACATATCCAGCTTCAATATTTACATTATCCCAACTCTTTTGATAATGTACTCCTTCAAAATAGTTTGGAACCATTCTAATATCATCACTATCAGCATGTGGGGTATCTATACTCATACGCCCTACTTGTAACATATTAGTTGTATCACTATATTTGATATAAGATTCTCCTAAAAAAGCAAAACCTCCATCGTATGAGCCAAAGAAATCGCTATTACTCCCTTGTATTGGAGCAATAGCATAAATCACAGCACCAATTTGTAGTCCATTAAATGATGGTGTATCAAAATGTATATGTCCACCAATCGCAGCTGCACTTTTGTCACCATCTATATATCCCGCTCGCAATTCACCTTGCATATGTCGCTCTTCATCAGATGTACCAAGTTGCTCACGCAAAGACTCTTGTGCCATTGCCATGACACACATTATGCTAAAAGTTACTACTCTTTTCATTTCAGTCCTTTTTCTCTTTTCTTCATGTACGAAATAATAGAAAAATATTGCTTATAGGTAACTTAATCATGATAATCGTTATCGTTATTGGTAGTTTTACTATTTCATTTCATATCCACTTTTTTCGATTAGTTTCTTCAAAATTAAAAACACAGAAATTTTATATTTGTACGAAGTAAAAATGATGTTTTGTGGAAGCAGTTTGCTATGTTTGTTCTATTTGATTGTAATATGCCATTAACTTAGCGCGCACATCAGCTATCATTTGAGGCGTTGCTTGAGGAGATTCGAGCCATACTGCTTGGAAATTCTCTTTTGACGTTGTATAGACACACTCATTCAAAAAGGCACTATACTCCTCTATCGTTTTACAATAGCGCTCTTCCCCAGTTTCTGTATTGACACAGCGAATCATCCAACCACCAAGTCCGTTAGGTACGATTTCAGCCTCAACTATTAATATGTCCTCTTTTGGAATATTGTTTTCACTCTCCATATTTGACCTTTGCTATTTGTTGTCCAAATTTTACTGTAGTATTTGATTGTACCACAAGCTTACAAAAATCTTTCTCAAAAAAGAGCAATACCGTCGATCCCATTTTAAAATATCCTAAAAGTTCTCCCTTTTGTAACCAAAGATCTTTATACTCATATATTGCAATCTCTTTTGCTCTATTTGTCTCTATGCGACTCTCAAATACCAATGTCATCTGTCCAACATTTAAAGCACCTACTAAAACGATAAAAATAGTCTTTCCCTCTTGAGACTCACATTCAAGAATAACTCTCTCATTTTCTATAAAAAGATTAAATTTTTTACGGAGGTACCGTAAATTTACAGGATAGAGTTTTCCTGGAATATGAACAACCCTTTTAATACGTAGAGTATATGGCATATGGTAGCGATGGTAATCACGAGGAGAGAGATAGCAATTAATATACTCTCCATTATATATACGTGAAGCATCACACTCTCTTAAAAGATTATCAATACTGTACTGCATACCCTTTATTTGTAGTGCAATGTTGTGCTGCAACATACCTACTTGGGTAATCAAAGAGTCTGTTGGGGCTATAACACCATCTTCTATATCTCTTCTTTTCTGCAGTGCTCTTGTAAAAAGTGCATTGAGACTCTCATACTCATTTGGATCTTTAAACTCATCCATGTCGAGTTTGAGGAGCTTTACATAGGAAGAATTAATAAATCTTTGTAAAAGTGGATGAAATCTATGGCTAGCAAATTTTCCAAATCCACGGGAAACTATATTTGACAGTACCCTCTTTTTCAATCTTTTCCTTTTAACGAAATTTATATTACAATTGCACAAACCAAAAAAGGATAAAGATGCTTAGATTTGCACCAAGTCCAACAGGTGATATGCATATTGGCAACTTGCGCGTCGCAATTTTTAACTTTATTGTAGCAAAACAGCGCAAAGAAAGATTCATTATTCGTATAGAAGATACAGATAAAGAGCGCAATATCGTGGGAAAAGATAGAGAGATTCTTGCAATTTTAGATACTTTTGGACTAAAGTACGATGATGTTGTCTATCAAAGTGCCAATTTCTCTTTTCATCACAATTTTGCATATAAACTCTTAGAAGAAAAAAAAGCCTTTGCATGTTTTTGTACACCTGAAGATCTTGAAAAAGAGCGAAAAGAAGCAGCAGAACAAAAACGAGCCTATCGCTACAGTGGAAGATGTGAGAGCATCACTTTAGAAGAGGCACAAAAAAGAGGTGAGCCATTTGTAGTTAGAGTAAAAAAACCTGAACGAGCAATAGCATTTCAAGATATTATCAAAGGCAATTTATGCTTTGAGCCAAATGAAGTTGATAGCTTTATCATTTTACGTATTGATGGCACTCCCACATATAATTTTGCCTGTGCAATAGATGATATGCTCTATGATATCTCTCTCATTATCCGTGGAGAGGATCATCTCTCTAATACTCCCAAACAGATTCATATAAGAAATTTACTAGGATATGACAAAGAGATTGAATATGCCCATTTGCCAATTATTCTCAATGAAATGGGCAAAAAAATGAGCAAAAGAGACGATGCATCTTCTGTAAAATGGCTTTTAGATGAAGGTTTTTTACCAGAGGCCATTACAAACTATCTCATACTTCTTGGTAATAAAACGCCTAAAGAGATTTTTACCCTAGATGAAGCAATTACATGGTTTGATCTCAAAAATATCTCCAAAGCTCCTGCACGATTTGATATGGAAAAACTGCGCTTTATCAACCGCACACATTTAATGCAAAAAGATCCCCAAGAGCTTGCAAAACTTCTTCAAATCCACCCAAGTTTAGGAGAGCTTGCAAAACTTTACTTAGAAGAGGCAAGTACACTCAAAGAGCTTAAAGAAAAACTTGATACAATATTTTCAAAACAAAAAGATTTCAAAGAGTTCGCACAAGAAGCAGCTATCCTAAAAAATATTATCGAGAATATGCAACTACCTGAAGATTTCAATACTTTCAAACAAGAGCTCATGCAACAAAGTGGTCTGAAAGGAAAGCGGTTTTTTAAACCGTTGCGTCTTTTGCTCACTGGCGCAGAGCACGGACCAGAGATTTCTCTGCTTTATAAATATCTTAAACCCCATATCAAAGAGGTGATATAATGATTGTTATAGCTACATTTTTACAAGCACTCGCACAGATTTTACACATGGTTATTAATATCTATATTTGGGTTGTTATCATAGCTGCTCTTATTACTTGGGTACGTCCTGATCCTTACAATCCAATTGTACAGACACTCTTTCGTCTCACTGAGCCAGTATATGCCCTTGTACGACGCTATATTCCTACTGTTATTGGCGGCATAGATCTTGCGCCACTCATCATTATTATTGGGTTGCAATTTATAGATATGTTTTTTGTGCGACTTCTTATGCAATTTGCGATGAGGCTGGGAGCTTGATTAAGCTCCTGTGGCTCATACTTCCTCTCACTCTTTTTGCAAAAGAGATAACGTTAGAGTTTCTCAAAAGCAAACCTCGCTCAACTGCAAGAGACTACTATATCTGGCGCTATTTAGATCAAAACATCACCCCTGCCCAGGCACAGCATGCATTGACTCTGGCAAAGAGAGTAAACAAAAAAATTCTTCTTCACTATGCACAAAAGATAGACGATAACGCAACAAAAAGAGCAGTATTATGCCTCTACAAACCTCTTTCACAACTCATCAAAGAAGATAACGCTTGTCTTGCAGCAGGGATGAATATAGCAAAAGCTTCTCTGCTACAAACAAAAAAGCGTATTGCACTTTTTAAAAGGCTTACTGGATTTTCCATTCAACAAGATATAAAATTTATGCTAACAAACAATCCTTTCGGTGTACTGCACAATAATCCACAAAAATTTTTGGAAATCTTTCTTGGATCTTCTTCAAAATATCGAAAAAAGTATTTCAATAGAGCCTATTCCAAAGAGTTTCTCAAAAAACTCTCTCAATATCCTGCATTTAATGCTTTTGCAACTACAGCCATTTTTGAAGAGCACAACAAAATAGTCTTCTCACTTATCCGTTTATCACCACAATATTTCAATGCTAAAAGTGCTTTTTATATAGGATTGGCTGCTTTTAAAAGAGGCTATCCACACATAGCACAATCATTTTTACAAAGAAGTCTTGCAAAAGCATATTTCAAAAAAGATAGAGACAAAGCCCTCTTTTGGCTCTACAAAATCACAAAAAAACAGATCTTTTTAGACAAACTTCTCAAATCAAAAGACCTCAATATCTATACTCTCTTAGCTTCATATATTACAGGTAATGAGTACACAAATTTTTACACTCCCCAACTCAAGGGAAAAAAGAAAATTAAGCTCAAAGATCCTTTTGTATGGCTTGCTATAAAAAAAAGAATAAGTAGCGAAGATCTTACAAAGCTAAAAAAGGAGTTTTCTTATCGCAATACACAAAATGTATATGCAATTATAGATGAAAAACTCTCTTCTTATACAAGGCACCCCTTTATTTTGCCGTATGAAAAGTATCTTCAAGACCAAAACACTTCTCAAAAGGCTCTCATATACGCTATTGCAAAGCAAGAGAGCAGATTTATCCCTAGTGCAATTTCATCATCCTATGCACTAGGGGCGATGCAGTTTCTCCCCTTTTTAGCCAAACACATTGCTAAAAAGCAAAAGATAAAAAACTTTGATCTTGATATGATGTTTGATGAAAAAATAGCCCTCACTTTTGCAAAGCATCATCTTCACTATCTCCAATCATATCTTTACCATCCTTTGCTTGTTGCCTACGCTTACAATGGAGGGATTGGATATACAAAACGTTCTGTTATAAAGATTTTTCATAAATATGAGCCATTGATGGCAATGGAGATGATACCTTCTAATGAGAATAGAGAGTATGGAAAAAACGTCTTAGCAAATTACATAATCTATATGAAAATTTTTGGAAAAAACCTCAATCTACCTCATATCGTTCAAATGTTACAACGGCCGGAGGATAGTTGCGGTTTTTGAAAATGAGTTGGAGTTTCTTTCCCTTTGATTTTGGAAAAGTTACAAGATAGAGTCTGTACCATTTTTGTACAAATGGCATGGTTTTAGCTAACTTACTATCACTCTCAACCTCTTTAATGGTTAAAGGTTTGTGCCCATTGAGTGTTAAAGTATAATCTGGATTAAAAAGTCCCGATTTTTTTGGATCTTCAAAATCATTATCAATATAGACTCTCATAAAAAAATACTCTTTATCATTTCTCTTTTGCAAAGGGTTTAGGTAGGTAGCAATAATCATTGCTTTATTTTCCAAAGAGAGAACTATGTCACCTTTTTTAGTATAGCGTAATGCCTCTACGTAAGGTTTATCTTTAGCAAAAATATTGATTTCCTCTTTAACTGCACATCCTGTTAAAATTGCTATTGAAAAAATAATTATTACAAGACGTTTCATACCTACCTTTTCTTATTTTTCGCAATTATAGCTTAGCTTAACTTTTTATAGGATAAAATACTTCTTAAAAAAGAGGTACATGTGCGAAAAGCTGTAGCGTTTACAGGCCCATCCAATAGTGGTAAAACCACTATCATAGAAAAAGTCGCTAAAAAATTGGTGGGCAAGTATAAGATAGCAATAATCAAAAATGATCCCAAAGATAAAGCACAATTTGATATAGAGGGTAAGGATAGTTATAAATTCTTCCAAACTGGAGCTGAAGTGGTTGTCACCTCCCCTACGCGGACTACTTACTTTTCTCATAGAAAAAAAGAGTTAGAAGATATTATTAAAATGATAGATGATTTTGATATTTTGCTTGTTGAAGGGTTAAAATATCTCCCTCTGCCTCGCATAGGTGTCTTTCGCCAAAAGGTAGATGAGAGCTATTTTGACTACATAAAAGCGGTAGCCATCGATACAACGATAGATAAAAGCAGTATCCCAAAACATATAGAAACACTCGATCTCAACGATACTGATCAAATAATAGAGTGGATAATGAACAACGCGCAAGAGGTGTGAGATGACAGAGATAATTGAAGCTATAAAAAGAAGTGCATTGCGCATTAGCAAAGCTATTGTAGAAGAGGAGTTTGGATACGAAGGCAGTGTAAATACCTGCGGAGAAGAACAACTCAAACTCGATGTTCTCAGTGACAAAATCATAGAAGAGGAGCTCTTTAAAGCTTCATCTATCAAAAAGATCGCAAGTGAAGAGAAGAGTGAAGAGACCCAGTTTCACGAAGATGGAAAATACCTTGTAGCATATGATCCTCTCGATGGAAGTAGTCTTGTGGATGTAAATTTGAGTGTAGGCTCAATTTTTGGCATTTATGAAAATACGTGGAGTGGAAAAAACCTTGTAGCTTCAGCATATATAGTCTATGGTCCTCGTGTAGAACTTGTTGTTGCAACAGTAAAGGCTGAGCGCTTTATTTTGCGCAATGGTGAGTTTGAATTTATGCAAGAGTTGCAACTAGAACAAAAAGGAAAACTCAATGCTCCAGGTGCAACACAAAAATTTTGGTATCCTCACCATAAAGCCCTCGTGGAATCTCTCTTTCAAGAAGGATATCGTCTCCGCTACTCTGGAGGGATGGTTCCAGATCTCCATCAAATTCTTGTCAAAGGTGGAGGACTTTTTAGCTATCCTGGGACAGAAGACAAACCGCAAGGAAAGCTACGCAAACTTTTTGAAGTGTTTCCATTTGCAAATATATATGAAAAAGCTGGAGGAGAAGCAATCGATGCAACAGGGAGAAGACTACTTGAACTTGATTGCAACTCCCTCCATGAAACAACACCATGTTTTTTTGGTTCGCACTATGAAATAACAAAAGTAAAAGAGTACTATGCAAAAAAAGCTTGATAGATATGAAGAGCGCTTAACTATAGCAACAAAAGAGCTCAAAGAGTGCCAACAAAAGCACAATCTCAACTCCTGCCTCAAGTGTAAAAAAATTATAGGCTGCCGCATTCGCAATGAGTATGTTGACGCAGTGTATAAGAGCATGAATAAAGGGCAAGGGGGAGGATTTGAATTTTAAGGAGAGTCGATGAAAAAATATATCACCACACCAATATACTATGTCAACGATGTTCCGCATATTGGACACGCCTACACTACCATCATAGCAGATGCTGCAGCACGCTATTTTAGACTAAGAGGGTTTGATACATTTTTTCTCACAGGAACTGATGAGCATGGACAAAAGATAGAAGAGGCTGCAAAAAAAAGAGGTAAAAGTCCTCAAGAGTATGCAGATGAAATCAGCGCAAAATTTCGCAATTTATGGGATGAGTTTGAAATAAGCTACGATAAATTCATACGCACTACAGATCCTGATCATATCAAAGGTGTACAAAAAGCTTTTGAAATAATGTATAACAAAGGCGACATTTATAAAGGGACATATGAAGGACACTACTGCATAAGCTGCGAATCGTTTTTTCCAGAATCTCAACTCATTGATAATGAGTTTTGTCCCGATTGCGGTAAACAGACATCTATAGTAAAGGAAGAGAGCTACTTTTTTAGACTTTCCAAATACCAAGATAAACTTTTAGAGCTTTATGCAAATGAAGAGAAATTTGTATTACCAAAATCAAAAAAGAATGAAGTAATTCGCTTTGTGCAAGGAGGTCTGCAAGATCTCTCTATTACGCGTACGAGTTTTAGCTGGGGCATTCCTTTACCAAAATCAATAAACGATCCAAAGCATGTGATGTATGTATGGCTTGATGCACTGCTTAATTACGTAACAGCTCTTGGATATGGAACTGATGAAGCCCTGATGCACTATTGGCCTGCTGATTACCATCTTGTTGGCAAAGATATTTTACGCTTTCATGCTGTTTATTGGCCAGCATTTTTGATGAGCCTAGAATTGCCAATGCCAAAACATATAGCAACACATGGTTGGTGGACGAGAAATGGTGAAAAGATGAGTAAATCTAAAGGAAATGTCATCGATCCAAAAGTCGTAGCAGATGCCTATGGATTGGAAAATTTTCGCTATTTTCTTCTTCGTGAAGTTCCTTTTGGACAAGATGGAGATTTTAGTCAAAAAGCACTCATAGATCGTATCAACAATGATCTTGGGAACGATCTTGGAAATCTCCTCAATCGCATCATTGGTATGAGTGGAAAATATTTTGACTATACTATTGATAGCAAAGATGTAAAAAAATTTCATGGAAAAGAGCTTGAAGAGACAAAAACAATTATCGAAACGCTTCCTCCGTTAATAGAAGATATGAAATGGCACCGCTTTTTGGAAGAGCTCTGGAAGATTCTTACAATCGCAAATAAAGCAATCGATCAGTACACTCCTTGGGTTAAAATGAAAGAGGGTAAAGAGGATGAAGCGATGGCGCTCATTGCTTTAGTTGCAAATATTTTAGCTAAAACTGCCATCCTTTTGCATCCTGTAATGCCAAAAACTACACAAAAAATTGCACAAACACTTGGATTTTCTATTACGCAAGAGAGTTTTGTAGACTACATCGAAAAAGAGAATTTATTAGGAAAATTTACAATTCAAAAAATCCCACCACTCTTTCCTAAAATTGAAACACCTCTCATGCAAGAAGTAAAAAAAGAGACTAAACCGCAAAAACCACAAAATACTCAAGAGGATGGAGTCATTACAATAGATGACTTTTTTAAAGTCTCAATAAAAGTAGGAACCATTAAAGAGGCTGAAGAGGTACCAAAAAGCAAAAAACTTCTTAAACTCTTGGTAGATCTAGACGAAGAGAAACCAAGGCAAATAATTGCAGGTATCAAGGAGTTCTATACTCCACAAGATCTCATTGGGGAGCAGGTGTGCGTAGTTGCTAATCTCAAGCCAGCAAAATTGATGGGATATTTAAGTGAAGGAATGGTACTTGCTGCACGTGATGAAGAGGGATTAACGCTCATCGGTCCTAAAACACGCAAAAAAGAGGGAACACCAGTGAAATGAGACTTCTTAGTCTCGTCTCCTTAATAGGAGGAGAACTGAAAAACTCCCCTGCTATATCTACAATCACAGGGTTTACATCTCATCCTGCATCAGTAAAAAGAGGATCTCTTTTCTTTGCAAAAGATAAATCTCAAGTCTCTGATGCCATTGCTAATGGAGCCTATGCAATCGTTTATGAAGGATGGATCCAAAGAAGCGATGAAGAGATTGCCTGGATTAAAGTTAACTCTTTGCTTGAAGCTGTACAAAAACTTATACGGTTTTTACTTATAAAAAATCAAGCCCATATTATTACTCTTTCACCTCTTGGATTAGAACTTGCGCAAATTGTAATTCAAGATGAAAAGATAGCCTTCTTTCAAAATAGCTATTTTGATTTTTTGGAGCAGTATCACACTCAAGAGTTTGTTGCAGCTCCAAAAGAGTTTGCATTACAATTAGCTTTAGATAACACAAAATCCCCTATAGCTACTATAAAAGTGATACAAGAAAGACTTTTTGAGACAACTTTTATCTATAGAGGTAAATTCTATGCAAGGCAGAGAATTTCGCCACTCTTTTTGCAAGAGTTTCAAGAGGTTCTAGGACTCATTGATATGTATAATTTTTTCTTCGATTTTTCCCATCTCAAAGATTTTCCTCATTTTCATCCACATTTTTTAGAAAGAGACTTTACCGAGTGTGAATTTGGTACAAGTGATCGCGTTATCATTACTGAGCCAGACATCACACTCTTGCCAAGAGAATCCATTTTTTTGCAAGAAAAAGCCCCATGGGCACAACTACTCTTTTTCTGTTTCTCTTGCAATCTTAAAACTTTTGATACAATCAAAATTGATGGAGTCAAGAATTTTTTATATAATCGCAGGTTCAATTATGCATTATGTGAAGAGTTTGATATCAAAACTCTTGCAAAACAGCAGCAACAAAAAACACTATTTTAAGGAGGAAGTAGTTGCAAAGTGACAGTTCGCCCGTTTTTCGAGATTTAGTTGAAGACTATTGGGATATTGCCGTAGGTTTATTAGCCGCATTAGCAGCATTTTATTTTCACTCAACACATCATGGACATACAGCCACATTTATCGCTGCTCTTTCTATAGTAGCACTCTCAGTTACTGTAAGTGAAGTTGCCGAAATTTTAGCTGAAAGACTTGGAGAGCCATATGGCAGTTTTGTTCTTACATTTAGTGCAGTAGCAGTTGAAATTATTTTACTCTTCATGATACTTACAACAAGAGGAGATGCGCAACAAGAAAACCTTGAAATTGTCAAAAGTGGTATTATCTCTGCAGTGATTGTAGATATGAATGTTTTACTCGGACTTGCCGTTTTTATTGGAGGATTGGCGTTTGCAGAGCAAGAACATAATGAAGATACCTCAAGCACATATACCACTATTCTTTTTATCTCTTCCATTGCCCTTTTGGTTCCTAGTCTCTTAGTCTATACTCCTGATGGCTCTTCAAAACTGCTCAAAGCAAGTATTATCATATCTATCATGTTATTTACCTACTATATTATTATCTATGTTTTTCAAACAAAAACACACTCACACTTTTTCAAATCAACCGCTAGAAGTAGAATTTTGCGCCTTAAAAAACGCAAGAAAATACTTGAAGATGAAGAGCATGAAGATACATATATTTTTGAAAAACTGCCTATCTGGGCAAATCTGATTGTAATCTTTTTACTCATTTTTCTCACTGGCATCATGGCTGAAATCTTTGCACATGACTCTCACACTCTTTTCCAATCATTTGGGATCTCTTCAGGCCTTGCAGGTCTTATCATTGCTATTATTAGTGTCTCTCCAGAACTCATTACTGCCGTCAAAGCAGCTAAAAATGATCAGATCCAACGCGTTGTTAATATAGCTATGGGGGCAAGTACAGTCTCGATTCTTGTGACAGTTCCGGTCCTCATGGCACTAGCCTATTTCAATCATATTCCCTTTACATTGGATTTCAATGCACTGCAAATAGGTGCACTCCTTTTAACTGTCATACTCGCTTGGAAAACAACTGATAATGGTGAAACAAACTATATCGAAGGTGCATCACATCTCATGTTTTTTGCATGCTTCGCTGTCATTGCAGCAATGTATTAAAGGATTATCATGAAAAGAAGAGGTTTTCTTGGAGTTACTGCAGCAGCAACAGCACTTTTGCTCGGAGGTTGTAAAAGAGAAGAATCAAAAAAGGTGTACATCTCCAAAAAAAGAAAAATAACAGTAAAACTTGCAACAAGCTGGCCTGCTAATTTTCCTATTATGGGTGAAGGTGTCAATGAATTTGCCAAACAGGTGCACAATGCCAGTGGAGGAGAAGTAGTAGTCAAAGTATTTGCAAAAAATCTTTTAGTACCTGCATTAGGGGTTTTTGATGCTTGTAGTGCTGGTCAAATCGAAGCTTTTCACTCAGGGCCATATTACTGGAAAGGTAAAAATCCAGCTTTTAGCCTCTTTGGTGGCTTTCCTTTTGGTTTTACATCCAATGAAATGAATGCCTGGATGCTCTATGGCGGAGGACTTGAAATCTGGAGGAAACTTTATAGTAAATACAATCTCTATCCCCTTTTAGGAGGAAATACAGATGTACAGATGGGTGGCTGGTTTCGCAAAGAGATAAAGAGCCTTGGGGATCTTAAAGGTTTAAAGATGCGTATTCCAGGACTTGGAGGAGAAGTTATGGCAAAGTTGGGTGTCAATCCTATACTTTTGCCTGCTGGAGAAATATATACTGCTCTTGATAGAGGTACTATTGATGCTACCGAATGGGTTGGACCAGCACTTGATATAAAAATGGGATTTTATAAAGTTGCAAAATTTTACTATAGCGGTTTTCATGAGCCAGGAAGCGTACTTGAACTTACTTTCAACAAAAAATTTTGGCAAACGCTTCCGCATGATATTCAATCGCTTCTGCAAAGCTGCGCAAATGAGCTTAATGCAAAGATGGTATATAACTTTCAAGCAAAAAATGCACAAGCTCTCCAAGAGCTTAGAAAATTGGGCGTTACCTTGAAAAATTGGCCAGAAGAGATAGTAGAAGCTGCCAAAAAAGCTCTTTTTCAAGTTATAGAAGAGCAAAGTAGTAAATCACAAGATTTCAAAGAGGTTTGGAGTAAGATTGAGCCATTTTGGCAACAAAATAGATCATGGAGTGCACTAGGTCTTAAAAACTATCTTGAAATGCGTGATAGCTAAAAATTTAAGTCGCTTTATATGGAATTTTGTCCTTTAATCCTGCTTTTTCAAACCCTTTGAGGCGAAGGCGACAGCTATCACATACGCCGCAAGCTTCATCTTCGTTTTGGTAACAGCTCCACGTCAATTCCAAAGGAACTCCAAGGCTATAAGCCTTGCTTACAATATCTTCTTTTTTGAGATGAATAAGAGGAGCTTTGATGGCGATATTTGTTTCATCCTTTGTACCAAGATTTATCGCTTTTTCCATTGCTTCAATAAAACTTTCCCTACAATCAGGATATCCACTGCTATCCTCTTCTACAACACCAATAAAAATAGCTTCTGCTCCCTCTTTTTCAGCTATTGCAGCAGCTATACTTAAAAATATACCATTACGAAATGGTACATAAGTAACTGGAACTCCTGGTTTTATTCCATCAACTGGTACAGCTATATTCTCATCTACTAAAGCAGATGCACCAATCTGTTTGAAAAAAGGAAGATCTATTTCGTATGTTTTTGCTCCAAGCTCTTTGGCAATAGTACGAAATGCTTCAAGCTCTTTTGTCTGTGTTCGCTGTCCATAATTAAAATGTATTGCTATAATAAAATAGCCCTCATTTTTTGCTATAAAGCTCGCAAGAGTACTATCCATCCCTCCACTGAGTATACAAACCGCTTTTTTCATTCTGGTAACTTCTTATAAAAAATTTTATTATCGCAGATAATTTTATCAAAACCTGCATGCTTTTTAAAATAGTCTGAAAAGCTCACAAAAAGATACCCTTCAGGCTTGAGTACCTTGTGAAATATATGAAGTGCTTCTTCTTTTTTTACTGCATCAAGATAGATAAAAAGATTACGACAAAATATAAAGTCATACTGCCCAAATGTAAGAATAGCATCATCAAAGAGATTTAGAGTATAAAAGTTAACAAATTGTTTTAAAAAACTTTTAACATCACAGTATCTATCTTTGCAATTGAAAAATCTCTTTTTAATGTTTTCATCAAGATTTATTAATGCTCTTTTTTCGTATTTGCCATTCAAAGCTTTCTCAATAGCTTTAGGATTAATATCAATCGCATCAATAGAAAAACTCTCTATACCATTTTGCAAGAGGACAATAGCAATACTATAAGGCTCTTCCCCATTAGCACAAGGAAGAGAGAGGATAGATGGAGCAATGATATGCTCTTTGTGGATAAGTTCAACAAGAATATCAAAGTGTGAACTTTCTCTAAAAAAGAAGCTCTGTGATACAGTCAACTCCTCTATAAAAGTTTTAAAAAGGTTCTCATTGCTTTGCAGTGATTGTAATAACTCCTCGCAAGAAAAAATAGAAGCATTTTTCATAATTTCTGTAATTTTTATATAGAAAATCGCTTCTTTATTAGCAAACGTTATTCCTGTTTTTTCATAAAAGAGACGCTCTATCTTTTTGAGACAATTATGCATCTTGCAAGAACTGCTTTATCATTGTTACTATTTCTTCAAAACTGAGTATTTCACTGCATGCATTTTGTTGCACTGCTCTTTTTGGCATACCATATACCGCTACACTCTCTTTAGAAGCCACAACACTCTTTGCTCCATTTTCATGAAGTTTTTTGAGACCTTCAATGCCATCATCTCCAATACCTGAGAGTAAAATTGCTATAACTTCTGAAAGATCCTTTTTATTCTGCACAACAGATAAAAGAAGTTGATTAATATCTGGTTTATAAAGAGACTCTATTTGTGTATCATGCAATATCTCTTTATCATTAGCACTATCATATATTGTCACATTTTTTGAATCACATATATAGATTTGATTTTTTTCTAAAATAGCTTTTTTATCAACTTTTTTAATTGGTACAGAGCTATTTTCTCGTAAAATTTCTACGAATCCATCTATATAGTTTTCTTGGAGATGTACCGCCATAACTATAGCTCCATCAATATTTTTGAAGCTTTTTACAATCTTATCAAGACTACAAATACTCCCTGCTGATGCTCCTATAAAAACAAGTTTCATGTTTTATACTCTTGTAATTTATTGCGTAAAAGTTCAATTTGTTTATAGAGATACTCTGTTGAAGTAGCAATCTCTTCTACATTTCTTGCATTGAGTGAAGAGAGCTCATTTATCTTATCAATATCAGCTATTATATCTTCAATATTTTTGAGAATATTTTTAATCTGTTGTGAAGAGTGAAGCGAATTTTTTACTGTTTCATCCATTACACTCGATATCGAATCCACATCTGCTTCTATATTATCAACAGAATTTGAAAGATTTATAATATTTTTTGCATTTTTAGCTATCTCTTTGCTAATGCTATTGATTTGTGTAAGAAGTTGTGTAATAGTAGTATTGATTTTCTCAACATGATGTCTCGATTTTTCAGCTAATCCTCTTACCTCTTCAGCCACAACAGCAAAACCTTTACCATGCTCTCCTGCACGTGCTGCTTCTATGGCAGCATTGAGAGCTAAAAGGTTCGTTTGATTTGCTATCTCTTCAATAAGTGTTAATACATTTGTAGTTTCATTTGTTAAATTGACTAATTTATTTAGTTCATTAGCGATAAACTCCTCTTTATTTGCACTCTGCTTTACTTCTTTGACAAGTTTTAAAATATTCTCTTTGGAAAATTGTAGAAGATTATTTGCTTGTTGCATATCTGTCTGCGCATTATCAAGACTTTCCACAGAATTAAGGAGTGGACTTTTGATTTTTTGAGCATTTTGTGCACTTTGTGACACAAAATATGCCTCCTGCTCCATATTGTTACCAATATCCATAGCCGTTTGTGCAAGCTCTTGGGCTACCTTTGAATCGTTTTGTACTCCATTTTTGGCATGGGAAATTGCATCCTTTGCAAAATTTATCAACGTATTGATGTGATAAACTATTTTACTCAACTCATCTTGTGAAGTTATTGGGATCTGTTTAGAGAAATCTTTTGTTTTTACAATCTCTTCAAGATTAGTATTGATGGTTTGGATATAGGTATTGATTGTTCTTTCAATAATCAAATAACCTATAAATAGTACGAGAGAGACCCCCAATAATGTTATGAAAAGAGTAACAAAAAGTTCTTGCTTATTCTGCTTTATGATTTTTTGATTGTCTTGAATGATTATATGAGCTATTTTATCTTCAATATTTTTCAAAAGATTAATCTTTTTCGTAATAGTATCAAACCAATAGTCTGGATCTATTCCAAATCCGCCAGTGGCTTGACGCTTCAGTGCAATCTGCTCCATTCTTTTTACCTCTTCAATGGCTCGACCCTTCAAAGTATTTTTGTAGATATGTAAAAGTTTTGCGGGAGCCGCAATTACAAATGCATCTAAAAAGGCTTTTTGCTCACTCATAAGCCTAATAAATTTTGCAAAAAAACCCGGCATAAAAGCATCTTTAGCAAAAGTTGCTGAAAGTACTGCTCTTTCTATTCCAGCTCGCTCTTTTGAAAGTAGAAAATCATCATAAGCTATTAGCTCTTTAGCTATAAGAGCATCATCACATTTTTTAGCTATTTCACCAATAGCAAGCAAAAAAGCTCCATTAATGCTTGTATAAAATCCTATGGCCTTTTTCGTATCAATATTTAATGCAAGTACCTTGTTTCTTATCGTATTTAATTGGCGCAATGATGTAAGAATCTTATTTATTCGTGAATGTATAGAACTTTTTCTTTTTTGATTTTGTTCATAAGATAAAAAAGTTGTTAACTCTTTGAGACGTTTATTAGTTAATTGATATTGTATTCTTATTTTTTTTACAAATTTTTTTCCACCACTTCCAAGATACCCTGCACTTCTACCACGCTCTTTTTGTAACTCATGTACAAGATTGGAAATTTTAATACTCAATAAAACATCATATTTTCGTTGCTGTGCTGCTTGATACTCTTTGTAATCTCTCATGAGATCTCTTACACCAACAACACCTGCATACACCAAAAATATAAGTACGAGAAAAAACATTTTCCCTTTTATTGTTTTTACCATATCCCCTATCCTTTTTGGTACAATATCATCAAAAAATGGATTGTAATGATCGAACTAGACAATCGAACAAAAATTTCGTTTGATATTACTATTATCGAAAAAATTGCCGATCTTTTGACAGATAAAGATATTGAATTACTCATAGTCGATAATGAAGAGATTCGCAAACTCAACAAACTCTATCGCAGCATTGATAAACCTACAGATGTTTTAAGTTTTCCCCTGCAAAATGCACCTATGACACCACTTGGTAGTATCGTCATCTCCATTGAAAAAGCACAAGAAGCAGCCAAAAAATTTGGTCATACTCTTGATGAAGAGATTGCTCTGCTTTTTACTCACGGTTTATTACATCTTCTAGGATATGATCACGAAACAGATAGTGGACAAATGCGCAAAAAAGAGCAAGAGATTATTGAGCATTTCAATCTTCCAAAAAGTCTTATAGTAAGGACAGAAGAGTAATGGATTATATTATTTTTATTATTTCCATGGCAGCACTTATTAAAGGTGCCGATCTCATTATAAAAGAGTCTGAAAAAATTGCACTCCATTTTGGCATAAGCGAATTTGTTATTGGTGCTACACTCATAGCATTAGGTACAAGTCTTCCAGAAATGGCTGCAAGCATAGCTGCTAGTTTTAAACATAAAAGTGATCTTGCTGTATCTAATGTTATAGGAAGTGTTACACTCAATATTACCTTAGTTTTGGGAATTGTTTTTTTACTTGCAAAAAAGCTTTCGCCTTCACGTGATATATTTGGAAAAGATAGTTCATGGGCTCTTTTTCCAATATTTATTTTTTTCCTTGTTGCTTTTGATGGTACTATAACACGCTTAGAAGGGGGGCTCTTTCTCTTATTGATGGGGGGATATCTTCTCTTTCTCTCGCAAGAACCATCAATTGTTGCAGAAGAGATAGATGAAGAGATTTTGCAAGAAAAGTTTAATTGGCCACCCACTTTAGTGTTTTTGCTTATCGGATTTATAATGGTCATCTATGGAGCAGATTATGCAGTGCAAAGTGCTAGTAATATAGCACGCCATCTTGGAGTAAGTGAGTGGATAATTGGACTTTTTCTTGTATCATTTGGTACTAGTCTTCCAGAACTCATTGTAAGTGTCGTAGCAGCTATCAATAAAAAAGCTGATATGAGTATAGGTAACATAATAGGCTCAAATGTAGCAAATTTTAGTGTAGTTCTTGGTTCTGCAGCAGTTGTCAATCCTTTGCTTGTAAATATTCAAACATACGCTTTTGATATTGCTACAGCATTCATAGCATCACTCATGCTTGTTTTTATCGCTGCTAATAGACTCTATAATAAATCAGCAGGAATTGTGCTCCTAGTAACACTGGGGGTTTTTGTACTTAATCACGTGCCCTAAAATAACCAAGCTCAATCATTTTTGTATATATAGCATTTACAATTGGTCCTGCAGCTGCACCACCATGTCCACCATGCTCCACAAGTACTGTTACTATATAGCGAGGTTGTTTAAAGGGAGCATATGTAGTAAGCCAAGCGTGTGAACGGGAGTAATATGCCAATTCTTCCTCTTTCATTCTCTCTTTTTCATCTTGTGGTATACCTACTATTTGTGCAGTACCTGTTTTTCCTGCTATTTTTATTGGCAAAGAGATATGTCTTGTGGCTGTACCTTTTGGATGATTACACACCTCATACATTCCTCTTCGTATAAATTTAAGATTGCGTTTTTGCAATGGAGTTAAAACATCTTCTTCTTTTGGAATATAGTTTTTATAAGTAAAACTCCTTGCAAAATGGGGAGTTGGAAGTTTTCCCGTAGCAAGTAAAGCGGTATAACGAGCAATTTGCATAGGTGTGACAAGATCATACCCTTGTCCTATAGAAGATACTACAGTTTCCCCTTGATACCAATTCAATCCATATTTTCTCTTTTTCCACTCTTTATCAGGAACAACACCAATAAATTCATTTGGAAGATCTACACCACTCTTTTTACCAAAGCCCATTTTACGAAGATCAAAAGCAATTTTGTTTATACCAACACGCAAGCTCCCTTCATAAAAATAGACATCACAACTCTCTCTAATAGCTTTAATAAGTCTCACCTCTTCATGACCTGTATGTTTCCAACACCGAAATTTGCGCTTTCCCAACTCTATAGCTCCATTGCAATAAAAAGGTGTATAGGGAGATATTTTACGTGAATCTAAAAATGAGAGTGCAACTCCCATTTTGATAGTTGATCCTGGAGGGTAAAGACCATTTATAAGTTTATTTGTAAAAGGGTGATTGAGATCACTTATAAGTTCTTTCCACTTTTTACGGCTAATTCCAGAGACAAAGAGATTAGGATCAAATTCAGGAAAACTTCCAGCTGCTAAAATTTCTCCGTTTGTTTTCATTACAATTGCTACACCTGCTTTATTTTGAAAAAGTTTATGGATAAACTCTTGCAGTCTCAAATCAAGAGTCAAGTAGAGATCTCTATTTTGTATTGGCTCCTTTTCTTCTACGATATCGATAACTCTATTAAAAGCAGTGACTTTAAGTTTTTTATATCCCAACTCTCCTTCTAGATAATCATTGTAATATTTTTCTATACCAGATTTGCCTATAATTCCAGTAATTTTGGCAACTTTATCTCTTTGTGCATCTTTTGTATTTGCTTTGGAGACATATCCTATTACATGTGATGCTATCTCTTTTTGTGGATAAAAGCGTTTAAAAGCTGGCTCTATTTTTATAAGAGGATCGAGTAAAAGATTTGTATAATAGGGCATCATACGCTCATATGAAATAAATGGTACAACTTCAATAGGATCGTGATTATAAGGTGAATCATGTTTTCTGTAGCGTTTTATGAGTTTTGAAGTATTGAGATCACTAAACTTTGCAGTTATTTTCTCAATTGAGCCAAGTAGTTTTTCTCTTTTTTTTAGATGAGGTACAATTTTTATCTTAAATCCAATATTATTCACTGCTAGAGGTTTTCCGTATCTATCAAGAATCTCTCCACGAACAGGAACAATCCACTCCTTTTTTATCATATTCTGTTTTGCTAAAGCTTCATAGTAGCTATTGGACTTAATAGAGAGAAAATATATACGAGAGAGTAAAATACCCCAAACAATAAAAAAGAGAATGAGTATAAATCTACTTCTCATATATCACCAATACCAAGATATCTAAAAGCATATAGTAGCCAACTATCCAAAAATCTAATGGATAAATTGTTTGTAAAATATATCCCAAAACTATATGGATGAGGATTATTCCTATATAGAAAAAGGCGCTGCTAGCAATTTTCAACATCACATTCCAAACAAAATATTTATATAAAATTTGCAATAAAGAGAGTGTAATAAAAAGATTGAAAAAGAGTGTATATCTTACAAAATCGTGATCAATTTCGTATAAATAAATATATGCAATACCAAAAAGCCAAGTAATTACATCCCGTTTTTGAAAAAGCAGCCATACAACTACCCCCAAGAGAGGGGGGAGATAGATAAAAATAGTTGTTAAAGGTTCATATACAAAAAGTAAGATAAGATAGATAAAGATTCTTAATTGACTCTTTTTAACATCGCCACTTCGTTGCATATAGGAAAATGCTTGCATTTTATACAATCTTGCCAGATTTTTTGTTCTGGTATCTGCTCTTTTGGTATCTCATGAAATCCCAGTTTTTCAAAAAACTCCCTGTTGTACGTAAGTGCTAATATCTCTTGGACAGCTAAAGATTTGCCCTCTTCAAGAGCCCGTGTTACAAGCTCTTTTCCTATTCCCTTTCCTTGAAACTCCTCTTTAACTATGAGGCTGCGTATCTCGGCTAAACGTATACTATGAATATGGAGTGCAACATATCCGATTATGCTCTCCTCTATTGAAGCAACAATATATGATCGTATATTTGTTGCCACTTCGTCATCACTTCTTGGCAGGATTATACCATCTTTAACATATTGCGCCACCAGACTTTGCATAGCTGGAATATCAGTGAGAATCGGTTTTTTGTATGTTACCAAAGACATGTTCGAGTATCTTTTCTTGAAGTTTTTCTATCCCCTCTTTGTTCATGCTTGAAATCAAAAGGGCATCAGGATAGAGTCGCTTTATTTTGGCTCTCTCTTTTTGTTTTAGTTTATCTGCTTTTGTAAAAACCTCTATTACCTTTTGATCACCTCTTTGGATACGTTGTAAAAATAGTCGTGTTTGCGCATCTAACTCCATTTCTGGATGTCTTGCGTCTATAAGGTGTACAAATACTCTAATTGATTCTCTTTTTTGCAAAAACTCTGTTAGACTCTTTTGCCAAGCGTTTTTAAGAGATTTACTCGTTTTTGCATACCCATAACCTGGAAGATCTACAAAACGAAGAGGATAGATATTCTCATCAACTTTGTAAACAACATCAAAAAAATTTATGAGCTTTGTTTTTCCTGGTGTTGCAGAGCTCTTTGCAAGATTTTTTCTTTGCGTTAATGCATTGAGTAGTGAGCTTTTTCCTACATTACTACGACCTAAAAAGGCCACCTCACTCATACTTGCTGGTGGCGCTTCTTTTATAGTAGGTGCAGATGTGATAAATGTTGCTTTGCTTACTTTTATCATTTTTCCTCTATTGTAAAAATCATCTTTACAGGAGTATCTTGTGTTCCTTTTACAGATATTTTACTCTGCTGGAGATTGAGATAGATGTTTTGCGCATAAATCCTCTTTTTTTGTGGAAACTGCACTATTTCCACACTACCACGAAGATAATACTCCTTTTTACTAGGGTAGTAAATAACCTCTTTGGCTTTACCTTTATATTTCTTGCCCTGTTGGTCATGTAAAACAAACGTTACATGCCCTTTTGCATCAATTTTCTGCGGCTTTTTTTCTTTGTTGAAATATATATAAACTTCATCAGCTTTAATAATATCACTGCCTTTTTTAAATATTACATTACCAATGAACTTAGAAAATAGTTTTTTTTGATCTGCTTCAAACTTCTTTGATGTTATCTCTATTTGTGCTGCATATAGCGAAAAAAAGCATAAACAAAGTATGAAGAATATCTTTTTCATATTGCACTCTTTACTATAGCTTTAATATCATAAGCTACTATTTTATCTAAATCAAGATAATATTGCATCTTACTCCCATTGAGTTCCATTTTCGCAGATACAACTCTAAAAGGTGTTGGTACATAAAGGATTTTCTTCTCAATGAAATATTGAGCACTTTGAGTAAAAAATTCCAATTCCTCACTCATGTAATGAATCGAACCTTGTAGTTTTAGTATCTTTTTTCCTTCATAAACACCTTTTTTTGCAAAGAGCTTTTTATCATCTGTTTGTATGCGTGGGTACTTTATCACCATTGTAGTAGCTTTTTGGATCGCTTCATCGCCTTCAAGATGTAGTTTCATACCTTGTGTATTAAAAATAGAAAAGACAAACTTACCCAACTCAACATTTGCTCGTGGCTGATTAGCTATCTCTACCTCAAAAGGTTTAAAAAAAATCAACCAAAAAAGAATAAATCCAAAAAGTGAAAGATAAAAAATATATATTTTCACTTCTTTACCCAATAATCGAGATATTCTTCATAGAGATGCTCTTTTTGTAAGAGGTATTCAATCATCTCTCTTACAGCACCTTTTCCACCATCATTCTTTAACACTATATCTACACGCTCTTTGATATATGTCACTGCATCTGCAGGAGCAAAAGAGATTCCTACAGCTTTGAGCAAACGATAATCATTAAGATCATCTCCAATTGCAGCAACACTTTCCAAAGGTATATGAAGCTTTTGCGCTAGTTCCTCAATCGCTTCATCTTTTCTCTTGACACATTGATAGAGATACTCTATTCCAAGCTCTTTGGCTCTACGTTCAACAATTTTCGACTCCCTACCTGTAATTATCGCAGCCTTTTTACCAAGACGTATCCACTGCACTATTGCAAAACCATCTTTGACGTTAAATGCTTTAAGTTCATCACCTTCATTTGTATAAATAATACTACCATCAGTCATACATCCATCAACATCAAGTACAATGAGTTCTATCATAAAACTCCCTTGGTACTGGGTAGCCCCGCTCGTGTATCAATTCTTAAAGCTCTGCGCAGTGCAACTGCTAAAGCTTTAAAAGAGGCTTCAGCAATATGGTGTTTATTTCTCCCACGAAGCTCAACAATGTGGCAAGTGATTCGTGCATTAAAAACAAAAGCTTTAAAAAACTCTTCAAAGAGTTCACAATCAAACTCCCCTACTTTTCCATCTAAAGATGTTTCATAGACCAGGTAGGGACGATTAGAGAGATCGAGTGCACAGCTTACTGCAGCCTCATCCATTACAACTACACTATCACCAAAACGCTCTCTATTTTCTACAGGAAAAACTGCTTTATAAAATGCTTCACCCAGTACAATACCCACATCTTCTACACTATGGTGAAAATCGATATGAATATCTCCTTTACAATAGACTTCAAGATTTAATCTCGCATGTTTGGCCAAGGCTTCTAACATATGATCAAAAAAGCCAATACCAGTATCAATTTGACTTTCACCAGTTCCATCAATATCAAGGGCTACTTGTATATCGGTCTCTTTTGTTTTTCGCTCAACTTTTACCATTTTAATTCCTTATAATAAATGCTCCAGGATATCTACCACTTCGTATGAAATCTCTTGCTTCATCTTCACTTTGAAAACCAGTTAGCCAAACTCTATAAAGAGGTGCTCCATCAAGTATAAATTTTTTGACAACTGCACGGTAGCGTCCATCTACTAAAGTATTACGTTCACGTGTAATAGAAGCTCCTTGATAGCGTCTAAAGGATCCTATCTGCACTGCGAAATTTGTAAGAACTATCGATTTATGCGGCATGTTTGGAAGCGAAGCAATATTTTTATCAAAATCCAATACCTCCAATTCCACAGGTGCTGTACCAGTACCTATCATGCCTATTTGTTTAGCAGCTGCATAGCTGAGATCAATAATTCTATTTCCTACAAAGGGGCCTCTATCATTAACTCTTACCACTACACTTTTATGGTTACGTAAATTTGTAACTTTTAGCATTGTGTTCATAGGAAGCGTTTTGTGTGCTGCAGTAAAATCATGCATATTATAAATCTCACCGTTACTTGTTTTTTTCCCATGAAAGTTTGGTCCATACCAGCTAGCAATCCCTCTATATTTTGTGCCTACCTCAACAACTGTTGGATAGTAAGTAATTCCATTGACTGTATAGGGGCGCATAGTGGCTCGGTGTACTGCGTTTGAACTTATAGGTTTGCCAAAAGTCGGCTTTGATGGAGCAAAATAGCTAATCTCTTGTTTAGAGCCGCATCCCCAAAAAAAGAGGCTTATTATACCAATCAAAACAACATTATTTTTAATAGAGGACAACAAGCTTCTCTCCAATTCTTAAAAAGTTATCTTTTTTATCGTTCCAAATTTTTAGTTTTTTAGCATCAACACCAAATTTATGGGCAATTTTGAGAATTGTATCTCCTTTTTTTACTTTATATATACGACGTGAGCGTTTGGCAATTGGGAGAATGAGTTTTTGATTTGGTCGTAATAGATTGGAAGAGAGATGGTTGAACTTTTTTATAAGAGCTATTTTGATTCCATAGCGATGGGCAATTTTATAGAGACTATCTCCTCTTTTAACTCTATAGACCAAAAATCCTCTTACACTATTAGAGGGTTTATAAAGTTTTTTAAATTCATTAAATTTAAGTTTTGGAATATAGATGGAGTATTTTTTAACATCAGGAGGTGTAAAGCCCCTTTTAATATGGGGATTGAGTTCTTGGAGGTAATTGAGACGCAATTTTATTTTGTTTGCTACATAATCAAGCAGCTCTGCACCTTTAATTTCTACAGGCATAATATCAAACTCTTCCCCTCTTGTGAGAATATATGCAAGATCGCTATTAAGCATATATTCATCATCATTTGCCATGAGTGCCAACATCACTATTTTATACAAATAGCGTCTACTCTCTTTAGGAAGATATCTCTTTTTCTCATCTAGTAACACTCTTACATCATCTGTACCAGCCCTTTTTATAGCTCGCTTCACAGCACCCTCTCCAGCATTATATGCCAAAGCAGCTAAATACCACTTCCCAAACATTTTATGGAGTCTTTTGAGATATTTGATAGCAGCATTAGTAGATCTGTATGGATCTCTTCTCTCATCCACAAATTCATCTATTCGTAAACCATACTTCTTTGCAGTTGCAGGCATGAACTGCCAAATTCCTACAGCCTTTTTATGTGATTTTGCTTTTACAGCAAAATTAGATTCAGCCAAAGCCATAAACAGAAAAACATCGGGGATATTGTATGCATTAATTATTTTTACAAGCTCTGGAACGAAATATGTCTCTACTTTTTGCACATCAAAAAAGTGGTGATTTTTGTAACGTGCATACTCTTTTTTTATTTTTTGGAATTTTTTACTATATAAAAATGATGTAGGCAGATCTAAACTTTTCGTAATATAGTGTCCTATACTATTCTTACCCTTCGCATCATAAGAAGCTAATGCAAAATGAATAGATATTAATAAGATTAATACAATTCTCATTTTCACCCTTTGCCTGCAAAATCAAAAAGCCTCATAGCATTTTTCGTTGTGATATCACAAATCTCTTCATAACTTTTTCCAAGAATCTCAGCTAATTTCTGTGCTACAAATTTGGTATATGCTGGCTCATTACGCTTGCCTCTAAAAGGATGAGGCGTAAGGTATGGTGCATCAGTTTCTAAAACAATTCTATCAAATGGAATCTTTGGAATAATTTCAACAAGTTTTTTAGCATTTTTAAATGTTAACACTCCTCCAATACCATAATAAAACCGCTCCTTGAGATCCAATAGCAGCGGACTAGCATTATAACAATGCAACACTCCCCCTTTTTTTCCTGCATGTGCGTGCAATAAATCATGCGCGTCTTGACTTGCCTCTCTGATGTGTACAATAAGGGGTAAATCAAACTCTTTTGCTAGCGTTATTTGATCGATAAAAACCTCTTTCTGCTTCTTTTTATTCTCTTCTTTTGCTGTGGGATCTTCGGGCAATCTATAGTAATCGAGCCCACACTCTCCAACAGCTACACACTTTGGATGGGAAATAAATTTTTTAAGATATTCTCTATCGTAATTATCCATATCATAAGGGTGCACTCCTACTGCAAAAAAGATCTCTTCATACTTTTCACTCAGTTCCACTGCTCGAGGTAAATCAGCTGGATCAGCTCCAGGTATCACCATTTTTACTACACCAGCCTCTTTTGCTCGTGCAATTACCTCATCAACATCTTCATAAAACATTTTATGATCAAGATGGGTATGTGTATCTATTATCAAATACTCTCCTTAAGTAGTTTTTTGGCAAAGTCTTTTGCTTCTTGCGTAATTTTTTCTCCACTTATGATTCTTGCAATCTCTTCAACTCTTTGTTCCTCTTCAATCTCTTTAACACTGCTTTTACCATTTTCTTTTGTTACTAAAAAGTGTTGATCAGCTAGACTTGCAAGTTGTGCTTGATGTGAAATAGCAAAAATTTGATAATTAGAAGAGAGTTTTTTGAGGATCTTTGCTACTGCCATAGACTCTTCACCGCTGATATTTGCATCTATCTCATCGAGTACTAAAATTCCCTTTTTCCCTCCCACATCGCTCCAGGCAGCCATAAAAGCAAGTCTTAATCTATTATACTCTCCAGAGCTTATATTTTTAAAACTTATACCATTAAGTAATACTTCTGCTTCATCTGCTCCACTTGCATCAAGTTTTTTATTCTCTATTGCTATAGTTGCTGCAGGGAGTTTGAGTTGATGGAGGTACTCATTGACTCTCTCTTGCACTCTTTTTGCTGCCTCTTTTCGTGTCTTTGTAATAGATGCAGCAATATCTTGCAACTGCTGCTGTAAAGAATCGAGCTCTTTTTGTAAATGCTCTTTTTCAAAACTGATATTTTCTAATGCTTCAAGCTCCTCTTTTTTCTTTTTATGCTGCTCTATTGCCTCTTCAATACTTCCATATCTTCTTTTTAATGATGAGAGCTCTTCGATTCTGCTTAAAACTGTTTCAATATCTACCTCTTCTAGCTCTTCTAGACGTGAAGTTTCTGCATAGAAAATATCGTGCAATTCATTCATAGTTGCAGTGAAAAAATCACTGCTTTTGCCTATGAGTTCTAGTGCCTCTTGCACTGCACTCTCATATTCAAAAATATTTTCTGCTCGCTGCAAAGCTTGTGCAATTTTTTCTTTTTTAGAGAGTTCTTTTTTTACCTGCATCAACTCTTCATACTCGCCTACTTGAGGATTGATGCGATCGATTTTTGCAATCTCAAACTCCAAAAACTCTCGCAACTCTTGTGATTTTTGCTCTTTTTGCTCAATCTCTTCTAAATGTTTTTTTGTCTTTATGTAGCGCTGATACAGCTCTTGCAAAAGAAGCTTATTTTTTACAAACTCATCACTCTCTACAAAATCATCTACAATATTTAAAATATTGGTGCTAGCGAAAAAACTCTGATCTTTTTGATTGAGATAAGAAACCATTGTAGAAAAAAGCTCTTGTAAAGACTTTTTCGAGATGCTCTGCTCATTGATAAAATAGCGGCTCTTCTCTTTTTTCATAGAGCGTATAATTACAATATTTTCTTCACTCTCTATACCAAACTTTTCAAGATCCACATTTGCTTGTACAACAATCTCACTCACTTTCGCTTCTGGATTTTTCATGCCAAAAAGAGCCAGCAGCGCATTTATAAGAACACTCTTTCCTGCTCCACTTGGCCCGGTAAAAACAATAAGAGAGTTACGAAAACTAAGCACTACCTCTTCAAATCCAAAATGTCCTTTGAGATAAAGCCGCTCAACCAAAGCTATATTCCCCATCCAAGTTTTTCGCGAAGCACATTGAAGTAGTTGCGCTCTTTGCGATGAATAAGTTTGGCACCAATTGGTGCTTTTTTCACTATTACAATATCTTTTGGTGTAAATTCATACATATCTTGTCCATCAATGACAATGAGAGCCGATTTGCTTTTCGTAGTAATTTTGAACTCAAACTCTGCAGGAAGTACCAATGGACGCTGCGTCAAAGAGTGAGGACAAATAGGTGTGAAGATGAAATCGTTTGAAAAAGGATAGACTACAGGTCCACCAGCAGAGAGATTGTATGCAGTAGATCCTGTCGGTGTTGAAATGATAAGTCCATCCCCATAGTAGCTATTCATGAGGCTATCTTCTATGAACACATCAATATATATCATTTTTGAGACTGCTGGTCTTGTGATAACTACATCATTAAATGAGAGGATGCGCTCTTTTTTTCCAAGTATAGCAATCTCTATCATCATGCGCGTATCTATGCGAAAATCATTCTTTTTTATTTTCTTTACAAAACTCTCAATATCTTCTGGTTTTATATCTGTCAAAAAACCAAGAGTCCCTACATTGATACCAAGTACAGGTTTATGATATTCATAACTCCGTCTTGCTACACTAATAAGTGTTCCATCTCCTCCTAAAGAGACAAGAATATCGCATGCCTGACACAACTCATCAAAACTCAAACCATCTTTCTCACCAATTATCTGTGCACTCGATCTATCAATTTTGATAGCAATATCCTCTTTTTCAAAAGCTTTTTTGATACGCTTATACGTATCTTTAAGCTTTTCCCCACCCGGTTTTATGATAATTCCTGCACACTTGATATCCATGGAACACTCTTTTTTTGTCATATTTTAACATATCATACTTTTTAAAGATTAGTTTTTGTATAATTGAGCCAAAAATTTAAAGGAAGAGAGTTTGCGAACACACTACTGCGCTCAACTAAATGAAAACGACGTAGGCAAAGAGGTAGTGCTCTGTGGATGGGCAAATAGCTACCGCGATCATGGAGGAGTCATATTTATAGATTTGCGTGATAAAACTGGACTTATACAGCTTGTATGTGATCCAGCTGATAGCCAAGAGGCACATAAAATCGCTACAAGAGTACGAGATGAGTATGTACTTATTGCTAAAGGAAAGGTGCGCTTGCGCGGTGAGGGACTTGAAAATCCACGCCTAAAAACTGGTAAAATTGAAGTAGTTGTGGATGAACTTACCATTGAAAACGAAAGTGCACCACTCCCTTTTATAATAGGTGATACAAACGTTAATGAGGAGATTCGTCTTAAATATCGCTATTTAGATCTTCGTACAAAAGATGCATATGAGACTTTTGAACTTCGCAGCAAGGTAGCAATTGCTGCAAGAAACTTTCTTGATGAAAATGGCTTTTTGGAGGTTGAAACTCCAGTTCTCACAAAATCTACTCCAGAAGGTGCAAGAGATTATCTCGTACCAAGCAGGCTCTATCCTGGAGAATTCTACGCTCTGCCACAATCACCACAGCTTTTTAAGCAACTCTTGATGGTAGCAGGATTTGATCGTTATTTTCAAATAGCTAAATGTTTTCGTGACGAGGACTTAAGAGCTGACAGACAGCCTGAATTCACCCAAATCGATGTGGAGATGAGCTTTTGCACTGAAGATGAAGTGATTGCAATTGCTGAAGGGCTCATCAAAGCGATTTTTACAGCTAGCGGTATAGAGGTTCAAACCCCTTTTCGCCGCATGCCATACCATGAAGCAATGGAGAATTACGGTAGCGACAAACCAGATCTTCGCTACGATCTTGAACTTGTCGATGTCATTGATATTTTTGAAGATACTGAGCTCAAAGTCTTTCGCGATATTGCACAATACAAAAAACTTAACCGTATCAAAGCTCTTCCAGTCAAAAAAGGTGCTGATGCATTGACGAGAAAAGATATCGATGAACTCACCAATTTCGTAGCGAAGTTTGGTGCAAAAGGTCTTGCATGGGTCAAAGTCAAAGAGGATGGAGATCTACAAGGTCCTATTGTGAAGTTTTTGAGTGAAGATGAAAAAAATAGACTTATAGAGCGTTGTGGCGTAGGAGCAGGAGATCTCATATTCTTTGGTGCTGGTGCTAAAAAAACTGTGCTTGATTATATGGGGAGACTCCGAGCAGAAGTAGCAAAAAAACTTGGACTCATAGATAAAGATAGATATGAGTTTGTATGGATTGTTGATTTTCCGATGTTTGAAATTGAAGAGGGAGAGGTCAAAATCAAAGCACTCCACCACCCTTTTACAATGCCGAAGAATGTAGATAGTGAAGATATCGAAGCGATGACCAGTGAAGCTTATGATATTGTTCTCAATGGTGTTGAGCTTGGTGGTGGAAGTATCAGGATCCATAAACCGCAAATTCAAAAGAAAATATTTGAGATCCTTGGAATTAGTGATGAAGAGGCACGTGAGAAATTTGGCTTTTTACTTGATGCACTCCAATATGGTGCACCCCCTCATGGAGGTTTTGCGCTCGGATTTGATAGACTTGTAATGCTACTAACAAAACGCGACAATATTAGAGATGTTATTGCATTTCCAAAAACGCAAAAAGCGCAATGTCTACTCACCCATGCTCCAAGTCCAGTAGACCCAGAGCAGCTTAAAGAACTCCATATAAGGATTAGAGAGCCGAAAAAGGTATGAAACTAAGTGATACAAAAAGCGGTGACATAGTACGAGTTGTTAGCTTTGAAAATGAGTGTAATGAGATGCAATGCAAGCTTGAAGCTATGGGCTTTCGGCGAGGAGATATTGTTAAAGTATTGCAAAAAAGTTTTTTTGGTCCCATTCAAGTGGAAGCTAATGGTACCAAAATTGCACTTTGTCGAGGACAAGCAAAAAAAATTGAAGTAGAAAAAATAAAGGAGTAGAAGTGAAAAAACTATTTTTAATAATTGGAGCCCCAGGAAGTGGGAAAACTACAGATGCAGAGTTAGTAGCAAAAAGAAACAGTAATAAAATTGTTCACTACTCTACAGGTGAACTCTTGCGCGCAGAGATTGCCAAAGGAACACCACTTGGCGCTACTATTGCTAGCTATGTTGATAACGGTAAGCTAGTACCTCTTGAAATTGTTATGGATACTATTAAAAATGCGATTTTAAATAGTGATAAAGATATTATCATTATTGATGGATTTCCTCGAAGCGTAGAGCAGATGGAAGCACTTGATGCAATGCTTGCACAAAGCCCTGATATTACACTCAAAGCTGTCATAGAGATAGTTGTAAGCGAAGAGACAGCAAGAGAGCGCGTGCTAGGAAGAGCTAGAGGCGCAGATGATAATGTAGAGGTCTTTAATAATCGTATGAAAGTCTATTTAGAGCCTTTACCAGAGATAGAGAAATTTTATGAAAGCAAGGGACTACTTAAAAAAATCGATGGTGAGAGAACTATAGAAGAGATTGTAGAAGAGCTAGAGAAGTTTATCCTTGAAAAAGCAAACTCCTAATTTTTATGCAGTAATAATCGGCACCGAAATTCTCAACGGAAGACGTGAAGATAGGCATTTTGCCTTTCTTCGTGACAGACTCCTTCAAAGGGGCTGGAAACTCAAAGCCTCTTTTGTTATTGAAGATGATCCACCTCTTATAGAAAAGATTTTCACCCTCATAAAAGATGATCCCAAAAGTGTAATGTTTAGTTTCGGTGGTATTGGAGCAACTCCAGATGATTATACAAGAGCAATAGCTGCAAAAGTCTTTGGTGATGGAAAACTCTATCTGCATGAAGAGGCAAAGAGGCGTATCATTGATAGATTTGGAAAAGATGCTTATCCCCACCGTATCAATATGGCAATGCTGCCAAAAGATGCAAAACTTTTGGATAATCCCATTAATAATGTCCCTGGATTTTATCTCCAAAAGAGATTTTTCTTTGTTCCAGGTTTTCCACAAATGGCTCACCCAATGGTAGAGCAAGCACTCGATCTCTTCTACCCCAAAGCTCCCAAACTTTATAGACTCACAATATGCGTAGAAGCGAGTGAAAACGATCTTTTAGATATCATGAAAAAGATACCAGAAGATATTGAGTTTTCTTCTTTGCCAGCTATTGAAGATAATCGATATCTTGATGTAATCTCTATTGCTTCTACAGATGAAAATGAAGCAAAACATTGGATGCAGTTTTTCATCAACGAAGTAGAAAAACGAGGCTTTAAATATAAAAAAACGGAACGATGCTCATAGTACATCTTCTCATCACACTGGATCTTCCCTATATCACATCTCTCAAAGGAAGACGCAAAATTCTCAACTCTCTCAAAGAGAAACTTAAACACCAAAATATGGCCATTGCCGATGTGAGTGGAGAATATGCAAAAGAAGCCAGTTTGGCTCTTCTTTTTTTTGCAAAAAATGAAAATGAAGCCCATAAAAAAATTGAAAAAGTACGTAATTTTCTTGATAACTATATGAGTGATATTGAATATACAATTTCTTACGAAATTTTGTAAAATATTTACTATAGCAGCTTCGCGTCCATGCGGCGAAACTGATAGACGCGCTAGATTTAGGATCTAGTGGAGCAATCTGTTGCGGGTTCGAGTCCCGCCCTGGACAGCGTATAAAATACTACGCAGTTCCTCAAAATATACTTTATACTTATCTATAAAATAATGTTATATTATTTGACTTACTTCTTGTTTTTTTATACTATCTTATTAGAGTAATTACTCTAAAGGCTTGTAATGGATAAAAAAGAGATAATTTTACAAACTGCTTTGGCGCTTTTCAATAACTATGATACAAAAACAATCACAACAAATCACATCGCCAAAGAGGCAGGTGTAAGTCCTGGTAATCTCTACTATCACTATAAAAACAAAGAGGAGATAATTTATGAGCTCTACAAGCAAATGATGCAAAAAATAGGCTTTCTCTCTGCTCCTTTGCCTGCATCGTTGTGCGAAATGAATACATATTGCCGCTATGTAGCAAATGTTTGGTGGGAATATAGGTTTTTGCGCAAAGAGCTGCTTTTTCTCATGCGCCGTGATCCTTTGTTACAACAGGCTGTCATAAAAGATAACAAAGCACAATATGAAAAACTGCTAGAACTTATAAAGCATCTTATCACCAATGGTTGTATCGAGAAAAAAGCGATGCAAATGCATCAGTTTATTGCCCAAACTATCATGCTTTATAGTCAGTTTTGGACACCATTTCTTACTATTATGGGAGAAAAAGAGAATGAAGCAGCAGCTTTACGTATCACCCAAGAGATTGAAAAAATTCTCCAGCCCTATCTTACACAAAAAGCAATCACTAATCTACAACAATGCAAAGGAGTTTAAATGGCATACATAAAATTACCTGAATTTGAACAGATGAGCCCAGCAATCCAGGAAAAAGCTCGCCCTATTCTAGAAAAAACAGGAACACTTGGTGAAATATTCAAACTACTCGCAGTTGATGAAAATATCTACAACGCCACCGATACAATGGTACAAAATTATCTTATAAAACAGACACATCTGCCCTACTATATTAAAGAAGCAATTGCACTTTTAATTTCAAAAGAGAATAGTTGCAAAATGTGTGTGGATGTGCATAAAAATATTGCAAAAATGCTCGGACTCACCCAGGAGCAGATCGATGAGATTTTGCAAGGGATAGATGCTATGCATACTGATGAAAAAACAAAGAGACTTTTGGAGTTTTGCATCCGTGCATCAAAAAAGGATAACTATAAAATGACACAAGAAGATATCGATGCAATCAAATCGTATGGATGGAGTGATGAAGAGATCCTTGAAGCAGTAGCAATAACTGGCTATTTTAACTATATCAATACACTATCCAATGTCTTTGGACTTGGAAAAGGATAAGAGATGCGATATATAATTACTGGGATATTTCTTTTATCAGTTTGTGCATTTGGATATTCAAGCAAAGGCATGAACGCATATAAAAAACTTTGTAGCCTCTGCCATGGTCCTGCATTCAAAGGTGCGGCCATGCTCAATAGCGATGAATGGGATGCAATGTTTGCCAATGGTGCAAAAAAACTCCGTACCTTACATAAAGAGTTTCCAAAGGCTCTAAAAAAGCTCAACTCATCATATTTCAAAAGAAGGGGTAAATATCTCCATAAATTTTTACATAACAATGGTAGAGATTTTGGAGTAGTACGTAGCTGTGATGGTCTCAACTGCGGATAGGAGATAGTATGCTTAAATTTATTATACTTTCTGTGCCTCTTTTGCTTGCAGCACAGATTCAATGGCAAAAGGATTTTTCTACTGCACTTGCAATAGCCAAGAAAAGCAATAAACCACTTATGATTTTTTATGAGAGTAAAAATTGCCACTGGTGTAAAAAAATGCTACACGAAACACTACACAACAAAAAGGTAAGTAGTCGTATCAACAATGAGGTTATAGCTGTAAAAATTTGGAAAGAGCGTAATGACTATCCAGCATCTTTTCGTGCTAAATACACACCAACAACATTTTTTATAACTCCAACCCAAAAACAGATTATAAGACCTATACTTGGTTATGTCAATGTCACATATTTTCTCTCCTATCTCGATGATGTCAAAAGAAGAAAAAAACGCTATAAACTTTTCTAAATCTTTCTTTTACTATAATAGTTTGCAAATTTGAAAAGAGGAGAGATAAATGGATCTAAGTAGAATTGGCTGTGGCGAAAATCCTGATAAAGTACATGCACTCATTGAGATCCCTTACGGTTCCAATATCAAGTACGAAGTTGACAAAGAGAGTGGTGCAATATTTGTAGATCGCATTATGTATAGCGCTATGTACTATCCAGCAAATTACGGCTTTGTACCAAATACGCTTGCTGCTGATGGCGATCCAGCAGATATCTTAGTACTTACAGACTACCCTTTGATTCCTGGTAGTGTTATAAAAAGCCGCCTTATTGGCGTTTTGGTGATGGAAGATGAAAGTGGTATGGATGAAAAGCTCCTTGCAGTTCCTGTTACAAAAGTAGATCCAACCTATGCAGATATCAACGATATTCATGACCTTCCACAACATACTCTTGATAAAATTAAAAACTTTTTTGAAACATATAAAATACTTGAACCAAATAAATGGGTAAAAGTCAAAGAGTATAAAGGAAAAGATGAAGCTACAAAAATTCTTGAAGAAGCAATACAAAACTATAAAGGCTAAGGGAGTTTCTCTCTTAGCGTTTACTGTTTCTAAAATAGCTCTCAATACCTGCTACAACACCTTCAGCAATAAGATTTTGATAATAAGGGCTCATTAAACGCATCGCTTCAGTGGGATTTGTAATATAACCAACTTCTATTAATATTGCAGGCATTTGTGCTCCAACAAGCACCCAAAATGGTCCAGGACGCACTCCCCCATCAACCACTTTGTAGCGAGAGCGTACTTTATAAAGGATGTTGCGCTGTATATCAATAGCGAGTTTGTTTGATTCGATTGTTTTTGCTCTGTTGATAAAATCCAAAAAAACGTTTTTACTATAGTAACTAAGATTTTCCATATCAGCTCTATTCTCCAATGCCGCAATACGCTTTGCTCGCTCACTTCTAGCTGGCGAGAGATAGAAAGTCTCAAGCCCTTTCATACTCAGATATTTACTTCTTTTTGGCGCAGCATTGGCGTGAATGGAAATAAAGAGGTGTGCTTTCACCCTATTGGCAAATTTCGTACGATTACGCAGCGTGACAAAGTAATCCCCTCTTCTTGTCATATAGACCTTAAATCCAGCATTTTTGAGTTTTTTATAGACACGCTTCGCAATTGCAAGAACAATATCTTTCTCTTTTTTGCGTTTGTACCCAATAGCTCCGCTATCTTTTCCCCCATGTCCTGGATCAATAACAATAACCTTTTTAGAATTTTCTACACTTTGTGGTACAGCTTTTGGTAGCTCTTTTTTACGTGCCACTTGCTTTGATGTACTCTTTTTGCCAAGATAAATGGAGAGTCTATTTCCTTTGATTTTGTAATTAGTCCCAAAAGGGCGGGAATGTTCGAAAACAATGCGGATTTTATTTGGAGTAAATTGGGCAATTTTAAGATATTTAACACTTTTGAGTCTATATGTTTTACTCTTAAATCCTAGTTTTCCTTCTATATCATAAATAATTTTATAGGAATTCTTTCTCTTCAATGTAGAGGTTGATATCCAAGAACTTTTTATGGGAGAATCGAAAAAGAAATCTATATATCCTCTTCCCAATACAACTTTTACCAATCTACTCTTAAGGAGTTTAACACTTTTCTTTGCATTCTTCTTTTTTTTATGTGCTTTGGAACTACTTTTTTTATCGCCAATGAGAGTATAGAGTTCGTTATCATATTCATTATGTGCAAGGCCTAGTTTTTTAGAACACTTTATAAGCCCCTGAAGCGCTTTGATGCGTAGATTGTTATCATTATCTATCATAGACTTTATGTACAAAGACTTGAATCTATTCAAGCCTTTGAGATTTTTGTCTTTATTATTTAAAGAGCAGTAGTAGTCAGCTTCTTTGATATTATTTACAACAGAAGCATGAAGGAAGGTAGTTAAAAATAGTACAAAAAGAAAAAATCTAATAATCACTCTCCCTCTACAAGCCGTTGCATCAACTCTTTGACACTGAGTAGTTCATTCAGCCGATACCCATTTGCACCACTAAAATAGAGACCTAACTCCTCATCACCTCTATATGCATCACTGAGTCTATCAGCTATACAGTACCCTACCTCTTTTGCTTCCACACCTCTGTGACATGGTGCAACGCAGTTACTTATGCATTTAATAGCAGGGCCTTCACACTTTTCAACAAGCTCAATGAGTTTTGTACGCACACCTCTTGCCGGATATCCTACAGGGGATTTGAGCAAGATAATATCCTCTTTTTTTGATTGCAAAAGAATTTTCTTAAATGTGTCACTGGCATCACACTCATATGTACCAATAAAACGTGTACCTATTTGTACTCCAGCAGCTCCCATATCAAGATACTTTTTAATATCGTTATGATCCCATACGCCACCTGCAGCTATAACTGGTATCTCTCCCCATTTTCTCGCTTCTTCAATGACTTGAGGAACAATATTTTCAAGCTGAAACTCTTCCATAAAACACTGCTCATAGGTAAAGCCTTGATGTCCTCCACTTAAAGGCCCCTCGACTATGACTGCATCAGGAATTTTATTGTATCTTGTAGTCCATCGTTTACAAATGATCTTCAATGCTTTTGCACTAGATACTATAGGCACAAGAGCAACATCTGGAAAGTCTCTCGTAAACTCAGGCATATTAGTGGGAAGTCCAGCACCAGTTATGATAATGTTAGCGCCAGCTTCGCAAGAGTCTCTCACTACACGTCCATAATCATTGATAGCGTAGAGGACATTTGCACCCAGTGGTGCATCGCCACAAATTTTTCTTGCATTTTCAAATATTTTAAAAAGCGCCTTTTTGGAGTAGAAATTTGCTGTCTCCAAAGGCCGTCCAGCCACCTCTTTTTCAATATATTTTTTATTTTGATAGTAGCCTGTACCTACAGAGCTTATAACTCCCAATCCACCCTCTTTACTCACATTGCCTGCAAGCTTGTCCCAGCTTATTCCTACACCCATTCCACCCTGGATGATAGGATATTTTATGGTGTATTTTCCAATTTTTAATGATGGCAAGCCCATTATAGCACCTTCAATTTCGCAAATTTACGTTTTCCTACTTGTGCAATATACTCTCCACTTTGTAGTTGCAAATCTTTATCTTGCACTTTTTCCTTATCTAAACGCACTGCACCAGCTTGGATATCACGGCGTGCTTGCGAAGTAGATGGCTCCAATCCAGCTTCTACAAGTGCCTTAGCTATCCAAATAGGTCCTTGTAATTCAACTTCTTTAAGATCTGAAGGTATATCTTTTTGTTTATGTATTTTATCAAATTCAGCTTTTGCAGCCTTGGCAGCTTCGCTGTTATGGTAGCGAGCAACAATCTCCATCGCTAAAAGCTCTTTTGCTGCTTTTGGATGGATCTGGCCAGTAGATACTCCCTCTTTGAGTGCTTTTATCTCTTCAAGGCTCTTACTACTCAAAAGCTCATAGTAGCGCCACATCAACTCATCTGAAATACTAAGAAGCTTTGCAAACATGGTATTTGGATCTTCAGTGACACCTATATAGTTACCAAGAGATTTACTCATCTTTTGTACACCATCAAGACCTTCTAAAATAGGCATCATTAAGACTGCTTGCTCTTTTCCTAAGCCATAACTTCTTTGCAGGTGACGTCCCATGAGAAGGTTAAATTTCTGATCTGTTCCACCAATTTCTATATCACTTTTGAGATGTACACTATCATACCCTTGCAAGAGAGGATAGATAAATTCACTAATTGCAATAGGTTTATTAGATTTAAAGCGTTTTTCAAAATCATCTCGCTCTAGCATTCTTGCAACACTAAAAAGTGTAGTCAGTTCTACTAACCCGCTCGCTCCCAAAGCATCAAGCCATTTAGAATTAAAAACGACCTGCGTCTTTGCCGGATCGAGCACTTTAAATACCTGCTCTTTGTAGCTCGTTGCATTTTTGAGCACAGTTTCGCGATCAAGTTTTTTTCTTGTTTCACTCTTTCCTGTAGGATCACCTATCATCGCTGTAAAATCGCCTATGATAAACTGCACTATACCGCCATATTTTTGAAAGGTTGCTAATTTTTGCAAAAGTACTGTATGGCCTAAATGGAGATCTGGTGCAGTAGGATCAAAACCCGCTTTAACATAATACTCTTTTCCAGAATTAAAATACTCTTTGAGAAGCTCTACAATTTTTTCTTCATCAATAATTTCTGCTGTACCTCTTTTGATTTCAGCCAGCGCTTCTTGAATCATCTATACTCCTATCTATTATATGCATCACTCGATTTTATAAATTCTATTATTTTAACTTTTGAAGCTATTTTTTTCCTTAAAACCTCGCTATCACTAATATTTGATTCAAACTCCATCTCACACATGTTGGTCTGCTCTACATTTTTACCCAGCTCTATGGAGATAATATTTATATCTATTTTTGATAAATATTGCAAGAACTGCGCAAGTGCACCTTTGCGATCAGGAAGAAGGGCTATAAGCTTATAGTGAGGCAATGAGTCCTCTTTCCACTCAATATAGAGCATTGAGACTCCCTCATCTATGAGTTTTTGAGCTTTGTGGCACATTTTGTGATGTACAATAGCTTTGCTTCCCTCTTTAAAAGCAACTATCTCATCACCCCTTTTTGGATGGCAGCAGTAGTCAAACTCCACACTATTTATAGAATAGCTTGTATATATCACAAAATTTTCAAGCTCTTTTGGCTCCAGTTTCACATGCTTTGGAGCAAGGAGATAGAGCATACCTTTTTTCTTTCTATATTCACTGAGGTATCTATTTTTTATCTCTTTAAGGTAATTAATCTCAGTTGCAATGCGGTGCAGCTGAGAAGTAAGTTCATGCTCTTCTATCCACTCTTTTATCTGCTCGGGATCTGTTCTTAGTTCGCTTGCCAGAATATTAATAGCAGCTTTAGCATTTATCTCTTTGAATTTTTGACGGCATAGAATGCGCATTTGCTCTTTTGCTTTGGAAGTTTTTACTGCATCTATCCAGCTACAGCGCAGTATTGGCTCTTTTACCGTTTCGATTCTAACAATATCTCCATTTTTAAGTTCACTGAGCAGCGTACTACGCTGCTTATTGATATAAGCAGCTTTTGCTCTGTTTCCAATATCCGTATGCACAGCATAGGCAAAATCAAGAGCAACTGCACCTCGTGGGAGGGTAAAAACATCGCCTTTTGGGGAGAAGACTGAGATATCTTCACTAAAGAGATCATTTTTTACAAGCTCATAAAACTCTTCGATATTTTCATTTTGATATTGGAGGTTCTCAAGCCAAGCAAGATTGACACCAACATCACCAATTTTATATTTCCAATGCGCTGCTACCCCAAACTCTGCAGTATGGTGCATTTTAAAGGTACGAATTTGTACTTCAAATATAGAAGAGTTGTCAAAAACAGTGGTATGAATAGTCTGGTAGCCATTCTCTTTTGGTACTGCTATATAATCTTTAAAACGCATTACTAAAGGCTTAAAGTTTGTATGAATAACACCAAGAACTTTATAGCAAGCAAGCTTCTCTTTTACTAGAATACGAATAGCAAGTAGATCAAGTACCTCTTCGATAGAGATACCTTTGCGCTGCATTTTGAGATAAATTGAGTAGTAGTGCTTGATACGCGAAAGTATCTCAAAATCGTCAATGCGAAAGCCGTTTTGCACCATTTTCTTTTTGACAACATCAATAAACTCATTGAGTTTCATCTGCAGCTCTAGCTTATGAGAACGAATAAATTGATCAATCCTTTCATACTCTTGTGGAAAAAGGTAATAAAAGCTGAGATCTTCAAGATAGTTTTTAATGGATGCAATACCAAGCCTATGAGCTATCGGGGCATAAACTACAAGAGTCTCCTCAGCAATTCTTTTTTGTTTTGCTTCTGGAAGAGCATCGAGAGTAAGCATATTGTGGAGTCTATCACAAAGTTTTACAATAAGAACTCGCACATCTTCAATAGAGGCTATGAGCATTTTACGAAAAGAGAGTGCTGAGGTGATGAGTTTTTCATTGGAATGAGAAGGGATAAGCTCTTCACTACGAATTGCAACGATTTTTGTAAGCCCCTCCACAAGGCTTGCCACATCTTTGCCAAAAAGATCTTCAATCTCTTCTATGCTATGAGGCGTATCTTCTACTACATCATGTAAAAGCGCACTTATAATCATCGTCTCATCATTGGTGATAAAAGCGGTTATAGCAGCTACTAAAATTGGATGAATAATATAAGGCTCTCCACTTTTACGGTACTGCCCCTCATGAGCATCTTTTGCAAACTGGAGAGCTTTTTGAACTTTTTTCGTAGGTGGATAGAGGCCAAAGAGAAGCTTTTGTGCTTCTTCAACACTCTTTATATTTTTAATCTTATCGATAAGCTCTTTCATTTACGAGGATTTTTTGACCTCGATACTAATTTTACCCTCTGCTATTTCCATAATAGCTATATCAGTATATTTAAATTTTTTTGGATCTACATCTACCATTGGAGGGTTCCCTAAAGCAAGCTCTTTAGCTCTTTTGGCTACTGCAAGGGAGAGGAGGTATCTATCAAATCCAACATTTTCCAATGCTTTTGCAGCTATCTGTTCAAGTCTCATCAGTTATTCTCCTTTTTTATCTGTAACTATTGAGCATTTTTCAAAATTTTCATTGACAATAATGTCGTAGAGATTTCCCTCTTCAAACATATTGCATACAATGATAGGAAGGCTGTTATCTTTCGCCAAAGCGATAGATGTATCATCCATTACCTTAATATTATCTTGTAGAGCTTCATCATAAGTGAGGCGAGGAAGTTTTTTTGCATCACTAAATTTTTGAGGATCCTTATCAAATATTCCATCAACTTTTGTAGCTTTTATGATCATCTCTGCACCAATCTCTACGGCTCTGAGTGTCGCTGCTGTATCGGTAGTAAAAAAAGGATTACCAGTTCCAGCAGCGAATATAACTATACGCCCCTTTTCAAGGTGTCTAATTGCTCGTCTTACAATAAATGGCTCACAAATCTCTTTCATATCAATAGCACTCTGTACTCGCGTCTTGAGACCAAAATACTCTAATGCTTCTTGGATAGCAACAGCATTGATTACAGTGGCCAGCATTCCCATATAATCACCAGAAGATCGTTTAATTATCCCCTCTTTCGATGCGTTAACGCCACGAATAATATTACCTCCCCCAACAACGAGACCTACTTCTACTCCATTATCCACAAGAGGCTTTATTTCAGAAGCTATATATTTGAGCGTTTTGCTATCTATTCCATGCCCATTTTCATTTGCCAAAGCTTCACCAGAAAATTTGATAAGAACTCTTTTTGCCATTCTAATCCTCTTTATGAAAGTTTGCCAATTTTATCTAAAAATAGATAATAAAGCCCTAAAACTCTCAATTAATTCTTATAAGATCAAGAGGATTGATGTGGGCATTGTTTTTAGTTACTTCGAAGATAAGTTTATTGTTCACACGCCCTATTGTATAGCCACGTTTAATCTTGCGCCCCTTTTTAACATAAGGTGCAAGTTTGTCAAGATATGCATAGATAGTATAGAGACCATTTTTATGCTTAACAATGACTACATTTTTAAGATGCGGCGTCCATTTAGCGAGTATAACACGACCATTAAGAACGTTGCGCACTTTTGCATTTGGCATGATAGGTTTGAGTTCTACATTTTCATTAGGTATATCGATATTGTAGATAGGATCTCGATACACACCATAGCGCTTTATAATAATAAATTTTTCCAAAGGAGGTATTGTTTTTGGTCCACGATAGCGCACTGTACGAATTTTTTTGTAACTCTTCTCTCCATATTTTTTGACTTTGACTTTAGCAGAAGCTGTTGATTTTTTCGCAGATTCTTTTAGAATACTAAGTTTTCTCAGTGTTTTTTGAAGAGATTTTCGCTGCTCTATCAATTTTTTGATCTCTTCATTATACCGTCTCTTTTGCTCATCTAGCTTTGCAAGTTTTTTCGATTTTTCACTTTTTAAACGTTTGAGTTCCTCTTTGTTGCGCAATAACTCCGCTATCTCTTTTTCCAATTTCACAAGTTTTGTTTGGTTTTGTGTCAGTTTGCTTTTTGTATCTTGATAAGCTTGACTCACTTGCTTGAGGTGCATATCTGCACTTTTTTGTATCGCTTTGAGGATCTCTTCTTTTATAACATCCTCTTCCGTTGGATTTTGCAAGGAAGTGAGGAGCAAAGATTTAGAAAATGATTGTGTGATCAATAGCACAAGTTGCTGCTTGAGTGTTTTTTCTTTGAGGGTAAGTTTTTCAATATCATTTTTCGTGAGATTGTACTCAGTCAGTTTTTGGCTATATTGCTTCTGAGCATCTTTTAAAAGGGTCTCAATTTTAAGAAGCTTTTTGTCGATGCTGGATAAATCCTTTTGCAATCTCGTAATACTCTTTGCAAGCTTTGCTAAACGAACATTCAACCCTTTTATCTGCAAAGTAGTTTTTTGCAATGCTTGACGGGAACTCTTAATCTTTGTATCAATTGTGGCACCAAAACTAAAAACTATGGCTATTATGAGGGTAATTACTATTCTCATGTGAGCTTTTGCTTCCTTGCAGATACAATGAGAATATTAAATATCGATATAATTATGCCCAGTCCAAAGAGCCAAGCCATATCTTGCACAAGATCATTAATACCAATGGAAATATTCTCCACACCCAGTAGTTCTTCAAGATAATTTGTAGAGAGAAAATAGTAGTAGATACCAAAAACAAGCAGTGTACTTATCAATGTATCAATAAAAGAGAGTTTAATAAGAATAGCATTACGCATCCAAAGCGGAGCACCAAAAAGCGCCATAATATACATTCTCTCACTATGCTCCAGATTCCAGATCTCAATCTGTTTAAATACGAGCATAATACTAGTTATAAATATAATTCCTAAAAAGAGTTTCGAGATGTTTTTTAAAAAAATCAAGAATTTATAGATCTTCTCGTGTACCTTTGTAAAGGTCTCTACTCGTGTAATCCCATCAATTTGTAGCAATCTCTTTTTGATTTCACGAAGTTTTTGTGTTGAAGGAAATGATGAGAGATAAATTTTGTAAAAATTTGGCAAGAAATTTTTGAGTTCTTTGATATCTATCTCTATCCCATTTGTTTGCAGTCGTTTGAGAAACAGCGTACTATCTATTGGCTGGATTTTTTGAATATCTGGAATATGTACACGAATCTCTTGCAGTGTCAACTTCTTCTTTGCAACCACCACAATGGAGTAGTCTTTATTGAGATTGTTTTCATAATTGATAATGATTTTATCTATAATGAAATAGAACTCTACTGCAAAAAGTATTGCAAAGAGTGGAATTATAAGGGATATATGGTTTCTAAGAGATCTCATAGACTTTTCCATCTTCTATATAAAAATGTTTAAAAGGCACTTTCAAACTAGTCGGAATGGAGTGTGTCACCACTACCACTGTTGTACCAAGTTGTTCATTGGCACTCTCCAAAAGCCCCCATATCACACGAGAAGAGTACTCATCAAGATTACCTGTGGGCTCATCTGCTAAGATAATCACGGGATTGTGTGCTAAAGCTCTTGCCATCGCAACTCTTTGCTGCTCTCCACCACTTAGCTCCAATGGATAGTAGTTCTCTTTACCAGTAAGATGCACATGTCTTAAAAGTCTCGCAGTCTGGGCTTCACATACATTTTTACTATATCCGGCAATCAAAAGAGGCAGCATAACATTTTTTTTCACTGTCCACTCTTTAATCAGCTTATAGTCTTGAAAAATAATCCCAAGATATTTGCGCAAAAAAGCAAGCTTTGAACTGCTTATGTCATTGAGAGAGACTCCACCGATTTGTAATATTCCTTGCTTTGGCTTAAGTTCACCATAAAAAGATTTAAGAAGTGTACTCTTCCCACTTCCACTTGGACCTGTAATAAATACAAAACTACCACTTTTGATAGAAAATGTTGAATCTTTTATAATGGGAGTATCTTTTTTATATTCAAGATAGAGATCTTTAGCGACAATAACATTTTTAGACATTGAGAAACTCTTCTATTTTTTTATGTGCTTTAATATTTGCCTGTGAAGCAATAGGCTTTTTTGGATAATATTGTGCCGAACCTTCACTTAAAAGCAGGTATAGATGTGTTGGTCTATCAAAACTTCCAAAGGAAACTTCAGCTAAAAATCTATTTTCTTCTATTTTATAGAGTTTTTCAAAATGGATAAAATAATCATTATATACTTTTGGTTTTGTATCAAAATTTTCAACAAAGTGTTTATATGAAGAGATTTTTGAAAAAGTAAAATCAAAATGAAGATCTATCTGAGGTGATTCTTGTAATGCATACATACGAATATCGTAAATATCTTTGCCAAGTCTTACCCATCTATCTTCGTATTTACTACTTACTGGTGGCTCAATATTTTTTGTTACTTCCAGTTTGGATTTTTCTCTTTCTAAAAAGAGCTCTAATGCATAGTCAAAGTAAGCTCTGCTATCAGTGCGTAGTTCCAAAACGCCGCCAGGTTTTAAAGTACGCTCTGCCTCTTGAATAAATTTTTTAGATATTACACGTCTATGAGGCTTTTTGTCCCAAGGAATAGGAAAATGAACAAAAATTTTTCCTACTATATTTGATGGTACAAACTCCAAAAAAAGCCTTGCATCATAATCGATAACCAAAAGATTATGAATATCTTGCAAAGCAATTTGTTTAAGAAGCTGCTCAATAGATGGCTTGTGAATTTCTATACCAATAAACTGAATATCGGGGTTATTCTTGGCTTGATAGAGTAGATGCCGCCCACTTCCAAATCCAATCTCAATCCATACCTCTTTTTTGGTTGGAAAATGTTCGATAAAGTAGTCTATATCTTTTAAAAAACTTTTCGCTTTATCTATATGAACAGGCTTTATTGAAGAGAGATTGTCATGTACTACATCACAATTTGCCAATTTGCAAAAATATTTCAATGCTCCTTTGAGGATATATGTAGGAGCAATACGTGTAATCTTATCGCCTTTGATAATATAATGCACATCCTTTGGCTTAATTGTCAAAAAAAATTGATGCTCTTCAAATCGTACAGCTACAAGAGTATCTTTCGTATTCGCATATCCTCTTGCAAACCATAAAAACTCATATCCATCCGATTTTACTGGTGTAGCGAACTCTTTGTAACTCTTTACAACTATATGTGGCATTACTTCTCTATTGTAAACTCTATAGTTTTGCTTGGTTCAGAAACTATTCCATATTTGTCTACTGCTATGACCTCATACTTATATTTTGCTCCAGGCTTCAGGCCAGCATCACTGAAACTTGTACTTTTTATATTTTTAAAAACATACTCATTACTATTCATAAAGCCTAACTTTTCTACTTTTTTGATAATAAAACTCTCAGCCCTCTTATCTGGTGATTGCCATGTTACAAAAAATGTTTTACCTTCAACTTTGTAATTTAAAATGACTGGAGGAAGAGGTTTGCTTAAAGTCTTTCCAACAACAGGAACATCTTGTTTAAAACTTTCTAGTCCATCTTTATCTACGGCAGTAACTTTATAGTAATATTTTGCTCCATCTTTCTTGATGAGATCGGTATATTCAGTTTTTTTGGCTTTGGCAATTTTCAGATAAGGACCTAACTCAAAAAAACTCCTATATATATTGTAATGATCGATATCTGGTTCACTGTTTGGCTGCCAGTGGAGAACGATTTTTCTAGGGAGATTTTGTGAAGCTTGCAAGCCTTGTACGATTTTAGGTCTTGGTTTCGTTGAAGCTTGTACGACTTTACTTGGCTTAGAAACGATACCATCACATGTTTTAACTTTGATACGATAATAGTAGGTTTTATTATCTTTTAGCCCTTTATCGATATATTCAGCTTTGAGTCTTCCTTTGATAGTAGCAATCTCTTTCCATTTATCACTTCTAGGCTCACTTCTTTCAATAATATACCACTCAACTCTTTGATAAGGGTGTGGACGCCAAATGATTTTTATCTCTCTTGGTAAGTGATCAATGGCATCAATAAATGGAACTGATTCTGGAATTGGGAGTGTGCGTACACGTACGGGTTTACTTGGACGCGATTCTACACCATTTTTTGTAAAAATGCTCATAGCATAAACGTATAACGTATCTGGTTGAAGATCTTTATCGATATAGTGAGAGCTATATCTATCCTCAATTGTAGCTATACGTTGCAGTTTTTTCCCCTCTTGAGCACGATAGAGGTAGTATCCTTCTACTTTTTCACTATAAAGAGGAGTCCACTCCAATGCCACACTCGTAATATCACTAATAGTACGAATAGTCTGCACAGTAGGTAAAGAGAAATCTACCTTTGGTTTAGCTGGTTTTGGCTGTAATCCACAACCCGCTAGAAAAATCAAAGAGCTTATCAAAAGTTTCTGGAATAATCTTTTCATATACATTCTCCATTTCAAAATTTTTTTGCAAAAACTGCTGCATATCATCTGGCAAAGGAGCTACAAAACGCATCTCTTTATTGCTTTTAGGATGGCGTAAATACAGAACATACGCATGTAAAAATACTCTTGGAATAGTAGCTTTTTTGCTCTTAAAGCCGTATAAACTATCCCCTAATATATGTCTTTGCAGCGAAGCCAGATGCACGCGTATCTGATGCGTGCGTCCAGTAAAAAGCTTCGCGCCTATAAGCTCATAAACACCGTTTTTGCTCTGCAATATTTTTACAAATGCAGACCGAGCGACTCTTCCACTATTTATTATCGTCATTTTGAGACGATTTTTTGGGCTTCTCCCAATTGGTTTGTCAACTATGATATTCTCTTTAAGCGGAGGCTCAATAATAGCAAGATAATATCGTCCCATCGATTTGTCTTGCAGCTGCTGCGATAATGCCAGATGGACCTGGTCGTTTTTGGCAACTACAAGTAATCCACTCGTCTCTTTATCGATTCTGTGTACTATACCGTGACGCTCTTCTCCACTAAGGGTAGAAAGACTTATACCTTTTGATTTGAGCCAGTCTACAAGTGTAGCCTCTTTAACACTTGGTGCAGGATGCACAACAATGCCACTAGGCTTGTTTACTACTAAAATATCTTCATCTTCATATACAATATCTACTTCAAAATCTACATCACACCTTTGACTTTGTCGTGGCTTTGGTAGATTGACAACTATCTCATCACCCTCTTTGAGTCTGTATCCAGTTTTTGTGATCTTTTGATTGTCTACAGTAACAAAACCGCCTTTTATAAGCTGCTCAATCTGATTACGGCTCTTTTGTAGTTCTTGTGTCAAAAACTTGTCAAGTCTCTCTTTTTGCTGCGCCTCAAAATGCAATTCATCCAATATTAAACCTCTTCAGTGTATAATTTAGCAAAAAAGCTATGTTTTGGATTGATAGAAGAATATTAACACATTTTGATTTTGTTCTACTCTTTTTGATTCTTCCACTTATGCTTCTCTCTAATTATCTTATAGCGGATGTCAATACACTTCTTGCTAAAAAGCAGATTGTCTACTATATTGTTGGATTTATCGCCTTTTTTGTGGCATTTTTGCTTCCTTTACGAGAATATCGATGGCTTATCCCGGCTATTTACTGGTTTAATATCTTGCTTCTTTTGAGCGTAGATATTTTTGGAGTGAGCAAACTTGGTGCAAAAAGATGGCTTGCAATACCTTTTACTCACTTTACCATCCAACCATCAGAGATTTTCAAACCCGCTTTCATTCTTATGCTAGCCTACATCATTCAAAACAATCCACCTCCGAAAGAGGGATATGGCTGGAGAGATTTTTTAAAAATATCTTTCTATATTCTCTTACCATTTATACTCATTGCAAAAGAGCCAGATCTCGGTACCGCAATGATACTGCTAATTATTGGCTATGGAGTACTTTTTGTAGTAGGAGTCAATTGGAAAATATGGGCTACTTTAGCAGTCCTTACCTCCCTTCTTGCTCCCCTATCATACAAATACCTTCTCCACGATTACCAAAAGCGGCGGATTCAAGACTTTTTGAGTGAAAAGCCAAGCTATCATGTCCAACAATCTATCATTGCAATTGGCTCAGGAGGTCTTACTGGAAAACCTACCCAAGAGGCAACGCAAACCAAACTACGCTTTTTGCCAATTGCCACGAGTGATTTTATCTTCGCATACTATGTAGAGCGCTTCGGATTTTTTGGAGCTGTCGCTCTTGTTTTGCTTTATGCTCTTCTTATACTCCATCTTTTTTCTATCTATTTCAAACTCAAAGGTGACTTTTTCACTCAAGTAGTAGCACTTAGCATATCTTTTTTGATTTTTACGTATATGAGTGTGAATATTGCTATGACTATAGGTCTTGCTCCTGTAGTTGGTGTACCCCTGCCCCTTTTTAGCTATGGTGGAAGCAGTTTTGTTAACTTCATGATACTCTTTGGACTACTTGAGCACCTGCTTGCATTTCGCTATAGATTTCTGTATAATTCCACACATGTTTGAGGGTGTGAGCATAGCTTACAAAACCTCTCTTTACAAAATGGGCTCGTAGCTCAGTTGGTTAGAGCAACCGGCTCATAACCGGTTGGTCGCAGGTTCGAGTCCTGCCGAGCCCACCAAGCATTCTGAAAAAATCTGTTGGCTCCAACTTCAAGCCCTACCAAGTACCATAAACTAAAGCTCATATTCTATAGCGGATAGAAAATTCTTCTACAGTTCTATATTTAGCTTTGTTATATTCTACAAAGTAATATTTTTTAAAAAATTTTATGTATAATCTCTTTTGCCTATTGGCATCTAATTTTAGGAGGTAGCATGAAAAGAGTATTGACGATAATAATTACATTGGGTCTTCTTGGAACTAGCTTGGTTGCAAAGCAAAATAACGGGAAAAAAAGTGACATCAGCAAAGTCAAAGCGGCAAAAATCGAAAAGCTCGAAGCAAAAAAAGAGATAATAGAAAAGAGAATTAGCTGCATCAAGGATGCAAAAACTCGCAAAGAGATTAAAGAGTGTGAGAAGAAATATCCACTGGTCAAAAGAACAAAAAAAATGAAAAAAACAAAGAAGCAAAATAGAAAAAAAACTCAAAGCCCAAAGGCAAAATAACTTCATTAGAAGGCTTAGATATCCGAGCCTTCTAATTTCTCAAATCTTCATTGATATCAAGTTTATTCTTTTATTTATCTAACCTCACTTTAATTTTCATTTAGCTATTATAGCTTCAAAAAATTTCAAGGGATTTTAATGGAAGAGAAACAGCCAGTACAGCTTATTGTACAAAACTGTCCTACTGAAGAGGATGAGATAGATCTTTGGCAATTATGGGAAACAATCAAAAAAAATAGAAAAACAATTTTTAAAGTAACTGCAGCAGTTTTTCTCCTTGCTCTTATTTACATCTTCATAAAAACTCCACTTTATCAAGCAAAAACAGTTATGCAAATAGGCTATATTGGTGATAAACCGATTGAAAAAGCAAATATCGTTGCACAAAAGATAAAAACAGTCTTCTATGTAGACTCTCCTTTGCAAAAAAAAATAGATAAAGAAGCTTTCATAGAAAGTGTCAATCCTGTAAAAAAAGTAGATAAACTCATAGACATCACAGCTTATGGCATCTCTAATGAAAAAGCAGTGAATAAAATCAATGAAGTTTTAGAGTATGTCAGAAAAGATGAAAGACTTAAAATCGAGCATTTTAAAAAAGATATCCAAGCCCAAATAGATAAAACGCAAAGAGATATTGATAAACTCAAAATTGTTGATATTAAAAAAATAGATGATCAAATAAATCTTTTAAAAACACAAGATATTAAAAAAATTGATGAGAAAATAGAACTTATAAAATTGCAAAATTTAGCACAGATTGATGATAAAATTACTCTCTATCAAAAAGAGGTAATTCCTAACATAGAAAAAAAAATTGCAATAGCTCAAAAACAGATAGAAAAATTTGAAAAAAATATTCAAAATTTACAGGACAGTATCAAAAGTGCACAAGATAAAGCCTTTGTAGCCCTTACTCTCGTACAAATATCAAATTATCAAAATATGATCTACTCAAGACAACTAAAAATTAATGACCTTCAACTACAAAAAGAAAAAATTTTAAAAGAAACAATTCCAAATCTTCAAAGACAAAAAGAGAAAATTCTCAAAGAAACAATTCCAAATCTTCAAAGACAAAAAGAAAAAATTCTCAAAGAAACAATTCCAAATCTTCAAAGACAAAAAGAAAAAATTCTCAAAATTGAAATCCCAAAACTTCAAGATAACATCGAGTCGCTTCGCTACAAACTCACTGAAGCCTATATATCTCCTAGTAAATTTGTAGGAGATATTCAAACGTTTGACAAACCTACAAAACCGAAGAAAAAACTTATCTTGGTAGTTGCTTTAGTTACAGGTTTGATACTTGGAGTATTTTTAGTCTTTTTTCTTGAGTTTTTAAAAAGTGAACCAAAAAAGGAAACTGAATGAATCTAGCAATTGTAGGTACAGGCTATGTTGGGCTTGTTACAGGTGCATGTATGGCACAAATGGGTAATAATGTTATATGTGTAGACATTGATGAGAAAAAGATCGAAAAACTTAAAAAGGGAATAATACCTATTTACGAGCCGGGTTTAGAGGAGATTGTCAAAGAAAATTTCAAAATTGGTACTCTCCATTTTACAACTAATATCAAAGAAGCACTTGATAAAAGTAAAATAGTCTTTATTGCAGTAGGTACTCCTCAAGGAGAAGATGGCAGTGCAGATTTACAATATGTACTCGCCGTGGCAAAAGATATAGGCAGCTATATGACTCATCCTCTTATTGTAGTTGACAAATCCACCGTTCCCGTTGGCACTGCCGATAAAGTACGTGCAACAATTAAGCAAGAGCTAAAAAAAAGACTAGATAGCAGTGACATTTCTCAAGAAAAGTTTAATGAGCTTATGGAATTTGATGTAGTGAGTAACCCAGAGTTTCTCAAAGAGGGAGACGCAGTCAATGACTTTATGAAACCAGATCGCGTAGTCATTGGAGCAGACAATCCAAAAAGCATGGAAAAACTCAAAGAGCTATACGCTCCATTTACCCACTCTCATGAGCGATTTATTGGGATGGATATTAGAAGTGCTGAGCTTACCAAATACGCAGCTAACGCAATGCTTGCAACAAAAATCAGCTTTATGAATGAAATGGCTCGTATAGCTGAAGCTGTAGGGGCTGATATTAATAAAGTACGTGTAGGGATTGGAAGCGACAGACGTATTGGATATAGTTTTATCTATCCTGGGGTAGGCTATGGTGGCAGCTGCTTCCCAAAAGATGTAAAAGCACTCGAAAAGATTGCACTTGATGCTGGAGTGGAACCAAAAATTGTCAAAGCTGTTGAAGAGGTAAATAGAACCCAAAGAGAATATTTTCTCAATAAAATCCTCAATCGTTTTGGCCAAAATCTACAAGGAAAAACATTTGCAATCTGGGGATTAAGTTTCAAGCCCGAAACCGATGATATGAGAGAAGCTCCATCTATCACCATTATTAAAGCTCTTACCGATAGAAGCGCCAAGATAAAAGCTTATGATCCAAAAGCAATAGAAGAAGCAAAAAACTTTTGGCTTAAAAATATAAAAAATATAGAGTATTTTGATAACAAATATGATGCCCTTAACGATGCAGATGCAATGATACTCGTTACTGAATGGAAAGAATTCCGTAGTCCAGACTATTATGAAATGCAAAAACGGCTTAAAAATCCAATTATTTTCGATGGCCGTAACCAGTACAACAAAGAAAAACTCCAAAAGATGGGATTTGAATATCATCAAATCGGGGTCAAATAGCTTCAATTCAAGATGACACGATTTATCGTGAGATGTTGTGCATAATTTTTGTTTACTATGCTATAATCACATGAGTTATTACAACATAGGTTATTACTATGAAATTTTACGATAGAGAAATAGAGTGTATAAGTCCAATACATATGGCACTCTTTATGATTTTCAAGGAGGTATTGTACCCAAGATTAGATTAAGTGAATAGTGGGGTATTTTGGTATTGTAATCGATGAGCCATTTTGCTAATTTTTTATTGAATTCTTGTAAATCTGTAAAGAGTACATCTTCATAGTATTGAATAAACTGTTCTTGAATAGTTATATTAAATCTCTCATTGTGTGCATTCATTTGAGGACCCTTTGGATAGGTCCAGTAGTGTGTAAAGCCTTTTTGTTCAAGCAGAGCGTCAAACTCTTTTTTGAACTCACTGCCATTGTCAGAAAGAATTGCAAGTTTACGTTTTTGCTTGATAGAGGTTATTCCATCGATGAGAGCTTCAAAGGCGTATGCGGTATGTTTTGCTCTTTTAGATGGAATTGCTACTGCGAATGCAATGCGTGTGAGTGGATCTATCATAGTAAGGATATATCGTTTTATACCGTTTGAGACTATTTGGATAGTATCTACTGCCCAGAGTTCAAAGGGTTTGGATTTGAGGTTTTTTGGTTTTCTATTTTTTTGTTTTTTCTTTTTTGGTTTGACTCTTCCTTTTGTATCAATGCGATAGGGAAATATTCTCATTTTATCTGGTGCTTTTGCGATAATTCTTCCTATAGTGGACTCTGATGGAGTTTTAACTCCTTTTGCTTCACAAAAGGGTTTTAAAAGGTGATAGAGTTTTGCTTTACCGATGTTAGGATATACTTTTCTTAATCGTTTTATCTCTTTAATAACTTCTAGTGGAACGTTTGACTCTCTTACTCTTTTTGGTTTGCGTGATTTTGGATTTAAGGCTTTTATATCACCATTTGCATCATTGAAACTCTTTTTCCATCGAAAAAGCGTTCTTCTACTTACTCCAAAAGCCTCTTTTGTTGCTTCCAATCCATATTTTTTCCAAAAGTCGAGTATCTTTTTTCTTCTTGCCTCTTCGCTTATCATAAGCGAATTGTAGTATATCCTCTCTAATCTTTTATATCCTTCGAGCCCTGGCAATGTGTATTTGATTTGCACTCCTCACTATCTGTCACCTGCAATGTTAAAATACACCACAGACGCAAGATGAAAATGTACCATCCATGAGATGAGGAAATATAAGAGAATATAATCGCTTCCAAAAATATTTGGAGGCAATAGTGATTACATACGAGGAGTTTGTGATGGTACATACACTTTACAGACAAGGATACAGCATAAGAGCTATTGCAAGGATGACGGGACTTGATAGAAGAACCGTATCCAAAAGACTCAAAGAGGATAAGCTTCTGCCAAGAAAACCGAGAGTTTACAAATCGAAGCTCGATCCATACAAAGAGTATATAAAAAAGAGAATAGCTCAAGGGTTGCCGGATAAAATTCCTTCAACGGTAATATACCGGGAGATTACAGCAAAAGGGTATGAGGGGAAGATAAGAATATTGCAGGCGTTTATGAGCGGGCTTTATAAAGAGCATATGAGCGTAAAAGAGGAAGAGGTAGTGCGATTTGAGACAGATCCGGGCGAGCAGGCGCAAGCTGACTGGACGGTGATACGAAGAGGGAAGAATCCCATTTATGCCTTTGCGATGATTTTGGGCTATAGCAGATACGCATTTATCTGCTTTACAGACAATATGCGCTTTGATAGTTTTATAGATTGTCATAAAAAGGCTTTCGCCTTCTTTGGGGGAGTGCCTAGAACCATTCTTTACGACAACCTCAAAAGCGTGGTGATAGAGCATAACGCTTACGGGAATGCAAAACACAGATTTAATGAGAGGTTTTTGGATTTTTCCAAAGAGTATGGATTTATTCCAAAACTTTGTAAACCCTACAGGGCAAAAACAAAAGGGAAGGTAGAGAGAGTTATAGGCTATATGAAAGGAAACTTCTATATTCCTTTGAAAGCAAGACTCAAAAACTCTTCGCTTGTTATAGATACAAAGCTTCTTAACAGCCAGATATTTCAGTGGCTTGAAATTGTTCATAATAGAGTGCACGCAACAACGAAGCAAAAACCAAAAGAGCTCTTTATAAAAGAGCAAAAAGTTCTGCTGCCGCTAATAATTTCAGCCAAGCCAAAAAGCTTGCATAACAAAAAAGAATATGACAATTGCATAGATAAAAAGCTTTCCTTGTCAAATAAAAAGTATAAAAACAGCATAAACATACATAATACAGCTAAGAGTTCTTTAGAGGAGTATGATGCGCTTTTGGGAGTTTGCCATGCATAAAGAGATACACAGTATAAATGAACAGATACAAGAGTATGCTGCGCTTTTTAAACTTCCTGCCATTAAAGAGAGCTTTTCATCCATAGCGCAAGAAGCAGCTAAAAAGAATCTTTCATACAGCCACTTTTTGCTTGAGCTTTTTAGATATGAACATCAAAAGAAGATAGAGCGTTCAAAAGCAACAACACTGAAAATGGCAGGCTTTCCAAAAGTAAAGACCATAGAGATGTTTGATTTCTCATCTTCTGCGGTAGATAGAAATATTATTAATGAACTTTCTACTTTAAGATTTATAGAGAATGCCGAAAATATCCTGCTTATTGGACCAAGCGGTGTTGGGAAAACCCACATGGCCATAGCTTTGGGATATCTTGCTACACAAGCAAGAATAAAAACAAAATTCATCACTGCAGCAGATCTGCTTTTACAACTTGAGATTGCGCAGCAGACCAACAGGTTGCAGCACTATTTCAAAAAGGTTATCAATACGGTAAAACTCTTGATTATCGATGAATTTGGCTATATCAAGCTCAATGAAAACCAGGCCAATCTCTTTTTCCAGGTTATCAATAAACGGTATGAAATAGGATCAATTATCATTACAAGCAATCTATCTTTTACAAAATTCAAGGAGGTGCTCAACAATGATGAAGCGTTAACTACAGCAATACTTGATAGGCTTATTCACCATAGCCATATACTCAATATCCAAGGTGAAAGCTACAGGCTTAAGCAAAAAAGAAAAGCTGGTGTCCTTATTACTGGACTCGATAACAATTTTTAGTTTCAAAGTGGTACATTTTCACTTCGCATCTTGGTACATTTTTAGGTTGCACTTGACACTCTCCTTTGGAGAGTGCCAGATCTGAATGAACTTATGCAGGTTACGCTAAAAAGAGTTATTAATATCGTAACAATAATTAAAAAAGCCAATTATTACAACAAAAATCTTTCAAGTCTATTGATAACCACATCCGAAAAGATAATGTCAAGTATTGTTCGCAATTTTCTTCCCAGTGAAAAAAATATTTTATTGCATATCAAGCAGCTTTTTGTAGCTGTACCTCGTAAATTTCCATTACCTGCTGAAGCTTGTCAGGTTGTATATAGCTTCTTTCAATTTCCCAGTCCTCAGTATATTCCATCAGATATGTGGCAATGAGTCTAAGATAGGATTCTCTTGATGGAAATATGGAGACAACTTTAGATCTTCTTCTGATTTCCTTGTTTATCCTCTCAAGTACATTGGTCGAACTAATTCTCCTTTTATCAATTTGTGGAAAGTGATAAAATTGCAGTGAATCCTCCAGACCATTTTGAAGTGTTTCAATTGCTTCAGGAAACTTTTTACCAAATTCCTCAATAATCATCTGTGCAATTACCTGTGCATCTTTTTTATTCTCTTGCAGCCAAACAGTTTTTAGTTTTGCTGCAAATTTCTCTTTTGCCCTATGGGGAACATATGCCAGAATATTTCTCATGAAATGCACTTTGCATCTTTGCCAGGATGCACTAAGAAATGTTTCTTTAAAAGCTTTTTGAATGCCTAAATGCGCATCACTGATAAGCAATGCTATTTTTTGCAAACCTCTTGCTTGAAGCTTGTTAAAAAAGTTTTTCCAACTTTCTACGCTTTCATTGATAAAAGGCTCTATTGCCAATATTTCTCTTTTTCCTTCTAAATTTACACCATAAGCTATCATAATAGCAGTAGAAACAACTTTACCTTCATAATCTCTTACTTTCTCATACAAAGCATCAACCCATACGAATGGATACTCCTTTTGCAGCGGACGATTACGAAACTCTTTAACTTGCTCATCTAGCCCTTTATTGATTTGTGAAACCTGCGAAGCACTGATATTCTCAATTCCTAACTCTTTTGCCAACCGCTCTATCTTTCTTGTCGAGACTCCATTGACATAGGCTTCTTTTACCATTGCAATTAATGCCTGCTCACTTCTTTTTCTCTCTGTGATGAAAAAAGGAATATAGCCTCCTTTTCTGATCTTTGGAACCATCTTCTGCTTGCAGTGATGTGAACGTAGTGAAACGAAAATATACAGTGCCAAGTCTTGTATCAAACCTCCTTGGACGATATCCACTGAAATAGCTTTTCCTATCACTATTATGTTCCCCCTTTTAGCTCCAACTTTCATCTCGGACTCTATTTGCATCAGCTGCTCCATCATCCATTTCAGCATTGCAAGCAGTGGATCCTCTTCAAGCACAAATTGTGTCATTATCTCTTTAAATATTTTTAGCTCTTTTTTGCTATTATTGCTCTTAAATTGGTTTCCTCCTGTTTGTTTGATTCTCACTGGGAAGTCTATCCAACTCTCTTCTCTCTTTTCAATTCTCGAAATCTTGAAAAGCCCCCTAAAAAGTCTTCAAGCTAAATTGCGAACTAAAGTGTACACTATCTTCAAAAAAGAGCAAACATAAAACAAAGCTATGTCTATATCATGACGAGCATGAATCATCGTGCTGTTTATATTGGAGTAACCAGCAACTTGCTAAAAAGAATCTACGAACACAAAAATGGCTTGTGTGACGGATTTACTAAAAGATATCATTGCACAAAACTTGTCTATTTTGAAATTTTTGAAAATATCGATGAGGCCATCAAGCGAGAGAAATATCTCAAAGGCAAGAAAAGAGATTTCAAAATTGCATTGATAGAGAAGCAGAATCCCAAGTGGCGTGATTTGTATGATGACATATTGTAGATCTATTGCTATGTTTCTCTGTCATCCTGAGACTTTGTATTCCCGTCATCCTGAGGCTTTAGCCAAAGGATGTCTATCTTATATCGCATATCAAACGGCATAGATTACGAAAACAAAAGCCATTGAATAATATTTACAATCTCAACTTCTTCATTTTCGATATTCATTTTTCTACTTTCAGCCATGGTCAAAATCATCAGTTTTGCATCACAACGTAGCTCTTGTTTTGCTTTTATCAAGGATCTTATCTCTCTTTTGAGAGTTTTTTCGTCACTCAACGTTACGCTTACTTGGATAAGATGAGTCAAAAGTTCATTTTCTTTAATGAGAAAATCAACTTCATAGTGTTCTTTTGTCTTATAATAAAAAATCTCCTCATATCTTCTTTTTAATTCTAAAAATACGATATTTTCGAGCAGATCCCCCCTTCTTTTACCAACTTCAAATGAAACTCTTTTCGATAGCCCTGTATCTATGGAATAGACTTTTTTGGCGTTGGCCATCTGCTTTTTCAAAGACCAGTCAAACTTTTTGACAGTAAAAATCAAAAAAGCATTTTGTAAATATTCAAAATATTTCTCTATCGTTTCATAAGACACTTGTAAAATATTTTTTAACTTGTTGTTTGATACGAGATTTGAGATATTTGAGAGCAATAATATAGCTAACTGTTCCAATTTCAAAAAGTTGTCCAGCTTATATCTTGCAACGATATCTCTCAACAAAATAGAGTCAAAATAGCTTCTAAGCTCCGCTTTTTTGGTTTCGCTATCTTCTGTCAAAACTATTTTTGGGAACCCACCATAATTCATAAACTCTTCAAAAAGTCGCTCTATTTCAAGTTTATTAGTGATATATTCAAATTCATTTGCAACTCTTTTACCTTTAAAAGAGAGAAACTCTTTGAAACTCAAAGGATAGACCAAAATATCTAAATATCTGCCACTTAAAGAAGAGCCTATTTCCTTGCTCAATAGTTTTGAATTTGAACCGGTTGCATATAAAAAACTGCTTTTTAGTTCATACTCTTTTAATAACCACTTTTCAAATTCATCGATATTTTGGATTTCATCCAAAAAAATATGAGGTTTGCTTCGTGGATTTAAATAGTAAATATATGCATTTTTTATCTCTTCTAACAGTTCTAGATTTAAATAGGGAGCAAATCTAGGATCTTCAAGATTTACAAAAAGTATATTTTCTTTTGCGACACCTTCATTCAAAAGATTTTTTATGTGATTTATCAAAATTGTAGATTTACCACTTCTTCTTACACCTTTTAAAAAAATAATCTCTCCCGTTTTATATTTCTTATCTATTTCACTCTCATACTTTTCTCTTGAATAAGTAAAAGGCAATGGTCTATTCCAATAGTTCCATTCATTGAGAATTTCTATGATTTTTTCTTTTTCCATTTCTTATTCTTTCGTTATGATGAGTATTATTATACTATAATTACTCGTTATAATGAGAGATATTTGATAGATTCTTTTAGATATTTATCATAGATCTTTCGCTACGCTCATGATAACGAGACATTATTCACTTCTCTTCACTCTCCAAAAGCCATCTCCATAAAGGTTTGAGAAATATCTTGTAGCCTTGTGATTCGATGACTTTATCTTCATCTTTTGTGATCAGATATCCACTTTCACTACCTATATATCGCATTCCTTCAATCAATGATTGCACTTCCCTTTCCAAAATTTTCTTATCTTTCACATCATAACTGACATTAACAAGCATTTTACGATTAGGGATATAAAAATCCACCTCTCTTTTGCTTTTATAGTAGTAAATTTGTGAAAATCTTCTTCGTAAATGCAAAAAAACTACATTCTCATACAATTTAGAATAATCTGGCGAAAAGGTAGTATCGTAAATATAGTTGAATCCATTATCTACGATAAACACCTTTTTGGGATTCCTCTGCTCTTCTTTGACAGAACTTTTGAAAACAGATGTAGTAAAACAGGTATACGCATCGTTTAAATAAGCAAAATATTCGAAAAGCGTGTCTTTGGAGAGTCTGTATCCCATTGATTTGAAGTCGTTATAGAGTTTGGTAAAACTCACAAGTGTCGCTGGATTGGAAAAAAGATATTTTATGAGAAGCTTCAAAAGTGCGAGATTTTTGACTTTGTAGCGCTCTATGATATCCCTATACACTATCAAATCCACATAATCACGCAAAATTCTCGATTGGATATCTTCATCCTCTTCCAATACAATTTCAGGAAATCCTCTTTTAACAACATAAATTTGCAATGCATTTTTTATATGAGAGAGACTTTTAGAGGAATGGAGATTGATATCGATCTGCCTGAAGCGAAGGTATTCTTGAAAACTAAGTGGAAAAACTTCATAACTTATCGTCCTTCCCCGAAGTGATGTAGCAATCTCTTTTGACAAAAGTTTTGAGGATGAGCCAGTTATGACAATATTTGCATTCAAAGTATCATGAATACGCCTGACAAATTTCTCCCAATATGCAATTTCTTGAATCTCATCGAAAAAGAGGTAAATCTTCTCGTCTCGCTTATGTGGATAGAGTTCAAAATAGGCTTCTATACATTTCGTAAAGTAAATAGGTCTTACCTGATCTTCGCACACCTATTAAAGAGACAATTTTCGAAGTTTCTATTGGAAGTGTATATGCTCTAGGTATGATTTCAATCTCTTTTTCTTGAAAATCAACAATGAGTCTTTTGAAGAGTTCTTTCATATTATCCCTTTCTAAAGGGATAGTTTTACTATATTTTGTCCTCTTATACAAGGATAAATAGCAATATCAATCCCATTGTCACAAGACTCCATCATCATAAGGAAGCACCGTAACTGAAGTATTTCCCGTTATCCTGAGCCAAAGGCGAAAGATCTATAATTATCTATTTTTTATCTCTTGCAGATATCGCAATGTATTTTCCATAATCTCGATCAATTTTTCACTATACATCAAAACTTCATCGAATATCTCGATAAGATTTTCTTCAATATACTCATGCACTATATCATTACGCAAATCTTTCATTATTCTTAACTCATCGATATCTTCAAAAAACCCGCGTTTATGAGCATTGTTCACAACATCAATGAGTGTTCCGGGATTTTCAAATTCATAAATATCTATGGAGCGAAATATCTTTCTGATAAGAAAATCGATTCCTCTGCTATATCTGGCACACAAAGTCTCAAATTTACCAAATTCTTCTGGAGTGTAACAATTTTTAGTCTCAATATTTTTGCATTCATTGACAGAATAGCGTATCCAAAAGAGCTGTTTTTCAAGGAGTCTTTTGTCTTCTAAAAGCTTTTCATACATCATAACTCGACTGCTTGCTTACGTATCAGTTCGATAAAAGCATTTTTATTTCTTTTATTATCAAGAACAATATCGATTTTTTGCTCTCCAAAATGTTTATAAAACTCCACCCGCAAAGCCCTTAAATCTTTTCTTGTGATATTCTCTCCTACTATCAAAAGATCTATATCCCCTCCTCTTTTGCTATCATCTGTCCTACTTCCAAAGAGGTAAATCTTCGCATCAGGAGAGATAGAATGAAGCTTTTCTTTTAAAACCTTTATCTCTTTTTCGTTGAGCCGCATCGTATAATCCTTACTCTTGTCTCTTTTTATTTTATCAAACTATTATGGATTTTAAGTAAAAAAGCAGTCATCCTGAGGCTTTAGCCGAAGGATCTACATTGATTTCCCGGCCACCCTGAACAAAGCGAAGGGTCTACTTTTTAGTCAATTACCATCATAGATCTTTCGCTTCGCTCAAGATGACAGACTTTTGTCATCCTGAGCCCAAGGCGAAGGATCCACTTCCTTATCCCATATCAAACAATAACAATTTCAGTTTTTCCAGTACTTTTTCTAATACTTCCTCATCGACATTTTCTACAAAAGCGATATTCCTTGCACGATAATCAAGAGTCCTTACTTGATCAGAGAGCACAACTCCTTGAATCTTTCCAGCTATAGCTACCTCAAAAGGATACCCTTTACTTTTGGATGTAATAGGAGAGGCGATACATAGACCAACTTTCTTATTGTACTCATATGGTGAGAGAATCAATGCAGGCCTATGTCCGGCTTGTTCATGCCCTTTTTGAGGATTGAGCTCGACCCAAACGATATCACCACGCTTAGGAATATAACTCATAACATCTCTTTTCCTTGCATATCACCAAAATCTACTTCATGATGAACATTTTGTGGAGTTATTTGTGATAAGAGCGATTGCAAAGATTTTTTGGGAGTGAGGATTATTTTCCCGTCCCTAATTTCGATATCGATTTCGCTATTTTCTTGAAGATTGAGACTCTTCAATATCTGTTTAGAAAGTCTAATGCCATAGCTATTACCCCATTTATTAATTTTGACTGTCATTTTTTTATCCTTATATACTTTGTATATACTTATTGTATCATAGATCTTTCGCTTTGCTCAAGATGACGAGTAGTAATCATCCTGATGCTTTACATCCCGGTCATCCTGAGCCGTAGGCGAAGGATCTACCTTCAAAATCACAAAGCAAATCTCTCTATTCTTTTTATGACTACATCGAAAAAATCTATATCTTTTTGCAAAAAATCGTATAGCTTCTCATATTGTCTACTTTTCAACAATTTATACAATATATCCTCATCAAATTCTAAATAGTCATGAATCAAGACATTGCGAAAACCGATTGCAGCATTGAATTCTCTATACTCTTCATCCTCTATGGCTCCCACTTCATGGAGAATATACACGGCATCTTTACTCCTCGTGGGCACGACCGGACAATTGTAAAATTTTAGAATCTTTTTCGATTTTCCTATGAGCATCTCAATCATCACTTGCAGACTATTTTTGGCCGCACGCAGCTCGATCTCATCGAGTTTCTCTTTGCTCGCAAGAATATCAAGAACCCTCTTCTCTTGGATCGCTCGCTTCTTTATCTGTTCCAAGTAGTCGTGCAAGCTCATTTTTACTTCCTTTTATCAATATATGCCGATATGCTATCTCTCTTTTGATACTCTCTCCAGCTCGCAAAAAATCCACCAGATCAATATCTTCAATATCTATATCCATTGCATGGGCTATCTCCACCCACAACCTCGCAAAATCGCTCACATCCCCTCTATAGACTATTGCAAAATCATAGTCGCTGAAGGGATGTGCATCATTACCTACTCGTGATCCAAACAAAACTGCCAAATCTATGTGAGAAAATCTTGCAAATATCTCTTTTAATGCTACTATATCGATATTTTTTACAGGTAGTGGTATCATAGGAATATTATAGCGTATCACTTATAAACTTGGATCTTTCACTACGCTCAAGATGACAAGCAGTAATCATCCTGAGCCAAATGCGAAGGATCTACTTTAATAGCAAAAATCTCAAAACTCGATTACTTGTTATTTGCATGTTCACTACAGATTTGTTATACTTGTAATACATTATGAAAGGAGGTATTATATGCTTACCGTTCGACTCGATAAAGAACTTGAACAAAAGTTAGAAAAATTAGCCATTTTGACCAAGCGGCCAAAAAGTTTTTTTGTCAAAGAAGCACTTCGCCAATATCTCGAAGATATTGAGGATATCTTAGACGCTAAAGAAAGAGTAAACGATCCAGCAAAAGAACTCATTACTTTAGATGAGCTCAAAAGAGAACTGAATGTATAAAATTCTTTTAGATAAAAGAGTATTGAAGGATTTAAAAAAAAATAAATAAAAAAGATCAGATTAAAATTATCGATACTATCGAAAATAGGCTCGCCATCAATCCCTATTCTGGGAAAAAATTAGCCGGTAGTCTTTCTGATTTTTATAGATATCGTGTGGAAAAATATCATATAATTTATAGTATTCATGAATCAAATATAGAAATAGAAATTATAAAGATCGGACATAGGAAAGATATTTACGATTTGATGTAGCCTACTAAAGATCTTTAGTTTCGCTCAAGATGACGAATCTATTCATCTAATGTGAAATAAAGGATTTATCACTTCTATATGTTATAACCAAATAAATCAAAGATGTAAATCATCAATGCTGCATTTTGTGTTTTTCCTTGAAAATAAGATATAATGCATAAGCACCAAGAATGCCGATTGTCAATAATACATATGTTCCTGCACTCATTTTTCAGCTCCTAAATTTATCAATTCCGTACCTATCCAAAAAGCCACCAACATACCGACAAAAAATTCCTAACCTATATCGCCAAATTTACCTTTGACAATCGGTGTCACAACGGCGATTGCAAAGGTTATCTTACCTAAAGTCATAAAATAACTTATCCTAATTCTTTTAGAGCCTCTTTTTTCATTAATACCCTCTTCAACGATTATATCATTTATTTTTATATTTTTGGTTGCATTGCAAAATTATATTTTATCATGTTATGCCCACTATTTCCGTCACCCTGAGCCAAGCGAATGATCTATTTTATTTACCATTCACCACAGATCTTTCGCTGCGTTCAAGATGACGAGATCTTTCACATGCGTTCAGGATGACCCGCTTCCCGTCATCCTGAGGCTTTAGCCGAAGAATCCACTTTGCATCCTGAAATGCTCTGCTCAAATATCTTTTTCAAAATTATAATGCTCTAAAAATCCCTTACAATCAAAGATTTCTATACCACAATCAACAAATTTCTTATCATGAGTAATGAAAATGCATTTGTGTTTTTTAGCTGCAAAACATTGCAAGGCATCCTCAAAATCTACATTACTCCTCAATGCAAATTCGATGGCATTTTTTATTACATCTTTATCAAAATATATAATATTCCAATCATCTATAATATCTTTAAAAAAATGTAAAACTTTTTGTTTATCTTTTACAAGATAATAGATTGTGCTTAACATATCTTCAGTGATAAAGATTTCACACTCTTGTTCTATCAATGCAGCTATTAATCTTACCACCAAATGATGAGAAGACCTCGATTCATCCAAAAAATCTATAATGATATTAGTATCTAAAAAGATATTAGTTATCACCGTTTATCCCTGCTTTTGCTTTTGCTATCTCAGTTTTCAATTCTTTAGAAGATAAATTTTCAAATTTCTCATCTGTTTTTATGGCACCAGCATATTGCATAATTTTATGTAATTTCTCTTTTTTTTCTTTTTGCTTTTTTTCTCTTAAATATTTTAAAAACTCGATTGCTTGTTGTTTTGATAGATAGATTCCTTTTAATTCATTAGTCTTTTTATCAACTATTTCTACTATTTCCATATTCTGTAGTTTATTGAAGCTTTTGGTAAATTCCCTTACTCCTATCTTTGGCATTCTCATTTTTTCTCCTTCATCAGATATCTGATATCAGTATAACATAAATCTTTAATAATGTAAGCATTTTTATATTACAGCTTGGCTATAATTTCATAAAAATCTAAAGAACTCTAATGCAAAAATTTATCAAATATTTTTTCTATTTCATCCTTTTTACACAAGGGTGGATTATTCTCAGTGGTCTTTTCAATCTCCCCTTTTGGTGGGTCATAATAGCTTCGTATATAGGATTTTTGGCATATCTCTATCCTTTGCAAGTTCTTTACTTTTTCCTCGCAGTTATGCCCATATTTGGCTCGAGGCCTCCCGATACGCAGGCTCATTTTCTCTATTTTTTAGCAGCCACTATCATCATAGGGCTCTACAGCAATCTTTACAAAAACGAAAAACTTTGCAAAAGGTTTTGGGCTAAAGTTATAGAGCCAAATGCGATTACCCTTTTTGTAGCTCTTTTTGCGGTTGTATCGCTGCTCAGCCTCATAGGACTTCCAATCCTGGGAGCCATCAAGCATAGCATTACAGAAGATCCCCTCTATGTCATCAAACAGCTTTTACCAGTGGGGGAAACAACACTTTTTTACTCCATCTCTTCGCAAATCTTTTTATTTCAAGCAATACTTATAGGTCTCTATATCTACGGCATCACCAAGCCTTCTAATCAACTTCAAATCTTTAAAAATATCTTGCTCTCACTCATAGCTGGATGGTTCTTGGTTATCATTTTTGGATATCTAGATTTTTTTGGTATTTTTGAACTCGATAATTTTAGAAAAACTGATCCTGTATCCAGACTGAGATTTGTCTCCTTTTTCCCAAACTCCACATGGACAGCTCAGTATCTCTCACTTATGATGCCGCTTCTGGCAGTCATACTGCTCTTTTTTCGCAAAACCTGGTATGCGATCGCAATCCTTGTCCTTTTACTCATCATTGGAGAAGTTGGGCTTATATTGGCAATGGAGAGAGGTGCGTGGATCACCTATCCACCTATTCTTTTTATTATTTGGGTAATGGTCTACTATATATTTGCAAAAACCAAAGATTCTTTCATAGAGCTTAAGACATTTTTGCGTAAATATTGGCTCAAAGTCTTTATCACCATTCCTCTCACAGTCTCACTCTCGGTTCTTATCGTCTATGGGATCAAACATATCAATCAGCAAAATTTTGCTCAAAGTGTCATCGAAGCCACAGGAAAAGCCAAACAGATCACTCAGGCAAACGACAGACTCAAGCATTGGCCTCCAGCATTCAAGCTCTATAGTGAAAATCCTCTCTTTGGAGCTGGAGGGGATAGCTTTGGCTGGCAGTACAAAGTTTACTACTACCAAAAAGATGCCAAATGGCACAATGATAAGACAAACACTCTTCCTTTAAGAGCATTTGGTACAGCCCATAATATCTATCTTGAGACATTAGTGGGCAAAGGGATATTTGGGCTTATATTTCTCATAACCCTATTCTTCTCACTTTTTTATAAACTCATAAAAAAGGAGCTCACCCAGCCGCAACTTGAAGTCTCCATCATAGGACTTATCATCTTTGCTTCACTTTTAGCAGCTTTTATCTATGGTAATGTCCAAGTCATTACATATACACAGCCAGTGGCCATTATCTTTTGGCTTATGGTCTTCATGGCAGCTGAGCTCACGCATAGCTACAGCTTCACTCAAGCAATCCAGATAAAATTTGCACAAATCTTACGCTACACTATTATTTTAATGCTTTTACTCCTTCCTTTTCATATCGCAAATATCTCTTTTATCAAAAATTTCGTCATAGCAAAATTTACGCAAATTTTCCCTACTCTTCAACAGCACTCCTCTCTTATTATTTCCACAGCCATTTGGCTGAGTGCTCTGGGAGTGCTCATATCTTTTCTCATGCATAGACATGTCATTAGACAAAGCCTAAGTCAAGGATTTCTTGTGGATGAGCTTACCGACAAGCCTCAGCTATTTCACGAAACTCCAACTCCAAGAGCCGGAGGTATAGGCATATACCTAACCAATCTCCTTGCTATATTCAACCCCATAGGCTGGAAATTTTTATTGGCGAGCTTTCCGGCATTTTTTGCTGGGCTTATGGATGATTTCAGCTCCATCTCTCCAAAGGTGAGACTTGTCTTTCAAGTCATTTCAGCAAGTTTAGCGGTATTTTTGCTTGGTGCTGTAATAGATAGCATCGGCTTTGACATTCAGATCCCATATTGGATCGGAGCAGTGCTTAGCATTATAGCTATCACCGGTGTGATCAACGCCATCAATATCATCGATGGATTCAATGGTTTGGCTGGAGGCTTCTCTCTTCTTGCATTTTTATCACTAGGATATGTAGCTTTCAAAGTAGATGATATGGTGCTACTAGAGCTTATCATCATCAATATCGCTGCTCTCATAGGATTTCTCGCTCTCAACTTTCCAAAAGGCAAAATCTTTTTGGGAGATGGTGGAGCATATTTTTTGGGTTTTACTCTTGCTACTATTGCCCTTGTGCTTCATCAACACTATCCTGAACAAGTCTCACAATGGTATCCACTTGGAATTCTTATCTATCCAGCATTTGAAGTAACTTTTAGCATCTATCGTAGGAAATTTTTAGAAAAAAGAGAAGCAACACTCCACGATAATAATCATCTCCATCAACTCATTTTTAAAAATCTTACTCAAAACAATCCACAAACATCTCTTTATATTCTTAAAAGAGTTTCGATATCTATGTTATTTGCGATAATCTTTTATTGGAGTGATTTAGTGCAAATTATAGTAATTTTATGTTTTTGTAGTTGGTATTTAATAAAATATCGCAAACTTAAATTACATTTTCTTAAATAATAAAAATATAATGAATTTAATTAGCTTAACTTGTCTTTTAATTCTTGTGGGTTCTTTAATTAACCTATATAACCACTCTAAATGTGCATTCAAAAAAATTTTTGGAGCTCTTTTTTTTAAACCAGAGTAAACATCAAAACTCCCGCCAAGTCCCATATATAAAGCTGGATATATTTTAAAAAGTTCATCCATTAAATATTCTTGCTTGGGACTCCCCTGGGCAACAAATATTATATCTGGTTTCGAATATTGTAAGGTCTTTATAAGTTTATCTTTATCTCCATCTTTCAAATAACCATTTCTATAACCTAATATTTTGATATTTGGATAATTTTTTTTCAATTTAATAACAGTTCTTTCAATAACTTCATCTGTAGAACCTATTAAGTAAAATGTCTTGTTTTTATGGTATTTACTGATTATATTCAACCATAACTCACTACCAGCTATTTTTTTTGCTGTTAAACCTTTTTGCTTCAATGCTAACACTGCACCAATTCCATCTGAATAGCCAATATGTTTGTTGACAATTCTTTTTAATTTTATATCATTTTTTAGTATTTTTTCAGCATTCATTGCAATAAGCAATGCTTTTTTATTATTTATAAAATTTAATATTTCATTTTTATTTTTAAAAGCATATATTTTATAACCATTCACGTACTTACTCTGCATTTTTTTTCCATCCAATAAAAAATTGAAATTAAAGTAAATAACTGCTTTTCCATATTACGAGTACCTCTCATATGTAAATCAAATATTTTGGCAACTTCCTCCGTATTAAAATATTTGCTAAATAAACCATTTTTATTTTTCAATAAATTTTTATATTTTAAACCTCTTTCTTCTTTAAACCATTTTTCAGTAGGAGATTTAAATCCTTTTTTCTTCCTATATATTATTTCTTTTGGTAATACTTTTTCCGCAAATTTTTTATGAATATATTTCCGTTCTTTCCCTTTAATTTTATACTTTAAAGGTAACGATTCAATAAAGTCCACCAAATCATTATCCAGCATAGGAACGCGTGCTTCGATAGAAAAATGCATTGAAATTTTATCTGTATACAACAGCAAATCATCACAAAGATTCATTCTTATATCATTAGACATCATAGCATTTACATTATCTTTATTTTTACCATCAAGCAATTCATAAAAATATTTTATTAATTCATAACTTTTTTTATCTTCTATACTTATAAGATTATTAATCTCTTTATCACTAAAAAGTGAATAAATAAATTCCCATCTTTTTATTGTATCTTTTTCTCCAAGAGAATTTATAGCTCTATAAATAGATTCATTTTTTACAAATTTACTAAATGGTTTAAATAGTCTTATTAAAAATGGTGGAATTTTACCATACATCATCTCACCTAAATAACGAGAATATCCACCAAGAGGTTCATCCGCACCTTGACCAGTCAGCACAACTTTTATCCCATGATCAGCAACTAATTTATTTAGATAATACATAGGTATAATTGAAGTTGTACCTAAAGGTTCTTCAACTATATCTATACATTGTTGAAAAATATTTTCGAATTGTTCATCATTTATTCTAACTTCATTATGTTCAGTTCCTAAAATTTGTGCTGTTTTCCTAGCATCTAAAATTTCATCACTGTCATCATTTTCATTAAAACCTATTGTAAAAGTTTTAATAGGTTTATCACTATATTTTTGAGCATAATAAGCTATTAAAGCTGAATCAATTCCTCCACTTAATAGTACGCCAATTTCTACATCTGCAAGAAGTTGTCTTTTAACTGCTTGTTCAAATAATTCTTCATAATTTTGCAAAGCTTTTTTAAATGTTATATTTTTATTTTCATATACAGGTGATATAAATGGATATATTTTAAAATTACAAGTTTGGATGTCATATTCTATAATATGACCTGGTCGTAATTTCCTTATATTATTATACAATGTTGTTGGAGCTGGATTATAACGAAGTTTTAACAAAGTTGCTAAATTTTCTAAATCTATTTTGGATGGAATCAATTTTCTTAAAGGTTTAATTTCTGAGCTAAAAACAAATTTATTATTATTATCATTATTATTATAATATAAAGGCTTAACCCCATATCTATCCCTAACAAGGTAAAGTTTTCTTTGTAAAATGTCCAAAACAGCAAAAGCAAAAATCCCATTCAAGTCTTGTACTGATTCTATACCATATTCTGCAATATAATTAATAATAGTTTCAGTGTCTGAATGTCCTCTCCAATTTATATTTGGTAATTTTTTTCTAAGTTCTAAATGATTATAAATTTCTCCATTAAAAATTATTAAATAATTTCCACAATGGCTATACATTGGTTGATGTCCGGCTAGTGATAAATCTTGAATAGAAAGTCTAGTATGCCCAAAATAAATCTTTGTTTTTTTACTATTAGCTTGTTCAATTATTATCTTTTCAATTCCTCTATCATTAGGGCCTCTATGATCAATTAAATTAAGTATTTCATCTCCAAAAGGTTTATTTACACTTCCAACTATTCCGCACATTTTTTTTCCAATTGTTTTTTATTTTTTACATATTCACTTAAAGCAAAAAACATCCATCCTTCTCCCCATCTAATATAAGGAATTTTTATTTTATAGAATTTATGCTTTTGATAATAAAAATATCCCTCGTTTTTATTATAAAAATTATCTATAGTATATTCTAAAATTTTATTTAATTTCTGACAATCAATTTTACTGATAGCTTTAGATAAAGATATAATACCTTGTGCTTGATTATGTATATCAATAGGATATATTTTAGGTAATCTCCATTTGAATATTCCATTATCAGTAATTTGTTCTTTGATCATAAAATTTATTCCATTTTTATAAGCTTTTAATATATCATTTTTTCTATAATTTGTATATTTACTAATTTCCAATAAAGAATCTATTATAAACCCTTGATGAAAATCAATATTTTTTAAGATTTTAAAATCATTGGTAAACCCATAATACCATTTTCCATCAATGTCTTGATTTTTTAAAATTGTATTTATTAATTCATATGCTAAATTTTTAATACTAAAATCACAAATTTTTTCATCCTCTTTTTTTGTAATAAAAAGATATTTTATAATTAATTCAGAAGTTAAAATTGAAGCATTGTAAATAAATCTAGGATTGTTATCTGATGAATAGCCAATAAATATTCCCCTTTTTGTTTTAAAAACTTTTCCATTTTTTATTATTGAAAATATTGCTTTTTTTGTATTTTCAATTATCAAGTTATCTTTAGTAATCTCATATAAATTTAATAAACTAAGTGTTAACTTGGCATTCAAAAATGTTAAAGGTTTATTTAATTCATGTGTTTCTTTTGTCGTGATAAATTTAAAATTCCTTCCCCAGCCTATTTCAGTTTCGTTATTTATACAAGCTAAAGAATATAATTTATTTTTTAAAATTTCTGCTTTATATAAATATTGCTTATCTTCATAAATATGATACATATTCACATATCCATCTATAAATAATGAAAGTGCTGTTGGATTATAATCTTTTTCTATTTTAAAAAAATCTCTTAAATTAATTGGTGAATTTTTTAAAAGGTGAATTGCTACCCTTTGTGCAAAAGGATGAAAAGAAGTAATTTTATTTATTAATTTACTATTTAGTGCATCATACGGATCCCAACCTTTATAATCTTCTTTTTCAATAAATTTTTGTAATTTTTGTAAAATTTCTTCTATATTTATATTCCTCATTACCTACCTTTATTAAAGAGAGATAATAAATATTTAAAATTTTGTAAAGATCTATTTTTTACTTTTTCGTAATTTATTTTTTGAATTTTTGAATATTTTTCTTTATTTTCATATATTCTATTAAATATGGTCATAAATTTTTCAATATTTAAATCTTTTAAGTTAATAGCATTTTCCTCAACCCCAAACATTTTCATAAATTCAGTTGATTTTTGCTGATATGAAATAGATATAGTAGGAACAAATGATTTTAATCCATATACAATAGAATGAGTTTTAGTACCTATAAAAATATCCATATTTGCTATTACTGAAGAAGTTATAATGGGATCTAAATCACCATCAAGAATATGAACATATTTTTCTTCTTTGCATAAGTTTCTAATCTCTTTTGCTATAGGTCTATCTCCACCTTTATGGTAACTTGCTTCCATAGGTATAATTAGTATATTACAATTTGATCTTTCAATGACTCTATCGAAAATATTAGACATAATTTTTAAATACTCATCTTTGCTAAAAAAATGTTTAAAATATATATGATGAATTGTAACTCCAATTATCATTCTTTCATCAACTTTCAAGTTTTTTAATTGATGAATCTTTTCAGCTAACTTTCTATTGGTAGGTAATGCAAAAACTGTTTCTGCTGTTACAAATACATTTTTATATTTTTTGCAATATTGCAATGAGTCTTCTTCTCTCAAAGTTACTATATCCGTTTTTTTTATTATAAAATTTGTCATTAGTTCAGTTAACTTTCTAAATTTACCAAAAAAGGGACCTATCGTTTGAGAAAAAATCATTGTCTTTTTTCCCATTAACTTTGCAAATAACAATCCATAAAAATGAGAAAATACAACAGGAAAAGAGTTTAAGTTTGTAAAAAAATGCCCTCCTGGTAAAACAACAACTTCACTATCGATATATAGTTCTATTGTATCTCTTTTAAATTTTGGTATTGGTAATTTTATTTTTACTTTATAGAATACAATCCATACTACTGAATAGATGATCCATAAAAATTCCTTTAAAAAAAAATATATTTTTCTTATTTTTGACTCAGCTAATTTTATATTTCTAAAATTTATTAACCATTCAGCAGAATTCAATTTATACTCTTCTTTTGCAAAAGAAGGATCATACGACGTCAAAGCTATATCAATATTTGGATTTTTATCTAAAATTATTTTTTTCATTGTATGAACTACTGAAGAATCACCTTTATTCGCATTATAATTTTGAATAATTAATAATTTTTTCATAATTTAATCCTTCATGTTTTTTAATAAATTTATAATTTTTAAATAAAATAACACAATATCATTTATATATGGAATAATTTTTTTTAAATTTAATTTTTTAATTACTTTTAAGTGTAATACGAATATTAATGATCTCATTTTTTCTGAAAATGTCAAATTTTTACTAATTTTAAAGTTTTGCGAAAAGAGATTGTAATTTTTTGCAAATAACCTTATCTTATATTTGTTCAATATAACTTTATTATATATCATACTTTCATTTGCTTTAATAAAACTATCTACTGTTTCTTCCAATAGAGTAATAACACCTTCTTGTTTCATTCGTTGCAATACATTGTTTATTCCATTATTTTTCACTAATATTAAATTTACCCCATCATTTTTCTCTTTCATATATTTATTAAGCCAAGCATCGCCTACGCTTACATCTGCTTCAAAGCCAATAGGATCAACGCACATTTGACAAGATAGAGGAGTAAAAAGAGGTGAAGATAATACCATTCCCATAGAATACTTACTTCCATAGGGAATTTTAATATCGCGGTCTTTAGTTTTTATTTGCATAAAACCAGGCCAGCCATCACCTCTATTTTTTAATTCTTTTATATCATTTAAACTTATATTAAATTTTTTTGCAATATATTCATAACTTAAAAAACTAGGATTTTGTCCACATACAATACTAATTTTATATTTTATAGCATTTTTTAGTTTTTTATTATTTTTCGATGCTTTTGCAATTCCTTCAATGTGACAAGGAAGCCCTACTACAGCCAACTTTGAATATGAACTATTTAAAATCTCTTTTATTATCTCATCAAATTTTACTGGAGAGTATTTAGAACCTTTTGCATCTTTTAAATCTTGTACATTTGTTGCTATAAAAGGTTTACTAATCAGAGGATTTTTTTTATCTCTTTTAACTACTACTGCACCATCTATAAGTCTATTTTCTAATAAGAAAATCAATAAACTTGTAATAAAACCGCCTGAAGCAGAATCTTCTCTAATTTTTTTATTATTACTATAAGTTGCATACGAGGCTAAAAAATTTCCAATTATCTCATTAGAATTATTATTTTTTTTTTCATTTGTCCAAGTAATTGGTGGACAGCTTTTTAGACATATAGTGCAATTAGTACAATTTTGTAAATCTACATATGATTGATAAACTCCTTTTTTTTCATCTAATTCCATACTAATAACATTATGCGGACATACGGCTACACAGGTTCCACATCCAGTACACATAAAATCTTGTGATACAAATGATACATTTTTATGTCTTTCCATTATATTTCTCCAAAATATTTTTTATATTGATTAATAACATATTTTTTGCTGTAGTTACTTAAAACTATTTTTCTTGGAGAATATTTTTTGATATTTTGAATAGCTTTTATAACTGCATTTTTAAAAGATTCGAAATTATCTTTTTCGAATCTTTCACCGCTCACATCATTAATAATATATTCTTTTAAAGCGAAATCATCAGTACCAATCACAGGGATATTACAACTCATTGCTTCTAAACCTACTAATGCTAAGCTCTCAGGCATTTTTGTCGGTAATAGCAACAAATCTATTTGGTGATAAAAATTAATCATTTTATCTTTTGGCAAAGGCGAGATTATCTCCACGTTATTATATTTAGATAATTCCTTAGAATAAAGTTCTTTTTCTAATCCATATTTAATACAAATAAATTTTATTTTTTTATCCAATTTTTTTTGTATCATTTTACTATCTTGAACTAATTTCAATACCAAATCTATCCCTTTATCTGTTCTCATACTAGAAGCAAAACCTAAAATAATTTCTTTTTCTTCTCTTTTCTTTTTTTTAGGTTTAAAAATATTAGTATCTACTCCTCCACTTGGAGAAACAAATATTCTATCCCTTTTAATACCTAATTTTTCACTAACTTTATCAGCAAAATAATTTGATGGTACAATATGTTGGCAAGTTTTAGGAATAAATTTATAAGAAATATGGTTTAAAACTAAACCTTTTTTCGTTGGGGAAAATATATCAGTTCCGTGCCAATGAATAGTTATTTTTTTCATTTCTTTAAACTTATTTATTAATGGTAAAAAAGAATATGGATAATTATGAATATAAATATGATCATAATTGGAATAATTAAAAAAGAGAAGATTATAATAATAATTTATATATTTCAAATACTTCTCTTTATGATTTTTGAAACTTGTATCTAAAACCAACAAACTTACATTAAATCCACTTTCTATCAAACATTTGTATATACATTTGATGTATGTAGAATATTGGGGATTTAATCTAGATGGAAAACCGTTATTGATAAGCAAAATTTTTTTAATAAATACTCCTTTCGTATTTATAATTAACTCCATAAAATAATAAAATTGTGCATGATAACATTACCATATTATTTAACCCAAATGAAAACAAAGAATCAAATAATAAAGAAAATAATAAAAATGTGTTAAGTTTTCTAGCTTTTTTATTTTTAGTTTGAATAATCGGTAACAATAACATTAAAAGATAAACTATTCCTCCAATCCAACTTAACTCAACAAATAAATGAGGATAATATGTATCTGTAGTTTTTAAATCAGGAGTATAATACCAATTAAAATCATATTTCTCATAAATTGGCGAATTATATTTCTTTGATGCAGCCCCTCCAAAAGAGCCTAATCCTTCTCCTAGAAAATCAAACTTTGATAAAAATTCAAACATTACCCTATATGACTCAAATCTTGCAGAATTACCAACCAAAATATAAACATTTATTTTTCTTATTAAAATTTCAGTCATATCTGCAATATAATTATACATAACAAATGTTGAAAATATTATACCAAATATAATAAATAATTTCATCAAATAATTTTTTCTCATAAAAATAAATATAGATAAAAATAAAAAAGGTATTGTTTTATAAGAAAACGTAAGAAAAGTAAATATAAAAAAATAAAAAATCAAAAATATTCTATACCTACTAAAATTAAAATTTATTGTTAAGACTAATGCTGATAAATTAATAATCGCATTAGATATACCAAAGAGTCCACTATTTATTATATATCCACCATCTTTCATTCTTATACAAAAAAAATTTGAGCCAATAAAATGATCTATATAAATTAATATCTGATATATATCTGAAATCAATGCAATAAAAATAATGATTTTTATAAATAAATCAATCCTTTTTCTAAAAACATATCCATATAATAAAAATATAGGAACAAATAAAAATCTCAAAAATGATTCCATAGCTGCTAGAATATTAAAAGAAATTGGTATATTAATAAATAAAATACTTAAAAAAACAACAAAAAGATAAAATATTTTTAAATTATATTTATTAACTACAAAAATATTGAATATCATTAAAACCAATGCTAATAATTTGATATTTACCGATAGATTTTCGTTATAATTAGAAATGATTCCTCCACAAAATAATAATAAAATTGGTAAAACAATAATAAATTTGTTCAAATTATTAAATAAAATATTATTTTTTGAATTAAAAATTTCGAACTCCTTTTCTTATTAATAATATGTAATAAATAACTACTAAATATAAAATACTTAATATTATGGCATTCAAAAAACTAAAAGATAAAAATTTTAATAAAAAATAGAAAAACAAACAATTTAAAATTGTAAACAATTTATTTAAACCCAAAAAAAGGTCTTCTTTTCTTTTATAAATTTGATAAAAAATATAAATCCAGTTACCAATATAACCTATTATCATGGCAAATAATGCCCCTATTCCATTGTATTTTGGAATAAAATAAAAACTAAATGATAAAAACAATATTAATAAAATTAAAGAACTGTATATTCTTATTCGTAAAAAATCTAAAATAGTAAAATATAAACAATAAGCAGCGCTTGTTCTTAAAACAATGATTATTGCAACCAATTTAACAAATATCACTGCTTCAATATATTTTTGAGAATATAAAAGTGTAATTATATCTTTTGCATATATAAAAATGAATATTGCACTTATTAAATTAAAATTTAATAATGTATTATTTAATAAATGAATGCTTTTAAAAAACAATTCTTTATTCCTTTTTAATCTTGATAATTGGGGCAAAAGGGCTTTTTGAAAAACACCTGCTATGAAAGTAAAAATTACAAATAGTTTTACAGAAGCACTATAATAAGCTATTTGTGTATTAATAAAATTAATAGTATTTTTAATAAGATTTTTAATTAAAACTACATCTAAACTTACCATAAAAGTAGGTAATATTGTTAAAAGAGCAAAAGAAAATGATTTAAAAAAAAATTTTTTTACTTTAAATTTATTAAACTTTATCTTTAAATAAAATCCGAATTCTTTTTTAAATAAATTATAAGTATATAAAAACCCTAACAGCCTTGATATAAAAAATAACCATCCAAATAATATAAAATTTTTAAAATAAAAAATATTAAGGAAGATAAAAAAAATTAAAATTAAATTCTCTAAAATTCTGCTCTTTGTTTCAAAATAAAATTTTTCTACTGCCTGAAAAAATAATTGCACAGTTCTAGTTAAAAAATTAAAATAAAAAGATATTACTATTAATAAAACAAAAATAAAGCCTTCTACTTTAAAGATTAAACAATAAATTAAAAATAATAAAAAACTAATTATGGACAAAAATACTCTAAAAGAAAAAATATAAGAATATTCATTTATTTTTATTTTTCCAGCTGCAATATCTCTAATAGCATATGTTTCTATTCCATAATCAGATAATAAAGTGAAAATAATACCTAATCCAATAGCATAATTCAAAAGCCCAAAATCACTAACTTTTACAAAATCAGCTTTTGCTATAAAGAGAAAAATAATAACATTTACGAATATTCTTAAAAAAAAACTTATTGCACTATAAAAAATGTTTTTTTTAAAAATCTTATATTCTTTTCTATTCATTCAATAACTCATAAATTTTTTCTACCATTTTTTCAGTTGCATATCCTTTATTGGCAAATAAATATTTATCCAGCTCTTTCCTTTGTTCTTTATATGGATCTTTTCCAATAAGATAACTATTAATAGCATTTTTTAATTCATCTATATTTTTTACCTCATAACTAATTATCCCTCTTCCTACATTTCCCCATAACTTTTTATTAGCCAAATTTCCATCGATCCCATATCTTTTTGATAAATATTCATAATAAAATTTTGGACAATACCAGTGGATAATTTTTTTATCAATTGCTACTGCATCAAAAGTCACAGAAGAATAGTCTGTCAAAAAAATATCACAAGCTAAAAGAGCATCATCAATATTTTTATCTTTATAAAATAAGAAATTTTCATATTGATTTTCTAATTTAATAAGTTTATTATACCAATTTTTATGATGGTCAGAATTAGAATCAAAAATCATGGGATGCGGTTTAACTATTATATTTAATTGTGTATTTATTAATGCTTCTATAATTTCCTCTCCATTTGTTTCTATAGAAGAACAATATTCATAAGAGGGTGCATATAAAATAGTTTTTTTTCTCGGATTTAAATTCAATTCTTCAACAAAAAAACTTTTATCTTTTTCTTTTGTAAGTTTAAAAAAACTATCAGTCTTAGGTTGCCCAGTAAAAAATATTTTGTAATTTTTTTCTCTTAATTTAGAAATTCTCTCTTTTTCTTCTAAATAAAAGTCATACATGTATTGACCATAAAAAAATAGGATATCATAACCTTTAAAATTCATATCTTTATATTCTATACCTTTACTAGGTTGACAATAAAATGAACAAATTCTCTTTTTTTTTCCAATTAAAGGTGTTCTCATAACAGGACTTACTCCTATAAAAATATCATAAAATAAAATCAAATTTGTAGCATAACTATTAAAACTATATTTATAAAATTTTTCTCTTGCTTCATTTAAAAAAAGGGGATTAATTAATAAAAACAATCTAAAATTTTTATCTTTTTTCAAATTATTAAATACACTTTCTATATGGGTAATTTGAGCATAAGAATCTACTCTAAAAATAACTATTTTTTTATTTTTAAAAAATTTATAATAGAATAAATTCATATTTAAATAGATAGATGATACTAAACCTATTACAATCTTTTTAATTTTATTTAACATTTTTATTCAGATATACTCGTAATAATATTAAGAAATTTTCAATATCTCTATAATCAATATCTCCAATATTAGCAATTCTAAAAGTATTAAATTCACTTACTTTTCCAGGATAAATAGTAAAACCTCTTTCATAAAAATAATCATGCATATCATTAAAATCAACTCCATCTGGAATAAAAATAGAAGTAATGATTTTAGATTGATATTTATCTTCTACTAAATATTTTAAACCTAATTTTTTTAATCCTTCTATTAAAGTTTCCCAAGATTTTGAATATCTTTTATATCTATTTTCTATTCCTTCTTCTTTTGCTTCTATAATTGCTTGTCTTAATGCATATAAAGTTTGCACTGGTGGAGTAAAACGCATCTGTTTTGTTTTTCTAAAATATTCATATTGTTCATATAGACTTAAATAAAACGTTTTAGGAGTTACATTTTTTAATTTTTCAAGAGAAGATTTTTTTGCTATAACAAATCCAATTCCAGCTATTCCTTGAATATTTTTATTACTACTTGCAGCTAAATAAGAAATATTTTGTTTTTCCATATTTATTGGAATTGCTGCAAAAGAACTCATTGCATCTACTATTAATTCAAGATTATATTTTTTAGCCAATCTTCCTATTTCATCAATATTATTTAAAAGACCTGTAGTCGTTTCATTGTGTACTACCGCTAAATGCGATAAATTATCACATTTTTTTATTTCTTTCTCTAATAAATTTAAATTTATAGGTTCTATTGGGGAACTTTTAAACTCTATATAATTCAAATTATATCTATCAGCAATTTGACACATTCTTTTACCATAAGCTCCATTATTAACTATAAGCACACTTTTATCATCCGCAATTATAGAAGTAAGTATTGCCTCTACCGCCGCTGTTCCACTTCCTCCAAATAAAACTGTTGTATAATTATCAGTATCTGCAACAATTGAAGTTAATTCATTGGAAATTTCTTCCATAACTTGACCAAATTCTTCTTCTCTTGGACATATATCTGGAACTACTTGAGATACTTTTACCGTATCTGTTGTAGTTGCAGGTCCTGGATTTAAAAGAATATTTCTTTTTATAGATAAACTTTTTGCTTTTATTTTAGGATAGATTTTATTAATAGCTCTTTTTAAATGATTTTCATCATCTATTTCGCACCAAATCAAATCATCAATTTTTTTTACAAAAATAGGTTTTTCTTTTGAACTTTCAACCAAAATATATTCATAATCTATTTTTTGATTATCACAAGAATCAAATATTCTACATATATCTTTATATCTATTAATAGATATTTTTGATATTCCTACTAATTCTCCATATATAAAATTTAAATCCTCTTTATTTTTAGACATATTTATTAAATTACAATTCTCATCAACTTCTATATATACTTCATCATTTGAATTTGTGTTACCACTTGCTAAAACAATATCTTTTCTATCATCATTTATTAAACTAGTTAAAGCTCTTTTTTCATACAATAAATCAGATTCTAAAAGTAAAAAATCTTCTTTTATTTTATCTTTCATATTATAAAGAGTATACATACTGCTTGTTGTTTTATATTTATCACTTTTTATAGTTTCAATTTGAGAATATCCTTTAGCTAACTCATCATAAAATTCACTTAAATACCCTGTCCCTATATAAATTTTCTCAATTCCACACTCTAATAAATTATGAATACACCTTTTTATAAGAGATATACCTTCTATCTCTAAAAAACCTTTTGGTTTTGTTTTTGTTTTATCTTTTAATCTACTACCAAGCCCCGCCGCTAAAATTACTGCTGTTTTTATCATCTAATTACCTTTAAATTTATTAACTCTTATTGCTTCAACAGGTGGTCTTGGGACTACATCATCATATCCACATTTTACGTGTAAAAATTTTGTTCCTTTTTTATTTGAATAGCCTTTTATTACTCTGTTAAATTCTTCAATAGAATTTATAACATTTTCATATACATCAAACCCTGAAGATTTAGCAAGCCCAATATAATCCACATGTTGTTGATAACTATTTTGTCCTCCTGTAGATTTATTTGACTCATTATCAAACAATATGTAAGTTAAATCAATCTCATCTTTATATCTTCCAGCAGTAGTAAGACCTCCCATATGCATAACAAATTCTGCATCTCCTCCGCACACTATTACTTTTTTACCTGCTTTTGCAGCCCCAAGTCCTAAACTTAACGCTCCTCCCATATTTCCTACCATATAAAAATTATTTGTATCCTTCATAAAATGATACATCTCTCTTGCAGTATTTCCAGTTGTTCCTATAAAAAGAGTATCAGTATTTTTAAATTTATCATTTAAACTTAATAAATACTCACTTCTTAAAGGATAAGAAGATAAATCTAATTTATGTTCGTCTTCTAATTCAACTTTTGAAAAACTATCTTTTTTTATAACTCCTATTGTATATGTATGATCAAAAATATCAATTTGATTTAAGGCGTTTTCTAAATTTTCATTATCTAAAATTAAATACTCATATCCATATGCTTCAATTAATTTTGGAAGTTCTGTCGCTAAATGCTGATGCTGAATTTCACTATCTCCCTCTTTATATGTTCTCCAACTTGTCAAAATTGGAAAAGTTATACCATATGGTTTAAGCAAACTTGTAATACAACTTCCCATATTCGTAAGTCCACTTGATTGAATTAAAACTATAGGTTTCTTTCCTGCCATTTTTAATCCAGCTGCTACTGAACAAGCTACTGCCTCACTTGCACAAGGCACATATTCAATATCTGGATTATTAATAGCCTCATTAATAATATATTTTGAAAAACTACAAGGAACTACACAAAAATGTGTATATCCTTTTTCTATTAATTTTTTCACAAAATTTTTTGTATTTAGCATTATTTTGTTCCTGGTATAAGATTTAGTATCTCTTTTATTGGCATACAATATGGCTCTGCTTCTAAACTTCTTTTATGTTTCAAAATAGATTTTGCTACTTTTACCATACAAGGATATGCAGCCCTTAACATATGATTTGCATAAATAACAATATTGACACCCATTTTTTCAAACTCATCAGTTGTTACGGAATTAAAAGAAGTTGGAACAACAACAATTGGAGTATACAAATCTTTTTTCCGAAATTGTTTTACAAACTCTATAATTTCGGATGGCTCTTTATTCCTTGAATGAATCATTATTCCATCTGCTCCTGCATCTATATACGCAAAAGCTCTTTTTAAAGCATCATTCAAACCCTTACCTAAAATAAGAGATTCTATGCGTGCAATTATCATAAAATCTTTTGTAATTTGAGACTCTTTCCCCACTTGAATTTTATAACAAAAATTTTCTATACTATCTTGTGTTTGGGGGACTTCTGTGCCAAATAAAGAATTTTTTTTCAATCCCGTTTTGTCTTCTATGATAACAGCACTTACTCCAATTCGTTCAAGATTTTTTACTGTAAATTTAAAATGTTCAGGTTTGCCCCCCGTATCAGCATCATATATAAGTGGTTTTGTTGTTACTTCAAATATTTCATTAATGGTAGTAAGTCTTGCCGTTGTGTCTACTGCTTCAATATCAGGCTTTCCTCTTGATGTTGAATCTGTTAAAGAACTAGACCACATGCCATCATATATTAGCATTTCTCCATCTTCCGAAATTTCTTTTATATTCTCTACTATTAATCCGCTTAAAGCATTATGAACTTCCATTATTTTTAATAAGGGTTTAGCTTCAAGTAATTTTTTTAATCTCCCTAATCTGGCAGTAGTAGTAATACCAAGTTTTCTCATTTGTTCTTTAATTTGTATATCATTAATATCTGAGCTATAAGGGATTTCAATAAGCTTTCCTCCCCATTTTTCTAGTATTTCTATAACTTCTTTTCGATATTTTTTCTGATGATTGTATATCCAGTCATCTCCATGAACTACATAATCTGGTTTTAAATTTAATAAATTTTCCTTATAACTTGCGCTATTTTGCGGAATTACTTTTTTTACCAATGATAAATTTTCCAAAACTTCTTTTCTTTTTTCATAATCTAAATAAGGAATATCATTTATCTCCCCACACGCTTTTAATGTATAAAGTCCTACAATTACTTCTCCATACTTTGCAGCTTCTTTTAATACTCTTATATGACCAGCATGTAACAGATCTGCTATCATTCCTACATATACTTTTTTCATCATTTATAAACTCCTATTGTATTCCACAAAAATTTAAAAATTTTTTCTCGTTAGGAATATCTAAATCTTTAAACTCTTTATGAGCAACTAAAAACACTATAATTTCAGCTTCTTTTATAGCATCTTGATAATTCACTAATTCAAATTCTTTACACTCTTCAATATTTGGCTCAACTACAATAATATTGAAATTTTCAGCTTTCAATCTTCTTGCAATATATAAAGCCGGTGATTCTCTTAAATCATCTATGTCTGGTTTAAAAGTCAAACCCATACATGCAATTTTTGGCAATTTACCATTTTCTTTTTCAAATTTTAAAACTTCATTTTTTATTTTTTCTATTACCCACTCCGTTTTATAATTGTTTACTTCTCTTGCCGTTTTTATAAGTTTTGCTCTATCCCCTCCACTATGAACAATAAACCAAGGATCAACCGCGATACAATGTCCTCCAACACCTACTCCAGGTTTTAATATATTTACCCTTGGATGACGATTTGCTAATTCAATCAGTTCCCACACATTTATTCTAAATTTGTCACAAAGCATACTAAGTTCATTTGCGAAAGCTATATTTACATCTCTAAAACTATTTTCTGTTAGCTTACACAATTCAGCTGTTTTTGCATCAGTTTCAAGTACTTCACCTTGAACAAATTTTCTATAAAAATCTGCCACTTTTTTAGTAGCTTCTGGCGTTAATCCTCCAACTATTCTGTCATTTTCTACTAATTCTCTCATTATCTGACCTGGCAATACCCTTTCTGGGCAATGAGCAATATAGACTTTTGAAGTATCTATTCCTTCATTTCTTAAAACTTCTTCTACTTCTTCGGTAGTTCCTACAGGAGAAGTTGATTCAAGAATAACTATATTTCCTTCTTTTATATAAGAGGCAATTGATCTAGTAGCCGAAATTACATAATCAATATTTGGAGAATAACTATTTTTATAAAAAGGTGTAGGAACTGCTATCATAAATACGTCTGCATAAGTTGGTTTAGTATCCGCTTTTAATTTACCACTATTAATAGCTGCTTTTACAAAGGTATCAAGTTCTGGTTCTACTATATGGATATTTCCTTTATTTATCGTATCAACTACATTTTGATTAATATCTACTCCATGAACTTCATATCCTTTGCTTGCCAATAATGCTGAAGTCGGAAGTCCTATATATCCTAATCCTAAAATACAAATTTTTTTATCAGTCATTAAATTTTCACTCCTTTTAAAAACTCCTTGATTCTCTCACTTGCCCTTCCATCTCCATAAGGATTGTGAGCCTTTGCCATTTTCTCATATGCTTGCTCATCGTCTATGAGCTTTTGCGCCTCTTTGACTATCTTTTCTTTATCAGTTCCGACTAGTTTCACGGTTCCGGCCTTTACTGCTTCTGGTCTCTCTGTCGTCTCACGCATAACAAGTACTGGTTTTCCAAGAGATGGAGCCTCTTCTTGTATCCCTCCACTATCTGTAATGATAAAGTATGATCTATCCATAAGATAGACAAACTCTTCATAGGATAGTGGCTCAATGAGATGGATATTTGCAATATGAGAGAGTATCTCTTTTACTGGTTTTTGTACATTTGGATTGAGGTGTACGGGATAGACTATATCGATATGTGGATTTTGCAGAGCAATAGTTTTTAAAGCTTCACAAATATTTTTAAATCCCTCTCCAAAATTTTCTCTTCTATGTCCTGTAACAAGAATGATCTTTTTATTATCTTGTAGTTTATATTGTCGATTGATAGCATTGATGATTTTATTTTGAAGATTTTTATCATTTTCTATTTTTTTGAGTGCCAAAAATAGTGCATCAATCACAGTATTACCAGTTACTATAATATTTTTTGGATCTCTATTTTCTTTTATAAGATTTTCTTTAGCACTCTTTGTTGGTGCGAAGTGATAGGTAGCCAGTACTCCTGTGAGCTCTCTATTTGCCTCTTCTGGCCAGGGAGCGTAGAGATTATATGTCCTCAGACCTGCTTCTACATGCCCAACTCTTATTTTTTGATAAAATGCTGCAAGGCTCGCTGCAAATGTTGTTGTTGTATCTCCATGTACTAGAACAATATCTGGTTGAAAGTCATCAAGTATCTCTTTTACACCCAAAAGCACATTTGAAGTAACATCATAGAGATCTTGTCCACTCTTCATAATATTAAGATCATACTCTGGTGCTATTTCAAAGAGTTTTAGTACTTGATCAAGCATTTGACGGTGCTGTGCCGTGACGCAAACTTTTGTAGTAAAACTCTTTTGGCTTTGCAAAGCTTTTACCACCGGTGCCATTTTTATAGCCTCTGGGCGTGTACCAAAAACTATGAGGATCTTTTTCATTTTAAACAATTCTTAGCATAATCATCTTCAATTCTCACAATATCATCTTCACCAGTATATTCGCCTACTTGTGCTTCGATGAGTACGACAGGAATTTTACCAGGATTTGAGAGACGGTGGATCTCTCCCATCTTGATATAGGTCGATTCGTTCGCTCGCACCAGATAGTGCTCATCTCCTACTTGTACTTCTGCTGTACCGCTCACTACTATCCAGTGCTCATTGCGGTGGAAGTGCTTTTGGAGTGAGAGTCTCTTGCCAGGTTTGACTTCAATACGTTTGATCTTGTAGCCACTGTCTTCTACGAGAACTTCATACGTCCCCCATGGGCGATGGACTTTGGTATGTGCGTTGAGAAGTTCTGGATGAGAAGTTTGGATTTTATCTACAAGCTCTTTGACTTTTTGTGTCTCTCCTTTTTTGGCAATGAGCAGAGCGTCATTAGTATCAATAATGATAAGATCTTCCATGCCAATGGTAGCTATGAGTTTTTTGTCATTGTCACTATAATAAAAGTTATTTTCACTCTCTATCTCTATGTTATTAGTCTTAGTATCGATATGTTTAGTAAGGCTATCGAAACTTCCCACATCACTCCATCGAAATTCACTTGGCACCATTTTGATTTTATCGCTCTTTTCCATTATGGCATAGTCTATGCTGATATCTGGGATCTTTTCCATAAACTCTGGAGTTATACGGTGAATTTTCCCATCAATCTTGCTTTTTTCATAGGCCATCTTCGCATTTTCATAAAGTTCTAATGCATATTTTTGCAGCTCTTCGAGGTAGATACCAGCTTTGAATAAAAACATCCCACTATTCCAAAAGTAGTTGCCTTTGGAAAGATACTCTTTGACTTTTTGCTTGTTAGGCTTTTCATGAAACTTTACCACATTCTCGCCATCTGCTTCGATATATCCATAGCCACTATGTGGCTCAGTAGGCTTGATACCAAATGTTACAAGCCCACCATTTTTGGCCAAATCTTTTGCTTTTTGGATTGCTTCATGATATTTTTCTTCATTTTCGATTAAATGATCGCTTGGAGTGATAAAAAGTAGCTCATCTTCATCCACACTCATCGCACCAAAAGCAATAGCCGCTGCGGTATTTCTGCCAAAAGGTTCGAGGATATAGCCATCTGGATCTATTCCTATCTCATCGACTTGATCGTTAGCCAAAAAATACTGCTCCTCGTTGGAGATGATAAGAATTTTATCACTTAAAGGTGCATTTCTTTGTAGTGTCTTTTGAAAAAGCGATTTATTATCGAAAAGCTGTAAAAACTGCTTTGGCATGAGTTTGCGACTCAAAGGCCAAAGTCTCGTACCGCTTCCACCACTGAGGATTATATTTGTCATATATTTTGGCTCTTAAATTTTTGATGATATTGTAGCAAATGGAATGTTAAATTTTGGTTATGTGTTATAGTAGTAACGTCATGTTGAGTGAAACGAAACATCTATATTGGCTGATAGACAAGATAGATCCTTCAGTCGCTACGCTCCTTCAGGATGACGGAGATGAAAATTGGAAAATGACAGATAATTAAACTAAATAAAAATATACTTCTCTTTTAGATTTTGTAGATTTTTGACTATATAAGAAATATGACTATTTTCTTGTATTATATTTTCTAATAGTCCGTGAAATGATTCATGGGATAGTTGTAGAATCTTTTCTTCAATCTCTTGTTTAAAAGAAGGTAAATAATTTGTAATTATATCCCAGACTTCAACACAATCAATGCCAAAATATTCGTGGATTAAAACATTTCTAAAATCCACAATTACTCTTTTTGATTCATCAAAATAAGAGTACTTTATGAGAGCATTGGTTGCTTCACCAATAATTTCAAATTCTCTAATCACCACATCCCAATCGACATATGAATGAAGTAATTCTTGGGGTTTGGAAAATTTGTTAGCATGTTTTTGTATTTTTAAAATTGCAACATAAATATCAAAAAGCAAAAGTCCACTATTACGTTTAGACATATATGATATCTTGCTTTATAAATTTTTTTATTGGCTCTCGCATTGAATCAAAATAACCAATATCAACGCTTTTTTGTAGCTCCTTTTCCAAAAAATATTTTGCTTTGACTCTTTTGAAGTAATTTTTTTGGGTAACTTTGAGTATTACGATATCTACATCGCTATAGGATGTATAATCCTCTCTAGCTTGTGAACCAAAAAGAGCAAACTCTTCGATACCATATCTTTCTTTCAATACAGGCTTGAGTTGTTTGAGTTTTTGTAAGATTTCTTTATTCATTTTGATTCTTTGATCAATTTTATTATTATTATTGTAACATATTGGTATAGATCCTTCGGCTAAAGTCTCAGGATGACGGGAATAGAGACGCAGAATGTGTGTGACGGAATCGGAGAAACTTTAAAATGACAGAGAAATTTTATAGTATTTATTGCATTTTTAAAAAATTATATTTCAAAAACGAATAAAATCAAGAATTTCCACAAGAAATAATCTTTCCGGATTATTTCGTGCAAAATCAATCAGCTCTTGAGTAAAGCCGCTTTTGGAGAAGAGAATATATTTTTTTTGAGGATATTCTATCAATGCTGATTTATGTACCAGCTTTTGGTATACATCCATACAGACTTTTCTCTTTTGCCATTTGCATTCACCAAAGAGATAGTAATCATCCCCTATTCCAACAAGATCAATCTCTTCATTTTTACTCCACCATCTGCCACATCTTATCAATGAAAAATGCTCTTTAACAAAATCTATCGCCAACTCTTCGTATGTTTTGGATACAAACTGGTCGAAACTCTCTTTGATTTTTTTTATAACATACTCTTTGTTTCCCATCTCCAAATAGGATTTAAAGGGAAATACAAATGCAAACCAAAACCGCAAAAATTGATCTTTAATAAAATAGAGTCCTTTTTTGCTTTTTTGTGGATTTGTCTCGGTAATTGGAACCTCTTTGACTATTATTTCAAGATCTATCAGTTTTTGCAAAGAAGTCGTGAAATTGTGTACGGGCTTTTGCAATCTTTTTGCTATATTCCCAATTTTATGCTCTCCAGCGGCAATCACTTCCAAAATAGAAAAATATGTCGTAGGTTCATTAATCTCATCTTGCAGGAGAAAATAGGGTTCATTATACAAAAAGGCATTGCGATCGAGTATATTGGATTCAATCGCGGCAAATATATCTCCAAAATCCACGAAAATCTCCAAATACTTCGGTATGCCACCAAGGATGCTGTAAATTTCTATGAGTTCTCGCTTTGTCTTTTTTGGAAAAAATTTGTCGATATAGATAAACTGCAAGGGAGAGAGTTTAATATTGGAAGTTCTTCGACCATACAGGGGTGACGAATATGCCAAAGTTTCCCTATACATCAATGATATAATAGAACCACAAAGAATAAGAAAAATATTACTTGATTTAAGATAATTGTCACAAATAGTTTGGAAAATTGATGCAATCGCCGGATTTACTTTTGCAAGATATTGAAACTCATCTATCACGATTGTAACTTTTTGGTTTTTTTGAACAATATAGAGAAAAAGCTCTTCAAAACTACCAATTGTAACTTTTCGCAAAAATTCGTCTGCAAAATAGTCTGCTACTATATTTTTGAATTTTTCAAGCAGCAAATGCTCATTTTCGAGTGTTGCCAAGAAGTAAATACCTTTTTTTTTGGAAAGAAACTTCTGGATAAGCGCTGTTTTTCCAACTCTACGGCGTCCATAAATGATGCAAAAGCGAAAATTTTTATGGTTATACTCTTTTTCCAAAATCTTTAATTCTTTTTCTCTATCTACAAACATATTAAACTTTCGTTTTTGAAATATTATATTTTAAAAACGAATATAAGTAAAGTGCAGGGATTTATCGGTCATCTTGAGTGAAGCGAGAGATCTATAACAACTCATTTTTCTCAATCCCAATAATTCGGATAGCTTGCTCAAATATATCATTTGCAAATTTATAAAACTCTTTTGCATCTTCGAGTGTTGGTTTACCATAAGGTAAAAGTCCCATATCCCCAGGATATCTTGAATCTATATAGAGTTGATTTAAAGTATCAAGTAAATCATCATCTGCAAAAATATCGTTAGAAACAGCTTCTTTTAATTTTATCAAGTCATGTTGTTTGGGTACTCTTATATTTTTGTATTCCATTAAAGCTTTGAAGGATTTTTCTATAGATTGTTGCGCGTGAAATGCAATCATGTGTGTTAAATCTGGTGAATCTATGATTTTTGAAATAACTTTAAGATCGTCATAGGAAGCTTTAATCCATTCATAATAGAGTGGCTGTTTCACAAGCGTATTCCTCGTCGAATCTCATATTTATAAAAACTACTATTTTGTTTCACAAATTCTTCATACATTTTTTTGGTATGTACTATGATATCCATAGGAATATCCTTTCTCAAATCTCTCAATAATCGAGCTATTTTTAAATAGAGTTCATTCTTTTCTTTGAAATTTCTGGGTATATACTCATCCTTCGTCACAATATAGAGATCGATATCACTCTCTTCGTTTGGTTCACCATAGGCATAGGAACCAAAGAGGATAATTTTATCTGGATCGAGTGGTTTGAGTCGCTCAACAATCTCATTTTTGAGTTTTTCAATATCTATTTTGCTCATATTTCGCTCTGGTGGTTTTTTATTATTGTAGCATATTGAATAGATCCTTCGGCTAAAGCCTCAGGATGACAGGGAGTGAGTCATCCTAAACGAATGTGAAGATCTCATCATCTTGAACGATGCGAAAGATCAAAAACTTTATAATTACTTATAAATATCACCTCTACTTCCAGCTTTGATAACTTCTATAATAAGCTCTTCTTTTAGCACTCTAAATATTATTCTATATTTACCAATGCGTAATCTATAAACATTTTGAAAACTTTTTAACTCTCTAATATCAAATCTATCAAAATCTGTTTCATGCTTCAATTCATCAAATATTGAAATAATTTTTTGAACTATTTCCTTCTTCTGCTTTTGCAAAAATTTTATGACCTGTTTGCTATATTTTATTTTATACATAACAATTTTTTGACTTCATTCTCATCATAATATTCCTGCTTCTGTATGAGAGCTTTTATATCTTCTTTTGTAGGGATGATAAACTCTTTATCTCCTTCTACCACTACAATGTCACCTAAATCATCGATGTATGTAAACGATTTTTTCTTCTTTTTTGCGAGTTTTTTGAGAAAAATAATAACATCATTAAAAAGTTCTGGATCCACTTCAAAAATTTTTGCATTATTATTGGTCACCATAATCATAAAGTATCCTTTTTTATTAATTATATCATCATAAAAGAATCAAAATATATATTTTATCAATTCACTTTCACCAATATCTAAAATTTGGTAAATATTTTGCAAAAGTTCCTCTGTAAAACTTTTTCTTTTTTGGAAAAGTTTGGAAAAAATCTGTAAAAATAAATCATTCTACCCTACTTTATGATTTTCTTGTAAATATTGATCTTTTATATTTCCCATTCTATGTCTATTTTGCTCATATTTATTTCTTGTGGGTTTTTTGATATTGTAGCATATTGTGGTTCCTTCGGCTAAGGCCTCAGGATGACAGGAATCTTTACAATATTGTATAAATTCAAATAAAATAAAAAATGCAAAGGATTTTTATGCACTATGTACTTCCTCGTGATCTTTTTGATGAACTTGTCAAGCAAATTAGGAAAAGATAGTGCAGAGAAATTTGCTAAGCAATAGAGTCTTTTTTGGATATTATACAGCAAGAATCTCTCAAAGAGATTGAAAACAAAAAGGAAAACATCATAGCTACATTGTATAATGAATTAAGAAACGAACTTGCAACAAAAGAGTTTGTTAGAGCAGAGATCAATGAAGTCAGAGCAGAAATTAATGAAGTAAAAGTAGAGATCAACGAACTTAGAGCAGAAATACGTCAAAATGCACTTTTTTTAAAAATATTGATCGGCATAAGTATATTTGCTTTGACTATTTTTAATCCTAACTTTGTAGCTTTGATAGAGAAAATTTTTAAATGAAGTTAGGTTAAACCCTTCACCGTTGGCTCAGGATGACGAATAGATGTTATATTGAGTGAAACGAAACATCTTCGTTAATCTGTAAATTAGATTCTTTCACTACGCTTCAGAATGATGTAAAGCCAAAAATCAATCGCTATGATACAATTTCAAAAACTAAATAAAGTAAAAAATTCATGAAACACCCCAAGATTCTTATCGATACAACACCTTTGCTTAAAGATCTAAGTGGTGTGGGCTATGTCACATACCAGTATGCAAAAGAGTTGCAAAAGATATATCCCAATACGCTCTACTACTATGCATGGTTTTATAGCAAAGAGCTTCGCCAAAGAGCGCTGGGAAATTATGAAAAAGCGGTAAATCTAGCCAAAAAGTATCTCCCCCGTCCCTATATACTCACGCATAGTGCCAAAACAGCAATTTTTAATTATACACTTCTCAAAGAAAAACCAGATGTATTCATCCAGCCAAACTATATATCTTTTCCTACATTTTTTGATATTCCAACTATTACTTTCATTCATGATCTCTCTCATATCCGCTACAAAGAGTATCATCCAAAAGAGCGTGTGGAGTATTTTGAAAAATATTTGCCAAAAAGTATCGAAAAAAGTACTAAAATCGTCACTATATCAGAGTTTACAAAACATGAACTTATAGATCTTAGTCTTTGTGATAAAGAGAAAATAGAAGTCATCTATAATGGAGTTGATCCCAAATTCCGCCCTACATCGTATAATGAATTCATCTCTATAACAAAAAGGTATAATCTACAATATCAAAACTACTTCCTCTTTGTTGGGACTCTTGAGCCTCGCAAAAATCTTAAAAATCTTCTTGCTGCTTATTTGCAATATCTAAAAACCACTAATCACCCCACTCCTTTGGTACTAGCTGGTGGAGTTGGATGGCGTAGTGAGCATTTTGATGATTTGCTGCAAAAAGCTTTAAATAGTGGGTATGTTAAAAGACTTGGGTATGTAAGTGAAGAGGATCTCATTGCGCTCTATGGTGGAGCAAAAGCTTTTGTTTTTCCATCTTTTTATGAGGGATTTGGTCTGCCTCCTCTTGAAGCGATGGCGTGTGGTACTCCAGTTATTGCCTCAAACAGCTCTTCAATCCCAGAAGTAGTAGGTGATGCTGGCATTCTCATAGATCCTTATGACGTGCAGCAAATATGTAAGGCCTTACAACGCATAGATGAAGATGAAAAATTGCGCAAGAGTTTAGCTACAAAAGGGCTAAAAAGAGCAAAAGCCTTTAGCTGGCAAAAAGCAACGCAAAATCTAGCAAAACTCATAGAAAAAAACATATGAAAAGAACACTCTCTTCTCTTTTTATTGCTGAAGCCTTGTCAAGGGCTCTTAGCTTTTTTATCATCATCTATGTTTCAAGAGTACTTGGAGCTACAGAACTAGGATATTGGTCTTATGCACTTGCAATCAATGCTTTTTTGATCATCGCTACCAATCTAGGACTTGATGTCTATGCAATGGTAGAAGCCACGAAAGATCTTAGAAAAAGATCTTCACTCTATATCAACACTATCACCATAAAAGCGCTGCTTGCCTTTGGAGCTTTAGGAGTCTTGTGGAGCTTGCATAGCTATATGGAGCTAAAAGTTTTGCTACTTATCACTATGCTTTTGTGTGCAGATTTGCTATCTGCCATCACACCAGTATGGTACTACCAAGCTGCTGAAAAGTTTAGAACCATTTCTCATATTAAAATCACACAAGCTGTGAGCTATTTTTTCTTGGTTCTTCTTTTGCTATGGTGGTTTGAAAATATCGTCACGTTGGCAGTAGCTTACATAGGCGCGAATTTGCTCAGTGCAGTTATTTTTGGGAAAAATATTTTTAAAGAACTTAGCTTTTCTTCTATCAAGCCTCATCATTGGCGCAAAATCATCAAAGTCTCCATCTATCTAGGAGGCGCACTCTTTCTCAATCAGATCTATACTAATACAGACAAAATCATGATAGCCCATATGCTTGGCATCAAGTACAATGGTTACTATGAAGCTGGATACAAACTCTATGCACTTGTACCGGTAATCTTTAGCACTGTATGGACAGTCTATGCACCAAAAGTGACAAAGAGTATAGATGCAATGAGATCATATAAATGGAGTATTGTGATTCTCTCTTTTTTCATTGCTGCAGTCTTTTATTTTGGCAAAGATTTCATTATCACGCTTCTTTATTCAGAAAAATTCGCCCCTACCATATCTTTGATGCCTCTTTTTGCTTTAAGCATAATAGTACTTGCCTGGAGCTATGTTTATACCTCTCTCCTCACAATTTTAGAAAAAAGTAAAGAGTGGTTTTGGATAGCATTTGCTTCAGCTACTTTGAATATTTTGCTCAACTTTTTCTTAATTCCGTATTTTAGACTTCAAGGGGCACTCTATGCTACGATAATAGCAGAGAGTGTGGCCGCAATTGGAGGATATTATGTGTATAAAAAGGTTAAAGAAGCGTCCTCAACTCCATCGCATACCACAAGATAATGAGATTGAGCACAAAAATAGCCATACTGCTAGCACGAGAGAGGAGTTTTTGCAAAGGCGTGCGCTCAAGACCATTTGTTTTAAAAGCAATATACATATGGATAATCGTTGCAATGGTGATAAGAACTACTAAAAAGAGCTTTTTTTGTAAGATTGGAGCAATGAGATTTTCTCCATGTATCACATTTTCAAGCCCCATATGAAAAAACATCCAAAGTCCAGTTATGATTAAAATTGTAAGCCATACGCTCTCTACATAGCCATAGATTGGCCCCACATAAAAATAGACCTTTTTTTGCGCATCTTTGTCACGCAAAAATATGCCAAGAGCAAAGAGAAAAACACTCCCTCCAATCCATACTGTAGCTGCTAGAAGATGGATATAAAGAACAAGATTCATCATCGTTTTGGATATCTCCAATAGCGAGGATTTGCAGTATCTATATGTAAGAAATTGGATCTTGGATAGTAGCCTATCCCTCCCCTTTTCAATGAAAGTGCTGCATAGCGGAGCATAGATAGACTCACATCAGGTATACGGATATCTACCGCCATACCTTTTGTGTGGTAGCTTTTTTTGGCAACTCCTCTATGATGCCTACGCAACAAAGTGTTTGTAGCAGGAGATCTATAGCCAGAAATAACTAAAATCTCTTTATTCGACTCAACTAAAGAGTGAAGATCATAGAGATAATCAAAAAGTTTCACATCTATTTTATGTATTTCATTGTTACGGTAATCGCGTAAGATATATTCAAGATTTGCTATTTCGTCATAGATATATTTCCCATTTGCCCAGTAAATGGCTCTATATTTCTCACCTGTATGGATGTTGTAAAGTGTAAAGCTCTTTTCATTGAGTGATGCAAAAGATCGAGAAGGAACAATAATAGAAGCGGTAAAAAGTAAACTTTTTTTGATAAAGTCTCTTCTTTGCATAGCTATTCCTTTCTTTTATTGACTGCTATTGTATCTAATTTTTGTAGTTCTTCTATAGAGAGCATCTTTTTATCAATGCCATAGATATCGTCAAAAAAACTGACAAGTCCCACTTCATCCATATATACCGTCAAATAGAGCAAATATACAGGGATATTAGGACGGATGTAGATCTTTTTCGTCTCATTATCAGCCAAAAGTGCTTGAACATCCTCCAAAGATATATACGTTTGACACGTTTCTTGTAATAAAACATCAAAAAGCTCTAATGGCTTTTGTACTCTCACACATCCAGAACTCAATGCCCTATAGTCATAATCAAAAAGCCATCTCTCATTTGTATCATGCAAATAGACATCAAATCTATTAGGAAACATCAACTTAACACGTCCTAAGAAGTTTTGATCTCCTGGTAGCTGTAAAAATGTAAAAGGCAAATTTGTTTCATTATACTCGCTCCAATTAACATCCTCATACGCTATTAAATTTTTGCCATAGTAATCTTGAGATGCAAGGATCCCCTCTTTGTAAAGCTCTTCAAATTCCCCTTTTCTTATATGAGGCAAAATATCCTCTTTGATAATAGTCTTTGGTGCTCTCCAGTAGGGATTGAGAATGGCATAAGAGATGACATTACGCATCTGAGGTGTTGGTCTGCTTTTTCTCCCTACAATAACTTTGGAGTAAAAGATGGGCTCCCCATCTTTAAAAACTTGAAGAAAAAATCCTGGTATATCCACAAACACAAAAAAATTGTCATTTTTTACAAACCATCTTACTCGCTCAATATTGATAAGAATCTCTTTAAGTCTCATATCTACTGATTCATTCATAGCTGTAACGGTCATTGGGCCTATAATGCCATCTATTTTAAGAGAGTGACGACGCTGAAACTCTTTGACTGCATTTTCCAAAGAGCTATCAAAAAGCTTTGAGCCATTGCACTCTTCTATGTATCCCTCTATCTTGAGACGTTTACAAATCTGGGGAACGACATCATACTCTTGCCCTTTGTTAAGATAAAAAACATCTTGCACTACTATAGGTTCCCATCCACCCTCTTGCTTAATTTTTTTATATTTTGCAAAAGCCTTATAGAGGCGGTGCAAAATGGGATTATCGATAACTTTCGTATCGCTTTTATTGGTAGATAAAAAGTTTTCTTCCAAAAACTCTTTTGGATCATAGCAGCCATTGCTTTTAAAATAATTATATAACTGTACTGTTTTTTCTACTTCATCCATCAAAAGCTCTTTGAGTTTTGGATCGAAAGTATACTCATATCCAACAAGAAGATTTTCCAATCTTTGCAGATCTATTCTCTCTTTACATAAAAGAGTCTCATCTTTTTTTATTTTTTTGATAAATTCATGGATCCAAAAAAAGGAGCTACTATTTTCATCTCCTATCAAAGCTCTTGTTTCAATATTGGCAAAAAGTGACAAACAAAACAGCAAGAGAAAAATGACTTTACTCATCCACTTCCTAATTTTAATTTAAGTTTTTATTGATTATAATTTCATCCGTCACTTAAATGCCTGGCCCCATCGTCTAGCGGTTAGGACACCGCCCTTTCACGGCGGTGACGGGGGTTCGAGTCCCCCTGGGGTCGCCACTAACTTCCGCTATTCTCTTTATCTTCAAGCTCGTCAATATAATCAGCCAGTGGATCATTTGGATCTTTGACAGGTTTATCGAGAGTTTTATCTACATATTTTGCATCTTCATCGCGTGGATCACTACTTGCATCTTTGAACTGATGAACATCTACATGGTTGTGTCTGCGAATCTCTTCAAGGATCTCCTCTTGGATAGTAGCCTCTTCATCATCTATTGCACAGATTTTTGTAGCCTTCTCTTCATCAAGAAGTTTTTGCTCAAGCTCTAACTCTTTTTTGACAATATCTTCATTCTTAATAAACTTATGGAGTGTTTTTAACACTTCAAGTTGTGCTTCATTACTAAGTTTGGCGAAGTTTTCAGCTACATACTCTTTGAGTTCAGCCATATTTTTTGGGATTTGCATTGTAATGCTCCTTTGTTTTTTTATAGTATACAAAAATTTCTCTTATATTCTTCAAATCTGCTTTTCTTTACTATCTCTCCATCTTTTAAAAAGAGTAAAATATCAGCCTCTTCTATGGTACTTGGACGATGTGCTATGAGAATAGTAGTGCGTTTACGCAAGAAATCCTTCAAAGCACAAAAGAGAAGCTTCTCTGTCTCCATATCAATAGCTGATGTTGACTCATCCAAAATAACTACTTTTGGATCTTGCAAAATCATTCTAGCTATTGCAATGCGCTGCTTTTCTCCACCACTTAGCCTAGCTCCACCTTTTCCCACAACTGTATCAAGCCCTTGAGGAAGCGCTTCAATCACTTTATAGATTTGTGCCATCTGCAACGCCTCTTTGATTTTATCTTCTGGATACTCTTTTCCTAGAGTGAGATTAAATAGCACAGTATCATTAAAAAGTATCGGCGTTTGCAAGACAAGTGCTACATGTTGGCGAATAGTTTTGAGGCCAATCTCTTGCATACTCACACCATTATAGAAAATATCCCCTTTTGTTGGCACATAGAGTCCAACAAGTAAGCGACTAAGAGTAGTTTTGCCACTACCACTTGCACCTACAAGAGCTGTTATCTTTCCAGCAGCAATTGTAGCAGTAATATCTTTGAGCACCGGTTTTTTCTCTCCATAGCTAAACCAGACATGCTCTAAAGTGATTGAAACGTTCTCTGACACAGCAAACGGATCTTTCAGCGCCGGAAACTCTGGCTCTTTTTGCAGTGTAAAAAGCTCATTAATACGTTTTAGTGCCATATCGGCACTTCTTTTGGCATACTGAATATTGATAATATCTTGAATTGGCGTCATCATCACCCACAAATAGCCAAATATCGCCATCATTAGTCCGATACTGAGATCGCTATAGGCAACAGTAATAATTCCAGCAGCCCTAAAAAGCTCAAAACCTGAAAGAAATACCAAAAAGCTTAGTCTCACTCCAGCATCATTTTTGTAGCTAAATGCAATGGAGCGATTTTTGAGATCTTTAATAAGCTGCATGAGGCGTCCAAAAAAGTACTCCTCTTTATTTGCTGCTCTAATTTGCTCAAATAGCTCTAATGTTTCTACTAAACTATTTTGAAAGATCTCAATTGCTCTATTTTCCTCTTTTTTGAGTTTTGAAACTTTTTTAGCCAACCTGCTTGAAAAAAGAACCACAAAAGGATTGAGAATAAGAATAAATAAAGCTAGCTGCCAATGGATAAGAAGCAAGACAATACTCACACCCACTAGTGTCAAAACCGATACAAGTAGTTTACTTATACTGCTACTTAAGAAAAGATCTATAGTATTTATATCACTCACAAGTCTTGAAGCAACTTTCCCGCTTCCTAGCATCTCATATTCGCTCATTGAGACTTTTTTTAGATGCGTTAAAACATCTTGACGGATTTGTGCAGTGATGTTTTTTGAGATTGTGTGAAAAATCTTACTTTGCAAAATTCCTAAGCTAATATAAATTCCACGCAAAAGTAGTGTCATTGCTAGGACAATAAGTGTGTAAAAAAAAGGCGAACCGTTACCAAAGAGTTCTTGAATAAAAGCTAAAAGTTTTCCAGGTTTGTGCAACAGCACCTCATCTACAAGAAGTGGCATTAAAAGAGGTGCTGGAACACTCGCAAGTACTGCTAAGAGTGCTAAAATTTGTGCTGTAATAAAAAGTTTTTTATGTGCTAGAACACTTTTAAAAATCTTTTTCCAACTATACATGCAACTCTTTTTTCTTAAAGACTATAAATTTTGTGGGGAGTCCAAACTTTTTAGCCATTTTTGGATTAACTTTATAAAAGCCAAATATTATCTCTATGGTATCTCCTTTTTTAGGATGCATATCAAAAGTTACTACTCTTTTTTCACCCGCTTTTAGTATCGTATCTTTTACCACTTGCGTAGCTATCCAAGGAGGAGTTGGTTTACCATCTTTTCCAATAACTCGTACAAATGTAACCTCTTGCTCTTTTAAAAGTTTGTCTCCTCGCTTATGTTTTACGATAAGTTTTGCCACACGCAATGGATGGAGTAAAAACGCATGCGGCGCGTCGTTGATGAGGCGAATTTGAAGAGGATCTTTTTTAAATAATTCTATGTGGAGATATTGTGCTAAAAATTCTGGCTTTACACTTACTCCTGCAAATCCATGAAAAGCGTGTGTTGGCGTTTCAACGCGATCGCTAAGACTCCCCTCAATTTGTGGCATGTGACAAGTAATGCAGTTTTGCTTGAGAGTATTGTTACTCTCAGTTCGACATACAACAAATCCCGACTCATTTTGTTTATGAGAGTGACATCCCATGCAAGTTTCACCATTTTTATGGATGGGGTTTGTATTGATGATTTTATGGTATTCACTTCTTATTTTTGGATGGCGAGTTCCATAGTAAGCCCCTTTTTTTGGCAGTATCACGTTTTTATTTGCTTTGGCATGCTTTTCAATAGATTTGATTCTATGACAATAGGCACAAGAAATCGCCTGCTCATAACCAAACTTTTTTGGATCCATTGAAGTAATTTTTTTATCTTTGAGTGTAGGCGTATGACATTTGGCACATACATACTCTTTTGCTTTACTTGCTTTTGCGTGTAATTCAAAGACTTTTTTATGTACAGGATCACGATAGATAGTAGAGTTATAATGGGAAGATGTTTTATACTCTTCATAGATATCCAGATGGCAGCGAATACATTGATGCGTTTTGGCATAGTCTCCTTTAATCTCCATTGAGTGCTTCGTAGCACTTCCTGCAAAGATATTAGCATAAGCCCATACGGCAAAACCTAAAAAAATTAAATTTCTCATAGCTCATCCTTTGTAAGTTCTTCTAACGTAATAGTTATACTTGTAGCTAAAGAATCAAGGTTATAACCACCCTCTAATAAAAATGCTACTGGCTTATCACCTGCAAACCGCAAAATCTTTTGCACTATTGCACGCAGACCTTCAAAGGTAATTTGTGCAGTAGATATCGCCTCATCCTTCATCAAATCATACCCAGCACTTACAAGCACTATATCAAAATCAAACCATTTTGGAAGATCTTCATAAAGCTTCAAAAGCTCTTCATCACTGCAATAATCCCCATAAGGCCTATTGATATTAAATCCCTCGCCTCTTCCCTCTCCTCTTTCCTCTTCACTTCCAGTAAAATAGGGGTAGTTGTTACGCTCATGCGTGCTAAAGTAGCATACGGTATCATCGCGATAGAAGATATCTTGCGTTCCGTTTCCATGATGCACATCAAAATCAATAATCATCACCTTTTTAAATTCCTTGCTTTGCGCATACCTCGCCATAAATGCAACATTGTTAAAGATGCAAAACCCCTGCCCCGTTTTTCTTTCAGCATGGTGGCCAGGGGGACGAAGATTGAGAAATGCTCTATTGATTTCACCACTTGTAAAAGCATCGATAATAGGCATAGTTGATCCTGCTGCATAGCTTGCAACTTCAAAACTTCTTGGAGTTAAAAGCGTATCTTCATTTAAAATAAAACGGTACCCTTCTTCATAGGCTCTCTCCACCCACTCCACATAGTGCGCTTCATGAATCGTTTTGAGATCCTCTTTGCTGGCTTTTTTTATAGGAAAATGTTTCAAAGGAAAATTACGCGCTACTTCATCAATTACTTCTACGCGTGCTGGCCGCTCGATATGCTCATCACTCCCATGTTCAGTAAATATAGGATCGTAGACGTAGCCTACCATCTCACATCCTTTTATAAATATCTACTAAAGCCTCTACAAAGAGATCGCTATCATTGACACACTTGGCAACTCTATACTCTTTGATGCCACGCTCTTTTGCTATCTCTTTATATTCTATATGAAGTTCAAACTCTGTTTCGCTATTATCAAGAATAAATGATATTGGATAGATAAGCACTTTTTTGCCACTGAGCTCTTTAAGCTTTTCTTCAAGACTGGGCTCGAGCCATTTAACTGGTCCTAACTTTGATTGAAATGCAAGATGATAGCCAGCAAATCTGTTTTTAAGCATATTTTTTAAAATCTCTGTATGCTCTGTTACTTCATAGAGATAGGGATCTCCTTTTGCAATAATTTTTTGTGGAAGTGAGTGGGCACTAAAGATAAGCTCAAATTCACTAGTGCTCTCTCCAGCTAGGGCTTCCTCTATTCTTTGGATAATAGCTTCATTAAAGAGCCTATTTTCATAAAAGTTTGCAATATCGTGAAATCTTGCATGGTATCCAAGCCCTTTGGCGGTATTGTAAAAATCTTCGAGACTCGATTTGGTAGTAGTTGTAGAGTAGTGTGGATAGAGAGGAATGAGATAGACCTCTTTTATTCCATGGGCTACAAGCTCTTTTATAGCATCTTTTGCAAAAGGAGGTGTATAGCGCATCGCTTTTGTTATATAGACATCTGGAATGTGAGTGCGGAGTTTGCCAATGAGCTTATCTGTGTAGAAATTAAGAGGACTAGCTCCCCCTAACTTTTCATAATTGCTTCTTGCCTCTTTCTTTCGCCCCTGCGTTATCATAAAGGCAATAAATTTTCGTAAAAGTCTATTTTTGATAGGAAGAATGTTTTCGTCATTAAACATATTACGTAAAAATAGTTCAACCTCTTCAAGATTGTTCGGCCCTCCCATATTGAGCAGTACTATTGCATTCATACTCTGCCTTTTTTAAGATATCTTATGAAATAGCGATCAAGACTTAGCTCTTTTGGAATGGTTTTGTTTTTGAGCAGATGCTCTGCAAATATTTTAGCTACATATGGCCCAAAGACAAACCCTCTCCCTCCCAATCCATTTATTATATAAATATTTTTCCTAGGGAGTGAATCGAGATCGAGTTTTTTAAAATTGGTTATGCGAGGTACATTTTTTGTATCAATAAGCTCTCCAATAATGGGAAAGTGATCGCTGACACTGCTACGTACTCCACAATACATCTGCGCTATCTCATAGCTAAATGTTCCTACCATTTTACGCGCCTCTTCAAAAAGCATGGATGGTGGTTGTGATGTGGCTCCTTCACGGTTGTGTGTAGCTCCGATGCTCACAATGCCATTAATATTTGTTGAAATTGATATGCGCTTATGGATGCAGTATGGAAGACTCAGTGTAGTTTTCACATCAAACCTCACACCACCAAGCTTACCTATTTTTATATAGGGCTCGTCTATCAGCTCATCATAAGAGCCCGTAGCTAAAATCACCTTTTTTGTTCTTACGCCACCTACATCAAAATAGTCGCTTCTTTGCTCAATGGATGCATACTTTTTATAGAGAGGTATTTTGTAAGCTAGAGATTGTAGATGCTCTTTTGCTTTGAGAATGCCAGCTTCAGGAAAGAAAAACCCCCCCTCCTTACAAGAAAATGGTATATCAAGGAATTTTTCAAGTCCAGTAAAATCTTGATTATCTTTTGGAAGTCTTAGCAGACCTGTTTGATAAAAAAAGGGAGAGTTTTTGTAAAAATCTACTGCAAATTTGAAAGCTTCGTTTGTGGTACGCTGTAAATCACTCCCCTTGCCTATACGCGGAGAGATAAAAGCTCCAGCAGCCCCGCTTCCACCCGCTCCTATTTCGCTTTGCTCAATGAGAGCTACTTTTGCACCACCTTCAAGTAAAAAGTGGGCGGTATGTACTCCAGCACTCCCACCCCCAATCACTACAAAATCGTATATCACACTGAAATCTCTTTGATATCTGCAATTTTTCTAAACTCTTTATAGATTGAAGCTATAAGATTTTTTCTATTTGTACGCAGCTTTTCATCCTCAGCATTAACTAAAACATTATCAAAAAAAAGATCGATTTTGTGTTTGAGATCAAAAAGTGCTGTGAGTCTTGTCTCAATATCTGGATAATCGGCACTTGCTCGCTTTTTAAACTCTTCATAGAGATCCTTTTCATACTCGCTCGTAAAGAGGCTCTCATCTACACGAAGATCTTGCTCTACATTTATATCTTTGACAATATTTGCAACACGCTTGAATGTAGTAAAAATCTCTTTAAAATCGCTGCTTTGGACAATATTTGCAAGAGCTTTAATGCGTTTGTCGATTTCTAGCAAGTCTCTTTCTTGTGTAGCAATAACTGCACTCACCACTGATGGATTGACATCATAAAACTGATAGAGACGCTCTAAGAAAAACTCTACAAGTTTTTTAGTATCAAACTCTTTATACTCACTCGCTAATTCTGTAAAAACCTTTTCTAAATCAAAATGCAGATTGTATGCCAAAACAATGCGTATAACTCCTAGCGCTGCTCTGCGCAAACCAAAAGGATCTCGTGAACCCGTTGGGATCTTTCCAACGCTAAAGAGTGCCATAAGAGTGTCAAGCTTTTTTGATAAGGCTACAAGTGCACTAAAGAGACTACTTGGTAGTTCACTCTCTTCACCTTGGGGCAAATACTGCTCTTTGATTGCAAGAGCAACCTGTTCATCTTCACCTTGCGCAAGAGCGTAGTAGTAGCCCATAATTCCTTGGAGCTCTGTAAACTCATAAACCATTTCAGTAAGTAAATCTGCATAGCTAAGCATCACTGCTCGCTCTAAAAGCGCTTTTGTTTGGCCTGGCTCTTGGAAGATATTTTCATACTGCGTATAGAGAGCTTGAACGATTTTAAGCTCACGCAGAGTTTTATCAAACAGCGTTCCCAAGCCATTCATAAAAACTACGTCTTTAAGCCCCTCAAAATCGAGCCCTTTTTTAAGATCATTCTCCCAAAAAAAGAGCGCATCGGAGAGTCTAGCTTTAAGTACTCGCTCATTTCCCTTTACTACTACATCGAAATCTTGCGTATAGGCATTGCTTACAACAACGAAAAGATTTTGAAGCTTGCCATCTTTGTAGACTGGAAAATAGCGCTGATGCTCTTTCATGCTCGTTACAATTACCTCTGGAGGCAATTGCAAAAACTTCTCATCAAAACCACCCTCTAGTGCAGTTGGGAATTCGGTTATTGTGACAACTTCAGCTAAAAGATCTTCATCCTTATCAATTGCGATACCGCTTTTTTGAATATTTGCAAACTCATTTTCAATCTTTTCATACCTCGCATCGGGAGAGAGGATGACTCCTCCTTCTTTGAGCACTGCAAAATACTCTTTTGGATTTTCTATTGTAACAGGTTCAAGAGAGACACTGCGGTGCACATAGGTAAAATTGCTAGCAGTGATGCCAAAAAGTTCTGCTTCGATAAACTCGCTTCCTAAATTGATAACTGCCCAGCGTACAGGGCGGATAAATTCTGCCTTCACATCTCCCCACCGCATCTTTTTGCCAAAATCAAGACTTGCAAGCCACTGCAGCACCATTTGGAGGAGTATCTCTTTTGCTTGGCGTCCTGGAATCTCTTTTTTATAGTATAAAACCTCTTTATTCCCTCTTTTGATAGTAGAGAGATCTTTCACATCTACGCCACACTTTTTTGCAAAACCGATAGCTGCTTTTGTCGGTTCTCCATCTTTAAAAGCGATTTCAAGAGGTGCACCAAAAAACTCCTCATACGTAGTAGGCTGCTCTATCGGAAATTCACGATGCCACAATACCAACCTTCTTGGTGTGTAGTAAAAAGAAAAGCCACTTTTTAAACCAAACTCTTCTAAAACTTTTTCCCATTTTTTCTCAATATTTGGCAGCTCTTTCAAAAAAGGTATTGCAGGAAGCTCCTCAACACCTATTTCAATCAACAACGTTGTTTGCATCAACACCCTTCTTTCCAAATAGATTTTATACAATTGTACCTATAATTGGCTTTTTAAACACTTATTTATCTTCCCCGCGTTTATGATGCTCTTTTTGGCGATGATACCCCACAATAAGCCATATCATAAAGAGTACAAAAAGTGTCAAGACAATAAAATCTACTATCTCCTTCATCCAAACTCCTCAAAGTTTTGCCGTATCGCTTCGTAGAGCACTACACCAACACTCACAGCCAAGTTGAGACTACGCCCCTCTTTAGTCATCGGAATAGTTATGGCATTTTGCCAATTACGCTGCATGAAACCCATTGGAAGCCCTTTTGTCTCGCTTCCAAAAAGCAGATAATCGCCCGGTTTAAATTGTGCCTCAAAATATGGTTTTGAAGCTTTTGTGGTAGCAAAGTAGCATCGCTGCAAAGGGGTTTTTTCTAAAAAAGCATCCAGACTCTCCCAAACTGTGAGGTCAAGTTTATGCCAATAGTCAAGCCCTGCTCTTTTAAGCGATTTTTCACTTATATCAAATCCAAGAGGCTTTATCAAATGGAGTCTTGCACCAGTATTGACACAAAGTCTTCCAATATTACCAGTATTTGGAGGGATCTGGGGATGCACCAAAACCACATTAAACATCAAAATATCACCGTTTTATTTGCATAGACAAATATTCTATCTTCGATCGCTAAATTCAAAGCCCTTGCAAGCACCACCTTTTCCACATCACGGCCAGCTTTGCGCATCTGCTGCCATGAAAAGGAGTGATCCACTGGAATTACATCTTGTGCGATGATTGGCCCCTCATCAAGATTATTATTAACAAAGTGTGCTGTAGCACCAATGATTTTCACGCCTCTATCATAAGCCTGTTTATAAGGATTTGCTCCTATAAAGGCTGGCAAAAAGGAGTGGTGTATATTGATGATTTTATTTTCATATTTTTGCACAAAGTTTGGCGTGAGGATGCGCATATATTTGGCCAGTACAATATAGTCAATATGCTCAAATATCTCTAAAAGTGCTAAGATTTTCTCTTCATGCTCACTTCTTCCAAGATCAGTGTGTGGAATGTGAAAGTAGTCAATCCCAAACTTCTCCACCAATGGACGCAAAATATCATAATTGGATATAACAGCAACAATCTCAGCTGCCAACTCACCATCAAAATGGCGTATAAGAATATCTCCTAAGACATGGCTCTCTTTTGTAGCCATGATAACGATCTTCTTTTTTTGCGGTACTATGACTTTGATATTTGCATCTTTTGGCAAAACCTCTTGGAGTTTTTTTTGTAGCTCCTCTTTTTCTAACTTTCCCTTTACCACACTGCGCATAAAAAATTTATTGTTTTCACTATCTACAAATTCATCATTTTTCTCAATATTAAACTCATTTTCAAAAAAGACTTTGGAGATCTTATAGACAAGCCCTTTCTCATCCTGACAGTCAATAAGCACTCTATATGTTTTCATCAAAACCTCTCTCTAATGATTTGTAGTGTTCTACGGCGTAGCTCTTGGCCCAACTCTTTGCCACTATAGCCTTGTGCTAAAAGTGCAGCAGGTTTGATTGGTGCGAACTTCTCTTTCCAAAAACCAAACTGCTTTGCACGTATTTTAACATCTTCTTTATAGTTTCCAAGGTAGTTTTGCAAAGGATAATTGGTTGCAAGGCCTGCAAGAAATCTATTGGTACGTACTCTTGGCAGATATTTTTGTCTTTTAAAGGCTCTATAGTACTCATTGGGCGTATGTAAAATATCTAAAAATTGCTGAAACGACCTGTGCTGATTTTTTGTGAAAATGTATAAAAAGTAAAATTTATAGAGATGCTCTTCAAAGTTTTTTTGCGATTTTACTAATTCACGCGCAGTAGTAAAGAAAAAGACTCTATCAAGCTTCACGCCAAAAATCTTTTGACAAATGCAAAGGTACAAAAGATAATAGAGCCCATAGTGAAGCCATTTAGCTAAAAACATCTTCTCAAACTCCCAAAAGATACGCTCTTGACTTAGATCTCCTAGATCCATCTCTCGCATAATCTGGCAACTTTTTTGCTCTATTTTATACCCAAATCTTGCACTAAACTGCATCGCCCGTAGCACCCGCAAGCTATCCTCTTTAAACTTCTCTTCATCAATGATAGCGATGCATTTAGCCATAATATCCTCTATCCCACCCCAAAAATCAAGCAGTTTTCCATCAAAGATGTTGAGCATCAATGCATTCATACGAAAGTCTCTGCGCATTGAGGCCTCTTTTTCATCTTTTGCAAGCTGCACTGCAAAACCTCTGTGTCCTTTTGCTACTTTGCTTTCTATGCGCGGAAGTGAGATATCAATATGCTGCTTATATTTGTAGACAAAAAAGCTCTTACCAACTCCTTTGGCACCAAGCTTTTGCATGAGTTTTGCAAACTCATCTTCATCTATACCATACACTTCGAGATCGAGATCAACAATAGCATTATTTTGATGGAAAATTTGGTTACGTAAGAGATCTCTTACACTCCCTCCTACCATGTAAACACGTCTTGTATAAGGAGCAAAGAAGTTTTTGAGATAGAGAAGCTCTTCTTGAAGATTTACTGGAAGCAGAGCGAGAAGCTCGGGATAGTATCCCCCATGTCTATATTTCGCTTGCATACTGGGCGATGAGACTTCCCATCTCGCTCGTTGTTACCACCTCTTTTGCATCAAAACTGCTGAGATCTTTTGTGCGGTATCCCTCTTTGAGCACTCGCTTGATAGCATCTTCTATTCTTTTTGCAGCACTCTCTTCGCCAAACTGATAGCGTAGCATCATCGCTGCACTAGCAATTGTTGCTATAGGATTGGCGATTCCTTGTCCTGCAATATCTGGTGCGCTTCCATGAATTGGCTCGTACAAACCATATTTTTCGCCGATGCTCGCACTTGGCAGCAAACCAATTGAGCCACTAAGCATACTTGCTTCATCGCTAAGAATATCCCCAAAAATATTGCCAGTGAGAATCACATCAAACTGCTTTGGATCGCGTACAAGCTGCATAGCTGCATTATCTACATACATGTGCTCTACACTTACTCCAGGATACTCTTTTGCTACTTCATTGACAGTATCTCGCCATAGTTGGCTCACTTCCAAAACGTTTGCTTTATCCACTGAAACGAGCTTTTTATTGCGTTTCATAGCAATTTCAAAACCAACTTTTGCTATACGGCGCACCTCTTGTTTTGTATAGACCATTGTATTATAGGCTCTATCACCCTCATACGCTCTTGGCTGACCAAAATAGATCCCACCAATAAGCTCTCGCACCACCATGAGATCTGTACCCTGAATTACTTCAGGTTTGAGAGTTGAAGCATTAACAAGCTCATCATAGACTGTTACTGGACGAAGATTTGCAAACACTTCAAGAGCTTTGCGTAATTTTAAAAGACCCGTTTCAGGACGTTTATCCCGTGGCAAATCATCCCACTGCGGTCCGCCAATCGCACCAAAAAGCACGGCATCTGCACTTTTTGCAATCTCTATTGTCTCCTCAGGAATAGGCTCTCCCGTTACATCAATAGCAGCACCACCTAGGAGCGCTTCTTTGTAAGTTATTTCAAAACCCTCTTTGACACTTACTGCATCGAGCACCTTGACAGCTTCATCAATAATCTCAGGCCCGATACCATCACCTTTTATGAGGGCTACTGTATAGCGTTTCATCTATTCTCCTCCAAAATTTTCGCTTTGGCATAATTCATAAGTCCACCGCACGAAAGAAGCTCTTGCATAAATGGAGGAATAGGGGTAAAGGTATATTCATTGTGCTTATTGAGATCTTTTATAACGCCCTTTTCCATATCTATAGATATTAGATCACCTTCATTTATTTTATCTGTCTCTTTAAGCTCAAAAATAGGTAATCCCATATTAAATGCGTTGCGATAGAAAATGCGTGCGAAACTTTTAGCCACCACTGCTGCAACACCTGCTGCTTTGAGTGCAATAGGAGCATGCTCGCGGCTACTCCCACATCCAAAATTCTCCCCTGCTACTATAATATCACCAGGCTGCAGTTTTTTTACAAATTCGGGATCCGCATCTTCCATCACATGTTTTGCAAGCTCATGGGGATCTGAGGTATTAAGATAGCGTGCAGCGATAATGAGATCTGTATCTATATTATCCCCAAATTTCCATACTTTCCCGGTGATTACGTTCATCAAATCTCCTCTAAATTTTTGGTGATTTTAGCAAAAAAGCAACCAAAAGGCAAAAAGTTAGATAAAATAGCAACAGCAAATGACAAAAACTCCTCATAAAAACTGCTAAAAAGTTCCGCTATTTCGGATGATTTGACATTTACAAAACTTATGGTATAATTGGGCGCATTTTAACCTACCTTTATCTTCATAAGGAGCTACTTTAATGGCTGCAAAAGATCTCAATAAAAAATTAGAAGAGTTTTTCGCTGAACACAAAGATAAATATGTTACATATGAGCAACTTGTAGAACTTTTTGACAGACAACCCACACTTGCACAAGCAAAAAAGATCTTGGCACTACAAAAAAAATATAATGTTGAAATAATAACCAGCGGTGAAGCTGCAAAAAAACTCAATATCGAAGAGAAAGCGAAAAAAGAGGAAGAGAGAAAAAAGCTCACTGAAGAGGAGCTTGCTGAGGAGTTTGACCTCACAAAAGACAAAGAACTCTTAGAGTGGAGTAGAAGTGATAGCCCAGTGAGGATGTACCTGCGTGAGATGGGGCAGATTCCACTTCTAACAAAAGAAGAAGAGATAGAGCTTTCGAAAAAGATAGAGCTTGGAGAAAATATCATTCTTGATGCTATCTGCTCTGTTCCTTACCTCATCGACTTTATTCTTGATTACAAAGAGCCTCTTATTAATCGTGAGAGAAGAGTAAAAGAGCTTTTTAAAAGTTTCGAAGATGAAGCTGACGAGGAAGAAGAAGAGAATCTTGATAAAGAGGCTAAAAAGAAAGCTAAATACTCTAAACGTGAAAAAAAGATTATCGAGCTTTTCAAAGCTTTAGAAAAAGCAAAAAAAGAGTGGCTCAAAGTACGTGATAAAGAGCTTCCAGAAGATGCAACACCAGAAGAGAAATTTCATCATGAACTTGTAGTAGCTTTTAAGAAAAAGCAGCTCAAAGAGCGTTTACTAGATCTTGGACCTACAAGTAAACTTATCAATGAGCTTGTTAAATCGATGGAGACAGCTTTAAAGAGTGATGAGGGATTTGAAAAAGAGCTCAAAAAACTTGAATATCGCTTGCCACTTTTTAACGAGCAGCTACGAGAAAATCATAGAAAACTCCTTGAAGATATTACACATCTGAGCAAAGAGGAGATTGCTGCACGCGTTCCCGAAGCTACAATGGTAAGTACCTATATGGATATTAAAAAGCTCTTTTTGGCAAAAGAGGCAAGTAAAAAAGGGTTCAATCTTGAACCAGAAAAGTTAGCAGAGATTTTAGAGCAGATTAAACGCGGGAAAAAGATAAGCGAAGAGGCAAAAACGCGTATGGCAAAGAGCAACCTCCGCCTTGTTGTGTCTATTGCGAAACGCTATACCAATAGGGGCTTGCCATTTTTGGATCTCATTCAAGAGGGCAATATCGGTCTCATGAAAGCAGTAGATAAGTTTGAATACAAAAAAGGATACAAATTTTCTACATACGCTACATGGTGGATACGCCAAGCAATTAGTCGTGCAATTGCAGATCAAGCACGTACTATTAGGATCCCAATCCATATGATTGAGACAATAAACCGTATCAATAAAATCGTTCGTAAGCATCTGCAAGAGACTGGAAAAGAGCCTGATGTAGAGACTATTGCAAAAGAGGTAGGACTGCCAGTCGATAAAGTAAAAAATGTTATTAAAATCACAAAAGAGCCAGTGAGCCTTGAAGCACCGATAGGTAATGAAGAGGATGGTAAATTTGGAGATTTTATCGAAGATAAAAGTGCTCCAAATCCTTTAGAAGTTATTATGCGTGAGGATATGAAGAGTAAAATCGATGAGATTTTAGAGCATCTCAATGAGCGCGAAAAAGCGGTAGTGCGCATGCGCTTTGGTCTTATGCCTGATGAGAGTGACAGGACTCTTGAAGAGATTGGAAGAGAGCTCAACGTTACACGAGAGAGAGTACGCCAAATCGAATCAAGTGCTATTAAAAAACTCAAACATCCAAAAGTTGGTCGAAAAATCAAAAACTACATTGAAGATTAACGTTTTAACCCTTGCAACAATGTAAAGAGTGCCGCACTGAGCGGCACCACTGCAAGTCCTATTAAAAATCCTGCTATATCAAAAAGATCTTTTCGTATTAATACCAATATCACAATAGTCAAAAAAGCATATCCAGCTAAACGCAGCGGTGAAAAAAATGCACCTGATGTTTTAAAAAAATTGCTGAGTGCTGCTCGCTTGCTTTTTAATTTGGCTTTTTCTTCTTCAAAGATCTCTTTAGCACTTTTTTCACCTCCTTCCTCATCTTCGCTGTAGAGATCGAATCTATCTTCAATATCATCGATAATATCCCTATTATGCAGTGATGATTTTTTTTGCACTACATTTTTATATCCCTCATAGGATCCAAGAACGATGAGGAGTGAAGCAATGAAAGCTAGTTGAGAGTTGAGCAAAAAATATTTTGAAGAGAAAAAAGAAAAAATTATTACAAGAGTATCAAGGAAAAATGCGATGATGAAAAAGTTATTCATTTCTCAAACTCTTGGAGATCTTCATCTTCATCTTTATCGTAGTAGTTTTTATAGCGGGGATCTTTTGCAAGCTCATCAAGCTCACTTTTTTGTTTTTTATAGGCTTTATAGATATTGAGAATGGCTGCTGCCACTCCCCAAAAAACTCCCAGCCACAGCAGCCATCTTTGATGAAAGAGTGACTGCATCCAAAGCCCAAGTCCCACACCTATGAGTATCGCTACCACGATACTAATACCTAAAGAGAGAGCCTCAGCTCCTTCAATTATCTTACGATATTTTGGCTGCTTCATACTATCTTCTTCAAAGCTTCTTCAATTTTTTCTAGTGTCATATCTATGAGTTTTTCATCAAGAGGCTCACAAATAAAACCAGCTTCAAACTGGCTGCACGCAAAATAGACTCCACGTTTAATCATCTCTTGATGAAATTTTGCAAAGAGCTCTAAATCACTTTTTTTCGCATCATCAAAGTTTTTAACAGGATTTTCATTGAAGAAAAATCCAAACATACTTCCACGCACATCTACTTGCAGTGGCACACCATGAGCTTGTGCAAGCTTTTGAAAACCTCCTACAAGCCCTTTTGCTCTTGCTTCTAATACATTATAAAGCTCTGGATTTGCTTTGAGGCGACGTATCACAGAGAGACCAGCAGCCATAGCAACTGGATTGCCGCTAAGTGTTCCTGCTTGATAGACCGGGCCTTCTGGGCTAAGATGCGCCATAATCTCAGCTCTCGCACCAAAAGCTCCTACTGGCATTCCACCACCAATGACTTTACCAAAAGTTACCATGTCTGGCACCACTGAAGTATATCCTTGAGCACCTTTGAGATGCGCTCTAAAACCACTCATTACCTCATCAAAAATAAGAAGCGCTCCATGCTCATCACATAGCTGACGCAATCCCACTAAAAATTCCTCTTCAGCTGGTACCAATCCCATATTGCCTGCTATTGGCTCAATAATGACGCATGCAATGTTGTCGCTGGCTTTAAAACATTTTTCTACACTCTCTAAATCGTTATAGCGAGCAAGCAATGTGTGCTTTGTAAAGTCAGCAGGAACGCCAGGACTACTAGGATTACCAAAAGTTGCTGCACCACTTCCAGCACTAACAAGCAAACTATCGCTATGGCCATGGTAGCAACCTTCAAATTTAACTATATCATCACGCCCTGTAAAACCTCTTGCCAAGCGAATAGCACTCATTACAGCTTCAGTACCACTGCTCACAAAGCGGATTTTATCAATGTTATCAAAGAGTTCTACGATCTCTTTTGCTAAAGCAGTCTCAAGTAATGTTGGGGCACCAAAGCTCAGCCCCTTTTGTGCTTGATTACAGACTGCATCAAGTGTCTCTTTGTCAGCATGACCAAAAATAAGAGGTCCCCAGCTTTGAACATAATCGATATAGCTATTACCATCGATATCGTAGATAAAAGCCCCCTCGCCTCTGTCTATAAAGGGAGGCACTCCACCAACACTCTTAAATGCTCTCACTGGCGAATCCACTCCACCAGGAATCACCTGTAGCGCCTCTTTGTAAGCTTGCATACTCTTTTCGAGCATTTTCATCCTTTTTTTGTTTTGATTTTATCGCAAATTTGATTATAATCCCTTTATGAATCGGCTTGTTCTTTCGTTTTTCATCACACTATTTCTCTATGTACTGCTCTTTTTGATAGTGCGCATTGATCTGCAAAAACCACCGATAACGACAGAGTCAAAACATCGATTTAATATAAGTGACTTGCGTCTTATCAAACAAAAACCTTTACAAAAATCGCACATACGACCAAAACCCAAAAGTCCAAAAGTAGAAAAAAAGAGAGCAAAAAAAGAGCAACAAAAACAGAAAAAAAAGCTACATAGGAGTAAAAAGAAAGATAAAAGTATGAAACTTTTAAAAAAGAGACAAGCGGTAAAAAAAATTGTTAAAACCTCTTCTGCTCATAAAAAAACAAAAGATCACAATCAAACAACACAAGCCACACCCTCTCTCACACAGCTATTTGCAAAAAAAAGGATCCCCAAAAAAAGCTCAAATAATCTTCCTCCCAAGCTACGAAAGCTCTATAAAGATGAGTTTGAGAGTTTTACGAAAGAGCAAAAAAAGTTTATTCAAAACAACCTAACAAAAATTGGTTCTATCACGCAAAAGTACCTCTATCTCAGGGGCTATCCCTATATAGCAGTAAAAACGAAGCAAGAAGGGGTCAATATTGTAGAGTTTTATCTCCATCCCAATGGAGACATTACCAATTTACATATCATAAAATCGAGTGGTTACGAAGCACTGGATAAAAACTCTCTTGAAACAATCAAAACAGCTTACAAAGACTATCCTCTCCCAACCCAAACAACAAAGATAAAAATCTATGTACGTTATAGTATAATCTACTAAATATCACAATCCTTTCCTACATACCGCTTTGGCTTATCAAAATAGAAACCTTGAGCATAATCTACACCTAAAGATCGGATTTTTTCAAATATCTCTTTACTACTTACATATTCAGATACAGTCTTTATACCCTTTTTATGAGCAAAATCTACTATAGTTGAAACAATAAGTTCAGAATCTTCATTTTCACAAATATTTTCTATGAGTGAACCATCAATTTTAATGTAATCTATAGGAAGCTTAAGTATATGTTCAAAATTTGAATAGCCTGTACCAAAATCATCAATTGCTATTTGACATCCTATCTCTTTCATTTCGGTAAAAAAATTATAGACAAGTTCATAGTTTTCAATTCCCTCAGATTCTACAATCTCTAGTATAATTTTGTTCTCTACCTCATATTTTTGAATACTCTCTTTGAGATGAGCTACGATATTTGGATCTAAAATATCAAGAATAGAGAGATTGATTGAAAAACTACAGGTGCTTTGACTAAAATATTGACAACTCTTCTCTATCATAATACCTGTTAATCTGTTGTAATATCTACTCTTTTTGGCAATCTCTAAAAAAACACCAGGAGAGACAACGCTTCCATCATCATCAATGATACGTATGAGACACTCGTATCCCTTTGGTTTACGTGTTTGTGTATTGACTATAGGTTGAAAAAAGGGTACTACTCTATCAAGTTCAATGGATCGTTTGAGTTTTTTAATCCACTCAATATTTTTCTCATACTCTTTTTCAACTTTTGCATCATCATACTCATAAATTGCATAAACTCTTCGCGCTTTTTTTGCTTTTTTCAAAGCTATATCAGCTTTTTCTAATATTCCCTTTTCTCCTGCTGCTGCACCCATACTTACATGCAAAGAGAGTTCCTTATCTCCATGAACAAAAACCATTTTCTCTATATTCTTAGTAAGATTATCAAGGAAGAGTTTAATATCATCTCTACTCATTTTACTATGAAAGAGAAGTGCAAACTCATCACCTCCCAGCCGGTAGAGCTTTGGATTATTTGTATTAATAAGATTTTTTAACTTTACCGCAAAATCTTTGAGTATCTTATCACCGATTTTATGTCCAAAGAGATCGTTAATCTCTTTGAAACTATCGATATTAATAATCACTATACTTGCATGAGGAAGTTGGCTCAAATCCTCTTGGAGTTTTAATCTATTTGCAAGACCAGTTAATGAGTCGATATAGAGTCGATTCCTGAGTTCCTTTGTCTTTTCTTGCACCTTCTCTTCAAGAATTTTATTCATATTTTCCTGTTTGAGGGCATACTTCTTGATGCGATTTTGCATCGACTCTAATACTCTTGCAATTGAACCTATTTCGTCTTCTCTATGGATGAAATCCGGAAAATGAAGATCTTTTTTTGGACTATAGTCTACAAGAGCGGCAACAATAGCCTTAAAAGGAGAGAGCAGCTGCTCAAGATAAACACTAAAAAGCAACAATAAAAGTGCAATCCCTCCTAAAAACATGAGAAGAATTTTTTTGTATTTATTAATGATTTCCTCATAATGCTCATAGGAATAGACTACATATATATTGCCAATTTTCTCTTTTGAATTTGGTTTAGTAATCGGTTTCGTAAATACAAAATAGTCTTTGTTACGAATATTTTGTTTCATATATGTAGCTACTACTTTCTTATTATGTATTAACGTGATACCTAAAATATTTTTATTTGCTTTGAGAATATTTTCTATAAGCTGTTTTGCTTGATCATCCATGCCAAGATAGAGATCCATAGATACTGTAGGGATAATAGTATCAATAACCACTTCCGCTTTTGATTTTTCCAAACTTTTAAACGCCTCTTTCCCTACCGCTTCAAATGTATAAAAAATGAGTAGTATTAAAGAAATAGATACAATAAAAAAATATGTAAGAATTCTTCGACTGAGTGATTTATTAATATTAAGCAGCATCTATTCTATAATCCTTGCTATATTATAGAATGTATTTGCAAATTGGAAACTGTTTTCCAAAAGTACCTTTTTATTTATATATATTTGTACTCTTTTTTCTATGGAAACATTTATTAAAAAACCTTCTTCCAGATCTTTTTTATCATACGTAAAAGAGTAGATGTTTTTACCTCTTATCATTTGTGCAACTCTTTTCAATCTCTGTGGCGCAATTTTGAGAACATAAATTGCATCAGTTTTTTCTACACAACTATTATCGGAGAGACAATCAGATATATTGAGGGTTTTCACTTCTAATGAAAAATTTTCAATTCCTGTTGAAAATTTTTTATAGATACTCTCCTGTAACTTTTGTGCTACTAATTCATCCACATCTTCATAGATAACAGCAAAATCTATTTTATGATCTTGTATATTTTTTTCAATATTTTTATCTAACACTATTATTTTTGGATAGAGAGCTACTTGAGTTTTGAGCAGCAAGGCGTTGTATTGATAAGCAAATATTTGTGAAGTAAAAATAAATATAAGCACCAATAATCGCATCAAAAACCCTTTTTGATTGTAAACATTATCGTTCGCCCCTTCGTATAAGGATAGTCATCTACATATGTATTTGGTGGGGCTGGATATCTCCCTTTGGTATTAAAGATATTTTTCAGTGCCAACATAATTGAAGTATCTTTTGCAGTTTCATATTGGAACGAGAGATCTAAAAATGAAAAACTTTTCAAAGAATCTCTCGAATCAAAATCGAAACGCTTTTTCTTTCCTATATAGCAAAAAAGCATTGTTGTAGAAAAATTTGGGGTGAATTGTTTGAGAAAATAGAATTTAAAAAGATGATTTGCAATATTTGGTAACTCTTTGTGACACCCACATTCTCCATAGACATAGGAGTAATTACCATAAAATTTCAATGTATTACTCAACATCTTTTTCCACTCAAACTCCAAACCATAGAGTCTATTCATAGAGACATTGCGAAACTCTCTCTCTTCATTAATATTGTTAATAACCTTACTGTTTTTGAGATAAAAGAGAGTTAATTGCATATATTCATCTAATGAATATTTTTTGATATAACTTGCTTCATATGCGTTTACCTCTTCAGGGCGAAGATCAGGATTTCCAACACGTGTAGTATTATTAATAGTAAACATCTCCTGCCATGATGGATTACGATGGGATCTGCTATATTTCAACTTAAAAACATCCTCATTGTCCAATGCCCACACTGCACTAAATCGCGGGTTGAGTTTATGATATTTATGAAGAATTCTTTCATAATTCATGCCAAAATAGAGAGTAAGAGCATCACTTACAGCAAAAGTATCATCTATATAGAAAATATGCGATCGTCTTTTTGCATTAGGCTCCGCAAAAGGGAAGATCGTCGAGTAATCCACCATCGCATCACTCATACCTGTTCTATCTGTTGTAATTGTCTTTACTTCTAGTGTTCTTTCTAAGGTATTGCGATAACCAGTAGTGATGCTATGTTTTTCAAATCCTTTGTAGTGGATTTTTAGATCTATATAATCACTCTCATTTTTGTTTTTGTAATAGCCCTTTACTCCTGCAGCATAGATAACATATTTTCCAGGATGAAAAGGATCAGGATAGACAAGTCCCGGCGGAGCAACATGCGATGAGCTTGTAAAGGAGTCTTTTTTGATTCCTGCTTTGAAAAAGAATTGTAAATCATCAGATAACTGCTTTTTCATACCAGCTTCATAAATTGTACTAGGAAGTCGGAGATAATCATTTTTATGTGGATGAATAAAACTTATACCAAAAGCATTACCACTCTTGTAATAGTTATTCCTATATTTGAAATAGAGATCTTTATAATCAAAATGCAAGGCAAAAGAGTAATTATTAAGCCATAATTGCGCTGGTGCAGTAGTAGTGAGTCTTTTATTTATTTCTCCCATTGCACCGGTAGCAAAAATATCTGGCCCACTACTTATTTGTTTGTCATCTTTTTGTAAATAAAATTCTGTATAGATATGCAGATTATCAAAAGAGAAATTTTTATAAAAACCAAAACTTTTATAGTTGTAACTACCATATTTCCCAAAAATTCGTGCAGATTCATTAATACCAAAATTTTCTGCGTAGGTAGTAACGTATATAGATCCTGCATAAATATTTACTCCCTCGCTTTTACTACCAGGCCCTCTTATTACCTCAATTCTTTTAATGAGTTCTATTGGCATCGCTAAATAGTGCGAATATTGATCTATCATTCCATCATTAACCAATACCCCATCAATAAAAAGCTTACTTTGTCCATAAGCTAGAGGATTTGAACCGCGGAAAATTGGTGTCTTTATACCTAAATTATCACCATAAATATCTACACCTGGTACAAGACTCAGCGCTTCTTCAAGATTTGAAACTCCGGCTTTTTCCAGCTCTTTTCCCAAATAGACTGAGACAATATGCGGTTGATAGAATCTATTGGTTTTAGTAACCTCTACAACTTTGTCTATTTGTGAAAGCTCTTGGACAAGTATATTGATATTTGTGGCATAAAGAGATAGTATTGTTATAAAGAGGATTGCAGCTACTCTCATTTATGCCTCTTTTTATATCGTTGTAGTAACATAGGATTCTCCCTTTCAATGAGGCTTGTAGAGATCAAGCATGGATAGCGTGGAGATCCATAACCATTCTGTTTTGGTCCAATAATTTGCAAATGTACTTTGACCATTTTCATAAGCCTTATAAAGCTCTTTTCCATAGCTGTAAAAGCGTATTCCATTCCCATCTCTTTAGCCATAAAGTAGATCTTCTCCTTTACAAAATGTTCTAGTATATATTTAGTATCGTGCATATTGCGATAATTTTTATGCAATAGTATGCGGGATACCTCCCCCAATTTTTCACGTTTATATGTCATGAGTAGATTTTTCACATCTGGATTGATTTCTAAATGTTCTTGTGTAGGATAACCTATGGGGGAGTGGTGTATAAGTCTTGCTGTTGCTACTATTTCGCAATTATCATTCATTGCTACAAGATGTTTTGCGTAAGGATCATATTTATCAAATTCTATTCTTTTGCTATTTTTAGGAAAGAACTCTAACTCCTCACATAATATTTCATAGCGAAATCGATAAATTTTCTCCATAATATTTTCATCATCTACTTCGAAAAAATAAAACATTAAGCCTTAACCCTATTTTTTTAAAATATTGAGTGCATCTTTGTAGATAGGCTCATCTATAAAACCATATTTTTCATCCACAAAGCCTGTAATTCCTTGCTTTGCCATCTCTTCAAAACGTTGTTTAATATAAAGAGCCTTTTGCTTATCAAAACTTTTCAAAATTCTATTAACTATCGCTACTTGCTGCGGTGATATACACCCCTTTGCTTCAAAACCCATCTCTTTTTCATACCTGCACCACTCTTCAAACTCTTCAAGATTTTGATAGTCTTGATAGACAAAAGAGACTGCTTTCACTCCTACACTTGCACAATCTACAAGGAATTTTGCAAGTATATAATCGACAGTAGGGTTGGAAATTTTTAGTAAATTTTGTCCAATTTTTAAATCTGCAAAAAGATCAAGTATTCCCAAATAGAAAGCTTTAATACGAGGAGAGATAGCAAGATCTTGCAAATTTGCAAAAGCTTCTTTTGTTTCAACAGAAAAATGGAGTTTTATAGGCTCTGCAACAAGTTCGCAGCTTTTTTGCACATCTTTTTTTGATCGTATTTTTGGAATACGAATTGCATCAGGATAAAAATCGTTTAAAAAGGCAATCTCTTCCATGCCTCCTTCATCAAGTGCATTTACCCGTACCACTAGCATGGGGAGATTTTTTCTTGGTTGCTGTAATATAAGAGCGGTAGCTAAAAGAGCCATTTTTTTATACTCTTTAGCCACTCCATCTTCAAGATTGAGAATTGCTACATCACACTGCAACTCATCGAGTTTATTGAGATGTTTAACCCTGTGAGCTGATACCATAAGCGCTGAAGCAAAAGAGATATCTTTAATAGGCTGCTTACGCGGTTGCAATCTTTGCAGGAAAAAATCCTCATCTTTGCTCTCAATTGCTGTTTGTATTTTAGCTACGAATGCAGGTTCAAATATCATTTTCTCTTCTTTTTTGTAAGATAGTAATAGAGTGTTTTTATCTCTTTATTTGTAAGAAAATATTGAGGCATCAGTCTATGATCTTTAGTTATGAGAGCTTTGCGAAACTTTTTAAAAGGAAGTTTTGTTATATCCGGGGCTTTTATGATAACAGTACGATTACCATCTTTATATCTGCCAAGCTCCAGCCCTCTTCCATCCTCACCATGACATCTATCACAGCCTATTCCTCGAGGATTATGATAGAGCATTTTAGCGTACTCCTCTTTTGTTATAAAATCATCTGCAAACATCACTGTTAAACATAGAAATAAGAAAAAAATTTGACGCATATTCTCCCTTAAACCAAATCAAAAAATCTTTTTGATATCATATCCAATATTTTTTAGAAAATCCCTAAAAGAGGCACTATGCAGATACTTGACGGCAAGAAACTCTCACAAAAAATTAAAGAGCAGATAAAATCTGAAGTCGCAGAGCTTAAAGAGAAGTATGCAATCACACCAGGCCTAGCTGTTATCCTTGTAGGAGACGATCCTGCTAGTCATACTTATGTGAAAATGAAAGCAAAAGCATGTAAAGAGGTGGGATTTTATTCAATAGTTCATGAGATGCCAGAGTCCATCACACAAGAAAAGATAGAAGAGACAATTAAGCTTATGAACCAAAATCCCAATATTGATGGTATCTTAGTACAACTTCCCCTTCCCATCCATATCGATGCTACGAGGATACTTGAACTTATTGAACCTGCAAAAGATGTAGATGGATTTCATCCGTACAATTTTGGTCGCCTTATGCAAGGACTTGATACATTCGCCCCCTGCACTCCATTAGGAGTAATAGAACTGCTTCATGAATATAACATCGATCCCAAAGGGCTTGATGTTTGTGTGGTAGGTGCAAGTAATATTGTAGGCAAACCTATGGCTGCACTTCTGCTCAACGCTTTTGCAACGGTAGACATTTGCCATATTTACACAAAGGATCTACAATCTCACACAAAAAGAGCAGATATGGTTGTCGTTGGTGTAGGAAAAGCTGGACTCATTACTGCTGATATGGTAAAAGATGGAGCTATTGTTATAGATATTGGTATTAATAAGGTTGATGGAAAAATCGTTGGAGATGTTGATTTTGAGGAAGTAAGCAAAAAAGCATCCTACATTACGCCAGTTCCAGGCGGTGTTGGTCCTATGACGATAGCCATGCTTTTACAAAATACACTCAAGGCTGCTAAAAAAAGGATCCAATCTTGAAAGAGAGACTCATCAAATTCTATCACTGGTCAAATACATGGACTGGTACTATTGTCATAGTACTTCTTGTAATTTTTTTCATAGCACAAGCCTTTGTAATTCCTAGTGGGAGTATGAAAAATACTCTCCTTATAGGAGATCACCTCTTTGTAAAAAAGTTCGCTTATGGAATCCCAACTCCCCATATCCCATGGCTTGAAATCCCTGTACTTCCAGATAGTGACGGAGATGGTCATCTCATCCGCGGAGAAGGCCCCAAAAGAGGAGATATCGTTATTTTCCGCTATCCTGTCAATCCCAAAATCCACTATGTCAAGCGATGCGTAGCTGTGGGGGGAGATTACCTCTTTGTGCATAACAAAGATCTCTATATTCACCCCCATGAAGGCAATGAATATATTAAAAAACACTATCCCAAAGAGAGTATTATAGAGATAGAGGGACTGCTTTGGGTACGAAATCCTTATATGAAAGATCATCCCGGCATCCATCACGACCCACATATCGTCAATGATGGAAGATATCCTCAAGAGATATTCAATTTCCCACCTATTGAAGTGCCTAAAGGACAGTATTTTATGATGGGAGATAACCGCGATCATAGCAATGATAGTCGCTTTTGGGGTACTGTACCATACAAACTTATAGTAGGAAAACCGTGGTTTATCTACTGGAGCTGGGATAAGAACTATGTACCAAGATGGGATCGTGTAGGCAAAACCGTCAGTCAAATAGAAGAGGAGATGAAGAAGGCTCATAGTGGAAACAATTAAAATACTTAATATTATTGCTTTAGTATCTGCTCTTGTCATAGCAGTTGTAGGACATGAGATCATGCATGGACTCGCTGCTTATCGCTATGGAGATCCCACTGCAAAACTAGCAGGACGCCTCAGTATCAACCCTCTTAAACATATTGATCCTGTTGGAACAATTCTCGTTCCGGCTATTCTCTTTATTACCAATGCTGGATTTCTTTTTGGTTGGGCAAAGCCCGTTCCAGTCAATATGAGTATAGTACTGCGCAATGGCAAAGAGTTTGGAGCCATTGTAGTCTCCCTTGCAGGTATCGCATATAATTTTACCTTGGCAATCTTGAGTGCACTTTTGTTGAGTTTTATAGGTAAACCAGAAAGTATTGTTTCTCTTTTTGTATTTCTTTTTTTAGCACAAAGTGTCCTTATCAATGTAGTTCTTGGAGTTTTCAATCTCTGGCCGATTCCACCTCTTGATGGAGCAAATGCACTTATGTATCTTGCAAGATGGTTACGTCTCGATTTTATTGTGAGAGTATATGAGTATATCTTTCCCTATGGAATGGTAATACTTATTTTAATATTAATGACGCCGGCTAGCCAATTCTTCTTTTTACCTGTCTATTTTCTTTTGGTGTTGCTTTCCATGCTTACTGGTATCGATTTTATCAATCTCATCAACCAACTCGAAAGGATCTAATATGAAAAAAATCTATATAGGAAGCGATCATGCAGGATTTGCTATTAAAGGGCTTGTAAAAGAACTTTTTGAAAAGAGAGGTTACAGCGTTGAAGATCTTGGTACATATAGCAGCGATCGTGTAGATTATCCAGACTATGCAGCAAAAGTAGCACGCGCAGTAGCAGCCGATCCTGGTAGCCAAGGAGTACTCATTTGTGGAACTGGTATAGGCATGAGTATAGCTGCAAATAAAATTAAAGGAATCCGCGCAGCAGAGGTACATGACTACTATACAGCTCAAATGGCAAGAGCACACAATGATGCTAATGTGCTATGCTTTGGAGAGCGAGTTGTTGGTCCTGGTGTTGTGGAATCAATTATAGAAGCGTGGTGTACTACAGAGTTTGAAGGTGGACGCCACGAAAACAGAGTCAAAAAAATCATGGCATTGGAAGAGTAATGGGTATAGAGACAGTAGGATATATCTTTTTTACACTTTTAATGGTTATTTTGATAGGTATAAAGATTATTTTATTTGGAGGAAAAAATGATTGATAAAGAGTATCTTCTCTCCACCATTCGTGATATTCCAGATTTTCCAAAGCCAGGAATAGTTTTTAAAGATATTACAACACTTCTTAATAATGCACAAGCTTTTACAATGCTCATGGAGCATTTAGAAAATCGCTACAAAGAGTATAATCTTGACTTTATAGCTGGAATTGAGAGCCGTGGCTTTATCTTTGGTGCTGCTCTCGCTACAAGACTGGGTATTGGCTTTGTACCAGTAAGGAAAAAGGGTAAACTCCCCTATACCACAGTAGACGAAAAGTATGCTTTAGAGTATGGAGTAGATGAGATAGAGATACATATCGATGCTTTTAGAGACAAAAAAGATGCACGCGTACTCCTCATAGATGACCTTATAGCTACCGGAGGCACAGCAGAAGCAGCTGCAAAACTTATTAAAAAAGTTGGAGCAAACCTCCTAGAGGCCTGTTTTATTATTAACCTTGCATTTCTCCATGGAGAAGAGAAGATAAAACAGCATACAAATTTCTATAGTGTATTGGAGATAGCATAATGTACATACCAAAACCAAGCAGATTTGATCCGGACGAGTTTGGTCACTTCGGCATCCATGGAGGACGATACGTACCAGAAACTCTCATGCCAATTCTTTTGGAGCTTGAAGAAGCTTACAAACAGATTCGCCAAGATGAGGAGTTTTGGAAAGAAGCACGCTACTATCTTGAAAATTATGTAGGACGGCCTAGTCCACTCTACTATGCACAAAACCTCTCCAAGGAGCTTGGAGCCACAATCTATCTCAAACGTGAAGATCTCAACCACACAGGTGCGCACAAAATTAACAATACCATTTTACAAGGTCTCCTTGCCAAACGCCTGGGTAAAAAGAAAGTGATTGCTGAAACAGGTGCAGGACAGCATGGTGTTGCCACCGCTACAATGGCAGCTCTTTTTGGACTTGAGTGTGAGATATTTATGGGTGAAAAAGATGTAAAACGTCAAGAACTCAATGTCTTTCGTATGAAACTCTTAGGAGCAAAAGTACATGCAGTCAAAAATGGCTCACGTACACTCAAAGATGCAATGAATGAAGCAATTCGTCACTGGGTGACACATGCAAGAGATACCTTTTATGTCATCGGTACAGTAGCAGGCCCTCATCCCTACCCTATGATGGTACGAGATTTCCAAGGGATTATAGGGTACGAAGCAAAAGCGCAAATATTAGCGAGCGAAAACCGCCTTCCTGATTACGTTGTCGCTTGTATTGGTGGCGGAAGCAACGCTATGGGAATATTTAATGCCTTTTTAGATGATGAAGAGACACAGTGCATAGGAATAGAAGCTGGAGGTTTAGGGCTTGATACCAACAAGCATGGAGCAAGTTTAGCTAAAGGAAGTCCTGGAGTGCTCCATGGACAGATGAGTTATGTTTTGCAAGATGAAGAGGGGCAGATCCAAGAGGCTCACTCAATCAGTGCAGGTCTTGATTATCCTGGAATTGGACCAGAGCATAGTTTTCTTAAAGATGAAGGAGTTGTGCAGTATGATGCAATCACCGACCAGGAGGCGCTTGATGCATTTGTATGGCTCAGCCAAAAAGAGGGTATCATTCCAGCATTTGAGAGCTCCCACGCTATTGCATATCTTAAAAAGATGAAAGATATTAAAAATAAGCTCATTATTGTCAACCTCAGTGGTAGGGGTGATAAAGATATGGTGCAAGCAAAATCACTGCTCCATTTTGACTAAGGAAGAGAATGCGAAAGTTTTTTGATAAAAATAAAGATTGGCTCATACAGCTCCTTTTGGCAGGTGTTTTTCTTTTTATTGCTTATCTTGGTTATCAACTCTACCATGCTCCAGGCGCTAATCTTGAAGAGAAGTTTATCTTTCTTCTCAAAGAGTATGGATATATTATACTTTTTGTCTGGAGCATCATGGAGGGTGAAACTGGCCTTGTGATGGCTGGAGTACTAAGCCATACAGGTGATATGAACCTCTGGCTCTCCATATTTGTTGCTGGCCTAGGTGGTTTTGTAGGAGATCAGATCTACTTTTATATTGGAAGATTTAATAAACACTATATCCATAGTCTCATGAAAAAGCAGCGCAGAAAATTTGCACTTGCACACTTGCTACTCAAAAAATATGGATGGCCTGTTATTTTCATACAACGCTACCTCTATGGTATGCGCACAATCATACCAATGGCAATCGGTCTTACACGCTACAGTGCAAAACAGTTTGCACTTATTAACTTTATTAGTGCTATGGTATGGGCAGCTATGACAATCATTCCAGCATATATTTTTGGCGAAGAGATCTTAGCAATTGTGCACTGGGCAAAACACCACTGGTACTATGCATTGCCGCTGGCTATTATAATTGCAGGTAGTATCTACTACTATCTCCATACGGTAACAGAGAAAAAACTCATAAGGGGGAGTAAATGAAAATAAAAATAGAAGATAAAAAACTACATGAAATACAAGCGGATATTGAAATAATATTTGTAATAGACGAAAATCTCGATCATAAATGGGTAAAAGATAAAGAGGAACTTAAAAAATTAGGGTTTAAAGGCGAAGTAGAAGAGATGGCATTTCTTCCTGAAAAAGGGAGACTCTATATAGGTGCAAAGCTTGATCATGATGAGATTCGCATAGCTGCAAGTAAAGCTGTCAAAGCACTCAAAGGCAAAGAGTTCAAAAAAGCAAAAGCTGGAGTCTATATCCAAAACTGCCCAATTACTAATATCAAAGCTTTTGTAGAGGGTGCAATTTTAGGTAATTACAGCTTTGATAAGTACAAAAGTAAAAAAGAAGAAAAAGGGCTCAAAGAGATCATTCTAGCAAATGAAGAGTATGCAGACAAGTCATTTACTCTAGAAAATGCAAAGAAAAGTATCGAAGAGGCTACCATCGTAGCCCATAGTACCAACCTCGTACGAGATATTGTCAATACACCTCCAAATGAGATTTATCCAAAAACTTTTGCAAAGTTAGCAAAAGAACTCGCAAAAGATGAAGATCTTGATATACAAATTTTGGATGAAAAAGATCTCGAAGATGAAAAAATGGGCGCCTTCTTGGCTGTAGCACGTGCAAGTGCCAATCCTCCAAGACTTGTACATATTACTTACAAACCAAAAGATGCAAAAGCAAAAATTGCAGTGGTAGGTAAAGGTCTCACCTACGATAGTGGTGGTCTAAGCCTCAAACCAAGCGACTATATGGTTACCATGAAAGCGGACAAAAGTGGAGCAAGTGCAGCTTTAGGAATTATCTTAGCAGCAAAAAAACTTGGGCTTCCAGTAGAACTCCATGCAATTTTGGGGCTTGCTGAAAATATGATAGGCGGCAATGCCTATAAACCTGATGATGTACTCACTGCTAAAAATGGCAAAACTATCGAAGTACGCAATACTGATGCAGAGGGACGCTTGGTATTAGCAGACTGCCTCTGCTACGCACAAGAAAAAGTTGCGCCTGATTATATCATCGATATGGCCACACTTACCGGAGCTTGTGTAGTTGCTCTTGGCGAATATACCACTGGAATAATGGGTGAGAGTGATGAACTTAAAAGAAGCATGCTCGAAGCTGCAAAAGCAAGTGGTGAGCTAGCAGGAGAGCTTCCATTTAATCGCTATTTGCCAAAACTTCTTAAATCAAATATCGCTGATATTTGCAATATAAGCTCTTCTCGCTATGGTGGAGCTATTACAGCAGCACTTTTCTTACGTGAATTTATCGAAGACAACAAAAGAGATAAGTGGCTCCATCTTGATATTGCAGGTCCAGCCTTTGTAGAAAAAGAGTGGGGATACAATCCTTATGGAGCAAGTGGAGCAGGTGTACGTATGGTTATAAAATGGCTGCAAAAAGAGTTTGTTTATAATAAAAAACACCCATAACATTTTGCTAGCTCTCTTTTGAGTGCTAGCAAAACTGATACTGACTAAATAGATTTAACAAGAGTGTAAATTTTTTAACGCTACAAAAAAGCTAAAAAGTACAAACAGCTTCGCTGCCCTACGGGTTAAGTGCACTTTTTAACGCTTTTTCTTTGCTAAAATTTACAATTGTTTCGCTCTATTTAGTCAGTATCACAAAACTTCTACCGCTCAATAATTTTCGAGAGTATGCTATAATCGCAAAAAATTTTTGAAGGAAAAGAATGGGACTAAGTGTCGGACTTGTAGGTCTGCCAAATGTTGGAAAATCGACTACTTTTAATGCTTTGACAAAAGCACAAAATGCTGAAGCACAAAACTATCCTTTTTGTACAATAGAACCAAACAAAGCTGTCGTTCCTGTACCAGATCCAAGACTTGAGGAATTGGCAAAAATTGTTAATCCACAGCGTATTCAACACTCTACAATCGACTTTGTAGATATTGCAGGACTTGTTAAAGGTGCTAGTAAAGGTGAAGGTCTTGGCAATCAATTTTTGAGCAATATCCGCGAAACTGATATGATTCTCCACATGGTACGCTGCTTTGAAGATGGCAACATTACGCATGTAGAAGGTGATGTCAATCCAATTAGAGATATTGAAATAATTGAGACTGAGCTCATTTTTGCAGATCTCCAGCAGTTAGAGAAAAAGATCGAAAGACTCCAAAAGCAGGCAAAAGCAGATAAAAAAATTGCTCCACTTTTAGATATTGCAAAAGAGCTGCAAAAGCATCTTGAAGAGCTACAACCTGTGCGTACATTTGCAAGTAAAAATGAAGCATTTGAAACGCTCAATAAAGAGCTGCGATTCCTCAGCGCAAAACCGGTAATTTTTGGTGCGAATGTGGATGAAGAGAGTATGCTTGAAGATAATGAATATGTCAAACAAGTAAAAGAGTATGCAGAGAAAACTGGTGCTGATGTTATCAAACTTTGCGCAAAACTTGAAGAGGAACTTGTAGGACTCAGCGATGAAGAGGCTAAAGAGCTTTTAAATGAGATGGGTGTGCAAGAAAGCGGTCTTGATAAGATCATACGTACAGCCTTTAATCGCTTAGGGCTTATTAGCTACTTTACCGCTGGTGTCAAAGAGGTGCGAAGCTGGACTATCAAAAAGGGTTGGACTGCTCCTCAAGCTGCAGGTGTGATTCATGGTGATTTTGAAAAAGGCTTCATCCGCGCAGAAGTCATTAGCTATGAAGATTTTATTCAATATGGTGGCGAGCAAGGAGCCAAAGAGGCTGGTAAAATGCGCCTAGAAGGAAAAGACTACATCGTCCAAGATGGCGATGTCATGCACTTTCGCTTTAACGTCTAACAAGCTTTACCCCACACTCCATATGGGATGTGTAGGGGAATTGATCAAATAGAGCCATCTGCTCTACTTCATGGCTTGTTTGCAACTCTTGCAAATCTCTATGCAGTGTTTGGGGATTACAAGAGATATATAAAATCTGCTCAAACTCTCTCACGAGCTCTCTTGTAGCACTATCGAGGCCACAGCGTGGAGGATCAACAAAGACCGTTTGAAAATCATAACTTGCTAGATCTAGATGAGCAAGCCTACGAAACTCTCTGACTCCTTTCATAGCTTGTGCTACCTCCTCGCTAGAGAGTCTTACAAATTCGATATTTTCTATACTATTGAGTACACAATTCTCTTTTGCTGCTTTGATACTTGTCTTGCTTACTTCTGTAGCTAATACTTTGCGAAAACAGTACGAGAGAGGAATAGTAAAGTTTCCTGCTCCACAGTAGAGCTCCAGTAGATCTCTTCTATTTTCTCCAGCTATCTGCATCACCCACGCAATCATCTTTTGATTTACATAGGGATTTGGCTGGGTAAAACTCCCTTCATAGTGATAATAGAGATATTTTTTGCCCTCTATCTCTAGCTCTTCAGTAATAAATTCATTGCCAATTACACGCTTGATTCCCCTACTTCGTCCGACTATATTTATCCCAAACACTTGGGCGATTTTCCTAGCCTCTTCCTCCCACTCTTCATCAATTTTTTTGTGATAGACAAGAGTAATGAGCATTTCACCGCTAAGTCCACTTAAAAAGTCGATGCGATAGAGCCTCTGAATAAGCAATGGACTTTGCTTGATAAATTCAAGAATCTTTGGCATAAGGGTGTAGATAGGCTCTAAAACTATTGGACAGCTATCGATTTTAACAAGTCCATTACCATCTAGTTTATGCATAGCATAGCTACCATCAACGATGCGAAACTCTGCACGTGCTCGAAAATGCTCAGAAGGTGAAGTAAAAACTCTTGGCTCTTTTCCAAAGAGCTCGATAAACTGCTCTTTTTTTCGTTGCAGTTGCTCTTCATAATCTGGGTAGATTTTACAACTTCCGCATATACTAAAATAGTCACATTTCATCGATTTATTAGCCTTTTTGCGATAATATAAACAAAATTATATCTTAAAGGGTTTTCATGTCGCTCAGTATCGTTATCCTTGCCGCTGGTCAAGGTACGAGAATGAAGAGTAATCTTCCCAAAGTCTTACATAAAATCAGCGGCCGTCCAATGATATGGCATATTGTCAAAGAAGCAAAAAAGATAAGTAATGATATTACTGTTGTTTTATACCATAAAGCCGATATTATTCAAGAGTATTTAGAAAAAGAGTTTGAAAATCTGCACTTCGTCTTGCAAGATCACAAGAACTATCCAGGTACTGGTGGAGCATTGCGAGACATTAGCTTTAAAGGTGACAAAATCCTCGTGCTCAATGGTGATATGCCTCTTGTACAAGCAAGTGAATTGGAAAAATTCACGCAAAGTGATGCTGATATAGTGATGAGTGTGATTGAGCTAACTGACCCAAGTGGCTATGGACGAGTAAAAATCTGTGATGGAAGCGTGCAAGAGATCATAGAGCAAAAGGATGCAAACGAAGAGGAGCTCGCTATCTGTACTGTCAATGCTGGGGTCTATCTTTTTAAAAAAGAGATCTTAGAAAAGTACCTTCCAAAACTCTCCAATGATAATGCACAACAAGAGTACTACCTCACAGATATTATTGCATTAGCTAGAGCAGACAATCTCACAATTGAACCCCTCTTTGTCAATGAAGAGAACTTCAAAGGAGTGAACTCCAAAGTAGACCTTACTAGCGCAGAAGAGATTATGCAAAATCGCATCAAAAAGCGTTGGATGCAAGAGGGAGTAATATTTCGTCTGCCTCAAACCTCATATGTAGAAGTCGATGTGGAATTTATGGGTGAGTGTGAGGTAGAAAATGGCTGCGTTTTGCGTGGAAAAACCCTTATCAAAGAGTCGCATATCAAGGCACATTCTATAATAGAAGAGAGCCAGATAAGTTACAGTACCATCGGACCACTTGCGCGTATTCGCCCTGGAAGCGTTATCGAAGATACACATATCGGCAACTTCGTAGAAGTCAAAAAGAGCCACCTCAAAGGTGTCAAAGCTGGACATTTGAGCTACCTTGGCGATAGCGAGATTGAAGAAGGCACAAATATAGGAGCTGGGACAATTACCTGCAACTATGATGGTAAAGCAAAATACAAAACAAAAATTGGCAAAAATGTTTTTATAGGGAGTGATACACAGCTTATAGCTCCTGTAGTGTTAGAGGATGATGTCATCATTGCAGCCGGTACGACTGTGACAAAAAATGTGACAAAAGGAAGCCTTGCCATCAGCCGTACACCACTTAAAATCGTAAAAGATTTTTATTACAAATTTTTTGGGGAAAAAGATGCTCAGTAACAAAAAGATCCTCCTAGGAGTAACAGGCTCTATATCGATATACAAAGCAGTTGAGCTTTTGCGCCTCTTTATTAAAGCAGGAGCAGAAGTGAAGGTAGTGATGACCCCAAGTGCCAAAAAGTTTGTCTCTCCTCTTACATTTGAAGCAGCAGGGAGCCAGAAGGTTTTGTGTGAAGAAAGTGAAGATTGGACAAACCGCAACAATCATATCCATGTAGCACAAGATTATGATATATTTGTCATTGCACCAGCTACTGCCAATACTATCAACAAACTTTCTAACGGCATTGCAGACAATCTTCTTACGCAGACTGCACTCGCTTTTGATAAAATAAAAATTTTGGCACCTGCCATGAATACTAATATGTACAAAAACCGCTTTACTGAGGCTAGCTTCAAGCTCTTGCGTCTCAATGGCTATAAGATTGTAGAGCCTGTATCCAAAGAGCTTGCCTGTGGTACAACGGGACTTGGTGCATTGGCTCCTATTGAAGATATATTTTATGCAACTGCAAGAGAGCTGCTCGCTAATAGTTTTTGGCAAGATCGCTACGCAATCGTTACAGGCGGTGGTACAATTGAGCGTATCGATGATGTGCGCTTCATCTCCAACTTTTCTAGTGGCAAGCAGGCTTGCGCACTCGCAACTGCTCTCTATCTCAAAGGAGCTCATGTAGAGCTTATCACTACAAAGCCATGTGAGAATCTTCCTAAAGGTATAGAGCTTTATGAAGTTGAAAGCGCTCAAGAGATGTATGAGTTTTTACAAGAGCGCATCAAAGTAGCAAAGCGAGGCATCGTCAAAAAACCAGATCTCATCAATGATCTCACACAACCAGAACTCATCCAAAAGACCCCTTACCTCTTCATGGCTGCAGCAGTGAGCGACTATCGGCCAAAATATCCTCAAAGAGGCAAACTCAAAAAAGAGCAGATTGGAGAGGAGTGGTGCCTGGAGCTAGTTAAAAATATCGATATCCTCTCTTCAATTGACAAAGAGGGTATTAAAACAGTTGGCTTTAAAGCAGAAATGAATGAAGAGAGTGCTTTAGAAAATGCCCAAGCTATGCTAGAGTCAAAAAATATCGATGCAGTCTGTCTCAATCTCGTCAAAGGTGCTACAAAGTTCGGAAGCGATAAAAATCAGATTATCTATATCACCAAAGAGAAAACAATTAAAAGTCCTCTCAAAGAGAAGTTAGAACTAGCTCTCGATATCACTGAGATTGTAAAGGATCTTGATGAATAGAGCACGCCATATTGCCATTATTATGGATGGAAATGGGCGCTGGGCACAAAATAGAGGGCTCAAACGTATCAAAGGACATGAAAAGGGTGCAGAGGTTGTACGTGAAATTACCACATATTGCGCCAACAACCCAGAAATTGAGATTCTTACACTCTATGCCTTCAGCACTGAAAACTGGAAACGACCAAAGATAGAGGTGGAGTTTTTGATGAAACTCCTAGATAACTGGCTGCAAAAGGAGCTACCAACATACCAAAAGGAAAACGTCCGCTTTGAAGTAATAGGTGATATCAGTAAATTTTCTCCCAAACTCCAAGAGCGCATCGCATATACAAAAGAGCTTACAAAGAACAATACAAAACTTATACAAGTTTTGGCTCTAAATTATGGCGGGCGTGATGAGATAATACGCGCTTGTAAAAAAGCATGCGCAAGTGGTAAAGAGATAGATGAGAAGAATTTTGAAGAGTTTTTCGATGCAAAACTTGGCGATGTAGATATGCTTATTCGTACCGGAGGAGAAAAGCGGATATCGAACTTTTTGCTTTGGCGTATAGCCTATGCTGAACTCTTTTTCACTGATACATATTGGCCAGATTTTACACCTCAAGAGCTCGATCTACTCATAGCGAAGTTCAAACAACGCAACCGCCGCTTTGGAGGAATTTAGTGGAACAAACTTTTATTATCATTGGCGGCTTCATTTTTGGTTTATTAATAGGTTCCTTTCTTAATGTCGTTATTTTACGCCTCCCTCAAGGAGAAAGTATCATCTTTCCTGCAAGCCATTGTCCTAAATGTAAAAAAAATCTTAAATGGTGGCATAATATTCCCCTTATTTCATGGCTCCTTTTAGGAGGAAAATGCTACTACTGCAAAGAACCTATAAGTCTCCAGTATCCTCTCATTGAGCTGCTAACAGGTGGTATATTTGCATTAGTTTTAGCCTTCAAAGGTTTAAGCATTTATAGTGTTGTAGCAGCTTTTGTTTTTGCGCTACTTTTAGCACTTTCAACAATAGATTTGCGCTATAAAGCTGTCCCTGATAGCATTAATCTCCTAGCTGCCCTCTTAGCGCTATGGAGCTCTCCTGAGATTTTAGATAATCTTCAAAATGCTCTTTTAGTCGCTGGTGGACTAAGTATGCTCCGCTTTGTTGTGAGTTACTATGTAAGTAAAAAAGAGGAGATTCACCTTCAAAAAAGATTCCAACAAACTCCATGGCTGCAAGAGTTCTATCCCAAATATATCATGATAGAGGCAATGGGAGAAGGGGATATTATTGTAGGATTCACTATAGGTGCAATGGTGGGATTAAAGCTCTCACTTGTTACACTTTTCATTGCAGCGCTTATTGCTCTTCCTGCATCTATCTACTCACGCGTAAGTAAAAATCACAAAGAGTTACCATTTATACCTTTTCTGGCTATTGGACTCTTCTTGACATATCTCTTTAGCCAAGAGATTTCGGAGTGGCTGGATGCGTATACTCTCTAGATATATAAACGACCAATTTTTCTCTTCCACTATTGCATTTTTTGTACCACTTTTTGGTATAGCTTCTTTGATATTTTTTATCAAACTTGTATCTATCACTGCTCTTTTACAACTCTCATTTTTTGAGCTCATTAAGCTCTATATATTTACATTTCCCCAAATTCTCTTTTTTACACTCCCTGTAGTCTTTTTTGCAGCCAGTATAGCGATGATGCATAGACTCAGTTTTGAATATGAGATGGTAGCGCTCTTTTCCCTAGCCATAAGTCCTTATCAAATTATTAAGCATTTAGGCAAACTTGCAGCTATTTTATCACTCTTTATGCTTATCTTTTCTCTTATTTTGATGCCACAAGCCAAGCAGCTCTTCAAAGGCTTCATCGTTTATAAACGGGCACAAGCAAAACTCAATATTAAACCAAGTGAATTTGGACATAAGTTTGGAGATTGGTATCTTTTTATTGGCAACAAAGAAAAAGAGATATATCACAATGTTACTCTTTATAATCACAACTTTGAAGGAAGGGAAAATTTCATTCTAGCTCAAAATGCACGTCTTTTTAACGAAAAGGATGGCCTTGCTCTACTTCTTCACAACGGAAACGCTTATAGCTATGAAAAAAATGAGCTTAAAGAGATCCATTTTGAAAAGATGAAAATATACGATACGGGCACAGGAAAAATTTTTCACTACACTAACCCTCTTGACTATTGGCTTATATCTTTAAAAAGTAAAAAAAGAGCTTTTGATTTTACACTTTTTGTACTCTTTAGCCTCTTTCCACTCTTTTCGCTCTTTTATGCAGGGATTCTTGGAATTGGCAATCCCCGCTTTGAGCGTAAAGGAGTATTCATAGCTACACTTGGAATTATGGCGCTCTTTTTTGGTATAGCATTTGCTTTAGCTAAAGCATTTACTTTTTATGCTCTACTTTTTTTGCCTCTCTGGCTTGGTATAGGAGCACTCCTTTTTCATAAACTCGTAGCAAAGAGGTATTAATGCGTATCAAAGCTGTTGTAGCATATGATGGCAGTAGATTTATGGGATATCAGTGCCAAAAACATACCACCAACACAATATCCTCACATCTCTACCATGCCCTCAAAAAAGTTGGCATTGAGAGTAAAGTAGTTGGAAGTGGTCGAACAGATAGAGGTGTCCATGCAACTGGACAGGTGATCCATTTTGACATACCCTCTTACTGGAACAATCTTACAAAACTCCAAACATACCTCAACAGACACCTTGCTCCTTACATAAAGATACGCACTTTGCAACAAGTAGATCAAAATTTTCATGCACGCTATAGTGCTAAAAGAAGAGCTTATCGCTATATACTCTCACAAAAGCCTCTCACTCCATTTACTGCAGCATACAAGCATTATCATCAGATATCTCATACATCTATCCTCATAGAAGTGCTCAAACTCTTCGAAGGAGAGCACGATTTTCGCTTTTTTATGAAATCAGGCAGTGATACAAAAAGTAGTATCCGCACTATTTATAAAGCTACCCTCTATGAACATAAAGATGATATGGTCTTTTATATTGAAGCTAACGGCTTTTTACGTGCGCAAATTCGCATGATGGTCGATTTTTTACTCAAAATCGACCAGGAACTCCTCTCTCTTTGGCAGCTTAAAATACAATTAGAGGCAAAGGAGCGTTTCAGTACCTCCCTCGCTCCTCCATCTGGCCTCTATCTGTGCAGAGTCATTTATTAAAAGAAAACTGCACTCATATACCCCACAACAGCACTCTCATCGCCACTCGCATCAGCACTAGTGCGATAGTCGAGGATGCGTGAAGAAAGCTGCATATTTTTTGCAGCCAAAATAATTGCTTCAAGCCCTATCTTACCACAAGCTTCACAACCATTATGAAGCTCTTGCACATCAAGATCGTGTACTGCTTTGAGGCAGTGCATATCAAGTACTTCTGCTTGCTTCAAAGGATAGTAGTGACTCAAATCTGTGCTTATTACAATGACATTATCTGGATCGCTTAAAACTGCTTCACAAACTTTAACCAAAACTTGTGGATCCATATCAGCATAGACAAACTCTACTACTTTCACATCTGGCATATAGTGTTGAATAAATGGCATCTGTGTTTCTGTACTGTGCTCTGCATGTGCCTGAGGTACGAAGCTTAAATCAAAGAGCTCTATGAGATGCTGAGTGTAAGCTTTATCTATTTGCAATTCTCCACAAGGTGTCTCATACGTATCATAGAGTGCTCCACTCATTCCATCAAAATAGATTCTATGACTTGGCCCGATAACAACAACTCTTTTTGGATTGGCATTGGGCAAAAGTCTGTGAGCTACATTTGCTGTAAAACCACTATATACATATCCAGCATGAGGAGCAACTATCGCTCGAGGACGCAATGAAAAAATATCCGAATCTCTCAAAGCCCTATCTAAAATAGAATTAAACTGTGCAATCATCGCTTCTATCTGTCCGCACTCTGCTGGATAGAAAGCTCCAGCAATACTTGCCTCTCTTTTCATTATTTACCTCCAATTGTGTATAATTGCATCTATATTTGCGAAAGGTATAGATGAATCTTAAAAACTTTCTCTTTATAATATTGATTATAACATTTTATAGAGCTTTTATTTTGTTACATTCAAATCTCGATCTCTATGTAGATGAGGCTTACTATTGGGGATGGAGTAAAGAACTCGCTTTTGGATACTACTCCAAACCTCCTATGATAGCATGGGTCATTGCACTCTTTACACATCTGTGCGGAGATAGCCAATTTTGTATCAAACTCCCTGCACTTCTGCTTTATCCTGTAACATCTATTTTTGTCTACCTCATTGCAAAAGAGCTTTTTGATAAAAAAGTTGCCTTTTGGAGTGGTATTGTTTTTATTACTCTCCCAGCAGTCTCTATGAGCTCTCTCATTATCTCTACTGATGTGGTCTTGCTTCTCTTTTGGAGTATGACTCTTTACTTTTTTATTAAAGCCATTAATACCGATAAAACTCTCTACTGGATTCTTGCTGCCATAAGTGCCGGAGCGGGACTTCTTAGCAAATATACAATGATCCTCTTTGTTTTAAGCGTCTTTTTATACCTCTTTCTCGATCCCCGCTATAAAAAGCATCTTTTCAATCCAAAACTCTATCTCACTATCATTGGTGCGGCACTTCTTTATTTTCCAAATCTTATATGGAATATGGAGCATCAATATATCACTTTTGTACATACAAAAAATCTCAGTGGAATAGAAAAAAACTCCCACTTCCACTTTCAAAAAGTTTTTGAGTTTCTCGCAGCTCAGTTTCTCGTCTTTGGCCCGGTATTTTTCGCAACATTCTTATATATGCTCAAATTTATAACAAAAAAGCGCTATACCCTCCTTTTTTGTTTCTCTTTGCCCTTCATTTTCATTATCACTCTACAAGCTTTTCTTTCTAAAGCACTGGCGAATTGGGCTGCTCCTACCTATGTAGCTGCCACTATCTTGGTAACAGCATATCTCATACACCATAGAAGAGTACTTTATACAGGTATTGTCATCAATCTCTTACTCGCTTTCATCTTATATCATTACCATGATATTACAAAAGCGCTCCATATTGAACTAACATCCAAAACAGATCCTTATAAAAGAGTCCTTGGATATAAAGAACTGGCCAAAAAACTGCAACCTATCATCGCAAAATATCCCGGTATAAAACTTCTTTTTGATGATCGTACCACCATGGCAGAGATGATCTACTATCTCAAACCTCATCCCTTTGATGCAGTCATGTTCAACCCCCAACAAACTATTGGAAGCCAATATCATCTAACTACAGATCTCAATAATCATCTTTCTCAAAACTTTCTTTATATCACAAAAAAAGACGCCACTGAAGCAGCAAAATATTTTACAAAAGTTACAAAAATAGCAACTATTACCATACCTCTCTATAAAGATTATAGCCGCCACTACAATGTTTACTATTTAGAGAATTTTAAAGGCTACTAGTGAGAGTCCTGTTTATCTTCTTAACTGCTTTAGCTATTTGTTTTTTCTTTTATCTCTATCCACAAATCGATTTGACAGTAAGTAGTTTTTTTTATCATAACGGGTTCTATCTCAAAGATACAGTTTTTGCAAAAACTATCTATAAACTGACAATCATCATTACAGCAATTTTTGGAATAGGCACTCTTGGACTTCTTCTATTTGAAATAGTGACAAAAAAAGAGATTATCAAAAAGAAAATTCTTATTTATCTACTTCTTTCACTACTCCTTGGTCCTGGCCTTTTAGTCAATGTTGTTTTCAAGAACCATTTTGGCAGAGCAAGACCTTCACAAATTCACTATTTTGGCGGTTCAAAAAAATTCACACCAGCTGGAGTTATAGCAGATGAGTGCAAGAAAAACTGCTCTTTTACTAGTGGACACGCTGCTGCAGCTTTTTACTTTTTAGCTCTTGTTCCACTCTTTCGCTCAAAAAAACGCTATTTGGTTGCTCTTTTGGCACTGCTATGGGGAAGTATTGTAGGATTTGTTAGAATAATACAGGGAGGTCATTTCTTAAGTGACATTGTATGCAGCGCTGTTGTAGTCTTTGGAGTCTCATATATTGTATATATTTTAATGTTTGAAAGGAAAAATGATGAAGCTATCGGTAGTAATACCAGTAATGAATGAAGAGGATAATATTGAACCACTTTTTAAGGCTTTACGCGAAGCGTTAGAGGGACTTGATTATGAGATCATTTTCGTAGATGATGGATCGACTGATAATACGGTGCAAAGAATCAAAGAACTTGCAGATGAGCGTACCAAGCTCCTGGTTTTTAGCCGTAACTTTGGCCAAAGTCTTGCTATGGCTGCTGGGATTGACGCAGCAACAGGAGATGTAATAGCTACAATTGATGGTGATTTACAAAACGATCCAAGAGATATTCCGTTGATGCTTGAAAAGATGGAAAAAGAGGGGTGGGATGTGGTTGCAGGTGTGCGAGCAAATCGTCAAGATGGCTTGGTTTTGCGTAAAATCCCAAGCAAAATTGCTAATTGGATCATCCGCAAAAGTACAGGAGTATATCTGCAAGACTATGGCTGCACGTTGAAGCTCTTTAAAAAAGATGTGGCAAAAAATCTTGGACTCTACGGAGAGCTTCACCGCTTTATACCGGTACTCGCAAAACTCTATGGTGCCAAAATGACAGAGATGAATGTGCGCCACCATCCGCGCATTCATGGGCAGAGCAAATATGGCATTGGCAGAACCTTCAAGGTAATAAGCGATCTTCTTCTCATGCTCTTTTTCCAAAAGTATGGTACAAAACCGATGCACCTTTTTGGGACACTGGGATTTATCTCTTTTGGAATTGGAGCACTTATAGATCTCTACCTTTTTATTCTCAAGCTCTTTGGCAAAGATATTGGAGGAAGACCCCTCCTTATCCTTGGAGTCATGCTCACCCTTGTAGGTATTCAGCTTATTACCACTGGATTTCTTGCTGAAATTATGATGCGTACCTACTATGAATCACAAAATAAAAAGCCCTATGTTATTAAAGAGATCTACCAAGGGCATAAGTGAAAAAACTCAAAACCTTCATTAAGATAGCGCTCTCTCTCGCGCTATTACTCTTTGTCTTTTCACAAATCGATACAAAAAAGCTGCTCCAGATCATTCAAAGAAGCGATTCTCTCTGGCTCGTTGCAGCTTTTGTGCTCTTTAACCTTTCAAAGATCATCAGCTCAGTGCGCCTCAACTACTACTTTAAAGATATTAGTGTAAATCTTAGCCAACTTGAGGCTCTACGACTCTACTATGTGGGAATGTTTTACAATCTCTTCTTGCCAGGAGGCATAGGAGGCGATGGGTATAAGATATATCTTTTACAAACTCATCACAAATGCGGATACAAAAATCTTGTAGCAGCCACACTCCTCGATCGCCTCAGCGGTCTTGTGGCACTTCTTTTTTTGGCTGCACTCCTTTGGCTTGGAAGCAGTTTTGCAAAGTTTTCTGAACTACTTAACCTCTTAGCAATTGCAACAGCACTCTTAGCCTATCCCGTTTTTCTCATTCTTCATAAAAAGCTCTTTGCAAAATTTATGACATATATCGTTGCTACTACTCTTTTAGGATTACTTGTGCAGCTCTTGCAAGTTGCAAGTGCTTACACAATTCTTAAAGCGCTTCATGTAGAGAGCGAAATGGTAGATTACTTGACACTCTTTTTGATCTCAAGCATTGTAGCAGTTTTGCCTCTCACTATTGGTGGGGTGGGAGCGAGGGAGTTTACATTTCTCTATGGGCTCAAAATTATAGGCAAAGAGCCCTCAACAGGGATTGCTATGAGCTTTCTCTTCTTTCTCATTACACTTATCTCCAGTGCAATTGGCATACTCTTTATCCATAAACCACTAAGAAAGGCACCCTAACCTCTCCAAAATATACAGTATACCACCCATAAGAGAAAGTACAAACAGTACAAAGAAAAATATCTTTATCCAGCTATAGGGTCTCTCCCCTACTACATCACCACTTTGCCCATTGACAAAGTAGTTGTACTCTTTGCCTTTAAATTTAACGCTAAAGTGGTAAATTGGTACAAGAATGTAGCTCATCTCTTCATTATAAAAGTATGGAGTATAGGAAATAATCTGCTGTGTATCGCCTCCGATATCTTGCCTGATAGCTCTGCGAATGGCACTATGAAGTGAAGTGTGTGCTAGTATAGTAGCCTCTTTACTGCCTATATCAAACTCTTTAGTTTCTATACCACTAAGACATTTTTTATCTACGCCACTACAAGAAGTCAGTTCAAATCGCAGTTCTCTTAGCATACTGCTAGCAAATTTATATCCACCAACTGATATATTATAAAATTGTAGATTGACAACTCCACTTGCTGGATACCACCTGGTTCTACGCTCTTGCACCTGCGCAGGTTTTCCATTGATATAGCGCGTCTTCGTAATATAGTAGTACTTTCCACGTCTACCTTCATACTCTACGCTCACATCCATATTAAAAAGCCAAAGAGGATAGTAGTAAGGTCGAATCTCTTTATGCTTGCGATAATCTTTTATAAAATCATCTGGGGCAAACCATAAAGAGCGAATATGTTTTTTTATTCGCTTCTTTGCCTCTTTTTTACACATTGTAAAAGGAATGAGAGTATAGGGTTGGAGTGCGTTGATAAACTCTCCAATAAGTGCAGTCTCGCAATAGGGACAAAGCGTGGCTACACTATCAGTAGAAAAGACAGCTCCACAACTTACACACTGATACTCCTTTGCTTCACTCTTTGGCTCTACTTGATAGACTGGAACAAAGCGCGGCATAGCGGGTTGCAAAGAAACCTTCTCTGCATAGCCACAATATGCACAAGATAATTTTTCACACTCACATCTCAAATCTGCCCCGCAGGAGGGACAATCTAACTTTTTAACTTCAATTTTCATTTAATGGTGGAGGAGTCTTTTTGAATAGATCTTTTACTGCTTCACCTGCCTTTTGCCACTGCTCCATGCCCTCTTGCCACAGCAGTGTATCTGGTTTTACTTCACCCTGCACTATCATCTTTTGCAGTGCATCTTTGCTCAAAGGGCCAATAGGCTTATTCTCAATAGCAACGTAATAGTACTCTTGTGGCAATGGTGGAGGAGTTATTTTTTTATCCTCAAACATCTCTTTTGCTGCATAGAATCCTGCACCTAGTCCCACCATATCTGCAGCGCTTCCACCCTTTTCTAATCCTTGAGCACTCGTATACTTAAGATACTCATTCATATCACCAAGAATTGTTTGCGCCCCCTTAACATCAAGCGCCTCTTGCAGATCTTTTGGAAGCGATACACTTTGTAAAAGAATTTTTTCTAATGATACTCCATACTCATCAAAATATGGCTGCAAAAGCTCTTTTATCTTCTCTCCAAGGGCATCATAGTGCTTTGCAAGATCAAAAACTGAAATATTACTTTTTGCAAGAACTATTGGAAGTTTTGCAATGATGAGATTTCCTAAAAACTTCTCTATCTCATCAGTTGTAAAATTCCCATCGGTACTCGAGAGTTCTCGCAAAAGTCTAGCGGGGTCTTTGATGCGAATCTCATAGGTTCCAAAGGCTTTAAGATGCACAGGTCCTAGCTTAGGATCTTCTACTATAATAGGGGTTTTAGTACCAAACTTGAGATCCCCAAAGCGCTTAGTACTTACAAAGTAGACCTCGGCTTTAAAAGGAGATGTAAACCCATGATCCCAGTGCTGCAAATCTGTCAAAATTGGCAAGTTTTTAGTCTCAAGCTCCCACGTTCCAGGTCCTAATACATCTGCAATTTGCCCCTCATTAACAAAAATCGCTTTTTGCCCGGGTCTGACAATAAGCTTTGCTCCATATTTAATCTCATTTTCATGTCTTGGAAAGCGATAGACTATTGTATCGCCACTATCATCAAGCCACTCTATAACATCGATAAACTGCCCACGAAGCCAATCAAAAAGTCCCATTATCCGCCTCTTTTTTCTTTTTCATCTCTATAAGCGCACTTTTGAGTTCGCTCTCTAACTTTTGTAGCTCTTTTGCAGCAAGCTCACGCTGCTTTTTGCCCTTATCTGCAATCTGCATCGATTCATGGAGCGTCTCTATAAGAGTTTGATTTGCCTTTTTGATACTTTCAATATCAAAGACACCTCTCTCTACCTGCTCTTTGACCTCTTTGTTTGCCATCTTCAGTGCTTCGGCATTTTTTTCTAAGAGTTCGTTGGTAAGGTCTGCTGATGCTTTGAGAGATTTTGCAGCTCCTCTACTGCGATAGACTGTGACAACTTGTGCAAGCTGATTGCGCCATAGTGGAATGGTATTCACAAGAGTCGAAGTAATCTTATTGATAAGGGCTTTATCGTTTTCTTGAATGAGTCTGATACTTGGAAGTGCTTGCATAGCAACCTGGCGAGAGAGTTTGAGATCGTGCACTCTTCTTTCTAACTCATCTCGAAACTCTTTCATTTCACGCAGATTTTGTGCATCGAGAAGTTCACCCTCTTTGGCCTTTTGCTCAAACTTTGGTATGATTTTTTCATCAAGCTCTTTGATCTTCTCTTCACCAGCTTTGATATAGAGCTCAAGCTTTCTAAAATAGTCTAAATTTGCTTCATAAAGCTTCTCGAGCGCTACCATATCTTGCATGAGCTTGGCTTTATGCTTTTCAAGATCATTTGTAATAAGCTCTATTTGGTCTTTTACCTCCTCATACTGCTGTAACGTCTCTGCAATTGGTGACGTAAAGCCAATAAGCTTCTTCCACCATGGAAGCTCCTTGTCTTTGAGATTTTCTATATTAAAACCACGAAGAGTCAGCACCATCTTATTAAGAGTCTCACCAGCCTCTTCAAGATCTTTATTTTTCACACCTTCAATCATAGCACTTGAAATTTCATCAAGTTTCTCCTGCGCTTCTACACCAAATGTAATCACCGCATTGCGGTTAGTAAAATCAAGACTCTTTTTAAGCTCTTCAATCGTCTTTTGCTCACTCTCTTCTAAAGGTGGTAAGATTGAAGAATCTTGCTTTACAATTTCATGCTCAATTTTTTCTTTGATATCTTTTTGCATCTCCTATCCTTTATTCGTTTATCTGCAGATTTAGTGTATCCATCTTGATATCAAGCTCTGTAGTCCCTTTTTTCTCAATTTTTCTTAGCTCTTTATCAAAGCGCTTTTGCACATCTTCAAGAAGTTGATAGAGCTCTTGTTTTTTCTCTTGCGTTAAAGACTCTTGGACTTTAATGTAAGACTCTGTAACTTCAAAAAGCCCGTTGATATAAACAACGAGAAATTTTCGTAGCTCTCTTACAAAATAGGGCTTCTTCTCAACTTCCGCTATTATCTTTCTTGCTTTTTTGACAGTTGCATAGACCCTCTTTCTGAGATCTCCATTTTTAATTTTTGCTGCTTGTTCTTCTACAGCAGCTAGTTGCTCTTTTGCTTCATTAATTGTTTGTAGTGCCACTTTGTAACCCACATCTTTGGTATCTGGAATCTTATCGATTCTTGGATCGAGCCCATACCAGAGCACATATCCAGCAAATGCAATAAGTGCTAAAAAGAGTGAGTGCAAAAATGTTCGATTGGATATTACAAATGAGGTATAAAAAACAGCAACTGCTAAACTGAGGGCTCCAAGAAGTTTATAAGGTACCTTTGGGGCTTGGGCAAATGTAGCTTGATTGTATGCAAACTCTTGTGCAAATCCTCTCTTACTCAAATACAAAGCTGCAAAAAAGAGCAAAAAAGAGAGAAGATTAAAGATAAATTTCTTCATATCTACCATAACAACAGCAGCAACAATTGCTATAAGAGGAGGAATGACAAAAAGGTAGAGTAAGAAACCTATAGTTTTTGTATTTTTGACAAGTTTTGCGCTATAGCGTTTTGCCAAAGGCATACTATCTCTTTAGCAGGTAAATGAGTGGATACCAGCTTACAAATCCGGCACTAAAGAGCAAAAAGAAAAAGCCTAAAAATTTTTTTATAAAATTAACCATAAATGACCTCTCCATTCTTTATCACATTGACAACACTTCCTTGTAGTATTTTGTCAGTATATAAAGATGGGACTGTTACTTTTGTTGTAGCTTCAGGATCAAAAATAATAAAATCTGCGCTATAACCCTCTTCTATTTTCCCTACTTTCTCATCCACAAAACATCCAGGATTTGTAGCTGTAAGTTCTACAAGTTTTGAAAAAGAGATTATATTTTGCTTCACCAATCTATCATAAAGAAGAGGAAGATAATAGCCTAATGCATCTATACCAAAGCTCGCCTCATTGAAACTCACATCTTTATTTACAAATGATTTTGGCGAATGTAAAGAGGTCAGGAGATCAATTTTGCCCTCTTGCAGTGCTTGAATGAGTTGTTGTCTTTGCTCTTCATTCCGAAGAGGTGGTGATAATTTTGCAAAAGTGTTATATTCTTCACAAGCTTCATCACTAAAAAGAAGATGATGAATAGCAACCTCTGCATACGCATATCTACTTTTTGCTATAAGTTCTAATCCTCTTGGAGTTGAAACACTTTTAAAAAGTACCGGCACTTTGTAAAAGTTGGCAAATTCCAAAACTTTAGCAATTTCACTTATCTCTTCAAGCTCACTTATTCCTCCAAGTCCTAGGCGAAATGAGACTTCAGATTCATTCATCACACCAACATCGCGAAATACACTATTTTTCGGCTCTATATGTAAAACGACACCTCGCATCTTTGCATATTCAAAAACTCTTGCGAGAAGGTACTCATTAATATCAGAAGGAGTAAAAATTGATAATGCCCCCTTTTTGAGCAGAATCGCCAATTCACTCAAACTATTCTCATCCCGCAGTGCCATGACAAGAGGGTAGATAGTCACTTGAACATCTTGAGATTTTACAAACTCTAGTGTTATCTCATCACTAATAGGAGGCTGGAGATCCGCTATGAGGGCAATTGTTGTTACACCTCCTTTTTTTGCATTGCAAGAAAGCCTTACAAAATTATCACTATTAATTTTATCATCAAGAGTACGTATATTTAAATCGACTAATCCTGGTAAAAGATACTTTCCCTCAATATCCAAAATTTCATGCCCTGCAATTTCAGTGTCAATGCGGGTAATAAGTTCATCTTCCACCAATACATCAGCCATAAAGATATTATCAAAATTTACAATTTTTGCATTCTTAATGACCATAATCTGCCTTTATCTCTTTGAGTTTGTCTAAAAAGACTTTTGCTGTTGCTCCCCCTACAAGAGGTGGCTCAAATGGTTTACCATTAGGACGTAAGAAATAAAAAGTGGGAGTCCCATAAGCTTTAAATCCAAGTTTTTTCGCTTCACTCAGATCAATTTTTACTGGAATAAAATTGTACTCTACAAAATCCACAAGTCCATCATTTTCAAATGCTACATCATCCATATATTCACAGGTTGGACATCCCTTTTGGCTTATCATAATCATAATAGGTTTATTGAGCTTTTTAGCCATTGCAAGGGCTTTATTATAAGTAACCCAATCAAAATCTGCTGCTACTGCTAAGAACACAAAAGATATAAACAGAACAATCTTTTTCATCTATCATCCTTCAAAGCTTGATCTAAAATCTGCAAAAACTCCTCTGGACTCTTATATCCAATTATACGCAAACCTCTTTTCTCTTTTCCATTGCTATCAAAAAAGAGTATTGCTGGAGGTCCATAGAGTCCAAATTTTTTCAAAAACTCTTTATCACTTGGAGAGTTATCGGTCACATCGAGGCGCAATGTCAAAAACTGCTCCATTTTTTGCTGTACTTTTGGATCGGAAAAAGTATTGTGCTCAAGCTCTTTACAGCTGGCACACCACTTAGCCGTTATATCTAAAAGCACAGGTTTTTTTGTACTTTTTACAATCTTTTCAAACTCTTGATATTCTTTTACCTCTTGAAAGAGCTCTTTTTTTTCAATATTTTGTAAAGGTTTACTACTACTTAAGTTAGCAAGGGGCTTTATTAATGATGTTGCCCCGCTAAAAGCTCCAATCATGAGTATAACACCATAAATAAAAATAATTATACCAACACTCTTTTTGAAATAGATAAACCAGTGAGCGCCTGGCTCAATTCCTTCTAACGCACGCAAATAGACAGCACTTCCAATAAAAAGCGCCGCCCAAAGTAGCATCGTTACTTGTGCAGGGAGAATGCGATCAAGCATCCATATAGCAACCCCGAGCATAACAACACCAAAGACTTTTGAGACAGCTTCCATCCAGCCACCAGGCTTTGGCATAAATTTCCCTGCACCTGTTCCAATCAAAAGTAGAGGCATCCCCATCCCAAGGCTCATAGCAAAGAGCGCCAATCCACCAAGAACAGCATCCCCCGTCTGGCCTATATATATAAGCGCTCCAGCAAGTGGTGGTGCAACGCAAGGCCCTACGATGAGAGCAGACAAAAATCCCATAATTGCTACACCAATAATTCCTCCTTTACTTCCAGCCTCATCGCTCGTTTTAGTAAGTTTTGTCTGCCATGAAGCTGGCAGGCCTATCTCATAAAAACCAAACATACTCATAGCTAGTGCTACAAATATAAGTGCAAAGAGTGTGATGACCACAGGATTTTGCAGTGTACTTTGTAAATTTGCACCAAAGAGTCCTGCCAAAACTCCTGCAACTGTATAAGTCATACTCATCGCAAGAACATAGACTAAAGAATAGAAAAAGGCTTTTTTGGCATTCATATTTTTCGCGCCAACAATTAAAGAAGAGAGAATAGGAATCATAGGAAAGACGCATGGAGTCAACGCCAAAAGAAGTCCAAATCCAAAAAAGGTTAAAAGAACGATTCCTAGTGATTCGTGTTTAAGTGTAGCAGCAATTGACTCCTCTTCAGAGAGCTTGGGTTTGGAGGTTCTTTGTACTTTTTCACTCTTTTGAACGAATTCATACACCTTTTTTTGAGGAGGATAGCAGATTCCTACCTCATTACACCCTTGATACTCCAAAACTACTTTTTGCTTCCCACTTTTAGGGACATCTACTGTAAAGTTCAGCTGCTTTTGATAGACCTCTTCACCATGGAGCTTTTGTGCAGGAGGGAGTTTAAGATCTACTTTTTTACCATTAATAAAAAGCTTTATCTCTTTTTTATAGAGATACGTTTTTGGAGCCATTGTAATATTTACTTCAAGTATACCATTGTGAAATGCAACAGAAGGTTTATAAGCCTTTTCTACAGGAACTATATCTACGGAACCTTGTTGCACAAAACCAAATCCAAACAGATTGAAACATATAAGTAAAATTGCTATTATCCAACGCATACCATAACCTCCAAACTAATTGATAAAACTTGCCATATTTTAACGAAAAAGTGTTTATTATTTGTGCAAAAGCAAAAAAGGCAAACAGATGGCAAATAGATTAGAAAAAGAGCAATCACCCTATCTCCAACAGCACAAAGACAATCCTGTAGATTGGTATCCATGGGGAGAGGAGGCTTTTAAAAAAGCAAAAGAGGAGAATAAACCGATATTTCTCTCAATTGGTTATAGCAGCTGTCACTGGTGTCATGTGATGGAAAAAGAGGTTTTTGAAAATGAAGAGGCTGCTCAGTATCTCAATGAGCATTTTGTGAGTATCAAAGTTGATAGAGAGGAGCGTCCAGATATAGATAAATATTATCAAGAGGTACATCAACTGCTTAATCAACGTCCTGGAGGTTGGCCTCTGAGTATCTTTATGACACCAGACAAAGAGCCAATTTTTGCAGCTACCTATATTCCATTGGAGCCAAAATATGGAATGCCAGGTTTTATCCAGCTTCTCAAAAATATTGTCGCCACTTTGCAAAAAGATCCCCAAGAGATAAAAAAACAGGGACGCGAACTTCTCAGCTATCTCAAACCACAAAATCCTACAAAAGCTGTGAAATTCGATGAAAAAATAGCTGATATTTTTGTAGAGGCAACAAAAAAGTTTTTTGATCCTCAGCATGGAGGTTTTGGACATAAACCAAAATTTCCTCACACCTCTACTATTAATACACTGCTTGATATCTATCGCCTCAACGGAAATAAAGATGCTTTGCAGATGGCTGAAGTGACACTGCAAAATATGGCAAAGGGAGGCTTACGAGATCTTGTAGATGGGGGATTTTGCAGATATAGCGTAGATGAAAAATGGCTAGTACCCCACTTTGAAAAGATGGCTTACGATAATGCACTTTTGATGGAGAGTTATCTCAAAGCTTACACTACTACAAAAAATGAACTCTACAAAGATATTGCCTTTGAAATAGCTGATTTTATTAGTGAATATATGAGCCAAAAAGGGCTCTTTTATAGTGCTAGCGATGCAGACAGCGAAGGAGAAGAAGGGAAATATTTCGTTTACAATTATGATGAAGTAGTCAAAAAGCTTGAAAAAGATGGCTTTAGCCCAGAAGAGATCCAAATAGTTTTGCAAAAACTTGGTATCACAAAAGCTGGTAATTTTGAGGGGAAAAATATCGTTCGCGTTGATGATCTTCAGCTCTGTGAAACAAGTAAAAAAGCCCTCAAATCCCTCAAAGATCTGCGAAAAAGCAGATGCTATCCATTTATCGATAAAAAAATAATTACTAGCTGGAATGCAATGATGATTAAATCACTCTACATAGCAGCTCGCATCGAAAGTAGATATTTTGAAATAGCAGAGGAGTCACTCCAACAGCTTTTGCAAAAAATGTATATAGATGAGCATCTCTACCATGCTGCATTAATTGATAAAAAACCTACTATCAAAGCATTTTTAGAAGATTATGCATATCTGGCTACAGCCCTTTTAGAAGCCTATAAAACTACACTGAATGAAGAGTACCTTGCACGGGCAAATCTGTTTGTCAATGATGCTCTTACAGAGTTTTTTGATAATGGAAGATGGTATTTTAGTAAAGGTGGAATATGGACTGAAGCAGAACATACTGATACATCTTATCCAAGTAGCGCAGCAGTAATGGTAGAAGCAATGCTTACATTAGGTAGCCTTCTTGATGAGAAATATATTAAATTTAGTTTTGATACAATTGAATTTTATAGTGAAAAGATCTACAAGTACGCTACATGGAGTGCAAAATTTATTGAAGATGTTTTGCGTTTTATCTATCAAGATAAAATCATAAAAGCAGATGCGCAGAACCTCACTGCATGCAACGAAATTGATTTTGCTAAATACCCTTTTACTCTTTTAAAAAGTGAAGAGATTGAAGGGTACATGCTCTGTAATCGTAATGCTTGTTTTTTACATACGAATGAGTGTCAAGAGATTATAAAGGCTTTGAATGCGTGAAATAGCTATTTTTGGTGGTGGATGCTTTTGGTGTATGGAAGCGGTATTTCAAAGAGTACTCGGCGTAGAAAAAGTCATTAGTGGCTATGCTGGTTGTAGGCGAAAAAATCCTACATATGAACAGGTATGTACGGGAACTACCAAATGTGCAGAGGTAGTGAAAGTCGAATTTGATCCCAAAAAAATCAGCTATGAGAAGCTTCTTCATATTTTCTTTGCTGTACATGATCCAACACAGCTCAATCGCCAAGGCGCCGATGTAGGAACACAATATAGAAGCGTCATCTTTCCCCAAACCTCCGAGCAAGAAGCAACCGCAGAGGAGATTATTGAAAAACTTAATCCCCAATTTAATAACAATATCGTAACAACAATTGAACATGGAGAGTTTTACGAAGCTGAGGAGTATCATCAAAATTACTACAATACCCATCCCTCTCAAGGGTATTGCCAAGTAGTCATCGCTCCAAAATTGGAAAAATTTAAAAAATTTTTCAAAGAGTATCACAAATGATGAAACTAGCGCTCTTTCTTGCAGCTTTGTTCTTAATAGTTTTTTATAAAATTTATAGTGACTATGAGGGCAATAAGAAAAAGTTCATCCTAGATTTGGGACTTCTGTTCTTTCTTCTCTTTGCAACAGGTTTTAGTAAATACATTAGGGTATATTTACTCCTCTTGGTAGTGCATATCATACTTTTACTTACAAGTTGGGGAGCATATATTGCATATCTTTACGGAAAGGAAAAGAAAACCTTCCTCATTTTCTCCCCACTTATTTCCATTATAATATTTTTTCTTCTTGGATATTTTGTAAGCCACTCTTAATAAGGAAACTCCTCAGCGACTTGGTATTCACATTCTGGTTGAGTTCTTCTATAACCTTCTGCTACCTGATATGTTTGATTTGTATCTGGATCAGTTTTCTCAACATAATTGAGTTTTGGATAAATACACATTAAAACTTCTCCATTACCATCTGTTTTTTGATTAATCTTAAAGCCATAGTAAGGATTTTGAACACAACCATTCTCTAAATCAGTAAAATATAAATAATCCCAACCTTTTCCTCTATCAGTAAAAGCTTCTTTACAAACCGCGCCAAATCTAGCATATTGCAATGGTTTATTATTATCTTTAAAAAAGATTTTTACTCTTTCAGCACACACCCTATCCACGCAGTCTGATGGTTGTCTAGCTGTGAGTGCAGTTCCTGTCAATGTTCTTTTATAACTATTACCTATACGCTCTTTACCTTCACCATACACAACCGAAAAGAAAATATCTTTTCCTGCAAAAAAAGTAGGATATGCAAGCTTAAATTGCACTAATCCATTTTTAACAGGATATTGCCCATCTTGTTTATTTAGCATAATTGCTGCAATTGTATCTTGCGATGGATTATATCTTGTTGGATCTCCAATAACATAACCAAGACTATCAATCTCACCATCTGCTTCCTCTCCTAGAAGCAAAGTAGAACTATCAATTACACTTTGTATACTCCACGCTCCCAAATAAGAAGTTGCATTTCTATATTTGTTCGGAAGTATTATCAATTTATCTTGAATCGGATCTACTTCACTCAAGTTAGGACGTATATTTATCGGCTCAGCTAAGATAGAAAATATTGTTCCTCCATTTTTTATAATTTTTGCTCCATTTTCACTATATATATCTCGATAAAATATATTATGAAAATAGGGGTTATTAATATTATCAAGCTCTCCTTTTATAAATTTATCATAATATACTTCAGGATAAAGAAGTTTTGGAGTAATAGCAACTATTTTGACATTTTTACCCTCCAAATTATCACTATCAACTTTAATAGTATATGCATCTTCAAAAAAGCCCGATGTTTCATTATATTCTGTTCCAACATACTCTAAAGCAAAATTAATAGGAGCTTTATGTAAAACAGGGTATGTCTTACTAATAACTATTTCCTTTTGCAAAGAATCAGGTTTAAATTCAACTTTAAATTCTAATTTAGCTAAACCCTCTTCCTCTCCACTTACTATTATAAGTCCACTATTTTTAATATCTCTTCCCGTTAATATAAAACTATCTACTTTCTCGCCTGTTGGAGAAAATAGTTTAATACTTGCTGATTTTGACGAAACAATAATCCTCTCAATTTTTTGAGGATCAATTAGTTTATTATATGTTTTGCTCACTATAGAATAATTGATATATCCATTATTTCCCTTAACAAAATAATTTTTTTCCGTTTGAAGCTTAGCAGTATAATATAGATCCGGTAACTCTTTTATATGCAAAGTCAATGATGCTTCTTTAGTTAAAACTATTTTTCCTACTTGAAGTGAAACATTGAAGTTAATAGATATATCACCAGGTTTACTAAAACTTTTCACTTCAATTTCACCATAACTCGATATATTATTTTCTAATAATAAATCATCTACATATTCATTATTCTGTTTTATTTTAAGTTTTTCCCCATCTAAGCTTCTAATATATAGAGATTTAAGATTTTTGCTTGCAACTTGATTTCCTTGTGCATCAACTATCTTATATTTTATTTGTTTTATAGCATCTGTTACCATTTCTTTATTATTATCAGCTGGCTGCAATAATATATTATATGAAGTGACACTTATTCTCTCTTTGTTTGGCACCACAAGTGGCCCAAATTGGCTTTTCTTCTTTGCGCTATATACTTTTCCATTCAATGAAATTTTATTTTGCTGTACCAAATCTGCTTTAAAAGTAATGTAATTTGTCAAACAATCATTTGCAAAATTTATAGTAAATGTAATGTTATTTTTATCAGTAATATCAATAGGAGATTGAGGAGTAAAATCTTTCACAATACAGTTTTGTGCTTCAATTTCTACATTTTCAAAAAAATATTTTTTTTCTACATTATCTGTTTTAATTCCTGTGTGCTTCTCAAAATATAATACTCCTTGAATTGTTCTTTGATCGCTATATTCAAAAAAGCTCTTCTGCGTTTGCATTTGATATACTTGAGGTTTTGCTATTGCAGCCGTATCATCTACTGGATAAATTAATGATGAAAAAAAAAGTGTTAAAGATGTGAGAATATTATGAATCATAGAGTTCTCCTCTTTCGATTTCTTAAAGATTATAGCCTAATTATCGTAAAAACTCTTTTAAAATTAACCAAGCTTGAACCTTTTGCTGTAATGTCATTTTACGATATGCAGGGGATGGAGAAGGAAGGTAAAAAGTAGGGATTGAAAGATGTGAAAAATATTTCGAAAAAAGTTTTTGTGCCTTTTTCCCAGTAAAAAAAATTGCCTTGATATTGGGATATTGGTGTAAAAGTTTTTCAATATCATTAACTTCAATATCTTTTAAAGATGTATCAAGAGAGTTTTCTCTTTTACAACTATGAACCATATCCCACACTGCAATATGGTGCTTTTTAAGAAAAGATATTTTCTCTTCAATAGTCTGTGGAGTTTTTCCATCAAAGAGCGTAGCTAAAATTTTCCAAAACTGATTTTGTGGATGACCATAATAAAAAGAGTTTTCAAAAGATTTAATGCTCGGGAATGATCCTAATATAAGTACTTTAGAATTTTTATCTATGATAGGTTCAAAGGGATGTTGTAGCATTAGTAGACTAAAATGGTGAGTAAACGAGCTTAGCTCGTTTACTCTACTTCTGCGTCGATGACATCATCATCTCCGCCGCTTTTTTTCTGTTCAGCACCACCCTGTTCAGTACCACCTGCTTGGCCTTGCTCTTTTTTATACATAGCCTCAGCAAGTTTGTGGCTTACTTGGGTAAGCGCTTGAACTTTTGCTTCAATTTGCTCTTTTGTAGCATTTTCATCTTTAAGAACAGCTTTGAGATCATTGAGAGCTGCTTCAATTTGAGCTCTTTCATCAGCACTTATTGCATCGCCTGCCTCTTTGAGGCTCTTTTCTGTTTGATATGCCAAAGCATCTGCTTGGTTACGAGTTTCAATAAGCTCTCTTCGTTTTCTATCCTCTTCTTTATGAGCTTCAGCTTCTTGGATCATTTTTTGGATCTCTTCTTCGCTGAGCCCACTTGAACCAGTGATTTTAATTTGTTGCTCTTTACCTGTTGCTTTATCTTTTGCGCTTACTGTCAAGATACCGTTTGCGTCGATATCAAAAGTTACCTCAATTTGTGGCACTCCTCTTGGAGCTGGTGGAATACCTTCGAGTGTAAATTGACCAAGAGATTTGTTATCTTTTGCCATTTCACGTTCACCCTGCAATACATGGATTGTTACTGCAGGTTGATTATCTTCAGCTGTACTGAAGATTTGAGTTTTCTTCACAGGAATTGTTGTACCTTTTTCGATGATTTTTGTCATTACACCACCAAGAGTCTCAATTCCAAGGCTTAGTGGTGTAACATCCAAGAGCAATACATCTTTTACATCACCTTTAAGAACTGCTCCTTGAATTGCTGCACCAACAGCTACAACTTCATCTGGATTAACTGATTTATTTGGCTCTTTACCAAAGAACTCTTGTACTTTTTTCTGTACTAAAGGAATCCTTGTTGAACCACCAACAAGAACCACTTCGTTTACTTCACTTTTGCTTAGTCCTGAGTCTTTAAGCACATTCTCAGCAATTTGAATAGTTTTATCTACAAGATCTTCAATGAGACTTTCAAATTTTGCACGTGTGAGTTTTTTCACAAGGTGTTTTGGCCCAGTCTGATCTGCTGTGATAAATGGTAAGTTGATCTCAGTCTCCATTGCAGAGCTTAGTTCTTTTTTCGCATTTTCTGCTGCTTCTTTGAGTCGTTGCAATGCCATAATATCAGATTTGAGATCAATTCCAGTCTCTTTTTTGAATTCATCTACGAGCCAGTCAATGATTCTGTTGTCAAAATCATCACCACCTAAGAATGCATCACCGCCAGTTGCAAGAACCTCTACAACATTATCACCAGTCTCGAGGATTGTTACGTCAAATGTACCACCACCAAGGTCATATACAACAATCTTTTCAGCCTCTTTTTTATCAAGTCCATAAGCAAGGGCTGCTGCTGTTGGTTCATTGATAATTCTTAATACATTCAGACCCGCAATAGTACCTGCCTCTTTTGTAGCTTTTCTCTGTGCATCATTGAAATATGCTGGTACTGTAATAACAGCTTCAGTGATCTCTTGACCGAGGTAGCTTTCCGCATCTTCTTTAAGTTTCATCAAGATTTTTGCACTTATCTCTTGCGGAGTATATACTTTACCATCAACTTCTACTGCACAAGCACCATTTCTATCAACAATCTCATAAGGTAGTCGTTTTTTAGCCTCTTGCGCTTTCTCTTCATTACACATCATACCCATAATTCTTTTAACCGAATAAATTGTTCTTTTTGGGTTTGTAATCATTTGGCGCTTAGCAGGATCCCCCACGAGTATTTCACCTTTATCTGTAAAAGCTACAACTGATGGTGTAGTATTTTTTCCCTCTTTATTTGGAATAACTTTTGCTTCTTTTCCTTCATAAATTGCCATACATGAGTTTGTTGTACCTAAATCTATTCCTAATACTTTACCCATTTTCACTCCTTTATATACATTTTTCGAAATTTTACTTTATTGGACTAAATTTTTCTGCTACTTTTGTAGCACTTATTCTTCTTGCCCTTTTGCCACACTTACTTTTGCAGGGCGAAGTATTCTCTCTTTATATTTGTAACCCTTTTGAATTACCTGTACAATTTCTCCTGCTTTTTTCTCAGCATCTTCTACCTGCAACAAAGCTTCATGCAGATGTGGGTTAAACTCTCCCCCCTCTTCAATCTCAATTACTTCTATTCCATGTTTATTAAAAGCTTTGATAAATTGATCTATTGTAAGCTCAATTCCCTTTTTAAGCTCCTCTACTGCTTGGGCTGCATCAAGATTGTCTCTGCTCACTGCTGCCAAAGCCATATCAAGACTATCGAGTGCTGGGAGAAGATCTTGTGCAAATTTTTCTAGTGAATACTCAATTGCTTGAATTTTTTCTCTCTCCAAACGCTTTTTCGTATTTTCAAAGTCTGCATGGACACGTAGATATTTCTCTTCACACTCTTGCAATTTCTCTTCTAACTCTTTACAATCATTTTGTGATTCTTTGTTTTCTTGTTGCTCTTGCATCTTTTGTTGAGCTTCTTGATTCTTTTTCTCTTTTTCACTCATCTTTTACTCCTTCATAAGATTTTTTATACATTTGTGGTAATTTCTATAGAGCCTCCCCATTAAAAGCATTTCTCCCTTGAGATTTTTTGGAAGGTCTATATAAAATTTATAGCTCAAAAACATATGAGAAAAACGCAATCCTACATCTTCTTGCAACAACTTTTGCCCACTATAGATAGCATAGAGATTAGCTTTAGCCCAAGAACTATCCTGTTGAGCCATTGCAATGATTTCACTATCATTATAGATTTTAAAATCTTCTTGGATAAACTCCTTGAGCCTCTTTCCCACTGAAACATAACCTATATTAGTAAAAAAATTAGTAATATCAAAAGCTCCCAAGCCAATCATTTTTTGTAATTGTTGCTCTACTTTTTTATTATACGGCAAAAGAAACTCACTGTTTTCAAAAAGGGCTATAATATATTTATTTTTATAGTTATCAATACTTTTTAATAATGGATTGTTATAGATTCCATATTCATAAAATATCTCTTCACACTCATCAATTTTTTGTAATCTTTGTGCATCATCCACTTTAACACTTTTCTTTTGCAACTTTTTAATCCAATACATTTTGAGTGCCATTTCGCTTGGTATTCGGCCACTACTCACATGCTGTTTTAGTAGATACCCTTTTTCAGTAAGTTTTTTAAAATAGTAACGAATAGTAGCACTAGAGAGCTCTGGAATACAATGCTCATGAAGATATTTTGAACTAATTGGAACAGGATTATCTATATACTCCTCAATCAATCCTTCTAAAACATATTGACTCTTGTTCATTTTTAGCACTCTATATCTAAATTTGCTGAGCAAATCATATCATATTGAGTGGAGTATTGTCAAGTTTATTGAGATTATATATTTATATAAAGATGCTGGCAAATCAAAATGACAATATTAATTAATAATATAATAGTTGATAGTTTACGGAAGTAGAAATTAATGAATTAAATAACAAAGAGAGTATAATAAATGTAGATTTAGGGTTGTAAGCAGGAAGAGGAGTTATCCTCTGATTCCTAGCTCACCAATGAGTTTTGTGTACTTTTCGTAATCTTTTCTTTTGAGATAACGAAGAAGTCTTTTTCTCTGTCCAACTAACTTCAAAAGTCCAAGTCTGGAAGAGTGATCTTTTTTATGTTCTTTCAAGTGATCTGTTAGATAGCTGATTCTTTCACTTAAAAGTGCTATTTGAACTGCCGGACTTCCGGTGTCACCTTCATGCTCTGCGAATTTAGAGATAATCTCTTGTTTTTTCGCCGAATCCAAAGCCATTGTAGCCTCCTGATTGGTCTAAATTTTTGTGGAGTGACATTATAGCTAAATTTATAAGATTTGCAAATTTTTTATATAAACCTATACCGCCATAGTATGCACTCAAACTGCAAATATAAAATCTTGTACTAATCCTCTTTAAAAAAATTAAGTTTTTATCCCAATTTTAATTAGGAGAAATTTAGTATAATTAATCAATTAAAAGTATGGAAGAAGGTAGATTATGCTGTTTACAAGGGCGACAGAATATGCTCTTTTGGCATTGGTGATAATTGCACGAGAAAACAAGCCATTAGGAACCGATTATCTCTCGAAAAGACTCAATATATCAAGAAGCTTTTTAGCAAAAATACTACAAGCTCTTGCTAAAAAAGATATTTTAAAATCTTACAAAGGGGCAACAGGAGGATTTATGCTCGCAAAACCTGCTGAAAAACTCTCTATCAAAGAGATTAGCCAAGCAGCAGAAGGCAGAAGAATTAATATATTTGATTGTTCAAGTGCTCAAGAGCTTTGTCCAAGCAATCAAGGAGATTTTTGTACCCTCTGGCCATTTCTCAACAAACTTCAAATAAAAGTAGATACTTTTTTAGATAATCTAACTCTTAAAGATATAATGGAGCCTTAATGGATTTTTATCATCTCTCACACACAGATCTTGATGGCTACACATGCCAATATATTACAAAACATATTTATCATGAAGGATTTTTTGTTAATGCTAATTATGGAGAAGAGGTAACTGTACGTATAGATGAGATACTTCATAGAATAGAACGCTCTATGAAAGAGAATGTCTTCTTTCTTATCACAGATCTTAATCTAAGTGAAGATGAAGCAGCTTATCTTGATAATGAAATAAAAAGATTTAAAGATAAAAATATCAAACTACTGCTTCTCGATCACCATGCAAGTGGTATAGAAACAGCAGAAAAATTTGAATGGTATCATCTCGATGTTACAAAATCTGCTTCAAAAATCACATATGATTATTTCAATAATGGTAATAACATCTCCCATCTTGAAAAGTTTATAGATGCAGTTAATGCAGTAGATATATGGTTGCAAGAGGATCCACTCTTTGAGTTTGGAAAAGTACTCATGCGCCTTGTAGATGAAGCAAAAGAGATCAATAGATTTACTTTTAATTCTGCGCATATCCGTTATAAACATACAATGCTCTCAAAAGCACTTCCCTATATTGAAAAAGAAAACAACTACATTCTATTAGATGATGATATATGCAAAATTAAGAAGAGTTTTTTCATAAAATCAAACAACGATACATTGGATAATCTCGTAACCAATTACATTCTTGATCTCATTGAAGCAAAAAAAGAGGAGATGACAATATATTTCCAAGGCAATAAGGGCATCCTTACTTATGGAATTCAAAACAGTTCTATTGTAGGGAATGGCTTTTTACGCCTCAATCCAGATTACCACTTCTTTATGAATGTAAGTCCACGAGGAACTTTTAGCCTCAGAGCAGATAATAAAATGGACGTGTCAAAAATGGCAGAGCTCATTGCAGGCGGTGGTGGGCATCCAAATGCTAGTGGCGGTAAGCTTAAAGAGTTTAAAGAGTTCTTTATCTACGATGAGCTAAAATCTTTTGTAGAAGCCCTTTTGAAGGATAAAGAATGAAAAGCGACAAAGAAAAACTCGACGAGGCGGAGTTTGAAATAGAAGAGCTTGCCATGCAATTAGCAGATATGCTTGGAGCAGCACTCCACTATGCAGGAGTTCCTGATAGTAAAATGGCCCAAGCAGTAGAAGCCTATCTCAATGGAATTGATGAAGTCTTTGGTGATGATTTAGAGGGAGAGATGGGCTATGAAGAGGTCATTAAAGTAATAGAACATCTTAAAAAAACAAGACCAGAGCTTTTTAGAAAATAGTTATTTCCTTGCAAAAAATGTAGCAAAGTTTGCCCAGCGAAATATGGGCTCTACAAAACGAAATCCAGTTTGTAAAAGCATCTCTTCGTTCTCTTTGAGAGTATAAGGAATAAGTACATTTTCTAGTGCTTCTCTCTTTTGTGCTATCTCATAATCACTATAACCTTGCTCTCTTTTAAAATCGTAGTAAATATCTATGAGCTGCTTGTTGAGTCTCTTATCTTCAGTAATAATTTTTTCACTAAAAATAAATACGCCTTCATCTTTCAATTTCTCATAGATTTTTTTTACAAATTTTTCTCTTTTAAGCGGTCGAATAAATTGCAATGTATAGTTGGCTATAAAGCAGTTGGCTAGTGAAAAATCATACTCCAATATATCAGCATGAATAAATTCAATATCAACTCCAAAAGCTTTTGCCTTATTCTTTGCTCTTTGTAGCATTGCAGCAGAGTTATCGATACCTTTAAGGTGGAGACTTCTATCGCTCTTTTTTGCAATCTCTATGAGAAGTGTTCCTGTTGAGCATCCAAGATCATAAACTATTGCATTTTCTTGAAGATTTGCAATAACAAGATCTCGCACTAAGGATAAATTCTCTTTGTAAAAAGGGACTGAGCGTCCGATCATATCATCAAATACAGTTGCAACCTCTTCATCAAACTCAAACTGCTTGGAAATTGGTTTTTTAAAAATCTCATCTTTCACTTTAGAGCCTTTTTACTCCATTTTCTACTACTTTTTTGCTGGAGAAGTTTTTCAATCTTCTCTTTAATAACAGCAAAATTATCACTTTCAGCAAAACATGTATCTATTTTGCAAGCTAAAAATTCTTTATCCTTACTTTTCTTTGTTAAGATATAAGGATAGCGTATAAATGCGATCTCTTTGAGATAGTTTCGAATTTTTTGTGACTTTATTACTACATCACCTATTAAGATACGTAAAAATGCCCTTGTGGCTGTTGGGTAGTAACCAGTATCGTGATAGATAAGTGCAGATTTTTCATACATACTCTTTTTTGCAAATTGATAGAGTTTAAGATCTTCACCAAGCATTGCAATATCAAGCATCGCATGATAGAGCATTGCCAAAGCACTCGAGTAGTAGCTATCGCTCAAATCTGCAGGCAATTCTATATCTTCTTGACTAAAATACCAAATCCCTTTTTTGAAAAACTTCTCTTTTGCTTTTTTGAGGAGATCTTTTGCAGTTTCTAAATACCTCTTTTTGCCACTGAGCATATATGCATCATTCAAAGCTTTTATGAGATACGCATAATCTTCAAGTAAAGCCTCTTTTGTAGGAGGATTAGAAGACAATTTTTGATGGTAGAGATTGCCATGAATATACGTTTCTTGCAAAAGTCTATCTAAAGAAGCAAGGGCTTCTTTTTTATATTTCTCATCAAATATAAATGCATGCATTTTTGCATCTATATACATCGCATTCCAAGCAGTAATTATCTTTTTATCAATAAAAGGATATTTTCGTTTTTTTCGCATTTTTCGCAAAAGTTGCACAATTTTTTCATCTCTTTTGCCAACTAATCTTGGATTTGAGAGTACAGAATCAAAATTCCCATCCTCTTCAATGCCAAGACTGCTCAATGCCTTTTGCGCATGTCTCTTTGCTATCCCCTCTTTTTGTAAAAAGCGCAGTGTCTCATCATAATCATAGAGAAAATAGCCACCCTCTTTACCTTCACTATCTGCATCACTGGCGCTAAAATAGAGTCCCTTATATCCAAAACGCCTGTCAATCTCTTGGATCGTCTCTTGAACTATGCGTGCAAAAAGAGGCTCTTTTTCAATAGTGTACGCCTTGGTATACACTCCAATGAGCTCTGCATTGGAATAGAGCATCTTTTCAAAATGGGGAATTTGCCACTTTCTATCTGTGGTATAGCGAAAAAATCCCCCTTCAATTTGGTCATATATGCCACCCTTTGCCATAGATTCAAGGCTTTTTTTTGCCATTTGCCACGCTTTTTCTTCATGAGTTATCAAATAAATATCCAAAAGCAGAGCAATGGTACTTGCTTGAGGAAATTTTACTCTTTGAGAAAAGCCTCCATAAATTTTGTCGTAACTCTTTTCTATTTGCTTGAGCGCTTTGTTTGCTAGCGAGAGATCTAACTGTACCGGAACGTACCTCGCATGCAGTACCTCATTAACAAGTTTTAAAACTGCCTCACCCCTTTTTTGCAGATACTCTCTTTTTTCTTTGTAGCCTTGTGCTAAAATTGGAAGAATTGTTTTGAGTCCTTTGACACCATATCCATCTTCTGGTGGAATATACGTTGCACTAAAAAAGGGCTTTTTATCTTCACTCATAATGATTGTAAGAGGCCACCCACCACTTCTTCGATGCATTACTTGGAAAACTGTTTGATAAAACTTATCAAGATCGGGACGCTCCTCTTTATCTACTTTAATAGGAACAAAATTTTCATTAATAAGTTTTGCAATCTCCTCATTTTCAAAAGACTCTTTCTCCATCACATGGCACCAGTGGCAAGTACTATAACCAATAGAGAGAAATATCGGCTTATGCTCTTTTTTTGCTTTTAAAAAGGCCTCCTCTCCCCAGGGATACCAGTTGACAGGATTGTGGGCATGCTGACGCAAATAGGGAGACTCTTCATGAATGAGGGCATTAGTATAGTTTGCACCAAAAAGAAAAAGTGTAGTAAAAATGATGCCTAAAAACTTTTTTAACATTGTATATCCTTTAAAATCTCTTGCGCTTTTTTTATATCATCTTCGATCTGCTTTTTAAGCTTATGTAAAGAGTCAAATTTTTTATTTTGGCGTATAAAAGTAGCAAACAAAATAGCTATCTTCTCACTCTCTTCTTCAAATTCTTCTAAAATATGTGTCTCCACTGCAAAACTCCCATCAGTCACAAAGCGATGCCCGATAAATGTAATACTTCTATATTTTTTTTGAGCTATTCTTGTATATGTAGCATAGACTCCCTCTTGCGGTAAAAGAAACTGCTTTACTGCAAGATTGATGGTAGGTACCAACTCCTTGCTACCTACTCCTTGCCCTGCAACCTTTTTCCCAACAATCTCATAGCACCTACCTAAAAGCCTGTTTGCTTGCGAAATTTTACCTTTTTTAATATACTCTTTGATAATGCGAGAATGCACTGAAACTCCATCAATTTTCACCTCATTTACAATCTCCACATCCCCATCAAAATAGTTATGAAGATCTTGTGCTTTATATTTTCTATCTTTTCCAAAGGCAAAATCGTATCCAACAACTATCTTTTTGAGATGAGGAAAATGTTTTTTAAGTAGAGCAATAAAACCTGCTGCATCGAGATGGCGAATCTGCTGCAGTTTCAAAAAGAGGCAAGGATAGTGAGTATATTTGCAGCGAAACTCTCCAGGAGTAAGGGTTGCATCCTCTTTGTCTATCACTACAATAGCACCTTTATCTCCTAGCCTTTTAAAAAGCTCTTGGTGTGCTCTATGCATACCATCAAATGCCCCTATGGCAATCGCCTCAGCACTTTTCAAAGAGATAGACCCACTCAATATTTCCCTCTTTTCCTGCAATTTTCGCCTGCTCTTTACGAAGCTCTCTCCATCCTAGCTTCTTAACAGCCTCTTCAAACTTCTCTATAGCCCTTTGCACCGCTTTTTCATCTTTTACTACACCTCTTTTATCACGTTTTACATCTTTACCTACTTCAAACTGCGGTTTAAAAAGGGTTATAATATATCTTTTTGCTAGACGATCTAAATCTTTAAGAATATGGTGCAAACTAATAAAACTCACATCGCAAGCTATAAGATCAAAAGGCTCGGCAGTAAATGAGCGGATATCTGTTTGACTTTTATCTATAACTCTCTTATTTCTTTGAAGAATAGGATGGAGCTGATCTTTGCCAACATCGAGCGCCACTACTCTTTTGGCACCAAACTCCAGCAGCACCTGGGTAAATCCCCCAGTAGAGGCCCCAACATCTAAAACTTCCATTCCTGTAGGGCTAAAACTACTACTTTGTAAAAAAGCTTTGAGCTTATATGCAGCTCTACTCACATAGGGATCTTGCAAAAGCGTAATATTCTCATCCCCAGCTACCTGCATAGCCGGCTTTGTAGCTACCTTGCCATTGAGTAAAACCTTATTTGATCGAATAAGCTCTGCTGCTTTATTTCTTGAATCAACTAAGTTTTGTTTCACTAAATAGCTATCAAGCCTCAAGACCTGCCTCTTTAAGAAGTTCCCACATCTTCTCTTCCGGCAAGAGTGGTACGCCCAGTTTTTGCGCCTTTTCATATTTGCTACCAGGGTGCTCACCATAAAAAACATAATCTGTATGATGTGAAACACTATTTGTCACATGCGCTCCCGCACGCTCAAGAAGCTCTTTTATTTTACTGCGCGGTAATCGCATTTCACCTGTGAGCACTACAGTTTTATGTGCAAGTGGTGAATGCTCTACCTCTTCCTCTTTTTGTGGCTCAGTTGGCTGAATATATTCAATAAGCTGCTCAATTTTATCTTTATTAACCTCTACAAACTCTTTGATAGATTTCACCATCTCCGGCCCAAACCCTTCAATCTCATAAAACTTTTCAGGATCTACTTTGTACCAATTAAGTCCAAACTTCTCACATATTTTCTTACTTGCAACTTCACCAATATGCTCTATGCCAAGGGCATTGACAAATCTCCAGCACTCTACTCCTCTTACACCTTGAATTGCATCTATGAGATTTTGCGCCTTTTTTTCTGCAAAGCCTGGAAGTTTCAATAGATCCTCTTTTTTTAGCTTAAAGAGATCCACTACATCTTTTACTAATCCTTTTTCATACAAAAGCTTTACCGTCGCTTCCCCAAGACCTGGAATATCTAAGCACTGTTTGGAAGCAAAGTAGATGATAGAATTGACAACTCTTGCTGGACAGCTGAGATTTTGACACTTAATCAAAAGTCCTTCATCTAATACTGGTTGTCCACATACAGGACATTTTGTTGGACGCTCTACCTTTTTCTCTTTTCCGGTACGATACTGCGTAAGAACCTTTGTTACCTCTGGAATTACATCACCACTGCGGATAACTATAACCATATCACCAATGCGTATATCTTTGCGCTCAATCTCTGCATAGTTATGCAGTGTAGCTCGCTCCACTACTACACCTTCAATCTCTACTGGCTCCAAAATCGCTACAGGCGTAATAATGCCAGTACGCCCTACTTGTGGCACAATATCGATAATTCTTGTCATCTTCTCCACTGCTGGGAATTTATATGCAACCATCCAGCGAGGATACTTGACGGTATAGCCTAAAACCTCATGTAGTGCAATTTCATCTACTTTTATAACCATCCCATCAAGCATAACAGGAAGAGAGTCACGCTCTTTTGAAAAATCTTCGTAGAGCTTTTGTATTTCAGCCTCATTTTCACAAATTGCACGCTTAAAAGGTTTAATGAAGCCTTGTTCATACACAAAATCCATCTTTTCATGCTGGTAGCGACAATTGAGTGTATTGTAGCCGATATCCCAAGGATAGAAGTAGAGTTTTCTTTGTGCTGTTACTTTTGGATCAAGCTGACGCAAGCTTCCAGCTGCTGCATTGCGAGGATTTGCAAAAGTGGGCTCACCGCGCATACTTCGCTCTTCATTGAGCTTTTCAAAATCATCTTTGCGAATAACCACCTCTCCACGAATCTCTATGAGACCTTTATATTCTATGCCAAGGGGAATGGAAGGTATAGTCTTTGCATTTGCTGTTACATCCTCTCCAACCTCACCATCACCTCTTGTAGCAGCACTCTTTAAAATACCATTTTCATAAATGATATTAAGACTTGCACCATCAAATTTTGGCTCTATGTAAAAATTAATATCCTCTCTTCCACTATTTTTATAGACTCTTTGGATCCACTCTTTAAGCTCACTCTCACTAAACACATCCTCCATCGACCACATTTTGGTAAGATGGCGCACCTTTTTAAACTCTTTTGCTGGCTCAGCACCAATGCGTTGCGTAGGAGAGGTAGGATCGATTTGCTCAGGATGCGCTTTTTCATACTCCTCTACTTCTCTGTAGAGCTTATCATACACCTCATCAGGAACTTCAGGGTTATCTAAAACATAATAGGCATACGCCCAACGTTTTAGCTGCTCAACTGCTTTTTTGTACTCTTCATAGTTTGTAATCATTTCTCTATCCTTAAACATCTAAAACTTTAAAAAGTATCCCTGTAAGATAGAGCGAAAATTCATTATTGAGTATATAGGGGTGATCTACATCTTGGAAAAGATACTCAACAATCTCTACAACTTTTTTATTATCGATGCTACTTTGCATGATAACTTGCTCTAGATCTTTAAGCCCCACATGGTGCGAACAAGAAAAGAGTGCAATATAACCCTCATTGCGGATTAATTTCATTGCATTTACAGTGATATCTTTAAAGCCTTTTAATGCAGAACTCTTTTTTGATCTGCTTTTGGCAAATGATGGAGGATCAAGGATAATAACATCAAATTTCTCCTTCTGCTTGCGCAGCTCTCGCAAATAATCGAACACATTTGCTACTACAAATTTTCCTTTAACATCATTCAAAATAAAATTCTCTTTTGCCAGAGCAATCGCATCTTCTGAGATATCTACTAATCGTACATCTGCATCTTTTTTTACTTTTGCATAGAGACCAAATCCACCAGCATGGCAAAAACAGTCAAGAATCTTATCTTTTTGTTTAATGTAGCGAGAGACAATTTGACGATTGCGTCTTTGATCAAGATAGAAACCTGTCTTTTGCGCATCTATGAGATTAACCTGAAATTTTATATCATTTTCTACAAAAAAGACACGCTCTGGTATCTCACCTATTATCTCATTAAAAGGCTCAACCTTCTCTTTACGCAAAGAGTTTTTTTCTCCTTCAATATATACTCCTTTTGGTTCATAGAGATTAAGGAGAATATCTAGTATCTCCTCTTTAAAGTGCAAAATCCCTGCTGTGAGAAACTGAACACTAAGATAATCTCCATACCTATCTACTATAAGACCAGGGAGGTAATCTCCTTCAGAGTGTATAACCCTACAAGCATTATCAAAAAGCTTTACTCTCTTTGCTGCTGCACGCAATATACGTGATTTAAAAAAACGATGATTGATTAGCTCATCTTTTAATGTAAGTATACGAATTGTAATAGTGCTCGCAGGATTAATATATCCTACTGCCAAAAATTGTTCATTTTCATCAAATATTTTTACGAGTTCCCCAGCTTCATACTCCTCTAACGGACTTATGATATCACTCTTATAGACCCATGGGAAAAATTCATGAACCTTTTTTGCTGCCTTTTTATTGATAATACATCTTTTCATATCTACCTCTTCAATGCTTGTAATACTTTAATTGCCTGCTTATGTTCTTTTACATCATGACATCGCACAATATTTGCTCCCTCTTGCAATGCACGTAAATGCAAAACCAATGTCCCAGGCAATCTCTCTTCGACTGGGGTTGGAATTATCTTATCTATCATAGATTTTCTACTTGCTCCAATCAATACTTCATAACCAAATTTGCGAAACTCGCTTAAATTCTCAATTAAAGCAATATTGTCTTTTAAACGTTTGCCAAAACCAATTCCCGGATCAAGTATTATAGCATTGATTCCATAATGCTGTGCTCTTTCGATTCTTTTAGCAAAAAAATCACTCACTTCTACCACTACATCTTCATAGTATGGGCTCTGTTGCATAGTTTTTGGATTACCCTTTTTATGCATTAATACAACTGTAGCTCCAAACTCTGCTGCAATTTTTGCATTCTCCTCATTTTCAAGTGCAGTTATATCATTGAGTATCGAAAAGCCTCGCTCTAAAGCATAACGTGCAACTTTTGGCCTATAGGTATCTATACTCAGTTCCACCTTAAGATTTTCTTTTTGCAATGCATCCACTAAAGGCTTAATACGTGCAAGCTCCTCTTCTTCACTTATCTCTTCACTCCCAGGCCGTGTGCTCATGCCACCAATATCTATAATATCTGCTCCCTGTGCTATCATCTCTTTTATCGCTTCAACTGCTTTTGCACCTTGAAATCTACTTCCTGGATAGAAGCTATCATCTGTTGCATTAATAATACCCATTATTTTCGTAGGATACTCTTTGAAAGAGAGATATTTACGCAGCTCTTTGGCAAGCTCTTTGAGTCCATAAGGTTGTGCCATCTCCTTTTTCGCCAAGAGTGCTATATGCTTTTTTGTACCTATTAAAAGTGCATCAACCCTTTTAAAGTGACAAGTAATAGTGCCATTTGGCACAGCAAGATCTGCACCAATACTTAAAGCATCTTGCTTTAAAATATTTGCTGCACCCACATGAAGATCTCGTAGATAAAAAAGCATCACCTCAGCTTTGCGAGCCATAATCTCTATTCCAGGACGATCAACTCCCAGATTTTGCATGATGGAACGTACATTGGCCTTAGATGAAATCTTCTTTATTTTCATCGTTTCTTCTTTTTGTGTGTTAATAATATAAGTCCTGCTGTGATAATGACATTTGTTGGATTTGTGTTGAGATCTATGAGCTTCATAGCATCTCCAAAATAGGCTAATTCCCTCTTTGAAAGAGCAAAACTTGATTTTAGAGCAAATTGGAGCATATTTTTGATAATTGCTTTTGTCTCATTTTTAGTAGCTCTTTTGTACTTTGTAGCGAGTGAAACCAATGTTTCAAGATCAAATGTACAAAAAATCTCTATATTTTCCTCGCTCTTTTGCATCTGCACCACAGGGAGCCGTGATAAGATAGTAGGTAGAAGAAGCGTTTTTGAGCGTACAACTATGACAAAAACAGTATTGTGTGGCGGCTCTTCAAGAATTTTAAGGAGTGCATTTTGTGCATAAATATTGTAACGCTCTGCTGCAAGGAGCATCACTTTTGGCTCTTTGGATGCAACATGGGCTTTTGCAATCACCTCTTTGGCATCTTCAACTTTAAACTCCTCCCTAAAATAAGAGTGAAGATACTCTTCACTCAAAGAGAGTGCGAACTCTGCTTTTACTTCTTCCCACTCCTGTGCTACTACAATCTGACTCTTTAATTCAAACATCAGGTAAATTCCACATCTCCAAAAATTGCTGCATCAAGACTCTTTTCAAAAAGTCTGTAGAGTTGCAATAGCTTAATATCAAGAAGTTCATCATAAGATTTGAGTGTAAAATTGTTTTGGATATCTGTATCCATAATCCATAAAAAACTGTCATCGCGATATTTAGCGATATTGACATAATGAGAAGCACTCGATCTTCCTATATACCAAATAAAATAGCTTTCAAAAGAGATATCAAGCATATCAAAAAGCATATCAAGTTCTTCTTTACCCATATTTTTTTTTGTAGCAGGAATGAGAGTTTTAAGATTATAGAGAGGAATAAAGGGGCGATTTTTTGTAGATTTATTCAAAGAAGTAACAATATAGTGTGCATACCAATCTCTTTCATCATCTGTAAGAAGCAAAACAGTATAACCATTAACAATTCGCTGCAGTGCATCAGCTGCTAGAGGAATCCACTCATAGCGGCGCTCCTCTAGCCAATTCATCATACTTTTATCATAGCGAATAGTCTGCAGTGTCCACTGATCAAAACTCTTACTCATTTATCCAACTCATACGCAGCATGCAAAGCACGCACCGCCAACTCTCCATATTTTTCATCAATAATCATAGAGATTTTAATCTCACTTGTACTAATCATCTCAATATTGATATTCTCTTTAGCCATTGTCTCAAAAGCCTTGCTCGCTACACCGCTATGCGATTTCATACCGACACCAACAATACTTACTTTTGCTACATCTGGATCATATTCTACCTTCTCATACTCATCTTTGAACTGCTCCATCACTTTTTTAACAAGTTCAAGCTCATTTTGTGGAACAGTAAAATCAAGATTTGTTTTACCATCTTCACCAATTGTTTGAACTATCATATCTACATTGATATTTTCATTCGCTAATGCTTTGAAAATTTCTGCTGCTATTCCCGGTCTATCTTTGACTCCGCGCAGACTTACTCTCGCTTGATTTTTATCCAACGCTATACCGCTAACAAGTGGCTTTTCCATAATATTCTCTTCCTTTGTGATGATTGTTCCAGGATTATCATTAAAACTGCTTCTAGCTTCAATTACTACGCCAAGTTTTTTGGCAAGCTCTACACTGCGATTTTGCAGTACTTTCGCACCAAGACTTGCAAGTTCAAGCATCTCATCGTAGCTGATCTTATCCAGTTTCTTTGCTTTTGGCTCAATTCTTGGATCGGTTGTATAAACTCCATCAACATCAGAATAGATCTCACACTTATCTGCACCAAGGGCACCTGCAATAGCAACAGCTGTCAAATCGCTTCCTCCACGTCCAAGCGTCGTTACTTGGCCATCTTCTGTAATTCCTTGAAATCCAGCAACAACAATAATTTTTCCCTCTTTCAAAGCATTTTGCATAGGCTCAGGATTAATCTTTTCAATGCGAGCAACAGTGTGGGATTTATCAGTTACAATCCCAGCTTGACGTCCAGTCATAGCTACGGTAGGAAAGCCCATCTCGTTGAGTGCAATAGAAAGAAGTGCTGCTGTAACCCTCTCACCACTGCTTAAAAGCAGATCCATATCTCTTCTACTTGGCGTTGGACTGAAATGTTTTGCATAATCAATGAGCTTATTTGTTTCTCCACTCATTGCTGAGACAACAACTACTACATCATTTCCAGCCTCTTTTGTTTTAGCAACACGTTTTGCAACATTTTCTATCCTCTCGAGGCTCCCAACACTAGTTCCCCCATATTTTTGCACAATCAGCATCAAAAATACCCCTCTTTTTTAAAATATTCTAATACCTGTTTATAAACCGGTCTTTTAAAAAAAGTGACATAATTAAAAAGATCCTCATAAGAAACAAATTTATATTTGCTAAATTCTGGCTCCTTTGTATCAAGGTCAATTTTTGCACCAGGCTTGAGTTTGACTAAAAAATATTTTTGTCTTTGCCCATCAAAAGGATACATCTTCTTTGCAATTCTCTTGGGAAAATCGTAACTCACCCACTCAGGATATTCAGCAATAATTTCAATTTTATCTGTTCCGATTTCCTCTTTAAGCTCTCGCAAAAGTGCTTCTTTAGGGCTCTCTCCTTTGTCTATTCCTCCTTGAGGAAATTGCCAAGAGTCTTCATAATCGCTCCTTGCAGCAATGAAAAACTCTACCTTGCGTGGATATTCACTTGAAAGCACAATCGCTGCTACATTAGGTCTATATCTCTTGTTTGTCATCTACCCTCTTTTCAAAAAGCCAGACCTAAAACGAAACTATTTCATTTTAGGTCACACTTTTTTACTTGATATAATACTGACTTACTATTTAAAAAAGGATAAAAATTGCTGTTGTATCTCCATATACCATTTTGCGACAGCAAATGCAACTACTGCGCTTTCAACTCATTTACAACTAATCATCACTTAAAATCGGAGTATATGCAAACCGCTTTACGGCAACTTGAACATGATTTAAACACCTTTAATGTCAAAAAACTCCAAAGTGTCTATATAGGTGGTGGAACACCTTCAACTATAAAACCTCAGCTTTATGAGCCTCTTTTTGAAAAAATTCTTTCATTGATTGAAATAGATGCCGAGATCACTGTAGAGGCCAACCCAAATAGCGCAACACTATCGTGGCTTAAGGGTATGAAATCTCTTGGAGCAACACGCATAAGTTTTGGCGCACAAAGCTTCGATGATAAAAAACTTAAACTCCTTGGAAGAGCCCACTCCCCTCAAGAAGCCATTGCAGCAGTAGAGAGAGCTTTTAAAGTTGGTTTTGAGCATATAAGTATCGATCTCATTTATGAAACAACGCTTGATAGCAAAACACTTTTAGAACATGAGATTACTCAAGCCCTTAAACTCCCCATCGATCATATTTCAGCTTATGCTTTGATTTTAGAACCAAACACACCTTTTGAAAATAAAACCGATGTAAAAGCTAAAGATGAGAACCAAGGATATTTTATAAAAGAACTCATACCTTTTGAGCAGTATGAAGTCTCTAATTATGGTAAATACCGTTCTAAACACAATCTTGGATACTGGCAACTTAAAGAGTATATTGGTATAGGATGCGGAGCTGTCGGATTTGTACAAAATAGAAGATATTACCCAAAAACTGATCTTGCATCCTATATCAAAAATCCTCTTACATACAATATAGAACATCTAAGCAAAGAGGATATTCGTTTTGAAAAGATATTTTTAGGTCTAAGAAGTATCGTCGGAGTTCATTTGACACTGGTGGATAAAGAAAAAGTTGCCATTTTAGAAAATGAGGGAAAAGTGGAAGTAAAAAATAGTAAAATGTATAATAAAAATTTCTTTTTATCAGATGAGATAGCCCTGTTTTTACATGATTTTTAGTTTATTATAAGTATAGCAATATTATTATAACTTAATATCAAGAATTAAAATAGCATTTACCTACATGATAACCTGCATGGAGGAAATATGGAGAAGTTATCAACGGGAATCAAAGGACTAGATAAGGTTTTATTTGGGGGGCTTTATAAACAAAGATTCTACTTAATATCTGGAGGTCCAGGAGCTGGAAAAACCACATTTTGTCTCCATTTTCTAGAAGAAGGCGGGAAAAAAGGTGAAAATTCTCTCTTTATAAGTTTAGGAGAAAAAGAGAATCAAATACGAGAAAGCGCAAAAAATCTAGGTCTTAATTTACAACACCTGTTTTTTTAGATCTCTCTCCTTCGTCAGACTATTTTATCAACACAGAAAGTTATGATATATTTTCTCCAGCAGAGGTTGAGAAAGAGCCAATCACTACCGCAATCAAAGAGGCAGTTGAGAAATATAAACCTACAAGAGTTGTGATCGATTCTTTAACGCAGTTTCGTTACTTATCTACTGATATCTTCCAATTTAGAAAAGAGGTTCTCTCTTTATTAAATTATCTCTCAGAAAATGGAGCTACAACTCTATTCACCTCTGAATCGAGTCATGAAACTCCTGATGATGATTTAAGGTTTTTAAGTGATGGTGTTATTGATCTCTTTGTTACAGAAGAGTATAGATACCTCATGGTAAAAAAATTCAGAGGCTCAGAATTTATATCTGGCACACACACTTATGAGATCAAAAATAACAAAGGAATCACTGTCTATCCACGCCTCTCTTTTAAAGGGATAAAATCAAATATAGAACATTTTAAACAATTCTCTTTCGGTGTTCCAGAAATTGATGAACTTCTTTTTGGAGGAATAGAACAATCAACTATATCTGTAATAGCAGGGCCTAGTGGAACTGGCAAAACAACATTAAGTATGCAATTTTTAAAAGAGTGTGCTGGAAGAGGAGAGCGAAGTATTGTTTACTCTTTTGAAGAGCAACCCGAAAAGATCATTGAAAGGTGTGAAAAAATAAATATTCCTGTAAAAGCAATGATTGAACAAGGAACTTTGAAAATTAAATATATTCCACCTAATATATACACTAACGATGCTTTTGCTGAAATAGTAAAAAAAGATATAGAAGAAAAGGGAACCAAAATAGTAATGATTGACTCTACTTCTGGATATATTGAAGCAATGATTGGTAAAAATAATTTAACTTATCTATTTAATCTTTGTAAATATCTCTCTTTACATAAAATCACCGTTTTACTTCCAACTGAGGTAAAAAATATAACAGGGGATTTTTTAGTATCCAACTATGATATAAGCTATATAGCTGATAATATTATATTTTTAAGATATTTAGAAATAAAAGGCCAATTAAGAAGAGCCATTGGTATTTTAAAGAAAAGATTGAGTAATTTTGAAAAAACTTTAAGAGAATTTGAAATTACAAAGTATGGCATTAAAGTAGGAACACCGTTATATAATTTGGAAAATATCTTAACAGGTGTACCTAAACTAGTATCTGAAAAGGACTAATAGAATGAGTACAATTTTACTATCTGATAAAAAACGAGAGAATATAAAACTGTTGTTATCTTTTTTACATAAATATAACTTTGAGTCATATCAAGCCTGCAATCACAATACCTTGAACATATATAATGAGACAAGCACTATCGATATTGTTCTTATAGCCAACACTATGCTGGAATAGGATATGAAAAAAGAGAAAATTGCTATTTTTTTCCATAATAAAAATAATGAAAAACTATTATATAAATATCTTAGTGATAAATATGAAATTCTTTTTGATGCAAAACTAAATCAGGATGAAAAAATTGATCTTATTATCATAGATGGTGTGTGCCTCAAAAAATATCAATATCAGATTGAAAAATTAAAAGAAGAAGAAAAACCTGTCTTTTTACCTATACTTCTTGTAACCACTAAAAAAGATATCCATTTTAACAAAAATGAGATTTTTCAATTAGTAAACGATGTTATTATCGTTCCTATTATCTCTATAGAGCTGCATATGCGACTCTATAATCTTCTTTACATACGAGAACTCACTTTAATTTTAGAAAAAGAATCCTCTATCGACCCTCTTACTGGTGTTTTTAATAGAAGAGCAATGAATGAAATGTTAATTGCAGAAATAGAAAAAGCTAAAAGATATAAAAGACCATTATCTGTTATATTTTTTGACATTGACCATTTTAAAAAGATAAATGACACATATGGACATGATGTTGGAGATTTTGTTTTACGAAAACTTGTTAGTGTTATTCGAAATCATTTAAGGCAAACAGATACTCTAGCAAGATTTGGTGGGGAAGAATTTCTGATAGTTTTACCTGAAATGGATCTGCAAAATACAAAAATAGTTGCTGAAAAAATTAGAAAAAGAGTGGAAACTACAGATTTTGAAAAAGTAAAAAAAATAACAATAAGTCTTGGAGTAACGCAGTTAAAAGAAGATGACACAAGGCAAGAGCTTTTAAAAAGAGTAGATGAGGCCCTATATCAAGCCAAAAACAGTGGTAGAAACAAGGTTGTAACTGTTTCATAAAAATAGTTTTCATAATAAATCTGCCATACTTCAAACTTTATTATAAACAAATATAATATAATGCAATTTTATTGGAGATAATTTGATTTTAAAGTTTTTTTCTTACCCTATCAGCCTCCTTCTAGCTCACGGCTATATTGCACTTTTTATCTGGAGTATTTTAGAAGGTGAAATCGGACTTATGCTTGCAGGATGGCTTGCACATCAAGGGAAAGTTTTTACTTTTGAAAAAATTATTATCATTGCTTCCATTGGAGCTCTTATAGGAGATACTTTCACTTTTAGTGTTGGAAGATTTTTTAGAAAGAGAGCTTTAGCTTGGCTTAATACACATCCTCAAAAAAAGGATATCGCGCAGAAACTTATAAAAAACTATGGTTCATTTGTTATCATTTTTGAGCGCTTTATCTATGGAACGCATATTCCTGTTATGTTAACATTAGGAATGTCAGGATATAGCTACGTAAAATTTTATATCTACGAAATTATCGGTGTCTTTCTTTGGGCAGTAACATTTACCTCAATAGGTTTCTATTTAGGCGATACTGCAATCCAAATAGTTGTATTGCTACAAAAAAAATTACTAGCTCTACTCGTTTTTATCTTGTTTGTTCTATGGATTTTTAAATTGCAAAAAGAATAATTTTTCTTAATAATATAAGGAGTATTTTGTAAAATATGAAAGTGTAATTCTCATCCCCTATATTATTGTCAAGTGCAACCTAAAAATGTACCAAGATGCGAAGTGAAAATGTACCACTTTGAAACTAAAAATTGTTATCGAGTCCAGTAAGGACACCAGCTTTTCTTTTTTGCTTAAGCCTGTAGCTTTCACCTTGGATATTGAGTATATGGCTATGGTGAATAAGCCTATCAAGTATTGCTGTAGTTAACGCTTCATCATTGTTGAGCACCTCCTTGAATTTTGTAAAAGATAGATTGCTTGTAATGATAATTGATCCTATTTCATACCGTTTATTGATAACCTGGAAAAAGAGATTGGCCTGGTTTTCATTGAGCTTGATATAGCCAAATTCATCGATAATCAAGAGTTTTACCGTATTGATAACCTTTTTGAAATAGTGCTGCAACCTGTTGGTCTGCTGCGCAATCTCAAGTTGTAAAAGCAGATCTGCTGCAGTGATGAATTTTGTTTTTATTCTTGCTTGTGTAGCAAGATATCCCAAAGCTATGGCCATGTGGGTTTTCCCAACACCGCTTGGTCCAATAAGCAGGATATTTTCGGCATTCTCTATAAATCTTAAAGTAGAAAGTTCATTAATAATATTTCTATCTACCGCAGAAGATGAGAAATCAAACATCTCTATGGTCTTTACTTTTGGAAAGCCTGCCATTTTCAGTGTTGTTGCTTTTGAACGCTCTATCTTCTTTTGATGTTCATATCTAAAAAGCTCAAGCAAAAAGTGGCTGTATGAAAGATTCTTTTTAGCTGCTTCTTGCGCTATGGATGAAAAGCTCTCTTTAATGGCAGGAAGTTTAAAAAGCGCAGCATACTCTTGTATCTGTTCATTTATACTGTGTATCTCTTTATGCATGGCAAACTCCCAAAAGCGCATCATACTCCTCTAAAGAACTCTTAGCTGTATTATGTATGTTTATGCTGTTTTTATACTTTTTATTTGACAAGGAAAGCTTTTTATCTATGCAATTGTCATATTCTTTTTTGTTATGCAAGCTTTTTGGCTTGGCTGAAATTATTAGCGGCAGCAGAACTTTTTGCTCTTTTATAAAGAGCTCTTTTGGTTTTTGCTTCGTTGTTGCGTGCACTCTATTATGAACAATTTCAAGCCACTGAAATATCTGGCTGTTAAGAAGCTTTGTATCTATAACAAGCGAAGAGTTTTTGAGTCTTGCTTTCAAAGGAATATAGAAGTTTCCTTTCATATAGCCTATAACTCTCTCTACCTTCCCTTTTGTTTTTGCCCTGTAGGGTTTACAAAGTTTTGGAATAAATCCATACTCTTTGGAAAAATCCAAAAACCTCTCATTAAATCTGTGTTTTGCATTCCCGTAAGCGTTATGCTCTATCACCACGCTTTTGAGGTTGTCGTAAAGAATGGTTCTAGGCACTCCCCCAAAGAAGGCGAAAGCCTTTTTATGACAATCTATAAAACTATCAAAGCGCATATTGTCTGTAAAGCAGATAAATGCGTATCTGCTATAGCCCAAAATCATCGCAAAGGCATAAATGGGATTCTTCCCTCTTCTCTTCGTATCACCGTCCAGTCAGCTTGCGCCTGCTCGCCCGGATCTGTCTCAAATCGCACTACCTCTTCCTCTTTTACGCTCATATGCTCTTTATAAAGCCCGCTCATAAACGCCTGCAATATTCTTATCTTCCCCTCATACCCTTTTGCTGTAATCTCCCGGTATATTACCGTTGAAGGAATTTTATCCGGCAACCCTTGAGCTATTCTCTTTTTTATATACTCTTTGTATGGATCGAGCTTCGATTTGTAAACTCTCGGTTTTCTTGGCAGAAGCTTATCCTCTTTGAGTCTTTTGGATACGGTTCTTCTATCAAGTCCCGTCATCCTTGCAATAGCTCTTATGCTGTATCCTTGTCTGTAAAGTGTATGTACCATCACAAACTCCTCGTATGTAATCACTATTGCCTCCAAATATTTTTGGAAGCGATTATATTCTCTTATATTTCCTCATCTCATGGATGGTACATTTTCATCTTGCGTCTGTGGTGTATTTTAACATTGCAGGTGACAATTATTGCTTCTTTTATAGCAAAGTACAAGAGAACACACAGGGATTCTATGCAAATGAAAAATTATTAGCGAGCAAAATACTTAAATTCTCCAAAAGACTTTTTAAAAAGAGTTAGATGAGCAAAAAGGATCCAAATTTCGCCCTTATAAAGAAGTCCTTTTCAAAAGAGGGCTATATGATGAGATTTTTGCCCTCGAAAACAAAGGATCGAAAATGGAGATAATATGCTAAATACCAAACCCTCAGCAAAACTATCACTTAAAGAGCGCATACGCAAAGATATCGAAAAGAATCGCGAGCGTATAAAGGAGCTTGGCCCAGGAATCATTACCGGCGGAGCTGGCGATGATCCAGCAGGAATTGTTACATATACGTTAGTAGGAGCTACGACTGGATTTAGTCAACTTTGGCTTTTACTATTAAGTACTCCTATGATGATATCCATTCAAAATATGGTAGCACGTATTGCAATAGTTACAGGTAAAAGCCTGCCCGAGATCACAACAGCCTTTTATTCTAAAAAACTGACTATTTTTATGATCATGGTACTTGCTATAGCAAACATTCTCACTATTGGTGCTGATCTTAATGCCATTGCTGCAATATTACACATTGTAACTGGATATCCCACAATATATTTTCTCATACCTGTAACTTCCCTCATCGCCTACCTCATCACTTTTGGGCGATATAAGACGATAAAACATGTATTAGTAACTCTTACAGTTATTTTAGGTATCTATATAGTCTCAGCAATAATGGCTAAACCGCCTCTTTTGGAAGTGTTGAAAAATACTTTTATTCCTCATATTCAGACTTCCACATCCTGGATCGTAGCCGCTCTTGGCCTTCTTGGCACTACAATCTCTCCCTATCTGCTTTTTTGGCAGGCCTCAGAAGAGAAAGAGGAGAAAAAAAGTGTGGTACAAGCAGATGAAGTAAGCTTTGATACATTGGTGGGAATGATATGGTCTAATCTCCTTTCTTATACAATGATTATTACAGGAGCTGTAATGCTCTATGGACAGAGTGAAGCAATTGAGGATATAGGTACATTAGCTGTTGCCCTCAAACCTGCAGCAGGAGATTTTGCCTTTGCTCTTTTTGCCATTGGTGTTATTGTCTCAGGCTTTTTAGCTATCCCCGTACTCGCAGGCTCAACTGCATATGCAGTCGCCGATACCTTTGGTTGGAGAGAAGGGATGGATAATAAAGTAAGTGACGCAAAGGGATTCTATTTTGTTTTTGTCGGCGCTTTGGTAATAGGAGATCTTATAGATATGATGCCAGATATTTCTGCAGTCGATGCACTCTATTACTCACAAGTGCTTGATGGTATGCTTATTCCTATACTTATAGCAATTACGCTGTTCATAGCTAATGACAAACGTATTATGGGCGGCGAGTATCTTCCTAGCCGTTGGGGAAATCTTTTTGCTATTTTTGCACTCATTGTCACTATTAGTTTAGTATGTATAACATTTTGGCATTGGTTGTAATAAAAGATTTGAGTCCTTAAAGCAAATTCATTTAAAAAAATTTTCCTCCATATCACTTACACAGCGAAAATAGAAATGTTCACTTTTAGGCGCAGTAGCAACGCTTCCTACAGCAAATCCTACTACATAGACTTCATTTTCCCCAAACTCATCATCACTAATATAGTATTTATGGTGCATGTGACTAAATATTTTTTTATTTACAGCAGGTTTTACATAGTTGTAATTTACAATAGCATAGAGCTCTTCAAGACTTGGGAGTCTCCACTCTCTACCAAAAAGTTTAAGATTTTCACAATAGCGCTGTGCTTCTTCGTATGTGAGCTTCTTTTTATCGCGCCGCTTCTTAAAAGGCTCCCAATAGATGCTATTTTTATAATCTGCTACTAGGCCGTTAGAGAGTTTTTTGAAATGTTTATCAAGTTGATGTAATTTTGGATTATTGGTACATATTACATGCGCTTTGATATTTTTAGGAGTTGGCGTAATATCTCCATCTTGCAAATAAAAGGCAAATGCTGGTATATCTTTATTTAATACAAATATCTCACTCTCATGGCGAATATTTTTCTCAATTCTTGCCTCTCCCAAAGTATTACCGCTCCAATAGAGCTTATCTTTTCCAAATCGATCCGTTTGCCCTCGTAAAGGAAAAAGCTCCCAGATTTCAGTAATACGCCACTCTTTTCCAAGCTTTTGTTTACACACCTTTAAAGCCTCTAAATATGTATATTTTCCTTCTATCTCTTTCATCTGTGCAAAGAGTAGTAGAGGTAGGAAAATAAGTATAAATCGCATTTTATTCCTTTTAAAATCTTTCGGATATACTACTTTATCAAAATATAATATCTTTTGATGTACAATTTTTCAAATTTCCAATAAGGGACTCTTAATGTTTGGAATGGGTTTTACCGAAATTTTAATGATTGCTGTTGTTGCTATCATCTTTTTAGGACCAGAAAAACTTCCTCAGTTTCTCATAGATATTGCCAAATTTTTTAAAAGTATCAAACGTGCAGTCAATGATGCCAAAGTACAATTAGAGCAAGAGGTAAAAATTACTGAGTTGAAAGAAGAGGCAGATGAGTACAAGAAGAAATTTAAATCAGTTGCTGAAGAGATGGGAACAATTACTGCTGAGCTTGAAGAAGATCCATTAGCAGAAGTAGAAGAGATTAAAAGTGCGATGAAAGAGCAACCAAAAAGAGAAGTAGTCAAGTTTAAAAAAAAGATAGATGAAGATAAGGATAAAGTAGATGTTTGAAGAGCTTAAACCACATTTAGCAGAGCTTCGCAAAAGGCTCCTTATCAGTATAGCTACCATATTTGTGATGTTTGTAATCAGTTTTGGTTTTTGGGAGCATATACTTGATTGGATGATCATGCCTCTTAAAGAGGCACTGCCCCCTGGCAGCAATGTAATTTTCACCAAAGTAGGAGAAGCCTTCTTTACTGCGCTCAAAGTCTCTTTCTTTGCTGCACTCATATTTAGTCTGCCAGTCATCTTTTGGCAACTTTGGCTCTTTATTGCTCCAGGGCTCTATGAGCATGAGAAAAAATTTGTACTTCCATTTGTAATATCTGCTACTACTATGTTCGTACTTGGAGCACTCTTTGCTTACTATGTAGTATTTCCATTTGGTTTTAGCTACCTCATCAATTTTGGCTCACAACTCTTTACAGCTCTTCCAAGTATTGGCGAATATGTAGGATTTTTTACAAAATTGATGTTTGGATTTGGATTAGCATTTGAGCTTCCAGTTATCACTTTTTTCCTTGCATCTTTGGGGCTTGTTACAGATGAGAGTCTCAAAAGCTTTTTTAAATATGCCATCATTATCATTTTTGCAGTTGCTGCACTGCTCACACCACCTGATGTCTTGAGCCAGCTTCTCATGGCAGGACCGCTTGTTATACTCTATGGCGTTTCAATCATTATTGCTCGTATCATAAATCCTGCATCAAAAAATGAAGAAGAGATAGAAGAGGCAGATGAAGAGGAAGCTTGATCCTACGCTCGTAAGCAGTTATGATTACGAGCTTCCTTCATCAGCCATTGCCAAATATCCAGCCAATCCACCAGATAGTGCAAAACTTTTAGTATATGAGAGAGAAACGCAAAAAATAACTCATGCTATTTTTCACGATCTTCCACAATTTTTGCCAAAAGATGTAGCCCTTGTTTTTAACGATACAAAAGTGATTAAAGCCAGAATTTTTGGAAAAAAAGAGAGTGGCGGAAAAATAGAACTCCTTCTCAATCGTCCAGTAGCAGATAAAAGATTTAGTGTCTTTATCAAAGGACGCGTCAAAAAGGGTACAAAGCTGTTTTTTGATGAAGGACTTAAAGGTGAGGTAATAGAGCTCTTACCAGATGGATCAAGAGTAGTAGCATTTTATAAAGATAGCAAAGAACTTACCTTTGAAGAGTTGCTCCCTATTTTGGAAAATATTGGGCATATTCCTCTCCCTCCATATATTGATCGAGCAGATACAAAAGAGGATGAAATTTTCTATCAACCCCTCTTTGCTCAAAAGCCTGGAGCCGTCGCTGCACCAACTGCATCACTCCACTTTACAAAAGAGCTTTTAGCAAAGCTTCAAAAAGAACACCCCTTCTTTTCTGTTACTCTACATGTAGGAGCTGGAACTTTTAAACCCGTTGAGAGTGAAAAAATTACAGAGCATAGTATGCATAGTGAATATTATGAGATCCCCTCTGCTACTTGTGCAATGCTCGACTCCAAACAGCCTATTTTAGCAGTTGGCACTACAGTAACCCGCACAATAGAGTATTATGCTCGCACAAAGAGATGTTTTGGGGAGTGTGATCTCTTTTTACATCCAAAAAATCCCCCCATTCGCGTTAATCATCTCCTGACCAATTTTCATTTGCCAAAATCGACGCTCATCATGCTTGTAGCATCTTTTATTGGACTGGAAAAAACACTAGAACTCTACGAAATTGCAATAAAAGAGAAGTACCGCTTTTTTAGCTATGGCGATGCAATGCTCATTATCTAACTTGATAAATTTCTTGAAATTTTCGATAATAGAAAAAAGTATTAAAAGGATTACTTATGCGTATTCTCCTTATCCGTCATGCAAAAGCATTGAGCCGTGAAGAGTGGGATGAAGATGATATATTACGCCCATTAAGTGAAGATGGAATCAAAAAAGCAAGAGAATTTTTTGCAAAGCTCCCCAAAATCTATCCAATAGAAGTAATTATAACTTCAAAAGCAACGCGCGCCATGCAGACTGCCAAACTTCTCCAAGAGTTCTATCCAAATAGTAAATATTTTGAAACTGCAAGACTCAATCCAGGAGCATCACCCTTGCGTTATGAAGAGGTAATTGAGAAGTTTCATTGCTATGAGAATATTGCCCTTGTAGGGCATGAGCCTGATATTTCATATGCAGTGTCACACTTTAGTGGATGTGATTTGATGCAAATACATATTAAAAAGGCGAGTGTTACAGAACTTGTAGGAGAGGAATCTTATACTCTTACTGGTCTCATATATCCAAAAATGTTGAAAAAGTTGCACTAATGGAACTCAAAGCGGGAGATCTGAGTAAGATTTTGATTTTTGCTTTTATTCTGCTTGTAGGCCTGGTTGGTACCTATTTGGAGTTTCGCAAACCAAAAGAGAGTGAAGATAAATTTGAAGTCGATCAAAAAAGAATAAACAAAGAGATTTTAGAGGAGCTTGAAAAAAATGAAAATAGCAACATTTAATGTCAATTCTATCAATGCTAGACTTGAGCTTATAAAACGCTGGCTTACAGAAAAAAACCCTATAGATATTTTATGTTTTCAAGAGATAAAATGTGAAGAGAATAGATTTCCTTTCAAAGATTTTGAAGAGCTAGGATATCAGTGTGCTGTATTTGGCCAAAAAGCCTACAATGGCGTTGCAATATGCTCCAAATTTGATTTTGAAGAGATACAAAAAGGTTTTGGAGATCCTTTTTGGGATGAGCAAAAACGCTTTATACGAGCAAAAATTAAAGGTATTCACATTTGCAATGTCTATGCACCCCATGGGGATTTTGATGGTGAAAAGCATATCTATAAACTGCAGTTTTTCAAAAATCTCAAAGAGTATCTACAGCAGTTTGATCTAAAAAAAGAGGAGATCATAGTAGTAGGTGATATGAATGTTGCAAGAGAGGATATTGATGTATGGGATGCTGAGCTACTTCGCGGCACAATTGGATTTATGGATGATGAGCGAAAAGCTTTTGAGGATTTTTTGCATATAGGACTCATTGATCTTTTTAGGGCATGCCATCCAGATACTAAGCAGTTTACCTGGTGGGATTATAAGAATGCAGCTGTTTGGAGAGACGAGGGCATGCGTATCGATTATATATTAACTTCAGATCCAGTTAAAGATAAATGTGAATCAATAGAAGTAGATATGTGGCCGAGAAGGCGAAGAAGCCCTACTCCAAGCGATCATGCGCCTGTTGTAGCAGTTTTTGCAGATTAATGACACTTTGGACAGATGCCACTAAGCATCAAAGAGGCCTCTTTAGGCTTAAAACCTTCAGGAAGCTCAATATCAATAGATTTTGGCTGCTCAACATCATACACGTTACCACACTTTTCACAAACAAAGTGGCTGTGCTTATGTTTTTTTAATTCAAATTTACTCTTTTTATGCGGTACTTTAATCTCTTGAATAATACCGGCTTCAAGAAGTGTATTGATATTTTTATAGACAGTAGCTAGTGATATAGAGACAAACTCTTTTTTTATCTCACTATAGATATCCTCAATATCCGCATGGCCTTTTTGCTCCAAAATACCAAGCATCGCTACACGCTGCGGTGTTGATTTAAGCTCTTTTTCTTTGAGCATATTTGTATACTCTACATATCTCTTTTCCAATTTTTCCCCCTTTTTATCTGTTGCATTTATACACCATAACTAAAAAATTGTCAAACTATTTTGAAAATAGTTATCAGTTTAAGTTTATTTCAAGCAAACTTGATGATTTACATTGCAATTATCAATTTTATCCCTCATAACACTTTATAGTTTCGTTCCACTTTAATATCATTAAGCTAGTATAAAGTTGAAACTGATACAATATATCAAAAGAAAAAAATTTTCTAAAAGGAGAAATTATGGCACGAAAAGGTATAAGCATTCTCAAAGGGATAGGAGCTGATGAGGTCATAGCACTTTTAAATAAAGCATACGCTGATGAGTGGCTTGCATACTACCAATACTTTATCGAAGCAAAAGTTGTCAAAGGGATTATGAAAGATGGCGTTGTAGCAGAGCTTGAGCAACATGCAGCAGATGAGTTGAGACATGCCACAATGGTGGCGGACAGAATTTTACAGCTAGGCGGTGAACCACTCTTGCATCCAAAAGATTGGTTTAGTTATGCAAATTGTGCCTACGAAGCTCCATCAAATCCAGATGTGCTCAAAGTACTTGAGCAAGCTATCAAAGGTGAACAGTGCGCTATAGATGTATACAGTCGCTTAGCTGAAATCACACAAGGAAAAGATATAGTTACATACGACATAGTAAGCCAAATTTTGGCAGATGAAGTAGAACATGAAGAGGATCTGCAAGGTCTGTATGAAGATATCCAGGAATTCATCGATCAAATCAAAGGAAATATCCAATGAAAAAGTTCCTTCTTTTTAGTTTTGCCATCGCCCTTTTCGCGGCCGAGCCATTCGTCTCGGCTAAATGGCTCAAGGAGCATTTAAATGACAAAAATCTTATTATTCTCGACGTCTCAAAGCCAAGCCTCTATAAAAAAGAGCACATTCCAGGTGCCATCAATGCTCCTATTGAACTGTGGCGAAAAAAAGTAGAACACTATGCGCTTTTAAAAAATCCTCTAGAACTCGAAAAAGTAATGCGTTCTCTTGGTATCAAACCAGATAGCCATGTGGTTTTGTATAGCCATAGATTTGGCAAAGACAAACTTAAAACCAGCTATATCGCTTTTGCAATGGAGGTGATGGGATTTTCAAACAGCTCTATCCTCGATGGGACCATAGAAGAGTATAGAAAAATCGACTCTCTTACTAAAGAGATTCCCAGCCATCCCACTTCACATTTTAAAGCCACTTTTCATCCGCAATTCATAGTCGATAAATCGATTGTCCTCACTCATATTGGCAAAACGAGAATGATTGATGCGAGAAATCCAATCTTCTATTTTGGGGCAGAAAAACAAAAGGTACTCAAACGCGCTGGTCATATACCAAAAGCAACTAACTATTTTTGGATCTTTAGCTTTCACAATGAAAAGATTAAAGATAAAGATACTTTAAAAGCAATGCTCATTGATGGATTGGGATTAAAACCAAATAAAGATGTAATAACCTATTGCACTGGCGGATTGGAAACAAGTATGAACTGGTATATACTTCATCGTCTCCTTAACTTCAAAAAAGCCAGACTCTATGATGCAAGTATGAAAGAGTGGGCAAATGAGAGTGATACACTTTTGACAAAATATTTATGGGAGTAGTAAAAAAGCCCATGTTTTGACAAATATCTAGAAAAACTTGGAGCTGTATAGTATTAAAATTTAGTATCAACTCTATGATATAAAAAGGAGTTTTAAAAAGGCGGCGGCAAACAAAACAACGCCTACGCCTTGCCACACTCCTCCTAGTTCCACCAGCATAATCGCCAACAGCATCATTGCAAAACTTAGCACTATAGGGCGCAGATACTCTTTTGTCTCTTTTTTGAGCCACTCAATCTGCAACGGCGACATTTCAACTTGTAAATTTCCTTCACTAGCCTTCTTGATAGTAGTTTTAAAATCCCTCGCCACATAGGGACTCTCTTTAATCTCTTCGATTACCATCTCTAAGAGTGAATCTTTATATCCAAGAGCTCTTGGAATATTTTTTTGCAAAATAGGTAAGATATCTTTTACACCATTGAAGTTCTCAATATAAGTAGTACCAAGTCCTTCTATAATTGCGCTAGCACGTAAAATATAAATAGCCTCTTGAGGCAACTTAAACGGAAGATCTCGCATCGATTCTAAAAGCTCAAAGGCTAGACGCTGCATATTAATTGCACTCAAATGCTCATCACTAAAAATCTCAAACATATTCTCAACAAGCTCAGCCATTGCAGCTTTTGGAGCCTCATAAGCAATAACCCCTAGCCTCTTAGCACTCGTAATATAGAGATCATAATTTTTTTCATAGGCTGATTTTATCATCTCAATAATGGCTATACGCGTCTCATTATCTATGCGCTTGACCATACCAAAATCGAGCAAGATAAGATTCCCTTTTTTATCAACAAGGAGATTGCCAGGATGAGGATCAGCATGAAAGAGACCAACAACGAGCATCTGCTCTGCATAAAAATTAATAAGACGCTCCAAAACAGAATGAAAATCGATACCAAGTTCTTTGATCGCTTTTTTATCATCAAAGCGTACTCCATCCATATAGCTCATAACTAAAGCATCTTCGCTACAATACTCTTCATAAGGTGTTGGAAAAAGAATATTACAATGAGCGTATGTTTTTGAAAATTTTTTTAAATTATAAAGCTCTCGTGAGAGATCTACTTCTTGGACAATCATATCTGCAAACTCATTGATAACAGCTTCTATAGAGTTTTTGGTATATTCGCTAAAAAGTGGTCGAAAAATAAAATTAATGGAGCGAAGAATTTTAATATCACTTCTAATGCGTTTTTCTATGCCAAAACGGCGCAGCTTTACAGCTACCTCTTTTCCATTTTTCAATACTGCTCTATGCACTTGCCCAATTGAGGCACTTGCGATTGGAGTTTTATCAAAATAGGCAAAAGGATTTTTCTTAAACGCTTGTGCGAAAACAGCTTCAAACTCTTTTTCCTCCATGGGAGGTAACTCATCATGAAGTCTTTTAAGCTCTTCGAGATACTCTTCATTAAAAAAATCTGCCCTTGTTGCTAAAACTTGTGCAAGTTTTATAAAACTCGCACCCAATGCAATAATACTCTTTCGCATCTCTTTGGGAGGCAATGGACGAAACCATAAAAATGAGGGCTTCTTTTTAATAAGCAAAAAAAAGGATAGTAGGAGAATAAAGATCTTATAGATACGCAGCAGGGAATAGTTATTTTTCAAGAAGTTTCTTTAGCTCTTCAATATCCTTTTTTGTAGCAATACCGCTTTCTCGTATTGCCTCTTTTATAATTTTTTTCAATTCTCTCATAACGCGTTTCTCTTCCTCTTCACCTTTTTGTTTTGCGGCCTCAACAATTTTTTTCACCTCATCTTTTGAGACTTTGCCTTTATCTACTAGCTTTTGCAATTCCTCTTCAACTTTCTCTTTTGCTAAAAGTGCACTCCCGATACCAAGATACACAAGATCTTTTAGCATTTTTTCTCCTTTTTAATTATTCTAAAGTAATTTTTATATTTATCTCTCTATTATCGCGCAAAAGTGTTAATGTAACTTCATCACCATGATTATACTCTTGCAAGATCTCTTGTAACTCTTTAAAACTACGTATTCGTTTTCCATCTACTGCTACAATGATATCCCCAAAAATAATTCTCCCATCGGGATAGATAATAGTCGGTTTTAATCCTGCCGTAGCAGCTGGGGAGTGGGGATCGACTGCTAAAACAGCTACACCATCAATACCAAAACGCCTATGCAAAAGATGATTGATGCGATCATCGCTCTCTATTCCAATACGAGGTGGAACATATTTTCCATAGGCTATCAAAGAGCTTACAACTCTATTGACGAGATTGATAGGTATTGCAAAACCTATCCCAGCATTTGCTCCACTTGGGCTATAGATTGCTGTATTGACACCAATAACACGCCCTGCACTATCAAGGAGTGGTCCTCCCGAATTGCCTGGATTAATTGCTGCATCTGTTTGAATTGCACCTTTAATTTTAGCACCACTATCTTCATTAATCACACGCCCTAAAGCTGAAATGATCCCCATTGTCATTGTCCAGTCAAGACCAAAAGGATTACCTATTGCATAGACTATCTGCCCTACATGCAGCTTATCGCTATCACCGATTGCAACAGGTTCCATCACACCAGGAATTGGTTTAATTTTTAAAACTGCCAAATCGTGTGAAGGATCTGCTCCTACTAATATAGCTTTATATCCTAACCCATTACTCAGCGTCACAACAGCTTCACTTGCACCTTCAATCACATGATAATTAGTGACAATATGGCCAAATTCATCCCACACAAAGCCACTTCCCGTCCCTCTTGGAACATCGAGCACACTCATATTCCAGTAATCAATCACTTTTTGTAGTGTAGATATATATACAACACTCGGCTTTGCTTGCTCAAAAATTTTTATATTGCTCTTTTCAAGAGCCATCAAATCCCCACGAGGTGTGATAGGCTTTGGCTTAGAAGAGATAAGCACTTCAAAAAATGGAAACATCTGCCATAGTAAAAACAGAACTAAACCAGTTATTATTCCAGTTAATAGCGATCTTCTCACTGCATACCTTTACATATATTTACTGTTGTAATTATACCGCTCTGCTTATCTACTATTAAAAGAGTCTCTTCAAATACTAAATAAAAAGCATTACTTCCCTCAAAACATTTTTGCATCTGTGAAATATCTGCAACACGACTCACAAGAGCCTCTAATGGTGAAGGTAAAAGCCTCTTTTGCGTATCACTTGGCACAACTACATCACTCTCTTCGATGATATAGCGTACTTTTTTGCCATTTTCTATAACCTCTTCTGCTTGGAGTTGGCCGCGTGTTATCATCTGAATCACCTGCGCACGGCTCATTTTTTTCATTCTGGCATATTTTCCAAGAGGAATACGCTTCATTACTCCCCCTTATATACTATTTTGAAATTTTCTATCGCAATCAATCCATCTATTTCCGCTTCGTAAATACGCTCTCCCCATTTTTGTAATGCCTCTTCGTAGCTTGGAGAAGTTTTGAGATATTCAATAAATGGATCGCTTTTTTTTACACCACAAAATGCATCTATATCCCAAATCACTTCTGCAAGTCCCTGCTTCACAAGATCATTTGTTCCCTCGCTCTCTCCCATTCTATGAGGCAAAACATAGATTTTCTTACCCATTTTTAGCGCAATCTCAGCGCTACGCATACTGCCACTCTTTCTATCGGCTTGTGTGATGATGAGATACTCTCCTAATGCCACAACACTTTTATTACGCACAACAAAGCTCCATTTTGTTGGGCGAAAATCTGGTTCAAATTGACTAAGTAGGAGTCCCTCTTTTGCAATTGTTTGCAATAATTCTCGATTTATGGCTGGATAGAGTACATCTATTCCACTTCCAAGCACTGCAATTGTGTTTGCTGCTCCAGCCCCGCGGTGCGCCAAAGCATCTACGCCCATAGCTCCACCACTTACAACCACTTTGCCACTTTTTGCAAGTGCAGTAGCAAGTCTAAGTGTAACTGTCTTGGTGTAGGTATTAGGCCTTCTTGTACCCACAATAGATACTTTGGGTCGATCCAGCAAGGTAAGGTTACCTTGAAAATGAAACTGCTTTCCTCCAATTTCAACCAATAAAATATCTCCAAAATAGTATTGCTGTAGCACTTACTATAAAAACACCTATAAGATTGATAAAAAATCCTATTTTAGCCATTTCTTTGATTTTAATGACACGGCTACTCATAATAATAGCATTTGGAGGAGTGGCAATTGGAAGCATAAATGCATAACTTGCAGCAATTGTAGCAGTAAAGAGAATAATCTCTACTGGGAGATTATTGCGATGCGCGAATTCATAAAAGACAGGTAAAGATATTGATGTAAGAGCGGTATTGCTCGTAATTTCTGTAGCAAAAGAGACAAAAAATGCTACTAAAAAGAGAAGTAAAAAAAGCGGTAAAGAGGCAAAATTTGTAAAATATCCTGCAAGGATACTTGCTAGTCCAGTTGCAATAAAAGCTTTGGCTATCGCAAACCCTGCTCCAAAGAGAAAAACAATTTCATAAGGCATATCTTTGGTATCTTCCCATTGCAAAATCTGTACATTTGGCAAAAAGAGCAAAAGACCAAACCCTAAGAGCAAAAGCTTTTCATTGAGAGCAAATGAAGGAAAGAGGGGTTTAATAAGTGCATTGAGCAAAAGTAAAAAAACTAAAAGCCCCAAAATCTTTGCAAGGAGATGCTGTTCATAAGTTAAGGTTTGTATCTCACTACTTTTACAAGCCAATGGCTCATCTTGTAACCCCAAAGAGAGTAACCAAGGAACAATCACTATCATGGTAAGCACCACAGGTGCTGTCAAAAACATCCACTCTAAAAAGGTTGGGGCAGCAATATTGATATCATCTAAAAAGCCTAAAAGAATTAAATTGGGAGGAGTCCCGATTGGTGTAAAAATTCCTCCAATACTTGCTCCATAAGCTGTAGCAATGAGGTAGCGTACACGAAGCCTTATGTTGCTTGTCATAAACATAGCAATTGGCATAAGCATTATTGTTACAGTCGTATTGGATAAAAATGCACTGAGAGTTGCAGAAGTAATAGCTAAAGCATAAATAATCCCTTTTGCACTCTTTGGGAAAAAAGAGAGCAGCTTTGCAGCAGTAATCTCATGGAGTCTTGTTTTTTGCATTGCAATAGCAAGTAAAAATCCACCTATAAAAAGAAAAATAATGTCTTTAGAATAATTGGGTGCAGTAGTTTTTAAATCTATTATACCTAATAGAGGGAAAAGTATCAAAGGGAGCAAGGAAGTTACTCCCAAAGGCAAAGCTTCACTACTCCATAAATAGACCAAAAAAACTACAGCTCCTATAAGTTTTGCTTGCACCATATCCATAGCATAAGAGCTGAGAGCAAAACTTAATAGACCCAAACCCACTCCAATAGAGAGTTTTTGCATCACTTTGCCTTTGTATAGAGATCATCTATATATATTAATTGAACATCTTTTAAAATATCTTTAGAACGAGCTAGAGCTTGGAGAGTTTTTTGATGAGGATGACCAATAGCTATAGCATAGCCTTTACGTTTTGCTATATGAACGGCCTTTTTGAGTTGATTACGAATATAAGAGACATTTTGCTCATTGTCTAAAAATATATTTCGCGCAATATAGGGATAACCATATTGTTCTACAACACTTTTCACTACAGTATTTGGCGTTGTACGACTATCTACAAATATAAATCCATATTTACTTAACAGGGGTATTAGGCGATTCATTGCTGCAGCATCTGCAGTAAATTTACTTCCAGTATGGTTATTAATAAATTTGGCATGAGGAAAACGTTCACGTAAAGAAGCAACAACCCTTTCAATAAACTCTTTTGATGAATTAGTATGCAGTGTATTATACTCTTCGTGAGGAAAATTGGTCGCTTCCATAGGTAAATGGATCATATAATGCCTAAACTCTTTTGCATATTTCCATGTATTTGGATGTCTTGGTGTAGGTGGAAAAAAAGATGGAGTGATTTTGAGTCCTAGTCTCTTAATAGCATTTACCTGATAACGATAAGCCACATCATCTAAAATAAGTACAAGCTTAGGCCTTTGGCCTTTATGGAGAAGGTATGTAGCATGTTTTCTTTTTTTATGCTCTTTATGTTTTAAAACTCTTTTTGCGCTACTACTTGCACTGCTACTCGATTCACTCATTGATGAAGCTGCACTTGCAGCTGTTTTATGAGCATTTTTTTCGAAATCTTCTATTTCAGAAAATCTAATATCAGTGAGATGTTTTAGAGCATCCTTCTCTTTTTTCTTAATAGCAGCAATACTACTTTGGCTTTTATGCAATGCTTCATTGTATCCGGTTGAAAACCCCAGTTTATAGAGATATACTCCCAAAACCCCTAAGATAAGTAAAATTATAAAAATAAGAAGAGAGAGAATAAGATATTTTTTAGATGAAAAGAAGCTGTCTTTTTTTGTTCTTTTTCGTCTTTTGCGTGCCATTTAATAGCCAAAGCATAGGAGAGCCCTATGCTTAGTTTTTCTCTTGATCGACGATTTTATTTGCAGTGATCCAAGGCATCATCGCACGGAGTCGTTTACCTACCTGCTCTATTGGATGTGCTTCACAGTTTCTTCGCTCAGCTGTCATTCTTGGATATCCCGTCATTCCTTCAAGGATAAAATCTTTTGCAAATTTTCCATTTTGAATCTCTTTTAAGATCTCTTTCATAGCTTTTCTCGAAGCCTCATTAATTACTCTTGGACCACTTACGTAATCACCATACTCTGCCGTATTGCTGATAGAGTATCGCATATTAGCAAGACCGCCTTCATAGATAAGATCAACGATAAGTTTCAATTCATGCAAACACTCAAAATATGCCATCTCTTCCGGGTATCCAGCCTCAGTGAGTGTCTCAAATCCCGCTTGAATAAGCGCACTCACACCACCACAAAGGACTGCTTGCTCACCAAAAAGATCCGTTTCAGTCTCATCTTTAAAAGTAGTATGAATAATTCCTGTACGCCCTCCACCAATTGCACTTGCATAGCTTTTCGCAAGTTCTAATGTGTTGCCACTTGGATCTTGATCTACTGCAATCAAATCTGGAATACCACCACCTTTTACAAATTCACTTCTCACAGTATGACCAGGTGCTTTAGGCGCTACCATCATAACGTTAATATCAGCTCTTGGTTTAATACGTCCATAATGGATATTAAATCCATGTCCAAAAGCAATTGTATCACCAGCATTAAGATTTGGTTCAATATCTCTGTAGTAAACATCACTTTGAATCTCATCAGGAATCAATATCATTACTACATCTGCCCACTCAGCAGCATCAGCTACCTCTAAAACGTCAAATCCCTTCGCTTCAGCCTTCTTCCAACTTCTCCCACCTGGATATAAACCAATTTTTACCTCAACACCGCTATCTCTTAAGTTTTCAGCGTGCGCATGTCCTTGACTACCAAAACCGATAATCGCTACTTTTTTGCTTTTAATCAAATTTATATCACAATCTTTGTCATAATAGATTGGTAATGCCATACTACGTCCTTTGGAAAATTTTGGCTAATTTTACTTAAAACTTCTTTAGTTTTGGATAAATTTATCACGCAATAGAGTCAGTTTTGTATGTTATAATTTCTTAAAAAAATTTAAGGAAATATATTTTGAAAGAGTTTATCTTAAAACTACTTCGTGGTATCGAAAAAAAAGATATCCCAAGAGAGTATTTGGCTCTTGTTGATGATCTTTTACGCCACAAGATTATTAAAATAGATGGAAAAATCTATAAAATTAGCTCAAAATATCGTGTAGGAAAAATTGATATTGCAAGAAATGGTACGGGCTTTTTAGAAGTTTTTGGAATCAAAGCAAAAGATCTTCTCATAGAGCCCGAGCATCTCAATGGTGCCACAAGAGGAGATCTCGTAGTAGCTAAACGGATTTTTAAAGGTGGAGGACGTCCAAAAGCAAAAGTTGTCTATATTTTAGAAAAAGCTTTTCGTTTTAGTGTTGCCTATTTTGATAAAGACAATGGCATCTTTTTTAATATCAAAAATGAGATGCCACTTGCAGTCAAGGCGAGTAAAAAATCTTTGCGCGATTTACCAGGTGGTACGGTAGTAAAAGTGGATAATGAGGCGCAAATCATTGTTGAAGTACTTGGTATACTTGATGATCCGAGCGTAGATGAAAAGATCTCATTAGCTCTTTACAATAAACATGAAGAGTTTGGCAAAGAGGCTGAGCTTGAAGCAAGTGCATATCCAGATGAGATTTATGTAGACCTCTATCCTCAAAGAGTTGATTTAACACATCTGCCATTTTGCACCATTGATCCTGTCACTGCAAAAGATCACGATGATGCAATATATTTTGATAAAGAGAGCAACACTCTCTATGTAGCCATTGCTGATGTAAGTGAATATGTCCCTCCGATGGGCCCAATAGATAAAGAGGCAAAAGAGAGAGGATTTAGTATCTATTTGCCCCATAAATCAATTCCGATGCTACCAAGAAAACTGAGTGAAGGAATTTGCTCTTTAAAAGAAAATGTAGAAAGACTCGCTTTTGTGAGCAAAATTACTCTTGATAAAAACCTCCAGCCTCTCAAAGAGGAGCTTATTGAAGGAATTATTAAGAGTCGAAGAAAGTATAGTTATGATCGGGTAGATGAGTTTTTGGCTGGCAGATTTGAAAATATTGATGATACTGACAAGGAGCTTCTTGAGTGGATGCTGCCTTTATATGAAATAACAAAAAAACTGCGTAAAGAGCGACTCCAAAAGGGATTTGAGTTTTCCAACCCAGAAATTAGGCTTGTCCTAGATAAAAATGGAGAACTTGTTAAAACAGAGATTGAGAGAGAAACGCCGAGCCACGCTCTCATTGAAGATTGTATGCTTCTTGCTAATAAAGCTACAGCAAAGATGTTTGATTACGGAATTTTTAGAACACATGAAGAGCCAGCCGAAGAAAAGATTGAAGAGCTCCTCAACGAGCTAGCAAATGTAGGCATCTTTACAAAAGAGTACAACACATTGCATGAGCTCTTTTTACATATTCAAAATGAGGCTGAAAAACTTGGAATCAAAGAGCATGTGGACAAACTTCTCATCCGCACGCAAAAACAGGCTGGCTATACTGCGGAAAATATCGGGCATTTTGGACTAGGATTTGAAAAATATACACACTTTACAAGCCCTATTAGGAGATATAGCGATCTTACATTGCATCGCCTTCTCAAAGCTATTATCAAAAACAATAAAAAGCAGCTGGATTTCATTTTAAAAAATATAGAGCCTCTTGCTGTGCGCATCAGTGAACTTGAGCGAGAGGCAGCAAAAGTAGAATGGGATTTTATGGATAGAAAGTTTGCAAGATGGGCAGCAAAAAATATAGGGAAGCGTTTCAAGGCAATCGTCACAGATCCTGAATCTACCCCTATAGCGCAACTTGATGATGAGATCAAAGGTGCCAGGATATTTTTACCAAGAGCTGAAGTGGAGCTTTTTGACAGAGTCGTTGTAGAGATTATCGATGTAAATATAGCTACAACAAAAATCTATGCTAAAGTGGTAGAGAAAATAGATGTACAAAGCTGAGTTCGAGAAAACACCAAAAAATTTTGATGCATATCTCTTTTGGGGAGAGGAGCCATACTTTATAGAAAAGTATACACAAGAGATGGCGCAAAGGATAGGCAAAGAGAATGCAATGCAACTCTATTTTGATGAATATGATTTTGAGATTGCCAAAAACTACCTCTCCCAATCTTCACTCTTTGGTGATGTAAACCTCCTTATTATCAAACATGATAAGGCACTACCTAAAAAGGAACTATCACAACTCATAGCAATTTGTAATAAAAATGCTAATAGTTTTTTTATCTACGCGCTTTTCTCTACTGATGGCAAAAAAATAGCTTCACTCTTTGATAAGAAGCATAACGCTGTGAATGTGCGCTTTTTTAAAGCAGCTTTACATGAAGCAAAAAAAGAGTTACAAGAGTTTTGTCAACAAAAAAATATAGAGATAGATACATATGCATTAGAGCATCTACTTATCATGCTGGAAAACAACATTGAACTTGCAAAGAGCGAACTACTCAAACTAAGTATCAATGAAAGAGCAATCGAAACAAAAGATATTGATAACCTCGTCTATCCGATTACTCCTCTCAACCTCGAAAAACTCTATATCGCTATCATCAAAAAAGAGCCTATAGAGGAACTCTTTGCTCAAATAATAGAAGAGGAACAGAATGAAATGAAAATACTGCTCGGTTTTGAGAATTTTATGCAGCAGCTCTTTTTATTTTACAGCTATATTCGCCTCCATGGAAACCTTGATTCTTCTCAAATACTTGGATACAGACTTCCACGCCATATTGAAGAGCAGCGTGCAGCACTTGCAATGAGGATTAAAAACTACCCAAAAATATTTTTAGCAATGCAAACCTGTGAGTTGGAGCTCAAAACAAAAACAAACATCGACAAAAGCGCCCTATTACTTTCTTATTTAATAAAAATCCAAGGATTGTTTTGATAATATAGCTGCGCTTTTTATACACAAAATAAAAGCCTTGCCGAGAAGTTCTCGGATATATAGCCAAAAGGAGAAAAAATGAGACATTACGAGACACTGTTCGTGCTCAAACCAACGCTTACAGATGAAGAAAAGAAAGCGAAGTTTGACTTCATCAAAGAGGTCATAGAAAACAATGGTGGTGAAATAGTAGCCACAGAAGATGTAGGAGTAAGAAAACTTGCATATCCAATCCAAAAGTTTGAACGTGGTCACTACTATATCATCTACTTCAAAGCTCCATCAGAGACTGTAAGAGAGCTTGAGAGAATCTATAGAATTACAGAAGATGTTATTAGATTCCTCACTATAAAATATGAAACAAACAAAGATATCAGAGCTTGGGAAAAAATGGTTGAAAGAGCAAAAAAATTGAGCGGTAAAGCGAGCGAAGAAAAAGCAGAGGCATAAAATGTACAACAAAGTTATATTGGTAGGCAATCTCACAAGAGACATAGAACTCAAATATACGGGCACCGGAATGGCTATTGCAAAAACAGCAATTGCCACAAATAGAAGATTCAAAACACAAGCAGGAGAGCAAAAAGAAGAGGTCTGTTTCATAGACATAACTCTTTTTGGAAGAGCTGCAGAGATTGCCAATCAATATTTGAGCAAAGGAAGCAAGGTTTTAGTAGAGGGAAGGCTGATTTTTGAGCAATGGACTGATCAAAGCGGCAACAAGAGATCCAAACACTCTGTAGCTGTTGATAATATGCAGATGCTAGGGCGAAGTGAAGATCGCTCATCAAGCACCTCTTATGAAAAGCCAGCCTCATACGCTCAGCCAGCACAAGCCAAAGAGGCTCCTGCAAAAGAGCCTGAAATACCAGAAATCGATATCGATGAAGATGAAATTCCATTTTAGAAAGGACTAAAAAGTGGCAGAAAAAAGAAGATTCAAAAAAAGAACATGTAAATACTGTGAACAAAAAGTTGAATATATTGACTATAAAGATATAGAACTCATCAAACATACTCTCAGCGAGCGTTATAAAATCATGCCAAGACGTCTCACTGGAAACTGTAAAAAACACCAAGAGATGGTAGAAGAGGCAATCAAGAGAGCAAGACATGCTGCACTTGTCCCATACATTGTAGATAGAAAAAGAGTTGTACCTAACCCTTGGGAAGAACTGCAGCCAATCTACAAATAAGCTTCAGGGGCTTATCGCCCCTTTAAATATTTTGCATGCATTTCACATAGACAAATTTCTGATCTCCAATATCTTCTTTAAAATCAGCTACATCGCAATACTCTTTACCAAAAAAACGATTTATACTATTTGTAGTATATGAGAGCATCTTCATATGTAAAGTGGGAGACTGGGAATAACTTGGAAAATCTACAATGCTTTTTTGTATAATCTGATAAAGTTTTTCGTTTGTAAAATCGATCATACTCTCTTTACTATATGTTACAATAATTTTACCTTCAAAATCTTCCCATATTTTCCTAAAATCTTCAAAAAGCTCTGCAGGAAGCTTATCAATATTTTTGAAAACCACAATATCAAAAATGCCAAATTGGCTGAGACTCATATCTTCATCTGCTAAATTTTCACATGGAACCACACAAAAAGGTAAAGTGCGAAAGGAGTACTCATCACTATTTAAAAATCGTTCCAAAACCAGATGCGTATAATAGGCATCTTCATATCGTACTGCTAAACGTTGAGCCTCTTTGTCAAAAATATTCAGTGAACGAGTAAAATATTCAGCATATATATTTTTGCCTAAAAAGTGTTCTATTGTATAAGCTAATGTTGGATACTCACAATGTTTAATCTGTTTTTGAGAACCCATTTTGTGGAGCTTACTATTTACACTATCTACAATACCATCGAGAAACTCTTTTGCCTCTTTGAGATTAAAGCCAAAACGTCGTAAACGACTTAAAAGAATATAGCCGCTAGATTGATCTTTTGCAAGTATAAACTTTTGTGCAAGGATAGCCAAATATGCTACATATGCAAATTTAAGTTTTCTCTCACTTAGTGTCACAGGAAAGTTGATTTCTAGCTGTGGATAGAGCATGAGATTTGCAAAAACAAATCCATCATAAATATATTGGAATAATTCAAGTGTATCTACAAAATAGAGCTTGCATACTTCCAATATATCTGTAGCCACCCGACTCCGCTCTAATATTCTCATTTCAAACTCAAAAAGCTCTTTTGCACTTGTATAGCTAGCTCCTAAATCACTATCCATTTTCGCCATCAATACTGCACCTATATAGGACATTGCTAGGAGCGATTCACCCTCTCCTTTAATATCATTAAAAGGAAGAAGAGGAGCCAGTCTTTTGAAAATATTACTGAGCAAAATATTATATATTTCAAAATCAGCAAAATTAATAAGGTATTTATTTGTAAGATTAATATCATAGTGTACATATTCATACACAAGCTCTTTAACCTCTTCAAAACCTAAGCGAGCTATTGCTACTTTTACATCACTTACCTGTGCAGCGCGTGCTCGCTCAATAGAATTAGCACGTTTGAGAATCATCTCTTGGAGTTTAGGGATCGATGCAATATGGCGCTGAAATTTCTCAATAGTCGCATTAGGATCATCAAGATCAAACATTAATGAAATAACAGCCTTGTTTGTTTCAATATCTTTGTCTCTAACGACGAGCTCTTTATCAAAAGTTATTTTTGATACAAATTCACTAGTTTTTGGCATAAAAAGATGGTTTTGAATCAATTCTTGAGATACATCACATTGCAGACAAAAACCAATTTTTTTACTTTGAGGAGCACAAACTTCAGCATCACATGTAAGTTCAGCAAACTTAAGATCGACAAAATCTCCATATCCCAAATTTGCATCTTTTACATAAACCCCAACACTTTTTTTAGATATATCTGTTATTTCTCCATACTGCGTGGATAGATTTTGGACTATATACCTCTCTTCTCCTCTTTGATTAAGTACTTTTTCTTCAGTAACCTCGACTTCTTTTTTTTCTTCTTTCTTTTTTCCAAAACCAAATAGCGCCATACTATGTTACCCTCCATGTCATCAAAACTTTATCCGCTTCTTCACCATATAAAGATATAAAGTCTATATCTATAAGTTCCAATCCCAACTTCTTCAAAAAACCTATCTCATGATAATACTGTACAATTTCTTCTGCCTCTTTATTGTAGCAGCCATCTCTTTTTTCAAAAAGATAGATTTTGGTTGTCAATCTATTATCGGCAAATTCAGCATCTATCGCAACAAATTGTTCATCATTATCTAAAATTAACGATCCTTGTGCAATCTCTTCAAATCCATAGAGGGTATTCATATCACATATAAAATAACCACCCTTTTTCAAAAGATTCTTCACACAAGCGAAAAATTTTGCAAGCTCCTCTTTATCAAGATAATTGATAACATCAAATACTGCTGTGGCTGCTTCATATTTTCTATCCAACTGGCATATATCACCATGATATACCTGTAATTCTGCTTTCCTTGCACGCTCTACCATTACTCTACTAATATCGATGCCTTCAGGCTCAAAACCTGCATTTTTTGCCAATTGCATAAATGCCCCGCTCCCACACCCAATATCAAGAAAATTTTTTATACCAAGCTCTGAAAGCTTATCTAAAAAGGCCTCATAGAGTTTTTGTTTTTCCTCTTCAAATCCTAAAAGTGGCTCAATTTTCCCATAGAGATCAAGCCCCACCCAAAGCCTCCTGTAACTGCTGACGTAGCGCTAAAATTTTCTCTTTCTTATCATAGAAACTATTTTTATTAGCAATAAAATAGGCACTACTTTGCATTATAGTTAAAGCTGGTTTAAGACCATTTTGTTTCATTGTCTCACCAGTTTCGACAATATCTACAATCATATCAGCTAGTCCCACCAAAGGGGCAAGCTCAATAGAGCCGTAGAGTTTAATAATCTCCACTGGAATTGCTTTTTTGCTAAAAAACTCCCTTGTAATGTTCTCCATCTTCGTAGCAACTCTGTAACTTGGCTTATTAAATGTAAGCTCTTCATCTTCTTTAATACCAATACTTACACTGCAAGCACCAAAACCAAGATCCAGAAGTCTTACGAGATCGAGCCCTTTTTCTTCAAGCACATCAAGTCCCACAACACCAAGGTCGGCTGCTTGATGATAAACATAGATTGGAACATCTTGATTGCGTACACGTAAAAAACGAAAATCATCTATCTCTAAAATAAGTTTTCTCTCTCCAAATCGAAACTCTTTTGCAAATATTTTTTCAAAAAGAGCCAATGAGTCATCACCAATACGCCCCTTAGGCAGTGCGATCGTTAACATAAACCTTTCCTTTGTACCAGTTTTTCTAAATGTTTAAAAAGTAGTAATGGATCATATAGCGCTTCAGGAATATAATGATGGAGCAACTCCCCATCACCACCTGTTATATAGATCCTCATATCAAACTGCTTTATTGCAAGAACAATTGGCTTTATAATTCCATAACTTATAGCTGAAAGTGTATTTTGCGGTAAATGTGTTAAATCTACTTCTTGTAATGTATCAATCGCAAGTCTACTTGAAATCTCTGCAAAATCTCTTTGCAAAAAACGAATTCCCGGTATTATAAAACCACCTTTATGTCTACCTTTTTCCATCACATCTACTGTTATTGCACTTCCAGCATCTACAATCACTCCCTCTTCAACTCCCCAACACAAAGCTTTACGGTCAACACCTAAACCTTTATAAGATGTATCAAGAGTAATATATTGCTCCAAGTTAATCCAGTTTTCAAACTCTTCTAAAAGCTTTTCTACTTTGGGATTGACATTGATAAAGCAAACTTTTTGCCTCCTATACTGCTTAATCTGCGTAATAGGTATGCGCTTAAGTTCTTTTCCATCATAAAATTTTGCAAAACTATTGCCTATATCACACAATAGCATCTACTCTCCAACCAACCTCTTGCAAATACTCTTTTGCTTTGGAGCAAAGGGGAGCATGATAGAGGAGGTATTTGTAGCGAAATCCATGCTTAACAGGAAGGCTTTGCACTAACTCCTCATAACTTTTTGCATCTTTAAGCAAAATTCTGCTTTTACGATCTACATATACTATTACATAGTACTTTTTATGAGTATCTAAACCTATATATATTTCTAAACGCTTTTTAATGCCAAGTTTTTTTAAATCAAGTTTTGTAAATTTTTCAAAAACAATACCCTTTTTACGAAAAAAATCTACCAATTCTCTCATAGTTTTTTGAGTTCGAAATAGTTATTGTCATAGAAAATTTTATCTTTGGATGTAAAGATATACTCCTCTATGCCACTTGGAAATCCAAAGATATTAGAAACACGCAGATCTTTATCAACAGCAATGATATAGCCCTCTTTCTCTACTACATAGATATACTCTCCATATACTGCACCTGTAAAATGTGCAAAAGGATATTTTCTTCTCTTCATGATACTGAGTTGGGGATCAGTGAGAATTATCTCTCCATCTTTTGTGAGAAGATATACTCTTCCTTTTGCATAAAGTACATCACTAAGAGACAAATCCAATGTATTTGAAAATGTTGGGCTTACCGAAATAATTTTATTGGGTGTGGCTGCAATAAGCTTTTCATCTATTACATCGAGAAAAATCACATTATTAAAATGTTTTTTTGTACCAACTATGAGAGTGCGAAGCTCTTTGCCTGTAGGATCTACAACAACAAGTTTTCCATCAAGTGTTGGAAAAACTGTAAGTTGTCCAAGAAAAAAAGGATTAGCTATTTTTGTATCTACAGCTATGCTCTTGCCTTGCTCTGTTGCATAAATAACATGTTTGTCTACAATATCGTAAAGCATCAAAGAGTTATCATCAAATACAAGTGCAACTCTTTTATCTTTTGTAATATTTGCTGCAATAGGTGATCGCATTGTAAAGTGTTTTTGCAATACCTTTTTATGAGATTTGCTATCAATGACAAGTAGATCACCACACTTATTTGCAGCTATATAGTAGCCATTACTCTTATTTATAAAAAGATACCCTTTTGGTAATCTATAATTTTCTAAACCATCTTTGGAAATAAACTCTCCATCTTCAAGAGTTGCTCCATCACGTAAAACATCCACTATAGGTGCTGGCAATTTTCCATCAAAATCCACATACCCCGCTATCTCTTTTGGCTCAAAATATCTTTTGCTGCTACATCCTACAAAAAGAAGCAACAAAAGAGCAAAAAGTATCAACTTTCTCATTTTTTTACCTTTGCACCGTAGTGTCCAAGAAGCAGAGCATAAGGATATGCAGCAGAAGATTTATCAATATTTTCGATTTTCTTACGTCCTACAGCTATTGCATCTTTCATGAAATCCATATAAGCACTATCTAAATATGCAAAATCACGTAAAATTGCATCAGAATTATTTGCATATCGTTCAAGTGCTTTATTATCTTTTTTGATAACTGCAATATGGTATTTTGCAAGATCTCCAAGTACTCTATCATCTCCATTTGCAATCTTTTGGAGTGCTTCTATATCACTTTTCTCTATAGCTTTTTGATAGATATAGAGTGCATAGAGTTTGGGATTTTTGTTTTTAAGAGTTTGTAAAGCTTCTTTATCCTGAGGATTTTGCAATAGAGAATTGTAAGCAGCATTACTTACTTCGAGGTTGTGTGTTTTCATCATATCGTAGCCAACATACCCTAAAAATCCTATAACTACAAGAACCACTAGAGCTGTTATCTTTTTTTTATGTTTTTTATAAAACTTTTCTGCTTTTATTACCGATTCTAAAAACTTCTCCTCACTATCCAACTCTTTTTTTATATATTCAATATTATCTTTTGTACTCAATGTCACTCCTTCAATAAATTCACCTAATATTATCAAACAAAACATTATTTTATGGTAAAATACGAAAAATTTTACGAAGGTTTGGGATGAAAAAGATTGATGAAAATCTGCTCCAAAGGCTGCAAACTCTTAGTATGATTCAGATAAAAGATGAAAACAGAGATCGCATTCTCGAAGATCTCAATAAATTCTTAGAATTTGTAGATGTTTTAGATGAGCTTGATATATCTTCATATGCAGCTACGTACAGTCCAATAGAAGCAAGTGCTCCTCTTCGCAAAGATATTCCGCAAAACCAGAGTGATATCGGACAAAAAATCTTACGCAATGCACCAAAAAGTGAAGATGACTTTTTTATTGTCCCTAAAATAATCGAATAGGACATTTATGGTAGATATCAACTCTTTACTCAAAACTGTTGTGGCACATAAAGCTTCAGATCTCCATTTGGTTTTTGGGAGTGAACCGCAAGTAAGAATCGATGGAAGACTTATCCCACTCAATCTTCCTGTCTTAACTGGCAAAGAGATACAAACATTGTGCTACTCTCTCTTAACTGATAAACAAAAGAAAGAGTTTGAAGAAAATTATGAGCTTGATTTTGCCTTCAGTATCCCCAATGTTGGACGTTTCCGTGCAAACTATTACAAAACTTTAGGAGAAGTTGCAGCTGCATTTCGTATTATTCCACAAGAAATTCCAAGTATTGATGATTTGGGACAGCCTCCTATATTTAAAGATATTATTAAACGAGAAAAGGGACTCATACTTGTCACTGGTCCTACTGGAAGTGGTAAATCAACTACTCTCGCTGCAATGCTTAATGAAATTAACAATGTCGAGCATAAGCATATAATTACTATAGAAGATCCTGTTGAGTTTATACATAAAAATAAAAAATCCCTCTTTTCCCACCGCGAGTTAGGATTTGATACAAAAAGTTTTGCAGTCGCGCTCAAATATGCCTTGCGTGAAGATCCCGATGTCATATTGATTGGAGAGATGCGAGATCGTGAAACAATCAAAGCAGCCCTCACTGCAGCTGAAACTGGTCACTTGGTATTTGGGACCCTCCATACCAACTCTGCACCTCAAACTATCAATAGAATTATAGATGTTTTTGGTGGTGATGAGCAACCACAAATAAGAGCACAACTCTCCACAAGTCTTGTGGCTGTTATATCCCAAGCACTTTTGCCAAAAATTGAAGGTGGAAGAGTAGCTGTTTATGAAATCCTCGTCAACAATCCAGCTATCGCAAACCTTATTCGAGAAAACAAAATACACCAGATCTATTCACAAATGCAGTTAGGGCGGCAACAAACAGGTATGCAAACACAAACAAAAGTTTTACAAAAACTCCTCTTACAAAAAGTAATAGACAAAGAGACTGCAATAAAATTCTCTAATAGACCAGAAGAGTTAATGAACTTTATAAAAAATCTTTAAAGGAAATAGATGACGTTTGACTATTTCGATCTCATCATTGGCGCACTCATTATCTTTTTAGGACTCAAAGGTATCATAGACGGTTTTATAAAAGAGTTTTTTGGATTAGCAGGAATTATAGGTGGTATATACTATGGTTCACGCTATGCAGAGAGTGTAGGGAATTGGATTAGTGATAACCTCTATCACATAAAAAATGAAGCAGCACTCACTTTCGTAGGGTTTCTTGCTGCACTCTTTGCAATCTGGATCGGGATGGTAATACTAGGAAATCTTATAACCAAATTGACACATGCAAGTGGAATGGGATTTTTTAACAAACTTCTTGGCCTTCTATTTGGTTGGGCAAAAATTTTTCTCATCTTCTCTGTCATCATATATGCAATTTCTAGCATTGAAATAACAAAAAAAGTGCTAGAAAAATATACTAAAAACTCTATTCTCTATCCTCTTCTTGTACAAACAGGAAGCTATATAATCAAACTTAAACCAGAAGATTTCGTTTCTCCAAATGTACAAAAACAGGGAAAAGAGTTTACGAAAAAGGTCTCAAATGATGTGCAAGAGAGTGCAGTAGAAACGGTTAAAAACAGGGCTATCAAAGCAATAGAGCAAAATATATCGAAGGAGAAGCATTGATATTTGATAATCAATATGAACAACAGCGTATACAAAAAGCCGAAGAACTTCGCAAAGAGGGTATTAATCCTTATGGACACGGCTTTTGTAAAGAGATAACAAATAAGCAATTTTTAGAAAAATATGCATATGTCAAAGAGCGTGAAGAGAAAAAAGATGAATCAGTATGTGTAAAACTCAATGGACGCATCAAATTTTTGCGTCATATGGGCAAAGCAGCATTTGCCAAAATAGAAGATGAAAGTGGTATAGTCCAGATATATTTTAATCAAGACTCATTAGGGAAAGAGTGGTTCAAAAAGGTAAAAAAACTTATCGAAGTTGGAGATATTATTGAAGCCATCGGGTATCCATTTGTAACAAAAACAGGGGAGCTGACCCTCCATGCAAATGAACTCAATCTCGTGACAAAAGCAATTGTACCACTCCCTGAAAAATACCACGGATTGCAAGATAAAGAGTTACGTTATCGCCAACGCTATCTTGATCTTATTATGAATCCAGATGTCAAAAAAGTTTTCGTATTAAGAAGTCGTATTGTAAGCCTTATTCGTGATTTTTTTGAAAATCATGGCTTTTTAGAGGTAGAGACTCCTATGATGCACCCAATCCCTGGTGGAGCAAATGCAAGGCCTTTCATTACCCATCATAATGCTTTAGGAGTTGATAGATATCTTCGCATTGCACCAGAACTTTATCTCAAACGGCTCATTGTGGGAGGTTTTGAAGCGGTATTTGAGATTAATAGAAACTTCCGCAACGAAGGTATGGATGCTACCCATAATCCAGAATTTACAATGATAGAGTTTTACTGGGCATACCATACCTATGAAGATTTAATGAAACTCACTGAAGATCTTTTTGATTATCTCTTTGAAAAACTTGGACTTCCTAAAAAACTTCCCTATGGTGAGCATACAATCGATTTTTCTACACCGTTTGATAAAATTAAATACAAAGATGCAATAGTTGAAATAGGTGATGTTCCTCAAGAGGTTGTAGAGGATAAAGAGAAGATCATTTCTTATCTTAAAGAGAGAGGTATAGAGCTTGAGTTTCCACATAAAATGAGCTTAGGTGCATTGCAAGCAGAACTTTTTGACAACTTTGTCGAAGAAAAACTCATCAATCCAACTTTTATCACCCATTTTCCAATCGATATCAGCCCACTTGCAAGAAGAAGTGATGACAATCCGGAAATTGCAGAGCGTTTTGAGCTCTTTATAGCAGGCAAAGAGATAGCCAACGGATTTAATGAGCTTAACGATCCATTAGATCAATATGAACGTTTCAAAACACAAGTTGCGAGTAAAGATGTAGATGATGAAGCGATGCATATGGATGAGGATTTTGTAAGAGCCTTAGGACATGGAATGCCTCCAACTGCTGGAGAAGGTATAGGAATCGATAGATTAGTAATGCTCCTTACAAATCAACACTCTATTAGAGATGTAATACTCTTTCCTGCAATGCGACCATTACCAAAAGAAGAAAAAGGAGAAAAAGAATAATGGATTTTTTAAAAAATGCAGACCCAGAAGTTTTTAACATATTAGAAAATGAGCTACAAAGGCAAACAGATCATCTTGAAATGATTGCAAGTGAAAACTTCACCTCTCCAGCCGTTATGGAAGCAATGGGAAGTATTTTTACAAACAAATATGCCGAGGGCTATCCTGGCAAACGCTATTATGGTGGCTGTGAATATGCTGATGCTGTAGAAGAACTTGCAATTGAAAGAGCCAAAAAACTCTTTGGATGTGAATATGTCAATGTACAACCCCACTCTGGTAGTCAAGCCAACCAGGGGGTCTATTTAGCACTTTTAAAACCATACGACAAAATATTGGGAATGGATTTAAGCCATGGGGGTCACCTCACACATGGTGCTAAAGTCAATGCAAGTGGGAAAATCTATCAAAGCTTTTTCTATGGTGTCAATGATGAGGGGTGGATCGATTATGACAGGGTATTAGATATAGCAAAAATAGTGAGACCAAAACTTATTGTCTGCGGCGCAAGTGCATACCCAAGAGTAATTGACTTTAAAAAGTTTCGCGAAATTGCTGATGAAGTGGGTGCACTATTAATGGCAGATATTGCCCATATTGCAGGACTTGTAGCAGCCGGTGAACATCCAAGTCCTTTTCCTTACTGCGATGTGGTAACAACTACTACACACAAAACTCTTCGAGGCCCAAGAGGCGGTATGATTATGACCAATGATGCTGATATCGCCAAAAAGATCAATAGTGCTATCTTTCCTGGAATCCAAGGTGGGCCTCTTGTGCATGTCATTGCTGCAAAAGCAGTAGGATTTGGCGAAAACTTGAAGCCTGCATGGAAAGAGTATGCAAAACAGGTGCGCAAAAATGCTTCAACTTTGGCAACTGTACTCATGAACAGAGGCTACAATGTAGTAAGTGGCGGTACTGACAACCACCTTGTACTTGTAAGCTTTCTTGACAAAGATTTTAGCGGGAAAGATGCAGATGAAGCACTCGGACGTGCTGGAATTACAGTCAATAAAAATACTGTCCCGGGAGAGACAAGAAGTCCGTTTGTTACAAGCGGTATCCGTATCGGAAGCCCAGCACTTACAGCTCGAGGCATGAAAGAGGGTGAATTTGAGCTTATAGCAACCCGCATCGCTGATGTCCTTGACAATATCGAAGATGTCAATCTCCAAGAAAAGATCAAAAAAGAGATGGTAGCACTTGCTCGCAAATTCATTATCTACGATCGTCCTACCTTCTAAGGGATCTTTCCCTTATGAAGCTCTCTTTTAGTAAAATATATTATAATATCTTCTAACTTGCCTAAAGGATTTACTATGGCTAATGAGCAAATGGATAATTTTGAAGATCTTGAAGAGCTTCATACCAATGAACTTGATGATATAGTCTTAGAAAAATATGAAAAAAAGAATAAAATCAAAAGGTATCTTCTCATTAGCGGTTCACTCCTTCTTATCTTTTTAATTGTCCTTAGCATCGTCAAAATGATTTCAGACTCCTCTTCTGCACCACAAGAGAGTTTGGTAGAAACTCAAGAGGTTCCCACTCAACAAGAGCAATTGTCTGAGCCTTCTAATATGCAAGAAGTCCCCATTATCGAAGAAGATACTATAAAAAAAGAAGAGAGCGAAATATCGCAGGTCATTAATGAAGTTATGAAAAAAGAGAAAGAGATTGCAGCTACAAATCAAAATGAGCCTCCTCAACGTAAGATTATCCCATCCCACCCTGTTGAAAAAAAAGTGCAAACTAAGCCTGTCGTAAAACCTAAAAAAGTAGCAAAAGAGACAAAAAAAGCCCTTACAAAAACTCCTCCAAAACATACCAAAAAAACACAACAAGTAGTAAAAACTGGCTCATACTATATCCAGGTAGGCGCTTTTTTAAAATATTATCCTGATAAGGCCTTTTTGAAAAAAATCAAAAAAGCTGGTTTTAACTATATTATCAAAGAGGTCATAAGCAATGGAAAAAAGATTAGACGCGTCTATATAGGACCATTTCAAAGTCGTAAAGAAGCGAGTAAATACCTCGGGAAGGTACGTTCTAAAATTAGTAAAAATGCATTCATTACAAGGATACGATAGATGATTTTTTACCGGCAGTTTATGCTCGATGAGTTTACTCCCATTGCTCTGTATGAAAAAGCTAAAGATTTTTTCAAAAATGAAAAGAGCTACCTTTTTGAGAGCGTCGTCAATACAAGCGATGGCAACTTTAGCTACATAATATGTGGAGAAAAAGAGGCTATTTGGAGTGAAAATGGCAAAAGCTTCTATAAAAACAGTGAAGGAGATATTGAAGAGGTAGAGAGTAATCCACTCCTCTTTATGAAAAGGTATTACAAAAATATCGATTTTGCACAATATAAAAAGATTTCAAAAGAGCTTAGTGTAGGTTTTATAGACGGTTTTATTGGCTATATCGGATATGATATGGTACAAGAGTTTGAACCGGTACTCAAAAAATATATGCAAAATCTTAAAGACGAACTGCATACTCCAGATTTTTATATGCTTCGTCCAAAACTCATCATCGCTTATAGCCACAAAAACTCCACACTAACACTGATTACATCAACAAAAGAGATAGAAGAACAGATTTTTCCTCCTATAGAAAGTGCCATAAAAGATAGCTACCAATATACACCTCTTAAAAAAGCAAAGCTTTTAGGAGAAGCCACATTTGCTCATAGCAAAGAGAAATTTTTTGCTATGGTTGAAAAGAGCAAACAGATGATTCGCAGTGGCGATGTTTTTCAGATAGTTATCTCCAATCGTCTCAAGCAAAAAGCGGTTGTGGATCGCTTCAGCTTTTATCGCAAACTCAGATCCCTCAACCCTTCTCCATATCTCTTTTTATTGGAATTTGAAGATTTTGCGATTGCAGGAAGTAGTCCAGAGGTCATGGTACGCCTTACAGATAGAGAGATCCTCTTGCGTCCAATTGCTGGTACTCGTAAACGCGGTAATACGGCTAAGAGGGACAAAGAGCTTGAAATCGAGATGCTCAACGACCCAAAAGAGGTGGCCGAACATGTCATGCTCATAGACCTTGGGCGTAACGATGTGGGAAGAGTAGCAAAAGCTGGAACTGTCAAGGTGCCAGAAATAATGCGCATAGAGCGCTACAGCCATGTAATGCACATGGTAAGTGATGTAGTAGGTATTTTGGATGAGAAATATGACATGTTTGATCTTTTTATGGCTACTTTTACTGCTGGCACAATGACAGGAGCGCCAAAAATTAGAGCGATGGAGCTTATTGCAGAGTTTGAGGGACTAAAAAGAGGATATTACAGCGGGAGTATCGGCTATTTTGGCTTCAATGGAGATATGGATAGCGCCATAACTATACGCACCGCACTCTTGAAAGAGAATGAAGTTATTTTCCAAGCAGGTGCTGGAATAGTAGCAGACAGTAAACCTGAGCTTGAGTATCTCGAAGTTAATAATAAACTTGGTGCACTCAAAAAAGCTTTAGAGGAACTAGCCCAATGAAACTTTATGCAATTTTTGGCAACCCTGTAGCTCATTCCATCTCTCCAACAATACATAACTATGCCTTTATGCATCTTAAATTTCCTGGTTGCTACACCAAAATCTTCGTAGAGGATGGTAGTAAGCTCAAAGAGAGGTTTTTTGCACTACAACTCCGAGGTCTCAACATCACTGTTCCTCATAAAGAGTGGGCTTATAAACTTGCTGATGAAGTTTTTGGCATTGCAAAAGAGGTAGAAGCTGTTAATACCTGGTATAGCAAAGATGGAAAAATTTATGCGTACAATACTGATGCTCCTGGATTTTATGAAAGCATAAAGGAGTATGAGTTTTCTAATATTCTCATCTTAGGAGCTGGAGGTACCGCAAAAGCGATAGCCCTCTATCTCAAGGAGCAAGGCTACGATCCGCAAATACTTAATAGAAGTGAAAAAAGACTTTCTTTTTTCAAAGAAAGAGGCTTTAGCTGTTATACGTGGGATGAGTTTTCTGTACAAAAGTATGATCTTATTATCAATACCACTTCTGCAGGACTAACTGATAATAGCTTGCCTGCTCCTCAAGATATCTTACTTCCTCTTATGCAGCAGGCAAAATACGCAGTAGATGTTATTTACAATAAACTCACACCTTTTTTAGCCCTTGCAAAAGATCTAGGACTCACTTATAAAGATGGTACAGATATGCTACTGTATCAAGGGGTTTTAGCATTTGAGATTTTTACCGATTTTATTTATGAAAAAGAAGAGATTATAAAACTTATGAGAAGATCGCTTCAACTGTAATTGTCATTTATAAAGAATAAGAAACGTAAAATACGTCTCTTATAAAGGATAGAGAATCTACTTTTGAAGAGGGAAGCCTGCTGCTTTCCACTCCAATATACCACCTCTTAAATTGTAAACTTTTTTTGCTCCCCAGCTCTCAAACCATCTACTCGCAGTCACACTTCTATTGCCACTACGACAGTAGACGAGTACTGTTTTGTCCTTTATTCCCAAACCACCAAGTTTGAGATACTGAAAAACTTGTACGGGAACAAGATTGGCTCCCAAAATGTGCTCTTCTTGAAACTCCTGAGGAGTACGCACATCAAAAAGCACAATATCTTTTTGGCGCATGAGATTTGCAAACTCTTTAGCATTTACATTTTCAAAGGCAAAAGAGCTTGCAATCATTGCGCACAAAAATAAGAATATTCGCATTAAAGATCCTTAAATGTTTCAGCTACCATAAATGCAAGCTCAAGCGCTTGATTAGCATTGAGGCGAGGATCGCATTGCGTGTGGTAACGGCTATTGAGTGCATCTTCTGTAATAGAAGCGCTAATACTTCCTGTACATTCAGTAACATCACTTCCCGTCATCTCAAGATGCATTCCTCCAGGTATTGTTCCTTCAGCTTTATGTATCTGAATAAACTGTTTTACTTCAGATAAGATCTTTTCAAAATCTCTCGTTTTGAGTCCACCACCTGTTTTATATGTATTTCCATGCATCGGATCGATACTCCAAACTACCTCTTTACCCGCTTCTTTGACAGTGCGAAGAAGTGGAGGAAAGAGTTCTCCTATCTTCTCTGCTCCCATTCTCACGATGAGAGTCAATCTTCCTGGCTCATTTTCAGGATTAAGTTTATCAATGAGTTCTAAAAGCTCATGTGGTTTCATAGAAGGGCCCACTTTGACACCAATTGGATTTTTAATACCTCTAAAAAACTCTACATGCGCCCCATTAGGATCTCTTGTGCGATCCCCAATCCATAGAAAATGTGCACTACAATCATACCAATCACCAGTAAAAGTATCTTTTCGTGTGAGTGCCTCTTCATAATTGAGAAGCAATGCTTCATGAGAAGTATAGAGTGTGGTTTGCTTGAGTTGTGGCGTATTATCTGGATTTACTCCACACGCTTCCATGAAACGGAGCGCTTCAGTAATTTTATCAGCCAACTCCTCAAAACGACTCTCAAGTTCATTCCCTTGTAGAAACTCGAGATTCCATTTATGTACTGCACGTAGATCCGCAAACCCTCCACGCGCATAGGCACGTATGAGATTGAGCGTAGCTGCAGATTTATAGTACGCTTCAAGAAGCTTTTCTGGCTTTGGCTCTCTCGCTTCTTCGCTAAAAGCAATATCATTGACTATATCACCGCGGTAGCTAGGAAGTTTTACTCCCCCTATCTCTTCATAATCGCTACTGCGAGGTTTTGCATACTGCCCTGCAATACGCCCGATTTTTACAACAGGCTTTCCTGTTGCATACATCAAAACCATATTCATCTGCAAAAGCACTTTGAAAAGATCGCGAATGTTAGCTGCATTGAAGTTAGCAAAACTCTCTGCACAGTCACCACCTTGCAACAAAATCGCCTCCCCTTTTGCAACCTTTGCAAGATCTTTTTTAAGTTCTCTGGCTTCACCTGCAAAGATGAGGGGTGGAAATGTTTTAATCTCTGCTTCAATACTGTGAAGCTTATCTAAATCTTTATAAGTTGGTTGTTGTTTTATAGGAAAGTCTCTCCAACTACTCGGACTCCAGCTCATAGTTCTACCCTTTGTTGAAATTGCGCCATTATACCAAAAAGTTTCTTCTCTTTTGCAAAACTTTTATCTAAATTTCTACGCGCTCAGCAATAGCTTTGGAAAGTGAGAGAGTATCTACATTTTCAAGATTTACACCGGTTGGAACACCTTGAGCGATTTTTGAAAATTTTATGGCATACTCTTGGAGCTGATCCTCGATATAGAGTATAAGTGCATCATTTTGAATCGAAGGTGTAAAAGCAAAAATAATCTCTTGTATTTCTTTCATTGCAACGAGATTTTTAAGTTTATCAAGATTTGTCTGGTTAAGTCCTTCAAAGACAAAGTAGAGACCATTATATTCACCACTCTCCTCGATGATATAGATATCTTTTGCACTCTCTACTATACATAGAGTCTGCTGATCGCGCAAATCATCACTACAGATATAACAGAGCTCATCTTCACTAATACCGCCACATTGCGAACATTTATGAATCGAGCTTACGGCATCTTCGATTGCGTGGGCAAGTTTCATAGCATCCATAGGATTTTGAAGTACAAGATGGAAAGCTAGTTTTGTAGCACTCTTTTTGCCGATACTTGGCAAGGTTTCAAGTGCCGCTACAAGTTTATAGAACTTCTTAATTCCTCTTTTCAATCCGCCCCCGAATTTTTGCGCAATTATATCAAAAATTTAACTCTTTATAAAAAATTTTTTGCTACACTTACACAACTTAAACAAAACTTAAACAAAGGATGCCCTCTTGGTAGATATCGATTATTACGAAATTTTAGAAGTTGACAGAAACGCCACATTTGATGAGATAAAAAAAGCGTATCGCAAACTTGCTCTCAAATACCACCCCGATCGCAATCCAGATAACAAAGAGGCAGAAGAGAAGTTTAAACTTATTAATGAAGCCTATCAAGTGTTAAGCGATGAAGAAAAAAGAGCCCTCTATGATAGGTATGGTAAAAGTGGCCTAGAAAATCAAGGCTTTCAAGGGTTTGATAATACCAGCTACGAAGATATTATGGACTTTTTTGAATCAGTATTTGGTCAAACTTTTGGTGGTGGTTTTGGACAAAGAAGAAAGCAAGAAGAGAAGTATCCTTTAGATCTAGCTATTGAAGTAGAAATCTCATTTGAAGAAGCCCTCTTTGGAACAAAAAAAGAGATCTCATACCGCTATAAAGTACCATGCGAAGAGTGTAAAGGTACCGGAGCAAAAGGCGGAATTCTCACAACCTGTCCTGAGTGTCATGGTAGAGGACAGATCTATTATCGTCAAGGATTTATGACATTTTCACAAACTTGCCCTCGCTGCCATGGAACTGGAGAAAGCGCACAAGAGAAGTGTCCAAAATGCGCCGGCAGAGGATATGCCATAAATGAAGAGACAATAACAATTGAAATTCCAGAAGGAATAGATAACGAAAATCGTATTCGTGTACAAGTAAAAGGAAATCTCTCTCCTTCAGGTCTGCGAGGAGATCTCTACATCAATGTCTATGTAAAAGAGGATGAGCATTTTGTACGCTACAATGATGATATATATATGGAAGTACCTGTCTTTTTTACCCAAGCGGCATTAGGAGAAACCATCACTATTCCTACTCCTCGTGGAGAGCGAGAACTGCAACTTCATGTAGGTACAAAAGATAAGGAGCAGTTTATTTTCAAAGGCGAAGGTTTCAAAAATATCCATACCGGTCGCAAAGGCAATCTCATTGCACAGGTAAAACTTATTTTTCCAAAAAAGCTCACAGATGAGCAAAAAGAGCTTCTCCATAAGCTCCAAGATTCATTCGGCGTAGAGAGTAAACCTCACGAAGAGAAATTCTCATCAATTTTTGAAAAAGTTAAAAGCTGGTTTACAAAGTAACCAGCTTTTATATTCTTATATCTATATTGTATTTTTGTTTTTTATAGTAGGCTGCAGCGATTATTGCAAAGATTATTCCAATTGCCCAATAAACCCACTGTGGAATTGGCACAGGATCTCCTTGAGCGTACGAGTGCAATCCACTTAAGTAAAAATTTACTCCAAAATAGGTCATGATAACACTTGAATATCCAAGGAGCGCCAATACATTGTACAAAAATAACTTATTCATCTTTGGTATCAAGCGTACATGCTCTATACAGGCATATACTAAGATGGTTACAGCAGCCCAAGTCTCTTTGGGATCCCATCCCCAGTACCTTCCCCAACTCTCATTTGCCCAGACACCTCCAAGAAAGTTTCCAATAGTCACAAGAACAAGTCCTATAATAAGACTCATTTCATTAATATATGTAAGCTCTTTGAATGTAAGTGCCATCAAATCTTTATTACTCTCATTGACAAAAATAAAGAGTATCAAAACCACAAAAGCAAGAAGAGCACTGAGACCTAAAAAGCCATAGCTAGCAGTAATGACTGAGACATGTATCATCAGCCAGTAGGATTTAAGTACTGGAACAAGGTTGGTGATTTGTGGATCAAGCCAGTTAAGATGTGCTACAAAGAGAATCAAGCCACCTAAAAGTGACGTAGCGGCAAATGCTATCGGACTCTTTTTTGCAAAGAAAAATCCTGCAAAAATCGTAGCCCATGAGATATAGACCATCGATTCATATCCGTTACTCCAAGGTGCATGCCCTGCAACATACCAGCGCAGTGCCATTCCAAAAGTCTGAGCCATAAAACCCAAAAAGATAAGCACAACGCCAACTCGTACAATCCATTTGATATTAAACCGAGGATTGATGAGATTGATGAGTATGAGAATAAGCAGAATAAAACCTATAAGCATATAGTATGGCACGAGCCTGTTGAAAATATCGAGTTTGTTGTAAAGAAGCTCTGCTTTTATTTTACTTTTTGGCGGAATAAGATCTGAGCCATAATATTTTTGATAATCGGCTATAACATCCAAAGATTTGTCTGCTTTACTCCAATCACCAGTTTTAATACCATTTTCTACATTTTGAAAATAGCTTGCCATTATAAGTCGTACCAGCTCAGCTTCTTTCGGAGCAAAGCTCTTCATTGCTTCAATTGGAGTTACCCATTTACGATTTTTATCTTTATTATTTGGAATGATACGCAAAAGTGCTCCAGTATAGACCATATAAGCCACATTGACTCTCTCATCTACTTTAATCACATCTTTATCAAATTGATCTCTTGCACCCGGTTTCTTGGCAGTCGCTTTTTGCACATATTGCAGCAACTTATATGCCCCATCTTTGCTCATATCGAAAAAATCGTTAAAGGAGGCATACTTCTCATTTGGATTGAGTCCAAGAATTTTTTTAAGAGCTGGATGATGCACATAGATCATTTTAATTTTTTGAAAAATCTCTGGCTCTACAGTCATTCCTAAAAAGAACTGATTTGCATCAAGGCCATAAAGCTCCTCTTTGCGAGCAATTTTGGCAAGTACTTTGCGAGAAAGTGTATCTATCGGCTCAATTCTTCCGCTATTATCTTGCACTAAAATCTTTTCTCCAAATTTGTCAGCATGAGCTTTGCTTATCTTTTTTGCTACTTCGAGAGGATTATCAGCTGCATATCCAGACATGCCAAGCATCAAAAAAGCAATGAGAGCAAAATTTTTCAGTAACATACTTTCACGCTGTTCTTGTACTCTTTTTGTCAAACGTGCTAACTTCTGAAAGCGGCTTTGCGGCATAAAAAAGTGCAGTAACATTCCTAAAGCAAGGAGAAAATAGCCAATATAGGTAATAAGTGTACCAGGATCGTGATTGACAGAGAGAATGGTGCCTTTTTCATCCATATCGTAAGAACTTTGAAAAAATCTATATCCTTTGTAATCAAGCACATGGTTCATATAGATCCTATAATCAAAACTCTTGTTTCCATCTACTACTGTCACTTCACTCGCATAGGAGCTTGGACTCATGGAGCCTGGATAGCGCTCGAGCTGAAAATCGCGCAGTTTCAGCGCAAAAGGGAGTTGTATGCGTCTTGCCCCATAATTCAATGTTAAATCCAAATCTCCTAACTTCACATGTACAGGCTCACCTTCTCGTCCACTTTTGCCAAAGAGTGTTACAATCTTTTCACCTTTACTACTTTTTACACGTAAAATTAGTGCATCATCATGAGGAGAGTTTTTTGCCAGTGGATTTTTGCTTTGCAACTCCACTTTTGCATGGGGTTGGAAGTTTTTGAGAACAATATTAAGCCCTGCAATTGCGTAGAGATGCCCTTTTTCAAATGGAACATCCTCGTTAGGTGCAAAATTTTCTTCTTGCATCGAGCCCATTGCCATTCGCTTGATATGAAAAGGGGCTCTAATAAAAAGCTTTCCCTCCTTTTGTGTAATTACTATAACAGGCTTGCTGGTTTGTACCTCTTTATCGAAAGTAATTACTGCATCTCCTATATCAAGAGATTGTCCTTTTTGGAGGATCTTCTCTACTCTTCCACCACTATGAGCAGAAAGCACAAGTTTTACTGTGGCTTTACCATTTTTATCTGCAACTATAGTATATGTGGCATTTGGTATATAGCGTAAAAGCTCTACCTCTATTTTTTCATCGCCTATTGCTATTTTTCTTTTATAAGTGTTACTGCCAATTTTTGAGAGATAGATTGGTTCTGCATAAGAATAAAAATTTTTTCCTTTTTTAGCTTCTATTTGCAAATAGGTACGAGCACTAAGGATTGTATTGCTTTGAGAGCCTTCTCGTATATGCATTGTGCCCTCATAGCCAAAATAGCGCGTTACTGCAGCACCAATTATTATTACAATAAATGCTAAATGAAATAGCCCAGTGAAAAATTTGTCTTTGCGAAAAAGCCGAAATCTGAAAATATTGTAAAGGAGATTAAGACTTAAAAGCACCAATAAAATCTCAAACCATTTTGCTGTATAGACCAAAGCCCATGCAGTCTGTGAGCCATAGTCATTTTCAATAAACGTAGCAATTCCAATACTTACAGCAAAAATAAACATCATTATGACAGCTGATTTTATGGAGAAGAAGCTTTTTTGCAAAGATTTGAGCATCTATTTCCTTTGGAGTATTCTCAAAATAGTTTTATACGTCTATCGAGAATACAATTGTAGTGAACTTCAATCAAAAATAGTAATATCTTTTTGATTTAGAGTCATTTCTTAAACTATTTCAAATCTCCCCATCTGTGGGCAATACCTATAGAGCATTTGATAGGTACCCGCAGCGGATAAATATGCTCCATAATTGAAGCAAATCTTTGTGCAAGATCTTCGACCACATCCTCTTTAACTTCAAATATAAGCTCATCATGGATTTGCAGTAGCATTTTGGCAGGTAATGCTTCATTTTTGATAATTTTATCAATAGCATTCATGCTCATTTTTATAAGATCTGCTGCGCTTCCTTGAAAAACTGTATTTGTAGCTTCTCGCAAATATGCAGCAAGCTGTGCTCCATTAGCTGCAGCAAAATCAAAGTAGCGCCTACGTCGTAGTAACGTTTCAACATATCCATACTTTTTTGCAAAATTTTCAATACTTGCTAAGTAGTTTTTGACAGTAGGAAATGCACTAAAATAGCTCTCAATGATCTCTTTTGCCTCTTTTGTGCTGATTCCTAGAGTTTGTGCAAGTTTTCTGCTTCCCATACCATAGATGAGACCAAAGTTAATGCTCTTTGCGATATTTCTCTTTGCATGTGCTTCATCTGGACCAAAAAGCTTTATTGCAGTCTCTAAATGGATATCTCTATCTTCTTGAAAAGCTTGTACTAGGGCAGGATCTTGTGAAAAGTGTGCTAAAAGCCTCAGCTCTATTTGAGAATAGTCGATGCCGAGGAGTTTATACCCATCCTTTGCAATAAATCCGTACCTAATTTGGCGTCCGACTTCTGTTTTAACTGGAATATTTTGCAAATTGGGATTTTTGCTTGCAAGTCTTCCTGTAGCGGTACCAGTTTGCACAAAACTTGTGTAAATACGATGATTTGTATCTTTTTTAGCATATTTTAGAAGTGGATCAATATAGGTGCTTTTGAGTTTAAAGAGCTCACGGTATTCTAAAATATAGGCTATTATTGGATGTTTGTCCTTCAGTGCCTGTAGCGTAGTCTCATCCGTACTATAGCCAGACTTTGTTTTCTTCAAAGGCGAAAGTTTCAGTTTTTCAAAAAGCACGCTTGCTAACTGTTTAGTTGAATTGATATTAAACTCCCCTCCTGCAAGCTCATAAATCTTTTGTGTAAGCTCCTTGAGGCGCTCTTCACTCTCTTTGCGTAGTTTTTCAAAAAAAGCAATATCAAGTTTGATTCCAGCTCTCTCCATCGCTATAAGAGTATTGACAAAAGGAAACTCTACCTCCTTTGCCTCATCAATAAGATGGGCTGCATTTTGTGAGCGGAGAGTATCGAGTAATTTAAAATAGATTTTATAAGTTATCAATGCATCCTCACTGGCATAGCGACAGGCTGTATCTATTGCAACGTTGCTAAAATCTTCACCCTTCTTTACTGTATCTTTATAGGCTATCATATCATGATCAAGCACTCTCTTTGCCACACTATCTAGCCCTACACTGCTTCCTGGATCACTTAGCCATGCAAGAATCATTGTATCTGCGAAATCTGTAATCTCTTCTATGTCATACCGATAGATTAAAGAGAGATCAAATTTGAGATTATGCCCTACTATTTTATGTTCAAATAGCCTCTTGATAGCTTTAAGAGCGCTATCTAAACTTACTTGCTGTCCTACTCCAAGATAGTTGTGTCCAATTGGTACATAGTACGCCCTCTCTTCATTAAAAGCAAAGCTAAATCCTACAAGATTGGCTACTTTTGTATTTAAAGAATCGGTTTCAGTATCAAAAGCTACTATTGCTTCTTTTGGTATAGCATCTATTACTTTAAAGAGCTCCTCTTCGCTATCAAGACAAATTGCCTCAAACTCTATTTTTGCTCCCTGCTTTTTTATGAGCGGTGTAGCTTTGAGTTTGCGCAAAATCGCTGTAATATCATAATCCATAAGCTCATCAGCAATTTTTATAATCGGATTAATTTGAGGTAAATGGTACTCTTCTAATGAGCAGCTCTCAAACACATCATCGCGAAGGGCAACAAGCTTTCTACTCAAATATGCACTCTCTTTGCCTTGCTCTAGCAGCGTCCTCACGCGCGGCGGTGTCACCTCATCAATGTGTGCATAAATTGCATCAAGAGATCCGTAAGTATTGAGAAGTTTTGCAGCAGTTTTTGGCCCAATACCTTTGACTCCTGGAATATTATCTGCACTATCTCCCACAAGCGCAAGATAATCCCCGATGAGTTTTACTGGAACGCCAAATTTTTGCTCAGCCCTCTTTTCATCGATCTCCTCTTTTTTTATAGGATCATAGAGTACCACTTTTTCATCATCTATAAGCTGGTAGAGATCTTTATCGTGTGAGACAATTTTGACTTTTATACCCATCTGCTTTGCACATTTTACCAGTGAAGCAATAATATCATCAGCTTCAAAACCCTCTTTTTGTAATGTTTTAAAACCCATTTTCTCTATCCAGTCAATTGCAATAGGAAGCTGCTTTTGCAGATCTTCTGGAGGCGTAGGGCGCTGAGCTTTGTAGTTTGGATCAATTGCGGCGCGAAAACTTGGACCCTCACTATCTAAAGCAAAAACTATGTAATCACTTTTTTCTTCTGCTACTAAGTTATTGATAAAGTTGATAAAACCTGTCAAAAGACCAGTGGGAAATCCCTGTTTACTTTTTAATGGTGGCAATGCATAGAAGCTACGAAAGAAAAAACCGAAGGTATCGATGATTGTAAGTGTCTTCATCCACAACCTTTTTGGCGAGATTATAGCACAATACTTTTTTAATCACGGATTAAATAGCCCCATCAAGAGTCAAAATTTTTATGGTAAAACTTTGAAAATAGCTAATTTTTGATAAAATTACCAATTAAAGGAGTATAATGAGATATCTACTTATTTTTTGTTGCATAACTTTTGCATTTGCTGATTGGAAAACAGCACAAATTTTAGCTATTGATAAAATCATCCAAACGTATCAAAACCGCCAATCTTGCCTGCAAAAAGAGGAGGCACATTTTTGTATCCAAAAATATCCACTCGATCCAAAAAGTGACGCACTTGCTAAAACTTTTGCAATGAGCTTCCCTCAAGCCTTCTATGCAAGTAAACTCCAACGAGATATAAAACTATTAGAAAAGCAAAAACTCTGTATCGGAAGAGCTTTGAGCGAGATGGAAGCGAAGCGCTGTCTCACTCAATTTTAAGCTCTTTAGCCAAAAACTCACCTGTATAGCTACTACTCTCTTTAGCGTTACGCGCAACCTCTTCAGGTGTACCTTGGGCTATAACTTTTCCCCCTTTGCTTCCTCCTTCTGGTCCCATATCGATAATATAATCTGCATTTTTAATGACATCAAGATTATGCTCGATCACTATTACACTATTTCCAAGCTCTACAAGAGAATGGAGTACTTTCACAAGCCTATCCACATCTGCAAAGTGTAAGCCTGTCGTTGGCTCATCAAGTATGTAAAGAGTATTACCAGTATCTTTTTTGCTTAGCTCCTTTGCTAGCTTAATCCGTTGCGCTTCACCACCGCTGAGTGTTACAGCATTTTGCCCAAGCGTAATATAGCCAAGACCTACATCTTGTAGTGTTTGGAGTTTTCTTTGAATTTTTGGAATCGCTTTGAAAAACTCTAGTGCTTCATCTACACTCATAGCAAGTACATCTGCAATATTTTTACCCTTATATGTTACTTCAAGGGTTTGTTCATTGTAGCGTCTGCCTTTACAAGCATCACATTTGATCATAATATCAGGCAAAAAGTGCATCTCAATTTTTAGCTCACCCTCGCCTTTACACTTCTCACATCTTCCACCAGGTACATTAAAACTAAACCGCCCCGGTCCATATCCTCGTAGTTGCGCCTCTTTAGTTTTTGCAAAGAGAGCGCGTATTTCATCCATTACACCTGTATAGGTTGCAGGATTGCTACGAGGAGTCCTTCCAATAGGGCTTTGATCAAGATATATCACTTTATCGAGTTTCTCTAATCCCTCGATCTCCACTCCAGCAATCTTTTTGACCTTTTTAGCTCTATTGAGTGCCTCTTTTGCAACTGGCAGAAGCGTTTGCAAAACCAATGAGCTCTTCCCACTTCCACTCACACCTGTTACAGCTACCAGATTTTTTAAAGGAAACTCTACCTCAAGATTTTTTATATTATTGATTGTAACGTTTTTTATAGCAAGCCAATCCTCTTGGGGTCTGCGGTAGAAATACTCTATTTTTTTCTCGCCACTAAGATACTTTGCAGTAAGTGTATCACTCTTTTTGAGTTCACTCACACTTCCAGCAAAGACCACCTCTCCCCCAAATTTTCCAGCACCAGGGCCAATATCAACGATAAAATCTGCTGCTTCTATTGTCTCTTTATCATGCTCAACCACTATAACAGTATTGCCTTTTTTTTGCAGATTTTTAAGTGTACGTATGAGTTTTAAGGTATCTCTTTCATGCAAACCTATACTTGGCTCATCGAGCACATACATCACTCCTGTTAAACCACTGCCTATTTGACTTGCAATTCTAATACGTTGAGACTCTCCTCCGCTTATAGTGCGGGCGTCTCTGCCAAGAGTAAGATAGCCAAGTCCCACATCTACTAAAAAGTAGAGCCGCTCTCTTATTTCTTTAAGAATAGGTGCAGCAATGGTTTGCTTTTGGGAAGATAGATAAGTAAAATTTGATTCTTCATTAAAAAAAGCATACGCATCTTCTATTGGCATATCAAGGATCTCCCCAATACCTTTACCAGCAACTTTTACTGCAAGACTTTGGGGCTTGAGTCTGTGACCGCCACACTTGTCACACACCTTTTCACTCATATATTCACCCAGCTCTTTTTCATCTTTAAACATATCATAAGCGATCTTCACTACTCCTGGCCAAATACGGGTGAGATTGTGTGATTTCCAGCGAAAACTTACTGCTTGTGCTGAGCCATAGAGGATCGCTTTTTTTTCATGCTCTGCTAAATTTTCATAAGGAGTATTGACATCGATACCTTCACTCTCACAAAAAGCCTTGAGAAAATTAAAGTAGTAGCTCTTGTTATATCCATAGAGTATTTTAATTGCCCCCTTGGCAATAGATTTGTGCTCATCTATAATCTTTTGCAAATCTAATGTATAGCGAATCCCTAATCCATCGCACTCTGGACAAGCTCCTTTAGGAGAGTTGAAAGAAAATGTAAGAGGCTCAAGGGGCTCAAAACTCACTTTACAATCAAAACATGCTAGATGCTCACTAAAGTGGTAATGCTTTTGTGTTCCAACTTCTTCAGCATTGAGTACCTCAACTTCCACTTCTCCATAACTTAACTTTAATGCTTTTTCGATATCATCAGCAATTCTTGTTGCACTCTCCTCTTTGCGCACAACCCTATCGATAACGGCTTTGATTGTATGCTTTTTCGTTTTTGCTAGTTCTATCTCCTCATCTAAGCGCACCATGACCCCATCTATCATGGCGCGCACATACCCCTTTTGACGAAGGGACTCTATGAGATCGGTAAAAGTACCTTTTTTCTCTTTAATTAATGGAGCAGTTATAACAAGTTTGCTTCCATGAGGAAGTTTTAATACCTCATTAATAATGTCTGTTGGTGTCATGTGAGAGATCGGTTTGCCGCACAGATGGCAGTGCTGGATACCGACTCTTGCATAGAGCAAACGAAGATAATCGTAAATCTCAGTGACTGTACCAACTGTACTTCTTGGGTTTTTACTTGTTGTTTTTTGCTCAATGGCAATTGCTGGAGTAAGCCCCTCAATCTTATCTACTTCTGGTTTATCTAATTTATCCAAAAATTGGCGTGCATAACTTGAGAGCGACTCTATGTAGCGCCGCTGCCCTTCAGCATAGAGTGTATCAAAAGCGAGCGTACTTTTCCCACTTCCTGAAAGTCCAGTAAAAACAATCAATGCATTTTTTGGTATCTCAAGATTAATATTTTTAAGATTGTGCTGCTTTGCACCAAATATCTTTATCTTATTCATTTAACTCCTCAAAAAAATATCTTTTTTACAACAAGCACCAAAATCACTGTATATATTCCAATAAGTGCTTTTTTGAATTTTTTTCTCTCTATTGCATGTGCTGCCTTTATACCAAAAAAGACACCCAGAAGTGAACTAGCACCCACTAAAAATCCATGCACATAATCTATATGGCCAAAGAGGCTCAAGCTCACAAAACCACTTATTGAAGAGAAAATCACAAAAAAGAGGCCCATAGATGCAGCTTTTTTCACATCAAGATGAAAAAAACCGACTAAAATAGGCGTTACTAATATACTTCCTCCAACACCGATGCTAATAGCAAAAAGCCCAATAAATACTCCTACAAAAAAGATCAAAACTGGAGGAATATCTTTTGCTCCATCGTGTGTCACAGGAGATCGAAAAAAACGATACATCGCATAACTTACAAATCCTAAAAACATCCACTCAAGTACTTTGCTCGAAACAATACTTACAAAATATCCACTGCCAAGAGCTCCTAAAAATCCTCCAATACCTAACGCCAAACCTTCATGGATTTTAAAAATATTTTTTTTGAAATTGAGGTATGATCCAAACAGAGAGCTAAAGACCATCTGTGTAACAGAAATTCCAACAGCCTCTTTAATATCAAACCCAAGATACATCAGTATTGGCACTAAAATTGTCCCGCCACCTATACCAAAAAAACCGGAGAGAAAACCGACAATAATTCCGACCGCTATCAATTCCATCAACGACCTTTTTTGGAAGGGATTATACTACATTTAAGCAAATTTATGACGAATTTATCTATTATTCAATATAATTAATTAACTTATAAACCTTAAATGAAGAGGAGAGTTTTTGAGAATAGTTGCCATTTTATTACTAGCAGTACACCTCTTTGCAACAATGATACTCAACCTCAATGTCAAAGAGCAAAAGAATAGCGTCGAACTCTTGATAAACTTCGATGTACCGTATGAGGGGAAAATAGCGCAAAAAAGAGAGAGTGACAAAATAATCCTTTTTCTTAAAAATGTAAAGATATTGGCTCACTGGAGTAAAAAACTTAACAATCCTTTTATCTATCAAATAGACGTAGTGCCCGCAAAAAGTGGAACACAAATTTTCATATATACTGTGGAAAAAATAAAAATATATGCCTCTAAATCAAAAGATGGTTTTAGCCTTATGCTTAAATTCAAACGCCCTGGAACCTCATCAAGCGCGCAGCTTTCTAAAGGTTTTTTTAGTAACATAAATTTTGCAAAAATAGGCTTATGGGTTGGAATTGGTCTATTTGGAGTAATTCTTATATTTATAGTGCTAAAACTTCTGAATCAAAATAGAACACGAAAAACTAAACGTATCGTAGTCCAAAATAGTGACAATGAAGAGTTTGCAATAAAATTTGAAAAGCCACTAGATGCACACAACAAAATTGCACTCATCTCTTTTAAAGGTATCAACTATCTTGTCATAATTGGCAGTACAAATGTGTTACTTGGAAAATATAAAGAGGGCGAAATAGAGAGTCACGAGGATTTTGAAAAAGCGATAGCATCGCAAAATCTTACTGCTGCCATACAACCAAAAGAGGAGGATGATATATTTATAACAATAGAGGAGTATAAGAGAAAAGCAAGTGGCGAAATCTAAGCAGCTGCAGCGTCTGATCTAAAAAATCTCTCTATCAACTCCTCCATTTCATCTTTATCTGTAACTCTATTTATTATCTCTCGAAATTGTGAGGCTCCGGGATATCCTTTAGAATAGGTATGAAGATGCTTGCGAAAGAGTACCACTCCATAATCTCCATAAAAATGCAGCATCTGTCTAAAATGCTCGAAAATAATCTCTTTTTTTACCTGCTCATTAACAAAAGCTTCACCCTGTTTAAGTTGATAGAAAATCCACGGGTTTCCAATCGCACCTCTTCCTATCATCACCCCATCTGCTTTTGTCAGATGCAATACCTCTTGGGCTTTTTGATAGTCAGTAATATCACCATTTGCAATAACTGGGATCTTTACAGACTCCTTTGCTCTTTTGATAGCTGCATAATCCACAGGAGCTTTAAATCCACCACTACGTGTACGCCCATGAATTGTGATAAAATCTGCCCCAGCTTCTTGTGCAGCAACTGCAATCTGTTCTACTATATTTTCGCTAAATCCAAGTCTCACCTTGACAGATGTATAGGACTTATTGGAATATTTTTTAATAGTTTCAACAATTCTCTTAAATCGGTCAAGATCTTTCAAAAGCCCACTTCCCGCACCTTGTTTAACAACTTTTGGCACAGGACATCCACTATTGAGATCAATACCATCAATGCCTTCAATTGCATTGAGTTTTTCTACTGCTTTTTTCACTATCTCCTCTTCAGCGCCTGCAATCTGCACAAAATAGGGATCTTCTAAAGGGGATTTTTGGAGCATTTTCATAGTCTTTTTACTCTCATACACCAAAGCATTAGAGCTAATCATTTCACTAATAGTAAGATCTGCTCCAAATTTTTTTACTACACTTCTAAATGGTAGATCTGTATATCCTGCCAATGGCGCTAAAACATAAAGCGGTTTTGTAAAATTGAGTTTCATCTATGCAAACATCTCCAATGGATAGTTTTTGCCACACTCTTTTAGTTCCAGATAGGCTTTGAAATTGAGCAACTCATTTTCTGCTGTAGTTTCTAAAAACTTTTTTGCTTTTTCTATCATCTCTAAATCCAAAAGTGTATAAAGGTATGCTGCTTCGCTTTTTTCATCTTTTTCTTTAAGTTTTCCAAAAAATTTAAGCCTCTCATCTGGAGAGAGTACATCTTTTATTTTTTTAGCCAATTGCATATACTCTTCTTCATTTAGTTGCATTTGTGACTCTTGTAAAATATACTCTATATCTTGCTCATGAAGCATCTCTTTTTCTTTAGTTGCATATTGCTCAATAAGCTCCATAAGTGTCTCGAAAGTAAAGAGTTTAGCATAATCTTTGATTTTTGATATATCATTAAAAGTAATATATGCTTGCAGTGCTTTTTGACACAACTCCTGAGGATATTCACTGCAATTTTTCAAAATTACTCCACTAAAAATCGGCTCACTTTTGAGTCTATTTTCATAGTTTTTCACTAAAAGTGCATTTTTAGGTGAGAGTTTGAAACCCTCTATATCAACATAGATACCATTAGTAATATCTTTTACATAATCCAAAGGCTTTTTGAGACGTTCATCCTTTGTATCTATTTTAAAATCAACAGGGAGTATATGCGATTTGTCAGTTACGTTACCAAGATTTTTTGCTTCTGTTGTTTTATATTGATGTGATTTTGGCTCTTGCATAATCGCATCTGCAAATGAATCGATGAGAGTATCGTAATCTTTACGGTAACGCTTAAGCACCATAAAGTTGATAAAAGAGTAGTATGACATGTGAAAAAAAGATGCCAAAAAGAGAATAAACATAGGTACGATAATCCAAACAGCAACAGGAAGAGTAACAGGTACACCAAAAACATCAAAAGTATATACTTTATCCACTTGGGAGTAGACAATACCAGCAACTATTAGCATAAGTATAATACTAAAAAAGATATAGCGTTTGATTCGCATTTAAGCTCCTATTTATGGTATGGATGTTTATGTATAATACTTAAAGCCCGAAATATCTGCTCTAAAAGCACAATCTTTGCCACTTTATGACTCATCGTCAATTTACTAAGACTCACTACTTTATCACATTTATGCAAAAAATCCTCTTCAAATCCATATGCACCACCTATAAAAAAGGAAAGTTTATCATACTTTTCAAAAACTTTTGCAAATGCAAAACTATCAAGCTCCTCTCCTTTTGGATCGAGTGCAATGGTATAGTCTTGCAAATAGGGCATTAAAACTTGTGTATAAATTTGGCGTGCTTGCTGTTTTTGCGCTTGATTAATTTTTTTATTAAAAATATTTTCCATTTTTATAGTAGCATATTTTTTGGCATTTTTTATAAGATCTTCATAGATCATCTCATAATATTTTGCATCTTTTTTTCCGATGGAGTAAAGAGCTATTTTATGCATAACTTAAAGCTTTGATAAGAAAATCTCTTCCGACTGCTCTTTTCCAAATGTCTTGTATCGGCTCATAAAGATATATACCTCCGATTGCTACAACTTTATGGCATGAAAGTTTTGCTAAAGAAGAGAGCTTGAGGCCAAGTACACTGCTCACATCTTTTGTATTACTTGCTCTATATGCCCCAAGACCTATATAATCAAGATCTAAATCATTAGCAACTGCTATCTCTTCTTCATTGTGCGTAGAGAGACCTACAATCTTTGCACCTATAAATTTGCGAAGAATTGTAATAGCTTCTGCAAAAGTTTTTGCACCAAAATTCTCTACTATCTTTGCAAGATCCTCTTGACCAATATGTACTCCATCACAAAGCCTTGCCAATGCGATTTCATCATTGATAAGGAGTATACCATCCCACGCTTTTCGTAGTCGCTTGAGATTTTCATGTTTAGTTTCAAAAGATCCCTCTTTATCACGATACTGCATGATTTCACATCCATACATCGCAGCTAATGAGGCATACTGCTCTAAACCTACACCAAATTGATCCAGCAGTGCCACATCACAAAGGGCATAAATATCACTCTTCATCGCTTTGCTCTATGAGAGATTCTACATTTTGTTGCTCCTCTTGCCACAAAAGGCGCAAGAGATCCGCAATTGTCTTTTTCATCTGTGGACGCTCTACAATCATATCGATAAGTCCATGTTCAAGCAAAAACTCACTTCTTTGAAATCCTTCTGGCAAATCTGCACCAATTGTCTGCTTAATGACGCGCTGTCCTGCAAATCCTATCAATGCTCCAGGCTCTGCCATAATAATATCTCCTATCATTGCAAAAGAGGCACTCACTCCTCCCATGGTAGGATCTGTAAGAACCGATATGTAGGGCAATCCTTCTTCGGCTAATTTTGCTAGCGCGGCACAGGTTTTACTCATCTGCATAAGACTAAAAGTGCTTTCTTGCATTCTTGCACCACCACTGGCACTCACAATTACAACAGGCTGACGCTTTTGGATAGCTCTATTAACAGCACGAACGATCTTTTCACCTTCAACTGAGCCTAAACTCCCACCCATAAAAGCAAAATCAAAAACAGCAATTTGGGTAGGAACTCCCTCTATCAAACATTCACCACTTATTACTGAACTTGGATGTCCCGTCTTCTTTTTTCCCTCTTCGATGCGCTTTTTATAACTCTTTTTATCTACAAATTTAAGTGGATCCACAGGCTCCAAATTGGCATCATACTCTACAAATGTCCCCTCATCGCAAAGTATCTCTATACGCTCTTTTGCACCGATACGAAAATGGTAGCCACATTTTGGACAGACATTGTAACGGTTTTGCACCTCTTTATAATACATCAAAGCGTTACATTTAGGGCATTTTATCCAGTGGCTAGGCTGCTCAGCCTTACTTGGCTGTGATTTACGAATTTTAAATAGATCACTCAGACCCATACTAGTCCTTTATGACAATTTCATAAATTTTGTCAAAAATCTCTTGCTCTTTGCTCACTACTATTATTGTATCATTTTTATATGTGTAGAGGCCTTCACACTGATGCAAACCCGCTACCACATCATAAGGGCGAATCTCTCCTATAAAAATTACAAATTTGACATACCGGGCATAAGCCAAAGAGAGTGCAACAGCACCAGGGCTACGAAATTTAAGTCCTGCAAATTTAAGTCCTTGTACAATATTAGGATTAGCGTAAGCTTTTTCAAAAAGTCCTACTCTTGCATGGTAGTTTGGCTGTACATCTTTTAATTTTTCATAAAGAAGTGAGCCTTTTTTATAAAAACTACCATCTCTTACAAAAAACTCACCTGATGCATAATTAACAATAAAAGAAAAAAGCGTTTTTCCATCTTTCATAAGAGCAATAGAAGATCCAAAGTAGGGAAAACGAGAAAGAAGATTATCACTCCCATCAATAGGGTCTATAATGAGAGTAAATTCCCCTTCTCCTATCTCACCGGCTTCTTCTGAAATAATTTTCCCATATTTAGCCAGATATTTTATAAAAATCTTTTCTGCAAAGAGATCTATATTACTTGAGAGATCTCCTCCTGCACCACGACCGGCATAGTGATAGAAATTTTCATCCATACCAAAGCGTACAGCCTGGTAAACTTCTTGGCATGCCTTTTTGACATCTTCAAAAAGTGTTTCCATCTTAGTCAAGTAGTTTTCTCGCAATTGCTTTTGCAGCTTCTCTTCCATCATACGACGCTGTCACTACAAGATGTGCTCCTCTATAGCAGTCTCCACCGGCATAAACACCAGGTTTTGTTGTTTCATAATTTTCATTGATTTTGATTGCTCCCCAATCATTTGTCTCAATACCATGTTTTGCTAAAAACTCTAGTGGGGTATTTTCAAAACCAAGAGCAAATATCACCACATCTGCATCGATAGTAAATTCGCTATTTTTAATTACCTCTAACTTGCGCTTACCATCTTTTGTAGTAGAGATAGTTTTTACAAACTCTACGCCAATTACCTTATTCTCTTCATCTGTAAGAATTTTTGTTGGAGCAACATTATAGATAAACTCTGCACCCTCTTCTTGTGCATTTTTCACCTCTTTGCGGCTTCCTGGCATACTTGCTGCATCTCGTCTATATGCACAGATTGCTTTAGCAGCTCCCTCTCTAATGCTTGTGCGCACACAATCCATTGCAGTATCGCCACCACCTATGACAACAACTCTTTTATCTTTAACCTCTTTATCTTTATCATAACTATCACCAAATATTTTTCTTTGAATATTTGTGAGAAAATCCATCGCCATCATAGCGCCTATAGCATTTTCTCCCTCTATACCAGCACGTCTTGGTTTCGTCGCTCCTATTCCAATAAAGATCGCATCATAGTTTTCTAAAAGCTCTTCAAACTCCAAACTTTTTCCCACTTCTACATTGAGATTGAGTTTCATTCCAGCTTCTATGAGCCAATCAATACGGCGCTGAATTACCTTTTTATCGAGTTTAAAGTTTGGAATACCGTATGTCAAAAGTCCTCCAGCTCTATCAGCTCTTTCAAAAACGTGTGGCTCAATCCCAGCTCTTAAAAGATAGGTAGCACAACTAAGCCCAGCAGGGCCACTTCCTATAATCGCTACCTTTTTATCTGTCTTTTTACTACAAAAATCGGGACGCATCCCCTTCTTAAATCCCTCTTCACTGATAAAAGTCTCAATAGCACCAATCGTAATCGCACCATACCCCTCATTGAGGGTACACGCACCCTCACAAAGTCTATCTTGCGGACATACTCTCCCCATAATTTCTGGAAAAGGTGATGATTCATTGCTAATTTTAAATGCTAGCTCTAGATCCTTTTCTGCAACAGTTTTAAGCCAATGAGGAATAAAGTTGTGCAGTGGACAAGCATTATGGCAATAAGGATCCCCACACTGCACACAACGATCTGCTTGTGTTGCTGCCTCATTGGGATTATATATCTCATAAATCTCTCTAAAATCTTTTATACGCTCATTAACAGCTCTCTTTTTTGGCTCGATTCTCTCGTTAAAAATAAAATTTTGCATATTATTCCCCTTCCTCTAGGTTCAAAGGAACTTTTCTTAATTCCTTCGGTCGCACCATCCAAAAATCTCTGATCTCCATTCTAAAATTATCCAAAATCTCTTTTGCTTTTTGGCTACCTGTTTCATCATAGTATGATTGCAAGAGTTTTTTAAGATAGTGACGCGCTTCGTCAAACTCATCTATGTCTATACGTCTTGCTTCAATCAACTCTTGGTTGATTTTTTCAATAAATGTATGATCTTCATCGTAAACAAATGCTAGTCCCCCTGTCATACCTGCACCAAAGTTTATTCCAGTTTTTCCAAGTATTACCACAATACCACCTGTCATATATTCACAAGCGTGATCTCCTGTACCCTCTACTACTGCAAGAGCACCGGAGTTACGTACTGCAAATCTCTCACCCACTTCGCCAGCTACAAAGAGCGTTCCTCCTGTAGCTCCATAGAGGCAGGTATTTCCAGCAAGACTAAATCGTTGTTGCGGAAATTTAGAGGTAATTATGATTTTACCTCCATGCATTCCTTTGCCCACATAGTCGTTCGCAGCTCCTGTCACATTAATAGTAACACCATTGATGAGAAATGCACCAAGACTCTGTCCAGCAACTCCTTCAAGATTAATGCGAATAGCATCCTCTTTGAGCCCTGCATCTCCATAATATTTTGCAATCTCTCCGCTAATGCGTGCGCCAAAACTTCTATTCACATTGCAGATTTTTTTATTAACAATAATGCTCTGTTTTGGATTTTCAATAGCTGGATAGACCTCTTTGAGGATCTCTTTTTCAAACTCATTACTATCAAAAGGCTCGTTTGATGGCACTTGGCACGTATCAACTCCATCAAGACGCATCAATACAGAGCTAAAATCAAACTTCTTAGCAAACTCATTATCAACCACTTTCAATAAATCTGTTCGCCCTATTACATCTTCAAGTTTTGTATAGCCAAGCTCAGCCAAAATTTTGCGTACATCTTCAGCAATGAGTGTAAAATAGTTAATAAGTCTCTCAACAGTTCCTACATAGTGTTCACGTAAAAACTCATTTTGTGTTGCAATTCCCACAGTACATCTATTGAGATGGCACACACGCAAAATCTTACATCCAATAATAGTAAGCACTCCTGTACCAAATGCGTAGCTCTCTGCTCCCATTATTGCAGCTTTTACAATATCAAGCCCAGTTTTGAGCCCGCCATCAGTTTGGAGCTCTACAAACTCTCGCAAATGATTAGCTTTAAGAGCATTGTGCGCCTCTGTAAGCCCAAGCTCCCATGGGTTTCCTGCAAATTTGATTGATGTAAGAGGTGCAGCACCTGTACCTCCATCTCCACCACTAATAATTATTTTATCAGCGTACGCTTTTGCAACACCTGTTGCAATCGTTCCCACTCCAGCAGTTGAGACAAGTTTTACTGCTACTTTTGCATCAGGATTGACCTGCTTGAGATCAAAAATAAGCTGTGCAAGATCTTCAATAGAGTAGATATCGTGGTGTGGTGGTGGTGAAATAAGTGTGACTCCCGGCATAGTATGGCGAAGTTTAGCAATAAGAGCTGTTACTTTATGGCCTGGAAGCTGTCCACCCTCACCAGGTTTTGCACCTTGTGCTATTTTTATCTGAATCTCTTCAGCACTGCGTAAATAGGCTGGAGTAACACCAAAGCGTCCGCTTGCTACTTGCTTAATTTTTGAATTTTTAATTGTTCCAAAACGGCTCTCATCTTCGCCGCCCTCACCGGAGTTACTTTTTGCGCCGATTCTGTTCATTGCTTCAGCTATACACTCATGCGCTTCAGGACTGATAGAGCCAAGACTCATTGCAGCAGAATCAAAGCGTTTAAAAATATTTTCAACTGGTTCTACTTCATCAAGGGAAACAGGTTTTCTATCACTCTGAAACTCAAAAAAATCGCGAATGAATTTAAATTCTCTTCCCTCTATCATATTTTTTAGCTCTTTATAATCATCCCAGTTACCTGTGATAGAGACTTCATGAATCTTATTGACTACATTTGGATTAAAATCGTGATACTCACTCCCATCAATATACTTATAATATCCTCCTAAATCGAGTGGAAAGATATGTTTTTCAAGATCAATCTCATACGCATTTTTATGATAATCATCCAATCTCTTTTCAATATCTTCATAATCAAGACCAGGTACAAGGCAATGGCTTCCAGCAAAGCACTCTTGCACCATCTCTTCACTTAGTCCTAAAACATCAAAGAGGGCAGAGTTTCTGTATGATGCAATAGTAGAGATCCCCATTTTAGACATAATTTTCAAAAATCCCCCGTTAAGTGCATTAACTACGTTCTTAAATCTATTTCTTAGTTCAAAGGCACTTAAATCCTGTTTTTTGAGTCTTTCATAGACAGTTGCAAAGAGAAGATAAGGATAGACAGCACTTGCGCCATATGCAATCATTACAGCAGCTGAATGGGAATCATGTACTTCACCTGTAATTGCAACAATTGAAACAAGATGGCGTACACCTGCATCAAGGAGTTTTTTATTTAAGCGCCCTATAAGCATCGCCATGGGTATTGTCTTCTTATGAGGGCTAAGCTCTCTATCATCAAGCACAATAATACGCACACCCTCTTCTTTTACGCTTCTAATAACTTCATCTGTTAAATTCTCTAATGACGCTTTGAGATCTTTTTCAAAAGCAGTAGAGAAAAATCTATTTTTAAAACACTCTTTGTAGCGTGGATGTTTCGGATCCCCATAAGAGAGCAACACATCCATTTTCTCTTTAATAAGAATTGGAGAGACAGCTTTGAGTCTTATTGCATGATCAGGATCTTCATCTAAAATATTGTGAATCTCTCCAAAACCTGTATTGAGACTCATCACTATCTTTTCACGAATAGGATCTATTGGTGGATTGGTTACTTGAGCAAATTTTTGCTTAAAAAAGTCAGTAAAGTTACGCTGTTTTGAGCTAAAAGCTGCCATAGGTGTATCATCACCCATGCTTCCTACGGCCTCTTTACCCTCTTTTATCATTGGCTCAATTACTTGCTCTATCAATTCATGCGTAATATGGTAGTAGCGCTGTTTATGGATAATATCATCAATTTTATACTCATCAATATTGCTAAATGGTGTTTCGATATGCTCTTGCAAATAGACCATATTTTCATTGAGCCATTCGCTGTATGGATTAGAGTTTTTGAGATAGTCATTAATATCTTCATTTTTGAGAATAACTCCATATTTAAGGTCGAGCGCAATCATCTCACCACTTTGTAATCTTCCACGCTCTACAATATTCTCTTCAGGTACTCCCAAAATTCCATATTCGCTTGCGATTATGAGGCGTTTGTCTTTTGTGATAATATATTTTGCTGGACGCAATCCATTTCGATCGAGCACACATCCAATGTAGCGCCCATCTGTAAGACTCACAGCTGCAGGACCATCCCACGCTTCAAAACATGTACTTGTATACTCATAAAATGCTCGTAGCTCTGCATCCATGTGAGGAGCATTTTGCCATGGAGCAGGAATGAGGGCTCTGGCAGCTTTGAAAAATTCTACACCATTAACGATTAAAAACTCAAAAAAGTTATCAAGGCTCTTACTATCACTCGCTTCAGGTTCTAGTGGTGGAAGAATCTTTTGCAACTCTTCATCACTAAATATTTCACTCTTTAGCGATTCACACTTTGCATATACATTATATCTATTGGCAGTAACAGAATTAATCTCACCGTTATGGGCAATCATACGAAAAGGCTGTGCAAGCTTCCATTTTGGTAATGTGTTGGTTGAAAATCTTTGGTGAAAAAGTGCAAAACTTGCCTCAAAATCCTCATCTTGCAAATCTGGATAGAAAGTCTTAATATATGTAGGCATAACGAGGCCTTTGTAGGCTATCGTCGTACGTGAAAAACTTGGAATATAAAAATCTTCATCTTCAACTAGTGCCTTTTCTATTTCTCTTCGTGTAAGATACAAAAGCGCATCAAATCTTTTTGTAGCTATGAGTGAGTTTGGTGCTACAAAAATCTGTACAATATTAGGGAGTGTCTGTTTAGCTAGTTCCCCGAGTGCATCGGTATTAATTGGTACATTGCGTATATATAAGATACGTAAATCATTTTTAAGACAAAACTCTTTAAAAACTTCTAAATTTTCTTCGTTTTTATAAAACACCATAGCAACAGCATAGGTTTGCGGAAGGACAAAATCCTCTTTTTCGGCTATTTTTCTAAAAAATTTGTGTGGCATAGAAAAGAGAAGACCACTTCCGTCTCCACTCTTGCCATCTGCTGCAATTGCACCACGGTGCATCATGCGCTCAAGAGATTTGATTGCATCGTTGACATTTTGATGAGAAGGTTTATTGTCGATGCTTGCTAGTAACCCAAATCCACAATTATCTTTGTAACTTGTTAGAAGATCCATATCAACCCTTTCGGTTTAGAAGTAATTTCAACAAACTTTAAACTTATTTTTTGTATATAAGTAGATTATTATACTTTTTGATTCGTTAGAAGCTACTTAAAAGAGGGAAATATAGATAAACTTCAATGATATTGATACGAAGAGAAATAAAACTGCAAGCTGCGAATGTAAAGTTTTATACTAATGCAAACGACTATTTTCTACATAAAAAGAAAAATGTTTGAAAATGTAAATGTTTAGAAGAAAGAAGAAGCAGCAGTAATCCAAACAGATGTTTGGATTACTTTACTTTTTCTAGATATTTCCCTTCAATCGTATCAACTTTAATAACATCTCCAGTAAGGATATGAAAAGGAACTTGCACTACTGCACCAGTCTCAAGTGTTGCAGGTTTGCGACCACCTGTAGCAGTATCACCTTTAAAAGCTGGAGCCGTTTCAGTCACTTCAAGCTCAACTACTTGGGGAATCTCTACTGAGATAGCTTTACCATTATGAAAGAGAATCTTCACATTCATTCCATCTTTCATATATTTGATATTGTCATCTCCTACTTGATCATGAGATAGAGCAATCTGCTCATACGTAGTAGTGTCCATAAAGTGCATGTTTTCACCATCATCATAGAGATATTGCATCTCTTTTTCTTCTAAATCCGGCTTTTCAGCCTTATCACCTGCATGAAAAGTCTTTTCTAAAACTCTTCCATCTATTAACGACTTAATTTTAGTGCGCACATACGCAGCGCCTTTACCAGGCTTCACATGCTGATACTCTACAATTCTGTAAGGTACTCCACCAAGCTCTATGCGTAGTCCTTTTTTTAGATCATTCATACTGTATGCCATATTTACTCCTCAAATTTTTTGCAATTTTATCGAAAAAATCTTGAAAAGAGATATAAAAGCAGTGATAGAACAATGCTCAGTACTATCGAGGTAGTAATAGGAAAATAGAAAGTAAAATTATCTTTCTTGATATAGATATCATCGGGCAGGCGCCCGATAAATTGTATAAAGAGACCTACAACGATAAGGGTTATTCCTATAAATATTAAGACCTTACCAAAATCCACTATTTAAATTCCTCTTCACTTCTTGTCTGCTCATCAGTGAAATCCATCGCTTTTGCATTATCCATAAGCACCGGAATAAAAAGAAGTGAAACTACAACAGCAGCAACTGTACCGCCAATGAGCGCAACACCAAGTCCACCAAAAATAGGATCGCTAGCTAAAAGTGCCGAACCTAAAATAATAGCTATTGCAGTAAGCATTATGGGCCTAGCACGCGTTGCTGTTGCTATAGCAATTGCTCTTCTTTTAGGAATATGTTTTTCTATCATCAATGCTTTTGCAAAATCGATAAGTAGTATAGAGTTACGTGAACTAATCCCCATAAGAGCGATAAATCCAATAAGAGAAGTTGCAGTGAGGAAAAAGGTATCTCGTGTTACAAGATCAGCAACCCAGTGTCCAACAATCACACCAATAATGGAGAGGAAACTTCCAGCCATAACAATATTGGAGAGAGTATAGCTCTTATAATAAACAACTATAAGCAGATAAATGAGAATGAGAGCAGCGATAAAAGCAAGCCCCAAATCTCTAAAAGTATCGAGGGTAACTTTCATCTCTCCATCCCACTTGAGATCTATTACCTCACCTGTTTTTTTATCGATAAAGCGAAGGTTAAAGAGATAATCAGTCTTTTGAATCTCATAATCTTTCGCAAACTCTTTCATTATTGTCTCTCTCGCTTCCAAAAGAGGATAGACTTGCGAGACAAGATCTGTTTCAGCAATTACATTTGTATAGCGTCTGAGGTTTTTATGCATAATAGTAGGCTCATTTGTCGCTTCAACAATATCAACTATTTCAGTAAGTGGTACCATCATCCCTTTTTGATTCATGAGCTCAAAGGAAGCAAGCTTTTTCTTCACTGCTTCTAAAGATTTGTCATCAAATCTTCTTGTACTATCACTTAAACGCAAAAAGAGTTCTATTTGAGAAGGATAGTTTTCACTATTTTTTACGCCAACGCCCATTCCTTCAAAAGCCAAATAGAGTATCTTTTGCACCTGCTCTACTGCAAGACCGCTCTTTTGAATCTTGTCGATATTTGGTTTGAGATGAAACTTTTTGTAAAGCTCATCTTCCATAATATCCACATCAACAAGTCCTGGAGTGTTTTTGAAAATATTTGCAACTTTTTGGGCAAAAACTCTTCTCGTTTTCTCATTTGGTGTATAAATCTCTGCAACAATTGATGCTAAAGTTGGGGGGCCAGCTGGCTGCTCAATAAGTTTAATGGAGGTTTGCTTTACAAGCGGCTCACACTTTTTTTGGATAATTGGTCGCAAACGGTGTACCATATTGTAGCTGCGCTCTTCACGTTCATGTTTATCAGTAAGATTAACTACAATTTCAGCAACGTTTTCACTATTTTTAAACGCGCTCCCCTTTACGAGCCCAGCATAATCAAGAGGTGCACCCATACCAATGAAGCTCTCTATATCTGTTACCTCTTTTTCATCTTTTAAAATATCTATAACACATTTTGTTACCTCTTTTGTCTGCTCTTTTGAAGATCCTGTAGGAAGATCAATATAGACACTAAAGGTATTTGCACTTTTTCCTGGCAACATTTTTACCCACACGATTTTTGTAGGAATCATAGCAATTGAGCCAGCAAGAGCAACCAAAACAAGGAGGATGACTAAGAATTTCTTCGATTTATGCTCTAATATATTGTAAATGAACTTTTCAAACTTTTTCACTGCTTGCCTCCATCTATATCACACTCTTTTGGAAGTTTCTCTTCTTTTTGAAAATGGTGATGGTGATGATGCATGTGTGGTTTTTTGAGCATCTTTTTGGAAAGATATGGCGTAAAAATATAAGCAATGAGAAGTGAAGCCAAAAGTGCAACAGGAACATTAAGTGGAATTGGCTTCATAAATTCACCCATCATACCACCTACAAAAGCCATAGGAATCATAGTCATAATAATCGCAATAGTTGCCACATTTGTAGGTGCACCTATCTCATCTGTCGCTTCTACTAAAATAGTGTCCATATCCTTATCCACTGCATCATGCTCATGTAAATGTCTATGAATATTTTCTATAACAATAATTGCAGCATCGACCAATAGTCCCAATGAGAGTAAAAATGCAAAGAGTGTAATTCTGTTAATTGTCTGCCCAGTGATATAGGCTATAAAAAGAGTGATTGCTAAAATAGCAGGTACAGTAAAGGTAACGATAAGTGCCTCTTTCCAACCAAGGAAAAACACTAACATCACAGCAATAATAGCAATGGTAATAAGAAGATGGTCAACAAGCTCATTTACCGCATCATTTGCACGTTTTCCATAATCCCTTGTCAAGACATATCCAATGCCTTTATGCTCAAGATATGGCTTGAGATCTTTCATGAGTGCTAAAACATCATTAGCAACAAAAACTGCATTTGTTCCCTTGAGTTTGCTTACTTCTAATGTATATTGAGGCTTTGTACCCAATTTTTTTGTCCAGATTCCAGCTTCCTTGAAGTTTTGAATATCTATACCATCTTCTACTTTTGCAATATCTTTTACATATATAGGCGATCCCATATAGTTAGCGACCATGATGTTTTTTACATCTTCTATACTCTCTATTGCATTAGGTACTCCAAAAATGACAATTTTTTTATCTTTGGTCCTATTTTTTACCTCTGGTACCTCTTTCGCAACAGAGCTTACTGCTTGCATAATCTGCCCTAAAGAGAGATGAAAGCCTGTTAGTTTATTGAGATCAACTAAAATATTAAACTGCCTTTTATGCGCACCTTTGAGATTTGTTTTTGAGACATTTTTTATGCGGTTAATTTTATACTGGATATCTTTTATGACTTTAAAAAATTCTGCATCACTCAAGGCTTTATCACGTTTATAAAAAGCAAAAGTCAAAATAGGTATATCGATATCAATATCAAAAGGTTTTACAAGTGGCTGCATCGCATTTTTTGGAAGTAAATTCATATTTTGCATTACTTTGTCATAAAGCTTGAGATTAGATATCTCTCTATTTTGCCCGATGTAGTACTGTACATTCACAATTCCTACGTTCTCTTTTGCTATTCCATAGATATATTCAACTCCACTGATCTCTCGAATCTTCTCTTCTAAAGGTTTTACGATAACATTTTCAATCTCTTTAGGTGTAGCGCCAGGCATAGGTACAATAACTGTACCGCCACTAATTGCTATTTGTGGGTCCTCTTCTCGAGGCATTATCTCAAGCGATAGGTATCCTACTGCCAATACAAAAACAGCAAGGAGGGCAGTCAAGGGGTTATGTAAAAAGGTTTTTGCAAGTTTTCCTGCAATATCTTTTGGTTCATAGTGGCATTTTATCTCATTACTCATAGCCTACCCCTATTTAAAATCTAGCTTTGCATACATTCCAGGAATGATAGTAGCTTTGTTAGGATTTTTGAATGAGACTTTTATTTTAAATTTATGCGTCATAGGATTTGCTGCAGGAATGATAGATGTCACTCTCCCTTCAGCTTCAAATGCCAAAGATGGAATATACACAGCTACTTTTTGTCCAATCTTTATATTTTTGAGATTACTTTCGCTAATCTCAGCCATTACTTTAAGATTATCGAGTGTTGTAAGTATCATTCCAGGATATCCAGGAATAGTAAGTTGTCCCTCTTTTACATTATTTTGAATAATTACACCATCATTAGGCGCTTTTATTTTGAGATATTCATATTGATGCAACACTTCTGCAAGTTTCGCTTTAGCCATTTGGAGCTGTTTTTTTGCAATCTGTACCATATCTTTTGTATTCTTATACATCAGCTCCATGCGTTCTAGTTCAAATTTTGAGACCATACCTTTTGCAAAGAGTCTCTTATGGCGCTCGTAATTTGTTTTTGCAAACATATACATATTGTTATTCATTGCAATAGCAAGTCTTGCTTGAGAAATCATAAGTTCAACTTGTGATTTCGCTAAATCAATCTCTTTTGAATCAATTACATAGAGCACCTCACCCTTTTTTACCCAGTCACCCTCATGCTTATTAACCTTTTTTACAAACCCCATATAGCGAGTACCAAGCATTTTGGTATCATCACTTATCACAGTTCCTGAAAGACTCAATCCTTCTGCATAGAGTGATAATGCAAAAAGTATCGCAAATACAATTTTTTTCATCTATTCTCCTTTATCCAAAAGACTCTCTAGTTCAAAAACTTTTTCGTTGCGCTCAGTTTTTGTTTTGAGAAGTTTGAGCAGTACTTGAATCTCTTCAGAGTGCTTAATGAGTACATCACTTATTTTACTCAAACCCTCTTTATATTTTTCCACATACATTCTATAGATCTCTTTTGCCAATGCATACTGTTTGCTTTGTGCTTTGATATCGTAATCTTTACTTTTAACAGCAGTTTTTATTTGATTAATTTTAAGAGCGAGTCCCCTCTTTGCCAAACTCAACTGCTCATTGACTTTGAGGTATTTAATTTTAGCCTGCTCTACTTCTGCTTTTGTTTTTCCACCACTAAAGAGATTCCATTTGAGCTGCGCACCTACAGTGTAAAAATCTTTATCAAAAAAGTCATTAAAAGGTTTATCATCACTGCTTCCATACTCACCAAATGCACCAATCATCGGATAATAACCACTCTCTTGCAATCTTACATTCATTCCCATCATCTTTTTTCCAAGCTTTGCTCTTTTATAGTCAATTGCTTTTTGTACGAGATTACGAGTATCTTCTTGTGGCAGAGGTGCAAGTTCACTTACATGCGTAATACTTGCAACATCTTCACCGATGAGAAAACTCAAATACTGATATGCAAGATCTCTATTGAGTTTTGCTTGATTGAGATAACTAAGAACTTCTGCTTTTTTTGCTTGAACTTCTAATACATCTGTCTTTTTCGCATATCCCTCTTGTTTAAAATTTTTAATAATATTTTCTAGTTTATCCATATTCGATTTCAGTATTTCAAGATTTTTAATGTAATTTTCAACAAGAGTAATATCATAAAAAGTTTTCTTCGTTGCAAAAACCATCTCATTGACAATTTTTTTAGCTTCGAGATGTTTCATTCTCTCCATCTCTTTGGATATCTTTTTATACATTGTCAGTTTCATTCCAGTATAAAGAGGTATCATATACTGTAGTTTTGTTTGAAAATGGTTCCTTGCATCAGGGTTGTTGAGATCATTTGGTGCAGTATCTAAGAGCATATTTTGCATTTGAGGATTTGCCATCATCTGTGAAAATGCAGCAAAATTACCATTTGCCATGCTAAGTGCTTGGGAGACACCACCTAAAAAGTCTTTAAATCCAAAATCTCTAAAAGTGGCTTCTCTTGATTGGAGTTTAAATCCAAAGACATTTCCTGCGTCATTACTGCGCAATGCATTGAAAATAAGGTTTAGAGATCCGTAATTATAGCTTTGAGCAATTTTTGTATTAAATTTTGCTATTTTTTCCTCAAATTGAGCAATTTTGATATTACTGTTGTTTTTTTTGAGTATTTCAATTGCTTCATCTAATTTAAGGTTTTCGACTTTAGCAAAAAGCAGTCCTATGGCTAATGTAAGTAGCAAAAGCTTTTTCATAATCCCTCCAGAGATTGAAAAAAATTATTGACATGATTATATAAATTTATAACTTAGTGAAATATTAACTCACATAAGCAGGAGTCCCTGCTTATAGTATTGCATAGGAGACAGAGAGGCAAGCTTTGAGGTTTGCAAGTTCTTTAAGGACATCTTTGCTTACATCATCATCAACAATTATCACCGCCAAAGCCAATCCATGATTATCACGTCCTAGCCGGAAATCTGCAATATTAATATTGTGTTTAGCTAAAATCATACCGACTTCTCCAATAACACCTGGCACATCGGTATTTTTAAAAAGGATCATTTTCCCTTTCGGCTCTACATCAATGGCAAAATTATTAATATCAACGATTCTTTGCACATTCTCTTCAAAAATCGTTCCACTTATTTCTATGATGTCTCTATCAGTAGTGAGTTTTACTGTAACTTTATTTTTATACCCACTTGTTTCAGGATTTTTCTTGCTAAGTATCTCAATCCCTCGCTCTTTAGCCACAAATTCTGCATTGACATAATTGATTGTCTCCCCTAAAGACTCTTTGAGTACACCAACTACCGCAAAAGTAATAAGAGATTTTATATACTCTCCAATTTCACCTTCAGCAATGACTTTAATAGATTTATATGCACCCTTATTTACTTGTGCAGCCAAAAAACCCATCTTTTGCGTTAATTCCAGATATGGCTTTACAAAAGGAGGCATCTCATCTTCTTTAATTGGAAGATTTAAAGCATTTGGATAGCTGATACCTCTGGCTGCTTCAAGTGCTTGCGTTGCAGCTCCAATAGCAATCTTTTCTTGTGACTCTTCTGTATTTGCACCAAGATGTGGTGTAACTGTAACATTATCAAGCTCTAAAAGTTTATTGTCAGTTGCAGGCTCTTTCGCAAAAACATCAATTCCCGCAAATTTTATTTTTCCGCTCTTAAGCCCTTCATACAAGGCATCTTCGTTATAAAGACCACCTCTCGCACAATTTATTAGCACCACACCATCCTTCATCTTTGCGATCTCTTCACGATCAATCATATTGATCGTCTCTTTTGTTTTTGGTGTGTGTATAGTAATAATATCACATGCTAAAATATCATTGAAATCTGTTGTATATTTTACACCGAGGTTTGTCGCTTTTTCTGGGGAAATATAAGGATCGTACGTGATAACTTCCATCTCAAAAGCTAAAGCGCGTTTTCCCACTCTACTCCCAATATTACCAAAACCTATAATTCCTAATTTTTTACCTTTGAGCTCATTCCCTATCCAAGCTTCTCTCTTCCAGATGCGCTCAAGTTTTAATTGATTATGGGCATAAGGAAAAGCTCGCATACAGCTGAGCATATGTGCAAAAGTAAGCTCTACTGCAGCTATTGTGTTCGCAGTAGGAACATTCATGACAATGATCCCGCGTCTGCTACACTCTTCCATATCTACATTATCTACCCCGACTCCTGCTCGAACTATCGCTTTAAGATTTTTTGCATGCTCCAAAAGCTCTTTATCGACCGGGGTAGAGCTTCGTGTAATGATGACATCAGCATCTTTTATCTTCTCATAAAGAGGACCACCTTTTGGTACATCTGCTGCGTTGACATATTCTATATCTTGCTCTTTTGCAAGAATCTCTTCAGCCTTTTTATGCAAATGATCACATACAACTATCTTTCGTTTGTGCATTCTCATCCCTGTTTATCAAGTTTCTCTTTGATAATATCACCAAGAGTTGTACTCTCTTCTTGATTAATTTCTCGAAGAGCCTCTTTCTCTTTCATCTTTTGGAGTCTTCTAACTGAAACACGAAGACGATTATTCTGCGTATCAAGATAAGAGATTACTCCCTCAATTTCATCACCTTTATTGAGTTCCTCTTTTTTTAATGGAGCAAGATCTTCATTACGCACAAGAGCATCTACTCCATCTTCAAGCTGTATGAACACACCAAAATCTTTAATATCACGAACAGTCCCTTTTACTATGTCGCCCACTTTATGTGTTTTTGCAAATTTTTCTAGAGGGCTCTCTTGCAAGGATTTTCTATCAAGTGAAACGCGCTCTTTCTCTCTGTCTATACGCACAATTTTTACTTGTGTCGTATCGCCCACATTAAAAAGATCTTTTGCCTTCAAGCCTTTTTCCCAGCCAAGATCTTGATTATGAAGAAGACCTTCAATTGCCCCAATCTTAACGAAAGCACCAAAATCTGTTAATGAAGTAATTTCTCCCTCGACTACATCGCCCTCTTTATAGTTTTGCAAAAACTCTTCAAAAGGTTTTGGCAAGAGATTTTTAAGAGATACTCGCAGTTTTCTATTTTCTATATCAATCTCTGTTACTTCAACATCAATCTGTTCACCCTCTTTTACATACTCACTTGGATGTTTAGGTTTTTTCTCCCACGTCATTTCACTAATATGTAAAAGTCCTTCAATATCATTGCCAAGATCAACAAAAGCTCCGTAAGGCTCAATATTACTTATAGTGACATTGATAACATCGCCCAGTTCAAGCTCCCCTTTGATCTCTTCCCAAGGATCTGGTTGTGTAGCTTTAATAGAGAGAGAAAGTCTATTTTTATCGCTCTCATAATTGATAGCTTTTACATTAACTTTATCGCCTTCGTTAAAATACTTTGCAGGATTCACAGGGCCTTTGTAGCTTATTTCATTATAGTGTACTAAACCCTCTACACCTGGAGCAACTTCTACAAACATACCATAATTTGTAATTTTTTTCACAGTACCTTCGACAACCTTATCCTCTTGCATCAATTCATCAATAATCTCTTTTCTCTTTTGTGCAAGCTCTTGAATAAATTTTTTGCGTGAAATAACTATCGAGTCATTATTCTCGCCGATTTTGAGTATTTTTGCACTTACTCTTCTTCCAATATCTGGTTTGTTTTTGAAAAAACTTTGGGAGTTTGGCAAGAAAAATTGTACGCCTTCATCGTTTTCTACGATGTATCCACCTCTATTTTTCCCAACAATTCGTCCCTCAATGACCATATTTTCTAAATTGTCTCTATTTGCTTCAATAAAACTCTTTACTTTCTCTTTTGTAATAGCTTTTTTGTGTGAGATTATTGGACGCTCATTTCTATATCCAGACACCATAACCTTAATTGTGTCCCCAGGTTGGTAGAGAAGATTTCCCTCACTATCTTGAATCTCTTTGATATTCAAAATACCCTCTTGCTTCTCACCAACATCAACCAGAACTCTCTCATTATCTTGTATCTCTACAATTACACCATCTATAACTCTTGATTCACTACGTTTATTCTCATGCTCTTCAAGCATTTTTGCAAAGTCTTCGCCTGTATTTTCCATACCCATGTTTACCTCTTTTTCCATAATTTGCTTTTCCCTTGATAAAATTTTGCTAATTATACTTTAATTTTCTTTATCTTTTCTATAACTTCTTCAATAATCCAGTTTGGAGTAGATGCACCAGCAGTTATACCACAAAGTTTTTTCCCCTCAAACCATGATGGTTGAATCTCCTCTTTATTTTCAATGAGATAACTATCTAGACAATTCTCTTTACAAATTCTAAAAAGCTGCTTGGTATTAGAAGAGTTTTTCCCTCCTATAACTATCATCACATCAGCCTCTTTACTCAACTCTCTTGCAGCGCTTTGGTTTTCAAATGTCGCATTGCAAATAGTATTAAAAACTCTCACCTCTTTTTTGTGTTGCATCAAGAAATTTACTATTTTTGCATACTCTTCAAATTTTCTCGTAGTCTGCGCAACTGTTGCTACTTTCTCTTTGAGTTTTGATAATTGAGGTTCAAGCTCTTCAACATCTAAAACAACAACAGGATCTTTTGCATAACTCATAACACCTTTAATCTCTGGATGATTGCGATCTCCAAAAATAACAATGCTATACCCCTCTTCACTCATCTTTTCTACTATCTCTTGCGGTTTTGTTACAAAAGGGCATGTAGCATTGACCACTTCAACATTTTTCTCTTTTAATATCTGAAGTTTATCTTTGGGGATGCCGTGTGTGCGGACAATGACTTTGCTATTTTCTTCTACTTCATCTATATCTTCTACAAGCCCTACATTGAAATTTTTTTTGAGTCTTTCTATCTCATTTTTATTATGAATCAAAGGTCCAAATGTTACGCTATCGGGACTCTCTTCAGCAATTTTAATAGCTCTTTTGACACCAAAACAAAAACCGTAATTTTGTGCTAATTTAATCTCCACGTTCTACCTCGGTAATTTTTTGTAACAGTTCCACAAAATTTGGAAAAGATGTAGCAATACACTCTATATCCTCTATCTCCATTCCCACTAATAATCCAGCAATAGCAAAACTCATAGCAATACGATGATCTCCATAGCTGTCAATAACAGCTTTTTGTAACTTGCCACCTCTTATCTCATATCCATCTTCATACTCTTCCACGCTTATACCACATTTGCGCAAATTCTCTACAACACTTTTTATACGATCACTCTCTTTTACCCGCAGCTCTTTAGCATTTTTAACTCTGCTTACTCCCTCAGCTACAGCCATCGCAATTGCAAGAGCTGGCAATTCATCAATAAGCCATGAGATATGCTCACTTACTTCTACCCCTTGAAGTTTTTCTCCACATACTCTAATGTCCCCAATAGGCTCGTAGATATTCTCTTTTTGCATATACTCTACTTTTGCACCCATTTTTTGTAAAACTTTGAATGCTTCAATGCGTGTAGGATTGAGAGTAATATTTTTAAGTAGTACACAGCTACCTGGCATAATTGCAGCAGCAACAGCAAAGAAAAAGGCACTAGATGGATCAGATGGAATGGTTATGTCAAGAGGTTCTAGTGGAGCCTTTAAAGGTTCAATCTCTACAAAATATTTTCCATGTCGATATTCACTTTTTATATTTGCTCCCATACCCCGCAGCATTCTTTCTGTATGGTCGCGGCTGAGTTCTGGCTCAGAATAGCTGCTTGCTTCCTTAGCTCGCAATCCTGCTAAAATCAAAGCGCTTTTGACTTGCGCAGAAGCTATGGGACTCTCATAAAAAAATGATTCTAAATGAGCATTACCTCGGATTGCTAAAGGAGCTTTATTCCCCTCTTCTCTCCCATCAATTTTCGCACCAATTGAGCGCAAAGGTTTTGCAACCCTAGCCATTGGACGATTACGGAGATACTTATCTCCGCTGAGGACAAAAAAACCCTCAATACCTGCCAAAAATCCGCAGTAAAGCCGCATGCCTGTACCGCTATTTCCACAATCTAATACATCATCAGGCTCTACAATATTTTTTGGAGGCTCTATCTTAATAATATCACCCTCTTCAACCTTTGCTCCAAGCTTTTTGACAATTTGCAGCGTATTGAGGGTATCTTCAGCCTTCAAAAAATTTCTAATTTTTGAAGGCTTATTACTCAAAAGCGAAAACATCGCTGCTCTATGGGAGATAGACTTATCTGGTGCAATTTCTGCTATTTCAATATTGAAACTATCTTTCTTTGGCGCTATTTTCAATCTGCTCATCGCAATTCCACATTAAAACTCTTTTGAAGAGTTTGCAATATATTTTCCATAATAGCAGCAATTTCCTCTTCGCTTAAAGTTTTTTCATTTGATTGCACCACAAACCGGAGTGTTAAAGAGAGTTTGTCTCCCAACTTCTCATCCTGATATGTAGCGATAGGATAGAATCTTTTGATCTCATGTGGTAAAGACTCTTGCAACACTTCTTTAATCTGTGCAAATGTTAAATTCTTATCAATCAATATACTCATATCACGAAAAGCCATCTGGTAGATAGAAAACTCTTTTGCTTTTGGATATGTAAGAGAGAGTTTTTGCATATCGATTTCTGCAATATATGTAGGTGGCAGCTCCATCTCTTCTTGAATGGATAGATGCAGCTTATATGCAATCCCAATCTCTTGATCATTTTTTATAATAGCTGCACACTGATATGGATGTATAAGACTTGTAGTTGCCTCACATTGATGTAGCTCTACATCGCCAAAAATATGTCCAAGATCATCGGCAAATGTACCAAAATCCACACTTAAAGGTTTGCCACTATTTTGAAGAGTATCTGGCTCTTTAGCACCACTAAAAATAAGAGCTAAAGCAGGCTTTTCGTTGCGTTCTTTATCAAATATTGAACCTATCTCAAAAAGCTTCACTCTCTTACTTCCATTTTTAAAGTTATTTGCCACTTGCATTAAGAGGTTTGGAACAAGTGATGTGCGCAGTGTATTGAGTTCGCTCGTAATAGGATTAATAATATCAAGCTCCTCTTTGACTCGTGGCAGACCAAGTTTTTCCAAAAGTTTACTATCAGTAAAGAGATAACTTATAGTTTCAAAATATCCCGCACCAACAAGCAGTGTACGTAACTGTTTACCTTCCTGATAGCGTTGATAAGCAGCATTAATTCTGTTTTTTTCTTCTACTTTTAAAGGCTTAGCATGAATATTATCAATTCCGTAAATTCTTACAATCTCTTCAGCAACATCTTGGAGATTAAAAATATCATGTCTGTAAACAGGAGCTTTTACAACCATGAGATCTTCACTAAAATTTACTATTGTAAATCCCAAAGCTTTGAGTATCTCTACAATTTCTGTTCTTTCTATCTCATCGCCTATCAAAGCTGTGAGAGCTGGAAACTCTATTTTGATACCAGGCCTTTCTAATTCTTTATGAATCTCATGGGATCCGGTATAAAATCTCAAATCTTTATAGTACTTTTGTAAAACCATTTTCGCATATGTAGCACCAATTTCTAGTTGCGGATCACTTCCTCTACTACTGCGATAATAGCTCCAATCATTTTTAATTGGGGTTTCATACATTTTTTTTGCAATAGTTTCTGGATCGATATAGCTCATTTCTAAAACAATTGTTTTCTCATCTTCTGTAGGTTTTGATTTGTCAAACTGGTATACTCCTATAATACTCGCCTTTTGTATACCATAAACACACTCATACCCTTTTTCATCCTCTTTGACTACAATTTTAGGCTCTTCATCCTTAAAAATACTATATCCATATAGTCTCGTAATCACTCCCGTAGCATGAGTTACAAAATATCCAAACTCTTCAGCCGCATTTGTAAAAGATTCACCGCACAGAGCCACACGAAAACGAACTATAAAAGGGTTATGAAAACTCTCTTTTTCAAAAGCTTTATATAATAGATTTGATTGAATCTCTTTTGCTGGCTCAAAATTGAGTAATCTTCCAATCCCCATTTGGAGATTTTGTACCTCTTCCAAAGAGGGCTCTTTTACGCTTCTTTTCAATGCTGCAGCCAACTCTCTTGCAATACCTAAAACACTGAGACAATCACCTCGATTAGCAGTGAGTTCTATATCGATAATAGTATCTTGAAAAAATGGGTAGCTTTGCAACTCTTTACCGAGTTTAAGTTCACCTATACTCTCATCAAGCACCATAATACCATCTTCCATCTTTGGAAGCCCTAGTTCACTTGACGAGCAGATCATTCCAAAACTCTCTACCCCACGAAGTTTTGCTGGCTTTATTGCAAAATCTCCTGGTAGTATAGCTCCCACTTTAGCAACAGCTACATATTCAGCATCAACTACATTTTTTGCGCCACAAACAATTTGAAGCTCTTCATCTCCTACATCGACTTGGCACAGATTGAGCTTATCTGCATTGGGATGTTTTTGACATGACAAGACCTTTCCTACCACTACATTGGCAGGTATATTAATATTTTTGACTTCTGCTACCTCTAGTCCAATACGATTAAGAGTTTTTACAAGTTCTTCAACAGAGATATCTTCAATATCTATCCATTCATTTAACCATCTTTTTGTTACTATCATCTAAACTGCTCCAATAGACGCAAATCTCCTTCAAAAAGGCTACGCAAATCACCAATTCTATGAATAAGCATAGCAAATCTCTCTACACCTAAACCAAATGCATAGCCACTGACATCTTCATATCCTACAGCCTCAAAGACATGCGGATCTACCATCCCACATCCTAGTACTTCTAACCATCCAGTTTGAGAACAAACTCGGCACCCCTCACCTTGACAAAATATACAACTAATATCCACTTCTGCACTAGGTTCAGTAAAAGGAAAAAAACTTGGGCGAAAGCGTACATCAACATCACCAAACATATAATGCAAAAAATCTTGCAATAGAAATTTTAAATTAGCAAAGCTCACTGCTCCCTTTTCATCGACTACTAATCCCTCTACCTGATGAAACATCGGAGTATGTGTAAGATCAAAATCTCTGCGAAAAACTGCTCCAGGACTAATCATACGAATAGGTGGTTTTTGATTTTGCATTGTCCGTATCTGCACAGGAGAAGTGTGCGTACGTAGCAATTTTCCATCTTTAAAATAGAATGTATCTTGCATATCTCTTGCTGGATGATATTTTGGAAGATTAAGTGCTTCAAAATTGTGAAAATCATCTTCCACCAATGGACCTGTTTCTATTGCATAATTGAGGGCAATAAAATAGTCTATAATCTTATCCATTGTATAATTTACTGGATGCATTGCACCTTTGAGGCTACGAGGAGAATAGAGCGATACATCTACATAATCTTCCTGAAGTTTTTGCTGTATCGCTTTTTGCAATAGATCATCTTTCTTTGCTTGCAAAAGTGAATAAAGAGAGTTTTTTGCTTTATTCAGATCCTTTGCTACTTGTGGTTTTTCTTCATTTGGCATATGTTTAAGTTTTTCAAACTCTTTAGCAAAATAGCCCTTTTTACCAAAAAGCTCTATCCTGATTTTTTCTAATTCATCTAGCGACTGACATTGCGCTATGATTGTTTGCCAATCTTGCAAATAGCACCTCTTTAAATTTTTTTGAAGTATAATAATACAATAATGATTATAAAAAGATAAGGGAGGCAAATTTATGTGTATCTTTTGTAAAATAGTTGCTGGTGAAATTCCAGCGAATAAAGTGATGGAAAATGAGGAGTTTTTGGCTTTTCACGATATTAATCCTAAAGCACCTATCCATATTCTCATCATACCAAAACATCATGTAGAAAATTTCCAAAGTACTCCACCTGAACTTATGGCAAAAATGACACCTTTTATTCAGGAGGTAGCCAAAAAGTTAGAACTTGATAAAACAGGTTACAGGCTTATAGTCAATAATGGCGAAGATGGGGGACAGGAAGTGATGCATTTGCATTTTCACATGCTTGGAGGTGCAAAACTGAGTTGGCCATATCTTGCTATTGAAGAAGAGGCCAAAAAATACATGTAAAGCCCTCTAGGCTTTACGTAAAAACTCTTCAAAGTACGCTATCTGTTTTCCCACTTGCTCTTTTGAAGTTGCTCCATAGGAGTTACGTGCATTCATAGAATTGATAAGATTAAGGTACTCTAAAACATCTTTTCCAATTCTCTCATCAATACTATTAAGCTCTTCGTAGGTAAGTTCAGAGATATCTTTGCCTTTATGTTCAGCTAGTGCTACCGCCTTGCCCGTTATAAAATGTGCTTCACGAAAAGGGATACCAACTTTTTCAACTAAGTAATCGGCTAAATCCGTTGCTGTAAGATGGCCAGTTTTTGCCGCTTTGAGCATATTTTCTTTGTTGATCTTCATAGTTTTTAAAACTTCATTGAGAATAACCACAGAGATTTTTGCATGTTTTACGCTATCAAAAACCCCCTCTTTATCTTCTTGCATATCTTTATTATATGCTAGTGGCAAACCTTTCATCACTGTCAAAAGATTTACAAGATTTCCATAACTTCTTCCTGTTTTTCCCCGTAAGAGCTCAGGAACATCCGGGTTTTTCTTTTGTGGCATGATTGAACTTCCAGTAGCATATTCATCACTAATAATAATAAATTTAAATTCATAGCTACTCCATAAAATTAGTTCTTCAGCAAGTCTTGATATATGCATCATCATTGTAGCAATATTAAAGAGTATTTCAAGTGCAAAATCTCTATCACTAACAGTATCAAGACAGTTGACTGTAGGTGCTTTAAAACCTAACTCTTTTGCAGTATACTCTCTATCTATATCATGAGGTGTTCCTGCAAGTGCCGCACATCCTAATGGAGAGTAATTATTGCGCTCATAAGAGCTTTTAAAGCGCTCTATATCTCGTTTAAACATCGATGCGTATGCTAACATGTGATATGCAAAACTTATTGGTTGTGCATGTTGTAAATGGGTCATACCAGGTAACACAACATCATCAGTTTTCTTTGCAATATTTACAAATGTAGTGATAAGGTCTTTAAGGAGTTCTATAAATTCTTGATTTTGTTTTTGTACATAAAGTCTAAAATCAAGAGCAACTTGATCATTGCGGCTACGTGCAGTGTGAAGCTTTTTTCCAGCATCACCAATAAGTTGTGTGAGTCTCTTCTCAATTGCCATATGAATATCTTCATCAGCTATATCCCATACAAACTTACCTGATTCTATCTCTTCTTTAATCTTTTGCAAGCCATTAATGATTGCCTCTTTCTCTTCTTCACTCAAAACACCCTGTTTAGCTAACATCTTAGCATGAGCGATAGATCCTTGAATATCTTGTTCATAAAGCTCTTTATCAAATGGAAGACTTGCATTAAATTCATCAAGAAGTTTACTTGCACTCTTTTCAAAGCGGCCTGACCAAAGCTTTGCCATTATACACCTTTTTTTCTTGCAATTGTAACATACAAATTTTGTAAAGTAGACTGTAGAAATGCACTATAAAGAGTTAATTTCTTAGATTTTGTAATTATGTGAGATATTAATTGAAGAAGTAATCGAAGGAAAAAATCTTGGCCTGGCGCCGACCTACTTTTCCACAGCCGAAGGCTGCAGTATCATCAGCGATGCGGAGCTTAGCTTCCAGGTTCGAAATGGGACTGGGCGTTTCCTCCGCTCTATAGGCACCAGGACAAGAGAAGAGAGGCTTTTAGAGTTAAAAGACTCTCTTCTCTTGTCTTTTGACAAGTTTTGTTTGAAAGATCACTCATTGTTCGTAGCAAAAGAGTGGTAGCTCAGTAAGGCGGCGGTGCATAATTAAATGTGTAAGCCAAACGGACTATTAGTACTGGTCAGCTAAACGCATTGCTGCGCTTACACACCCAGCCTATCAAGGTGGTAGTCTTCCACCGTCCTTCAGGGAAGGCTCATCTTGGAGTCGGCTTCCCGCTTAGATGCCTTCAGCGGTTATCCGTTCCGTGCATAGCTACCCAGCGGTGCCCTTGGCAGGACAACTGGTACACCAGTGGCACGTCCAACCCGGTCCTCTCGTACTAGGGTCAGCTCTCCTCAGCCTTCCTACGCCCACGGAAGATAGGGACCGAACTGTCTCACGACGTTCTGAACCCAGCTCGCGTACCGCTTTAAATGGCGAACAGCCATACCCTTGGGACCTGCTCCAGCCCCAGGATGCGATGAGCCGACATCGAGGTGCCAAACCTCCCCGTCGATGTGAGCTCTTGGGGGAGATCAGCCTGTTATCCCCGGGGTACCTTTTATCCTTTGAGCGATGGCCCTTCCACTCAGAACCACCGGATCACTAAGACCGACTTTCGTCTCTGCTCGAGTTGTCTCTCTCACAGTCAGGCTGGCTTATGCCTTTATACTCTCCAAGCGATTTCCAACCGCTTTGAGCCAACCTTTGTAAGCCTCCGTTACTCTTTAGGAGGCGACCGCCCCAGTCAAACTACCCGCCAGGCATTGTCCTCCCACAGGATAACTGTGGCGAGTTAGCCACCAGAATGAGGAAGGGTGGTATCTCAAGGACGGCTCCACCAGAGCTGGCGCCCTGGCTTCTCAGCCTCCCACCTATCCTGCACATCCTCATCCCGATGGCAGTACCAAGCTGTAGTAAAGGTCCACGGGGTCTTTCCGTCTTTCCGCGGGTAGGAGGAATTTTCACCTCCACTACAATTTCACCGGATCCCTGGTCGAGACAGCCCCCATCTCGTTACGCCATTCATGCAGGTCGGTATTTAACCGACAAGGAATTTCGCTACCTTAGGACCGTTATAGTTACGGCCGCCGTTTACCGGGGCTTCGGTTCACGCCTTCGCCCAAAAGGGCTAAGCGATCCCCTTAACCTTCCGGCACCGGGCAGGCGTCACACCATATACATCCTCTTACGAGTTAGCATAGTGCTGTGTTTTTGATAAACAGTCGGATGGAGCGCTTCGCTGCGACCCGCCTCGGCTCCAGCCGCATGGGCCTTCACCTACTACGGGCACACCTTATACCGAAGATACGGTGCCAGTTTGCAGAGTTCCTTGACCAGGGTTCTTCCGCGCGCCTTAGAATACTCATCTCACCCACCTGTGTCGGTTTACGGTACGGGCTACTTACTACTTAAACGGCTTAGAAGCTTTTCTCGGCTCGACGGCATTACCGGTTCCCCCGCCGCCCCGAAGGGCTTTGGGGGCCTGTCAGGTCTCGGCCTCACGCTAGGCGGATTTGCCTACCTAGCAGCCTACACCCTTCGAGCCCGTATTCCATCACGGACCCCGGCTAGCCCTAAGCGTCCCTCCATCGCCTTGTAGTAAGTAGGTATCGGAATATTAACCGATTTCCCATCGCCTACCCCTCTCGGACTCGGCTTAGGACCCGACTAACCCTACGTTGACGAGCATCGCGTAGGAAACCTTGGGTTTTCGGCGAAGTGGATTCTCACCACTTTTATCGCTACTCATGCCTGCATGCTCACTTCCAGCCGCTCCACTGCTCCTTACCGGTACAGCTTCAACGCTGACTGGAACGCTCTGCTACCGCGCATACACCAGTATGCACCTGCGACTTCGGTGTGTGACTTAGCCCCGTTATATTTTCCGCGCAGGGCCGCTAGACCAGTGAGCTGTTACGCTTTCTTTAAAGGATGGCTGCTTCTAAGCCAACCTCCTGGTTGTCTAAGCAGCCCCACATCGTTTTCCACTTAGTCACAACTTCGGGACCTTAGTCGGCAGTCTGGGTTGTTCCCCTCTCGACATAGGATTTTATCACCCTACGCCTGACTCCCAGGATTCCACTACAGGTATTCGGAGTTTGACAGGGTTTGGTACCGCGGTGAGCAGCCCTAGCCCTATCAGTGCTCTACCCCCTGTAGCTACTTCCTGAGGCTATACCTAAATATATTTCGCAGAGAACCAGCTATCACCGAGTTTGTTTGGCCTTTCACCCCTATCCACAGCTCATCCAAGGAGTTTTCAACCTCCACTGGTTCGGCCCTCCATGGGGTCTTACCCCCACTTCAGCCTGGCCATGGATAGATCACCCGGCTTCGGGTCTGCAACCAGTGACTCAATCGCCCTATTCAGACTCGCTTTCGCTACGGCTTCGCGTGTGCTTAACCTCGCCACTGACCACAACTCGCAGGCTCATTATGCAAAAGGCAGTCCGTCACCCTGAGCCGAAGCTCATAGGGCTCCGAATGATTGTAGGCATACGGTTTCAGGTTCTATTTCACTCCCCTCACTGGGGTTCTTTTCACCTTTCCCTCACGGTACTTGTGCACTATCGGTGTGATGGTAGTATTTAGCCTTGGAGGGTGGTCCCCCCATCTTCAGTCAGGATAACACGTGTCCCGACCTACTCGCAAGGTCTCTGCCTAGTCCCACCTACACTATTTCGTCTACAGGGCTATCACCTTCTATGGCTTACCTTTCCAGGTAATTCGACTATAATGTAGGCTACACAGAGACGGGCTACTCCCCGTTCGCTCGCCGCTACTAGGAGAATCTCGGTTGATTTCTTTTCCTCCGGGTACTGAGATGTTTCACTTCCCCGGGTTCGCCCCTGACATAGTCAGGTGACCAGTATTACTACTGGCCGGGTTGCCCCATTCGGAAATCCCCGGATCAACGCTTCTTGGCAGCTCCCCGAGGCTTTTCGCAGCCTAGCACGTCCTTCATCGCCTCCATCACCCTAGGCATCCACCGTACGCCCTTTGTAGCTTACACCTACTTCTAAGACGCACCGCCGCCTTACTCAACTACCTTAGTCAAGTAAAACAGCTTGCCTATTGTTTTTACCTCTTTTACTACGAACAATGAGTTGTCAAATAACATAGACCTAAAGTCTAAATAAAATCTTCCACCGAAGATTTTATTTAGACTTTGACATTGGACATTGGTAATTGGACATTGGAGATAAGATACTTTTTCTTTACTCTCATTTCCAATGTCAAATGTCTCATGTCCAATTTCCATCTTGGTGGAGTCTACCGGGATCGAACCGGTGACCTCCTGCGTGCAAGGCAGGCGCTCTCCCAGCTGAGCTAAGACCCCATATCATTGTTGAGTAGTGAATTGTGCATACTCTTTTACGTAGCGTACCTTGTAGTACGTGAGTGAAAGAGTTTATGCAAGACTCTCTCAACATGGTGGGCCTGAGAGGACTTGAACCTCTGACCTCACCCTTATCAGGGGTGCGCTCTAACCACCTGAGCTACAGGCCCATTATTAAAGCTCCGCCCCTGATAAGGGCTCCTCTTAGCTCTTACTGACTCCACTTTTCCTTTTTTTCAAAGAACATCTTTGATCTCTCACAACTAGACAGAGAACGAGCCCCCTGAGCCAATAAGTGTGAGTACTTATTGACTCTTCCATCCAAAGAAACGAATCTTTGGATCATCACTCTAGAAAGGAGGTGATCCAACCGCAGGTTCTCCTACGGTTACCTTGTTACGACTTCACCCCAGTCGCTGAGCCCACCGTCGACAGGGGTCCCCCCTTACGGGTCGGTCCCCCGGCTTCGGGTGAGCTCAACTCCCATGGTGTGACGGGCGGTGAGTACAAGACCCGGGAACGTATTCACCGCGGCATGGCTGATCCGCGATTACTAGCGATTCCGACTTCATGCAGTCGAGTTGCAGACTGCAATCCGAACTGGGACGCGCTTTAGAGATTTGCTCCACCTCGCGGTATTGCCTCTCTCTGTACGCGCCATTGTAGCACGTGTGTCGCCCTGGGCATAAGGGCCATGATGACTTGACGTCATCCTCACCTTCCTCCCGGTTACCCGGGCAGTCTCCTTAGAGTGCCCACCCGAAGTGCTGGCAACTAAGGACGAGGGTTGCGCTCGTTGCGGGACTTAACCCAACATCTCACGACACGAGCTGACGACAGCCGTGCAGCACCTGTCACCGAGCTCCCCCAAAAGGGGGCACCCCTCTATCTCTAGAGGGTTCTCGGGATGTCAAGCCCAGGTAAGGTTCTTCGCGTATCTTCGAATTAAACCACATGCTCCACCGCTTGTGCGGGTCCCCGTCTATTCCTTTGAGTTTTAGCCTTGCGGCCGTACTCCCCAGGCGGGATGCTTATTGCGTTAGCTGCATCACTGAGGTGACTAGCACCCCAACGACTAGCATCCATCGTTTAGGGCGTGGACTACCAGGGTATCTAATCCTGTTTGCTCCCCACGCTTTCGCGCCTCAGCGTCAGTACCGTCCCAGCAGGTCGCCTTCGCAATGGGTATTCCTGGTGATCTCTACGGATTTTACCCCTACACCACCAATTCCACCTGCCTCTTCCGGACTCTAGTCTACCAGTTTTGGACGCAGTTCCACAGTTAAGCTGTGGGCTTTCACATCCAACTTAGCAGACCGCCTACGCGCCCTTTACGCCCAGTGATTCCGAGTAACGCTTGCACCCTCCGTATTACCGCGGCTGCTGGCACGGAGTTAGCCGGTGCTTATTCGACAGGTACCGTCATCTTCTTCCCTGTCAAAAGGAGTTTACACCCCGAAGGGCGTCATCCTCCACGCGGCGTTGCTGCATCAGGGTTTCCCCCATTGTGCAATATTCCCCACTGCTGCCTCCCGTAGGAGTCTGGACCGTGTCTCAGTTCCAGTGTGGCTGACCATCCTCTCAGACCAGCTACCCGTCATTGCCTTGGTAGGCCTTTACCCTACCAACTAGCTGATAGGCCGCAGCCCCATCCCATAGCGCTAACGCTTTCCACAACCATACTTTCGCATGGAAGGAGTATAGGGTATTAGCAGCCCTTTCGGGCTGTTATCCCCCACTATGGGGCAGGTTAGCTACGTGTTACTCACCCGTGCGCCGCTTAGCTGACACTCTATCCCGAAGGATAGAGCCGTTCTCGCTCGACTTGCATGTGTTAAGCACGCCGCCAGCGTTCACTCTGAGCCAGGATCAAACTCTCCATAAATATCTATTTATGAAGTTTTAAAATCCTCTTTTAAAACTCAAAGGACTCGTCTCTGTCTAGTTGTCAAAGATCTTAAATTCACAAGAACTCTCTCACTCATCTTCACTCAAGATAAGTGATTCGAACTCTTTTTCAAGGGGCGTTATTTTACTCAATCTCTTGATTTTTGTCAAGAGCTCTTCGAAATCTCTCTTAAGATTTCTCTCAACCCCCCCCTCTTTTTTGAGGACTGAAATTATGCCAAACTTTCAGCTCTTTGTCAAGAGCCACTCAACTTTCCCCTCTCGCTCTGGTCTCCCCAAAGACCTCGCTCGCGTTTGGAGCCGCAATTATATTTTAATCTAGTGGTTTTGTCAAGTGGTTGTAACAATTTTTAAAAAGACATTGAAGAGATATATGAAAAACCGGTCTCTGGTTCAATCGCAATTTTAAAATTTGCTTTGCAACTGTTATCATAAAAACAAAAAGTAATTTCGCATTGCTGCTGTAATATTTTTGATTGGGTATATGCAGATATATAGCTCTGTGGATCTCCTATAAGCGGACGTCCTTGATTATCAAAAACTATTCGTTTACTACCTCTATAAGAACAACTTGGAGAAAAACGTACATCAACGATTTTGTATGTCTCTTCAATTGCTGCTTGTTTCAACGTTCTTTTATCAGTATAGTTTATTGTGAATCCACCACTAATAAGCTTTCCGGTTAATGGATCTTTTGCAACCTCGCCAGTTGTTGCATTGGGATTACCATCATAACCGCTTCCACTGTTTTTATCTGAAAATACTGCGTATCCCCATTTAGCTGTACTTCCATCACTACTTGCTTTTTTCTTTTTAAAAAATCGTATCTGCCATAGCTCTTTGTACCAATCACTTTTGGTAGGATTAAATTTATCATCGATTATTGCTAAATGTTGGGTATAGCGAATATGTGAGAGAATTTGATGCGCAGCATCTACTACATCATTTTTTTGAAATCTTGGAAGCACCATAGCTGCTAAAATCCCAATCACTATAATGACAAAAATTACTTCAATAAGAGTAAATGAAGGAGAAAAAAGGAGAGGATCGGCAAAAAGTTGCCGATCTTTTATAGATTTATTTAATTTCTTCAGCCTTTTGTACATCGTACAAAATATCATCAAATGGATGGCGGTACATTGGCATACCAAGGCGTTTTTCATCAAGGATGTGACCAATGAAACCGATCGTTCTACCAAGAATAAAGAAAGAATTGAGCGTACCACTTTCGATAAATTCATCAATCTCCTCTTCAGTGTATCCCAAAGCTCGCCACATATCTACCATCAAAATCCCAATAGTTCCATCAACATTGAGAATCAAATTGTCTTTTTTACTAGTAGTAAGTTTCTCTACTTCCAAAGCGTACTCAAGCAGTGGCGTTGCTGGAAAGTTTTCAGCTGCAAATTTTTTAAGTCCTTCAACCCTCTTATCTGGATTTCTTACAGACTTAATTCTGTGTCCAATACCAGGAATTGGAATACCTTGTTTTTTCATATAGTTCAAAAATTCTGCTGGACTCATGTTATTATCGTGTGCATATTTAAAATATTTAGCTGCTCCGTCTATCGCTCCACCAAATCTTGGCCCAATGGTAAGAAGACCTGTTACAAGACTCTCTACGACAGATTTTCCAGCACGTGCTGTAACTTTTGCATTATGCGCACCACTTACCGCTGGTCCATGGTCTGCAACTGTTTTGATAACTGTTTCGATAAAATCAACTGCCCATCGTGGATATACCTTTTTAAACCATAGAAGACTAACAACATCACCAATTGTTTTACCAGTATCTGGAGTTGCTACGCTACTAATTGGATAACCAGCATATGTTGCCTCTTCTCCTCTATCATCACTGATAGTACAAACAAAGTTTTTCGGTTTTCTGATTTTTCCTTGTGCCAAAGCCTTAGCGTAATCTTCAGGAATTGGTGGAACTTCAGGCTCTTCTATATCTTTAATAATACCTTTACCTTTAAGCTCTTCATAAACACCTTTGATCACATGTGGAAGATCGTTAAAACTATCAGGTACATGGATACCAGCTTCTCTCATAGCTTGGTTTTTTGCAACTGCAGTCTCTTCATCTGCATTTGCACTAGCTCCTGCGTGACCAAACTGAACACCGCTGCTAAAGTGCTGCGCAATTGTTCCAATACACCATCCAATTACAGGCTTAGTGATCTTACCGCTTTTAACTGCTTCGATTACTTTATACTCTTCCCGTCCCCCAACTTCACCAAGCAAAAGCATATATTTTACATTTGGATCTTTCTCCATGCGAAGAAGATGATCGATAAAGACAGATCCAACAAATCTATCCCCACCAATTGCAACACCATCTGCAACACCATCTGCATTAAGAGCGATAATGTTACAAAGCTCGTTAAATAGACCACCACTTCGAGTCACAAGACCACAGCTTCCCGGTCTATGAAGCTTGCTTTTTACAATGTTTTCAATTGTACCACCGATATTTGCAACTTTAAATGCTCCCGGAGTGATTGCACCAACAGTTGCCGGACCAATAATTAAGACACCTTTATCTCTTGCAGTTTTATTCATAATTCGTGCAAGTCGCTCAGGAATACCTTCTGCTGTAATCATAATTGTTTTAAACTGAGGGAATCGAAGTGCATCCATTGTCACATCGTAAGCTGTTCTAAAAGAAGCAAAGTTTAGTAAAACATCAGCATTTGGATGTGCTGCAGCTGCCTCTTCAGTGCTTCTATAGATTGGAATCATTACTTCATCAGTTCCAAAGAAAAATTTATCAAATTTATTTGAGCTCGTTGGTGCAACAATAGCAGCAACAGATGGCTTTTCTCTTTTAATTACATAATCGTAATCGAGCATACGCTGAATAGCGCTTCTGTTGTTATTCCAAAAAATTGCTTGTGTATCTCTTGTAAAAAGTCCCATTCATTCTCTCCTTATGCTTTTGCTTTGTCTTCTTCGATTGCCATACGAACGATATCTGTAATATGCGTTTCTGGTCCAAAAACTTTGATTGGAAGTCCCAATCTCTCAGCTGCCTCTTTAATATCTTTCAAACCTTTTTCATAATTTGGACCGCCACGTCTTACATAGATTCTTACACCTACATCTTTCATCTTATCTGCATATTTTTCAAAAGCTTGAATGATTCCTGTAAATGTTTTTGCAACATCTGTAAAGTTCGCTATCGCACCACCAATAATTAAGATTTTGTCTCTTCCTTGCGGGTCTTTTTTTCGGGTCATTAAATCAAGCACAGTCTCAGTATAAAATCGTGTCTCATCTGTAGTTGGCCCGCCAGAGTATTCTCCATAGTTTGCAAGATCTTCTACACCACCGGCCAAGTCAGCAATGGTATCCGCATAGACAACTGAAGCACCACCACCTGCCACAAGCGTCCAAATTCTTCCTTCTGGATTAAGTACAGTCAGTTTCAAAGAAGCACCACTTTTTGCGTCTGCTTCTGCAATCGCTTTTTCTTCTGGACTCTTTTCTGGCATTCCAAAAGGTGTTGGGAACTCAATATCGCCCCACTTATCTCGCATCAAGAATCCTGCAGTATCATCAAGTCGTGCAACAAGATCAAGAAGATAGACATTATCGCCAACAATAACTACAGGGTTGATTTCAAGGTATGCGAAATTGAGATCTCTAAAAAATTTATAGAAATTTACAGCAAAATTTGCATAGGTCTCTTTTTTATCTTCTGGAATATCAGCTGGAATGTTCTCTTTAATAATTTTTTCAATCTCTTCATCACTTGCATTAATTGGAATTTTCACTTCAACCACTTTATCCCAATTCTCTTCTACTTCCATACCACCGTGAGCACTCATATAGAGCACATCATAGTTTTCATCAAGAGTAGTAGCTGCAATATAGTACTCTTCATCTTCTGTGTGCGGTGTAAATGGCTCAACAATAAAATGGGTCAAAACACCTTTTTGTCCGCTAAGAAGTGTAGTTTCTTGATTTCTTTTTTCATCGATCCATTTTGCGGCATCTTCAAGTGTTACGTCACCTGGCTTATTTACCTTAAAAAGTACAAGATTGTTTTTTCCTCTTTTTCCAAAAAGCATATCTGGTTTTGCAACAAGAGGTTTGTTTTTGAGCCACTCATATCCTTGCTCCTCGGCTTTCTTTTTAAGTTCCTCTCCACTTGTAACAAGTACCGACTCGAAAGGATATTTAAGAGGAGCAAAATATTTGTCCCAATTTTGTGCAAAAAGCTTCTTGCCGTCGTATTCACGTATCGCTCTTTGAGCCATCTGTTCTCCTTAAAAATTATTGATTTGTGCTATTGTAACATTTAATTTAAAATATACTCATTTATTTTTTTTCAAAAGAGTTTATTCACTCTTTTTATGTTTATTTTTGTTACAAATTATATTTTATCTCTATTTATTCGTTACTTTTAGAAACATAATAATTCGCCAGGATCCTATTGTTATAGCGTATATTAATTTTTTCCCCTGAAGTTTTTGAAAGTTTAAAATTACTACAAAGGCCAATACCATAAAACTGCAGTTGCAGTGACAGTGAAGTATCAGAAGTAGTAATACAGGAGATACCTCTTTGATGTAGCTCTTTTGCAAGGAGTTTCCCTATATAATACTGCTTTGCAAAATGGCGTTTGAGATGACCAAAAAGAAGTTCATTGAAAAAAAGAGCAGCATCATTGAGAATCATAAAAGAGATAACAATAACAAAAGCAAAATAAAACTTTTTGCGATATTTTGGAAGACGTGAACGCACACTATGCAAAAAAGTGCGTACCATCAAAATCACTCCAAACACTGCAAAAGGAGCAAAATCTAAAAGGTTTATTTTTTGTCTGAAAGAGAGAAATAGTGCAAACAAAAATGCTACTGCACTCACAAACCATAAAACATCTTTATACTCTTTTATCATAACTCTATAGATGACATAAAAAAAATAGAGAAAAAGAAGGGGGGAAAATATTGCACTAAAAACTCCAAAAGTATCGAGAAAATAGCTTTTGGGCTTCCCTCCTACAGAAAAACCAAAAAGAAGCCAAGATGCACAAAAGAGAATAAAATAAAAAAATGCATATCTCCATCTTTTTTTATAGAGTGCATAGAAAGCAATAGCTAAAAACAAAATTGCAAACGCCTTATCCAAAAAGAGTAGAACGAGAGCAAGAATCATCCCACCAATACGAAAGGGGGAAAGAAGCAGTAAAAGTGCTGTTAAAAAGATTAAAAAAGGGGCTTTGTTGAGAATTACACCGGTTGCTAAAACTGCTGGAAGAAGAGAGTAGATAACTGCTGCCAGCAGTGCATCTTGCTCTTTTTTTACATAACGTTTTGCCAAAAGATATATGAGATAGACATTTGCTATAGAGATAAGTAATACTGGTAACCGCACAAAGAGCTCATGCGGGTATATTTTATACAGAGTGTTTGCAAGAGTATGAAGCCATCCAGATGAGGCAAACACAATTTTTGCCTCATCTGGACCTATGCCAAGTTTTAATGTTCCATAAAGAAGAATAAAAGAGTAAAAAAGAATATAATAAAAGATCATATATGCAAGAAATTATCCAGTATTTCGTATCCGTATTCACTCATAATTGATTCCGGATGAAATTGTACACCATATATCGGTCTTCCTGCCACTTCCAATGCCATAATCTCTTTATCATCTTTGCTATAAGCAGTTGGCTTGATAATAGATGGAAGGTTGTTTTGATTGACAACAAGAGAATGGTAACGTGTAGCACGAAACTCTTTAGGGAGTTTGTTAAAAATTTTTGTATTGTCACTGACTACAATTTGCGAAGTTTTTCCATGCATCATATTTTTTGCTTGAATAATCTCTCCCCCAAAAGCTTGCGCAATAGTTTGATGTCCAAGGCAAATCCCAAGAATAGGTTTTCTCTCAGCAAACTTTTTGACAACATCAAGACTTATTCCAGCCTCATTTGGCGTAGCAGGGCCTGGTGAAATAATAATTTTTTCAGGATTGAGTTTTTCTATCTCTTCTACACTCATTTCGTCATTGCGAATAACTTTGAGATTTGCTCCAAGCTCTAAGCAGTACTGCACAATGTTATATGTAAAGCTATCGTAATTATCTATCATAAGTATCATGTAAATCCCTTGTCCAAAAAAAATCTATCCATTCATCGGCATATTGTACAAAAAAATCTGGCTGAAACTTTGCACTCGATTTATAAAACAGCACTGCAGACTTGCAAGTAAGATGAGGAAATTTCTCCTTTACCTGTGCAATCACACGCTCCAATGTCTCACCAGAATCAACGATCTCATCTACAATTAAAATGCGTTCATGGCAACTAAGGTCTGGAATATTGCCTATAGTAACACATGGTAATTTCTTTTGATCCTCATAGCCAATTGCACTAATTGCATAAACACTACGAATATTGTAATACTCTCCCAAAAAATGGGCAATCGTTAAACCACCTCTACTTATTGCAACTATTGCATCAAACTTAAAATCTATTTTTTTTGTAAGAGTTTTGAGATCTCTTATAAATTCTTCGTAGCTGTAATAACGCATTACCAAACTTTTATTTCTTTGTAGAGGCTGTCACGTTCGACAGGAATAAAACCGCTATCTTTAATAAGTGCTACAAATTCTTCTAGTGGCACACCATTCCGGCTTTTGGCACCTGCAGCACTTTGAATAGCTTCGCGCTCAATTGTACCATCTAAATCATCTGCACCAAACTCCTGCGCAACAAGTGCAAGATTGAGCGTAGAGGTAGCCCAATAGGCTTTGATATGAGGAATGTTATCAAGCAAGATCCTTGCAATTGCTATAGTTTTGAGATACTCCTGGCCTGTTACAAAATTTTGGACTTTGAGGTAGTTGTTCTCTTTTTGATAAATAAGAGGAATAAAACAGTTAAAGCCCCCCGTCTCATCTTGAAGATTGCGCAGTCGCAGCATATGATCTATACGATGCTCCCTCTTTTCTACATGGCCAAAAAGCATTGTGGCATTACTTTTACGCCCTCTTTTGTGCCAAAGTCTATGAATGTACAACCACTCTTGGCTTGTAACTTTTCCTTTGCAGATATATTCTCTTACCTCTTCATCAAATATTTCCGCGCCACCTCCTGGCATACTATCTACACCATTTTCAATCATCAAATCGATCATCTCTTCAAACTCAAGACCATACTCTTTTGCCAAAAAATTCACCTCAGCTGCAGTGAGGGCTTTTATATGAATATGAGGAAATTGCTCTTTAATTTTGCGAAACATCCCCAAATACCAATCAAGTCCAGCTTTGTCATTATGCGCTGAGACGATATGCACCTCTTTGATACCTCGCTTACTTGCATCTTCGACTATTGCCAAAACTTCATCATGGCTCATAGTATAAGGATTTGGATTTTTGCGGTTGGCACTAAAAGCGCAGAACTTACAGATGTCTTTACAGATATTTGTTGGATTTATATGACGATTGATATTAAAAAAACTTTTCTTACCGTACAAATCTTTTCGCTTTTTATCAGCATATTTTGCTAATGTAAAAAGATCTAAATCATAGAGCTGTACACCTTCATCAATACCGAGCCGCTCACCGTTTTCTAGTTTTTGGAGAATATCCATCTACCCCTCTTCTAAGTTTTGTATAATATTATACAAAAAAAGGGCAGACTTGGATATAAAATATGTTATTGAGGATCTTCTCAATGAAAATGCAGACGATCTCACTATCTCCAAAGCACTTCGCAACTCAATAAATGAATATTTCAAAAAATTAGATCAACTATTCGATAAAACTCAAGGAAAAGATTTTCTTGTCAAACATACAAGGTATATTGACTCTATTATTACTGCTATATACAAAGTGGCAGTACGAAAGATGTTTGGAATCTACACTCCCCTTTCAAATGCCATTCCCATAACAGTTATTGCTCTTGGAAGTTATGGAAGAGAACAGCTCGCTCCCTATTCAGATATAGATCTTTTGATTTTATATGAAGAGACTGAAGGGTACCATATCAAAGCTCTCATAGAAAAGATTCTCTATATTATCTGGGATACGAAACTCAAACTCGGCCATAGGGTTCATGAGTTAAAAGAGATCCAAAAGATAGCAAAAAGTGATAATACTATCAAAACTGCTCTCTTAGAATCGCGTTTTTTGATAGGAAGCAAATATTTATGGTTTAAATATGAAAATGAGCTTGCAAAGGTGCGCCAATATAATCAAAAAGAGTATATTTTGGCAAAAATAGAAGAGGCAAAAAAACGCAGACACAAATACCCTTTTGCGATGGAGCCACATATAAAAGAGGGAGTTGGAAGCCTGCGCGATGCAAATCTGGTTTACTGGATTGCAAACGTAATATATGGCATAACTTCTTTAAAAAATCTCATTGGCACACTTTTCAATGAAGAAGAGTATAAAGAGTATCGTGTCGCACTTGAATGGCTCTTTCGTATCCGTGCAGCTCTTCATCTTGTAGCTAAGAAAAAAGAGGATAGACTTTTACTACAATATATACCTGATGTAGCAACAAAGCTTGATGTCAAAGGTACAACACCACAGAAAAAGCAGCAAAATCTCGTCACAAAAACCCTCCAAGCTATGCATACAATTGATACTTTTTCTCAAATCTATACAAAAAAGATGATAAGAAAATATCTGTTTAATGCACAAAATATTCCAAATCTCCATAGTGGTAGAGTAAAAGAGAAACTCTTCATATGTGAAGAGACGGGATTTGCATCCTATTTTATACAAGAAAATGCACTTAAATCGTTTCTTGATTTTCTTGTACAGAATGAATTTAAAAAATATGATCCAAGCCTTGTGCACTTTGCAAAAAAAGTAAAATCTCCCAAGCAATTAGCAAAAACGACTGCTAAAACCATCAAAAAACTCTACTATAAAAACAGTCTCTACCCCGTCTTATGCCTTTTACATAAAAGCAATCTCCTCGCAAATGTAGTACCTCCTCTTAAAAAAGTAATGTTTATGCCGCAATTTGATGGATACCACAAATACCCCGTTGATATTCATTCGCTCATGTGTATCAAAGCATTGGAGGAGATGGATGATCCGCACTTACAAAATCTCTGGAATAATTTAAATGATGAAGAAAAAGCTCTTCTCAAACTTGTTTTACTCCTCCATGATAGTGGTAAGGGCAGACGACAAAGGCACCACGAGGTTGGTGCTAAACTTTTTAAGACTTATGCACAAAAGTTGGGATTTTCTTCAGACCTAATTGAAACGGGCGCAATTCTTATCAAACACCACACAGATATGACAGATAACGCATACAATAAAGATTTTCATAATGAAAAAGTGCTTCTCTCTTTCGTAGCACCTCTCAAAAACAAAAAGAGGCTCGATATGCTCTATCTTCTCACATATGCTGATGTTAATGGTGTAGGAAACAATGTCTATACTTCATACAATGCAAAACTTCTCAAAGAGCTTTATACACTTGCACTTGAATCTTTGCAAAGAAGCGAAATACTAGATGAAGTGAGTAAAAGGCTCAAAAAAGAGAATGCACTGAAGAAAAATGCAGCATTTCTTGCTCTGCCAAGGATGCTGCAAAAACGTATTTTATCTATAGAATCGAATCTCTTTTTTATAAAGCATAAAACCGAAGAGATCATCGAAATATCAAAAATAGCCTATGAAACCAATGAATATACATACAAAATAAAAAATGATGACTTTTTGCGTATCGAGATCATTAGAACCACACCTATAAATTTGGGATATCTTCTTGGAAAACTCTCCTACCTCGATATAGTCTCTATGGAGGTTTTTAAGCTCTTTGATAATAAAAAATTTTTTCGCATAGAATTTATGGAAAAAGATGAAGAGAATATCGACTTTATTACACAAGTAATCGAAGATTCTTTTGATATGAGCAAAAAAATTCACCTCAAACGTCCGATAATCGAAAAAAGTGGTATAAAAATCGATTGTAATCACTCAAAAACTTATGCAATGATGGGTATAGAAGCACCCAATCAAAAAGGTTTGCTCGCTTTTATAGCAAAAGTTTTTGATGAATTTGGTATCGATATAGCCACAGCAAAAATACACACTATAAAAAAAAGAGCGAAGGATCTCTTTTTGATAGAAAAGAATGGAAACTTTTGTACAAGAACTGAGGAAATCTTGAAAAAATTGCTAGGAGAGTAGCTGGTGTGCGGAATTGTTGGTTACATTGGACAAAATAATATCAAAGAGTTTTTGCTTGATGGCTTAAGAGAGCTCGAATATAGAGGATATGATAGTGCAGGATTAGCAATACTGCAAAAGAGCGAGCTTAAAATTTGCAAAGCTGTAGGAAAACTCGAAAATCTCCGCCGTAAATGTGCTGATATGAAAGTAGAGGGCTTTGGTGTCGGCATCGCTCATACAAGATGGGCAACTCATGGCAAACCAACAGAACTCAATGCACATCCCCATTTAGGAGAGTTTAGTTATGTTGTCCATAATGGAATCATAGAAAACTATAAAGAGCTTAAAGAAAGTATCGATGCAAAATTTGTCAGTCAAACTGATACAGAAGTAATCGTACACCTTTTTGAAAAAAATTTAAAAGAGTTAAATGATCCTCTCAAAGCTTTTAAAGCAACTATCGATGCACTCAAAGGCGCTTATGCAATTTTACTTATAACAAAAGCTGCACCAGATAAGATCTTCTTTGCAAAAGAAGGTTCCCCTCTTATAGTTGGCAAAAATGAAAAAGAGATCTATTTTGCTTCTAGTGATGCTCCCCTTATAGCACACGCAAAAGAGGTGCACTATCTTGAAGATGGAGAGTGGGGAGTAGCTGCGTATGGCAAAGTTACACTCTTTAAAAATGAAGAGCACATCGAGCCCGATTTTCAACCACTCACAATCAACAAAGAACTTGCACAAAAAGGCGGATATCGCTTTTTTATGGAAAAAGAGATCTATGAGCAAAGCGATGTGATTACTGAGACGATGATGGGAAGAGTGGTTAACTCACATATAGAGTTTGAAGAGATTGAGAGTGAATTTTTACAAAACATCAATGCAATTAAAATATGTGCATGCGGTACCAGCTACCATGCAGGACTCAGCGGCGCCTATCTTATAGAAAAACTTGCTCGCTTTCCTGTATCTTGCGAGATAGCTAGTGAGTTTCGCTATAAAGATCCTGTTTTACATACAGATACGCTCTTTATTGTTATTAGCCAAAGTGGTGAGACAGCTGATACTCTTGAAGCTCTCAAGATGGCTAAAAGTGCAGGCCTTAAAACTTTAGCTATATGCAATGTAGATAACTCATCGATTGTACGACTTGCAGATCGCACTATTCTTACTCGAGCAGGTATAGAAAAAGGGGTTGCAAGTACCAAAGCATTTACAACGCAAGTGATTGTACTATGGATGCTAGCTCTCTATCTCTCTCAATATACAAATAGACTCGATGAAAACTCACGTGCAAAAGAGATAGAAGCGCTGCTGCATACACCACATGCGCTAAAAGTTGATGAGAATCTCCATGAGCGTATTCGGCGTCTGTCAAAACGCTACCTCCATGGTCATGGATTTTTTTTCATTGGACGCGATATATTCTTTCCTTTAGCACTTGAGGGAGCATTGAAGCTCAAAGAGATTAGTTATCTCCACGCAGAAGGCTACCCAGCTGGAGAGATGAAACATGGGCCTATAGCCCTTGCGGACCCTGAGCTCTTTACTATTGCACTTATGCCAAAGAACCTCCTCTATGACAAAATCAAAAGCAATGTAGAAGAGCTTAGTGCAAGAGATTCTACAATTTGTGCAATCAGCTCACAAGAGTTTGAACTTGCGGATGATTTTGTCCGTATACAGACATGGGATCACTATATGCTCGAATACTATGAGATGGCTGTAGTATTGCAGCTTTTGGCTATGGAAATTGCCATTAGGCTCGGCAATGACGTAGATATGCCAAGAAACTTGGCCAAATCAGTAACGGTGGAATAATCATGAATGTGCAAGAGCTACTCAAAGATTTTATCGAACTTCTCAAAGAAGAGAATGAACTACTCATAAACAGTGTTAAAGATAAAGATGTATCAAGTAAATTAATGAAAGTGGTAGAGCAAAAAGAGAAGCTCTTGCATGATATTTTAGCATTGGAAAAAGAGGATGTGGAACAGTTTACGCAAGAATTGCGTCTCATAGATGAGTGGACAGAGCGCAATAGAAGTCTTGCAGTCAACAACATAGAATTTATCAATGACATTTTTGATGCAATTTACGCTGCAAATGCTCCCACAAAATATACAAAAGATGGTAATATATCTACATCCAAAGAGGGTTTTTTCAATAAAAAGGTGTAGATATGGCTCTTTTTAACCTGCTCAACATCAATGGCCAGTCATTAAACAGCTTCCAAAAAGGTATTGATCTTGTCAATAAAAATATCAACAATGTCAATAACAAAGATTATGCAAGAGAGCGTGCAGTATTTACAGAGCTTTCAAATTATGGCGTAACGCTTGCCGAAGCACATAGAATATTTGATCAGCGCTACTTTGATAGATATATCCATGAAAATCAAAATTACAATTTTCATGAAGAGATAAACTCTTCCTTGGCAAATATTGAACAGATTTTCAATGATATTCAAGGAGCCGGTTTTTCACAAGAGCTTGATGATTACTTTTCTGCTATAAACGATATCGTAGCTGAGCCAACCAATATGGCAGCAAGAGAGTCTTTTATCAACAGTGCTAAAGTCCTTGTTTCAAAATTTACTTCATCTTACAGAATGCTTGCAGATGAAAAACAAAACATGCAAATAGCAATGCAAAAAGATATAGAGCAGATCAATAACCTTACCAATTCTCTTACAAAAATCAACATAGCTTTAGGGGAATCATCTTCTGCTTTGATACCTAGCCAAGAAAAGAGAAACACCCTGCTCAATCAACGGGATAAAATTATTAAAGATTTGAGTCAATATATAGATATCAAAGTCCGTTACAACAGCAACGGTACAGCAGACATTTTCAGCGCCAAAGGGCATGCTTTAGTAGTGTTTGATACAAGTTTTAATGTCTCTTTTTCAAGCACTCAAACAACACTGCAAAATAGTCTCACTCTCCAAAAAAGTGTTCTTTCGATTGATGGAGTGGAGCTTACTGATGAATTTAAAAAAGGAAAACTAGCAGCAAAACTCGAAGTCGATAAAACTCTTGATAAAGCTATAGAAAAACTCAACAATTTTGTTATCAGCTTTGCAAAAGAGAACAATGCACAACATAAAGCGGGAAAAACACTTGACGGAATAGATGGTAGTGCTCTTTTTTTACCCGACAACAATACTACAATCAATATTGCTAATATCTCTTTTAATGAAGCACTTCAGCAAAAAGATATTGCTGCCTCAAGTGACGGGAGTGTATCAAACAATGAAAATATGAAATCTCTTTATGCACTCCAGTATAAGAAGATTACCGATCTTGATAACAAGACATTTCATGATTATTATAAAGATATCGTAAGCGATATTGCAAACAAGAGAAACTTTCATAAATATCTTGCACAAGATAGCAAAAATATGATTGATGCAATAGATAAGAAGATCCAAGATATCAGTGGTGTAAACCTCGATGAAGAGCTTGTTAATCTTACACAACTGCAACGATCATACGAGGCCGCTGCGAGAGTGCTTAACGTAACAGATAAATTATTAGATGTACTAATGGATATTGTACGCTAAAATTATATTATAATGATCCGATAATGGCAAAAGAAGCTATAAAGAGAGGATGAGATGAGAATCAGCAATATACAATCATACAATACATTTCTCCAACAGATTAAAACGAAACAAAAAGAGATAGCAAAATATACCGATCAGCTCACTTCAGGCAAACGCATTCTCTCACCATCTGAAGATATGGTCGCTATTGCAAAATCTTTGAAGATGCGCCAAACAAATAAGGAGATTGATAATTTCTTAAACAATATCACTGATGTGCGCAATAGACAAGAGACTGCAGAAAATGCTATTAGCAATATCTATGAAACAGCGCAAGATGCAAGAGTAGAGATCGTAAGACTCCTCAATCATGGTGTGCTTGATTTCGAAGATGCGCAAATTGTCGATGACTATCTCCAAGGGCTCAAAAAGTATATCATTGAACAGGCAAATACCCAGTATGGTGATGTACACCTCTTTGCAGGTACCAAGAGCGATAGCAAAGCTTTTGAAAGCGTCCAAGCTACAAATGGTAAAACCTATGATGGCATCTATGGAGGGAATGAAGAGGTGCAAAAAGTACCTATATCCAAAGGGTACGGAGATGGTTATGAGGTAGATGCTACATTCAACGGTGCTGAAGCGTTAGGCACACTAGTTCCTCTTGTGGATGAGAACAATAATCCTATCGTTGATAGTAACGGGAATCAACTCAAGCAGCTAAAAATTGTAAAACTTATAGATGATATTCATTCTGCTATACAAAATGGTGATCTCACACAGATAGATGAATCTATCCTAAACGATTTTGATGAAGAGATGAAAAAAATCGATAGCACAAGAGCAAAAATTGGAAACCAGCTCAAAACAATGGATAAATTTGAAGAGCAGTACAATACCTTCAAAACTTCATACAATGAGATGATATCATCACTTGAAGATACAGATATAGCAGAAGTAATAACAAAACTTGAGCAATCAAAAGTTGCCTACGAAGCCTCCACTGCAGTCTTTAATCAAAACAAAGATCTCTCTTTGCTTAAATATTTTGCAGCGTAATTAACAACGAAAACTCTTCGCATAACTTGCAAGAGTTTTCTCTTTTTTCTCTTCTATTTCTATATATTGCAGTATCTCTTTTTTTTCTTGCTCAACAAGTTTGACTATCTCTTCAATTAACTCTCTAACACTTTGAAGTTCATTGTCAGAACATTTTTCGATTTCTTTTTGCAAAAGTGCAATCTCTTCTATCAGTCCATCAATAGAAGCACCCTCTTGCAAATCTTTTTTATGTTTTTTGAGTGTACGTAGGAGTTTATCGCTCATTTTGCTACCTGCTCAAACCCCTCTTTTATTGGTAAAAGGATCTCTTTGACATTTTGTATATATGCATGATCATTTGTAGCGTTTGCTTTTATCAGCTCATCGATACAAAAAGCGTAAATAGCATCGAGATTCTTTGCAACTTCCCTGCCATGTTCAAAATCGAGAGAATTTCTCATAATTTCTAAAACATCAATAAGTTTGCCAATTTCCCTCGCTTTTACTTCAATCTGCTGCTCTTCAATTGCCATCTTGACAAAGTCGAGTTTAGCTAAGATATTTTCAAAGGTTTTAAGAAGCAACTCCTCTTGGGAGTTGACTGTATCTTGATTTTTCAAGTAGACTTCATAGGGGTTTTGCATGGAGTATTCCTTCTATTGGTTATTTTGTGTGAAAGATTTTGCAAAGTTTTCAATGGAAGTCTGGAGAGACTTGAGCTGAGAAAGGTAAGCATTAACTTTAATAAACCTCTTGCGCATTGCACTCAGCTCTTCATGGATCCTATTTGATTTTATCTCCATCTCTTTTTGCAATCTATCTACTTGCTGGGTGTATCGGTTATTCATATCGGTAAGGTTGTCAGTATAAGTGCTAACAAAGTTTTCTGTGTTACGGGCAAAATCTTTGATGATTTTGGCTGCATTTGCATTGTTTTGCAAAAAATCTTCAAGTTTTTCTCTGTCAAGCTCCAGTTTTCCTTTGGCTGTCTCGCCATCACCAGGACTTTGGATAAACCCATATCGTGCAAGCTCGGATATTTGCCCAAAGAACCCTCTTGTGATACTAAAAAGACTCGTCTCACCCTTTAAAGCCCCAGACTTACCAGTCTCTTTGGTAATTGTATCTTTTAAGGTGTTGTAAGTATCAAGGATCTTTTTCAAAGAGCTCTCTATATCATTGTAGTTTTTCTTGATTGTGAGCGAGCTCTCTCCAGCTTCCTTTGCCTCAATCGTTACCCCACTCAAAATATTTTCAAATCTATCCGTAACACTAGTAAAAAGCATTCCATTGAGTTTGATTTGCGCATCTTGTGCCTGAAGCGTCTCATAGGTAACTGAGCTTCTCGTATCAAACCCTACAGTATCATCTCCATCACTATCGCTCACTCCTGTGATTGCGTTATCGAGCCCTGTGTTTTTCGCAGTTATTAGAAGTTTATAAGAAGGATTGGTATTTGAGCCGGTATTGACTATTGTGGCTTTAAGATCCTCGCTTTGGTTGATTTGTGCAACGATGTCATTGAGAGATTTGTCGCTATAATCGATAGTGAGGCTCTGATCTTGCCCATCTTTTTTGTATTCGATGCTAAGCTGACCATTAGCACCAAGCGTCTTACTCGCATCATCGATATCTTGCGACCAAGAGACGACATAAGAGTTCGCTCTAGCTTTTTGCACTACCTCAAGTTCATATTCGCCAGTTTGTGCGCTACTTGCATCCACACTTACACTGGCAATTTTACTATTACTGAGACTTGCTTCAAGATTTTGGTACGTATCATCTTGTTGCAATTTTTGCAAAGGAGAAGAAAGGGAGCTCAATGCACTTTTGATACTTACTATACTTGTTTGCTTACTAACTATTTTTGTTTGTTGTGCCTGGATATTTTGTATACTGATAGATTTAAGCTCAGCTAATTTGCTAAGATAAGCATCATAGTCAAATCCGGTGTTACTCAGCCCTGAAAAATTTATCTCACCGGCCATTGTGTTCCTTTATATATGTTTTTCAAACAAAAGCCCCGTCAACTCATCGATATACTTGGCAATTTTGAGCATCGCCTCGTCAGGGATTTGACGAATCACCTCTTTTGTTTTTTCGTCTACTATCTTGACTACCTTGATGCCTGTATCTTTATCAAACTCTATGCGCAGCTGTGAGTCCATCATCTTCATCTTTTCATTGAATGCATCTATACTCTTTTGTATTATAGCATGTTGAGCAGAAGGGCTGAGTTTTTGGAAGATCTCATCTTGTTTTTTTTGCTCGTTTTCAGAAATAGTGTTATTTTTATTATAAGTATTTGCAGTATGCATATCTATTGCAGCCTGTGTAGATTGAATCGCTTTTACATCCATGACTAACTCCTTGATTCCTTAACTAAACCTCCAGGCTTAGTTAAAGAATCGATAAGGGATGTTCCCTTATCGAAGCAGTTGCAATACCATTTGTGGCAGCTGTTTTGCCTGTGCAAGCATAGAGATGCCAGACTGCATGAGAGTTTGCTGTTTTGTAAACTCTGCCATCTCTTTAGCAAAGTCAACATTGCGGATGCGGCTTTCTGCTTCTCTTGTTTGCGTTGCAGAAAAGTCATTGTTATCGATGATGGTTTGCAAGTTTTGTTGAATTGAACCAAGTGAAGATCGAAGTTTATCGACCGTTTTGATTGCAGAATTTAAAATTTTCATTGCAGTTTCTGCACCTTTTTGTGTGGTGACATCTATTTTATCAAGATTATATTTTGTAGTATCAGGATTGATTGTAGTCTCAGTTGTATATGCACTATCTAAGCCAAACGCAGTCAAAATAGATGAACTGCTTCCTTTAAAAGTAAAGGCATCATCTGCAAGAAGTTGAACAATACCTCCATGATGCCAATCAATACTTTCATCTGTTGTAGAAGCATCGACAGTCAATTCATTGTTACTTGTATCTTTTTTTATGCCAAGTCCAAGCTGCTCTATATGTATTTTGGCAGATTCGTCGCCACTATTAGTGTACCCAGCTGTATTTTGTAACTTACCACTTGCTTTAATTTTGATATTTCCACCATTGATATCTTCTAAAACAATTTTTCCATTATCATTTTTCGCTACAACTCCGGTCTTTTCTGTAGCAGTATTGATTGCATTGATCACTTCGTCGATCGTTAAATCTGCATTTGGATCTTCATCCGTAAGAGTTTTAGAAATAGAGACAGTTTGAGAACCTTTTGATCCTGTAATCGCCAAATCAAGAGTTACGTCTACACTTTCCTCTACAGTTCCGGAAGTTGTACCACTAAGTCCAGTTCCTTCAAAAAAATTGGTTCCATTAAATGCAGATCCAGTAATTTTATTGGTAGCAACAGCTTCTACACCATCGATATATTTATTAACAACTTGTGCGAAATTATATGCATCTGCTTCTGTACCATATTCGGTTCTATACCAGGACATGATATCCGTACCATTTATCTCAATGGAATCTCCAGATCCTACAGTACCAGGTGCGCTATTAGAAAATGCATTTGCATCACCTGTTATAAATGTACCCTGTACTTCTGCAAGTCCACCAATATGTCTTGTTTGTGAACTTTGGATAGACATTGACAGAGTCTGCTCTGCTCTTGGTCCAAAATGGATTGTTTTGCCTACAAAAGATCCTGTCAAAAGCTTTTGACCGTTGAATTCTGTAGTCTCAGAGATTTTTTGAATTGCATCTGCAAGCTTAAGGATATCCTGTTGCAACGCATTTCTCGCATTTGCATCATTGGTATCGTTGGCTGCCTGAGAAGCTTTGGTATACATTGTAGTCAATTTATCATAAATCTGACCAAGAGTCGATTCAGCAATCTGCGCTGCACTGATACCGTCATTGGCATTTCTTGAGCCTTGTTCTAATGCTTTTGCTACGAGGTTGAGCTGATCTGCGATAAAAAGACCTGCTGCATCATCTTTTGCACTGTTGATGCGAAGGCCAGACTCGAGTCTCTCTAATGACGTATTGAGCTTTTGCTCATTTTTGAGCATATTTACATGTCCGAAGTCCGCCTGGTAGTTGTAGTTTACTCTGAGTGCCATTTTTGTCTCCTTGGTTTTTTTTACTCTCATATTATTGGCATGAAAATGGATTTTTTTAGTTTTTGGACAAATTTATTCCATTTTGACTATAATTAAAAAAAACAAAAAGGTTCTTTGTGCAAGAAAATCTCTCGCGTTTTGATACGCTCAAGCTTGCTACGCAGTATTGGCATGGAGATGAGACTACTACAATACTTATAGTGGTGCTCTTTTTTTTGGCAATAGTTCTCTTTTTTATCATTGGTACAATTTTGCAAAAGAGACTCAAAGAGAAAAACATCCAGCACTATTTTGATATATATGCCAAAGAACGTGAACTAAATGAGCGCGAAAAAGAGACTCTTTGGAAATATGCCCATAAGATGGAGCGCGATCCCATGCTTGTATTGGAATTTAAAGCGCCTTTTGAAAAGGTAATGGATCTCTATATAAAAACAGATCCCCATCCAGATGAGGAGCTTGTTAGGAGTCTGAGAAAAAAACTCGATTTTGAAGTAGTAAGCCCCTATATTCCTCTTATCACAACAAAAGATATTGAAGTATTTCAAAATGGGCGTATGATTCTATCAAACAATAAAGCCCTCGATGTCGCACTCTACGATAAAGATGAAAAATATATGTATTGGCTCGTAATCGATGGCGACCTTCCGCTCTCTACACACCCGGGAGAGTATGTTAAAATAGTCTTTATCCGTCAAGATGATGGGATTTATAGTTTTGAGCAACCAATAGCGGAAATCCTCAAAGAGTCTGGTAAAACAATTATTAAGATTCCTCATACATTTGAACTAAGTAGAACGCAACGTCGGGAAACTCCTCGCATAAAAATAGATATTCCTCTCAATTTCATTATCTATACCAATGATGAACAAAACGTTTTTGAAGGGAGGTTTGTCGATATTAGTGCGGGAGGGGCAAAGTTTTGTGCAAAAAATGATAATGATATATTAAAAAAGGTAAAGTTTGGTGATAATATAGAGCTTATTTTTAATCTCGACAAACATACATATAACCTAAGCTCCAAAGTGCTCGAAATCGATAGAAGACCGAAAAGTATCTGCTTTCGTACCCTCTTCGATAATGTTGACAAAGAGATAAAAGAGCAGATTTTAGAATTTGTGCTCAAAGAGCAGCTCAAACATGCCCAACTCAAAAGAAAACGCCAATGAAAGAGAAGAGCTTCAAGTTTTTTATAAAACAAAAAAGCATTCTTATCGATAAGAAAAGATTTGTAATAGCAAATCTGCAAAAAAAGATAGAAGATCTCCAAGAAAAAATAGATCAAAAAAAGAGTAAGATAGATTTACTAGACTCACAAGAGTATGAATCTCTCTTTTCTTTACATAATGCAAAAGCTTTACAAAAAGAGCTCAAAAAAGAGATCACACAACTTAACCAGCAAAAGAGAGCATTAGAAGAAGAGATTGAAGAGATAAAAATAGAACTTAAAGAGATTTTTAGCCAAAAAAAGGCTTTAGAAAAGATGCTACAAAAACAGCGCATCAAAGCACAACATAAAAAAATGCAAGAGGAAAACAGGTTAGCAGATGAGAGCCATTTACGTAAAACTCTTTTTCATAGTTAGTATCAGCAGCTTGCTGTTTGCTAATGAATGCAAAGAGATATCCAAAGAACTCAAAAAGCTCCAAGAGCTTAAAACTGTTGTAGAAGCAAAGATTGCCAAAAATAAAAAACTGCTCCAAGAGATAAAAGCGCAAAAGAAGGCACTCCAAGATCTCAATGCTACTATAGAAAAGCAGATTGCCCAGATAGAGTCTCAAAGGTTCAAAAAGCTTGCAAAAGATTTTGAAGGTATGGATCCAGAATATGCTGGAGAGAAACTCTCAAAAATAGAAGATCCAAAAATTGCAGCATATATTCTTTATAATATGAACTCAAGAAAAGCAGGCGAAGCACTCAATTATGTAGCTCCAGAGTCACTAAGTAAAATAGTCAAAATCCTCACCCAACTCAAGAAACATGAAAAAAAATAGCTTCATACGTATCCTCTTTTTTCTTATAGTGTATGTTACACTCAGTGCCATTGCCACCTACTATTTTAGTATTGACAAAAGAGAACGCACAAAACTCTACCTTGCACAACAGATAGAAAAACTCTACTCTGAATACCAAGCTACTAAGTATGCTTATCGTATGCTTGCAAACTTCTTTTATGATGAGTTGAGTCACAATACAAAATTTCTCCAGCTCCTTGTGTCGTGGCAAAAAGATTCAAAAGTAGGAAAAGAGATAGAAAAGGTCTTGAGTCAAAAATTTAGATTATTGCAAAAATATGAGATAAACTATCTCACTATCTATGATCCTTCTGGCAATATTGTAGCGAGTATGCATAAAATAGCACCAATAAAGAGAAAAAAGAGTAAACTTTTCGAAAAAAAAGAGACAACAAATGAGCTGGTCATTGAATTTAAAAAACCATTCTATTTTCAACGCAATATGGTAGGAATCTATAAAGCAGCTATCAGTTACAATGTATTCAAAAATAGACTTGCAAAACTTTTCAAAGGTTATTATGAATATATCATAAATGGTACACTTATCAATAAAAAGGTCTTTAGCTACGGCAACTACCTCTTTGTCCAAAGCGATCTTCACAAAGATTTTTACTATGAACAAAGCTCTAAGTCGCTACAAAATAGTAGGCAAAAAGAGCTCATCCATCGCATTAATAGTACAATAAAAGAGAAAATCGCTTCCTCTTTAGCCAAAAGAAAAAATTTTGCTATTTTGACAAAAATAGATGACACATATTACACAGTCTCATTTCTTGCCATAAAAGGAAAAGAGCATATAGGATATCTCATATCATATAAACCAGACTCCAATGCAGCAATTTTCGAGACGATCTTTTGGCAAAATGTCATCCTCAGCAATATCATTATAGCAATAGTACTCCTATTCATTTACTACGTACTTGAGACGAGAACTCGCTTTGAGATGATGGCTGTGACAGATAAGCTTACCAAGCTTTATAATCGTTACAAATTCTATTCTATTGCAGAGCAAGAGATCCAAAGAGCAAAAAGGCACAAAAGGCCTTTTGCAATTATAATGTTTGATATAGACAAATTTAAACTTATCAACGATACATATGGACATGATATAGGTGATCTGGTACTCAAAGAGATCTCACAAATTATTCGCAAAAATATTCGAAGATACGATTACGCTTTTCGCTGGGGTGGAGAGGAGTTTATTATATTAGCTCCAGAGACAGATATAAAAAATGCTATGAAACTTGCAGAAAAGATTCGTAAACTTGTAGAAAATCATTCATTTGAAGAAGTTGGCAAAGTGACGATTAGTCTGGGTGTGACGCAATTTGATCCTGAAAATGAAGATAATATTGATGCAGCGATTAAACGGGCTGATAATGCCTTGTATCTATCCAAAAAAGAGGGGCGCAATAGAGTTACTCTAGCTGTGTAGTCCCTGCTTTTTATAGATTTTAGCAAATATTTTAGCAATCGCTTGATAGAGACTCTCTGGTACAAAATCTCCTATATCACACGCTTGATAAAGAGCTCTTGCTAAAGGAGGATTCTCTTCAATTGGTACATTGTGAAGCCTTGCCTCTTCTTTTATGCGCAGGGCAATTCTATCTACACCCTTTGCCACTACTTTGGGTGCTTGCATTTTGCCTCTTTCATATTTCAAGGCAACGGCATAGTGCTCTGGGTTGGTAATGACTACATCTGCTTTTGCAACTTCAGCCATCATTCGTGTTAGGCTCATCTCACGCATTTTCTTTCTAATGGCAGATTTTATTTGTGGATTTCCTTCATAGAGTTTTTGCTCCTCTTTTATCTCTTGTTTACTCATTTTAATATTCTCTTCAAACTCGTACTTACGAAAGAAAAAGTCAATAACACTCACAGGAATTGAAAGAAGCGCAAATCCCAAAATCATTATAAGTGTATATTTCATCATCAAATATGCATCATCATAGATTCCTGTTGCAGCTAACCGCAATACCCCTTCAAGTAAGTAACTTACTAAGTAGTATGAAACAACTGTAGCCACTATGAGTTTTAAGAGATTTTTAAACAGTTCAAAAAGTGTCTTGAGAGAGAAGATCCTTTTAAGGCCAGAGATAGGGTCAATTTTTTCTAATTTTGGAATGAGAGGTTTGAAAGTAAACAAAAAACCAAACTGCGCAATATTGGAAAATATGCCTATAATAAGAAGCAAACCAAAAATAGGGAGAAGTAAAATAGCAAGATCTTTTACTATCTCATAAATAATAGCGTAATTATATTCTGGGATATTGTGCAATGGATCAGAGAAAAAATGGATAAAAATTTTATAGAGTCTCTCAAAGGCAAAAGGTATATAAAAAAGCAGTGTCAAAAAAACTGTTATTAAAGAGGCGCTAATAGCAATATCCATACTCTTGGCCACCTGCCCCTCTTCGCGCGCCTTCTCACGCCTCCGGGGGGTGGCCTTTTCGGTTTTATCTGGATCTTTGGCCATCTATTTTCCTGAACTTTTTATAAGATATATTATATTGTGAATGAGATCTTTGAGATACTGCTCTCCAGTAAAGACAATCACAGAAGCTCCTAACGCCAAAGCTGCAAGACCTATAAATATCTGCAAAGGCAATCCCACAATAAAAACATTGATTTGGGGTATGAGACGATTCACAAGAGCTAAAGCAAGATTAACGAGATAGAGGATAAGTGCAAAAGGAAAAGCTAGTTTAAAAGCCAAAACAAAAATTGTAAAACTATTTTGTATGATAAATTGCCAAAATCCTCCCTGGATATGCATCATGCCCAATGGAATATATGAAAAACTCATAAAAAGCGCCGAAACAAAATACCCATAAGCACCAGAAGCAAAAAAAATTATATAAAAAAGCATCAAAAAGAGTTTACTCAATACTGAAATTTGCCCATAAGTTGGATCAAACATATTAACAACTGTTAGTCCCATAAAATAGCTTATTATTTCTGCTGCATAGGAAAATGCCGATACAAAAAAATTGACTAAAAGTCCTATACCAAATCCTATGAGCAGCTCTAAAAGAATCATGAGTAAGATTTTGTAGAGTGTGATATCTTCCAAAGAGAACGTAAATGAGATATTTTTGACTATAAAAAATGAAAGACTCACCACTAATAAAATTTTGACATTTGTTGGGATCATTGTAGTATTGAAAAATGGAAAACTCAAAAATATGGCTATAACACGCGTAAAAACAAGTGATATCGCAATGGCATCATGTACAGTGACAAGAGGTGTCATTGTATCAGTGTGTGGATTGATTCAAAAATAGATCGAAAATAGTCGGTAAGCTCTACAAACATCCATGAACCAAACACTATTAAAGCAATAACAGTTGCTACAATTTTTGGAATGAATGTAAGTGTCATCTCTTGGATCTGTGTGGCTGCTTGAAAAATACTTACCAACATCCCCACCCCAAATGCTGTAAGAAGAACAGGTCCCCCAACAATTAAAGAGGTTTTGAGCATCTGCTCAATGAGTGTTATTACTTGATCTAGATTCATTTGTAACTCTCTATTAAAGCTTTAATCAAAAGTTCCCATCCATCAGAGAGTATAAACAAAATTAACTTAAAAGGGAGTGATATCATCATAGGAGGTATCATCATCATCCCCATAGACATCAAGATACTTGCTACCAAGAGATCTATTACCAAAAATGGTAAAAATATTACAAAAGCAACCTCAAAAGCGATTTTTATCTCACTGACTAAAAATGCAGGAATAAGGGTAGTAAGCGAAATATCTTCTGGCTTTGTTACCCGCTCTTTTGTAATATTTAAAAAGAGTTGAATATCTTTTTTTTGGGTGTTTTGCAGCAGAAATTTTTTTACTGGTTTAATTGCCAGATCTAGTGCAGTTTTATCATCAATTTTTTTTTGCATATAAGGTTCAATTGCTTGTGTATTGATATCGATAAATACAGGTTTCATAATAAAAAATGTCAAAAAGAGAGCCAATGCAATAATTACTTGATTTGGCGGAGACTGGGGGATACCTAGTGCATGACGAAGCAAAGAGAGTACAATAACAATACGTGTAAAAGAGGTAACAGTAATCAAAATTGCTGGTGCGAGACTGAGGATAGTTATAAGAAAGAGGATCTTAAGAGAAATGTCAAGATTTTTAAGCTGTGCAACAGTTTCTTCCACAACACCTGCAGCAAAGAGAGGTAATGTTAAAAAAGCAAATATTCCAAATAGTCTATACACTTTCCCTCTCTTTCTTCCACTCTTTCAATACTCTTATGCCATTTTCATCAGAGGCAAGCAATATAATATCATCTTTAATCTCTACTAAATAGATATATCTGTTTCTTCCAAGAATTTTGGTCTCTTTGATTTTGATCTCTCTGTTTTGCCTGGAGAGTTTTGGAAAGTTATTATTAAAATAGTAGTAGAGCGCATAGAGAAAAACTATTATAAGAGAAAAAGTAGCAAGAAATTTGATTATCGCATAGCTATCCTGCAAGATCAACTATCCTCACGCCATATTTTTCATTTGCAATAACAATCTCCCCAATAGCAAAGGGGGCATCGTTGAGAGTGACTGTCACATACTCTTCTACACTCTTATCAAGCTCTATCACATCACCCTCTTTGAGAGCAAGTATCTCTACGAGCAGCTTCTCTACACTACCCACATTTATACTAAGCTTGAGATTGATATCTTGTAAAAACTCTAATCCTGGATTTTGTGGATTTTCCATGATTATAACCCATTATGCTGTTTGAATGACAAAGTCAGTAAAATAGACATTTTTCACACCACCAATAGGTAAAATGGCATTAACTCGCTTTAAAATCTCCTCTTTAAGCTCCTCTATTCCTTCTGCGGTTCTTAGTTCACTTGAACTTTTTGTAAAAAGCAGTGTCGTAATTGCATCTTTTACCTGTGGAAGTCTCTTATCAAGCTCTGCTTTGATTTTTTCATCTTGTACATCGAGTACAATGCTAATTTTAAGGTATCTGTCAGCATCTTTATCTTGGAGATTTACAATAAATGTACCTACATCAAACTGTACACCAAGGTCTTCTACATTTTTAATCTCTTCAACAACTTTTTCGGCCTTTTTCTCTTTTTGCTCCTCTTTTTTCTTATCAAGCACCAAAAATTTATAAGCAGCTGCTCCTCCACCTCCTAAGAGTATAAGCAGTATAAGGAGGATAAGAATGAGCTTTTTTTTACCGCCTTTCTTCTCCTCTTGCTGCTCCTTTGTCTCTTCAGCCATCAAATACCTTTATTTTAGCGTTTTATATCCATTGTTGTTTGGAGGATCTGATCGCTTGTTGTGATTGTTTTTGCATTGGCTTGGTATGCCCGTTGCGCAGTAATGAGATTGATAAACTCTTTTGAGATATCTACATTGCTCATCTCAAGCATACCACTTCGTATTTTACTAATCACTCCTCCTGGTACTATTATCGGCGTAAATGTTTTTTGGTTAGGGAGGTAGAGGTTGTCTCCTTTTCTTATGAGAATCTCTTTATCTTTGAATGTAGCAACACCTAGTCTTGCAATATCTTTTACCTGGCCATTGGTATAAGAACCTTTGACAACACCATCTTCTGAAACAGAGATGTTCATCAAATCACCCTTGCCATAACCATCTTGTTGCGAGTAAAAAATAAAATCGGAGGCAACTTGCTTTATATTTTGATAAGAAACATCTATTGTCAAAGGTGATGTTGCTCCATTAGTCAAAGTAAATGAAAGTTGCTCATTTGCCCCACCACTTAGTTTTCCATTTGTATCAAATGTTAAAGTATGTTTAGGGGGAATATTGTTATCATCAGGAATATCCAGGAATGAATAAACATCCCATGTATTATTTGCACTACCACTTTTGACAAAATAGAAATAGAGAATATGCTGATTACCTAAACTATCGTAAGCTGGTATAGTATTAACATAGTTATAACTAGAAGAATCGCTAGGCTTAAAAGTAGCATTGGCAGGGACAGGTACACTTGAATCAAGATTTGTTGGTTCTTCAAAACTTACTTGAGATGTCATATGAGGTGCTAAAGAGTTTGGAATATTCACATCCCCTAAAGCTCCAGCCATATTTCCATTATTATCGAGTTTCCATCCTTGCAATTTATATCCAGACTGGTTGATAATATCTCCGTTGGCATCTACTCTAAAATTTCCATCTCTTGTATAATATTGCAGATCTTTGGCACTGGGACTGCGTACCATAAAAAAACCTTCTCCATCAAGAGCAAGCGAGAGTGGTTGATTGGTGTTTTTAAATGCCCCTTGACTAAAATCTTTTGTAGTTGATCCAACAAAAGATCCACCACCTATCTCTCTATTTTTTGGTGCTCCACCTGCTGAAAATGTTGTCAGAGAGCTTGAAACCAAATCATTAAAATTGACAACCTCTTGCTTGTAACCGTTCGTATTTACATTGGCAATATTATCTGAAATCACAGATAACCAATCCCTGTTTGCCCCTAACCCCGTATTTCCTGTATAAAATGACTGGAGCATTTTAGCCTCCTATTTTCTCAATATTTGCTATATCGATGGTACCTTTATCATAAATTGCTACGATATTTGCACCATCTTTTTCTATTCCTATAACAAGCGCAGTAGCTTTTACTTTCGCATCCACCCTCTCTTCACCCTCTTGGGCAACCACACTTACTTTATAATATCCATCTTCAATCGTTTCATCATTCACCTCGAAAACATATTTCTCATTTGCTTTAAGATCACTATACTCTTTTTTGGCTACAATCTCTCCCTCTTTATTACTCAGATATACTACAGCATAGTTAGCATCTTTTTTCAAAGAAAATTGTACTTCACTCTTGCCATTTAGTACATACGTGTTATCACCCTTATATAAAACTTTTTTTCCTATTAGATTAGTAGCATTCATAAAAAGTGTATTATTATTATTAAGAGCATTCACAGAATCTTCAAAATTTTTCATCACTTCTAACTCGCGAAGCTTCACAGTATTATCTATGAATTTTGTAATATCTTGCGCTTCAAAAGGATCTTGATACTGGAATGATGTAAGCAGTACTTTCAAAAAACCTTCTTGGTCTATTTGAGAGTTGTCATAATTTGCATCATAGACTTTGATCTCTTTGCCACTAAGACCTTGAAGTGTGTCGATAGCGCTAGTCGCCATAAATCACCTTTATAATGCTAGTTAAAAAAGATTGTAACCCAAACAAAATTAATTAAACTTTAAAATTAACGAATTTTAGGTAGATTCAATAGAATTTATCAATTTTTGCAGTTCTAAAAAGCTCTCTTGCAGATTTTTTTTAGTATCGACTGATTGCTTAAGAAATGCTTCAAGCTTGTCATAATTTTTGATTGCCAAATCTATTTTTGGTGAAGATCCCTTTTTATAAAGCCCCATATTGATCATATCTTCAGCATCTTTGTATGTTGCAAGAAGATTAATAAATGTAGACTGCATCTGTGCTACTTCATCACTTACAAGTTGAGGAGCAAGACGACTAATACTTTTTAGAGGATCCACTGCTGGAAAGATTCTTTTTTGTGCCATCTCTTTTGATAGCACTATATGACCGTCTAAAAATCCTACCGCTGCATCAGCTACAGGGTCACTTGCTATCTCGTCTCCCTCTACAAGAACAGTATAAATACCAGTAATTGATCCTTTTCCACTAAATGTTCCGGCTTGTTCTATGATTTTTGGTAAAAGTGAAAAGACTGAAGGGGTGTACCCTTTGGAGGTGGGCGGCTCGCCTATGGCAAGACCAATTTCACGCTGCGCCATCGCAAGTCTTGTGAGAGAATCTACAAGAAAAAGGACATTTTTATTGCGATTAGAAAAATAGTTAGCAATAGCAATTGCAACATAGACTGCTCTTACTTTTGCCAAAGGTGTTTGATCGGATGTTGCAGCAACCACTACAGATTTTTGCAATGCTTTGTCGGTTAAATTATCTTCAATAAACTCTCTTACCTCTCTCCCTCGCTCTCCTATGAGTGCAATTACGTTGACATCCGCTTCAGTATAGCGAGAAATCATACCAAGTAGGGTACTTTTTCCAACACCAGCACTTGCAAAAATACCTACTCTTTGCCCTTTTCCAATCGTTAATAATCCATTGATGCTACGTATGCCAATATCAAGAGGCTCTTTGATGCGGTCACGAAGTAAGGGATTGAGCGGATCATTTTTGAGGTAATATTTATTCTCATAGCGAACAAAATCTTTATTAAGAGGATTTCCAAATGGATCTATTACACAGCCTAACAGATCTTCTCCTACACCTACATTCACTCTCTCTAGTGAAGCTTCAACAAAACTCCCAACTTTAATACCTCTTGTATCATCATAAGCCATGAGCAAAGTTTTGCCCTCTTTAAAACCAACTACTTCTGCTTCTAGTCCATTTTCCAAATAGCATGAATCCCCAATGGAAACATTAGGCAAATAGGCCTCTATAATAGGGCCGCTTACCCCTATGATACGTCCTTTGACAATAAACTTAGGTAAGCTTTTTAGTCTCTCTTTTAATTTCATCTTTTATAACATTCAACTTTTCTTCTATTTTATTTTCTATTTTAAAATCGTGAAACTCTATAATAAATTCGTTTTCTTTTAGTTCCTCACTCTTTTTTACTTGTACTGTTTCAAAACGCTTTTTTATATCTTCATACATATTTGGCGAAACAATAATATCAAGTGGCATATAGTTGCTAAAGTCCTCCAGTAGTTTCTCTATGGCTTCGGTAACAGTTTGCATATTTTTTTTGTCAATAAAAAGAAACTCTAGTATTTCATTGACATTATCCAGTACAATATCCGTGAAACGGTGGAGAAAAAGATTGTATTTTTGTGCAAACTCTTTCTCAAAATCGAGGTATTTAGTCTGCAGATGTGCAATCTCTTGCTCTTTTTCTTGTAAAAAATGAGATTTTAGTTCTTGGATTTTAACCTCAAGAATCTTATTAAATTTCTGCTCCGCATCACTAAATCCCTGCTCATAACTCTCCTTTGACACTTTGGCTATGAGCTCTTTATACTCTTTCTCCATCTCTTCTATTTTTTGCTGATAGAAGCGCTCTATCTCCTTTATTTTTTCATCAAAATTTGATGTATCAACTTTTTCTTTGATCTCTTTACTCGCCTCTTGCATCTGCTCAAAAGCTGTAAAATCGTCAAGTTCTAATTTCATTTGCTCTCTTCTTTTATCCATTTGCTAATCATATCTGCAAGTATATCGGGATTTTCTTCTGCAACTTCCAAAATTCTTGTATAAAGGGGCTCTTTCTCAAAATTAAAAATATCTTCTTCTTTCGCATGGAGCGCTGCTGCGGCTTCTGCTGCTTGTGCCCCGGCGCCTTGCAACGCTTCTTCTTGTTTAACTTCTAGCTCTTGTAACTTCGCTCTTCTTCTTTTCATCAAGAGTGTAGCAACAAGTCCAAAAAGTATCAATACCAGTAATGCTATAGCTGCTATAAGAAGATACATTTGCATAGTTTTTTCTTGAGGAGCAGCTACACTCTCAGCCGGTTTTGTAGTCTCAAAAGGTACACTAACTACAGTAACTTTATCCCCTCGCTGCTCATCAAACCCAATTGCACTCTTTATAAGACGCTCATAAGCAGCAAGCTCCTCTTTGCTTCTTGGTACATACTCTACTGTAACGGTGCCGTTTTTATCGATTTTTTTAATGTATTTGCCATCTACAAGTACCCCAACACTTATCTTTTTTACTTTAAAAACATTCTTCTTAGTAACTATGTACGATTTTGTCACATCATAATTGGTAGTAACATCTTTTTTATTTTTATCTAGAAGGAGATTGTTGTTTTTTCGATTAATAGTGGCTGGAACATTTGTCGGCGTTCCTGGAGCACCTGCTTTTTGCTTCTCAAATCCTTTTGTTTTTTCTTGAATCTTTCTCTCACTAACAACAGCTACTTTATCTGGATCATATATCTCATCTTTTTTATCAACTTTAGAGGTCTCTACATCTACACTTGCTCGTACTACGACTTTTTGTGCTCCAAGAGCTCGTGCTAGCATCGATTGAATGCTCTTTTCAATCTCTCGTTTGATTTTTCTTTTGATATTGACAATATCGCTAGGCTCATCTTGTTTTTCATTGGCAACGAGATCTGAGAGCACTCGCCCTTGATTGTCAACTACAGTTATATTTTGTGGTTTGAGTTTGGCAACTGCATGAGAAACGAGAAATATAATTGCTTTAACCTGCTCTTTACTCAAATCTTTACCAGGCCATAGTGAAACAATAACAGATGCTTTTGCTTCATCCTCTTCTCTCGCAAATATAGAATCTTGTGGCAATGCAATGTTGACTTTTGCTTCCTTGATTGCATCAATCTTTTTGATAGTACGGGCTAATTCACCTTCAATTGCACGAATATAATTAATGTTTTCTTGAAAATGGGTAGCTCCCATTTTAGGCTCATTAAAGATCTCAAATCCTACATCATGCGATGAGGGAATACCTTTTGCAGCAAGCTTGAGGCGAACATCATAAATTTTATCTTTTGGTACAAGAATAATAGATCCATCACCTTTGACTTCATAAGGAATATTTTCTTGCTGCAGTTCAGAGAGAATTTTTCCTGCATCATCAGGACTTAGGTTGGTATAGAGTACTCCGTAGCGCTCTTTTGAAATATCACGAAAGAGAAGGGCTGAGAGAAGGATAATAATAGCTATAACACTAAGAGCTAAAAAAAGTGTTTTAAGGAAATTCTGGTTTTCAAAAAGCTCTTTTGCTTTTGTTTGAAGTGTAGTAAAATCTAGTGCCAATTACTCACCTCATACCTGCATACGCATAATCTCTTGATAAGCTTCAATAGCCTTGTTGCGAATTTCAGTAGCAAGGCGGAGAGAAATATCAGCTTTTTCTATGGTGCTCATAAGCTCAATCATATTATCTACATCGCCTTGTATAAGTTTTGCTTGTGCATTACTAGCAGCTTGAAGATCACCATTGATATCTGCAACAAATTTTTCTACAAGATCTGCAAAATCACTCTTTTGAGATGTTTGGATTTGCGCAATATTTGCAGAAAGTGCACTTGATACACCATCTATTTTCATTTTTTATTCCTTACACTTTTATAATTTCTAAGCTTTTAAGAAGCATATCTTTTTGTGTATTAAATGCTGTAAGATTTGCTTCATAAGTCCTCATTGCAGAAATCATATCAACCATTTCTCGCATAGGATCTATATTTGGCAGTTTCACATATCCTCTCTCATCAGCTAAAGGGTTCTGTGGATCGTATTTGAGTTTATATGGTGTTTGATCCTCCATCACCTCCTTAATAGCAACTTTTGAAAGAGGCACACCATTTTGGGCATCAAGAACCTCTTCAAATACTGGGATTTTTCGTCTGTATGGATTGCCTTTGTCATCAACTGCATTGCTATTTGCCATGTTGCTCGAAATGATGTCCATTCTATATTTTTGTACAGAAAGACCAGTTTGTGAAACTTCAAGCCCTTTGAAAATCATCGTTATCTCCCACTAATGACAAGTTTAAGTTTTGCAAACTCTTTTTTGAGATTTTCTGCTAAAGATTTATACATAATCGAACTCTCAGCAAGCTTTGCAAGCTCTTCTTGTATATCAACACGGTTATCATCATATCCCCGTATTTTTGAAAGCTCTATCTCTTTAAATTTTTTCCCATTACTTGTAGGTTCAATATGTTTTGGATTATCTTTTTTCAGCTCCATACTACGCTCTAACTCTTTTGCAAAAACCAGTTCTTTAGGCACATATCCTGGTGTATCAGCATTGGCAATATTTGATTGGATAACTTTTGTTCTTTCAAGGTAAAATGAGGCAGTTTGAGAAATTTTATCAATTTTATCCCACATATCTATTCCTTCACAGCAGCTTGCAGCAGCATATCTTCTATCGCGAGTTTTGCCAATATATTCCATGTTGTATTGCAATCTTTTGCGGACTCTACCAACTTCTTAGCATACTCTATTTTACCAATTCTAACATAAGAGAGAGATAATACGCCATTTAAGAAGCAGTCTTTTTGAATCTGTTTTGCTAATGGTCCCAAAAGATCAATAAGCTTTTCATACTGCTCTTTATCAAGAAGCTTTTTAGCAAAGAGTTGTACAAATTTTTGCACTACCTCATCATGTTCATAATTTTTAGCTAACAAAAGACTTTGATCATGTAAAAATGTGGTATCTACTTTGTTTGTGCGCAGCAAAACTATTTTGGCAAAAATATTTCTATAAAGATCGCTTTTAGGACACAGAGCTACAGTTTTTTCATAGACCCCTGGACACTCTTTTTGTGCAATAAAGCAGATTTTTGCATAGAGTTTGTAAAATTTATAGCTATGTACCTTACTTTTTTGTAAAACCTCCAAAGCTTTATCAAACATTCTATTTTGATAGAGTGCTTCAAGATATGCGTAAAATACCTCTTGTGTGTTGTAGCGTTTAGACAGATACTCTAAAAGAGCTATGCGCAAAGACTCTTTCTTACATCCATGCAAAAAAGAGGCAATACGTAAAAGTGTTTGCAGATTAAAAATAGCCTTAAAAAACTCCGGATTAGCACTATAAAGCATACATAGAGCATGAGAGTGCTTTGTATCGATATACTCTTGCCAAAGCCGCGCAAAATACTCTTTGTGCTCATACTTCAACTGCTTTGCAGAGACCAAAGATAGCTCCCAGCTTAATCGCTTATAGAGTTTTTGACTATCAAGAGAAAAAGCTTCAAGTCCAAAGTTGGCAAGTGCAAAGAGTCCTATATAGCTGTTGCGATATTTGACCAGTGTTTTTACTATAAATCTTAAGGGGTCTTGTAAAAATTCCTCATCAGGAAAATATTTTTTAATGTAATAAGCACTCTTTTTATCTTGCTGGATAATATAGAGAAGTTTTAGTCTTGCTACTGTAGCCATAGAGGTTTGCGGAAAGCTTTTTATGAGACGAATATAGTAGTTGATGCTACTTTTGTAATCTTTTTGCAAAAACTTAATATCACCCAAGCGCAAAAGGGCTTTTTGCAATACCTCTTTATTTTTCACATAATTCAAGATCCTACGAAATAGCAATTCAGCAAATTTCAGATCTCCATATCTGTATGCATTTTCTGCAACATAGTAGTAATAAGAGGGATTGTCAATAAGATAGCTCTCAAAATCTCTATAGGTTTTTTTGAAAAACTCCAAAGCCTTTCCATACTCGCCTTTTGCAAAGTAGTACATTCCTTGCAAAAAAGCAAACTCCTTTTTTTGCTTTTTCTCTAAATTTTCAATTGTAAGAATAAGCATATATTTTGTTGCTAAATCCATTCTTTTGAGCCATACAGCTGTACGCAAGAGCCCCATGAGGATATTGAGCTTCTCTTTTTTCGTAGTAGCTTGTTTAAAAGCTATTTTATAATTTGAAAATGCTCTTTCATAAAATCCAAGATTTTCGTAAATATTTCCTTTGAGATAGTAGTACTCGCTATCTTTTTTACCACCTTTTGCTAAGTACGTATTCAGATAGTTTATTGCAGACCAGAGATACTTCTTATCTCCGATTCTTTTTCCAATATAGAGATAGGTATGAGCAACCATAAAAAGAGATTGCAGATAATAAGGAGATTGAGGAAATTTTGTCAAATAGGTAAATTCATCCAATGCTCTATAATAGGATCCATAGCGAAAGTCTCGCATGGCGTTTTCAAAAACTCTTTTTTCCTTTTTATAAATTTTCGAAATTTGTTGTGTAGCATTACCTTCTTGTGAAAAAGAGAGAGTTTCTTGAGCAGTGTTAACTTCAGCAGTTACAAAAAGAGGAAAAAGTAGAAGAAAAAGACTAAACCTTAACATTCACTGAGCCATTTGCACTCTTTGTTTGTTCACTACTGTCCTCAGAAAAGAACTCTGTCTGTTTTTCTCTATCTTTTATTCTTACTCTATACTTTTCATATCCGCTATCTTTCATTACACTTTCAACATATTCTTGCAAATCTGGTTGTAACTGGAGCGGAGATTGGGATACAAAATGAAGATTGAGACAATTTTGTGCCATAGATATATTGATATAGGTGTTTTCTATTTTTATACGTACAGCTCTTTGTTGCAGACTCTGCTCAAAAAACTCATGCTCGCCTTCAGTTTGCATAAACTCTTGCGCCAAATGACCATTATCATCATGAAACATATCATGACTTTGACTATCGTAACTTCCTGAAGAGTTTTGCTGTAGCATAGCCTGCTCTACGCCTCTCTTTTCACTATGGTTTGGAAGATCTCTATTTATTGTTTGTTGCGTTCCATCATGGTTATTATGCTTTAAATGGAGGATGACTTCTGCCAAATCTCTATCAATATCAGTGCTTGTCTGTAGCTGTATAGTAGATTCCTTTATTCTATTTGCTATTTTTTCTTTATGTATTGTATGCAGCTTATTTATCTTTATTTTTGATGACGACATAAGGGATATTTTCTTATCAAAATCTCTTTTTATTGCTGTTTTCATAGAGGGCAAATCATAAGATGCTTCGAGAATATTTTCGTTTCTTTGCGATATATTATGCAATTGATCTTTATCTTTTCTAAAATTACGCTTATTATCCATAAACATTGACTGACTTTGAGAAAGTTGTAGAGCATGAAGGTTATTGGTTTTGATAGAGCTTTGGATATTACCTGCACTCTTTTGTATATTTTTTATTTCATTTAACTGCATCTCATCATTAGCAGATGTTTCTCTTTTCCAATTTGTTGCTGAAGACTGGATGGTTTTTTGTTTTGCAAATACCTTTGATACAGTCTGGCTTTTACTCTTTTTTTGCTCGGCAACTACTTTTGCTTTAACGGGCTTTTGTTGTTCTTGGATTATATTGCCTGGGAAAGAGTTTTGAAGATTTTCTATATTTTGCAAAGGTAGATCTTTTTTTGACTTTTCCTGATTCTTTGCAGAAGTCTGCTTTTTCGTTTGTTTTGCTGCAGGCTCACTATAGGAATTAGAAAGCGCAGCTTCTCTTTTTATTATATGTTTTTTATAAGATTTTACCTCTATAGTTGGAGAAGCATGATTTGTAAATGTACTCTCAAACTGCTTTTTATCTTTTACAACAACAGTTTCATGGCCAGTTTCATAAAACTTATCTTTATTTGACTGCTGTAATCTTTTTAAAGCATCTTGCTGTAAATCTTTATTGTTTAATAGATTGGCATCTGTATGTGGGGTTATTTTTTGTGCAACACTATCCTCACGGATAAAAGCCCGTTTCTCATCTCTTTGCACAATGCGTGGCTTTTGCTCTTTTTCAAAACTTTGCAAGAACTTTTCATTATCATATTGCTGATTACTTACAATCTCATTGTACTTTTTTAATACATTATATAGTTGTATTTTGTTGGGAGAACTTAAATTATTTTGAGTAGTTGGAAATTTTTGATTGGATAATATAAAAATATTACGTAAAACGGGACTTTTTTCATGCAGTGCTTTTATGCTCTCTTGCCTATTTTTGGGTAGTTGCAGGATTTTTCCAAGGATTTGGGTAAAACTCTCTTTTTGAGATATAGCAGCACCTTTTACTACTACACCCTGCTGTGAAGAGACAAAACCCTGTTTGAGCAAGAGATCAAAAATGTTCATGTCTGCTCCAGATCTTTTAAAATAGTTTTAAGTTTTTTAATAGCCTGCGTCTTTATCTGTGATACACGCGACTGGGAAATCCCCAACGTTTGCGCAATCTCTTTTGGCTCCCGCTCTTCAAAGAAGAACATCTGCAATGTTCTCTTCTCCTTCTCGCTCAGCTGCTCCATAGCCATAGTAATCAAGTCTCCAACTTGGGAAGAGATCGCCTGATCTTCGGGCCCTATATCATCACTTATCATCACATCTATAAGGCGCATCGAATCATCGCCAGATCCAATAGCCTTATCCATACTTATCATTATAGCTAAATTTGAAAGAGGAATATCTTTGCCCTCCTCTTTCTCTTTTTTTATCTTTTCACGCATACTACGAGGCATTATGTGAAGGCTGCGCAAATAATCTAAAATTTCTCCTCTGATTTTTATATACGCATACGTGGAAAATTGGGCTTTGCTCTCATCAAATTTGTCAATTGCTTTTATGAGACCTATAATGCCTGTGTTTACCAGCTCATCAAACTCTATACCCGCATCACGTGGCAGTTTAAAAAAGATTTTTGACGCCACTTTTTTTACTAAGGGGGTATTATCGAGTATGATCTGCTGTTTTCGCTCCACAGTAACTTTCATACGTTAATTCTTTCCCATAAAATCAAAGAGTTTTTGCCAAAATTTATCATGAGTTACAGATTCGACTTTGAGCTCCTCTTTGCATATTCTTCTTATACTATTAGTGTATCCATCCTTTGGATAGAGTACTGCAACAAGCTCTTTTCTCTTTACTGCTTGACGAAGATTGTTTGTAAAGGGAAGAACCCCTAGCAGCTCTATATCTATTCCGAGAAATTTATTTGTAGAAATTTTAAGTTTATTGAATGTCTGCTCCCCCTCCTCTTTGTTTTTACACATATTGACAACTATTTTGAAGTTGTCATATTTATAGAGATTATAAAGCGTCTTTATAAGTGCATACGCATCCATGAGTGCAGTTGGTTCTGGAGTAGTAATCACATACGATTTATGCGACGCTCGCAAAAAGGATGCAACCTTTTCATCTATTCCAGCTCCTGTGTCTATAATAATATAGTCATACTTTTGTGACACGAGTTCAAGCTGATTAATCACAGTCTGTATCGAGACATCTTCCATTTCAAAAAAATCATCAATACCCGAAAAGCCTACCAACACATCAAATCCGACAGCATGTTGGATAATATTTTCTATTTTCTCACCTGTAAAAAGATGCTTAATATTCTTGCCTTTATCCAAGCCTAAAAAGAGATGCACGTTCGCCATACCTATATCTGCATCAATAAGGAGCACCCTCTTTTTAAACTCATTTGCCAATATATAAGAAAAATTGACAGCAAAATTGGTCTTACCTACGCCCCCTTTTCCACTAGCAATGGTAATAAATTTGCTATTTTTTGTATCACTTTTGGATACAAGTTCTCTTAGACCACTCGCTTGATCAATCATACACTCTCACCTAATATATAGTTGGCAATCCTCTCAGGATTAAGTACTCGAATATCTTCTGGAACCTTTTGCCCAGTACTAATAAATGAGACCGGAATGTTACTTTTGATAGGAAGATTGAGTAAAATTCCAGGCTTATATGTCTCATCAATTTTTGTAAAAAAGATCTCGCTTATAGGGAAAAAAGTTCGATAGCGGTTGACAATCTCCATCGCTTCAGAGTTTTTATAGTTACAGCTAATAACTAATGATATCTCCATAAAGTCGCTTCCACTTCCTAAAATCTCTTTCATCTCACCAAGTCGCCAATAATCATAGTGACTACGCCCCACTGTATCAATGAGCACTACATCGACTCCATTAAGATTTTGCAACGTCTTTTTGAGGTTTTTTGAATCAGTTATTGCATAAAAAGGGATATTGAGAATATTAGAAAATGAACGTGCTTGCTGAATAGCTCCTACTTTAAATGTATCAATACTTATAACTGCAATTTTGAGTTTTTGGTTGATAACAAGCTCAGAAGCTATTTTAAAAAGATTTGTTGTTTTTCCAACACCAGTTGGACCTACAAAAGCAAAAACCTTAAAGGCACCTTTTTGGATTTTGAGGGGGCCTTTGAATTTAATCTTTTTTTCTATGGCTTTGACAAGAGCCTCTTTAAAAAAAGAGGTGTTAAGATCAAACTTATTTGCATCAATATCAAATCCACAGGACTCTTTAACAAGAAGTTTTGCAATTTTTGGATCTACATCTTTTTTGATAAGAAGCTTAATAAGCTCTAAAGCATCTCCTGTAAACTCTTTGAACTCTTCTGCAAAATTGAGTGGAGCTGCAACATTGGCATGTGGAGGCACCTCTCCAAAATTCACTTCACCTTTTACTATCGCTTTTTTCAAAGGTTCAATCTTTTTATCAATCATCTTCTCTATACGCTCTAAAAAGCGATCTACCTCTTGATTTTTCTCCTCTTTTGCCAAAATATCAAAAAAACCCTCTTCTGGTGTTGGAACTTGAACAAAAAGTGAATATTTTTTCTTTTTCAAAAAAGGAATCAATCCCTTCTCACTCACTTCGTAGCTTATTATTTTCACCTCATCGCCGTACTCTTTTTTTGCTTGCTGTATCAGCTCATCAAGGTTGTAACCTTCATACTTAACTATTTCCATGTAATTCAACCTTAGCTACGACATTGAGTTTTGTTTTTGGCTCAATCTCATTGTATGCAAGCACCGCTACATTTGCCAAATAGGGCTCTAAAATCTTTCTCACATATCGCCTTACAGATGATGAAGTGAGTAAAACAGGGGTACGCTGATTGATAATAAACTTTTCTAAATTTGCATTTATCTGTGTGATAAAGTTTTGAAGCATAAGAGGATCTAGAGGTGGCAAATTACCCTCATACTCTTTGATTTTTTCAAAAAGATACTCTTCACTGGAACTCCCCAACGTCATTGCATACAAAACACCATCTTTGGCATAGATAGAAGTAATAAGGCGCGATAATGATTCACGTACAAGTTCAGTCAATATATCTGTGTCTGCTGTTTTTGTAATATTATCTGCAAGAGACTCTATGATAGTAAGTAGATCTTTGATGGGAATATTTTCTCTTAGCAGATTTTGCAACACTCTATGTAGTACAGAGTAAGAGACCTGCTCAGGAATAATCTCTTTAACTATCGGATAACGCTTTGCAAGTGCTTCGACAAGATCTTTTGTCTCACTGCGTCCCAAGATCTCATACGAATGGTTTTTAATTACTTCTGAGAGATGAGTAATAATAACTGTTGCCACATCTACTACGGTATACCCTAATATTTTGGCTCTATCTTTTTGGCTTATATCAATCCAGTAGGCTTTGAGGTTAAATGTTGGCTCTCTCGTCTCAATCCCTTCAATCTCCCCTTTCGTACTACCAGTATCGATTGCTAGATATTTTTCTGGATAGACCTCACCGCGAGCTACCTCTATCCCCCGAATCAAAATACGATATTCGCCTGATTGCAGCTCAAGATTATCTTTGATATGTATTAAAGGGATAATAATACCGAGCTCTTTACTCAGCTGCTTTCGCAATGATTTTATACGCTTGACAAGCTCACCACCTTGCTTTTCATCCACCATTGGGATAAGTGTATAACCGATCTCAAAAGATATACTCTCTGGCTGTACGAGAAGTTCTTCTTCTGTCTCTTCTTCAGTTTGCTTGATAATCTCTTTTGCTTGCTGCTGGGCCTGTTCCATCTCTCTTCTTTTGAGATCTAGCTGCATCATATAGGCTGTAATAGCAAGCAAAGATGCCAGTGTCATAAAAGGAATAAATGGCATACCAGGCACTACTCCCATGACAACAAGAGCGCCAGCAGTCATATACAAAGCTTTCGGATAGCCTGTAAGCTGTGAAAAGATCTCTTTACCAAGATTTTCTTGCGATACTGCTCGTGTCACCATAAGGCCTGCTGCTGTAGAAGTAATAAGTGAGGGAATTTGTCCAACAAGTCCATCACCAACTGTTAAAATGGTAAAGTTTGCCGTTGCAGTTGCGATATCCATACCATGCTGCAACATCCCAATAGCTATACCGCCTATAATATTTATTAGTGTAATAATTATGCCAGCAATTGCATCACCGCGAATAAATTTACTCGCACCATCCATTGCACCATAAAAATCTGCCTCCTTAGCTATCTCTTCTCGCCTCTTTTTTGCCTCCTCTTCATCAATTAAACCAGCATTGAGATCTGCATCAATTGCCATCTGTTTTCCTGGCATTGCATCAAGTGTAAAGCGCGCACCAACTTCACTGATTCTCTCTGTACCTTTGGTAATTACAATGAAGTTAATAGTAACAAGTACAATAAAAACAATAATTCCTACAACATAGTTACCACCCACTACATACTGACCAAAGCTCTCAATAAGCTTTCCCGCTGCACTTGGCCCTTCGTGACCATGTAAAAGTATTCTTCTTGTCGTTGCTACGTTGAGGGAAAGACGAAAAAGTGTTGCAATAAGTAAAAGGGATGGAAAAGCTGAAATTTGCAGTGGATTTGTCACATACACTGCAGACATGAGCATCACGAGTGAGAGTGTAATACTTGTGGTGAGCAAAATATCGAGCAAAAAAGGAGGTACAGGAAGTACCATAGAGCCTAAAATGGCTAAAATAAGTACAATAACAATAGCATCTGAGTGCTCATTGACTTTGGTAAAAAAAAGCTCAAAATTAGCTATCATTTACTATTCTTTTCATACGCTTTTAGAGCAGCTTCTATATACTCTTTGATACCTAAAGCATCACTATCACTTATCGCCTTGGCTAATTGCATATCTACCATATCAAGATACATTTTTGAAGAAAATGAATTTCCTAATAGCATACCTTGAGGGAGAGTTTTGCGCACCTCTTTGAGAAACATATGTACAAACTCCTCTTCAAAGGCTTTTGTAGCCATTTGAGAGCTCTTTATTTGTGAAAGTTTCGCAATGTCCCAGTATGCTTCTACTTTCATTTTTCTATCCTACATTATTATAATTTTTGCATGAAGCTTGCCCGCTTTTTTTATTGCTTCAATTATAGCAATGAGATCTCTAGGTGAAATTCCAAGATCGTTAAGCGCCTTGACAAGGTCTTTGAGAGACGGCGATCGAATTGCGAAAATTCTACCATTTTCTTCTTTAATTGAAGTTGTAACAGACTCGCTTTTTACCGTTTTTCCAGGGGAAAGTGGATTTGGTTGAGAAATAAGGGGCTCTTTTTGCACAGTGACATAAATAATGCCATGCGATATGTAGACAGGAGTGTCAATCTTAATATCACCACTCATAATAACTGTGCCTGTTCTTTCATAAATAATGATTTTTGGCTCATTTGATGTTTCAACAGGCATAGCGAGTATCTGAGAAACAAACTTGACTTTATCTGGCATCGTTGGTGAAGGGAAAAATACTCTAATAGTAGCTGCATCCATAGCATAAGCTAAGGTCTGCTTGAAATGGTTATTGATAGCTTCAACAATATTTTTCGCTAGTTTAAAATTGGGATGTTTGAGTGTCAAAGTGACAAATCGCTGGGAATCGAAACTATAGGGAAGATCTTTTTCGATAATTGCGCCGTTGGGAATAATTCCGGTAGTTGTAAAATTTTTACTTACTTTACCACCTTTATTAGATTCACTATACCCCCCACCTGTAGACACTGGTCCTTGAGCAAAAGCATATATTTTTTTATCTGGACCAAAAAGAGGTGTACGAATGAGTACACCATTGCCAATATCTTTTGCATCACCCATGGAGGATACTGTAACATCAGCCATCATACCGCTTTTTGCAAAAGGTGGGAGTTTGGCAGTTACAATCACTGCAGCAGCATTTTTTGTTTTCACATCTTTAGGATCAATATTGATTCCCATTTTTTTGAGCATATTAGCAATGCTTAAAAGTGTAAATTTTGTAGTAGTTCCATCTCCTGTGCCATGAAGGCCAACGACAATACCGTATCCTGTAAGATAGTTTTCTCGTACGCCTTGAATATTTACCTCATCCCCTATGCGTACCTCAACTGCCGATAAATTTATAAGGAGAAGTAAAACACCTATTACGAAACGGAGCAATTTTCTATCCTGCTAGTTAATATAATTTATTATAACTAAAATGGCCATATTTTCATAATGAAATTTGCAAGCCAGCCAGGACGCTGTGTAGTATTCAAAAATCCTTTTCCATTGTATTCAACATACATATCTGCAATTTTTGATGAGTCAATACTGTTGTCAGGATTGATATCTTGAGGTTTTACTATGCCAGATATTTTGAGATATTGTGTATCATTATTGATTTTGACATATTTTGTACCTACAATAAAGAGGTTACCGTTGGGATAGACTTTTACCACTCGTGCTGTTATTTTCGCTATAAGTTTAGCACTTCTGTTGGTACCGCCTTTCCCTTGAAATGCATTGGTTGATTTTTGATTAATTCCAAATATAGTCGATTTGTTGTGAGGAAGCTTTTTATCTAGTACCGTCACAGATGGAAAAGAGAGGTTGAGATTGTTACTCCTTTGGCTCTTTGTATCTGTTGTTCCAGTACCTTGGAGATTTTCATTGACCAATATCGTAACAATATCACCTACATTATGTGCTTTTGCATCACTAAAGAAATTATCATACCCTGTATAAAGAGATCCTGGTGCTTTATATGTGGGCTTAGGAGCAACTTCACTCATAACTGGTATTTTTGGCGGCTCTTTTTGGACAAGCTCCTTTTGGGCACATCCACTTAGGAGTATTAATAGACAAAACCAACTACACCGTTGGACAAAACTTTGCATCGTAGTACCTTATTTGAAGAGAGATTCTTGACTCGTATTATATCACCTACATTTCCATTCTCAAGAGCAAGACCAAGAAGCTCAATATGTATGCCATCTCTTTGATAGATGATTTTCACACTTCTTTTTCTTTTGACGGCGTAGTTTGGCTCTATCATATACTCTTTGATAATCACATTTGCTCCGATATCTCTCTTTGCCACAGCTCCTAATACTTCACCAGCAGACACAAATTTTTGTGCAGAATTTTTTAGGCGCACTTTTTTGGTAGTAATATCTCTATCTGTAATAACGGTTCCTTTTGGAATTTTTTTGGTGGCTACTGCAGCTTTGATAAATCGCTCAATGGCTACACTTGCGCGCAGACTCTTTAATACTTTTCGTTGTGAAAAGATTTTTATCCGTAGATAGATATGAGCGAAACTGACTGTGGTGGACTTTATTGCAATATGATACCCCTCAGAAGGTATTTTTATTGCTACTTTTGGCAAATCAATGCTTTTAATACTAATATGAGGATAGTTTGCTTGTATAAATTCTTCTATCTGCTTTTGCAGATCCTGTTTTGTAAGAAGAGTTGCTTTTTTAAACAGAACTACTTTTTGACCAACTATTTTGACTTTTTTCGTATCAATCAAACTATTTGCCAATATTTTGGTTATTTCTGCTTGAGTAATAACTCCATCGCTACGATATCGAGAAGGGATCTGCAATGAGGCAATGAGATTTTTTATATTTGATGGTGCTTCAATAGTAACAATATCGGCTAGCTTTAAAGGCGATTTATCTAAAACGCTGGTTTTTAGTACTATGAGATTTTGCGCAGCAGCAAAGAGGGCTAAGCCCAAAAAGAGAAGAAGATTACGACTTAAGATTCGCAACAGTTCGCAGCATCTCATCTGAAGTTGTCACACCTTTTGAGTTCATCTCGTATGCCCTTTGAGCAACGATAAGATTTACCATCTCCTCAACGATATTGACATTGGAACTTTCTAAAAATCCTTGAGAGAGTTTTCCAAAACCATCTGTGTTAGGATCTCCTTCAACAGCTTCAGATGAAGCTTCAGTAGCTAAAAAGAGGTTTTGTCCTATTGCTTTAAGTCCTGCAGGATTCACAAAACGATAGAGCTTGATATCTCCTAACTCTTCTACAGTTTGTGTGCCTCCCTCATTGCGTACAGCATTGACTTTTCCATTAGGGCTAATAGAGATACTTACAAGAGTCTCAGGTGAGTTTACCTGAATATTTGGCATGAGCTTATACCCTTCGCTTGTTACAATATATCCCTCATTGTCGATTTGAAAATTGCCTGCTCTTGTATATGCTTCACCCCCATTGGGAAGCTCAATTTTAAAAAAACCTCTCCCCTCTATCGCTACATCGAGATCTCTTTCAGTGTGCTTGAGGCTTCCTTGAGAAAAGATCTTACTCACGTCAGAGACTTTTACTCCCAAGCCGACTTGGATTCCTGATGGTACTCTATTGCCATCAGCACTTACTACGCCGGGATCTTTGATATTTTGATAGATAAGATCTTCAAAGTTTGCTCTACTCTGTTTAAATCCAACTGTATTGACATTTGCAATATTGTGAGAAACAACATCCAAGTTTGTCTGCTGCGCAGCCATTCCCGAAGCTGATGTCCATAGTGCCCGTATCATCTTCTCTCCTTTTAAGCTTTACCGATTTCATTTGTTTTTTGATTGAGTTGCTCGAGACTCTTTATCATGTTACTATACATCTCAAATCTTTTTTGCGCAGTAATAAGTGAAGTCATCTCTACAATAGGATTGAGATTGCTTCCTTCCAAAAATCCCTGTTTAAGTTTATATGTAGCAGGCCGCTCACTCCCCTTTGCAAGATAATAGGTATCGCCCATAGGTTCAATTTTTGCAAAACCTTTAATTTGCAGTTTTGCTATTGCTTCTCCCTGTTGATAGATTGTCCCATCTTCACCAAGATCTAGTCTTTTGCGTGAATCAAGCTTTATAGGTTTATCTCTATCATCAAGCAAGAAATTGCCATTTTTATCCACTAGATACCCCTCTTCATTGAGGAAAAAGTGGCCGCTGCGTGTAAGTATCTTTTCTCCCCCTTTTTGCACAAGAAAATACCCATTTCCTTCAATAGCAAAATCAAGAGGATTCCCTGTTTGCCTCAATGGACCCTGTTTCATATCAATAAGAGTCTCTTGAAACCGTGGGAAAACAAAAAGGTGATTTGCATCCCCTCCATTTTCATCAAGCCTTTGACTCATCTCTTTTATAAGGAGTTTTTTAAACCCATCCGTATTAGCATTGGCAATATTGTTAGTGGTAGTGTCGAGCTGCTCCATCGCACGTGAGCCACCACTTGCTAGTATATAAATCGATTGCATATCAAGGGCCATTTTTTACCTCTCTAAAATCTTTAGTCTATCTTCTGGTTTTATAATGTGGGTTATTTTGATACCAAAGTTATTTTTTACTGTATAGAGCTCTCCTTTTGCAATGACTCTTCCATTTACTTTGAGATCTATTGGCTCATTGACATACCTATCAAGCTCTATAACACTGTTTGGATTGAGTTTGAGTACATCCTCTAAAGGCATCTGTGTTGATCCAATCTCCACAGTAATTTCAAGTGGAATATCCAGTAAAAGTGAGAGCTTCGAATCAACACTCTTTTCATACTCACCAAACTCATCCAGTGATTTTGTATTCTCTTCATCATTATAACTCATTTGAGCAAACTGCTGTGCCATAAGCTCGTCTGGACTTAACTCTTCACTCTTTTCATTAGCATTCCCTTCTTGCGTACTCTCTTGGGCTTCCGGTTCCTCTATCTGTTCATCACCCATATCTGCAAACTGTTGTGCCATGAGCTCATCTGGACTCAGTTCTTTATTCTCTTCACTCATTCTCTTCTTCCTTACTTACTTCCTCTTTTAGAAGTGCTGCGTAACGATCTCCAACTTTACCCAGTCTACATACAAATTTCTCTTTATCTGCAATGCGGAGTTTTACTAGATCTTCTTTACTTACATCTAGCATTAGCTCAGTACCTACTTCCCATCCTATGATTTCTCGCAAAAAATACTCTTTTTTTGCTAACTCCAACGTTACCTCTACATCTGTTTGCAATAAAAGTTCATTGAGCTTCTCTTTCCATGCAGTATCTACCTCTCCTGAGAATTCACTATATATCACATCTTTAATAGGCAAGAACATTCCTTGTGGATAGCAAAAATATATAGGAGCCTCATACCCATCAATATCAACAAGACACTCTGCGATAATAACCTTCTCATTTCCTGAAGTTATTTTTGCAAGAGCCGGATTGAGCTCAGTTGATCTCTTCTCTACTTCAATATTATATACTAAAGAAAAGGTTTCTTGCAGTTTTTTGAGAGCCAAATCTATAAAATCTTTAATCACATAGGTCTCAAGTTTTGTAAACTCTCTTCCTTCTACTTTAAAAGGTTTAGCAGGTCCGCCAAACATCACACTGATTATTGTAAAAACGAGTCTTGAATCTACAACTAAAAGAGCTGTCTCTTTCAAAGGTTTCATTGTAAAGGTTGTATAACTTGAGGGCATAGGAATTTTAAACATAAATGTATTGAAGCGTGTAATATATATACTCTCTTTGGAGACCATATTTATTTTTGGAAGAAGTTTACGAATATCATCACGAAAGCTCTTAGCCCATCGCTCATAAATGAGCTCTAAGCCAGGAAGTCCACCTTTTTTAATACTTTCAAGTTCACTAAAATCAAAAGGTCGGATATCTGATTGCTCTTGTGGCTCTTCTGCTACATCATCGCCACCAAGTAGCGCATCAATCTCCTCTTGGGAGAGAAATTCTTGTTCAGACATCCTTAACCTTCATAAATTACCTCATAAAACCATATTTTCTTATTCTATTGATATATATCCACATTATATTTGATTATCGTCAATTTTTACAAACTATTTATTGGTAATTCTTAAAAAATGCAAAAATAGAGCTACATTTTCCATAAAATCATACATACTCTTCACCGGCGCCAAATTCAATAACACCTTTATTGATAAGATTTTTGATCTCTTCAATAACTTTCTTTTGCGCTTTTTCTACATCACTCTTTTTCACTGGTCCCAAGACTTCCATATCCTCCAAGAACATCTCTGCAGCTCTTTTTGACATATTAGAAAGAAATTTATTGAGTATATCTTCTGGTGCACCCTTGAGTGCAAGCATGAGATCGTTTTTATCAATGTTTTTGAGTATCTCAATAATAGCTTTGTTGTCAAGTTTGATAATATCTTCAAATTTAAACATTCTCTCTTCGATATTATCAGCTAAAAGTTCATCCTCTTTACGTACATCTTCAAGGAGTTCTACTTGGAGATCTTTTGGCAATGCATTCACAATTTCTGCTGCAACATCAATACCACTAAGAGTCTCTTCATTACCAGCACCAATTGTGAGAAGCTCCTCTTCAAGAGTGTTAGCTACAACTTTGAGAGTTTGTGAAGAGATTTTTTCTATAGAGGCAATACGTTTAATAACCTCTTCTTGTACATTAGTCACACCAACGCGTTTAGGAATATATTGCAAAATCTCCGCAGCTTTGGAGGGTTTAAGCTGTGATAATATCAGTGCAATTACTTGAGGATGCTCATCTTTGATAAGATTTGCAACCATTTTGGCATCAAGTTTTTCCAACTCTTTAAAAATCGCTTTTCCCTCTTGCTCATCAAATGTTTCGCTGAGGAGTTTTTCTAAAAGTTCAGGCGGTAATGCCTCTTGTAAGATTTTTTTGAGATGATCTGGAGCAATTTTAACAGGCGATATATTTTTTAGATGCTCGTATGCCTCTTCAAGAACAGATTTGAGCACCTCTTTAGAGGGGGTTTCCAAAGATAATATAGTTTTAATGAGTTTTTCAATCTCATGCTCTTTAAGCCTTTTGAAAATATGTACCGTCACCTCTTCAGGTAGTGATGAAATCAGTATTGCAGCTTTTTGTAATCCATTTACACTTTTTTTGTCATCAGCCGCCAAATTAAACCTTTTTTGCTTTTGGATCATTTTAATATTTTTTTATTAAAAATCCTATGAAATTACCGATAATCACAAAAATCACCTGCAAAGGGATACGCATGTCAGGATTGAATAATGAGCAAATAGCAATAGCAATAAATCATATCAATTTAGCAAAAGACGAGATTACAGAATGTGCAAATACTCTTTATGCGACACTGGAGATGTTAGAAAAGCAGTGCGATAATCATGAGATGAAAGAGAACATTATCAAAGCAATCGCTACATTGCAAATACAAGATATTGTCACACAAAGGTTAACAAAACTAGAAGATTTTATGCAGCGTATCGATACTGTAATTTCTCTTCCTCAAGACAATGCATATCTTGAAGAGTTTGCGTGGGAAAATGAAGTGGATCAAAACGATATAGATGCAATGTTCAATGAAAGAAAAGGATAATCTATGCATATACAAATAACAGAAGATATGCAAGAGATTCTGGATGAGTTTATACAAGAAGCTGAAGAGATCCTAGAAAATCTCGACCAAGAGCTCATAGAGTTGGAAAATGATCCTACAAACAAAGAGTTACTCAACCAGATTTTTCGGGGTATGCATACCCTCAAAGGTGGGGCAGGTTTTTTAGGCTTAGAAAGCATCATCAATCTTGCCCACATCATCGAAAGTATTTTCGACAAACTTCGCAATGATGAACTCCAGCTCAATTCAGATATGATGGATACCATTTTGGAAGGTATCGATATTATCAAAAACTCTATCGAAACACTCAAAACACAAAATGAGATTCCAGACACACAAGATATTCAAAGCATACTGGATAAACTTAATGATATTCTTAAAGGAAAAGAAATAACATCAACACAAGAAAAGACTGTAAAAGATGCAGCACCTCAAACGCAAGAAGAAACAACTCAATCACATAATGAAGACCAAGAAGCATCCGTAGCACAGATAGATAAAGAGATTGAAATTGTATTTCATGAAGATGTAGATCCAGATATCCAAAAACTCATCTTGCAATATCCAGATAAATCTATGATAGAGATCCTCGATGAACTCATACTGCTTCCACCAGAAGAGCGAGATATGGATCTCATCGCAAAACTTGATGAACTCATTCAGCAAGGCAAAGATGTAGAGGATCTCATTGCACAAAAAATTGTAAAAGAAAAAAAAGAGCTTGAAGAAAAAACAATTGAAGAAAAGTGCGAGGTTGTAGAAGCACCTCAAGAAGAAAAGAAGCAAAAAGCTCCAGCACCATCTCCCAAAGCACCAGTCAAAAAGGCAAAAAAAGAGGAAGGAGAGACGATACGGATCGATATAGAGAGAGTCTCTACACTCATGAATCTGGTGGGAGAACTTGTTTTAGATCGCAACCGTATTGTCAAACTTACATCCAGACTTAACACTACACAAGATGATACAGAAGTTATCGAAGAACTTAGTGAAGCAATAGCTGGTATGAGTAGAAGTGTTTCAGATCTCCAAGAAGTCGTAATGAAACTGCGCATGCAGCCAGTAAAACGCATTTTTAGTAAATTTCCTCGCATAGTAAGAGATTTGGCAAAAAAAGTTGGCAAAAAAATCAATCTTGAACTTGAAGGTGAAGATACAGAAATCGATAGAAGTATTCTCAATCAGCTTGAAGATCCGCTCATTCACTTGGTACGTAACTCTATCGATCATGGAATTGAGCCACCTGAAGAGCGCATCGCAAAAGGTAAACCAGAATATGGCACTATTTTGCTCTCGGCACTTCAAGAGGGAGATCGTATCATCGTATCGATTGAGGATGATGGACGTGGAATCGATCCAGATAAAATCAAACAAAAAGCTATAGAAAAAGGGCTTATTAGACCTGAGCAAGCAGAACAGATGAGTGATAAAGAAGCGTTTGAGCTCATTTTTATGCCTGGATTTTCTACAGTGGAAAAGGTAAGCGATTTGAGTGGACGTGGTGTAGGAATGGATGTGGTAGCAAATGTGATTCACTCTTTGCGCGGAGCAATAGAAGTAGAGAGTGAAAAAGATGAGGGAACTAAAATCACTATGAAACTCCCACTTACAGTTGCTATCATACGTACTCTTATGGTGGGCGTTAATAATCGTATATTTGCTATACCGCTTTTTAGCGTTGTTGAGATTATTAAATACCGTCCAGAAGATATCAAAGATGTTGGTATTTATAAATCACTCATGCTTAGAGACGAAGTCTATCTCTTTTTTCATCTCAATGAGCTTTTTGATATAGAAAGTAGCAGTGAAAACAAATTTGTCATTATCATCAACATTGGAGAAAAAAATATCGCTATTGCAGTAGATAATCTCTATGGAGAAGAAGAGATTGTTATTAAACCTCTTGGAGAGATGCTTAAAGATGTAGAAGGTATTGCAGGAGCAACTATTACAGGTGATGGAAAAGTGGTACTGATACTTGACATTAAATCTCTTATCAATGATAAACGTAACGATCTCATAGGAGTCATCTAATGAACGACATTGAAGTATTAGGTCTTAGTGAAACAATAGAAGAAGATCTTAAAGAAGAGCAGCGAGTTATTGCTTTTTTACTTAATAAGGAACTTATTGGCATTGATATCAAAAACATTATCAAAATTACAAAGCGTCTTGATATCACTCCAGTACCTAAAACACCAGAGCATATATTAGGAGTGATGAATCTGCGTGGCAATATTGTACCAGTAGTCAATGTAAAGCAGATGCTGGGGCTTCCTCACGACAAAAAAGAGGAACAAGAATTTATCCTTATTATCGATTCAGCTATTGGCAATATCGGACTTATGATTGATCAAGTTGTAGGCGCTATAACAATAGATGATGAAGAGATACTCCCAGCTCCTATCAACTCTATCGGGATTGATGCTAAATATATCACTGGAGTGGTCGTTACTGATGAAGAGGTAGGTGATAAAAACCTTCTCATACTTCTTGATATTGAAAAACTTTTTCATAAATCTGACCAAGAAAACGAAGAATAAGAGGCTGCCATGAGAAAAAAAGAGTATCTACCTAAAATTTTGGAGACGGGAGCAAATGAACTTGAAGTTATAGATTTTCGTATGTTTGAAGAACTCGAAGATGGGAGTGTTTATGAGTGGGTTTTAGGTGTCAATGTCGCCAAAGTCAAAGAGGTAATCCAGCGCCCCACCAATATATTTCGCTCCCCCGGTATGCCGCCTGAAGTAGAGGGATTAGCAAAAATCCGTGAAGATGTCATACCAATCGTAAATCTGGAAAAGTGGATGAAAATAAAAGCTCCTGCTGACAAAGAGAGCAAATATGCTATAGTTATGGAGTTTTTACGTGAGATTATAGGTATTTTAGTACATGAAGCTAAAAGAATTCGCCGCATCAAGTGGACAGATATTAAAAAACCCCCGGCTAGCGTAGATGAAAAACTGGGAGGAAAAGTTGTAGGGGTAATAGAAATAGAAGATAACCAACTCCTTCTTTTATTAGATTTTGAAGGTATTTTGGATGAACTTGGTATGATAAAAGTTTTCAATGTAGAAGATAAAGATGAATATGGAAAGAGCGAAACATCTTACAATATACTGATTCTCGATGACAGTCCAGTTGCAAGAAAAATTATTCGTAAAATTCTTACACAAGATGGACATAATGTTTATGAAGTAGAAAGCGGAATTGATGGACTCAAATACCTAGAATCACTCAAAGAGGAAGCTCAAAAAGAGGGAAAAGATATAACAGACAAAATACAACTCATAATTAGTGATATTGAGATGCCAGGAATGGATGGGCTGACATTTACAAAAAAAGTAAAAGAAGACCCAGTATTGTCAAAAATTCCTGTAGTTATTAATACATCACTATCTGATAAAGCAACAGTCGATAAAACAAGATTTGTCAATGCAGATGCACATCTTGTAAAATTTGATACAAAAGATCTCTTACATATAGTTCATGAATATGCAATAAAAAAATAGGGAGGATAAATGGCATTACCAGATAAAAACATTAGAATTTTAGTAGTAGATGATGCACCTATGATTCGAAGAATTCTCAAAAACCTTCTCAAAGAGATGGGATTTAGCAATATCGATGAAGCAGAAGATGGTATGGTAGCACTCCAAAAACTTCGCAACCAAAAATATGATTTTGTTATTACTGATTGGAATATGCCAAATCTCACTGGCATTGAGCTTGTTCAAGAGATTAGAAAAGATCCCAATCTCAAATCTTTACCAATAATGATGGTTACAGCAGAAGCAAAAAAAGAAAATATTATACTAGCCCTCAAAAGTGGTGTAAATAACTATATCGTCAAACCTTTCACTCCAGAAAATGTCAAAGCTAAAATCGAGGCAATCTTTTCGGCCAAAAAAAAGTAACAGGAGCACAAAATGAGCAAAAAAGAGCTAAAACTAGAAAATGTAGATGAATGCAGAGAAGATCTCGAAACTTGTATAAGAGAAAAAGAGACGATTTTGAAAAATGGAAAAAGGCAATGGATAAGAAGTGGTATCAATTTAAGTGAAGGTATTTTTAATGCAAGTTTAGTTGCAACTGGAATCTATAATTTTAAAAACCGTTTTTCAAAGTTTAACGATACGTTCCACAAAATCACAAGTACAAGCGAAGAGAGTCTCAAAATCACTGATACTATTATGCATAGTATTTCTGAGATAGAGCAGGCACAGAAAGATACAACCACTGAAATTGAAAATGGCGAAAATATCTTAAATAAAACAAACCAAGATATCTTAGAGTCTGTTAAAGCTATGGACAATCTTACAAAAACCACAGAAGAACTCAAAAGAAAAATCAGTGGTATCGACCATGTGCTCAATGTCATTTTAGAAATCACTGAGCAGACAAACCTCCTTGCACTCAACGCAGCAATCGAAGCAGCCCGAGCTGGAGAAGTGGGACGTGGATTTGCAGTTGTAGCTGATGAGGTCAGAAAACTAGCTGAAAAAACAAGCAAAAGTGCAAGTGAGATACGTGAAGTAACAATTTCAGTTATGGATGAGATGGATAATACATCAAAAGTAGTTGGAAACGCAAAAACAATTGTAGAAGATAGTGCAGAAGGTGCAAGTAATGTACTAAAAACCTTCCGTAAAATTAAAGAGACAAGTAATAGTGTAACCCATCTTATTCAACGCCAAATCCAATATACCAACCAACAAAAAGAGCATATCTATACCTTTAATGACGAAATTTTAAAACTTAATGAAGATCTTAAGCAGGCTCAAGATTTAGCTCATATAACTGGACTCCGTATCTTTTCAACAATCGATTTCATTAATGAAGGAATTGAGAAGTGTGAAGTAAATGAAAAAGATGAGGTGATCACAAAACTTTTTGATGCAATTAAAACACATTCAGTCTATATTATGAATGTTGCAAAAGTTCTTGAAGGTTATGAAAATATCTCTCTTCAAGATTTTACATCTTGCGATTTTGGTAGATGGTTCTATTCTGGAGAGGCGTTTAAAGCATTAAAGCCGTACGGTGATGAGGCAATTGCGCTTCTTGAAGGTACCGAAGACCTTCATAAAAAAGTACATAATATTGCTTTTGAATTAATAAGGCTCCAAAAAGAAGACAAAAAAAATGAAGTTTTTGAAAAATTTGAAGAGCTTGCAGACACAGCTAATGCAATAATAAGAGAACTAACAAAAATAGTAGCAATCATCTCTGCAAAAGAGCTTGAATAAAGGCTGTAAAATGACATATAAATATAATAAAAGAGGGATTGAGCCCAAAAATATTGAATCCCCTTTTGCTCTTGATGAACTTTTTTTTTCTATTACAGATCCTAAAGGAATCATCCTTACAGGAAACGATGTTTTTCAAGAAGTTTCAAAGTTTGACAGAGATGAACTTATTGGCAAACCCCATAATATTATACGCCATCCCGATATGCCACGAGCTATCTTTAAAGCTGTGTGGGATACTATCAAAGCGGGAAAACCTTTTGTAGGATATGTAAAAAATATGGCAAAAGATGGGAGCTACTACTGGGTCTTGGCTGTAATTTATCCTGTTGTAAATGAGGAAGGAAAAATAGAGAAATATATCTCCATTCGCCTTAAACCTTCTTCCAAGATATTTGATCTTATCCCTAATCTTTACAAAGAGATTTTAGAAGTTGAACTCAAAAACGATATGGAGAGCGCACTCTCTTTTATGAGAGAAAAACTACATAAACTAGGATTTGAAACATATGAAAATTTTTCTAAAAAAGCATTTTTTGAAGAGATTCAAAGTAGAGAGAAACTTCTTGATAATCAAAATAACGTCTCATGTCAAACAGATTTAACTCAAGTTAAAGAAAAAAATATAGAGTTTATAGATCTTTTATGTAATCTTCAAACAATCTTTTTCCGTCTCAATCGCTACTTTAATGAAATTTTTGGAAAAGTAAATCTCTTTTTAAATCTCAATGAAGAACTCAACCAAAAAAGCAAGTTTATTTATGAACTTGCAGAAGATATCCGTCTCCTTTCACTCAATGCTTCAATAGAGAGCTATAAAATAAAAAAAGATGGTGTCTCTTTTTCCACCCTCTCACATGAAATGCGAAAAAACGCAGAACTAAGCGAACGAAAGATTTTGCAACTTAGTAAAATCATAGAAAATACAAAAAAAGATATCGAAGATATAGGCTTTAATATCCTCTCCTCTAAACTCATTATTGAGATGATTACCTTCTTTATCAAAGAGATGATTCAAAACCTCTCACAAGCCTCACTCAGCCATGAAAAGCAGCAAGAGGTAATAAATAACATCAATGAACTCTTTGAGCTTTTGCGAATATATGCAAAACACTTAGCAATAAATGTGGATAAATCAAAAAGTCAACTACGTTCAATGTATTACAACATTCAAGAGCTCAATGTTCTCATTAACAGGCTCGACTTTATCCACATCAATGGTCTTATTGAGTCTGCTCATACCAAAGAGGAAGGTGGAGGATTTACTATTATATTTTCACAGATGCTCAAGCTCATAGAGGCTGCAAAGAGTGAGATAATCAACTTAGAAACAAGTATTTCTAGTGCTTCAGAAGAGAATCAAAACGTCAATCTTATTACGCAAATTGCTCAAAGAAAGATAATGAAGTTACAAAAGGAGTATGGTACAGTTTTGAACTCTTATATCTAGTCTAAGATCTTTTCTAACTTTTTAAATGCTTTTTGTAAAATGCGCTCATTATATCTTTCACAATCACTTTTGAGAGATTTTTTAAAACTAAGCCTCTTTATCTCCTCTTTGCTTGCACCCTCATCAATCGCTCTTTTGAGCTCTTCATCTATATCAAGCTCCATATTAGCAAGCTCCCAAAGGGTAATACCAAAAGCACGAGAGTATTTAATAGCATCACTATCTGCTAATACAAGGTAGTTACGATCCTCTTCATCGATATAGTTTATAACACCTTTTGTATCAAAAAAACCGTACTTATCACCTAAAAAAATATCAAATTGCGACTCTATTTCACGCATCTCATTCCATCGATTGAGAGCAAAAACAGTCTTAAGCTCACTATTGGCATTTTTAAGTTTTTGGTAGATGTGAATGGCACTTGTCGCATCAAGCTCCCCATCCATTAACGGAATAACAACTGCATCCAAAGCGTATACCATACCACTATCTATAAGTGCATCAAGAACATATACAGCTGTCTTATTTGCACCTACATCCATAACAATATTATTTTCAAGAAGCAAGATATCACGCAACTCTTCACGAAGATCTTGCCCTGCAACACCTATACGCTCTAGCCATACCAAACGGCTCTTTTCAAAAGAGATACTATCTTCATTTTCATCATCAAGCTCAAAAAATGATACTGGGTTTTGCGATTTTTGGTAGAGAAAGGGAGCCACTAATTGCATGCTGATCGTACTTTTTCCAACACCTCCTTTGGTGTTGATCACAGCAATTTTATAAAATTTTTGCATTATTACCTCTTATTACATCTTTGAGGTAATTATACCAAAAGCGAGGTTTCCCTCGCTTAGTGATTACATCCGCATCCACCACCTTGATGGCCGCCACTTTGTGTATTACCACCAGTAGAGCATGCACTCACACCTGGAGGTGTTGTTGGTTGGATCATCTCGTTGCTCGCCCCTCCCTCTTCATTCACTTTTTCGATAAAGTGCCAGAGTCTGTTTGCAGCTTGATGATAACGCTTTGCCGTTTCACTTTCAGGATGATAGAATACTACAGGTTTTCCCTCATCTCCCCCTTCCCTAATTGCTGGCTCAATTGGAATCTCTCCCAATACACTCGTACCATACTCAAGAGCTACATCATGCGCTGTACCTTTGCCAAAAATATCACTCTCAGTGCTACAATTTGGACAGATAAAACCACTCATGTTTTCTACAATACCAGCAATTGGGATATGGAGTTTTTTGAACATATCAAGACTTCTTCTACTATCGTCAAGACTCACCATCTGTGGCGTTGTAACTGTTACTCCAGCAGTCACTGGTACACTTTGTGCTAAAGTCAGCTGCGCATCACCAGTTCCTGGAGGCATATCGATAAAGAGCACATCCAAATCACTCCATAAAATATCGCGTAAAAACTGCTCAATCGCTTTCATAATCATTGCACCGCGCCAGATAAGTGACTGCCCTTCTTCCATAAGCACACCCATACTCATTACTTCTACACCATATTTTGTCTCAATAGGCTTAACTTTATTGCCAACAACTTCTGGCTGTGCTCCGAGAATTCCCATCATACGAGGAATATTTGGGCCATAAATATCTGCATCAAGGATTCCTACTTTTTTGCCTTGCATTGCAGTTGCGATTGCGAGGTTGACTGTAGTAGTCGATTTACCAACTCCCCCTTTACCACTGCTTATCATCACAAAATTTTTTACTTGAGGAGCGAGATTTTTTCCTCTACTTGATGTCTCTCTAGGCATTTTTGGCTGATGAATATTGACAACAACCTCTTTTGCCCCTTCAAGCTGCAGCTTTTTTGTGATTTCATCACGTAGTTGCTGTGCTACTTCCGGAGCACTTGAAGTGATATCGAGCTCCACAAAAACTCTGTCTCCACTTACTTCTACAGCTTTGACAAAACCAAATGTCACGATATCTTTGGTAAAACCAGGATACGCAACAGTGCTTAAGATCTCTTTTACTTTTGCTTCATTTAGCATTACACTGCTCCTTTATTTTTAATTCGGATAAATTTTATCCTATTTAACTTTAATAGAGATTAATTTTTGAGGTAAATGCAGAATATAGTGCAGCGGAGCTTATGCTCCGTGCTCTTCGAGGATAGTTTGTGTGATTTTATAACTACAAAATTTAGGTCCACACATAGAGCAAAATTCAGCCTCTTTAAAAACATCTTGTGGAAGTGTTTCATCGTGATATTCACGTGCACGATCGGGATCGAGTGCTAGTTCAAACTGCTTATTCCAATCAAAATGATACCTCGCATCACTCATAGCATCATCTACGTCTCTTGCACCTTTTCTTCCTCTTGCAATATCTGCTGCATGGGCAGCTATTTTATACGCTACAATACCTTCGCGCACATCTTGGGCATTTGGAAGGCCAAGGTGCTCTTTAGGTGTCACATAGCAAAGCATACTCGCTCCATACCAGCCTGCCATTGCAGCGCCAATTGCACTTGCAAGATGATCATATCCTGCAGCGATATCGGTAACAAGCGGGCCTAATACATAAAAAGGTGCTTCATGACAGTAGTCACGCTCTATTTTAATATTACGCTCGATCTGATTCATTGGAACATGCCCTGGCCCTTCGATCATCACTTGGACATCTTTATCCCATGCTTTGAGTGTGAGCTCACCTAAAACTTTGAGCTCTTCAAGCTGCGCATCATCGCTTGCATCAGCAAGGCATCCCGGTCGCAAGCTATCTCCAAGAGAGAGGCTTACATCATATTTGCGACAAATATCTAAAATATCATCAAAGGCTGTATAGAATGGATTTTCTTTATGGTAATGCATCATCCACGCCGCCATCAAACTACCACCTCTTGAGACTATTCCCATTTTTCTCTTTGCTACAAGTGGCATGAAGCGGAGTAAAAATCCAGCATGTATTGTAAAGTAGCTTACACCCTGCTGCGCCTGGCGCTCTATGACTTCAAGCATCTTATCAATAGTAAGATCTTCTATTTTATTATTGCAGTCATGGAGGATTTGATAGATTGGTACTGTACCAATAGGCACTTCTGCATTTTTGATAACTTCTTGTCTGATTGCATCAAGATCTCCACCAGTCGAGAGATCCATAATAGTATCAGCACCATATTTTTGGCACACTTTCACCTTTTCAACTTCGCCCTCGATATCGCTTGCTAATGCACTACTTCCAATATTTGCATTGATTTTACACTTTGCTGCAATTCCTATTGCCATCGGTTTTTGATGGATATGATTAACATTAGCAGGAATTATCATGCGTCCACGTGCTACCTCTTTTCGCACTGTCTCAGGCTCCAGCCCTTCAACTTGTGCTACATATTGCATCTCTTCAGTGATAATGCCCTGTTTAGCATAGTACATCTGTGTTTTAACAGTATCATTTTTTCTCTTTTCAACCCATTCTCTTCTCATATTTTTCTCCTTCAAAGCTTAAAGCTAAGGCTGGCTTTTCAAAATATTACTCAAAAAAGATAAAAAAAAGCTTTTATTATGTATAATTTTGTAACATTCAGGGAAAAAGGATAAATATTGTCCGATATCACACTTATGTTACTAGGAGCTGGTGCCTCTTCGCGCTTTACACTGCCAGTAAAGAAACAGTGGTTATGGATAGGCGATGAGCCTCTATGGCTCTATGTGTTACACAGATTTACATCTTTTGCACAATTTAACAATATCATACTTACAGCCCATCCTCAAGAAAAACCACTTTTTGAAAAGTATAGTAATGCTTTGGTCATACCAGGTGGAAATACAAGACAAGAATCAATACGCAATGCTCTTGAGCAGGTAAGAAGCGAATATGTCCTTATTAGCGATATAGCAAGAGTCTGTGTGCAAAAAGAGGTGATAGAAAGAATCCTTGAACAAAAAGGCAAAGCAGATTGCATTGCTCCCTATGTACCGGCAGTAGATACTGTTGTGTATAAAAATGAAACAATTGATAGAAGTGAAGTAAAACTTATCCAGACTCCACAGCTCTCTCGCACAAAAACATTGCAAGAAGCTCTTTTGCAAGAGAGAGAGTTTACAGATGAGAGCTCAGCCATTAAAGCTTTTGGAAAAGATGTGGTGTATGTATTAGGAAGCGAGAAACAGCGTAAACTTACATACAAAGAAGATCTTCACTATCTTGATTGCCTACAACCCCCAGTAAATACGCAGCGTGTTGGAATGGGATTTGATGTACATGCATTTTGTAAAAATAGGCCTCTGATGCTTTGTGGAGTAGAAGTTCCCTACACCAAAGGTCTTGCTGGGCATTCTGATGCAGATGTAGCAATCCATGCTATTATTGATGCACTTATGGGGGCTGCGGGATTTGGCGATATTGGAGAACTTTTTCCTGATAGCAATATGGAATATAAAGATATTGACTCAAAAGTTTTGCTACAAAAAACTGCTATACTTCTGCGCCAATGTGGATTTACAATCGTGCAGATTGATCTTACTATTATGGCACAAGCACCAAAACTTCTCGATTTTAAACCTGCAATGCAACAAACCATTGCATCACTGCTTGAGCTGCCCCAGCATAACCTTAATATAAAAGCCACAACTACGGAGAAGTTAGGATTTGTAGGACGCAAAGAGGGAATAGCTGCACAAGCAATTGCTACATTGAAATATTTTGATTGGAGAAAAATATGAGAGTATTAATTGTCGAAAATGAGATATATTTAGCTCAAAGCATCTCTGCAAAACTGAGTGAAATCGGTTTTCAGTGTGAACTAGCTGCTGGAATCAAAGATGCTTTGAGTGATAAAAACTATGATGTCATACTACTCTCTACCAACATTAATGGTCAAGATTTTTATCCTGTACTCAACGCTTTTAAAGATAAAATCGTCATTTTACTTGTTACACATCTTACTCACGATACTGTAGCTGAACCGCTGCAAAAGGGAGCCAATGATTACATTATTAAACCATTTATTATGGATGAACTTATTCGCAAAATAAATCACCTCATAGAGCATGAACATCTTAAAAAAGAAAATCTTGCATACAAAGCATATATTGCTCACTCTTTTAAAGGATTACAAATAGACAATATCTCCATCAAAGAACCCCTCCCCCTCTTTATAAAAACAAATTATCAAAAATATGCCGATGCATATGCATTCTCATTTGCTAATCTCTTACAAGAGCCCTTTAAATTCTACTCACTTACTGAAAAAGGGATCTTCAATAAAATCAAAAATGAAAAAGATACACAACTCCTCTATATTAGTGATTTTCAGACACTTAAAAAAAGCGAAAAGCAGCAGTTTTTCGATATTATAAAAGACAAAAGAGCAATTGTCTCCACTACTGAATCTGCAGAAGAGGAGATACCTTTTAAGACAATCTTTCTTAAAAGCGATAACAAAATATTTGATAGGAATGATATTCTCACTATAGATGAGTATGTCAAATATATAATTATAAATTATCAAAACAAATTTCCCGATACTATGCTCTCAAAAAAATTGGGGATTTCTCGCAAAAGCCTTTGGGAAAAAAGGAAAAAATATGAAATCTTTAAGAAAAAATAAAATCTATATCGATAAAGAGGCGCTTGCTTCACTAGCTCTCGTGCAAGAGGGACTTCTCTTTCCAGTCGATAAACTTATGAATGAAAAAGAGACGCAAGAGGTAGATCGCACTAAAGAGTATAAAAATAGAACTTTTCCTTTCTCTTTCATTCTCGCACCCAGTGGAAAAAAGAATCAAGAGGTTATTAAAGCTTTAAAAAAAGGTGATAAAGTCGCACTTGTTGAAAATGATAAAGATGTAGGTGAGATTGAAGTCGAAGAGGTTTTTACAATTGATCCACTACAACGTATCAAAAATATATATGGTACAGATGATATCTCTCATCCAGGTATTAAAAAGAATCTTCAAAGACTTGGAAAATATGCTGTTAGCGGTAAATTTCATGTTATTTTTGATGATTTGAAAAGAACAAAAGAGCTTATCGCAAAAAAGAAAAAAGAGCTTAAAGCAAAAAATGTGGCAGCTATCATGCTTGCAGCAAAACCTCTCCATAGAGCCCATGAAAGACTCATTCGGCTTACTATGGAAAATAGCGACCTTGTAGTACTCTTTTTACTCAAACCCTACACTGAAGATAGATTTTCCTATGAGCTGCGTAAAAAGTGTCTTGAGTATTTTGTGAGTAACTACCTTCCAAAAAATCGTGTCATTATTGCACCATTAGAAAACACCTATATCTTTGCTGGATTTAATGAATTGATTCTCGATGCAATCGTAGCACAAAACTTTGGTTGCACAAAACTGGTTGTAGGAAAAAACCACGCTGGTCTAGGACTTTATTACGATAAAAATAGCGTAAAAAGTGTTTTTGATAATATCAAAGGCATTACTATTGAAATTGAAACAGTAAGTGAGTTTGTATACTGCAATGAGTGTAAAACATTAGTGAGCACCAACACCTGTCCTCACGGTACACATCACCATATCTCCTACCACGCAGACTCTATTTTAGAACTTCTAGAGCTTGGTATTTTGCCGCCTGCAGTTTTAGTGCGCAAAGAGATAAGTGCTATAATTTTGAGTGAGCTCTTTCCAAATAGATTTAAAAATCTTGAAAAACTCTTTGCCGACCTTATACCAAACCCAGGCCTCATAGTCAAACATAATGAAGAAGATTTCTATAAAGAACTCATGAAACTCTATCAAACTACTTCTTTGACATAGGAAAAACCATGCAAAAATGTTTTCTTACAGGATGCTATACTGGACTCCTTCCAAAAGCTCCCGGCACCTGGGGAACGATCTTTGGAGCAGTTTTAGCATGGATTATTTTACTTTTTATGCCTCAATCAACACTCTTTTTGCTTGTTGTTCTCATAACTATTATTGCTATAAAAGAGATTAACAAATATGAAGAAGCAACAAAAACACACGATGATCCTTCAATAGTTATTGATGAGATTGCTGGTATTTGGTTAGCAATCTCAATCCTACCTAGTACCACACTACCTTGGCTTCTATTGAGTGTACTCTTTTTTAGATTTTTTGATATCAAAAAGCCTTCATATATAGGAAAACTTGAAAAACTCCCCGCTGGCATTGGTGTTATGGCAGATGATCTTTTAGCAGGAGTTCTTGCAGGACTATCTACAGGTTTAGTATACGTTGTTTTTACACACAATCTGTTATAATGGAAAAAAAGAGTAGTTATAAAGCATATGTGTTTCGTTCATTTAAGAGTTGTTATCTCTTTCCTGAATCATAGGCTGGTAAAATATGAGAATGAAAGTGACCATTAAAAGGTAAAAATGGCAAGAATTGACAAGATTAAAGAGTTTATTGGCTACTTAAAAGTTATTTTGGGAATATTAGTGGCGATTGACATATCAATTATTGCTTGGCTTTTTAAAAATCAAGAGCATTTAAATCAAATTTAAATTATTTTATCAGTTATTGCTATAATTGTAACAACGATAGGCATTGTAATAGTTAATAAAAAAATCTTGCATAAAATAGACGAGTTGGAGGAGCTATGACGAATACTATTGTGATTTTTGCTGCTTTGTTTGCGTTAGTAGGTATAGCTTACGCCATTTATGATACATTGACACACGATAGTAAGACAAAATCACATTAGAGGAGTAAATTATGAAAAAACTGCTCATATTGCTATTTACTGCACTAGCACTTTTTGCAAGTCCATATACAGGGTTTATGAAGCTCAAAAAGGGTGATTGGGCTAAATATACAATCTATACCGATGAAGGTACATTTTCAATGACTACCAAATTTCTCGGTACCACCGAGTATAAGGGACTCAAAGTCAATATTGTAGAAATAGAGAGTAACGGTATGGTTACGCAATACTGGAGTGCAGTAGGAAATGATAGAGCTATCCAAAAGCTTATAACAAAAACACCTCAAGGTATCATGTGTATGAGTGAAGAGATGATAGGAATGATGAATGCAGATAAAAATGCTGGATACCATACAACAACACCTAAAGAGTATAACCCCAATAAACCGCATATTAAATTTACAACTTACACACTACCAAATGGAAAAAAGATAAAAGTTGCTATATTTAAAAATAAAAACAGTGAAGTTTGGGTAAGCTCTCAAGTTCCTTTTGGTATTGTACTTGCAAAAGAGAATGGAAAGACAGTTATGAAACTTGAAGATTTTGGAAGTGGTGCAAAACCTACAATACCACTTAAAGAGGCGCATAGCTGTACACCTATGGTATTGCCATTTCCAACAATGTAAAAGCGGGCTTACGCCTGCTCTACTTCTTCAAAATCTTGCAAGATTTTATCTAACACTTTTCTAAACTTCTCATAAGCCTCTTTTTTGCCTTCAAAAATTTTCGCACTATGAGGAAAGTTTTGTGCCAATTCATCATAGACAGCAATCTTTTGTTTTGCTGTAGCATCAACTGCATCAATAAAAGCAGCAAACCCTTCCTTGGAGGTAATAGAACGAAGAATGTCTCTGAGCATTCTTTTACGCTCTCGTACCTGTACATCTTCATCAATCATAAGGCCTATCACTTTGATATCTAATCGACTAAAATAGATTCCACAACGTACAGGTGCTAGCATATACTTTTGAATTGTCTCTATAAACCCACTCTCTTCATCCTCGGCCGTTTCACACCCGATTTCACACGCTTCCTCTTTTATATCTTTTACAGCTTTGAGTGCATCAAACTCTTTTTTAATATCATCAAAATTGATATCCATTCTTTTCCTTTATATCTTTTTTACTAAATCCAATAGTTTTCTATCATCAATGAGCGTCTCCTCTTGTGCTGTGAGAAACTCTAATCCATTTTTGCCCTTTTTGCTCATAAGCAAATACCCATCAATTTCGAAAAACTGGGCAGATTTTTGTTGAAACTCTGGCATAAATATAGTAACTTCAAGTTTTGAGTCTGCAAGATTATGGATAAAAAATCCAAAATCCTCTTCATTGATATTAATACCTATAAGCATTAAACCATCGTTAGCAACCTCTTTGTTTACGACACTTATAAAAGCTTTGCCAAATGCATCATGCCCAGCTACTGCTATGAGTTTTTTTCCATGAATATCTTCAGGTCTCATTCTATCCCCCACAACTGTTTTGCCTCTTCCTCTTCGATTTTACATCTTTGACAAATTTTCTCTCCACCAAAATAGGTAAAAAATGCTCCACAATCTTCACATCTTGCTATTGTAAATTTTGCTAAAATTTCGGCCTCTGGCTCGAAAAACTGCTTTGTATCAAAATATTCAGCTAGCTTGATGCTTCCTTTTTCACATACATCATGACAAAGATGACATCGCACACAAAGCAAAGGATCAAACAAAATTGCAGACGCTTTACTCGTGGTACTGAGTGCCTCTGTTGGGCATATACGATAACAAATAGAGCAGTTATCGCAGCTCTCATCAATCTCTTTTTCTAATGTAAAGCTCAAATGCTCATTTTCAAGGTACTTATAGTTTGCTGGTTTTTCAATTTTTTTAAGAAGAGTAAAGAGGAGTTTTCGCTTATTTGGAATACTCTTTTCTCTAATGGCTCGAATCTGCTCTGTATTAAGGCCAACTGTTGGATCTTCTAAAGCTTCAAGCTGTTCATCAATCTTTGCTTTTGTTTTAGCAACATTTTTGAGTGAAAAGATATTAAAAAACTCTCTCCTATCTGGAATATTCTCTTTTTGCACTCCAAGTTTTTTGCCTTGCACTCTTCTTTGCTCAATAGCCTCAAGTACATAGTTGGCTTCTGCAATATTGTGCTCTATTTGCGGAAAACACTTCTTTTTGATTTCACATGTCTCACAGTGTCCAATATCAAGCACAATCTCTTTAACGGATCCAAGGGCTATGAGATACTCTACTCCTAATGCTGCAAGGCAGACAAAGTTGCTTTTACATGAAATAACTTTTTCATCAGATTTTACAAAATCAAAAAAGAACTCTGTAACATTAAAATCACTCAGTTGCAATGCTTCAGTAGGACACACCCCAACACATGCGCCACAATCGATACAGCCATCTTGCTTTAATGCAAGCGACCCTTCCTGCGTCTCAATTACATCAGCAGGACAGATCTGCTCACAACTATTGCACTCACTTAGTTTTGAGTAGTAGCGGACACACTTAGCCGCATCAAGCCTTATCAAGCAATCTCCTCACTCAAATACTCGTAATCTTCAAGCAAAAACTCTAAAGCAAGTTTTGCAGCATCTTTATAAAATGGTGTACGAGCTTGCTCTACAACATTGATAAAATACATTGGAGCAAATTGTAAAAGATGATTTTCCAAAAACTTCTTTTGCTCTGCTTTTATCGATTGCACAGCCTCTTCGTCGTTCTCTTCTTCAGCCTTTTGCTGCGCTTCAGTAAGTAGCTTCATAAACTCTAGCTCCACTCCAATATGATCGGGGCTCACTACGCGCGCCCTCTCATAATCCACACGGAATCCCAAATCGTTATATACCTGCAATACAGGATTTGCTCCACCGCTCTCTATCATTCCGTCTTCACGCGTATAAAAAGTCTCATACGGTATGAGATGAAGTACTGCAATGTCAGTGAAATCTACGTTGAGAACTTCATTGATAAGTTTATAGCGGCTCTTATTTTGACGCTCTCTCCATTCATAGTAATGAGGAAAAAGTTCTTTAAAATTTGGTAATTTTTCAATGGTAGCAAGCGTTAAATCATCCATCTCGCCAACAAAAATTCTTGAAATAAGTCCATACATTGCATTTCTACTATGTGTCAAAAACTATCCTTTTATATAAAATTATCTTAGCTTCAAAGTTGATTTTATCAATTTTGTTTATTATTATACAGTGTGTCATTTATTTTTGCCTTAAGCACTTTATGGGATCTTCAAACTAAGGAGAGTATATGAAAAAAGCCCTTCTTTTAAGTATCACTGCAATTTATCTATTAGCACAGGATAGTAATGTAACACAAGGTGAGCAGCTCTATACAAAAAATGGATGTTATGGATGTCACGGCAGTAAAGCTGAAGGTGCAAACAGTTTTCCAAAACTCGCTGGAAAAAGTGAGTCTTATATAATTAAACGACTTCATGGATATAAAAATGGAACTATCCATTCCAATAGAGCCGATATGATGACACCTTTTGCTAAAGCATTAAATGAGAATGAGATAAAGGCAATTGCCCAGTATATTCACTCTCTTGGTAAGAAGAAACTGTTTGATGAAGAGCGCTATTTTCAAGATTATGAGCTAGGAACAAGTAGCGGGAGCTAAAATTTATTCATTTATATATTACACAAGCCAAAAGGCTTGTGTGTACATTACCCTTTATACATAGGGTTTTTATATGCTCTTAATGTAAGAGGTGTTGCAGGTCGTTTGATCCAAGGTGGACGTCTAAACTTCATCTTCTCACTTACTGGACGAGTCAGTTTATCCCTCCAAGCTTGATATGTTTTAAAGTTGTTTTCATAGTTCACATAGACATCACCAAACTTATCGCCTGGTTTTGCTTTTTCGATATAAACCATCTGATGCCACGCATGGTTACCTGCAATTGGATCTGGATGCACTGGAGCTACTGCATTTTGCCATGCACCAGTTAAACCATCCCACCAGATGTTATCGAGATCTTTATTGATCTCTTTAAATTGCCAGCTATCTTCACGTTTTTTGAGTCCCTTATCTAGTCCCTCTTTTGCGCGCATCTTACCAATTTTTCCATCCATCTCCATTTTATATAGAGGTGCTCCAACTCCCATGACACCAAGCTTATGCTCAAATCCAGGAATCTCTACCGCATTTTTAAGTTTCCATCGTCCTGCGTGGTGACTATTTGCTAAAACTCCTGGTCTTGTAGCTTCAGTTGGAATTGCCATTGCAACAAAATATCCACTTTCAAGCCCACTTACTGTATCCACGATTCGTACTCGAATTTTATCACCTTTTTTAATTCCTAGTCTCTTCGCATCACTTGTATGGATCCATACAGGGTTATGGTTTTGGCTAATCTCCATCAAATGTTTAGAGTTAACACTTCGTGTATGGATGTTGTACGGCAATCTATAAATTGTATTGAGCGCAAATTGATTTTTGTCTTTAATGTAATCGTGGTGAACTTGTGTTACAAGATGCACCATCTCTTTACGCTCTCTCCTATCTCGTGGGTAGATAGGAATTGCATATTCAGGCCACTGATACTCTTTTGCAAGCCAATCTACATAAAAATCGAGTCTCTTATCTGGGGTATGGAACCCATGATAGACTTTTCCATCAATTTCTATTCCAAATGGCTTTCCATCATGATAGAGTACATCATACTCATCTTTTTCTACATGGTCTTTATGTACTTTCTTCCCATGAATAGTGTAATACTCACCATCAAAAGGAATCTCTTCTTCTTGTGGTTTATATACATCAGTCTCTTCTGTCCATGCACCTCTATCTCTCATAAACTCATAGCATGGATATTTACTGTTTGGATATGCAGCAATTGCCGCTTTTTTGAGTTTTGGCAAATTAGCAAATGCTGCATCATAGAGCTCTGCTATAGTAATAGCTCTATTTGGATCCTCTTTACTTGCCCAATACTGTTTTACACCATATTTTCCATCTGGATCAACATAATGTACAAAGAGATTTGCCCAAAACTCATTCTCTTCCCAAATTTCCCCAAGACCAGCTTTAATATGTGCTTCAAGAGTCGCTCTCGTTGGATCTTTTGGCTTCCATCCCATTTTTTCTAATGCAACTCTTAAAGCTGGTTGTCTAAATGCTGTCCACTGCTCTGGTTTTGTAGGAGCAGATTGCTGGTCATGTCTTTCGCCAGAAAGCCCTGTTGGCAATACATAATCACAATACCAGTTTGTCTCACTCCAGGTTGGTGAAAGGTTGAATGTTAATTCAAACTTGTCTTCTCGCTTCAGTGCTTCTATCCATCTGAAACCATCTGGATTGATCCAAACTGGGTTATACATACGTGGTACCCATACAGCTATTTTTTCCGCTACTTTAAATCCTCGTTTATTCCATTTTTCTCTCCACTCATCATCCATAATAAGGTGAGGAAGCAAGAAACTCATCTCATATGTAGAGAGTGGATACTCTGGTGGCCATGAGTAATCATTCCATGTATCGACACGCTCTGGCGCTTTTCCAGCTACTGTCGCTTTGAAAAATTTACCGTTGACACTTACTTCATGCCAATGGTGCCAACTTACTCCACCAATATCACCTTTGAGTGCACCAGTGAGTGCTAGGAGCAAGAAGCCACTTCTTGTATTCATCCAACCACCGCGGTGACCAATAGTCCCAGCTCGCCATAAATAAGTTGATATTTTATCTCCAGCATCTTGGATCATTTCCCAAAGCTGCTCTAACTTATACTCTTGCCCCTCGAGCTTACACTCTTTTACAACAAAGTCAAGATCGTATGGCTTATACATATCTTTAAGCAGTTCAATGAAACTCTCATAGCTCTCATCTTTTGGAAGCCTACTGATGTATCCTTTTTCTTTGATAAAGTTTAGGTATTCTTTATCTTTCATCAGTTTCTTCCAGTTGACCCAGTTTTTCACAAATTCATGGTCAACCATATCTTCACCATTTTTCTTCTTCTCATGAAGCACTCTATTTGCTAGGTAAAGATACAACGCAGCTTCTGTTCCAGGCCAAACTGGAAGCCACAAATCTGCCATACCGGCGCTGTTTGAAAGTCTTGGATCGATTACAACGAGTTTTGCACCTTTTTTTCTTGCATCCGCAATAAGTCCAGCACTTTGCTGGAAATAGTGTCCGGCATCTGCAGCGTGAGAAGATTGTAAGAAAATAAGTCGGCTGTTTGCCCAGTCTGGTGAGTTCCTATCATCATTTGCCCACTGGATTGAACCTTGTCTTGCACCTGCACTACAGATGTTAGTATGTGAGTCAAATCCGTCAAAACCAAGTGTGTGAGGCACTTTTCCACTAAATCCATTCTCATTTGGTCGACCGACATGGTAGATGAACATTTTTCTACTAACTTCATCACCTTTTTCTAAAAGTTCGGCTACTTTTTTGCCGATCTCTTTCATAGCATCATCCCAGGTTACGCGAACCCACTTTCCTTCACCTCTTTTACTTCCAGGTGCACGCTTAAGTGGGAATGGGACTCTATCTGGATCATACATCTGTGACCAAACTGCATATCCTTTTGCACAGTTGCGACCGCGGCTTCCCGTATGGAGAGGGTTACCCATATATTTTTTAACTGTTAAGCTCTTTTTATCAACCCACGCAGTCAAACCACATCCAGCTTCACAGTTACTACATACTGTTGGGACAATGACAAAATCATTTACATAGATACCATCTGGGTTATCTTCGCTTTGTACACCTTTGCGATCTATACCACCTCTTTTCCAATCGTCACCATCAAGCTCTTTAAAATCATCCCACTCTTCAAGTGGAGGATAAAAAGAGATAGTTTTTGGTGTATTGGTAAATTTTCCTACTTCTTCACTTTTTGCTTCAGCAATAGTTTCAAATACACCTTTGCTCACAGCTATTCCTGCTACTGCAGCAGCTGCTGTGCCTTTGAGAAAATTTCTTCTACTTTCTAAAAAACTCATATCGACTCCTTAACTGAGTGGTAGTAATTGTGGGATAATAAGCCATACATGTTTTGTGATATACAAACCCACAATCGCTGAAACGCTAGCCAAATAAAGCAGTGACGCACTTCTGCTTTTAAGGCTAAAATAGACTAAAATCATTGGGATAATAAATGCAAGCCACTGTCCAGCCCAGAACATTGCATGATATGCGCCATGCTCTTTTACATACGCTAAAATTGCTGCAACCTCTTCAGCTTTCATATGTCCAAAATAGTATTCACCCATATAAATCGTAAAACTTAAAAATGCACTCACACCAAGAATAATTGCCAAATCACGTTTTATCTCATAGCCCCATTTTCCACCAATAATAAGAAATACTGCACTACCAGTTAAAAGAGCTGCTAACATCATCTGCACAAGTTCTGTTGGAGTTTGCCAAAGCTCTCTTGCAGTTGCTTCGCCCATGATAGTAGCTGTGTACATAGTAACTGGTACTGCTAGGACTACAGCAGCTTTTAAAAGAGGAGAATAGAGTGAATCGCTCAAAACTTCACACTTTTTAGTAAGCTCACGTACAAATCTTGGCATTTTGTCTTCATGTTTTTTAGCAAAATTTTTGAGAGCTATAAGCATCATGATAAAAATGATACCTGTAAACAGTGTTGCCATCCAAGCACCAACTGTAATAGCGCTAGTAAAGTGCGGATACACAAATATATGCCACATTCTTAGCGGCTGATGGAGATCTAAGAGTGTAAAGAGCAAAAAGATATTTAAAAAGACAAATGAAATAAGAGGCATCCAAAACTTAACCTCTTCTCCAACTTTGTCGTTATAGCGTGCTAAAAGATATGCACCAATAAAAACAACACCTGTACCAATACTTTTTGCCCACATATTGAGTGTAATCATCCATCCCCAAATCACCTCTGGAATTGGGACATCAAGCGTTACAATTGCATTTGTTGCTGCTACTGTATGTTCTACCATTAGTGACCTCCTATATGGTCTAAATGCGTGATTTTATTGAAAAGATTGTATCCCTCTTCTCTCTTCGCTGCCAATGGATTGAGCTGTACTTGACCACCACCTACATAAAAATGTTTCGGATGAGTGTTTTTCTCTGGTTTTCTTACTTGTACGCCACCATCTTTTTGATGCTGCATAATATATTGGCTAATATGACTCGTTGGATCGTCAAGATCTCCAAAGATATTTGCTTCAACCGGACATGCTACAACACATGCTGGCATCATCTCACTTGCAATTCTATGTGCACAGTATGTACATTTATCTGCAGTATTTGTGACTGGATCCATATAAATCGCACCATATGGACATGCCATCATACATCCTGCACAGCCGATACATCTCTCTTTGTCGATATTGACAATACCGTTTTCAAGATAGTGCAAAGCACTCACTGGACAGATACGCTCACATGGTGCATCTTCACAATGGTTACAGCGGAGTGGCGTATATGTTCTTTTTGTTTCAGGATATACACCTACATCCACATACTTTACACGAAGTCTCCAGCTATGCAGTGGAACCTTATTTTCCACTTTACAAGCAACTTCGCAGCCCTTACACCCCATACATAGGTCAAGGTCGACCAAAAAGCCTAGCTTCATACTTTCTCCTTTCAACTGATAAGCACCAGTGTTATAAGCTTGACTTTTAATAACTATAAGCCAAGCTAAATACCGAAAATGCGCTATTTCATAGCTATTAATAGTCTAACACTCTTTGCTTAACTTTGACTAAAAAATTGTAAAATTGAAAGATTTTTGCAATAAATAAGTTGAAAAAATGAAACAAATAGAGAGAATTTCTCTTTACAATTTTTTAAATTCAGTTATATTGATTTATTTTTCAATTTATTTTGAATTTAATTTATGATTTTTGTGATGTATTTGGATGGTGTAATATCAAAGTAGATGTTGATTGCTTTTGGAAAATGGAGCTCTTGTGGATTGCGCTCTTCTTTGGGAAGAGCGTAGTCTGATGGCCATATTTTTTGCTTTGGACATAAGCTCATCAAAGGTACTTGCATTTCATATGCTGCCAAAGCTATGGGAAAACTACCCACTTTATGTACTAAACCAAAACTGCCTATACCATCAGCCCCAAAAACTACTGCATCCACCTCTTTAATTAGCGTTGCAGCAGCTGCATCAATAATGAGAGTTACATCGATGCCATTTTGCAAAAGTTGCTGTGCTAAAACTCTGCCTTCATTTTTTGGCCTCGATTCTGTACACAATACTTGCACATCTTTTGCTTCCAATAGCGCTTTATGAACAAGAGAGCTATGAGAGTGTGTTAAAATTCTCTTACCTCTTAACAGTGGTGCAGCTTTTTGCACTATGAGCTCGTTTGCTTTTTCAAACTCTATCCACCATTTATCACAAAGAGTTGAAGAAAAGTTTTCTAGATTTTTTTCAATAAAAGAAGCAAAATTATATATTGAAGCCATAAATGGCTGGGCATTTTTTAGTTTTGGAAGGATTAGTGGAAGTTCATTGAAAGAGGCTTTTTTTACAAGTTCTATGCTCTTTTTCGTTAGATATGTAGCTCCATGGAGAGAATCATTCGCTATCTCATCTATCTCTTTTTCCCACCACTCCATAGCTACTCTTGCAAACTCTTAATTTTTGCTAAATAGCTATATTTCATATCCAATTCAAAACTCTCATTTGTAGGATATTCATAGCCAAATACATCTTTCCACAAAGAGTGATCCTCCATACACATATAAAAAAATACTTTTCCATGCCATGGCTTTAAAGACTCATAAGCAAAACGAAAAAGCTCTCTTTTAATTGAGAGAGGATAGGAGAGTTTACCAGCAGCATCTACAAGTGGCATCTGCAAAATTTTACTCTTCATTGCCCTTTGGCGCAGTTTTTTAATCACAGGTTTGATAAAAGTTAATGTTCCTAAACTCACCAATGCAACTCTATTAGGGTCAAACTCTTTTATAAGCCTTGCAAAAATCTCTCCATACTCCTCTTGCCACCCTTTATAGTAGATCATGGGATGAAAATGAAAACCAACCAATCTTCCTTTATCGTGCACCTTTTTTGCAGCATCTAATCGCTCATCAAGCGAAGCAGTGAGGCGCTCCTCTTTTTCGATAATTGTTTGGGGATTGAGACTCCATGTGGTTATGATATTTGGAGGATACTCATTTTCTACTAAGTAGCGTACATTATCGCTTTTTGTTTTGAGCTCTAGTATCGCATGAGGATTTTTTTTTGCAAAAGCAAAGAGGGCATCAAGCACCCCTCCACGATTACCCCACATGAGACTATCGCTACTTTGCCCTGTACCAATATGGTAAATCTCATTGGGATCAAGCTCTATATTTAAGAGTTTTTCTTTGAGATTTGTATTGAAAGTAATTGTATCTTCATTGTAAAAGCTCTGAATCGAGCAGTAGCTACAATCATACCCGCAAGACTCTACCATATCGAGTGTCCAAAGATTGCAGCAGCGCGTCTTTGGACTAGCCACAGGACACATACCAAAACCAAGCTTCTTATCGATTTGCGCAAAGCGAATTTTATGCGTTTTTTCTTTGTCTATAGAGAAATTCTCATAGTTTTTGAGACTCTTTTTGTAAGTTTCATAGTGTTCATATAAATGCTCGAGCGCCTCTTTTTTATTTTTTCTCTCTTCCCAGAGCTCTTCAATACTCGCCTCTGCCCACATATAGAGATCCACTGCTATATCACAAATCTGCTTGAGCTCAGCATGAGAGAGTCTATACTTGTAGGCTAGATTACGTATAAACTCTCTTTGCTTTTCGGGAAGAGAGAAATAGTGGGTATGTGCTACTTTTTTTTCAAAATCATATATTTTCATCCTGGCAGCATAATTCCTCGAATCATAAAATAAAACATCGCTGCCAACACTCCCGCAGCTGGTACAGTAATAATCCATGCTGCTACAATCATTTTTAAAGCACTTCGTTGCACAAGCTCATACTTTTTAAGTGCCTTTATAGCCTTTTTCTCAATTTTTGTTAATTTTATCTCTCCATGCTCTAGACTAGCTATAACCTCTTTTTCTCTATTAATTTTTTCAATGAGCGCTTTTACGATAAAAGGATCAGCTTTTTTAGGATCCCCCAAAGCCTCCAATGCTCTTTCATACTCTTCTAATTTTTTCCTCTCCTCCTCAAGCCTTGCCTCTTGAAACTCTTTTTCCAACACTTTTTCCTCTTTTTTGGCACGATCTTCTAATCGCATCAAATATTCACGCAAAAATCCAACACCAAATACGCCCCCAACAGCAATATGTGTAGAGCTTACAGGAAGTCCCAAAGCAGACGCTACAATAACAGTAATAGCAGCAGCTAGAGCTATACAAAAAGCTCTAATTTGATCAAGCTCAGTAATTTCGCTTCCAACTTTTTTAATAAGTTTTGGACCATACAGTGCTAGCCCTATGGAGATTCCAAGAGCTCCCACCATCATAACCCAAAGGGGGATTGGCGCCTTTTTTCCAAATTCTCCACTCATAATAGCATCATTGATACCTGCAAGAGGACCCACTGCATTTGCAACGTCATTTGCTCCATGCGCAAAGCTCAAAAGTGCTGCACTAAAAATAAGCGGAATTGTAAATAGTTGATTAATAGATTCTCGCTCATTGGGAAGCGTTTGCGCCTTTTTTGTAATATATGATCGCACAAACATAAAGATTGGTACAGCTATAAAAAAGCCTATTACGACAGCAAGGGGGAGAGGAACTTTTACTATATGTTTGAACCCTTTAACGATTAAATAGCTTGCAAACGCCCAACTCATTGTAGCAATATAGAGTGGAACCCATTTTTTTGCCGCTGCAATTTTATCTTCTTGAAAAATAACATTTTTCTTAATAATATACAAAAATCCAGCTGCAATGAGTCCGCCCAATACGGGAGAAATCACCCATGAAGCGGCAATTTTACCCATAGTCACCCAATTAACCATTCCAAAACCTGCTGCTGCTATTCCGCCTCCCATAACGCCACCTACAATAGAGTGAGTGGTAGAGACTGGTGCTCCCATAGCAGTAGCAAGATTGAGCCATATTGCACCAGCAAGGAGTGCAGCAAGCATAATCCAAATAAACATCTGCGTATTGGCTATCAGATTAGGATCGATAATGCCTTTTCTGATTGTACCCACAACATCAGCTCCTGCGATAAGTGCACCTGCAGCTTCAAAAATCGCAGCTATAATAATTGCGCCCATCAAAGAGAGCGCCCCACTTCCCACTGCAGGACCAACATTATTAGCCACATCATTGGCACCAATATTCATTGCCATATATCCACCAAAAATTGCTGCAACTATAAGCAGTGTTCTATGCTCAATGCCGCTTGCGTGCATAGATGCATACCACATAACACCAATTATAAAGAGAAGCGCTATAATAATTCTCCCAGCATCTGAAGCTTCAAATTTCCTTGCTCTTTTGACTTCTGGTATATGTTTGAGTTCCAAAATATCTCCTTGCTATGCTTTTTTGAGATGAAGAGTCTATTTTTTTAGTCGTATTTCAATAGATTTTGCATGAGCTTCTAGCCCTTCAGTATGTGCCAAAATTGCTGCTGCTTCACCAATATCTTGCATTGCTTGACAAGAAAAACTGATAATCGAGCTCTTTTTCAAAAAGTGCTCAACACTCAGTGGTGAGTAAAAGCGTGCAGTTCCGCCTGTTGGCAGAGTATGGTTAGGCCCAGCAATATAATCTCCTATAGGTTCTGGCGTATTATCCCCTAAAAATATAGCTCCAGCGTTTTTAATTTTTGGTAAGAGTGTAAAAGGATTTTGCGTCATAATCTCTAAATGCTCAGGAGCTATTTGGTTCATCAAATCAATTGCCTCTTCCATACATTGCGTAACTATTATAGCCCCCCTCTCATCAATAGACTTTTGGGCAATTTCTCTTCTTTGTAGATTTTGCAAAAACTTCTCTACTTCGCTGCTTACTTCTTTTGCCAAAGTACCAGAAGTTGTTATTAGAATAGAGCTCGCCATCTCATCATGCTCTGCTTGACTAAGAAGATCTATTGCAACATACTGCGGATTTGCGTTCTCATCTGCAATAATTCCAATCTCACTTGGACCTGCAATCATATCGATATTGACTTCACCATAGACAAGTTTTTTTGCAGTGGCTACAAAGATATTGCCTGGGCCAGTAATAACATCTACCTTTTCTATCGTTTGCGTACCATAGGCGAGAGCTGCAACTGCACTCGCTCCTCCTACTTTATAAACTTTTTCAATTCCACAAAGATGGCATGCAGCAAGTAAGAGCTCATTTGGCTCATTGTTGGGAGTAGGAGTAGTCACAACTATATCTTTTACACCAGCTACTATTGCTGGAATAGCATTCATAAGTAGACTACTTGGATACGCAGCCTTTCCTCCAGGAATATAGAGACCAGCTCTTTCAACTGGTGTGACTTTTTGCCCTAAAATAGTGCCATTCTCTTCAAAATCGATCCAAGACTTTGGCATCTGCTTTTCATGATATGCCTTGATCCTCTCATACGCCAAATGCAAAGCCGCACGTAGCTTCTCATCAAGATTTTCATAAGCCTTTTGCATTAAAGCTGCATCAATGCGCAAATCTTCACTGCTCTTTGGTTCCCATCCATCAAACTTTGCTATATGACGATAGAGTGCATCATCACCCTCTTTTTTAATCTCATCAATAATTTGCATCACAATTGGAGTAACCTGCTCTATATCCATATCGGAACGCTCTAAAATTGCTGTAAATTGCCTTTGAAAACTGCTATCATCTGTGTGGAGTATTCGCATAAAAGATTCCTTCTCCTACTAATTTATTATGAGATTGTAGCAAACTTTTTCTTGTATCTCTCTTCCATTGTAATATTGCCAAGTACACCTCCTTGATGGATATATAAAAAGGCATTGGACATGAGACATTGGGGATTGGGTAAAATTGTGCTAAAGGCTATTGGATCATACAAGAGATCAAATTCCACTTCTGTTTGTTTCCCTAATTCTAACCATATCTCAAAAAGCTCTTTGTAAAGTTTTCCAAAACGGTATCTCTTTGGCGGCTCAAGAATAATTGGATGAAACTTCTCATCTGCTTCAAGAGCAAAAAACTGTTTTTTTAGATATGCTGTATCTCCTACACAAGGAACAGTATAGACATTGGAGATTGGACACCGGACACTAGAAAGTGTTTTTTGAAGATACAAAGCTGTAGTACCTGTTCCTGATGGTAAAAAGATATTGAGTTTTTCTATATTTTTCTCGTTTGCCCATTCTATTATCTCTTTAGCTAATAGTTTCACTCCATATTCAGCCTCTTTACATCGTACCCCCTCTGGTACTATTAAAGTGTCATTTATAATTTTACATTCACTTAATAAATTCTTCTCCCCAGTATCCAATGTCAAATGTCCAATGTCTATAATTTTCATCCCATTTTCAAGAGCTGCTTTGAGATTTCCAAAAGGATTTTGCAAAAGTTCTTCATTGATACGGGTATAGTAGCTAAACTGCCAACCCTTCATTTTTGCTAAAACTGATAAAGAGTACATAGCATTTGATTGCATAGAGCCATAGGAGATAATCTTTTTTATTTTTAAAGGAGTTTTGAAAAAGTAGTAGAGTTTTCTTGCCTTATTACCGCTAAAATCTGGATGCAAGAGATCGTCACGTTTGAGATAAAAAGAGTACCCTTCAAACTGCACTTTTTGTATGGGAGAAGATTGAAGCTTCAAAGAGCAAAAGCCCTTTGATTAATTGACATTGAGGCTACGAAGATCCTCATAGGCTTTTAGGACTCTTGCTTTCATGCTCTTTTCACCCTCTCTGAGCCACTTTCTTGGATCGTAATACTTCTTATTTGGTTTATCTTCCCCTTCTGGGTTACCAATTTGGCTTTGAAGATAGTCATGATATTTTTCGATATATCCCTTCACACCACTCCAAAATGCCCACTGCGTATCAGTATCAATATTCATTTTTACAACACCATAGTCAATTGCTTCATGGATTTTGGAAAGCTCACTTCCACTCCCACCATGAAATACAAAGCTCACAGGTTTATCTTTATTGATACCAAAATGCTTCTTTATATACTCTTGTGAGTTTTTCAAAATAATTGGCTCTAATCTCACATGCCCAGGCTTATAGACGCCATGCACATTCCCAAAACTTGCTGCAATTGTAAAATATGGACTAATTGCACTCAGGCGCTTATACGCTTCAGCTACCTCTTCAGGTTGGGTATAGAGCTTGGCATTTTCGATACCGGTATTGTCCACTCCATCCTCCTCACCACCAGTTACACCAAGCTCAATTTCAAGATGCATACCAAGAGGTGCCATACGCTTGAGATACTCTTCACACGTAGCAAGATTCTCTTCAAGAGGCTCTTCACTTAAATCTAGCATGTGGGAACTAAAAAGTGGGCGACCATGCAATTTAAAATACTCTTCGCCTGCTGCTAAGAGTCCATCAATCCAAGGAAGCAGTTTTCTTGCAGCGTGATCTGTATGGAGTACCACACTCACACCATAAGCTTCTGCTAAGATATGAACATGTTTTGCAGCAGCAACTGCTCCAAGAATCGCTGCTTTTTGCCCCTCATTATCAAGGCCTTTGCCTGCCCAAAAGTGTGCGCCCCCATTGCTCAGCTGTATAATAACTGGAGAGTTTGCTTCTCGTGCAGCCTCCATAACAGCATTAATAGAGTTGGTACCTACAACATTGATTGCTAGCAGAGCGAAAGAGTGCTCTTTAGCATACTCATACAGTCGCAAAAGATCCTCACCCCACACTACACCAGGCTTGAGAAACTCTCTCACTCCCATTTCTTATCCTTTATCAGACGTTTTTCTTTATTTTCGCACTTTTTTTAAGCTTTTCAGCCTCACTTTTTATTACTTTTTGAAATTTTTGCATTTTAAGCTGAGATTTAATCTTCTCTTTTACTTGTGCAAAAGGAACTGTTGAAGCTGGTTTTTTATCTTCTACATAGATAATATGGTATCCAAATTGTGTTTTTACAGGTTGTGTAGTAAACTCTCCAGGCTTAAGTGAAAATGCTGCATCACTAAAAGGTTTTACCATCTGTCCCTGTTTGAAGTATCCTAAATCGCCCCCTCTTTTACCACTTGGACCAACAGATTTGGTTTTTGCTAACTCAATAAACTTCTCTTTGAGTTTATCTTTTGGAGTTTTTTTGAGCTCATTGATAATATCTTTCGCCTCTTTCTCGCTTTTTACAAGAATGTGTCTTGCATGTACTCTCTCAGGCTGTTTAAATTTATCGATATTTTTTTTATAAAAATCCTCCGCTTCTTTATCAGAAACTTTTATAGAGTTAAACTGCTTTCTCATCCAGATTTCAAGAGCCAAATCGGCTTTAAGTTTATTGAGAGCTTCTTTGTACTCTTTTGTTTTTTCTACACCGCTTTTGAGAGCCTTTTCTTTGAGAAGTTCTCTTTCAACTAGTTGATCCACAACTTTTTGTTGGATTTGTGGAGGGAGTTGCTCAAATTTCATACCACTTTGTGCAAGCATTGGAGCTGCATCTTCAGTTGTAATCTTTTTACCATTCACAACGGCCAAAACTTTGCCTGCTACTGCACTACTTGCTACAAGGCTTAATGCCACCAAACCACCAACGAAATATTTCTTCATCACTTTCCTTTTGTTGTAATATATAATTTACCCTGCAATTATTTCATATTATGGTAAACGTTTTGCACATCGTCATTCTCTTCTAGCACATCAATGAGCTTTTCTACTTTCTCTGCTGTTGCATCATCTACATCGATTTCATTTGAAGCTACAAGTCCGACACTGCTTTCTAAAATTTTCGCACCAGCTTTCTCTACCGCTTCAAGGACATGATTGAAATCTGCCGGATCTGTCTCGATCACAAGCACTTCATCAAACTCTAAAATATCATTTGCTCCCGATTCTAATGCCGCCTCCATAATTGCATCTTCATTCTCATCTCGTTCGACCGTAATGACACCTTTTTTCTCAAACATCCATGAAACGCTTCCGCTTGTGCCCAAACTTCCACCACTCTTACTAAATGCATGGCGTACTGCCGCTACAGTTCTATTTTTGTTGTCTGTAAGGCACTCTACCATGATAGCTACACCACCAGGCCCATATCCCTCATAAGTAATCTCTTCATATTTTACACCTGGGAGGTTACCACTCGCTTTATCGATTGCTCTTTTTATATTATCTTGAGGCATTGAGACCGCTTTTGCTCGCTCAATTGCAAGGCGCAGTGCTGCATTTGTTTCGGGATTCGGTCCTCCATCACGCACAGCAGTCATGATATCACGCACTGCTTTGGTAAAGACTTTTCCCTTTTTTGCATCCTCTTTTGCTTTGATGTGTTTGACTTTCGACCATTTATTATGACCGGCCATAAAATCTCCTCATAGAAAAATTTAGGTAAAATTATATCAAAAACGAAAGGCTCACTTATGGTACTGCGAAAGCCAAAAGAGATAGAAGAGATAAAAAAAAGACTTTTAGAGCACTATCCCCAAGCCCATACCGAGCTCAAATATAAAAATCTCTACCAACTTCTCGTTGCAGTTATGCTCTCTGCACAGTGTACAGATAAACGCGTCAATATGATTACACCTACGCTTTTTGCGAGATATCCTGATATTCATACACTCGCTCATGCAGATATCGATGAAATTAAAGAGATTATTAAAAGCTGCTCATTTTTTAACAACAAAGCAAAAAATCTCATCAAAATGGCACAAATGGTAGAAGAAAAATATGGCGGCAAAATTCCTGAAGATGAAAAAGAGCTTGTGAAACTTCCAGGTGTAGGACAAAAAACTGCGCATGTGGTTATGATTGAATACTTCAAAAAAAATCTCATGGCAGTTGATACTCACGTATTTCGCGTAGCCCATAGACTTGGTCTCAGTGATGCAAAAACGCCACAAGCTACAGAAAAAGATCTTGTAGAGGCTTTCAAAACAGATCTCAATGCAATCCATCAAGCTATGGTACTTTTTGGGCGCTATATCTGTACAGCTAAAAATCCAAAATGCGATCAGTGTTTTTTGTATGATCTTTGTGAAAGTGAAGATAAGAGAGAAATCAAAAAATAGCGCAAATTAGATCTTTGTAAGGACCCATTTACCATATCTTTTTTCAAATACTACATCATCGCAACGTTTTTTAATATCATTTTTTTGAAAGTTATCAAATTTTTTCCCTAAGAGTGCTACGAGACCAAAATCAAATTTAGCAAAATGGGAGTTTGGATGTTTTTTGATATAGTTGACCAGACTCTCATAGCTTGTTAAGAAGCGAAATTGATAGCAAACCTTCGCAATGGCTCTTTTTTCATCTACTTTTTCAATCTTTACAACTTCTACACTTTGTGGCACCAAAATATCTATAGATGAGTAGGGCATAAAATAGTTTACTACCTCATCAGCCACATACACACGCGACAATTCTCTGCTTCCACATCCAGTTAGCACAAATATGAGAAGAAGAAAAAATAGTCTTTTCATAATAGCTCTTGTAACATTTTATAAAGAGGTTCTATCGTTGCTATCTTTATACGCTCTCTTACAGAGTGGGGATTTTCTATCTCTGGGCCAATAGAAACTATCTGCATATCAGGATATTTTTGAGCAAATATAGCACACTCAAGCCCTGCATGAATTGCTGCAAAATCGACACTTTTACTAAACTTTAGATATTTTTCTCTTATCTCTTTTGCTAAAGGTGTAATTTGTGGTTTCCAAGCTGGATACTCACTTTCCCATTGGCAATTCCAATCTTGAAAAAAGCATCCATATTCACTTTTGAGACGCTGGAGTTTTTCTTGAGAGTTTGCTCTTAGGCTTACTTCAATAGTAAGCTCACTGCCTTGCAGGGAGATTTTTGCTAGATTTACACTCTCTTGAGGAATATTAAAATTTTTCTCCCACGATCTTACTCCATTTGCAAAAGCGCAAAGAGTCTGCACTAAAAGATAATCAATTACTTCAAAAGCTTGGACTGTCTCAACTGTGAAAAAATCATTGCTCTTTAATTTTTTATCTGTAGCAATTAGAGCTTGCAAATGTACAGGAATAGAGTTGCGTCGCTCGCCCGCTTCTATAGCACCAATTGCAGCATCTTCTACAAAAAATGCAAACTCTTTAATTGCATTAGGAATATCTTTATCAATATCCACACCACTATGACCGCCAGGAAAGTTTTTGGAAGTTACTTTATAAAAATTTTGCTGTGTAGCAGGAATATATTTTATATCTTTTTTCGCAATAAGATCAACTCCACCTGCACAGCCTACATAAATCTTGCCAAACTCTTCACTATCAAGATTTATCATCTTCGTTGCATGTAAATCTATCTCAAGATTTTTAGCTCCGATAAGTCCAATTTCTTCATCATTCGTAAAGAGAAATTCTGCCTCTTTTCCCTCTTCCATAAGTGCTAGCATCATTGCTACACCAATACCGTTATCAGCACCTAGTGAAGAGTTTTGTGCATAGAGATATCCATCCTTTTCGATGAGCTCTATAGCAGGTGCTTTGCCAACACACACCATATCGTAATGTGCTTGAAGGCATATATCACGTCTATTTTTGTAGCATAAAATATTACCAGCTCTATCAGATTGCACACAATATCCACAATCTCTTGCAAAATTTGCAATGAAAATGCGCAGCTTGGCAGTATTGCCAGAGCAGTGAGGAATCGTTACGATTTTGCGAAATATCTCTAGTACGCGCATAGGAAGGGCAAACATTCGTTAGAAGTGTTTGCCTTTTTCTTTAAAAATTTTAGGAAGCTCATTTTTATCTGTTTTTATGAGATCCTCTTCAACATAGCGAAAGAGTTTATTCACGACATTTGGGTATTTTGCCTGTAGATCTTGCACTCTTTGCCAAACTCTTGAAAAGATATTCTCAGGAAGTGCTAGAAAATATTTTGGAGGATTATATTGTTCTACCATTTTTGCAATATCTTCTGCAATAGCCTTTATTACATCCTCTTCCATCTTCTTCTCAAGTTCATGGCGCTCTCCTGCATTTCCTCCCATTTTGCCAGCATCAGCTTTAAATCTTCCTGCTTCATCTGTAACAATATCTTGAAGTTTCCAGTGAGCTTCGACATAATCAACAGCGTTGACAAGATCAAGCTTAATATTTTCTGGCTTGAGTCCTGCTTCAGCCTCAAGATCTCTTGGATTTGCTTTGTAGACTTTCATCTCTCCAAGGTTTGATACGATTACTAAATCTCCAACTTTCATTTTTATCCTTTTTTTCTTTTATTGTAGCTATTTTTGAGTAAATTTTTGATAAAAGTAGTTGGTAGCTGCAACATATCCTTCCACACTTCCACAATCAAAGCGTTTTCCTCTAAATTTATAGGCAATCACCATATTATTTTTTGCTTGAACTCTTAGAGCATCTGTGAGTTGAATCTCTCCGCCAGCTCCTGGTTTTATATCTTGTAAAATTGCAAAAATATCTGGTGTCAAGATATAACGGCCAATAACAGCAAGATTGCTTGGGGCTTCATCAATAGATGGCTTTTCTACCATATCACTTACCATAAAAACTCCATCTTCAATCTCTTTACCGCTAATAACGCCATATTTACTGATATGCTCCTTCTCAACCTCCATAACAGCTACAATAGATGTGCGATATTTTGCATAGAGATCTACCATTTGCGATAAAACACCTTTTTCCTCTCCTTCACACAAATCATCTGCCAATACTACACCAAAGGGCTCATTTCCTATAAGTGTCTGGCCTACGAGTACAGCATGCCCTAGCCCTTTCATCTCTTTTTGTCTTGTATAGGCAAAAGTGTAGTTTTCCACCAAATTACGAATATCTTTTAGAAGATACTCTTTCGATGTACCTTTGATTTGATGCTCAAGCTCATAACTTATATCAAAATGATCTTCAATGGCTCTCTTGCCTCGCCCCGTAACAATAGCCATCGTATCCATACCAGCTTCAATCGCCTCTTCTACACCATACTGAATGAGAGGTTTATTGACAATCGGAAGCATCTCTTTTGGAATCGCTTTTGTTGCTGGCAAAAATCTTGTACCATAACCTGCTGCTGGAAAGAGACATTTTTTAATCATTTGTGCCTTTCAAAAGATTTTATAAATAGCATAATTATAACAACTTCCACTACTAAGAGCAGATAATGGAGCATATAGACCTGCTGCTGCTTTGTTGCATCAACAATCTGATAGAAGATAAAACTTCCAACCATTCCTACTAAGTAACCTACCTGTTTGCTTATATCTACCTTCGTCAATGCAACTGCTTTTTTGACTATAAGAGTCTCGGCACGCACCAAATAAGCACCAAACATAAATGTAAGCTGATAGCCACTATATACTAAAAGTGCTGTCATGTAAGTATAGGGGTGCAGCAAAAAAATGATAATGAGTCCAAGCATTACAAGTTCTACAAAAAGGCCTATTTGAAAGTAGCGTCTGATATTGAGAAGCACATCATAAAATTTTGCAATGAGAAGCATTCCAACTGCAAGCACAATTCCACCAAAAGAGAATATTGAGGGCTGCAAGGGAGTATAAATCACAAAAATACTCCCTACTGAGAGCCCAGTAAAAAATGAATTAAAATATTTATAAAAGATATAGTTTTTTAGACGCAGTCTCAAAAGCTGCCCTCAATTCCTATATAAAAACTGCGTGGCTGCGCAGCATATCCATAAACCTCTTGATAGCGTCTGTTGAAAATATTTTGTACTCGTACATACCCTCTGTAGTTTTTTGCAAACTGATGAGAAAGCGAGAGGTTTGTCACATTGTAATTACCAGTTTTCTTACTTTTTGTAGCATCATCATAGCGTTTGCCTACATAGTAACCATTGATATTGATAGTATGTTTTGCAGTAGGATACCAGCTCAATGCATAGCTATAGCGTGTTTTAGCCCTGCGAGGAAGATAGTTGCCTTGTGAATCTTTTGGTTGGAGGTAGGTAAAGCCAATTTGAGCAAAAATATCTTCTCCAACTGCTTGGCGATAGCTAGCTTCAACACCTTTAAACTTACTTGTACCAGAAAAATTTTTGTAGTATTCATCTCCATAACTATTATAGTCTGGATCAAACCAGCTGATAAGATTCTTTACATGCTCTACAAAATAGACCAGTTTTGCTCCATACGCTTCAATTCCAATATCGTAACTTCTACTCTTTTCTGGCTGAAGATTAAAATTGGCTTTTCCCCATGGATTTATCATTTTGATTTGGTTTGGAATATTGTATGCTTTGGCAATATTGGCAAAGAGACTCACACCTCCTAATGCATATTTTGCGCCAATCTTTCCTGTTACTTGGTTATCAAACTTATCATAAGCATCGTAGCGAACATTTTCTTGGAGTATCAAAGATCCAAAACGGTTAAAGTTTGTAAAGTAGACATAGCTATCATCATAATCGATACTTCCACTTTTTGCTCCAGTATCGCTGTAATCGCTCTTATATCTTTGTGTTCCTCCTCCTAGCTGCAACTTTCCATTATCGTAACGAAAAGTATCTCGCACCTCCACTGTACTTGTTTTTCCCTCAAAATAGTTCACACCCCAACTTGTATCTAAAAAGTAGCGTTGTGTTGTTGTAGAATCTAAATGGAATGAAAAATGGTGTTTTTGTAGATCTTTTGATCCATTGAGAAAAATTGCATAGTATTTGAATTTATCATTATTGCGAGAGTTTGGATCTGGAGCGAAGCTTTTTGGATTGTACCCATCAGCTTCGTTATACGCATTGATGTAAAAGCCACCAGTATCTAGCGAAAAACTCTCATCATTATACTCTACTTTAAAGCGCACATTTCTATTGATATAACCATCACTCTCATAATCTTTTGGATTTTTACGATAAGGTGTAATTGCAGAAAATCCATCAGTTTTATAGTAGTTCATATCAAGTGAATAGGAGAGTTTATTTGTCAAAGCGTCTGCCAAATAGAATGCTGCTTTTGTAGTGCGAAAGCTACCTCCCATTATATCAATACTCTTTTGGGCTTTTGTTTTCGTAATAATATTAATAACACCTGCAGCAGCATCAGCACCCCAAATCCCGCTTTGGGCACCTTTGATAATCTCAACCCTTTCGATATTTTGCAAAAGAAGATGCTCAGAAGAAGGACCACTGATATTGGAAGGATCGTTAAATCTTACTCCATCAATGAGAATAAGCACTTTATCGTTAGCTAAACCGCGCAAATAGATTGCATTTGCTTTACCTAGACCACCATTGCTACTTTGCGTCACTCCTACTGCGTATTGCAAAAGATCTTTTAAACTTTCTATACCTAGCTCTTCAATCTCTTGGGCATCAATGACTTCGATATCATCACTCACATCCTCTATCGCTTCACTCGATTTATCTGCACTTACAATCACTTTTTGGATCTGTGCTATTTGTGAAGCCTCAGCTTGCAAAACTACCGTCGAAACAGTTGCGGCAATTGCAGCAAGAGAGAAGTACTTCCTTTTAAACCCTTTTGCCATTTTTGCTCCTTCATTGAAATAGAAGGAAATTATACTAAAACTCAAAACCTTCTCGCGCTGCTACTCCTGCATCAAAATAGTGTTTGATTTTCTTCATCTCAGTTACAAGATCTGCAGTCTCTATCAACTTTTTTGTAGCACCTCTTCCAGTAAGAACTAGTTCACACTGCGCTATTTTCATAAGTTCTATTATCTCTTCTTCGTGCAGCAGTTTAAAATGCATTGCTACTATGATTTCATCTAGCACAATTAAATCGTAACTCTTTTGCAGCGCCTCCTTTGCTCGTATATACTGCCTCTGCACCATTGCTTTTTGCTCATGAGATGGAGCATCAATGATAAATTTCCCATCCCACTCTCTATCTACTTCTATTCCTAAGCTTTGCATTACCACAATTTCACTTGAATGCATTCCTTTCATAAACTGCATAAAAAGCACACGTTTTCTAGCTCCTACTGCACGTATTGCTAAACCAACTGCAGCTGTAGTTTTACCTTTACCATCACCAGTGTAGATCTGTATCACTGCGCTACCTTGATGACAATATCATCAAAAACTGCTTGCGAGCTACCAGAGGCTACAACTCCTACTCCACCAGCTCTTTTTTTGAGATTTGTGAGTTTTGCAATCTCTTTATCATCTATAAAAATAGTCGCACTATCTCCGCAATAGGCAACTTTTAGTACTTTAGGCTTACTGCTCAAAGAGAGCTTTTTTTCAAGAAGTAGTTTTGGTTTTTTGTTTTCAACCTCCTCTACAATAAGTTTATTGTTTTCAAAATCGATACTTACCGCATAGTAGTTTTTACGATCTCTTGCTCGAAAAAGTATTCCAGCATTTTTTTTGCTAAGAATTTTTGCTTGGCAAACTCCATTTGTAAAATACTCATCTTTTGTAAAAAAGATATTTTTCTCATCTACTCTATTGCCTCGCGGATATTTTATAAAGAGTCTTTTCTTCTCATCTACCTCCCAAATACCTGGAAAAGATTTACCGCTACAGCTCACAATCCAGCCAAAAGGGAGCTCTCCTTTTTGCACATTTACAAAATCCATCTTGACAACTTTTTGAAAATGATCACACTTTCCAAACAAAAAACTTGCTAATAAAGCTACAAATACAACTCTTTTCATGCAACTCTCCTTTTTTTGGTATTATACCTTGTAGCTGGTTTATTATAAATTTTGAGGAAATAGTATGTGTTTAATAGTAACAACTCTTTTTCTTGTACTCACTTTCTGGGCGCTCATGCAAAAAGACTTTACAGCTGCTGCTCTTTATGCAAGCATTGCACTGCTCTTTGGTGCTTTAATGGTTTGGAATATCAAAAAAACTTGGAAAAGTCGTCACAAAACTTGAGAGCCTTTTTCACCAATGTTGGTAAATGGGCATTACGCGCTTTTTCTAAATCCATCCATATAAAATCTCCCTCAACCTCTTCAGCGTAGCAGTAAATGGTAATTGCATATTTTGTATAGTTGTGTTTGAAAGTTCCAAGGAGCTTCTCTCTTCTCTTTGCTTCAGGTAAAAGGAGCATCCCTTTGTACATAGAGCCTTTGGAATACGTGAGTGCAATTTTTTTATCTTTGACAAAAAGAGCATAGTGAAGATCGAGCTTTTCATACGCTTTTTTTCCTTTGCTCCAGTAGGTTTGTGGCTCATTTTGTCCTTTGCAACTTTTTTGCAATGGGCAAATTTCACACCTTGGATTCTGTACACATACAAGACTTCCAAGATCCATAAGTGCAAGATTGTGCTCTTTGGGAGAGGTTTTATCTAAAAATTCGCTAGCTTTTTGCCATACCTCTTTTTGCGAGCCAGTAAGTGCAAAGAAGCGCCGCAAAACTCTCTCGATATTCACATCCACCATAGGAACAGGCTGATTATATGCAAATGAAGCAATTGCGTGAGCGGTATATTTGCCAATACCTGGCAGTTTTTGTAATTCTTGAATATTTTTCGGTAATGTATCTACAAGCTCCGCAACTCTTTTCATAGCCAATACTCTGCGGTAATACCCCAGTCCGCTCCACTGAGCCAAAAGCTCTTCATCACTTGCCCTGCGCAGACTTCGAAGTGTAGGAAACTTTTGCAAAAACGGCTTATACTTTTGCAGCACCCGCTCCACTTGTGTCTGCTGGAGCATTATTTCGCTCACATAGATATGGTAAGGATTATCTGTTTGGCGCCAGGGAAGATCGTGGCGCCCATGTTGCTTAAACCATTTTAGAAGCATGAGAGTTTTTTCCATTGGATTTTATTATTTCGTTATACTGAAAAATTATTATATCTTAAAACTTTTGTATTGACTATATATGTACATTTTGTTATTATAGTTCACATGAAAGAGATTAAATGGAACGAAGAGAAAAATCAGATTTTACAACTTACGCGAGGTTTTTCATTTGAAATGGTTTTAGATGCTTTAGAAAATAAAGAAATTATTGATATCAAAGAACATCCGAACAAAGATAAATATCCAAATCAAAAGATATTTATTTTAAGACTCAATGATTATTTATGTTATGTTCCATTTGTAGAAAATGAAAAGGAGATCTTTTTAAAAACAATAATACCAAGTCGAAAACTTAAAAAGGAGTATGAAAATGGGAAAAAATGACTTTTTTTACAATTTAGAAGAGATGGAAATCTTGGAAAATATAGAAAATGCAAAAAGTATATTGAAAAAAGAGGATAGAGAAAAATATGCAAAATTTGCAAAATATACAAAATCTTTACGCAAAAAAAAGCCTGTTACTATCCGCTTTAGCATAACAGATTTAGCAGCAGTAAAGGCTAAAGCTAAAGAGCTTGGTATCAGTTATCAAAACCTCATCCAAGCACTTGTACATAATTTCGCAACCGGAAAGATTAAGATAGATTTGTAGGTTTGTTTAATACTAAAAATTTTTTATAAACAATTATTATGATAGCTATAATATTACTTCAAATTCTTTGTACTTATCATCTCTAAACGTTAAAATACTTCGCCTCTGGATGATGTACCACTATCGCACAAGTTGACTGCTCAGGATGGATTTGAAATGTTTCACTCAGCTCAATTCCAAATTCCTCTGGTTTTAAGAGATTGAAGATATGGCGGTTGAGCTCAAGATCGGGACAAGCAGGATAACCCGGTGAATATCTGGCTCCTTGATAGCCTACCATTTTTACATCGCGTAGATCTGGCTTTTCGTTGCGTAAAATCCCAAGCTCTATGCGTATCTGCTTATGGGCAATCTCAGCCAGCGCTTCGGCAAGTTCAACACTTAAACCATGCACCAAATGATACTCATGATATTTTCCTGCTTTAAAAAGCTCTCCCTCATACTCACTAAACTTGCTTCCAGCACTCACACAAGTAAAAGCACTCACATCCATTCGATCACGATGAAAATAGTCTGCAATGCATCTGTGGGGCGGTTTAGACTGCCTTGGAAAGGTGAAAATCTCGATCGCATCACCGATGATATTTTCTATCGGTTCACGATTGGCATCCTCATCTCTTTGCCAACCAAACTCCTCTCCAAAAACATAGAGCTCATTATCCACAGCTCTCGCAGGCCAATATCCATAGAGAATTGTTGGCTCAAAAATATCTTTCAACTCTTTTCTTAGTCTATTGAAAGCTGGAAGCACCTTTTCATCCAGCTGCTTTTGATACTCCTCTTTGCTCTGACCCTTTGATTTATATCCCCAGCGCTGTTTAAATAAAAGCCTTTTGTTGATCCACTCATAGGCGATATCGGGGTCAATCTCAAGTCTCTTTCTACCCCAAAATGGTGGGATAGGTACAGGGGCTGGTTTTGGCAAAATGATATTTGCCGGATCGATCTTTATCTCTTCTTTTGGTTTAACCTCAACAATCTCCTCTTCATCCTTGTCACTTCCAAGCTTTGTATCAAAGTTTCCTTTTTCGATTCTGCTCATCGCCACAATCCCATCAAAAGCATCACGGCAATAAAAGATAGGTCCATCATAGGCTGGACGACAAAACTCATCCACAAACTTCTTTGTCAGCGCAGCCCCACCCAAAAGCACAGGCGCATCAATTCCTTTTTGCTTCATCTCTTTAAGATTTTCCAACATCACTTGCGTGGATTTAACCAGCAGTCCACTCATTCCAATCGCTTGGGCATTATGCTCTTCATAGGCTTTGATAAACTCTTCAAGCTCCACTTTAATACCAAGATTGACGACTTTAAAGCCATTGTTGGTAAGCAAAATATCCACTAGGTTTTTGCCAACATCATGCACATCCCCCTTCACTGTTCCTAAAATAAGAGTGGTTTGCGATTGTTTTTCTTTTTTTGGCAAAAACTGATTAAGATAATCTACTGCTGCTTTCATCACCTCTGCACTTTGCAGCACAAATGGCAGCTGCATCTGCCCGCTTCCAAAAAGATCTCCCACCTCTTTCATAGCTCCAATTAATATCTCATTGATAATCTTTTCTGGATCTATCACATCTTTTGCTTTTTCAAGCAGCGGCATCATCCGCTCTTTGTCCCCGTCAATGAGAAGCTTATGAATCTGTTCTTCAAGTGGGAGTTTGCTCAGTTCATCATCACTTGCAGTCTCTTTTTTTTCTGCTTTACTGAAGTGTTCGATGAAGGCAAAGAGTGGATCGCCATTTTCACGCCTGTTAAAGAGCAGATCCTCACAAACTTTGCGATCCTCTTCGCTAATCTTATGATAGGGGATGAGATTTTTGACATTGACAATCGCCATCGTAAGACCGGCTTGGACACAATGGTGCAAAAAGACGCTGTTGAGGTATTCTCTAGCATGCTTTTCAAGACCAAAGCTGATATTGGATACTCCTAAAACGGCTCCCACTTCCGGATGGCGCTTTCTAAGCTCCCTGATCGCTTCAATGGTCTCAATAGCTGCTGTTTGATACTCCTCATCCCCACTTCCAACAGTAAAGGTTAAAAGATCAAAAACAAGATCACCGGGATTGAGACCATGTAGATTTACAGCTCTTTCATACATCCGCTCAGCAACCGCCAATTTTTTCTCTTTTGTCTTTGCCATCCCCTCTTCATCAATTGCCAACAGTACCAATGCCGCACCATAGCGCTTTGCCAATGAACAGATCTTGTCAAACTTCTCTATCCCATCTTCGAGGTTAGCTGAGTTGATAATCGGACGTCCGCCAATATGCTTGAGAGCTATTTCTATAGCTGGAACTTGCGTGGAGTCCGGCATGAGAGGAATCGGGATCTTTTCATTGTAGAGCTTGATGACTTCTTTCATATCTTTCGTCTCATCGCGCCCTGCAAATCCGACACTTACATCAATACCATGTGCTCCGCTTCGAACCTGCTGCTGAGCGACACTCAAAGTCCCTTCATAATCGCTTTTTAAAAGAAGTTCTCTAAAAGCTTTGCTTCCTGTTGCATTGCTTCGCTCACCCATTAAAAAAGGAGGAGGATCTTGATGAAGTGTTCTTGATTCAAAGAGGCTTGCAATACTTCTTGGCTGCCTTCCTTTTGGAGGAAGGGGCTTTTTGCCTTCAACCGCATCTACCAAAGCTTTGATATGTTGCGGTGTGGTTCCGCAACATCCACCAAGCAAAGCCACGCCCGGTATGGCAGTAAATTTTGCTTCAAGTTCTGTAAACTCTTTTGGTCCCATAGGATAGTAGGTATAACCTCCTCTGTTTTGAGGAAGCCCTGCATTGGCATGCACACTGATTGGCCGATCCCATACTTCACTTAAGATTTTTACATGCTTTTCAACCATATCCGGACCGGTTCCGCAGTTAAATCCCAAAGAGATAATGTCAAATGGCTCTAAAATAGTCGCAATCGTTGCCGCATCGGTACCGATAAGCATCGTACCGTTTTGCTCAATGGTAACACTTACCATAATGGGAATTTGGGGAGCTGTATCTTGACAAGCATGGATTGCCGCTTTGATCTGCAAAGGATCTTGACAGGTCTCAAGTAAGAATAGATCTGCACCTCCATCTTTAGCTCCACGTGCCGCTTCTGAGTATCCTGCATACATTGCATCATAATCGATATGCCCAAGACTTGGCAGTTTTGTTCCGGGACCCAAAGAGCAGGCTACGAAACGCGGTTTTTCCGGTGTACTATAAGCTTCGCAAACCTCTTTGACTAGCTCACACCCTCGCCTTGTCAGATCATACGCTTCAGCAGCTAAATCATACTCTTCCAGAACCCAGGGCATTGAGCCAAAAGTGTTCGTTTTAATGATGTCGGCACCTACTTTGGCATATGCTTCATGGATTGACCTGATAACCTCAGGTGCCGTCCTATTCAAAAGCTCATTGCATCCCTCTTTGCCTTGCCATGCTTCAGGCGGTATCTCTTTTGCTTTTGCTTGAAGCTGTGTACCCATCGCGCCATCGATGACTAAAATCCGCTTTTTTAGCAGCTCTTTAATCAATCTGCACCTCTTTAAATTTTTTTGCCATTATACTATTATATTTAAAAGGAGTTTGCAATGTTTATCAACCGCTTTCCCAAAATGGCAGCACTCCAAAAGTTTCGCGCAATTGCTTTAGGATTTAATGAAAAGATAGCCGAAGCAATTGGCATCGCGGAAGCTACAAAGTATGCAATATTTAAAAACCTCTCTTACAGAAAGCGCAGGGAAAAAGAGCGAGAATATGTCACTAAAAAGCTTAAAAAAGCCCCAGAAAATCTCGATGAAGAGACATTTGCTCTATTTAAACTCCAAGCACTCAATGGATTTCCTTTCGTCGGAGAAAAGACATATACTAGTGAAGATTACAATAGAGCAGTCTTTATGAAATTTGGCGAAGAAGCTGGCAAAAAAATTGAAGAGTGGGCAAAAAATATAATAGATTCATGTGATAAAGCGCTCTTAGAAAATGAGCAAAAATTCTTCAATGAGTGCTGGAAACCACACCGGGATGAGAATCCTTTAAAGAATTGATAAGAATCAATATAAAGAGAATAAAAAAAGTTTACAATAGAAACAAGAACTAAAAGGAGATAAATAAAAAAATGAAAAAAGTCTTAATTTTTATTGTATTACCTCTTTTTATTTTTTCAACTCCCTATATTGTCGGAAAAATGAGTACATATATTATCCTCAAAACTTCTAGTCAAGAGATTTCCTCTCAGCAGCTACGCAAACAAGCGATTGCAGCTGGATTTCGATCCAATCCCAAAAATTTTAATGATCTTATGAAACTCCTTGATACACCATCCAATCGACTCACAAAAGAAAAAATTCTTCTTGGAAAAATGCTCTTTTTTGATCCAAGCCTATCTAGAGATGGAACGATTAGCTGTGCAAGCTGCCATAATCTCGATAGTGGTGGAGATGATAACAGGCCAACAGCAATCGGTTATAAGAATCGAAAAAATCCTCATCATCTCAATTCTCCAACTGTACTTAATGCAGCGCTTCAAAAGTTTCAATTTTGGGATGGAAGAGCTAAAAGTGTCGAAGAACAAGCCAAAGGGCCATTACAAGCACCTTTTGAAATGGCAATGACGCCAAAAGAGGTGGTAGAACGGGTACGACAAAATCCATCTTACCGCAAGATGTTTAAAGAGGTTTTTGGCGATGAGACTATTACAATTGATCGTGTTACCAAAGCGATAGGAGCCTATGAACGAACACTCCTCACACGAGGGCGGTTTGATGATTTTCTCGATGGTAATCTGAGTGCATTGAATCCAAAAGAGCAAAAAGGTTTGAAACTTTTCATTAGCATCGGTTGTAAAGCATGCCATATGGGACGTAGTATTGGTGGGAAAATTATACAAAAATTCCCTATCATTGAGCGCCATACTCCAATTTATCCGGTTTTTGGTTTTCATGAGGGCAAATACTACTTCAAAGAATTACGTTTCGATACAAATATTTCTTATGAACCCTATCCATTTCCTAATTTTGGCCACTACTATGGCAAAAATAGTGCAAGATATTTTAAAGTTCCAATCTTACGGAATATTACAAAAACTGCCCCCTACTTTCACAATGGAGCTGTAAAAGATCTCAAAGAAGCCATTCGTATTATGGGGAAATATCAAAGAGACTTAGAGTTAAATGAGAACCAAATTGATGCTATAGAAGCATTTTTCCACACATTAGAAGGCAAAATAGTTGATTATGGTATTTAGCGAACTTTCACAACTCTTTTTTTTGACAATTTAAAAATCTTTGATGGCGCACTCTCATAGAGCCCTCGCCAATCTTCTACAACGATATCGGCTCGCTTTATAGCCCACTCTCTCTCAAATCTCTTTCCACTCTCATTGGCACTTGTAGAATAGAACCAACCAAACTTTTGTAAAAACTTATAGTGCTCCCCGCTGTTTATCACACGTACCGCTTTACCATTCGGGTAGATAAAAGTAGTTTTTTTCGCTCGCCTCACGAGGTTTTTGTGCTTTTTGGGAACTCTTACAAACTTTTGTAAATTTTTCAATGAAGATACTGCTATGAGAAATGGTTTGGAGGGAGGACGTTTTTTAATTTGTGCTAGTTTTTCACTATCTTGGCTCAAAAAACCGACAGTTGTGTCGGTTTGAGCAAGGTAAACTTTTGTGGGTTCCATTATTCGCTGAGGTAATCTTGCAGCGCTTTTGGAGTAAGTTCTTTGGCTCTCAGGCTCTTAATCGCTTCAGCTGCTACTTTTGCTGCTGAAATAGTAGTAAAGTAAGGGATCTGATGGCGCAGCACCTGCTCGCGTATCTTTCTTGCATCACTCTTACTTGCTTTATTGTCACTTGTATTGATTGCCATTGCAATCTCACCATTTTTAATCATATCCTCAATATTTGGACGCCCTTCGCTAATTTTAAGCACCAACGTACTCTCAATTCCAGCATCTTCTAAGATTTTATGCGTTCCTCGCGTAGCAACGATCTCAAATCCTAAATCTTTATAAAGTCTCGCAATTTCTGGGGCATATGGCTTATCATAGTCAGTCAGCGATAAAAAGAGCTTTCCAGCAGTTGCCAGGCGGTTACCTGCTGCAAACTGTGATTTAGCAAAGCTCTCTCCAAAACTTTCACTTATCCCCATTACCTCTCCAGTACTCTTCATCTCAGGCCCTAATAATAAATCGGCTCCAGGAAGTTTGTTGAATGGAAAGACTGCCTCTTTTACGGCTATATGATTTTTGAGTTTTGGTTTGAGAATTTCTTGGCTAAAATCTACTACTCCATATTCATCATAATATTGAAGCGCCTCTACAAGATCACCTTTGATCATCACACGCGTTGCTACTTTTGCCATCGGAACACCTGTAGCCTTACTCACAAATGGCACGGTGCGTGATGCTCTTGGGTTTACTTCAATCAAATAGACCTCATCTTTATAGATTGCATATTGAATATTGAGTAATCCCTTCACGCCAAGTCCAAGGGCAATTTTTGCAGTCTGCTCTTCAACTTCAAGTAAAATCTTCTCGTCAATCGTCACTGTTGGCAAAGAGCAAGCACTATCACCAGAGTGGATCCCAGCCTCTTCGATATGCTGCATAATTCCGCCAATATATACACGCTTTCCATCACTTATAGCATCTACATCAAGTTCAATTGCGTGATCAAGAAATTTATCAATTAAAACGGGAGATTCATGGCTGACACTCACTGCCTCATCCATATACTCTTTAAGCTCACTTTCATTATAGACGATGCGCATTGCTCGCCCACCTAGCACGTAGCTTGGTCGCACAAGCACAGGATATCCAATCTCTTCTGCAATTTTCAAAGCATCTTCTTTGGTAAAAGCTGTTCCATTTGGAGGCTGTTTGAGTCCATTTTTGGCTATAAATTCACTAAATTTCTCTCTATCTTCAGCTAAATCTATCACTTTTGCACTCGTTCCTACAATTTTTGCTCCAATAGCTGTGAGAGGCTTGGCAAGTTTGAGGGGAGTCTGCCCCCCAAAGTGCACTATCACACCACTTGGATTCTCTTCTTTGATGACACTACGCACATGCTCAAAATCGATAGGCTCAAAGTAGAGAATATCACTTGTATCATAATCAGTAGAGACCGTTTCAGGGTTGCAGTTGTACATAATTGATTTAATCCCCATATCTTTGAGGGCAAAAGCAGCGTGCACACAGCAGTAGTCAAACTCAATCCCCTGCCCGATGCGGTTTGGTCCCCCACCGATGATGAGCACCTTCTCTTCATTTGACTCTTTTTGCACCTTTGGAAGTTTTGTAATATTTGTAGAGCTATAAAGATAAGGAGTAAGGGCTGGAAACTCTGCTGCACAAGTATCTACTTCGTTGTATTCAAGTTCAATTCCTAAAGAGACTCTGGCGCTGTACACATCATTTTCTGTAAGCTCTGTATGCTCTTTTTCATTGATAAGCTTTGCAATCATCTTATCGCTAAAGCCATATGTTTTGGCTCTGCGCAGCATCTCTTCATTTTGCAAAATATCAAGATCTATTTTTTCTTCAAACTGTACAATCTCTTCTATTTGATACAAAAACCATGGATCGATTTGTGAGAGTTCATGGATCTCTTCTACACTCAATCCTTCACAAAAACCTTGCGCAATATAGAGGAGGCGTTTCTCATTTGGACGGCGGATTTCATGCTTGATAGTCTCGATATCTGCTTCAATCTTCTCAAATCCAGCAAGTCCCGTTTCTAAGGAGCAAAGCCCCTTTTGGACTGACTCCTTAAAAGTGCGTCCTATTGCCATCACTTCGCCAACACTTTTCATAGATGTAGTAAGTGTAGAGTCAGCTTGTGGGAACTTTTCAAAAGTAAAGCGTGGAATTTTTGTTACAATATAGTCAATCGTTGGCTCAAAACTTGCAGCAGTACCTGTAATATCATTTTCGATCTCATCAAGGGTATAGCCAACAGCTAGAAGAGTCGCTACTTTTGCTATAGGGTAACCTGTAGCTTTACTCGCAAGTGCACTTGAGCGGCTCACTCTGGGATTCATCTCGATAACAATCATGCGCCCAGTTTTTGGATTGACTGCGAACTGCACATTACTCCCGCCAGTATCCACACCAATCTCTCGCAAAATTGCAAAAGAGGCATCACGCATGCGTTGATACTCTTTGTCCGTGAGAGTGAGAGCTGGGGCTATAGTAATAGAGTCTCCTGTATGTACGCCCATAGGATCGAGGTTTTCGATGGAGCAGACAATAATACAGTTATCTTCGCGATCTCTGATTACCTCCATCTCATACTCTTTCCAGCCAAGAAGCGACTCTTCAATGAGAATCTCACTAATAGGACTTGCCTCTAAGCCTTTGGCTGCAAGAGTTTTAAATTCATCGATATTGTATGCTACACCACTTCCACCACCAGCTAGTGTATAAGAAGCGCGGATAATAAGAGGAAAGCCAATTTCACGGGCTGCTTCCATCGCCTCTTCAAGGCTATAAGCATAGCGGCTTTTTGGAAGATCCATACCAAGCCGTAGCATCGCCTCCTTGAAAGCCTGCCTATCTTCACCCTTTTTAATAGCCTCTGGATTTGCTCCAAGAAATTTTACTCCCTCTAACATCCCCTTTTCATACATACTCATTGCAACATTGAGAGCAGTCTGCCCACCCATTGTAGGCAAGATCGCATCAACTTTTTCTTGTTGAATAATCTTATAAATAATATCTTCTGTAATTGGTTCGATATATGTGCGATCTGCAAAGCCTGGATCAGTCATAATAGTTGCTGGATTGGAGTTTACTAGAACTACGCGATAACCTAAAGATTTGAGAGTTTTTACTGCTTGGGTTCCTGAGTAGTCAAATTCACATGCTTGGCCTATAACGATGGGACCTGAGCCTATGAGGAGAATCGTGTGGATATCGTCTCTTTTTGGCATTGTTACCCTTGTGATTTTAGTTTTTGATTTTATCGAAAAGTTCTTTATAACTTCATTAGCCAAAAAAATCTTGGATGGGATAGATTAGCAAAAGTACGTACTTTAGCTACTTTATAGCTTCCTTCTTGCCAAATTTTGGTTATAACTCCCACTTTCAGTCCATAGACAAAAATCTTATCAAGCCCACTTGTTACAACCTGTTGTCCTACGTGAAAGTTCTCATAATTTGGAATATATTTGACAATGACGAATCTATTATCACCACTTCCAGTCGCAACACCTTGTGCTTTCTCTCCAATAATAACTCCATAGCTACATTTTGTATTACCATTGAGCAGTGCAAGTGTTTTGCCATTCTTTTCAATGGCTATACCTGCAACATACTCTCCTTTAAGTAGCCCAGCAATATTTTGGGATTGCAGTTTTGTATCTAGCCATAATGCAGTAAAATCTCCAAATTTTTCATATGCTAAGGCACGTACATACTGCAAATCTACTTTATATGGAAGAGAAATATTACAATCATACATAAGTGATTGGAGATGTTGATGGAGATCTGCGACAAGAAGTTGCGATTTTTGTAGTTCTCTATTTTCTCGCTGTAATTGTGCTATTTTATCTGCTTGATTGAGATATTTATAAAAAAAAGCATCAATATTATCTAAAGTTTTTACTACAGTTGATTTAATAAAATTGGTAGAAGTAAGTATTGCATTGCGCAGATGTGTATCAATCTCAAAAAAGAGCAGCGCCAGTAGCAATGCTGCTATGACAAAACCTACTCTTTTAATCATTAGCAAGTTGTTCGAGGATCTCTATCTCTTCAAGAACTTTTCCAGTACCTTTTGCAACAGCAAGAAGTGGCTCTTCTGCAATATAAACAGGGATTTTTACTGCTTGTGAAAGGTAAGTATCGAGATTACGAATATGAGCACCACCGCCTGTAAGTACGATACCATTTTCTATGATATCACCAGCAAGTTCTGGCGGGGTCTGCTCTAAAACATCTTTGAGCGCTTCTGCAATAGCCTTAATTGGCTCTCGCATTGCTTCATAAATATCTTCACTTGTAATAGTTATACTATTTAAAAGGCCTCCAACCTGATCCCTTCCTGTTACAGTCATCTTGAGAGGCTCATCAAGAGGCATAGCAGTACCTATCTCTATTTTTACCTCTTCAGCAACCCTATCTCCAATAATAAGGTTATACTTTTTCTTTATATAATCTATAATAGCATTATCAATTTTATCCCCAGCTACACGAATAGATTTACTCACAACAAGACCACCTAAAGAGATCACACCAATCTCGGTTGTCCCCCCTCCAATATCCACCACTAAACTTCCTTGAGGCTCTTTAACAGGAAGTCCTGCACCAATTGCCGCTGCCATAGGCTCTTCTATGAGATAAACCTCTCTTGCTCCAGCACTGAGGGCTGACTCTTTGACAGCTTTACGCTCTACTTGTGTCAAACCATAGGGAACACAAATAATAATACGCGGGCGGATGAAAGCTTTGCGTTTATGAGCCTTTTCAATGAAGTAACGAATCATCTTTTCAGTAATATCAAAGTCTGCGATAACACCATCTTTCATAGGACGAATGGCTGTAATATCGCCTGGAGTTTTTCCTACCATCTCTTTTGCTTCATGTCCTACTGCAAGGATGCGCTGCCTACCTAATTTATCTTTTTTGATTGCTACAACAGAGGGCTCATTGATGATGATCCCTTCGCCACGACTCAGCACTAAAGTATTTGCCGTACCAAGATCGATTCCCATATCATTGGAAAAAAAACCTATAACTTTATCAAAAATCATACTCCGCCCTTATGCACTCTTTTTCTGTTTTTTTACAAGCAGTGGTGCTGCTTTTTTGGTAATCACGTCTTGTGTAATGATAACCTCATACCCTTTATATTCAGGCAGATCATACATAATATCCACCATAATCTCTTCCATAATACTACGAAGACCTCTAGCTCCTGTTTTTCTTTTGATAGCAAGATCAGCAATTGCCTCCAAAGCCTCTTTTTCAAAAGTAAGCTCCACTTCATCAAGAGCAAAAAGCTTTTTATACTGCTTCACAAGAGCATTTTTTGGCTCAGTCAAAATGCGTACCATATCATCTCGGCTCAGTTCATTGAGTGTAGCTATCATATGCAAACGCCCTATGAGCTCTGGAATAAGTCCATAATGGACAAGATCATCTGGCTCTACATAGTTAAGGAGATCGCTCTCATCTCTTTTGCTACGTTTTTCTTGTCCAAATCCAAGGACATTACCACCAAGTCTTCGTTTAATAATATCAGTTAAACCATCAAATGCACCGCCACAAATAAAGAGAATATTTGAAGTATCTATCTGAACAAACTCTTGATTTGGATGTTTTCTGCCACCTTTCGCACTGATATTGACTACACTCCCCTCAATAATTTTCAATAGCGCTTGCTGTACTCCTTCACCACTTACATCTCGTGTGATGCTTCGATTTTCGCTAAGTCTTGCAATTTTATCTATTTCATCAATAAAAACAATACCCTTTTCTGCCTTTTTCACATCTTCATCTGCAGCATGGTAGAGGCGTGTGAGGATATTTTCTACATCCTCTCCCACATATCCGGCTTCAGTAAGACTCGTAGCATCTGCAATTGCTAAAGGAACATCGAGTACCTTCGCCATTGTTTGCGCCATGAGAGTTTTCCCACTCCCTGTAGGACCGATAAAAAGAACATTTGATTTTGCAATCTCTGTATCATCCTCTTCAATCTCATTTTGTTTGAAAATTCGTTTGTAATGGTTGTATACTGCAACACTAAAAACTTTTTTTGCTTTCTCTTGTCCTATCACATACTCATCTAAAATAGCTTTAAGCTCTTTTGGTGTGGGAAGATAATCAAGCTTGATATCCTCTTCATTCTGCTCTTTAATATCTCCAAAAAGAATTTTATATGCTGAGACTATACAGTTTTTACAAATATAGACATCACTCTTCTCTTGTCCAGCTATTAAAGGATTGTCACGACTCTCAAAACTTCCACAAAAACTACACTTTTTTAACATCATTCACCTCTATATGGTATCCCTCTTTTTGTTGTAAGCACAAACTGTGCCAAATTTTTTACATGTTCATTGTGAGACTCTTCAAGCAGCTCTTTTGCCACATCTTGCAAAGGTCTACCACTCAAAAAAAGCTCTTTATATGCTTGTTTTAATGCATTAACAACATCGCTGCCTAGTCTGCGTCTAATTCCTGTAAGATTCAACCCTCGCAGCTTTGCACGATTACCTTCAGCAAGACAGTAAGGCGGAATATCTTGGCTTACTGCACTAGCTCCTGCAATCATAGCATAATCACCAATATGCACAAACTGGTGTATTGGTGTCATCCCTCCAATGACAACAAAATCTCCCAATTCCACATGCCCAGCAAGCGTAGCAGCATTTGCTAAAATACAGTTATTTCCGATTATACAGTCATGTGCCACGTGCACGTATGCCATAAGAAGATTATTATCTCCTATAATCGTTTTTCCCCCTCCCCCTTCAGTACCGGGATTTATAAAACAAAACTCTCTTATTATATTATTTTTGCCAATTATGAGCTCTACCTCTTCGCCTTTGAATTTAAGATCTTGTGGAATAGAGCCTACTACAGCGTTATAAAAGACCTTTGTACCTTCACCAATTCTTGTTTTACCATCTATGATGGCTCCTTGCATAATAGTTGCGTTATCTTCAATAATGGCATTTTTCGAGATATAGGCATAAGGACCAATGGTCACATTATTCCCAATCTGAGCACCTTGTTCTACAATTGCAGTTGGATGTATCATCACTTATCCACTATCATAGCTTTAAGCTCAGCTTCAGCTACAAGATTATCATCTACGTAAGCTTTTCCTTCAAGTACCCAGATATTTCCTCTATGTTTAAGAACTTCAAGACGATACTCTAATCTATCTCCTGGACGTACGGGATTGCGAAACTTACACTTATCAATACTCATAAAATAGACCACTTTATCTTTTGCAGCCTCCTGTTCAGACTCGCTTGCGCTCTTAAATGCAAGCACCCCACCAGCCTGTGCCATTCCCTCAACTATCATAACACCCGGGTATATAGGATGGCCTGGAAAATGCCCTTGGAAGACTGGCTCAGATATACTGACATTTTTATAAGCTATAATACTCTTTCCCTCTTGGATATCTGTTACTCTATCAACGAGTAAAAAAGGAAATCTATGAGGTAAAATATTTTGTATAGCTACAACATCAAGCATTCTTATCCTTTATTATTAATTTCTCTTTTACATCTTTATAACTTACAGCATCTATAGCAATCTCAAACTTATCTGGAATTTTATCTAAAACTACAATTGGTGACAAACTCCATTCTCCATCTATATCGGCTCTTATCTTTTGCTCAAGCTCCCAAGGAATTCCTCGGTAATAAAGCTCCTTCATGCTTTGCACATTCATATAATTACGTAAATACTTAAGATCTATAATGCGAATCTCATCTCTATTTGCATACCCTACACCTTCAATAATCTCTTCAACTCTTGCTCTTGCATAGTTGCGGCGCAGATGTGAATAGCTCAAAATATAGCTTGGAACAACCTCTTTATTTATTCGAACGAATCCTCTCAAAAGTCTATAATTCAAAAATCTTTTTCTTACAATTGTGTAAGAGATATTTTGCTCTTCTAATTCTATGCGTTTTTGATAGAGTGCAAGGCGCTCTTCAATTGAAGCTGGTAGAATCTGACGCATAAGGGGTGAAATCATCTCATCCATAATCACCTCTTGCTGCGCACGCTGCTGTGAAAGCCCAAAGAGACAGCCGCAATAGTCTTGACGATAGAGTTTTTGCTTTTTTGTTACTCTGCTTTGTAGCTGCGTCCCTCCAAAGGATCGGAAATCTTCAAAAACAAACTCCGTACCAAGCTTACTATCTACCTCGATAGCGCTCTGCTTAAGCTGCTCTTGCGATTTGAGAGGACTTACAAGAAGTGTTGTGGTATAGCGTTTAATTCCCAACTCTTTTGCTTTCTTAGCACTGACATGCAGCCGTCTATCAAAACAAACTCTACAACGCTCCCCCTTTTCTGGCTCATTTTCTAAACCTCGCACAGCCTGCAGCCAATTTTCGTAATCATACTCCCCTTCAATAAGCTCTATGCCCAACCTTTTACAGCTTCTTTGCACATCTAGCAGGCGCAGTTTATACTCACTATAAGGATGAATATTTGGATCATAAAAAAAGCCTATAAGTCTCTCTTGAGGATATTTTTCTTTGAGCTTTTCAAGAAAAAAATGACTATCCACACTGCAACATATATGTACTAGCATTACTCTTCCAACTCCTTTAACCACAGAGCAACATTTACATCACTTGGCATACGCCAATCACCACGAGGGCTTAGTGCAATTGTCCCAACTTTTACACCATCTGGCATAGCATCACGTTTAAACTGGTTTGCAAAGAAGCGCTTAATAAATACTTTGAGCCACTTTTTGATAGTCTCTTCAGAGTACTTTTTACCAAAAGCGAGTTTTGCAATCATGAGAAGTTTTTTTGGCTCTGCTCCATATTTGACAAAATGATACAAGAAAAAGTCATGTAACTCATAAGGACCTATAATCTCTTCAGTTTTTTGTACTATCTTCTCCCCTTGTGCTGGTAAAAGCTCAGGAGAAACAGGACGCTCAATGATCTGAGTAAGAGTTTCACTCAGATCCTTTTTCACACTTGCTACCCAAGCTATCACATACTTGACCAATGTTTTTGGCACACCTGCATTTACATTATACATAGCCATATGATCACCATTGTATGTGTTAAATCCTAGTGCAATCTCACTCAAATCTCCAGTTCCTACAACGATACCACCCAACTTATTTGCAAGATCCATAAGCACCATAGTACGATAGCGCGCTTGGGCATTTTCAAAAGTTACATCATGCACACTCTCATCATGACCAATATCTGCAAAATGTTTTTTCACTGCATCTACAATATCGATCTCTTGAAAAATAACACCAAGTGCAGTTGCTAGCTTTTTAGCACTCTTTCTTGTACCCTCTGTTGTTCCAAATCCCGGCATAGAGACTGCTACAATATCTTTACATGATTTTCCAAGCTTCTCACACGCTTCAACACATACAAGAAGCGCTAATGTAGAATCGAGTCCTCCACTTATGCCAATAATAAGTTTAGGATCTCCAATTTGCCGTATGCGCCTAGCAAGAGCACTCGATTGAATCGAAAAGATCTCTTTACATCGCTCATCTCTATCGGCCTTTTTACCAGGAACAAAAGGGTGAGGATCGTAATAGCGTTTTGGAGTTTTTTGGATAGGAACATCTGCGCATGCAACAATGCGAAAAGATCTTCTCTCGCTCTGTGCATAACTGGTTTCAGTGCCGCGCAAATATTTTAGTTTTGCTACATCAATATCGGCAGTACATCCTTGCGAAGCAAAAGAAAACCGCTCTCCTTGTGCTAAGAGCGCTCCATTTTCTGCTATGAGTGTAGCTCCGCTATAACACACATCTGCGCTACTCTCCCCCACACCACTACTTGCATACACATAGGCGCATACTCCTCTGGCACTCTGTGTGCGCACAAGCTCTGTACGATAGGCTGATTTTCCCACCACCTCATCACTTGCAGAGAGATTGCAGATGAGATTTGCCCCCGCGGCAGTTTGATAGAGTGAGGGGGGAATTACGCTCCACAAATCCTCACAAATCTCTACTCCTACTACAAGTTCACCACTTTGAAAGAGAAGATCGATACCAAAAGGAGCACCAAGAAGTGTCTCTCCATGTATATCTTTACCACTTACAAACCAGCGCATCTCATAAAATTCGCGATAGTTTGGTAAATAGCTCTTTGGCACAATACCTCTTATTTCTCCATTTTGCAAAACAACTGCGCAGTTATAGAGCCTTTGGCGAAACCAAAGGGGTGCTCCCACAATTACAATTGAATTCATCGCTGCAGCTCTAAGCTCCTCAATAGCTGCCAAAACCTCTTTTTCAACCTCTTGCTGCAAAAAAAGATCCCCCATTGTATAGCCAGTAATACAGAGCTCAGGAAAAACTATTACTGCAGCATCTTTGTATGCATGCATGAGCTCTTTGATGGTAGCAACATTTGCAGCTATGTCGCCAAGAGAGAGCTTTGGACTCACTGCAGCAACGCGGTAAAAACTCATCTTTTTTCTTTTACTTCAATCTTTTCTATAATGTCGTTTTGATCAATCATATCAAGAGTCATAAAAGATTCGGCATCATCTTCAGGGATCTGTCCAAAAACCGTATGCACTCCATCAATATGAGGACAATCTACAAAACAGATAAAAAACTGGCTTCCTCCTGTATCTTTGCCAGCATGTGCCATAGAGATTGCTCCCCTTTTATGTTTATGTACATTTTTGTCACATTCACACTTTATCGCCCAACCTGGTCCTCCTCTGCCAGTTCCTTCGGGACATCCACCTTGTGCCATAAATCCTTTAATAACACGGTGAAATTTGAGTCCATCATAAAAACCACTATTGGCTAAATGGGCAAAGTTGGCTACTGTATTTGGTACCTCTTCAGGAAAGAGTTTTATCCAGATATCTCCTTTATCTTTTACTTTTATATGAGCCCACTGGTACGTATCTACATTACTTAAATCATACTCTTTGAGCTTTTTTCCAAATATGTTTAACATCTTCGCAAACCTTTTATAATTTTTTGTCTCTTTTGTACATTAAATAGATTTTATCTTAATCTTTGTTACAATTTTATAAATTTCTTTTTTAAGGATTAGCTATGAAAAAGGTTTTAGCAATCACAGCAGCAGCTTCAGTACTCTCTTTTGGCGCAGCATACAAACTCCCTGAACAGTCGGCTAGAAGTGTAGCCCTTTCTGGTGCGTATGTTGCTGGAGCAGATCATGCAGATGCAGCATATTTTAACCCAGCTAATATGAGTTTTATGCCAAATGATAGCTTTTTTGAATTTAGTCTTACTGGCATCTACTTGCCAAAAATCACTTTTACTGGCCAGGTCTACTCTCCGCAAACTAAACAGTTTGAGCCTGCAAATGCCAGAAGTAAAAAAGAGGGATTTTTAGTACCACATCTACATTGGGTAGGAAAAGAGTACAAGGGCCTACGCTTTGGTTTGAGTATCGTTACTCCTGGAGGACTTTCAAAAAGATGGACAACACAGCCTCAAATCTGGAGTGCAGAGGAGTTTACACTCCGCATAGCAGAAATCAACCCTTCAGTTTCATATAAAATTACAGATAAAGTTGCAATAGCTGCAGGAGTAAGGGCTCTTTATAGTGATGGAAAAGTACGTGTCCATTTTCCACACCTTTACAAAGAAGATCTCGATGGAGATACCGATTTTAAATGGGGATACAATTTAGCACTTGCCTATCGCATTGATCCCACATTTACCCTTGCAGCAACATACCGATCAAAAATTAGCTTGCAAGAGGTTGGATCTGCAAAAGGATATCTAGGCAAATATCTTCTTTCTAAAAATCCACAAGATCTTACAACGCTTATTCCCTACTTCACCAAAGCTAATGTTGCAGTGCCGCTTCCAGCAACACTCACTCTAGCAGCAGCACTTTGGATGAGTGAAAATACAAGAGTAGAGTTTACGTATGAGCGCACATACTGGAGCAAATATAAAAACCTCGATTTTAACTTTTACGATAATCAATTTGCAGAAGCGGTACTTGGACAACCAAAAGCAAAAAATTGGAAAGATACAAATACTTTTAGAGTGGGTATTACTCACAAAAACAGTCCAAAACTCACAACTATGTATGGTCTTGCATACGATGAAACACCAGTGCCAACAAATCGTGTAGGATTTGAACTTCCAGATGCAGATGCCATCATTCTCTCTCTTGGTGCACTCTATAACTATACACAAAATCTCTCTTTTGGTATTAGCTATCTCTATGACTATAAGGTAGAGCGCTCTATTTCGCCACTTGATCGTAATAATAACGGCATAGCTGGAAAATTTAGTGATGTGCGTGCACATCTACTCAATCTATCTCTTTGCTATAGGTATTGATAGATGTTTGATTACAAATACAACAGCTTTTACGAAGTTCTCAAAGAGCATGCCAAAAAAAGCCCCAAAGCTACTGCATACTATGTAGGGGATCGAAAAATTAGCTTTGAGCGTATGCTGCTCAAAGTAGACACGTTTGCAAGATTTCTAGAGTTAATTGGCGTTCATAGAGGCGATAAGGTAGCGCTCTATTTGGCAAACTCTATTGAATTTATTGTCGCACTCCTTGCTGCGCAAAAACTAGGAGCCATTCCCGTACCAGTGAATAATTTTTTAAAAGAAGAAGAGGTTGTATTTATACTTAATGATTCCGAAGCTAAAATACTCGTTGCCAGCGCAGATTTTTCAAAAGAGCTGCAAAATATTTTTAGCCGTACCGGAGTACAAAAAATTATATGGGAAGGTGAATACAATGGATTAGATGAGAATAATATCTCTTTTAATGAAATCTTATCCAATCTTGAATCTCATGAAAAGATTACACAAAGTGTTGATATCGACGATATTGCTGTTATTATCTATACATCTGGCACAACTGGCAAACCAAAAGGTGCAATGCTTAGTTACCGCAATATCTTTTCTAATATTTTAGGCATCGAGCAGCTTTTGCATATCAAACCAAAAGAGCGGTTTATCGTTTATCTACCTATGTTTCACTCTTTTACTCTTACCGTTACTATACTTATGCCTCTTTATTTTGGATCCCCTGTGGTTATTATTAGATCTATCATGCCTTTTTCTAATATCATCAAGCAGGTTTTACTCAAGCGTGTCTCAGTCTTTGTTGGCGTCCCTGATGTATACAATGCTCTATCCAAAGCAAAACTTCCATGGTATTTTCACTGGTTTAATAGTGTGAAATATTATGTAAGTGGAGCAGCAGCGCTGCCAGAAGATACGCTCAAACGTTTTCGCAAGCGCTTTAAAAAAGGTGTTTTGCTTGAAGGGTATGGCCTTAGTGAAGCAAGCCCCGTTGTTGCAGTGAATCTTCCTAATAAGCAAAAACCAAAATCAGTAGGCCCAGCAATTCCCGGTGTTACTGTGAAGATAGTCGACGAAGATATGGTAGAACTTCCGCTTGGAGAGATTGGTGAAATCATCGTCAAAGGTGATAATGTGATGCAAGGCTACTGGAAAAGGCCAGAAGCGACAGCTGAAACTATTGTCAACGGATGGCTAAGAACTGGGGATCTGGGATATATGGATGAAGATGGCTTTATCTTCATAGTAGATCGTAAAAAAGATCTCATTATCTCCAAAGGCATCAATATCTATCCAAGAGAGATCGAAGAGGTGCTCACTTCACATCCACTCGTCAAAGCTGCAGCTGTTATTGGAATCAAAGATGAAAAGAGTGGTGAAGTACCAGTAGCCTATATTGAGAGCGAAGATGGTGAGCAGATTAGTGAGAGCGAGATAAAAAAATATTTGCGTGAACATCTTGCCAACTATAAGATCCCAAAATCTATATTTATTGTCGATGAACTTCCAAAAAACGCAACGGGTAAAGTGCTCAAACGGGTACTCAAAGAAAGGCTCTCACAATGAAAATAGCGGTTGTTGGGGGTGGAGGTGTTGGCGGCTATATTGCCGCAAAACTGAGTGAACATTTTCAAGTGGATCTTCTTTCAAAATCGATGCAGCAACTCCATCTCATTGAAAATGGCAAACGACATACCTATCATCCCCATATTCTCGATAAACCAAAAGGGATATATGATATTATCTTTTTTGCTACAAAAAGCACTGTACTTCCACAAAGAGCTAAGGAGCTACAAAAACATATCCACACTCATACCATCATTGTACCCCTTCTCAATGGGATCGAGCCATATCACCAGTTAAAACAGCTCTTTCCTACTGCTAAAGTTCTTAAAGGAGCAATCTATATTATCGCAAACAAAGCAGCACCAGATACAATAGAACTCAAAGGTAAAGGAGCACTTGTAGTTACTGAGCAAAATGAGACTCTTGCACACATCTTTCAAACTGCTGGAATTAAATTTAAAATGCCTCAAGATATCGACAGAGCTATCTGGCAAAAGTACCTTTTCATTGCAGCAACTGCAGCTTTAACGACTCTTTATAATGCAACGTTTGGTGAAATTGCAAAAAACCATCTTGACGAATTTACAAGGCTTTTAAAAGAGATAAAAGATATAGCAAACAAAGAAGGGATTCCTCTTAGTGAAGAAGATATTGAGCGTTCAATAACGCTTTTACAAAAATCTCCAGCTGAAGCAAAAACTTCAATGCAACTCGATTTTGAAAAAGGAACCTCTAGTGAAGTTGATAATCTCATTGGATATCTTGCACAAAAGTCACCACTTTTTACACAGATTCATAATAGACTCTTAGAACAAAGAGGATGAATAGCTCTTTGCTATCTCTTCTGGCTTTACCTCAAGATCCTCTACAAGATTGTTTATCTTTTCAAACTCTCCTCGCTCCAGTTGTTGCACTATGCGTAACAGCAACCCATAAGGTGTCTCATGAGCCACAATCGCTTTGCGTATCTCTTCATCAAGGGATGGAAACTCTGCTAAAATCTCTTCCCTATTGTCTCCAAGCACTTCCATCAAAACTGATAACATCCCTATAAGGTATGCTTTATCGCTATCAAGTTCTAATATTGAAGCCATCTTATGCAAAAATGTAGCACGACTTACTGCCACAGCTACCCAAGGATTGGTATCAAAATCACCTCCTTCATGTGCAAAAAGCATGAGTAAAAGCCACTTTTTAAGATTTTTGATACCGAGGTAGGCAATCGCCTGACCAATAGAAGCAACTTCTTTTTGTAGATTAAAATAAGATGAATTTATGAGTTTTAAAATATTAAATGAGAGTTCTGGACTCATTTTAAGTTTTTCAACAATTTCTTCAAACTCATCCTCACTCATTGACCATATCTCTAATATCTCATTTTTTGATGGCATCACTATTTTTTGCCGAGCAATTTGTGGCCTCATAAAATAGTAACCCTGAAAAAAGTCAAAGCCTAGCTCCTTGAATCTATCATATTGCTCTTTTGTCTCTATTTTTTCTGCCAAAAGTTTAATACCATTTTTCTTTAGCCTCATTGCAATCGTCTCTAAAGCATTTTCATCTAAATCTTTATGAAGAGCATCGAATTTGACAATATCAAAAAGTGAAAAAAAGCTCTTGTATTTATCAAATTCATTCCAGTTTGCCACAAAATCATCAAGTGCAATCTGAAATCCGGCTTTTTTATGTTTTTCTAAAATCTGTACCACACGAGAAATTTCAACCTTTTCTAATACCTCTATAACAAAATATTCTTTGGGAAGAAACTCTATTGTACCACTTACTAAAAGTGTCTCATCCATATTGATAAATCCTAGCTTTCCATGCAGCACTGGCATAAAATTACTGGACAAAAAACCTGCCAAAACCAGACTTGTAGCACCTCTATCTGTTAATTGTTTTTTTTCGCCACGAAAAAGTAGTTCAAAGCCAAACAGTCTCTCTTCTCTATCTAAAATTGGTTGCCTCGCAAAAACCACCTCTTTAGACATTACCCCTCTATTCCGCAAAGTTTAAGAAGCGCCTCACTTTGAGGTTCTCTCCCTGCAAATGCCTTGAAACTCTCAAACGCTGGGCGACTTCCTCCTTTGCAAAGTATCTCTTGGAGATAACTTTCGGCAATCTCATCATTATAAATGCCATTATCCACAAACATAAAAAATGCATCAGCACTCAAAACTTCTGCCCATTTATAGCTATAATATCCTGCTGCATATCCTCCAGCAAAAATATGACCAAAACCCCATTGAAATTTATTATATGAAGGCGCTGGTACTACACTTACCTCTTTGCGAACTCCATCTAGTATTTGCTGTACATCCACTGGCCACCGCATGTGTACTTTCATATCAAAAAGACCAAATTCAAGCTGACGTACCATTGCCATAGCGCTTTGGAAATTTTTTGCATCTTTGAGGCGTTGAATCATCTCTTTTGAAAGAGGCTCACCAGTTTGATAATGCTTTGCAAAAAGACTTAGCACATCCTCTTCATAGGCAAAATTTTCTAAAAATTGGCTTGGAAACTCCACAGCATCCCACTCAACTCCTGCTATACCACTGACAGCTGGCTCTTTTACTTCACTTAAGAGATGGTGCAGTGCATGTCCCATCTCATGAAAAAGCGTTACAACATCATCTGGTCTTAGAAGACTTGGAGCAGTATCACTACTAGGAGCAAAATTTGCCACAATATAGGCAACAGGATAGACAATCTCTCCCTTTTCATCTCTATGATGCGTTACCCACTCATCCATCCATGCTCCGCTTCGCTTACCTTCTCTAGCTTCCAAATCCACATAAAGTCTTCCAACAAGCCTATGTGGCAAAGAGATCTCATAGCACTTCACACTCTCATGCCAAACAGGCGTATCAATCTCTTGAAATTGGAGTTTGAAAAGTCTATTTAAAAAAGTAAAAAGTCCACTAACAGTTGCATCTTTTTCAAAATAGGGTTTATACTTTTCATCATCTACATCCAATTTCGCAATTTTGAGTTTTTCGCTCCAGTAAGCAATATCATAGGGCTGTAATGCATATGTAGCGCCATTTTCTTTTGCAAACTGTTGCAGCTCTTCAAACTCTTTTTGTGCCTGAGGTTTGCTCTTTTGGGCAAGATCTTCTAAAAAGCTCACTACCTCTTCTGGATTTTGTGCCATCTTTGTCTTTAAACTTAGCTCGGCATAATTTTTAAACCCTAGTAGCTTTGCTTTTTTATGGCGCAATTCCAAAATAGCATTAATAAGTTTTTCATTTTCTGGCGCTCTCGTTACATAGGCTTTGTAGAGTTCCTCCCTCCGCTCGCGGCTTGGACCATAAGTCATATAAGCAATATAGCTTGGCTGCTTGAGAGTAAAGCGCCATCCGTTCTCCACTTTCGCTGCTTCTAGCTCACTTTGCGGCATTCCTTCAATCTCTTTAGGATCAGTAATAACCATCTCATACTCATCCGTAGCTTTGAGGAGGTTTTGGGCAAAACTGCTTGAGAGTTCACTCAATTTTATATTAATCTCTTTAAGCTCCTCTTGCTCTTTTTGAGGCAATGCTACACCACTCAGCTCAAACTCTATGAGCATATCTGTTACCACTTTTTTTTGCTCATTACTGAGATCTTGCAACTCAAAAATCTCTTTGAGAGCATCATACACCGCACCATTTTGCCCAAGTTCTGTATGATAACGGCTAAGCTCTGGCAGAAGCTCATCATAGATCTTTTGTGTTTTTGGCGAATTTTTGACGTAGTTCAGATGACTAATAGGACTAAAATAAAATCCAAGTTTCTCCTCCATAAGCTGCAAAGGTCTTACAAAGTTTTCATAGCTCTTTTTTGGAATTGTCAAAAGATTTGCAAGTTTTTCTCTATTTTCTTCAATTGTTTTTAACACAAGCTCTTTTTGCTCTTCAAGATTTTCTTCTGTAACTGTAAACTCTGGGAATTTAGGCATTAAGCCTCCTTGAAAATTTTTCTTTCATTGTATCGAAATTTCTCCTAAGAAATTTATATTTATTTTTAAATTTAGAGCCTATTTTATTTGTTTTAAAGTTTAAATTTTATTATAATTTGTCATTATTAATTAAAATAAGGATTTCCGATGAAAAAATTCACATTCCTAACATCACTTCTTCTGGCTTCCACTCTCTTTGGTGATATAGAAAATATAGTTAATCAAATAAACAAAAAAACTAACTACCCAATAGATGGATACTTCATCCATTACGGTCAAGGGCCATATGACTGGATATACAATCCAAGAGGATCCGATAGCGTTTTCAAATTAGAAGGGCTCGATCAAAATGGTAACTTCAAAAGGATTTCCGATGAAAAAATTCACATTCCTAACATCACTTCTTCTGGCTTCCACTCTCTTTGGTGATATAGAAAATATAGTTAATCAAATAAACAAAAAAACTAACTACCCAATAGATGGATACTTCATCCATTACGGTCAAGGGCCATATGACTGGATATACAATCCAAGAGGATCCGATAGCGTTTTCAAATTAGAAGGGCTCGATCAAAATGGTAACTTCAAATGGTTAAATCTTTCTCCATATTTCAGAGCATCCATCAGCAACAATACACTCCATCTTGATTCAACACGTCCACAATCTAATATACAAACTAATACTATTTTGCATATTAGTGCACCAAATCAGGAAATTTCTGTCAATCTTGCAAATATCAAGACAATAAAATGTGATGCCCTCTCTGCCGGTGATACATTTAAAATCAATGGTGTTACCTATAAAGTTGTAGACAATACAATGCTAAGAAATTTGGATCCAAAGAATGACGATTATGAGCATATTTGCACATCCAATGTGACGAATATGTATAATCTATTTTATAATGCAAGAAGCTTTAATCAGCCTATAGGAAAATGGGACACATCAAATGTGATGAATATGGGCAAGATGTTTTACCATGCTACAAGTTTCGATCAGCCCATAGGAGACTGGAATACATCCAATGTAAGAAATATGAGATTGATGTTTTTTTATGCTGAAAGTTTCAATCAGCCTATTAGGTATTGGGATACTTCTAATGTGACAAATATGTATGGGATGTTTGCAAGTGCTACAAACTTCAATCAGCCAATTGGAAAATGGGATACGTCAAATGTGACGAGCATGGGTAGTATGTTTTATAATGCTGTGAAATTTAATCAGCCAATTGGCAATTGGAATACATCCAATGTGACGAATATGAGTTATATGTTTGAATATGCCACAAGCTTCAACCAACCAATCGGTGGTTGGGACACATCCAATGTAACGGATATGTATGATATGTTTGGTAATGCCACTAGCTTCAATCAGCCAATTGGGAACTGGAATACATCTAATGTAACAGAGATGAGACGCATGTTTGATAATGCCATAAGCTTCAATCAAAACATCCACAACTGGTGCGTGAGAAGAATAAAGCAAAAACCAGCCAATTTTGATACAGGTGCAGCATTTGAAGGAAGAGATGATCTCCAGCCAGTATGGGGTACATGTCCCAACCAATAAGCCTTTAGGCTTATTGGAGGTTGTTTTTTTTTATTCAAAATCTACTTTGCATCTATACTCACTATCAAGCAAGAGATTCACTTTTTTCATCTTTTTATCAAATCCTCGGATTTTGACCTCGATTTGCCCTTTTTGCAGTAGCTCTTTTGCCTGCTTTTTGGTTAAAGCTTTTCCGCCAAATCGCTTAATAGCATCTTTGAAAATAGCAAATTCACATCCCTCTTCCCATCTGCTACATCCGTAACTTAGAGGATACTCCACTACATCTGCCCCGCACACTGGGCAACTCCCAAGTGATTCTACTGCAACTCCTGCTTCAAAGTCAACTTGCGCTAAATACTTCCCATCCTTTTGTATAAGCTCCACCCAAAAGAGACGCTCAATGCCACTACTCATTCTAAAAGAGAGTTGGGCTGAACCCTTCAATAGTGCTCGCATCTTTTTGGGAGTGATAGTTGGGTGTCCAAGATGAGACAGGGAGCTTTTGCCGATGCTAAAGTCACACCCTTTTACAAATCCAGCGCACCCATAAAAGCTTCCTCTATCTACAACAGCCTTACCGCACTTTGGACACTTTCCAACTTTAGATTGCATCAAGTTTTGCTCTTACTCTTTTGACAAACTCTGCCGTCGAAGGCAACTGCACATTACCTTCTCGCTGCTTCTTGCCCCAAAGAGGCTCTGGAAAGAAGCTGTCATTTTCAAATCTTGCCTGTATGTGCCAGTGGACTTGCGGCACATAGTTGCCAAAAGAGGCAATGTTAATCTTATCTGGTTTGAAATAATCTATCATCTCTTTTTCTATAATCTCCAAAGCTTTGTAGATTGCCTCTTTGGTCTTCTCATTACACTCGCTCATCTCTTTGCACTTTTGCTTTGCAAAGATTTTAAGCCATAGCACTTCACTAGGCTCGCTTTCAATAGTGATATACTCATTTTCATAAATCATCCAAACTCCTCTTTTCAACAATTTCTTCGCTTTTACTTTCTCCATAGGGAGCAAAAAGTTTTTAAAAATTAAATATAACATTTTTTCTTTTTAATATCTTTTTAAGTAATATCTATTACACTTTTTATTGTAACATGAACCCTAATTACAATCTTAGCTACAAAGGAAAAAAATGAGAAAAATATTGATACTTATATTAGCATCTCTTACACTTTTTGCCTCTATCAATTGGTATACAGATTTCAATAAAGCATACCAAGAATCACTTGCAACCAACAAACCTCTTTTTGTCTTTATTGAACGACTCAATCCCCCCTGTCAGTGGTGTCATAAAATGAAAACTACAACACTTAAAGATCCAAAAATCATCGATTTTATCAAGAAATATTTCATAGCTGTCAAACTTGATCGCGACACTAGCGACTATCCTGATGAACTCTATCCAAGATATGTACCAACAATTTACGTCATTCAAAAAGAAAAGGTTATTAAACGTATCATTGGCTACTGGTCCAAAGAGGATTTTTGGAGTGATTTAAAAGATATTGAGCGAACTTTGCATAAATGATTAAGAGGATCAGTTTTAAAAGTATAAAGCTCTTTACACTTGGTCTTTTTATTCTTTTTGTTACACTTTTTACTGCATTGATTGTATATGAAGAGTACAATGAATTTAAAAAGGAGATTGCTCTTTTTGAAAAAAATTTCATCAAAAAGCAAAAAGAGCTCGTCAAAAAAGAGACGCTTCGCGCCCTTCGCTATATATCTTACAAACATCATGAAGCTCCAAACAAACCCCTCGCACAACTCCAAAAGGAGATAATCGATGCTATAGAGTATATGAGAAACGAAAGAGATGGCACAGGATATATATTTATCTATACATTTGACGGAATAAATGTTGCAGATCCAATTTTAAAACAAAATAAAGGTAAAAATCTCATCAACTTTACTGATCCTACTGGGAAAAAAGTGATAAAAGAGCTTATTGAAGTCTCAAAAAAGCCTGATGGGGGATTTGTTCAGTACTACTGGAACAAACCAACCACAAATACTCTTGCTCCAAAGATAAGCTATGCAAAAGCATATAAACCATTTAATTGGATGGTAGGTTCCGGTGTATATCTTGATGAAATTGAAAAGATGATTCGCCAAAAAAAGCTAGCCTACCGAGACAAAATGGTAAAGTACATCATCAACATTCTCACACTCACTTTTATGCTCTTTTTTGCTACATTCGTAATTTTACGCTACACCTCCAATCTCATTGAGCGCTCTCTGCAAAAGATCAAGATACGAACACAGGATGCCGCTAACCATGGAACCTATATCTATGCCCAAGATCTTTTATTTAATGAATTTAAAGAGATAGCAGGCTATACCAATAAAATGATAAAAATCATCAAAGATAGAACAAAAAAGCTGCAAGAGCTCAATAGAACACTTGAACTCAAAGTCTTACAAAAGACACAAAAACTCAACCAGCAAAACGAAGAGCTTAAAAGAAGTAAAGAGTTTACAGAAAAGCTCCTTCACGATCAAGATCGTTTCTTAAAAACTGCCATTCATGAGATCAATACACCTTTAAGCATCATTCTTACAAATATCGATCTTTTAAAAATGGAAAACATCAAAAACCAAGAGCTTACCAATATTGAATCTGGTATCAAAATCATCCACAATATCTATAATGATCTGGCATATCTACTGAAAAAAGATAGAGTCGAATATAAAAAGGGCTTCATTGATGTCTCATCATTTTTAGAGCAACGAGTGGAGTTTTTTACTGAAGTTGCCAAAGGTAACCATTTGCGTCTGATTACCGAAATAGAGCCAAATATCACTCTTTTTATCAATGAGATAGAATTGCAACGCATCATAGACAATAATCTCTCCAATGCTATCAAATACTCCCATATCAATACAGCTATTACTATTAAACTCTATAAAAAAGATACAATAGTACTCGAGTTTTGGACTAAGTCAAAAAAAATAGAAGATAAAGAGGCTATCTTTAAGCAGTTTTACAGAGAAGATAGAGCCAAAGGTGGATTTGGACTAGGCTTAGCGCTTGTTAAAGAGATCTGCGATAAAAACGGTTGCACCATCGAAGTAGATGAAGTAGATAATGATGGAAAATACAATATATTTCGCTATATTTGGAAGAGACAATGAAAATACTTTTGATGGAAGATGAGATAATTTTGTGCGATTCGATAGAGCGCTACCTTGAAAAGATCGGCCACCAGGTCACAACTGCATATGATGGAGAGAAGGCATTCGAGCTCATACAACAAAACTCCTTTGATCTACTCATTCTTGATATCAACGTTCCCAATATCGATGGATTTACATTGATGGAGCTTTTGAAAGAACATAAGCGCTATACTCCAGTTATTTTCATCTCTTCTCTCACAGATATTGAAGATATTACAAAAGGTTTTGAACTTGGATGCAAGGACTACATCAAAAAGCCCTTTCATCTCAAAGAGTTGGAGCTTCGCATAGAAAAGCTTGCCATCCAAGATAAATCCCATGTCGTTCTTTCAAAAAGCTACAGCTACTCTTTTGAGCAAAAAACGCTCTTTTTCAATAATACCCCTGTAACCCTTACCAAAAGACAGCAGCAAATCATCGAACTCTTAGCAAAAAATAGAGGCATCGTGGTCAATTACGATATGTTTCGCGAATATGTATATACAGAGGAGTTTGTGGATAATCCCACAATTAGAGCAGAAATCAGTAGACTCAAAAAACAGCTCAAGGAAGATTTTATTATTAATGTACGAGGACTTGGATACAAAATAGATAAATAGTTTGAGATATTAGATATTCAATGACAAAAGCTTATGAACGATTTCTTATACTCCATTAACAAATTACATAAAACTTGCAAATCCTTGTGTTTTCAATTTATAAAGCATTTCTAATAATTTTTGGACTGTATGTTTATAACGAATTTCTTTTATTTGCGGGATTCCTTCTTTGATTTTTTCTTCAGGACTCTCGATTTCGAATTGTTTTAATAAACTAATAATTGGTTTTTCTAACTTTTGCCTAGTTCCATGGAATTTTGGCAGCACTTTCATTTTTACAGCTAAATCAAAAGCTTCCTCTGGGTTATCAAATTTAAATTGTGAATTTTGAGAGTTATATAAAAACATTATAATTTCATCAAAGACACGATATCCAAAGTGAAGGTTATATTTCCCCAAAGTATAATTAATTTTTTCTAGAATTTCTAAATATTTTTTATTTTCTTCTCTTTCCAAAAACTCTCTTATCTTTTGCTTGTCAACAACAGCAAATTCGCCATTATTTATAAAATCTTCTTTGAGATTTCCGATTGTAACTGAGTTTTTATTATCAAAATTTTCTTTTAAAAATTCTAAATAATCCTCAAAACTTCCAACGTCAAACTCTATTGTAAATGCTCTATCTAAAACTTTTGGAGAAAACATGTGGGTAGTTTCATCAATATTTACAGTTCCAACGAAATAAAGGTTTGGTGGTAAAAACAACTCTTTTGGAGTGTCATTTATATCTTCATTATGAAGCTTTATACTTTGAGATGTAAAGTTATAGTTTTCTTCATTTAAAGAGGAAGTATTTTTTCCCAAAGTAACTAAAAATTTTTGAAAACTATGATTTCTCTGCGTTTCATCTTCATTATCAAATCTTTTAACTTCTAATACTGACAAAAAGTCTGCAAAATAATACTCAACTCTTGCCAAATTCATCTCATCAAATAATACAAAAAAAGGGTCTGCATTTTTACCTTTTTCTAAATAATTCTTCGAAGCTTCTACAATAAAATCTAATAAATGCGTAGAATGGTATTGATTTTTTAGTGGGTTATAAAATCCGAGTAGTGATTTTGTATCTTTAAAATCAGGGCGAATGGGGAAGAATAAATTATTTTCTGCATTTGGAAAACAGTTCACAAACTCTTCGAATATTTTTGTTTTTCCTGTTCCAGAAAGCCCTGCAAGTATTACAAAACCTTTTGTTTTCAAAGAGTTATAAAAAGAGTTTTTAATATAAGGGTCAAGCTTTAGATTTGAATTTTCAAAGCAATTTATTTCATTTGTTGGTGAAGGTGGTTTTGATGAAAACGTAGCAATGTATGATTTTATTATTTCATCTAAATTATTCAACACATCTTCTAATTGTTCTTCTTTTAATTTACCATCTTCTAATTTATAACATTTTTTCAAATAAGAATTAGGATATTTTTCTTTTATTTTTGATAAATTGCATTCACAAGTTGTTTCTTTGATTTGTTTATAATTATTAATTATTTCATCTGGCCACTTTATTTCTGAATTTTCTGTTTCAGATACGCCATAAGCTAAAACTAAGCAATCTTTTCTATTAAATAAAATTACGGGATATATTCCTTTCGATACTGTCTGATTAAATCTTAAGAATGCCATCCAAGATATATCAGCTTGTTGTCCTTGTCCAAAACTAACTTTAGTTTCTAATCCTTCATAATAGGTTTTATAATTTTTGGTTCCTAAAATATTTTTTTCAATAGATTCTTTTATAAATTTTTTTATTAATTGTTTCATATTATTTTTTGAAAAGAGAGGTTCATAAATATATAAAAAACTACCTACTAATCTATTTGTACTAACAGGTTGGTTACAAAAACTTATTAAATCATCTATTGATATTTCATTTTCTAATTTTTCGATTTTATCAATTAAGAACCAAGTTTTAAAGATTTCACTTCTTTTTCCAGATAATCTTTTTTTCTTTGCCCACGTTTTATTTAATAAATATTTCTCCCATTCTTGTGGACATTCTATTCCTTCATCACCTTCTTTTGTTTTAAAATCTATAACTCTATATCTTGCTTTTAAACTTTTATCTTGATATAAATAAAACCAAAAAGGCTTTTCTTTCTCATAATCCTCTTTACAATGTTTTATTGGATAACTCCACCAAAGAGATATTTTTTTATTTTTATTTAAAAATTCATCGATTTCTTTTATCATTTCATTAATGGATAGTTCTTTTTCAACAGCTCCACCTAATGCAATTCTGCTCATATTCTATCCTTCAGCTTATTATTTCATCTCTAACTTTAAATCTAAATACCCAATACCTTCTAATTTTTCTTTATTTTCTTTTATAAATTCAAAAAAAGAATTTATTAGTTTTTTATCTTTGTTTACTTTCCAAAATTTTCCTTCTTTGTTCTTTTTTCCTAAACAAACAGCAATAGCAAACTGTGCTTTTATTCCATCTTTATAATAATGCATATTTTGTAAAATATCTTTTTTATTATCTTTAAAAAATCTAAATTTAGCATCAAAAATACATCTATGTTCTTTATACTCTATATAGATATCCGGTCTAAATTTAAGATTCGAATAACTCCATTTGGTTGGTTGATATTGCAAAATTAATCCATTATTAAACTTAAATTTTGCATACTCATAAATAGTTCCTTGTTCTATCTTTTCTTCAAAATTGATTTCAACTTCATAACCTCCAAAATTGTCTTTAAATTCTTTTAAGATCGTAGTTAAAACATAATACTCCCATAAAGTTGCCATATCTTTTAAAGAAAATGCCATGTCTAAATCTTCAAAGATTTTTGAAACAAATGATAAATGCAATAATCTATAAATCTGGAAAACTTCTCTGTATCCTGATCTTTTCATTAACACCTGTGAATTTGAAGGAAAATAGTTCAGCTCTCCAACATCTGAAAATATATCTGATAGAAGTGCATATTCTATGTCGTTTTTTAGTTCTCGTAGTTCTGATAAAAACATAAACTCCTTTAAATCTGTGGATAACACAAACTCTAATTCTTTTAAAAAGTGTTTAATAAATCTATTTTCTATTGTGTCAAAAGTTTCTTCTGTTTCATATTGTAAAACCGTAGTTGGAGAATAATTTCTGCTTTCATATTCAATTATTCCGTTTTCAGTTTCGTATAATCTTTCTGGACTTTGAGCTATATTGACAATTACATCCGGATCTATACAGCTTACTTCATTTAGATTTTTATAAGTTTCATATTCAAATAATTTTCTGTGTGGATTCGACAAAATCAAATGTAAAGAACTAATTAACTCTTCTTTCTTTTCCAAAAGTAAAAGCAGTTTGAAAATTTTGCTTTCATTCGGATGACTTTCTTCTACTGAAAAATGAGATAAGCTTAATGTATAAAATAAGTTTTCTTTAGAAAGCTCTTTTAGGATGTATTTCAAGAATTTTTCAAACTGTTTATAATATTTATCTTCGAAATTAGGTACAGGTTCTTTAGTCTCATCTATTAATCCAAAATGCTCAATTAATTTTTCTGGGATAATAAGATATTTTTCACCATTTACTTCAAAAATCCCTGTGAAATTTTTAAAAGTTATAAAATTTCTATAGATTTTAATCTGCTCTTTTTGTTGCAAGAAATTTAATTTATCTTTTATTTCAATTTCTTCTTTTTTTATTTCAAGTTGTTTTTCTGCAAAATGAATTTTCATATCGTTAAATTAGTCTTTAAGTGTAAACAATATTTCTGGTTCAAAGTGATACCTCCTTACGCAAATTTTATTTCTTACTTTGTGAAGTCCTATTTCTATTATAATATTAGAAATTTAAAATCCCAACCTATCATTATCTCGTAAATTTTGCTACGCTTATGCTACGTTTGCTCCTTACAATATAGTTTGAACTACTTCTCAAGGAGCAGATATGAAAAAAATTGCACTCTCATTTGTTGCAAGCTCACTGCTTACTCTTAGCTATGCTAGTGAGGCTACAACACTACAAGAAGCCTTCACAAATGGCAACTTCAAAGGCCATATACGTCTCTTCTATATAGATAGACACTGGCAAGGAAGCATTTCCAAAAAAGATATTAGCGCTTTTGCAACAGGTCTTGATCTTCAATATGAAACTGCTTCTTTTAAGGGAATGAGTTTAGGAGTCGGGCTCTACAGTGACAGTGACTTTGGACTCAATCACTCATTTTCAAGTGGCAAACTCAATACTTCCATTCTTGGCGATAAGGGTGAGGGATACGCTTTTGTAGGAGAGGCTTATCTCAAATACAAAATTGGCAAAACCACATTCAAAGCAGGAAGGCAAAAACTCAATACTCCTCTTGCAGCAGCTGATGATGCAAGAATGATTCCAAGCCTCTTTGAAGCCTATGTATTAACAAATACCGATTTACCAGACACTACGCTTGTAGCAGCGCATGTGACAAAAGAAGCGCCTGGAACATTTTACAATCAGTATCGTATCCCAACACTACCTGCTTTGGCTCTTACAGCAGGATATGGGGCAGGATATCTCAATCCTACGCAAACAGGTGTAGTAGGACACTTTTTGGATATGGGTCGCTACGCAATTGGACAAGATACAGATGGAGTCACTGCAGCAGCAATTATTTATAAAGGAATACAAAACCTTAGCCTTCAAGTCTGGGACTACTATGCACATGACATTCTCAATGCACTCTATATCCAAGCTGACTATAAAATACCACTTCAAGGTAGCATTAAACCTTTTATCGCAGCACAATATATCAATGAACAGGAAGTTGGCGATGAGCTTGCTGGTAAAGTAGATAGCAACTACTTTGCAATCAAGGCTGGTTTAGTATATGGTGCACTCAGTGCATATGCAGCCTACTCTACCACAGATGATAGCACCAATGCAGCACTCAATGGTGGAATTATTACTCCTTGGGGAGGAATGCCAGCATTTACACAAGGTATGGTGACAAGACATCAATTCTTTGCCGATACCGATGCTTGGAAAGTTGCAGCTGCATATAAGTGGAATAATTACGGAGTCAATCTCAAAACTGCCTTTTACTACACCTCATTTGATGTAGGTAAAAACAACTCTTTGGCAACTGATTCAACAGCTTATGCGCACAGCTGGACTGCAACAGAAGCTGGATTTGATTTTATCTACTATCCCAAAGCTGTAAAAAACCTTCAACTTCGATTTCGAGGCAATTTCCCAAGAAAATTTCTTGAAAAGAGTGATGGCAATGATCTTGGCTGGAACGAATTTCGTTTCATCATCAATTACAACTTTTAAGGAGCAGGTATGAAAACAGAAGTTTTAGAAAAACTCAAATCCAATCCCAGACTTTGGGAGCTTGTAGAAAAACGTGAGAAGTTTTCTTGGACTATGGCAATTGTTATGCTCATAGTCTACTACGCTTTTATTCTCACCATTGCTTTTGATCCTTCACTCCTAGGAAAACCTCTCAGTGAAGGAAGCATCACTACAATCGGTATTCCTATCGGGATAGGAATTATTGTTTTTGCGTTTATCCTAACAGGAATTTACGTCAATAAAGCAAACAAAGAGTTTGACACTATCACAAAAGAACTTAAAGAGTCAATTAAGGAGCTGTTATGAAAAAGTGGCTACTTCCATTTATATTTTCTCTCTCGGCATTTGCAGCAGGTGCAGCAGAGGTAAGCGGTAAAAGAGATTTCAACGTCTCTGCTGTGGTTATGTTTTTACTCTTTGTAGCGTTGACACTCTTTATCACCTACTGGGCAGCTAAGAGAACACGCACAGCTAAAGATTTCTATACTGCAGGCGGGGGTATTACCGGTTTTCAAAACGGTCTTGCGATGGCAGGAGATTATATGAGTGCTGCCTCCTTTTTGGGGATTTCGGGGCTTGTGTATCTCAAAGGATATGATGGACTAATCTACTCTATTGGATTTTTGGTTGGCTGGCCTATTGTGCTATTTTTGATAGCAGAAAAACTTAGAAACCTTGGTAAATACACATTTGCAGATGTTGTCTCTTTTCGCCTAAAACCAGGTCCTACAAGAACATTGGCAGCCTTTGGATCTATTGCAACAGTGCTTTTATACCTCATTGCACAGATGGTTGGATCAGGAAAACTGATCCAAGTGCTTTTTGGACTTGACTACGCTTTTGCTGTCATTATTGTTGGAGTTTTGATGATATTATATGTTACATTTGGTGGAATGTTAGCAACTACTTGGGTACAAATCATTAAAGCAGTGCTTTTGTTAGCTGGTGCTACTTTTATGGCATTGGCAGTTATGGCACATTTTGGATTTAGTTTGGAAGAGCTTTTCAAAAAAGCGGTTGCTACCCATCCTGATGGCTTAAAAATCATGTCTCCGGGGGGATTAGTCAAAGATCCAATCTCTGCAATCTCACTTGGTATGGCTTTGATGTTTGGACTTGCTGGTCTGCCACATATTTTAATGCGTTTCTTCACTGTTGCCGATGCAAAAGAGGCACGCAAATCGGTTTTTTATGCAACCGGATTTATTGGATACTTCTATATGCTCACATTCATTATCGGTTTTGGTGCGATTGTCTTTGTCATGACAAATCCAGAATATTTGGGTCCAAATGGCAAAATCTTTGGTGGCAACAACATGGCGGCTATTCATCTAGCACATGCAGTCGGCGGCAACTTCTTCTTAGGATTTATCTCTGCAGTTGCTTTTGCTACTATTTTGGCAGTTGTATCAGGTCTGACACTTGCAGGAGCTTCAGCTATTAGTCACGACCTCTATGCTAGTGTTTTTAAAAAAGGACAGGTAGATGAGATTACAGAGATGAAAGTCTCCAAAATCGCTACACTTGCTATAGGAATTTTGGCAATTTTGCTAGGAATTGCATTTGAAAAACAAAACATCGCTTTCATGGTGGGTCTTGCATTTGCAATTGCGGCAAGTGCCAACTTTCCAGTTCTTTTCTTATCAATGTATTGGAAAGGTCTTACAACAAAAGGAGCATTTCGAGGAGGTCTTCTTGGACTTGTTACTGCTATTGTATTAGTGATTTTAGGACCTACTGTGTGGGTTAGTGTTCTTGGCAACCCTGAGCCAATCTTTCCATATAAATATCCAGCTCTTTTTAGTGTGACAATAGCATTTATTGGTATCTGGTTTTTCAGTAAAATCGACAACTCCCCAGAAGCACAAGAAGAGAGAGAAAAATTTGAAGCGCAATTTATTAGAGCACAAACAGGTATTGGTGCAGAAGGTGCGTCATCTCATTAATTTCAGCCGCTTTTTGCGGCTGCAAAAAGGATAGCAATGGATGAAATAAAAAATTTTTTGAGCACAATTTGCCCTTTTGACATTCTTACTCCTGAAGAAATTGACCAGTTGGTAGCACATACCGATATTGGCTACTATCAAAAGGGCAAGGAGATTGTACTCAATAGATTTTTTATTATTTTCAAAGGAAGTGTTCAAGAGATCCAAGATGATAGAGTCGAAATCTATCATGAAAAAGATTTTTTTGATATTCAAGCGCTACTTGGGAAAAAAGATGCACACTTTGTGGCATTGGAAGAGACGCTTTTGTATGAGATCGATAAAGAGAGCTTTTTAGAAGTTTTTCACAAAAACAGTACATTCAAACAATATTTTTTTCAAACAATTTCTCAAAAAATTGATAAACTCAAAGAGCAAAGAAGTCTTTCACAAGTAGGTGAACTCCTCTCAGCCAAACTAGAAGATATTCCTCTTACACCTCTTTGCAAAGTGGACGCTTCCACTCCCATTAAAGATGCAGTGAAAAATATGCAACACCTTCTGCTTGTGCAAAAAGGGAATCTCGAAGGAGTTGTCACTTCAAGTGATCTTAAAAAAGTGATTCTTAATGCAATCGATTTTAACGCACCAATAGAATCAATTGCAACTTTTCCTGCTGTCACCATAGAGTATAACGATTTTTTATTCAACGCCCTTTTGCTCATGACGAGTAAAAATATCAAACACCTCATTGTCAAAAAAGAAAATCTCACAATAGGAAGTATTGAAATTGGAGATCTTTTAAGCTTCTTTTCCAACCAATCCTATCTTTTGGCACGTAAAATCGAACAGGCAGACTCTATCGAAGATCTCAAAAATGTTACAAATAAGTTTATCCAAATGGTAGATATTTTGTACCACAAAGGCATTAAAACACGCTATTTAGCAAAACTTGTAAGCGAACTTAATGAAAAAGTGTATAAAAAGGTCTATGATCTTTCATTTGGCATAGATGGTACATTTTTGCTTCTTGGCAGCCAAGGAAGAGGTGAGCAGCTTCTTCGAACTGATCAAGACAACGCTTTTATAGTAAATGATCCGGCAGACAAAGAAATTACACTCAAGAAAGCCAAAGAGTTTATAGCGGCTTTGGAGCTTCTTGGCTATCCACGCTGCAAAGGCAATATTATGCTCAATACTCCGCTATGGAATAAAACTTTCAAAGAGTGGGAAGAGACTATACTTAACTGGATCGAAGATCCAAATGAGACCCATTTGATGTATATGAGCATTTTTCTCGATGCTAAAGCAGTCTATGGAAACCATGAGCTACTTGAAAATCTCAAAAAGATAATTTTTAATCAAGTAAGCGACAATGCAGGATTTTTAGCGCAAATGGCGCGACCTGTTATGCAGTTTGAAAATCCACTCAATATGTTTGGTTTTTTTCGCAAAGCACATACAATTGATCTCAAAAAGGGTGGTATTTTTGCAGTAGTTCATGGAGCTAGAATCTTAGCACTGCAATACCATATCCACAATACAAATACAGTTGAGCGACTAAAAGAGATCAGCAATCTTGGCATTTTGGAAAAGAGCTTTGTTACCAATCTCATTGAAAGCTATGAGACACTCAACTCCTTTAGACTCAGAGCTTCACTGCATAATATACAAAAAGGATTAGATGCTACCAATAGCATCGATGTTACAACACTCAATAAACTAGAGCGAGATATATTGAAAGAGAGCTTTAAAACAATAGAAAAATTTAAAGAGTTTTTATCATACCACTATAAACTATCAATGGTGAGCTGATGTTTTGGCAAAAGTGGCTATATAGAGGTGAGTTTAGGTTTCTTTTTGAGCCATACAATGGCGATGAAGTAGTATTTATTGACTGTGAAACAACGGGACTTGATCCAAAAAAGGATGAGATTTTATCTATCGCCTGTTTACCTGTGAAAAAGAATAAAATTTTATTATCCCGTGCACTCTATCTTGAACTTAAACCAAAACAAGATATAAGTGCCCAAAGTATTAAAATTCACCACTTGAGAGCCTGCGATCTACAAAACGCAATGGATCCAAAAGAGGCGATTGAGAGGGTTTTATACTTCATCAAAAATCGCCCTTTAGCTGGGTATTATGTGGAGTTTGATGTAAAGATGATCAGCAAATATACAAAAAAGTTTTTTGGATTTTGTCTTCCCAATAAACAGATAGAGGTTTCAGGACTCTACTACGACTATAAACAAAAAGCGATCCCACAAGGGTTTATCGATTTGAAGTTTGATACAATACTTAAAAGTTTAAATTTACCTAAATTCAAAGCACACAACGCTTTGAGTGACACTATAATGAGTGCAATGATTTATCTTAAACTTACAAAAAGGAGTAAACATGGAACAAACACCCGTTTTTGACCCCACACCAAGGATTAAGGAGCGAGCTAGAATCAACTCAATGGATCAGTATTGGCAGATGGTAAAAGAGGCTGAGAGTGACTATGAAAGGTTTTGGGATAGACTGGCAAAAGAGAAGATTAACTGGCGTGAGCCTTATACAAAAGTGCTCGATGAGAGTGAAGCACCATTTTATAAATGGTTTATTGGCGGAAAACTCAATGTTACTGAGCAGTGTATCGATAGACACTTAGAAACGAAAAAGAACAAAGCTGCAATCATTTGGGAAGGTGAGCCAGGAGATAAAAGAGTTATCACCTATCTTGATCTCTACTATGAAGTCAACCGCTTTGCAAATCTACTGAAAAGCAAATTTGGGATTAAAAAAGGTGATAGAGTCGTTATCTATATGCCAATGATCCCGGAAGCTGCTTTTGCAATGCTTGCATGTGCACGTATTGGGGCAATTCATTCAGTGGTTTTTGGTGGATTTAGTGCTGAAGCTTTAAGAGATAGAATCCAAGATGCTCAGGCAAAACTTGTCATCACTGCTGATGGTGCTTATAGACGTGGTAAGCCTTATATGCTCAAACCCGTTGTGGATGTAGCGCTGGCAAAGGATTGCGAAAGCGTAGAAGCAGTTTTGGTTGTTAGAAGAAACAACGAAGAGATCAAATGGCATGACCATAGAGACTATGACTATAATGAGCTTATTAAAGATATGCCAGCACGCTGCGAACCAGAAATCATGGATAGCGAAGATCCACTCTTTTTGCTCTATACTTCAGGAAGTACTGGCAAACCAAAAGGGGTACAACACTCACAAGCCGGATATATCCTTTGGGCTCAGCTCACTATGGAGTGGGTATTTGATATCAAAGATACAGATACCTACTGGTGTACAGCAGATGTTGGCTGGATTACAGGACACACCTACATCGTCTATGGACCTTTGGCAGCTGGAGCAACTACTATGATGTATGAAGGGGTTCCAGTCTATCCGGATGCTGGTAGATGGTGGAGAATGATCGAAGAGTATCAGGTCAATCAGTTCTACACCGCTCCAACGGCCATTAGACTCCTTCACAAACTTGGTGCAGATGAACCGGACAAGTATGATCTAAGCAGCCTCTACATTTTAGGAACTGTGGGAGAGCCTATCAATCCAGATGCTTGGATGTGGTATTTTGAAAAAGTAGGACGCAGCCAGTGCCCAATCGTTGATACATGGTGGCAGACTGAAACTGGCGGTCACATGATTAGTCCCCTTCCTGGAGCTACTCCCATCAAACCGGGATCTGCAACATTCCCTCTTCCAGGAATCTTTGCTGAAATTATCGATACTGATGGCAACAAAAAAGAGCCAAACGAAAAAGGGTATCTCTGTATCACAAAACCTTGGCCTAGTATGATTCGAACTATCTGGGGAGATCCAGATAGATTTGTCAAAAGTTACTTTGGTACATGTAAAAAAGATGGAAAGCCAGTCTATTTTAGTGGCGATGGAGCAATCTATGATGAAGAGGGATATATCTGGATCACAGGACGTATGGATGATGTTATCAACGTCAGTGGTCACCGCTTAGGAACTGCTGAAATCGAAGCAGCCATTGGTCACCATCCGCGAGTGGCAGAGTGTGCAGTGGTTGGAAAGCCACATGAGGTAAAAGGCGAAAGTGTTTTTGCATTTGTGGTACTCAAAGATGATGAAGGTATTGCTGACGAGATGGAGCTTATCAAAGAGATCAATGAAGTAATCACCAAGGATATCGGACCTTTGGCAAAATGTGACGAGATAGCGTTCGTTCCGGGACTTCCGAAAACAAGAAGCGGTAAGATCATGCGAAGAATCCTCAGAAGCATTGCCAAAGGCGAAGAGATCAAGCAAGATACTTCTACTCTTGAAGATCCAAGCGTTGTAGAAAAAATTATTCAAATTGTTCAAGGATAAGAGATCTCTCTTATCCTTACAATCCACAACTCCCACTGCTGCAACTCCCACCACCAAGATTAAAATCCTCTTCATACCCGCACGCATCACATTTATAAATTACATTGGAAGTGCCGCTACATCCTCCCTTTTTGGAGTTTTTTACATAAATTGCAGGCTCTTCACACTCTGGGCAGATGCCTTGCTGCAGCTTTGAGAGATGCTCCCCTTTATGTTTGATATAGAGGTAATAAGCTAGCACACTCAAAGCTATCAAAATTGTCACAACTATAAACATATACATAGTTACTCTCTTGCAAAGACACTAGAAGTAGAGCAGATAGTTTGGAGCATATATTTTGCATCAAGATTTCCTCTACGATTTGCTTTTTTCCACCACTCAACCGCCTTGTTTTGATCTTTTTCTACTCCCCACCCTTCATAGTACATCATTCCAAGATAGTACATCGCTTCACCATCACCATTTTTAGCCAACTCTTTAAAAAGTGGCAACGCTTCATCAAATTTATCAGCTTCAAAAAGTGCTACTGCTTTTTGTAACATCTACCCTCCTTCTATCTCATGAAAATGGAGTTTCAACCCCTCTTGTGTCATCACAAATCCGCTAATTATAATTTTACCTTCATGCACCATTTTATGGTGTTTTGCACAAAGGGGGATGAGATTATATTTGTGATTTGCTTTGAAATGATCGATAAAACCGGCTTTTGCTTTTGCCTTTGGGGCAATGTGGTGTACTTCCTCTACCGGTGCATTGCAAATAGCACACTTTGTTAAGTATACCTTCTTATTATAGCGGCTCTTCCTTTTTTGCTTCAAAAGCTCTGCTTCACTTTTTTCGCCTGTGAGATTTTTGCGAATACTATATGCATACTCTAAAAATTTCCTATCCACATGAAGCGCTTTTGCAAACTCTAGCCCATACATAGTGCTTCCACTTCCAATTTGTAGCTTCCTATCATACACAAGCCTATCTTTCTCCTCATCATAGTACACACCAAGGTGCAAAAAGACAATATTTGAAAGCTCTGCAATAGCTTTTATGGAGGTGAGTTGGTGCAGATGTGTAGCAAAGATAAAGTAGCTTCCAATTTCACTAAGCCGCTTAATCGCTGCACTTACTATGGAGAGTGCTGAGTAGGTCTCTGTTCCATGGCTTATCTCATCACCAAGTACTAAAGAGTTTGCAGTTGCGCGGTTGAAAATGTTTTTGAGTTCCAACATCTCTATAGCAAAAGTAGAAAGACCTTTGTAGAGATTATCTTTTGAGACTATTCTTGTGAAAATCTTATCTACCAAACTAAAGCGCATAGCAGCTGCTGGTACAAAAAAGCCAGCCTGTGCCATCACAACTGCAATCCCAACACTCTTCATAAGAGAGCTCTTGCCACTTGAGTTTATTCCATAAAGAAGCAAGCCTTTTACCTCTTTGCCACCACTTGCCAAGGTGGTGATATGCTCGTGCTCACTTGAAGGCTCGCCTAGCAAAAGATCATTTGGAACATAGATACCATTTTCTTCCCGTGATTCTATGATTGGATGGCGCAAGGCGATGAACTCTAGCTTTTGCTCTTCGGTAATCGTTGGTCTTGCATAGTTATAGAGTTTTGCAACCTTTGCCCCACTAATTGCAAAGTCAAGCTCTCCTATATAGCTAATGAGGCGCTCAAGCAGTGCACTGTAGCGCAGCTCTATCTCTTCAAGAGCCTCTTCATAACTCTTTTTAACAAGAGCAATAAGCTTTGCTTGTAGTGCAATATACTCTTGCGAGAGGTTATCAATATAGCTATTTGTAAGTTTAACGCTATTTTTCAATCGCTTAATATGAAAATCTTTAAAAAAGTAGTGCTTCCCATCTACTGAGACAAAACTATTAAGGAGTTTTTCTTCAATAAGCTTATAGCGATTTTTTGTAAGGTTAATAAAAAACCCTTCACTCTCTAACCAGCCTAGCGTTACAAAAGATTCATCTTTATCAAAAAAACTTTTTACATGCTGCGTGAAGTGCTCAAGCTTTGCAAAAATATGCGCAATCTGCTCTTCAATGCGATCGATAAAAACATTGATACCTTCATTGAAAATATTTGCTTCAATTTGGTCGCGGCGAAACTTTGCAGTCTCTTCAAGATTGAAAATATGCTCTAACTCTGTGCGAAAGCTATGCAACTCCGTAAAATCAAACTGCGCAAGATCTTGGAGGGTCTCTTCAAGATCTTTGTATATTTTTTCTATTGCATAGAGCGAAGCGTGCAGATAGTTTATCTCAAAAGGATGGAGCTTTTTTAGCTTTATACGGCGCAAAATGCGTTCTATATCATAAACTTGTTTGAGAAGTTTTTCAAACTTTTCATACCGCTCTAGAAATGTTCCTATGAGATCATAGCGTCTTTGCAGCTCATTTGCATCTTGAATAGGATTGAGCAGACGCTCTTTAAGTAGCCTCTTTCCAATTGGTGTGGAGGTTTGATCTATGAGTTTGAGTAGTGTCATCTCTTCAGGATCGCGTGAAATGATATTGAGCTGCTCTAAAGCATTATTGCCAAGATAGACATAGCGTTTATTGCCCAAAAATATTGGACGCATGAGCTTTTGCACTAAAGCAGGATCATGCTCAATGATGAAATCTATTAAAATTGCCAATGCTTCACTGCTGTAGGGATAGCGCTCAAGATCGAGATACTCTATAGGTGAGAGAATGGAGTTGATCGAAAAAATCGAAGCAAAGAGAGAGTTTTGATAATCAATTTTGAGTCGCAAGCGATTGATATTGTAGGTGTAGTGCTCAATTTCAAGATAGTTTTGCACAAATTCTTGATCTACATTCCCATCATAAGTAATAACGATTTCATTTGTTTGATAGGTTTGCAAAAGTGTAAAAATCTCATCAAGTGCAAAAGTTTTATCATCTTTTGTGGAGTAGAGTTGGTTGACATAGCATTTACCGGTAGTGACATCTACAGCTGCATAACCAGCATAGTAACTTCCTCTATTTTGACCAATAATGAGTGAGACAATGAAGTTCTCATTTGGCTCAGCCTGATAGTCAAAATTGGTACCGGGAGAGATAATATTGGCAATATAGCGCTTAACATTTGGGGGTGCACCCTTTTGGCGCACAAGAACGATTGTATATTTTTTACTCTGTACAAGACGGCTAAGATAGCGATCAAGCGCAAAGTTTGGCACTCCTGCCATTAAAGGATTGGCTATAGAGTTTTCGATGATTGATTTGTTTTTGCGCGTGAGCTGGATATTGAGAAACTCTGCAATCTCTTTGGCTTTACCGATTTTTAGCTCATCATTATTGACCTCATACACTTCAAAAAATGATCCTATCTCCATCAAAACAACAGTGTTGCTTCCATACTTTTGCTCAAAGAAGCGTTGCAGCTCAAAATAGATCTCGGTTAAGAGTCGCTTTTTGTCGTTGAGGATCTCATGGAGTCTTGCGAGGTCTTTTTCCAACTACACCCTTTTTTTGTATAATTTTAGCAAAAAAGGCACATAATGGAGCTTTGTGTAGCACTCGATCTCCCCTTGCGTGAGCAAAATCTCACCCTTGCAAAAGAAATCAAAGAGTTCCCTATCTGGCTAAAAGTAGGACTGCGCAGCTATATCCGTGATGGCAAAGAGTTCATCCAAGAACTCAAAGCAATAAATCCTGAGTTTAAAATCTTTGCTGATCTCAAACTCTACGATATCCCCAATACAATGGCAGATGCAGCCGAAGAACTTGCAAAAATTGGCGTTGAAATGTTTAATATTCATGCAAGCGCTGGCAAAGAAGCTATGCAAACAGTTATGCAACGATTGGAACAGTTTTCAAAGAGGCCTCTTGTGCTTGCAGTCACAGTGCTTACATCTTTTAATGAAGAGCAGTTTCGCACTATCTATAATGCTTCTATCGATGGAAAGGCAACGCAATTTGCAAAAGATGCTTTTGAAGCAGGATTAGATGGTGTAGTTTGCAGTGTATATGAGAGCAAAAAAATAAAGCAGATTACTGCTCATAATTTTATTACTCTCACTCCTGGCATTCGTCCCTTTGGCGAAGATGCAGGAGATCAAAAGCGAGTTGCAGACATCACTATGGCAAAAAAAAACCATAGTGACATCATTGTAGTTGGTCGTCCTATCTATAAAGCTAAAAATCCAAAAGAGGTTGTCCAAAAAATATTGACAAAATTGTGAATTTTTTCTATAATGCCAACTCCACAAGGACAGGTGGGTGAGCTGGCTGAAACCACCTCCCTGCTAAGGAGGCGTACCCATTGCGGGTACCGAGGGTTCGAATCCCTCCCTGTCCGCCATGACCCCTAAAACCCCCGTAAAATCGGGCTTTCTAACGACTCAAAATAAAAATTGTCAGCCACTTTTGAGGGTTTTGACTTGCATTTCAGCTTGCAATTTTGAAATTCAATTCTTTCTTTGTGAATCTCGTTCACAATCTTATTGCTTTCAAAGGATTCATCATGAAGAAACCAATCAAATTACCTTTTAAATGTACTTCTCATGGCCTTATTTCAGATATATACTATCAACAAAGAAGAAAATCAAAAGTACGAGGTCACCCAATGCCATCTTACTCAAGAAATGAACTTAAAGAGTGGATATTTAATCAAGCTAAATTTTATAAACTTTATCATGACTGGGTGCAGTCTGGTTTTGTTAGTGATCTCAGACCATCGATTGATAGAATAAACAACGAGAAAGGGTATTCGTTTGATAACATACAGCTTGTCACATGGAAGGAGAATAGAGAAAATTTTTTCAAAGATCTGAAAAACAATAAAAAGAAATATTTCAAAAAGAAACGCAAAAGAGTATTACAAATATCACCAGATGGAAAAGTCATACATGAGTATGATAGCACATATGAAGCAGAAGAGAAAACAGGTATTTCAAATTCAAGTATTTCAAGAGTATGCAGAGGGATAAGAAAAACTGCTGGCGGATACAAATGGGCATATAAGGGCTAAACCGCCTTTGCCCGATTCACCCATCCGTCTTCATACTTCGCAAATCTTTTTGGATTTGACCTCACAAGCTCCTTGTAATACTTGAGTTCCTCAAAGTCATACCCCACATCAAAAAGATCCACATCAAAACTATTCAACGCTTCCAAAGTTTTTGGTCCCACAATTCCATCTACTTTGACCCCAATCAGCTCTTGAGCCTTTTTGATAGCTCTCTCAATCCCTGTATTGACTCCAAATACAAAAATCTCCTCAGCTATTTTTTGGTTCTTCACATCATACAGCTTCGCCCTATTCCAATATTTTTGTCTGTAGATATTCTTCACCTCTTGCAAAGCTTGAGCGTTGTGGCATAGCAATTGCGAGAGCTTTTTTGGATCTTTTTCTATCTCTTGATACTTTGCTAACTCTTTCCATATTTGACTTTTTGGATGTGCTACCTGGTATATCCCCATGAACGTCCAGCCATTCTCGCCATCATTCCAGCGCAAGGCATCCTCACAATTTGACCACTCTAGATGCTGCAGTACTTCAAATGCATGATTGAAATCAGCCATCATCTTCCTTTGCAAATTTTTCATTGTACTCTTCTATTTGCGCATTGAGGTAGTCCAGCGCCTCTTTGAGCGCATCTTTCTCGCTCCTGCACTTCTCAAGCTCTCTCACTATCTTTTCAAAATCACTTGTCTTGAGCACTACCTTTTTGCCACGCATTGCCTGTTTTTTGATTTTTTCAATCTCCATCTATCACCTCATATCGCAATATCAATGGCTTTCTCTTGCTCACATTCACCTCTTTTGTCTGCAATTTTGGGCATGTAGGCTTGATATAGACGGTTCTCACGCGCTCTTTGCAGCTACAACCATCAAGGCAGAACAAGAGTATGAGCGCCAGGAGAGAGATCGATATCACTCTTGTCATATTGTGTGGCATTGAGCTCCTTTTTGAGTGCTTTGTATTTCTCTTCAAATATCTTTGCAGCCTGCTCATCCTTGAGCGCTTCAAGTTTTTTGATGAGATCTTCGAGTATCTTCTTTTTTTGCAGCAATTCTTCTCTTTGTTTTGCTATCTCGTTTTTTTGAGCAGTCAAAGGGCGATAGTGCCAAACGTAGACGAAACCTACCAACGCAATCGCAATGACCGCGCCAAATGTGAGCTTGATATTAACTCTGCTCAAGAACCATCGCAAAAGGCTACTCCACATCATCGCCCTCCAACTTCAAAAGAAACTTTCTCACCCTGTGACCTATCGCTGCTACTGCATCATACTCGGGCAGTTCCTGGCGTGTGCGTATAGAGTAGATATTGCCAAGGATTGAGTAGAGTTCCGAGAGCGCCAAAATATTGATGCCGATATAGAGAATCTTGTCATAGTCCACACCAACTATCTTTGCTGCAATTGCTACTGCTATGGGGATGAGAAGCAATACAAACTTGCTCACTATTCCGTACTTCATCCGTTGTGAGGTGATAGAGATATTGAGTCTGCGGGCTTTTGCAAGACCTGTGATATAGTCCACAACCAAAAGAGCTACAAAAAGCCCTATCATCTCATGATTGAGTCCGAGGTAGGAGAGCGCAGAACCTATCGCCATATATATCGCAAAAAGAATCGCTTTGACTAACCCGATATGTTCATTCATTTGAGATATACCTTTGTAGGACAATCGATGAGAATATATGTGTTGTAGTCTGTGGCTTTGATGATGTGGCAATTCGACGTGTTCACATCGCTCCAAACGAAATATCCCTCTTCGTCCATCCCTTCGAGCTTGTAGATTCTTTTTGTTTTGGCTGAGAGATAGAACCAATCAAACGCACCTTTATCGTAGTGTACAAAGTAGCCATCCACAGTCCAGACTCTGTTTTTGATGGCATCAATCGTGGCATTTTCGTTGAGACTCGGCTCAATCGATCCAAAGAGACTTTTGTACGCAAGCCCCAACACCAATATACCTATGCCAATACCTCGCAGTAGCAGCCTCATAGTGTCTCCTTGATATAGTTTTGAAATTCTCTTTTTTCTCGTTCATAGCTTCTCTTGCAATGACCTTTGCCAAAAAGAAGGTCGATAAATCGCTCAAACCTGCATGCATAGCAATTGCCACGCATACAAAGCAGATGCGTATAGGAACTAATAGTGTAGTCCTCTTGCGAGTAGATGATACTCCCGCCAAGCTGATCGAGCCCCACGGCTATCGTGTGGAGATAGTCGGCAATGCTTTGACCAAAATAGCTCTTGCGTAGAAGATTTGCCAAAAACGCAAAAGGTGAGAGCGTTGCTACACCGATGAGGGCTATTGAGAGAAGGAATATTTGGCGGATCATTCTTGCAGCCCTCCCAAAACTGCATCAACATCAATCGCTTCAACTTCATCGATGGTTTGAGCAGCATTGACTTGATCTTCAAGTTTGTTTTGTAAACCTTGTATGGAAATTATCTGTACTACTTTTTGCCCGATTCTGTTTAATAATTCAACTCTATCAATTCCTCTCGCTTGAGCAAGTGCATCAACGATAGGAGTTGGTGTTGAATTGTCTTTTACCCATTCTCTCCATTCTTCACGTTGGTCTTGAAATGACTCAATCTCATAAGGAGCATATTGTGATTTAATTGAATTAATAAATTGTTGAAACTTATTTTTGATTTCTTTTAATTTTTCTTGTTTTATTTCGTCAAAAGTTTTTGTGGCAGGAGTAATAATATCTTTTTCCCAGTCATCTGCGTCAGGTAAATTTTCTATAAAATCAGCAGTAGCTATTATCACATTTTTTGTTTTTGTATTTTTATATCTTTCTATCATAATTCAACTCCTCGTAAAATTACACAAATACCATTTCCCCCATAGCCACTATAATAACTACTACTACGTTCGCCACCACCTCCTGAACCTAATGACCCTTTTTTATAAGTTTCACTTTTTTGATAATCTCCTATACCACCATCTGCAAACATACTCGCACCTCCTCCTCCGCCACCATTACCTGTACCTCCTTGTCTTATAATAGAAGGTTTAATATAGTCTGTATAAACATTAATGGGCAATGCCATTTTCATTGATTCTCCTTTAGAATTCGATTCTCCGCCATCTGCGCCTTTTATTACATATCCTCCATCACCTGAACCACCAATACCTACTGTATTATTTATACCCCCTCCTCCGCCACCATAAGCAATTAATATGTCACCGAAACTTGAATTTCCGCCAGAATTTCCTACACCTTTAGATCTATTCCCTCCAGCACCAATAGTAATATTATAAGAATCACCTTCAATAAGTTTCATACTTTTAATTACAGTTCCTCCTGCACCACCCCCTTGACAAGTTGCACCATCATTGTACCCAGCTCCACTACCTCCAGCACCCTGTAAAATTATTAAATATATTCCTGTTTTAGTGACAGTAAATGTTCCACTTGATGTAAAATTTTTTTCTAACATCCATTTTGTGCTTAAAATTTTATTAATATCTGTTCCACCAAAACTTGACAATGTGCTCATTTATACTCCTTTTTCGTCATATTAATCTCCAATCTCCGTTGTAATAAATCAACCCAAATGAAACATTTTTAGTATCAGCTATCAAATCTTCAGCTAATCCCATGATATTTTTTCCATTTCTTGCAATCGTTAAATGAGTACTGTCAAATGTCCCTTTCAAATCAACAAAATATATCTCATCATAATTAGCTGGAGATGATGGTAAAGTAATTGTCTTTGTACCACCACTTGTATCTACCAAATATCTATGAAATGAGCTTGCAGTAATATTTGAGGTTACAACTTGAGCAACTATTTTGTGATGATACTTATCACGGATTGGCGTATTGTTTTCATATAAAGTATTCCCATCACTTGAAGCAATCCACTTTCCATCTACTTGAAATCCACCATCAGCACGAATAACATTTGCACTATAAAAAGATTTATTATTATATGTACGAACCCAAGTGGAATCTGTCATATAAATCCCACCGCCATAAGTGGCGTTATACCAACCAGTGCTACCAGAGCTTCTGAACCAATTAGAGCAACCTATTGAATTGCTTACATTGTGGTCATATCCACATTCAATCCTATTTGCTACAACTTCACTTCCTATATAAGCACCACCACCTGTTTTTAGTGTGCCACCACAGACAATCCCTTGTTGTGTACCAATAGATGCTATATCAAGATTTTCTATTACATTTCCCCAGACTGCATACCCACTTTTACTATCTTCTACAACTGGTGTTACCGCATTGATGGTGTTCCAACCGCTATTATTGTAATGAGCCATAACTGCTACATAATAAGTTGATTGTCTATTAACTTTAATTTGAAGATATTTTTTCTTATAGGTGTTATCACTCGTGTCGTAAAGCACCCTAACACCTAAAATCCTATTTCCATGTCCGCCAACATTCAGTACGGTAAAATTTGTATCAGCATAACTTCGCATCCAATCTATTTCAATAAATGAGTGGTCACTACTATCTTGGTCAGATACAATCACAATACCATGCCTTCTTGAATCTGGAGCTTCAGCAACAGTTATCCAATGGCTCTCACCATCAACTCCAACATTTGCAGATGCAGTTGAAACTACTCTGTAAAAATGTGAGGAATCTTTACCATCAAGCTTATCGCTATCTACTGCCTTTGCACTTTTTCCTAAATATCTGTCATCACTTTGCGATTTTGTATAGTATCTATCATCATGGTTGTGGGATGCGTTGCTTATCACAGTGGTAGAGATGGTTACGTTGCCACTCCCATCGAAACTTGCAGATCCGCTCACATCCCCACTCAAGGCAATGGTACGAGTGGTTTTGAGTTTTGTCGCAGTTGAGGCGTTGCCATTGAGCGAAGCTGTGATGGTGCCAGCGCTGAAGTTTCCATTTGCATCACGTTGCACGATTGTATTGGCACTGTTTGCAGATGATGGCTGCATGCCATCGAGCATATCCGCATCTAATCCGCTCCCATCGCCATCCACATCGAGTATTTTTCCAAGAAGCGCGCTTGCAGCCACATTGGAGAGATCTATTTTGGCCAAAACGCTATCTATCTTCTGGCTGCTCCATGTGGCGTTTGAGGAGATTGCACTATCGTTGATAGCGCCATCTGGCAAGATCGCAGCGGTATCGTTTGCAAGATTTTGCGCCTTGAGCGCCCAGTGTTTTGCGCTGTAGTAGCCTGGCTCTACTTCTACATCACTATCTGCATTGGCATAGTTTTTCGCCAACTCTTTGTATTGGCCGGCTTGCGTTTTGAAATTTTGCGCATCGTTGCGATACTCTTGTGTCTGGTCATGCAGCGTCTGCGTATCATCTCTTAGCGCAGCGGTTTGCTGCTTGATTGCTGCAGTATCGTCCTTGAGTGCTTGCGTATCGCTTTTGATGTTATTCATCTGGCTTGCAAAGCTATTGAGCTGGCTGTTCATCTCGCTTACAAGATTTCGCGCATCGGGGACAAATTCATCATTGATATAGCGCAGATAGTAGTAGGTCGCCATCGCGAACTCTTCTCTATTCATATTCGCTCTATCAGGAACGGCGCCACTAAATCTTGTCAAAGTCGGCAGATTTATCATTCGATTACTCCTATGAGGTTCATGCTCGCTTTCAAAGCTTTTGGATTGTCTATTGGCAAATCGGCATCTGAAATATAGGCGATGTTGCTCATTTCGGCAAAGCGATCCTCCTCGCTTGGTATCCAGAGCACATTTTTGCCCGTAATCGCGTTGATTTTGCGGGCAACCTCTGAAAAATCCCCCATATCGTTGTACACAAGCGCTTTGAGGACGCGTACCTTGCCGTAGCGCACGATTTTTCTGGCTCCTGTGAACTCGTCTATCATCACTTTGCTTTTGTCTTGAATCTGCATAGATGAGCCGTAGAGCGTCGCTCCAAGATCCTCTTGCAATCCCATGACAAAAGCCCCTATCTCCACATCGCCCGTGAAAGTGAGGCGCAGTGTAGAGTTAGGTGTCCATACCAGGCCGTCCACAATCAAACGGGTGAAATCGTTGATGATGAGGCGCGTCTTGTCCGCCCATGCGCTGTAGAAGTACTCGTAGAAACTCGTTGCACCATAATCTCTACCAGTGATCTCCATTGTTTTGAGCGTTGGGGTGTAGTCGATAGTGATGTTTGCTCCAGATGCAGGCGCATTTGCAAAGGTAATCTCCCCGCTAAAATAGTCTATCGCGTAATCTTGGTCTCTCATCTGCTGCGTCCCATCAATATAGACGGTTTCACTATACATATAGACGGGCTTTTTTTGTGTCGCAAATTTGGTTGTCGCACCATCTCCCTGCCCAAGAGATTCTCCAGTGATAGGGGCTTCATCATTGTCTACCTGCTCGATGATCACCTTATTCCATTTTGCGCCAATGAGAGCAATAGTATCTGCCGTGACAAAATCGAACTCCAGCACCACATCGCTCCCCTTTGTCACCGCTCCAATTCCTTCATCAATGCTAAACATCCGATAGCTGTTGACAAAGCCGTAGTCCACCCACATATCGGGATGCTCCAAAGGAAAGTTCCCTTGATTGCCGTCAGCTGCACTGCGATAGATCCTATTCCAGTAGATCACGTACTCGCCCTGATTGTAGGTAGTGGTGCTATCCCACTCAGGATAATTTTCATCTATGATGCCACTGGCGCTTTTAAATGGCTTGTAAACGAGCCTCTTGTAGGTTTTGCCGTTGTATGTAGTGGATATTTCCTTCGTCTGTGGGACAACATAGTACATCAGGCTATACCTCTACTTTCCCAGATATCGTCTTTTGCGAGCGGTTTCGTATTCTCAGCCGTGTCTCTCGTATGCCGTCGCACTTGCGTCAACTCCTCGCGCAGCTTTTCATTTTCAGCCCGCAATGCTCGTAGTTCTCGCACCACTTCATTCAAGCCGATATGAAGCTCCACTCTTCCTCCCGTACGCATTGTCTCCATGAGAGGAAAAATGCTCTCCATCTCTTGTGGCAATACATACTCTCCTCTATGCACAAGCCCCGCAAAATCGTATTTGCCACCATCTCCCGTATATCCGCCTGTAGCATAGAGCTCTATGCCATACTTTTTCGCCTTTCTCTTTATTATTTCGAGGATATCGCTATTTGCAAGAGATTCGGTATTGTGATATTTTTCTCCCTTCAATCCAGTCCCATAGTTCCCATACCCCAACTCAACCAATTTTCTTGCCGCCTCTTTTGCGGCTTTTGCTTTTTGATATGCACTTTTCCACCAGTTTTTGTTGTGAAGATTGTTACCTTTCGCACTGGTTATATAGGTGATATAGTCTCCTATCGCTTGATACATTTGAGTACTTATTTTTGTTGCCAAAGGGTGTTTTGCGTACCAATCGCTAGATGGATCGATCTTTTCTGCCCATTTGGGATTGACTTTCGCAATTGCTCTTTTGAGCTCTTGGGCAAGGTTTTTACCAATATTTGCGGTATTTTCATCAATTTTTTGTAGATGGCCTGTTTTGTCGAATACGAGATTGAAGTCCCATACACCATCTTGATCTATATCCACAAGAAAATCTTTGTCGCTCAGTTTTTCTATCTTGCCTCCAAGCTGCTCAATGATATTCTTTGTACTCTTGAGCGTATCGCCAAGCGCAATGTGCCAATTGTCTCCGTATAGAGACGTGAGTGTGTCTTGGCTGAATACTTCACTCAGCTTTACATCGCCAAAACTTTGCTCGATAGTCTTATATGTATTTGCCATATCTGTATCGATGCTGGTGATGCGTCCGCTGGCATCAATGCCTGCAGCAAGATCGTATATACCATCTTGATCGAAGTCTGCAAGGATCTCCCATTTGCCATTTTTGAGCGGTACCTTTTGCCAATATGCGTTCATTCCCTCAAGCTGAGCTGTCACTTGCTCGGAATTTTGGCCAATCACCATAGCGAGATTGTCTGTCTTGATACCTTGCACGATACCATTGGCAACAATCTCTTCAAACTTGAGCCCTCCAAGTTGCACCTCAGTGAGTTTGTAGAGCTTCTCTTGCATAGCGTTTGTATTTGAAGCAGATGATGCGGTATTGGAATTGATTTGCGATAGCTGCTCAAGCATGAGGTCTGTAGGAGATTTGAGGCTTCGTAGCTCGTTGAGCACCACAGCCTTTTCATATCTCTTCTCAGCTGCGCTCGCATATTGCTTTTTGTCCAAGAAGTCTACATACCTGCTCAAACTTTGCACATATTTCGCATACTCTCCATACTGCTTTTTGGCAAAGGCATCTTTGGCTTTTGCAAGAGTCTCAAAAAATTGCCCCTCGGTGTATGTAGCTCCACCTAAATCTTTTTGCAAGCGATCTATCATGCTGCCAAGAGAGTTTGAAGCGCTCTTGAGAGAGTTGAGATACTCTTTTGTATTTTTCGTAACAGTTTTGTAGGTTGTATTGTTTGCAGATATGAATTTGCGAGAAAAATCGGCCTGCTGCTTCAAGGCCTTTTGTTTCAATCCATCAAAACTGTTTAATGCATTTTCAACACTTTGCCAGTATGTATGTTTTTGCTTTTCTAGTTCCAGCATCGCTTTATTTATTGAGTCAATGTACTCTTTATTTGCTTTTTCAAATTGTTTTGTAGCTTCTTTTGCATTTATTAGGCTATTTCCAAGCTCTTTCCACAAATCCGCTTGCTCTTGTGTTGTGATATTTGCTTTTGAAAGTTTTTCAGCATAATTCTCAAGCGTTACACCAGATACGCCAAGTTTTTCTTGTATTTCGTCTATTTTGCTATTCCAAAAATCAACTTTTGTTTTTGCGTATTCAAGCGGTGTTTGGAGATACTGTTTTGCTTGCAATTCAAATTTTTTTGCATATGCATCTGCATCGAATGAGATCTTTTTGCCGGTATCTGAATCATATCCGGGTGAGACGTAACCAACATATGATTGCGATGAAACTGCATATGAAGACAATCCCCCACCTGACGGGAATAGCCCTGCAAGAGTTGAATCATTGTTGTCAGTTTCAGAAGACAACTTATTATTTTTCTTTTCAAGATTAAGTGCTGGATTGAGCGCATTCTCTACTGCTGCTAATGGTACTTTTTTGCCATTCCAATCGATATAGTATTTGCCGTCCTCATCTTTATAAATGAACTTGCTGCTTGGATCGAATATTTGAGCTACATACTTCGCCACACTGCCACCAAAATCTTTTTGTATTTTTTCGGCGATATCGCTGGCGCTGAAATCAATCCCATATTCTTTTCCAAGTGCTGCCAAGGATTGTCCGGCAAGAGTGGCTGGAGTCCCTTCATATGTGTTCGCATAGTCAACATTGATACCTGAAATTTGTCCAGCATCGCGGATGAAATCAGCAATATTTTGATTTGTTTTTTGAATAGCAGCTGTATAGTCTCTTTGCGCCTCAGCTGCCTGCTCCACCACCTCTTTTGCTTGATTCCATGCTTCGAGCGTCTCTGGCGTTGGGCTAGATGCAAGCACCTGCTCGTAATACTCGTTGAAGTTTTTGTAGTCAAGTTCGGCAACACCTGTAATTTCTTTGATGCGTTGCAAGTCTTTTTCTGCATATTCCAATTTCAGTTTTGCAGCTTTGATAGTGTCTCCAAGAAACTCAGCAAGCCATACAGAATGAGAGCGCTTATTTTTCAATACTTGTGAGTACGCCTCAACGATTGCGTTTGATACATCTTTTTCTTGCGATTCTGCGTAGCTCTTCCACGCTTCATAAACCTCTTGTAGGTGCTCATAGTTTGCTTTGTCTGTAGCCGATATGAGACCGTCTTTGAGGGCTTTGTCGATGAAACCTTGACGGCTCTTTGCATAGTGCTTTACCAAGAGTAAGACATCATTGCTCCAGCTTTGATTGGTGCTCATGAGATTGACTTTGAGCCCCTCTTTAGCTGCTCCCTTGGCTATCTTGTCTATGCTCTCAGAAATGCCAAGCATCTTTGCAAGGAATTTTTTTGATAGATACTCGTCAAACTCATTGCGATCTTTTGTGTTTTCAAACTTGCCTATTCCAAGCACAAGATCGCTTTTTGTGATATCTCCTACTGATTCATCTATGATGCTCTCAAGCTCCGCTATCTTTTGGCCAATAGCAAATTTTGTATAGGAATCAAGCTCATCGAATATTGCATTCTTTTTTGCATGAAACCAGCTCTTTTTCTCATTCATCGTATACGCACGTAGACCGCTCCAATCCACAGCGCTCACTGGTGAAGTGATGCCAAGCCCTGTCTCTTTGACTTTCCAGCTTCCAAACATACCACCGATTGCAGAGCCAAGAGCTGCGCCGATAGCTGCACCAATAGGACCTGCGATACTTCCAATTACACCGCCAATTGCGCCGTAGCTGCCCGCTTTTGTGTCTGCTCCAAAAAGCATATCAAGAAGTTTGCCAAGAGCATATCCGCCAAGACCACCAATCGCAGCGCCACCGCCATAATAGCCTATCTGCCCAGCAGTCGAAAGCCCGCTTGTACCAGCTCCTGTAATCCAGTTGCCAGCACCAATTGAGGCCATTCCGAGATTTTGATAGCCTGCTGCATAGAGACTGCTACCAGCCGAGTAGAAGGGATATGCGAGGCTGCCACTCATCATCATCGCACCAGTTTTGATTGTGGAAGGAAGCGAAGCAACACTTGCAAGCGATATAGGAGATCCACTCGCATCAAACGCTTGCAGCTGCCCGCCAGTTGTCACAATCTTTTGCCCCGCTGCGTTCTGATAGACGCCATCTCCTAGCGCTTTCCAGCCAGCTGCTGTAAGTTCTTTTGCAAGAGATACGCCATTCATAGAGACTTGTGGCAGACCAAACGCACCAGCAAACGCGTTGGTGAACATCCCCGCAAATGAGGCGCTCAAGGCTTTTGCAAAAGGATTGATGATTGAGTTCAAAATATCGTTGAAGAGATTTTTGAGAAAATCTTTGAAATCATGAAATTTGCCAGTGATAGCGTCAAAGAAGTTGTTATTGAAGCTATCATATATATTTGTTGAGACTTTGTCGAAGGTGGTTTCAATATATTGTGCGGTTTTTTTGGTCTCTTTCTTTGCACTTTCAAGGAATTTTTTGTAGTCAGCATTCAAAACTTCTAAGGCTCTTGATTGGTCCAATCCTTTCTTTATCAATTCATTTATCTTTTCACCCTCTTTCAACCAAAATGCCTCTTCATTTTTACCTATTGCTTCTAAATATGAAAGATACGCGCCTTGCCTCTCATTAAGAGCTTTTAATTGTGCTTCGCTCTCTTTGGCAAAAATCTGCTTGTCTATTTTTTCCTTCTCTTTTGCGTACCATTCATCTATTAATTTTTTAGCCCCCGCAAAACTGCCATATTGCTTTATCAGCTTGTCATATTGGGCTTTTAGTTTTTTATAAGGATTGCTGCTTCTTGAATTTAGCAATTCTTTTAATTGTTTTATTATTTCAGATTGATCTTTTTTGATGAGCCTCAGTCCATTGCTTCCAGCTTTTAATGATTCAATTGCTTTTTTCTTCATTTCATCAAGTAATTTGATGATTTCTGGGAAATTCTTATAAATTTTCTTATATGTATCGAATACCTTATTGATTTGCTGCATGTTGTCAAACTTTGCAGTACCAAGAGCATAGACAGTCTTATATGCTTCGGCCATGCTCTGAATTGATCTACTAACTGTTGTAATGTTCTTGTCCGTATCAGAAGCTGTTGCAGACAGTCTTTTCAACTGTCTTTCAAGCCTCTTTAAATTCATTTCGTGAATTTTTAATGCACCATCACCATATTTAAAGCCACTCCAAAAACCTCCTTCTTTTATCTCGGCTATAATCTCCTTCTCTTTTTCGATTTGCTTTTTCAATTCGCTGATACTTTTGTTCATTACGCGCTGAGTGACTTTGTTTTCTACACCAAATATCTCATTTAAAAATTCGCCAGTTTTTACAATTGCGCCTATAATCCATTCATGAAAACTTTTGATATTTTTTATTAACTCATTGAGGTTTTTTGATATATCTGGCAATTCATTTTTTATATAGACAAATGCTGCTTTAAGCGTAAAATAAAGATCTCTAAAATCTCTTCCCCATTCTTCGGCTTTGCTTGTTACCTCTTCTGACACACTGTATATCGCATCAACCAAATCATCGAATATTGGTTTTGTTGCTTCAATGCGGACTGTATCTATGGCGTCTTTTAATCTTGCCATTCCTTTCGTAAAGGTATGGACGCCTTCCATAGCTTTTACAGCTTTAAATTTATCCATTAAAAATTTATACAACCCGCCGACCGACTGTTTCGCTTTGTTTATTTCTTTATTCGTAATGTGGAGCATTTTCGCAATACGAGAATTTTGATCAATTGTTCCTTCAATTATTGATCGTATCTCCTCATTAACTTGATTCATAGGCATACCGATAGCAGCAGCGAAATTGCTCATTCTCTTTGCTAACTCAATAGTATGGTCTGAAACTTCCTCTACAGTTTCGCCCATAGCTTTTCCAGCGGAGAGCGCCCCACCGATGGCCTGTTGATAAATCTCTGTCAATTGTGGAAAAGTCGCAGCTGTCTCGACTGATGCTTTTTTTAGTTTTAACACTGTAGATTCAGCCATAGCTGTTGCAGCAGAGAATTTTTTGAATACATCTACCCCCTCAGTATTAGAGGCTATAAGCGCTGCAATACCTATCGTTGAATCCTGAATCGTTTTATTTAATTCAATGCCAACACCTATCGTGCTTCTAATAGCTTTTGTAACCAGGTAATATCCAACAATCATGGATTCCACCTGCCTGATGTGCCGTACGATTGATGTCGACAAAGACCTCCTTATTGCATCTTCCTTTTTTCTTGATGCATTGCCTTCTTTAATGGCCTTTGTCTCTTTTTTGATAATTTCTGTACCTTGCTGCCTTTTTCTGTATTCAATCCATAGCTTGTTTGCTGCAATTTGTGCCTCTCTTGCTTTCTCGCTCAACAGTCGCTTTTGTTTTTCTATCTCTTTTGTGATAAGCGATTCAATTTGGAGCTCTTTTCTTCGTATCTCCGATTTTGTTAATTGGGCGTCTTTGCCCTTTTGTTTTGCATATAGTTCTTGAAGTTTTTTGAGTTCATTTTGAAGCTTTTTGACTTCTGCAATGTCACTCTCTATTGCACCTTTTGCAAAACCCTTTTTATTTACTTGGAGCTCTTTTATTTTGGATTCAAGTTTTGCAGCTTCGTTTTCAAGTTCTTTTACAGATTGGAGGGCTTTTTTGAGGTCTGGAGTTAAATTGTCTTTTGCTTCAAGTTTTACAATAACGCTACCGACTGCCATTATTTTGCCTTTCTATGTAGAATCGCTCCATCTCTCTGATCACATCCATCGCAAAAGTTGTCAATTCAAATTCGTATATCCTTGCAATTTCAATCACTGCCATATAATCAAGTCCAATGACACCACCCATAGGTGCTATTCGCCATTGTGTATTGATTTTATGGAAAAAATCTACAATTTCTTGAACTGATTCTGGCAGTTTTGGAGGCAGAACCTCCTCGGGTAGCGTTTCGCCTATTTCCTGAGCTATTTTTATGTAGCTTTGAATATCTTTGTCAAACTGCCATTCAAGATATTTTCTTACTTTTTTTTAGACTCGCTTTTAATCTCAAAAGTATTTTTAAATATTTCATTGAGCCACTGAAGGAGCTCTCCATATGGAAGTTCCTCTACTTCATCAACCCCTATTCCTCTAAGTTCAAGAAGGACAGCAATAGCATCATCTTGCACATCGATATCGGTAAGGGATTTAAAATCAATCCCTGACTTTTTTAATTCATTTTTTTCTTTAAAAGTTAATCCGCCAGATTGTTTAATAAGTATTTCGTTCATTTACACTCCTTTTTAATAATTTGATACAGTATTGATTAATTCAACTTTGATTTTTTCAGCAGCAGATTGTTTAAATGCACTCCAGTCAAGATTTAATGGATATTTTTCTCCTACTTTTTTAGATTCAGTTTTAAAACTAAATTTCGCCTCCGCCACTGTGAATGTAAGAGAGTTGTCACCATCTGTGATTGTGATGTCAAATGATACGGTACTTTCATTTTTTGCTTTTGTATACACGCTGGTATCAAATAGGCTCGACATACTTCCATTTACAATTACTTGTTTGTCAGACACAAGCCCTGCATTTGCACCAGTCCCCAATGTATATTCAGCCTCTGTTCCCCTGTCAATGGTCAAAGAGAAATCTTTCGCAAGCTTGTATGTGCTTCCATCGATATTAAGCGAAGCAAAGGCATTTTTGATTCTGGTTGCTGGTAATTGAATCTTGTTTGTTTCGTCAAGTTCGGTTATCCCATCAGTAATAGAATCTCTAAACTTCATACCAACAATATCAATACTGATGTTAAAATCACCATCTGGCGCAATAGAGAGATTTGCAGATTTTGCTTTACAGCCATTGTATCTTTCAATAATCTTTGAACCACTACCGCAATCGTCTTTTAATGTGTTTTGCACACAAAACGATGGAGTACATACAGTTGATCCAAAAATGTGGCTATATAATTTTTCAACAACCACATATGTAGCAGTTCCGTCTGTGCCTGTATCGCCTACATTTGCGGAAGAAAGATCTGGCTCATTTGTGCTGTCTGTTGTTCCATCTGATATATACTTGATCATTAGGGTGCTTGATGTGCTTACTATCGCATAATCACCACTATTTATCGACATGCCAGCGGTCCATGGAGCCCCATATTCGGCTGTTGTAGGATTGCCAAGTATCGCTTTCAACAATACTCCAATCTGCTCAAAATACATTGGCGCTGTAAGCCCTCCAGACACCTCGTTGATGGTTCCATACAACTCGCCGCCACCGTCAATGTCGCCACTGATTACATTATCTGTTTTGTTTTGTCTGTTAACAACCAAGCCTGATTCTACAGTATTTAGATATATCGGCTTCGGTGATGTCGGATCTTCCCCTGGTACAGATTCCCAATCAATCACAACCTTCTCTATTAACGGATTAGCCATAATTCACTCCTTATTGAAATGTAATTTTTTGATCGCCTATGATATTTGGCACTGAAAACCCCACAACTATCGTCCCAGAGTAAACTGGAAAAGCGTTTATCTCATTGTGGTAAAAGTCGATGTCAAACATCTCAAGGTTAGTTTTACACTGAAAACTACCCCTAAGAAGTTCAACTAGATAATTGCCATCGTCCTCTATATCGTATATTCCGCTATACACAACAATGTTTCCGTTTTTTATTGGGTTGTTGTCGCCTTCAATCGCATAATGCAGTACGATTTCATAGTCAAAATCACTTGCATTGTCACCTATATTCTTTATAGTCGGTTCAATGATCATCAAAGGCATATCCGCTTCTTCTGGTGGATTATTTACATCTACACCTATCATGATCAATAACGGTCTATTATATTTATCAATAAAATATCCCTGATTAGCATCTATCTCGTTTGCAATAAATTCGGTAATTTCTTTATTGCTTATCATTTTGCTGCCCCGATCTCCTCAATAAACACTTTCTCAATGGTTGACATCACTTCATTTCTGTTCTTTCTGTATGCCGGCCTGATAACAGGGTGCGCTTTTCTTTTGATCATTTTTGGAGCATGTAATCCGCTAAACAAAAATAGCCATCTTTGTTTTTTGCTTGGAGTTATTTCATCTCCATACTCCATCCTTTGTCCAATCTCTTTTGTTTTCGTTCCCTTGACCCGTCCTATTGATCGCATCTGTCCATTTTTAAAGTCGTAAGCAGTGAAACTTGGTGTATTCATGAAGCCAACTAGGGCTTTGTTTGTCATTGGATAAAGTCTGAAATAAACGAATCTATCCAAGCCGTGCAGCTCTTTGCCACTGTTTTTTGAACGTCTCGAATAAAAAGGTTTTGATTCGCTTCCCTTTGTCAATCTCAAATGCCCATTTTTTCTTTTGAAGCCCCAATCATGACTTTTTGATTGGTATGACGTTATCTCTTGCTTGATGCTTTTCTGCAGCTTTGCGGCAGCTTTTTGCAGCGCATACTTTGCAGCTATTGGAGATTTTTTGCCAAGCTGTTGCAACAGTACACTCGCATCATGCATTATCATCTGAAACGTCCTTGTGTATGATGGTAATTTGGCCTATTATCAGATAATTTAAGCTGATATCCAGCCAAGGTTTTTGAAAATGCAGATATTCGATACAATTTGCCATCTATCTCGACAGTGTCATCTTTATCTGGCTCAAAATCCAAAAACGCATAGACAATTGTTGAATCAGTTTCCACCCTTGATGTGATATTGGTTTCGCCATAGCTTGGCATCTCCACTACCGCATTAATACTAATGACGCTCCCATCGGGCTTGCGATACGTGACTACCGATGAGAACTCGTCATTATTTGAATAGATCGACTCGAAATCATTCTTTATTTGCGTTTTTAAGCTCATTTCTCACTTTCGTAGCTTTTGCTTGCTCAGCTACTCCAAGCTCAATCAATCGCTTTGCTGACTTTGTATCCAAATCAGCTGTATTGCCACCATGGTATTCTTTGCCATTGTGAACGACTACAGCTTTGAACCTGATTCTCATCAGATCACCTTGTTGCACATAAACGCATCGATTTGAGTAGGAATAGGCAAAGGCGCTGATTGCATCAGTACAAATCGCACACTTGGATCTTGCTGTTCCCAAGATTTGACAAATATCTCAGTGGCCATAAGCGCACCCAAGTCTCTAATTGCACCAAATGCAAGTCTTGTTTTCGCACTAGATGAACCAAGTAAAACTTTATCAACTGGCATCAATGGTGTTTCATCAGTTCCATCGAAGTGCCACTCTTCATACCCGTACACATCAATCCCAACTTCTTTTAATGTCCCATAATAGACAACGCCATTAGGTAATTGAGATGGGGCGATAATCCCAAGATCAATCTTTCTCGTATCAAGATATGTTCCAACTTTGTCCATGAAAACATCAATAACGCTTTCTCCAAGAATAATATGAGTTGGATTCACCCCAGAATCTTTAACAATTTCTCGCTTCCAATTTCTTAAATCTTTGAGAATCGCTGCACCGTCTTTTCCTGAATCTGTCCATAAATCTGTTCCGGATAGGGTTTTTAAATGGGTTGGCTTCATGCCAAAATCGACAACTTCGTCAATTCCATCACCTTGCACTATAACCCTACCTGTTGTTATTGCTTCAATCGCCATCATTTCGATTCTTCTGTCGATATAGCTTCGACCTTCTGCAAGCTCCAATGCGATCTTTTCTGCTACTCTTTGCATTGGACTTCTGTTATCAGCATAAAAAACTCCATTGCTTTTGAATGCAGCATCTGCTTCGGTTACGTATTTTTGTTTTATATATGCAGGCTTGTATGTACTAACAGTCTTGCCTTCACTTTGAATAAGCTTGCCCTCAACTCTTGGGGAAACGAATGGGGCAGCCTTTCTTTTCCCTTTATAAATTTCAACATCGAGATATTCACTATCACTTACTATCCTGCTTCCAAAGAAAGTATCTGTAATAAACGTATGTGCAGGTTTGATCTCATTAACTGTCTGTGTTAATGTCCGTGTATCAAATAGACTAACTGACATTGTTATTCTCCTTCTTTAAGATAGATTCCAAGATCCCTGAATGCGTCTTTTGTGCTCGCAGCGGTATGATTTCCACCAAAAATGAGACTATTAGCATTCACCTCTCCAGCTATAATAATCGCGCATCTTTTTGCACCCCCACTTGCATCACAATCTTCATTTAAGATTGCATAGACACTTTGGCTACCATCTGTTGCTGCATCATCTGAGAGCTTGAGTTCGCCAGTGGCATCCACTTTCCCAAGAACTGCACCTCGTTTAAGATTCTGCCCTGCTTCAAGCACGGCACCATCAGTTACAACATCTCCGCCAACTATCAAGTTGTCATAAGTAAATGTTTCAGCCATTTATTATCTCCTTGCATTAATTTTTTTGATTGCTTCTTCAAATGCCGCAGTTACAGCATCACCATCGCCTTCTTTGCCAGTATGTGTATCATGAGGTGTGCTTTCCTGTTCTGCTTTTTTCATTGCGTATGCTTGAACTTCTGCAAAAGTTTTTCCTTCCTCAAGAAATCTTTTCTCCTCTGCGAAAGTCACATACTCTCTATTTGCCCCACAAAATGCAGCAATAAGAGCTTTATCGCTATTTGCTTTTAGTTTCTTGTTTTCGGCAGTCAATTCCTCAATTTTCTCTTTACTTTCTGAAAGAGTTTTCTCAACCTCATTAAGCTTTGCACTCAATTCATATGGATTTGGAATGCCATTTTCGGAAAAGAATTTTGCAAGAGCCTCTGCATTCGCATTAGGGTCTTGCGCCAACTGTTTGATATTTTTCATTTTTTCTCCTTTTATGTTTTGGATTAATTCGCCAAAAGGCTTAATTCCATCAATCATTCCTACTTCAAGGGCTTTTGACGCAATCAGTACATCGCCTTGCCCAAAATTAGACAACACGATATCTCTGTCGACTCCACGACCTTTGGCTACCTTGTCTATAAAAATGCTCTCAATGCTTGTAAGACGTTCCTGTATCTTTTTATAGCCTTCATCTGTTTCTGGATCGACATATTTGTATGGAGCATTTGAACTAACTACTTTTACTGTTGAATCATCTTTCGAGTATGCTGCTATTACCCCTATTGACCCAATAAGAGCAGTTTCATTTGCATAAATCTCATCAAATTGAGACGCAAGCCAGTATGCAGCACTCGCCCCTAAATCATCGATGTAAGCAACAGTCTTTTTATCAATTGAAGCGATAACATCTCCAAGTGCAGATACTCCAGCTACCTCACCGCCAGGAGACGTAATATGCGCCACAATGGTATGGACTTCTTTGGTTTCTTCAAGTTGCTTAAAGTCATTTGCAAGTTGTTGATATGAAGTAAGTCCGCTTACTTTTGTAAACATATTCCCTTTTTTTACCAAAGGTCCTTCAATGGTTACAATCCCTACGCCATCTTCAATCCTCACTGTATTGTTCGAGCTAGAGAATCTATCAATTTCTTCTTGTGATATTTGCGCGCCATCCGATGCGATGCTCAGCATTAGTTCATATTTGTCTTTCAAAATTGCAAATTCGTTCGTTGTCAAATATTTAAAAACTCTATTCGCTTTCATTATCAATCCCAGCTTCCTTCATCAATCTTTGTTCCTCAACTCTTTGTCTTACGATATCCGCAAAATCTTTTCCTTTTGATTTTGCAATTTCAGTCAATGTTGTCACTCCAAGTTCTACTTCTTTTGCTTTTGCATTGATCTCCTTCAATGGATCTACATAGACAACTTCAGGCACAATAAAATTCGCCTTGTAATATTTCGATGGAGATTTCCAAAAATCTGTAGCATCTAATCGTTCAAATCTACTGCTCATGGCCGTTGTCTTTATAAACAATCTATATATTGGTTTTATGACATAATCGATAATCGATTCTTGATTCTCTTTAAATACTTTTTGATCCTGCAATAAAGAAGCACGGGCGCTTGAAAAGTTTGTATTGGTAAAATCTCTAAACGCAAGTTCGTAGCTTACATTTCTTGCAGCAGCTATGAGCCTTATCGTATGTTCAACGAAGTCTTTATACCCGGTGCCTGATGATGTAGGATCAATCACTTTTAATCGTTCACCACTCTTCAAATACTCGACGAACACTCCGTTGATCTCTTCCAGTTGTTGGTCGCCTGATGACATCTTCTTTGGCAACCCATTTTCAGTCTCAATTACATATGCAATATTGGCTCTTGCCCTTGCAGACTTGATAGTCGCTTCATTGAATGCTGCAAAGTTTTTCAGATCAATTATTGTCTGCTTATATTCACTGATGCCTCTATATTGAGTGAATCTATTTTCTGGTAAGAAATAGTTGATAAAATTTTTAGCTTTAATACTGAAAGGCTTGCCAACACGATCCCTAAAGTGATAGCGTATAGGCATACCATATTTATCAAGCTCTACCCCTTCAACTACCGTATCGCTTCCTATGATGAATGTCTTATCAAAATAGTCAGCTTCAATAAATTGAAGGGTTAAAGGAAATTCTCTCTTACTTCTGATCACTAACTGAATGCCGATCTCTCCATCAGTCATTCGTTGCCCCAATATCATTCGTTGCATAGTGTTAAAATTAAATCTGTTTGTAATATCGCAATTCTCTTTTTCACACCATTCAAGCCACTTATCTTCAACCTCTTTATTGAAATCTTCATTACTTGTTGCAGGTTGAACAGAAATGCCTTGTCCAATTGTGTTGTTAATAATAGACTTATCAATATTTGCAATAATTGGGTTGTTTGCAAAAAGCCATCTTGCTCTTGCACGCATAGTATCGCGATCAGTAGTAGCCAATTCTTCAAAAGGAGCATTGGAAGCATTTTGGAAGTCATTGTTTGCAAGAGTATATCTTCCACCTTCGTAAAAATTAGCGGAAAGTGACTTGAGCACGATTACCACCCCTTCTGTGTTTCAATTCAAGCGTGATTTCATCAAGGTCAAGATCGCTTTCGGTTCTTATAAGTCCTTTCAACCTTTCAAGTTCGTCGACATACTCTTTGAGCATTGCGTATCTAACCCTTTGGCTGCCCACTTGATATTCTTGCGAATTTTTTATCTTCTCGATTGCAGCTTTAGTCGATTCGATTTCTTCCCTGATAGTTTTAAGAGCCAAAATTGACCTTTTACGCTTAGTTTTTTTAAGTTTAGCTGTTAAAATGACGAGATTAGCACCATTTTTTGTCGCAAGTTGTCACTTTTTGTAGAAATAATGTAGAAAATATGAACAAAATAGCGACATTGATAAAAAAAATTGAATAATCGAGAGAGGTTGGGGCGACGCCGACCCCCTATGCCCGCTTTTCACAGAAAGAACCTATTGCTCGAAACTCCGCAAAATCGGGACTTTTCACGGTTAAGTTACAAAACGCTTACAAATCGCTTAATCTTAAATTGGAAATTTTGGAATTTGTAAAAAAATAGCTACAATAAGAAGAAAAGGGGGATAAAATGGGCATTGAAGTAATAGCAGCCTATTTGATTTTGGCTATTTTGGTGGGATTTTGGGCAAAAGGTAACGGACGATCTTTTTTTGTGTACTTTCTCATATCTTTTCTTTTTTCTCCAATTGTTGGAATGCTAATGCTGCTAATTGCTGGCAAAGCTAAGCCAGATGCGATCATCATCATCAAAGATAATAATGAAGAAAGTAATAACAATAATATAGAAATACAACAAACAGACGAGAACATACAAATAGACGTAACAGACCCTGATAAGTTTGAGATGATAAAAGATGCTGTAAGACACTATGCAAAAGACAACGGGCTACAAATTCAAGAGGATGAATACACCATAAAAGCAAGCAACAACACATCAAAAATAAACGTAACTACCACACCTAAAAAACTAATCATCTCTACAAATATGCCTGCCCTGGCTAACAAAATACACAAACTTTTGACAATGAACCCAGAAAAGGAAAAAGAGGATGCAATAAAAATTGCTAACGCACTTGAAAAATTGGCCAAAATGTATAAAGATGGAATTTTGAGTAAAGAAGAATTTGAAGCACAAAAGCAAAGAATATTACAAGGGGCATAATTGCCCCGCCTATATCACACCTAAAAACCACAAAACAAATAATAATAAAATAAGATGAGTCATCCTTCTTCCTTTTTGTAATATATTTCATTTTTTTCAAAATCGACAACGAGAACTCTGTCATTTTCATTGTCTACCCACTCACTCCAATCAAGCCCACTATTGTAATATCGATCTACAAGCGCGTCCCAGTCTTTTTGATATTCTTGGTTTTGTTCACTCCATCCATAGAAACACTGTTCTATTTCTTGGCAATGGTTGCCAGTCATTGGGTGGAGAAAATAACCATCCAATACATCGTTTTCCTCATCCCACCAAAATTCCCCTTCGATCTCTGCTGTTTTGTATAGAAAAAGAACTTTCATAATGTCTCCTTTTTTAAACAAAAAAAAGGGTCACGCAAATAAGCGTGACTTTATCTCTTTTTTTATGAGCTTCAGCCTTTCTCTCTGGGGTAGTTCCCAGCTACTAAAATTCTTTTCGATACTCCAATCCTCTATTACGTAATACCTAACAAAAGTGCTAGGCTCAACACACGGTCGCGGTCTTTCTTTCAACCGCGACCATAGGTCTCCACCTATAGCATTTTTAATTACAAATGAGGCAATAGTGCCCCATCTGTAATTAAGTGGAATAAGAACATCGCCGCTAACGTCGTAATCCTGAACGTCAGCGGCATAAACTCCCATCCCAAGTAGACACATGATCCATTCCCAACTCTCTTTAGAAAGTTGGGAATGGATTTTTGCATCTATTACTTCATAATCCATCCCGCATTCCACGCCATTAAATGGCGTATCCACACACCAGTTTTCCAAATCTTGGTATACAATTATTGGGGACTCAAGTTTATGTCCCCAAATTTTATTTATTTGAAACTTTTTCATTTTTCACCTCCTATATTTTTTGTTTACTCTGCAATTATAAAACAAAAAAGAAACTCGAAGCCTGAAACCAAAGAAACTTTCAATTAAGTTTTTTATTATGTAGCCAAGAGTTCGATTTTATGGCACTTTTGAAGGCATAAAAAAGTTAAATAAATTGTAATTGATTTTTTTTACTAATTATCTTAACTAAGCTTAAGAAACGTTAAAAATATTTGCAGACACTACAAATGCGAGAAAGTGTTAGTATCGTCGAACAAATTTTATTTTTAAAAAGCAGATTGCACTGTTTAGCCGAAAAGTGTTAGTATGGCTTGGCAAATCTAATATCGATCCAACCAATCAGCCTGATTCCTTCGTTTTGTTGGCGTTGATTTTATTCGCCCATCGCTTCTCGATTGCGTTTTGAGTAGATTGATTTTATCTCTTCTTGCGAGGAACAAGCAGATATTTGCAGCATCCCACCAGTGGTTATTTGGGTGCGAAGTCTTTGGTATCCATTTATTCTCACCTTCTGGCTTATACTCACTGGTTAATGAATCTGCAATGACATCATCCATGTCTTTATGAATGTAAAGCCTTTTTGGCTCATTGTTTAAGCCCCTATCTATCATTGCCTGCAAGTCATCTTTTATTTGCGTGGTATTGATTGTGTATCTTTTAACGCCTCCTGCAAGCCTTCTACCATCCATATCAACATCAACTGTAGTTACGACAAATAATTTTGAAAGCGGTCTTGCGCTACCTCTCGTGGCACATACAAAATTCTCTCCAAGTTCCATATTCTGTAAATAGCAAAATTCATGGACTTCAGTTGTTTGATAACCGTCGTCTATTCCTACAGCATCAAGAAATATGCCGTTGTATTCATGTCTTATAAGTTGCTCAATTGTATATTCATCTTCAGCCCTTCCATAACCTATAATATATCCATTTAGGTCTTTATCAAACGCCATAATCACATAAGCATACCAATCTTTTTGCACATCCACGCCCATATATAAAGCAACAGTATCTTTCGGTAATTCAAACTCTCCCAAATCGCATTTGAGTTCCCATATTTTATCTTTGCTTGTGCCTTTTTCTTTTGGAATGTAATTTTTTGCAAGCCATCCAGAATAAAATTTTTTAAGCAATTCCTCGTTATCTTTGACTTTCAGATATCGAAAAGCCATTTGCTCGATTGTAACCAATTTGCTAATAAAACTCGATACCCTAAATCCTACTCTGCTTGCATTTTCAACGCCTGAGACAAGCTTAAATCCACCATTGTCTATTGCCTTATTTTTATCATCATTATTCCATAATTTTTTACAATGTGGGCATTGATATCTTGCATCTTTCGAGGCTTTTGATAAATATTCCGCCAACCTGTGCTCTTCATCGTTTGAAGTATAAATAATCTCGTCTGGTTTCGGATAAACGATATTTTGAATAAAATCGTCAATATGTTCTTCTTTGCAATATGGGCACTTCACAAAATATTCATATTTTGCATCAGATAATTTATAGGCTGTTGCAATTGCGTCATTTGCATGGTTCGAAGTAGATGTTTTGAGTATTTTCGCTCCAAATTGCTCAAAAGTTTTCGCACGCTCTTCAATCTCTTCAACCCATTCATGCTTAAAATCCGCTATCTCATCCATAATGATATATTTGAACGGTCTTGATTTCCTGTTAGTAGTAGATGCAGCCCCCAAAACATACAGTGTGCCACCAAGAAAAGGGATGCGCGTCATATTGTCTTTTGCTTTTTTCTCTTCTTTTCTTAATATTAATGAGTCTTTATTAACAGTTCTTTCGATAGACGGTCTTATCCTGTCATCAGCTGTCGATTTCACCAAATTATCATTTGGAAGGTAAAACCCTATATCATTTGGCGCTCTATCTATAATCCAATTTACAAAAATAAATGTAACAGTTGTTTTGCCACCTTGCGATCCAAACCAAAGAGTCATGTTTTTGACAACATCTCTACTGAAAATTTCCAATGGTTTTTTCAAATGCGGTGCATATTCAAAGCTGAATTTTCCACCACCGATAGCTGATTTACTCTCTAATGTATAAAACTCTTCAGCCCATTCATCCATAGGTATTTTGGCTTTGTAATACAGGGCATTTAGCGTTCGTTGCCCAATTATTAATTTAGGCATACTGCTCAAACACTTCCCTCGCTTTGTCTATTGCAGACGCTATCCAGCGCTGCACCTTCAATCTATTATTCTCATCAAGATCATAAGTTTTTGCATCAATTATTGATATGAATGTTTTTATGAAATTCGCCTGTGCTTCATCAAGCTCATCTATTGGTCTATGCTGTTTATTTAGTATCGCAAGTTCTTTTTCAATTTTTTCACGCCTTGCTTTTTTAAGTTTCGCATCCTCAAGTTTTATGTCTAGTTCTTCTTCACCATCCTGCTCTATTTTATGCTTTTCCCATTCGCACGCTTTTTTGAGCTCTATCCAATTTCCGCCCTTTAGTTCAATCGAATCTATCTCACCACTTTTTATGTATCTTTGTACCGTCCGTTGTGTAATACCTTTCAAGATTGCAAATGTTTTTGTGTTTATATAGATTTTATTTCTATCAACAAGTATCTTCATTTCCTGCATGTCTCTTCCTCTCTTTCGCGATATCATCTCTTATCGTTGTAAAAGAGACACCATATTTTTTTGCAAGATATGCATACGTATTTTGGATGTTGCCAGTTTGCGGATTAATTTTCATATAGTCTCTATATACCTGCTTTCTCCTCATCCTGCTTGGAACGGATTGTGGTATCGTTTGCTTCGTGCCTCCATATCGTTCACATAGCATTTTTACCTTATCTTCTTTTGGTATATTTTTGTCAAAGAGACTCTCCAAAAAATCCATAAACGTCATTTAGCTCCTTCTCTATTTTATTCATTGCTCTGGCTGCTATACTACGTACGCTATACTTGCTTATGTTAAGTATGTAGGCTATTTCATCATCATCTAATGATCTATTGAATGGCATATATTCAAGTGCTATGTTTACAGCACTCGCCAAATCAACCCCAAAAAATTTTTTGATATTTTCAGTGAAAATCTTAAAATTAACAACATCTTCCTCATAGTGCATTACATGTCTTTCATGTAATCTTCTATTATCTGCATCGCCTCATCAGCCGAATAACAAACAATTGCTTTGTATCCTTGCCTGTTCAACTCCTTGATCCACTTTTTCTGCTCCTCTCTCAAAAAACCACCCTTCACCTTCATCTCGATGTAGAGCCCGTGAAACTCGCCGTTTGGCACAGGGATACATAGATCCGGTACACCAGGACTCATTCCTTCTCGTTTAAGCTTGTTGATGTACTTTGATCGCATGACGTGGTTTTTGATTGGAATCCACGCACCGTTTGGAATAGCAAATATCGGGATGTTGTTCCACCTGCAAAATTCAACTACTTTTGACTGCTCATCATGTTCGTTTGGTTTGTAGCTTCTTTTGATTTTGCCAAGAATCTTGTTCATCTTGATACTCCATACATACTTATGCCTTCTTTGATACAGTACTCATCTAAGTGGTCACGAAATGGATCTAGTTGTATTTCATATGCTTTGTTAGAAAGCTTTTTTGTGTATTTAAATTCTCTAATTCTATCAATAGCAATTTCTCTTATTTCTATGGCAAATTGAATATATTCTTTGTAAAACTCTCTAAAATTTTTACAATCAAACTTTTTTTGTGAGTATTTTTTATTAAAATATGGGCAAACTATGCCTTCAATAATACCGCTATATTTAGCAATATAAAAACCTGCATATTCTTGCTCTAATTCAAGATATTTGCGCCGCATCCAGCAAGCAGATATCTTTTCCCTTTTTGTAAACAATCCTACTCTGCCTAACAAATGGTAAAAAATATCTGTACAATGCACAATTCTTTTATTCATCAAGAAATCAATTACAGCAACTGCCCGTGCAAGCCTGTCTCCATCCGCAAACGCACTAATTTCAAAATTTTCATCTAAAAAAGCTTTCAAATCTTTTTTAACTTTGTTCATCTCACTCCCTCAATCGTTCGTAGCTCTTTCGCATCATTCCACGTCAGATAGGTACCGCAAGCGCAACATCGTCTGAGCGTATTCTCTCTCTTCTCATTCTCATACCGCATCCCACATCCTGTACAATCGGCAAAATATCGCTTGTCGCTAAACACGTGCTTCTTTTCTCGCTTCGCCTTAGCCATTCACTACTCTCTTGTTTGGGATTTTTTTGAGCACGCTTGATGCGATCTGTTTTTGCTGCTCCTGCCTCACTCTTGGCGGGATATAATCGCAATGGATCAGCTTTGGTTCTTTGAAGTCACTCTTGAGATAGCCTACAAGCTTTGTGCCTCTCACATTTCCAGCTTTTGCGATACGCTTGTATGTAGTGATGAAGTCTTTTTTGATCCAGGTATCGTCTGAGTCAAAATAGGCAACACTATCATGAAACTCTTTCCAGCTACCAAAAAGTGTGATAATGGTCTCAGCAATGAAATGGTCATTAAACTCAATATTTTCGTACACGCCGATTTGAATAGCTGCAGCTTTTGCGGTCGTATACGCTTTGTTTGCGATGAGCTCCAAGTCGGTTTCATTCTGCAAAGCTTGGATAAAATGCGCTGGCTTTGGCATGTAGGAGTAGCTCCAGGATTTGAGGAGCTTTGCTGCTGCTTTTTTAAACTCGCCCATATCTTCAAACTCGTCTTGCAAAACCTCCCAGTAGAGCTTGATCACATCCTTGTCGATATCGACTCCAAAACTTTTACCCATAGCAATCATCGTAGCTGCAAATATTTTTTTGTCTCCATCTTGTAGCATCACATCCATCCTTCCGCTTGTAGTTCGTTGAGTACGGCAATTGGCTCTTTTTTCGCGCTTCTTTTGGCTTGCAACTGCATCGTGTCGAATTTCTCCCGTAGTTTCTTTCCGCTTAGGATATTTGGAATCCAAAAATTTCCCTCTTTTGTCTCGTAGATCCAGTCGATACACCGCAGCAATTCATCCTTGCTGCGGCCATCTACCCGCATGGCCAGTTCGATATCCTTTATCCAGCCTTTAGGCTTTGGTTTTGCTTTTGGGTTGTATGCAACGATTCTTTTGGCAAGATAATTTGCCACTTCTGTTGCATCCTGCTTATAGGGCGAAGATTTTTGAGGGACAACTTCTGCGTCGAGCGTCGCAGGTTCATCCTGCGATGTTTTCCCCCTCTCACACTCTCCCCCTTTCTCTTGCTCTTTCTCTTTCCCTTGTTCTTTCTCTTGCTCTTGTTCTTGTTGGCAAGGGGGGTTTGAAAAATTTTTACCCCCCTTAGGGAGGGGGTGTTTACAATTGTTTTCACCCCCTTCGGTAGCCCCTTGCCTACCCCCTTTGGGAGGGGTGGAAATACCCGTTTTTTCGGAGTCTTTATTAAAAAGTGCATCATAGTCGATGTTATGTTTTGCGCAATACCCTTCAAGTTGTGATTTGATTGAATGTTTAATACCAATCCATGCGATATTGAGGAGTCTGTCCTCGAAGGTGATCGAGTCTATGTGCTTTCTAAAAAACTGCACATCAAGGATAGCCCGTATAATCTTTGCAAGTTCAATATCCGTCAATCCTTGCAAAATCTCATCATAGTGGGCATAAAAATTAAATGCTTGTCTCATTTTTCACCCCCTTGGCAAGGGGTATCATAACCCCCTTCTTGACCCCCTTCGGGAGGGTCATTTTGTAAAACAAAACTATTTCTCATTGATTATCCTTTTGCTGCTCTATCCAGTTCATGACTGCTTGATAACTCCAACGTGAAGCTCTAATCCCTATCTTTATAGGTTTTGGGAATTTGCCATCACGAATATATCTATAGATGGTCGGTTTTGCCATTCCTATCAAATATGAAACCTCTTTGATGTCTATGAGCCTGTCTTGTTGTGGGGTTGGTAGTGTCATTTCAAGCTCTCCTGTAATTCGGCCGCCAACTTTCTGAGCTGATGGGCGATATCATTGATTTGGCTTTTTTCTGCCTCATCCAATATGCCATCAGCTATTGCCTCTTTGATAGTTTTCGCAAGGCTGCCTTGCGCTTCCTCAAGGCTAAATGCCTGTAGTGTGACTGCAATAACTGGATCATCTGATTTTTGAGGATTTGTTTCTGGCTTGCAAAGGGTGTAGCCAAACTCTTTGGCCATCGCTTCGATGATACGAGTATCGCCTGTCAGCTCTGTAATAGCCATCACACGATCAACACTTAATGGCTTATCTGTTCTATTTGGCTCAAGCTGAGCATAGAGGTAGCCTTTTGTAGTTCCCAGTTTCTCTGCTACCCACTCGATCTTTTTGCGTTCTCTATCCATGTAGTCTTTGATAACAGCCTGAGCAGTTTTGTAGATTTTGATGTTGGGGAGTTCGTCATATCCAAAAATATCGTCAATCATGATGTGACCTTTGGTTGATTTTTTGCCTCGTTTATTCTTGAGGTTGTATCGCTTGAGCTGTTATGATTTAAGTAGGACTTAATATCGAGCCAGGCTTCGACTGGGATTCCAAACTCATCTCTAAGAATAATGATGTTTTTCAGAGATGGTCTAGAGTCTCCGTTAAACCATTGGCTTACAGCAGAATGAGTTACATGACATTTTTTTGCAATATTAGTAATGGTTCCGTATTCAAGTTGAAAAGTATTCATGGTTTGATTGTAAGATATACTTACTTATATTTCTCTTAATTATGTAAGTATATCTTTCTATACTTTTGTTAGTATTACTTAAATTTTAAAGGTATTGAAATGGGATACGGAGAGATAATTAGAAGAGCCAGAGAAAAAAAAGGATTAAGCCAAGAAGAATTAGCAAAAATACTTGGAGTAAGCAGGGTAGCTATCACAAATTATGAATTAGAAAAAAATCCCCCCACCTATGAAAATGTTAAAAAATTATCGGAGATACTCGACATACCAGAACAATTTCTCTTCGACAAATCCAAAACACTAGACATCATCAAAAAAGCCATTCAAGACAAAGACCCTGATGCACTCTCGTTTCTCAAATCCCAATACCCTGCAATATCAGAAACTATTGAAGTGCCACTGCTTAACCACGAAGTATCGGCTGGACATGGGATTGAACCGTTTGAAACAGAAGTGATTGATACATTACTCATAGACAAAGAGAAACTATTACCAGAATATCCACCAGAAAGACTCAAAGGCCTAAAAGTTAGAGGCAATTCTATGGAGCCATATGTAAAAAATGGCGATATTGTGATCATGTATCGATTTAATTGGGATGAACCATTAGAAAAAATTGATGATATATATGTGATTAATTACGATAATCAACTGATGGTCAAACAGATCCAGTTTGTGGGAGGTTCAAAAATCAGAATAGTATCTATCAATCCAACCTACCCGCCTATTGAACTTGATATGGATGATAATCAAGTATTTTTTGCGATTCTTGGGAAAGTGGTTTTAAGGATATTGAGGGGGTGAATTATTTAATTTTCCTCACCTCAAACTTCCTGTTTATCACAAACACCGCAATTCCATATTTTTTAGCTAACCTCTTTATCTTGCCTATATATCTATTATCCCGCCTCGTTTCCTGGATCAAGACAATTCCAGGTTTTTTGCCCGTCATCATCGCATAATACAATGCTTGTCCCACGCTTTCAAAAGCTTTTCTTCCAAAGTCCACCTCAAAAGCATAGTTTGATGTTAAACAATCCACACGAGAGCGGTCAGGCAGGCGGTATTCCATCTGACCGTGGACTTTGGTACAGAATACTCTTTGATAATATTTCTCTTTGTGGAGGTGTTTGGCGTGAAGGGATGACAATAGGATAAGAATTATAGATAGTCTAATCAAATCATTACCCCAATAACTCAATCATTATTCTTTCAAAATCCGATCCAGCTTCTTTGAGTTTCTCCAAAATCTCTTTTTCGATCATTTTCATTCCTTTTTAATGATGTATACAGTTTATCCAAAATATAATTACATTCATTTTTTATAATTTTAAATCTATAATCAATGAGTAAAACTCGTCGATACTTTTTATTTTTTCAAGAATTCGTTCTTTTTCTTCGTTGTATTTGTTTTCCATTTCTGCTAATTTTTCTTTTGCAGCATCTATCCTTCGTTTCTGTTTTCTTAGCTTTCTAATTTCGAATTTGATTTGATTTATTTTCATCTCTTCTATTTTTTTCTGCATCCTATATAGAAAATCTGGCTTTTTAAACTCTTCAATATCAGATTCACTCAAATCAAAATATTCGTATTTATATCCATTCTGTTTTTCTAAAAAATATCTATGACAAGCATATTCTATATCTTCAGAAATATTTCTTTTTACTTCAATATAATGCAAAACATCTATATCTCCGTGTTCTTTTTGCAAGCCTTTCATTCGCTCCTTTAAATACAATGTCTTACCTATTTTATATCCTTTTGGGGTTTTACATAAATATATCCATGCCTTCTCTTTTTTAACATATCCTGCTGGGTTTTGCGTCGGCAAATGCTCAAACATTATGTTCTCCTTTTTACAAGACTTATGAATTTTACCATATTTTATGTAATATGTAAGATATACTTACATAATTAAGCTTTAGATAAGTAAGTATATCTTACAATTCTAACAGAGCAACACCAAAGCTCTGAGTCCTATCACAACTCAGCCCCTTTGGCAGGAGAGCACCAGCAGAGATTGCTGGAAGGGGCTTTATAACCGCTGGTAGCCGAGCCACGACAGCGGATAACCTCTGCCCTGCCCCCGCATGCAATACCAATATGCTCGAGCTTTTTTACATGTAAGTTTTTGCGGGGGCTGGGGAGGGGTTAAAACTATATGAAAGGATAAATCATGGAAAATACGACTATCCAAAGCCCAACGAGCAGCTCTCAAACGAGGCGCTAAGGAAGGCAAAAAGGCGAAAGATTTTGACGCTCTTCTTAGAGAAGAGATGGTGAGGCTTGAAAAACAAAACAGGATAAGTGAAGCAAGGGAAGTGAAGCACACATTCTTTGAGCATTCGTTTACTTCAAGAAATTTTTGGATGGAATGGTAAGGAGGGCAGCGGAGCGCCCAATCTCCGCCACCGTTTCCTATCTAATGCGTAACCGCAAGCAGTATATAGCCCACAGCCAACATAAGATAGGCAAAAGTTGCGAGCCAACTTATGTGTTCCATGCGTCCTCCTTTTTGCAGGGTTCCCACCCATTCCCGCTACACAAGTAACACGCCAAAAAAAAAGCCCCGCAGGAGAAACTCCTACGAGGCTTAACGGACGCATGGAACTTGGGCGCATTCCATACACAAGCTGGCTCGTTCATTTTCGAACTTAGCCCAAAGGGCTATTTCAATTATAAAGCGATACACCTTAATTGGAGATAAAGGGGAATTAATGGCACTCAAAATCAAAAGGAAACGTAAATACGCAATTTGCTATCTCTTCGGTGTATTTTGGATCGACTCTAAAACGAAGAAAATCTTAGGAAATTGGTGAAAGGATATGTCATGGATACAACAACTGCACTTATCTTGAGCACTTTGTTCGCAACCTTGTTTTTGATTGTGGCAGGCGTAACTATCTATATAGCTGAGTTTTTCGCTCGCTCGAAAAAGAGCAAAGATGTGGATATCTACGAGCCATACGGCTATGGGAAATATAGAAAGGTGGAGAGATGACAAACGAAGAATACAGAGCGGTAGATGCTATCAGCAGCTCTGATCTCGACTATCTCGATACGAACCCGTATCTATTCAGTCTTGGCATCAGACCGCAAAAGAAAAGCAAGGCAATGGAGTTTGGCACCCTCGTCCACTCGCTCACTCTCGAACCTGAAAAGTTTGACGAAGAGTATGCGGTGGAGGACTTCGAGGGATGCCATCTGAACAAGAACACAAAAGCCTACAAGGAGGCCAAGGCGGAGTGGCTCCAAAATGTAGGCAATAGAAAAATTGTATCAAAAGATGACTTTGAAAAAGCAAAAGAGATAGCTGATCGGGCAAGAAAGCTGATAGAGCCATTCGATGGAGTTGCTGAAGAAAGCCACTTTACAAACTGGAACGAACACATCAAAGTCAAATGTCGTCCTGATTTTTTAACGAATGACGGGCTTTTGATTGATCTTAAAACCATCTCAAACATCAATCTTAACAACGACTACCTTTTGGCCAAAGCTATCAAAGATAGAAAATATCATAGACAGCTTGGCTTCTACAAGATGGTGTTGGAGCTCAAAAGGATCGAAATCAAAGAGGTATTGATCGTTTTTGCGAATACGGACGACCTATGGGTACGAGGTATTCGCCTCAATCACGAAGATATCGAGATCGGAAGGATCGAGGCAAACAATATACTCGACAGATATAACTCGATCCTACTTCACGGACTCGATCTTGGCTCACTTTTCAAGCCGATACAGCTACCACAATATTGATAGATACAAGGAGCGATTTTATTAAAAAATTGTAAAATTAGGTGAAAATTAATAAAAATTAAAAGGCATAGAGATGGGTGAAGAAAACATAGTCAAGAAGGTATGTAAAGAGCTTGGAATTACGCAAAAAGAGTTGGCGGAGAGGATAGGAGTAAATGAAGGGACTCCAGCACAGTGGAGTAGCAAAGGAAATATACCAGAATGGGCTAAAAAGTTTATGGAATGCTTATTAGAAAAAAAAGCCTGTGAAGATAAACTTCAAAAATTTCAAACTGCATTTAAACTTATCGATGAAGCAAAAAAATAGCCGTTCAATTTTTGAACGGCATAATGTGACCATCAATCATATATAAATATCTAAAAAATAATCCACAATCATATTGCCCCTTGACATCTATGATTATAAATCATATAATTTTATTGATTGTTTGATTTTCAATCATATTTTAAAGGGGTAATTATGAAAATTATCAAATTTCAAGATGTCACCATTCAAGTAGAAGACAATAGTCTATTGTCTACTCATTATGTGGCATTAGGATATGGTGTGAGTGATGCAACTATTAGAAGGCACTTGCAGTTACATAATGATGAGTTAGTTGAAAATATACATTACATCATCATGAAAAGTGAAAAAGGAACAAAAAAGCTTATGTGGACACTCGAAGGCGTTCACATGCTTGGCTTTTTCATCAAATCCGAAAGAGCCAAAGAGTTTAGGAAATTCACAGCAAAGCTTTTGACTGAAATTAAGAAAGGCAATGTGCAAGTATCAGTTGCACCGCCCACCAACTGCCCAGCTTCAGACAATATGTCCACAAGGATAAGTGGCTATAAAGGCATAATTGCCCGCAAAAACAAAGAGATTGAAAGATTACGCTGGCAGCTTGCTCTATGCAAAGAAGAACAAAAACTTAACCCAGCACTTCACAATGAGATACTCGACCTTGCAGGATCATTTGGAAGATTAAAAGCGGAACTTAAAGGAAGAGCCGAAACTTTGAGATTTATAGCAAGTGAATTTGATGAAAGGATAAAAAATGTAGACATTTTCCTTGAACGTATCTACAAACTTCTACCAACTGCAAAAGATATAGCTACTAAAAGTCAAAAAGACAAAGAGAAGCAAATCAAATGGGATAACTCTATCCTTAAATACAATTAAAGGAGAAAACATGGCAACACAAATCCAACCAAGAGAACAACAGGCAGCACAACTTGTAAAAAGTTTTATGCCTCAGTTAAAAACTCTACTACAAAACGACAAAAGTAAAGTAAGCGCCTACGCAACCACCCTAAAACAACTTGCACTTAATCCAAATCTAAAAGATGTGGATGTAGAAAGCGTGCTAAAAACAGCGTTTGAGATCGTGCAAGCAGGACTCAATCCAAATCCACTCTTTGGTCAAGCCTATGTCGTCCCATTTAAAACCAAATATGGTACAAAAGCACAGCTTCAAATAGGCTACAAAGGATGGATCAGCCTTGGCTATCGTAATGGATGGAAATTTAGAGCGGTAGCGGTTTATGACGTGGATTATTTCAACATGAAATTTGCAGGGCTGCACGACATTATCGAATTTGAGCCAGATTATGAAAACAGAAACGAAGAGGATGGCACATGGGTATACAAGCATTTACAAGGCGTTATTGTATATGCGCAAGACAAAGAAGGAAATGAATTTAGTGAATTTGTGCCATTTAAAAAGCTTGAAAAACTGCGACTAAAGAGCCAAAACCAAAAAGAGGGGCAGCTCCAATATATTTGGCTTGAATGGGCAGAAGAGATGTACAAGGCAAAAGCTCTTAAATATGTGATTACAAGGCTACCTATCCAAGAGCAAATTATGGATATGGCAGTCAAAGAAGATGAAGTATTCAAGGAGCCTCCAATCGATGTTGAAGCTGTAGAAACAAAACAAAACGATAGCCCGCTTGATAAAAAAATAGAACTGCCTAAACAAAAAGAGCCTATTGAAGCAAAGCCTCAAGAACCCGACTACAAAAAAGAGCTTGTCAAAAAGTTAATAGATAAAAAAATCGCACGAAGCAAAGCATTGAAACTTGCAGATGGTATAGAAAATCCTCAAGAGTATCTGCAGGATGAAGGCAAATTTCAAGAGCTTATCTTGAGCGTTGAAGCCGAGGAAGCAATATGAGCTTCAACAAAATCATCCTCCTCGGCAACATCGTCCGAGAGATAGAACTGCGCTACACACCATCAGGCACGGCAGTAGCAAAAACCGCTATCGCTACCAACAGACGCTACAAAACACAATCAGGCGAGCAAAAAGAGGAAGTCTGCTTCATAGACATCACCTTCTTTGGACGATCCGCCGAAGTTGCCAATCAATATCTTGGCAAAGGCAAACAAGTCCTAATCGAGGGTCGATTAGTGCAAGAGCAGTGGACAGATAAAAACGGACAGAAAAGATCCAAACATTCCGTGCAAGTAGAGAGCATGCAGATGCTTGGATCAAGCAACGGTCAAGCAAATAAATCCCACAAAAACGAGGTTGAGAGCCAAAAAGATGACCAAAAATCAAGCAACAGTCAAGCAAATATACCAGAGGTGGGTATAGACGATGATGAAATTCCATTCTGATAAGGCAACAAATGAAACAAAAACAAATCGGCGGCAACCACTACATCAAGCATAAAATCCAGGTATGGCACATAGTGGATGAATACAACCTCGACTTCTACGAGGGCAACATCCTCAAGTATCTGCTCAGATACAAAGACAAAAATGGTATTGAGGATCTCAAAAAGATGCAGCACTATTTGGAAAAATTGATAGAAAGGGAGACCAGAAAAATGAACACCGACATGACATTCAAACTCATTAGAAGCTGGGCGGACGATAGAGGACTTATAGATAATTCAACACCACAAGCCCAAATGATGAAACTCATCGAGGAGCTTGGAGAGTTGTCAGTCGCTATTCAAAAAGGCAAGAAAGCGGACACGATTGACGCATTTGGAGATACAGTTGTAGTGCTTACAATCATGGCAGCACAGCTTGGATTGGAGCTGGAGGAGTGCGTCAAGGCTGCGTATGAGGAAATCAAAGACCGCAAAGGCTATATGAGCAAAGATGGTGTATTTGTGAAGGAACAATAATGACTGTCAAAAAAGGGAAAACCTACCGACTGAAAGACAACATCTACGGCTTTGACAAGGAAGTCAAAGTCGTAAGCGTTGATAATAAATATATCAAGCTCATAGGATTACATACCAAAGATACGATGTTTTTATCAAAAGAGACATTCGAGAGATGTTATAAGGAAATGGAGCAATGAATACAAAAAAAATATCATATGCTCAATTCAAAACTTCAATACTTTATATCGCTGCATTAAATTGTTTTATAGCAGAGCATATAGCTGATGAAAAAGATAGACCAGCATGTGAAATGTATCACAATTTTGCATGTTCGCTTGCTTTAAGTGTCTCACCGCATGGAATTAAAAACATATTTACATTTCTGTATAACTTAACCCAAATAGCTCAAAATACATTAGTGTTAAATGTGGACTTATCCACCCTTGACGAGGAGTATATGAAAGCTTTTGCAGCTTTTCAAGGATTAGTGAATGGAGATTTAACCAAAAGTAGAAGATTAGTAGAAGAATATGGGCTTAAAGAGTATGTAAGCGATATAACAGATAACTTTTTAACTGAAAAAGTAGATGAGTTCATATCGTTTTTGAAAAAAAATGTGAAATCTCCATTCCTTTTTTATGATGAATTCAAGAAATTTAGTAGGAAATATAAGCTAAAGGATGAAACTGAAGAAGTATTGAAAAAATATTATGAAAAATATAAGAGAGGAGGTAAATGATGAACAACAGCAATGGACTTCCGCCAGATATAGACTATCCATTTGAGCAAGAATCGGAAAAAATATGCAAAAACTGCAAACATATTATGGAGATAAGTGAGAAGAATAATATCTATATCTGCAGGTTGCGCGATGTAAGTAAATATGCAGATGATAGCTGCAAAGACTTCAAGGAGCGAAGCAATGATAACCAAAACCCAACTACTCAATGAAATAGCTAACGAACTATCACAAGAATACAAAGGAATGACCAAAAAGGCTATCAAAGATATAGCGACTTCCATCCTGGACAAAATCAGCGAACATCTCCAGAATGGAAAAGATATACGAATCATAGGTTTTGCAAGCTTTCGCGTGAGAAAACGAAAAGGCGAGAAAGTAAAAGTGTTTGATTTTGCAACGGGCAGGATGAAGGAAATACCACTCAAGCGAAATATTGTCACCGCAAGAATATCAAAAAAGGCGAGATGATGGAGTGCGAAGTATACGACCATTGCGTACTGCGCAAAGAATGCGATACCTGCCCTACTTGGTATCAAAGCTATGTCAAAGCCTGCAAAGAAAGAGGTGTACCTGCGACACAAATGAAGCGAGGCAGTTTCACACCAATGGATGTAACGCCATCAATAGAAGGAGATGACATGACAAAACAAGAGGCAGCAAAAGAGCTTGGAGTAAGCGTAGCAACTGTGACTACATACTTGTCACAAGGCAGACTCAAAAGTGATGGGAATGGGAATGTGGTAGATGAGAGCGTTGAAGAGTATAAACAAAAAAGAGATGAAAACTTGAAGGCACTCAAAGAAAAGAATCAACCCAAAGAAACAGAGACTTTTGAAGAAGCGATGAAGCAAGTCGAGCAAGTCAAACCACACAGAAAAGGAATGAAGCTTATTGATCTTGATACCTTTGAGGCAGCACTAAAGGCTGCATATCAGCAAGGAAGAGCGGAGGCTTTGAAAGAGCTTGAAAGTGAGACAATCACGCTTGATGATGTTCTTGGCGAGTACATACCGAAATTGAAAGAAGGAGCGTAATGGGGAGAGTATCATGGATCTGAATGTTGGAGGCTACTACAAATACAACACTTCAAACTTTTTGAATAGCTACCTGTACAAAAAATATCACAATAAGAAGTGCAAATTGGTCTACATCAGCCCACATATAAGTAATTATGGAGAGGCAGTATTTGATGATGGAAAGAAAATTCCAGTTTTGCTTGAATACCTCAAACCTGCAAGCGATCGTTTTGAACAGGGGCTATTTGCATTTAGTCAAGAAGAAGCAAAAGGAGCATAACATGCCTAAAAAAGGTGAAATCTGGTTCAGAAAGAAATACGCAAGCGAAGGATGTAAACAAGTGCTAGTCCACAGTGTGGATGGGAAATATGTACACATCATCGATGACGATGGAAACAAAGCTTCAATTTTGAAGGAGAGATGGCATGAGTATTTTGGCAAGAGTCCAGCCGAAGCCATTGCTAAAGCAGAGCAAGCCACAGCCTAAGCTTCCAAAGGGAGCCCTGCGAGACTGGGCGTATCTGACGCTTTGTGTGGCTTTATTTGAAATTACGAACGATCCGTCAACATTCATGGACGATGGCGCATATAAGGCTACAGATGACTACAAGCTTGATAAAAGAATCAAGCGCAACTTCAAAAGGCTCATAGAGCGCACAAAAACAGAATATGACAAATTGCCATACTCCGCAAAAGAGAAGATTGAATACTACAAATATGAATTGCTAAGAAAGTTTGAGATGGCATCTTTTGAAAAAGTCAATCTCGAAAGTCTCGCCATCACGCTTTGGCATGCGAGATTCAAAGAGCGAAACAAACCGCTCCATGAGTCCTTGCAATGGACGAGAGAGGCAAACATAGACTATATCTATGATTTGCTTGAAAAGACTGAAATACCAGTCGAAGCATGGGAAAGGATGACGAAAATGGCATATGATGTAGCAGGGGTGATGTGATGGTTTCTCTTGATGAAATCTACGGCATCGGCTTGGATGAGTACTGCCGAATCCAAGGAACCACTCCAGACCAGTTGATACAAAAAACAAAAACAGATATGGTGCTACTCAAAATGCGCCTCCATCATCTTGTATGGCACGAAGTGCAAAACAGCCACACGGATGAGCTGATTAGAGTTGTGAAAGAAAAACTTGAGAGGAAGAGGAAGCATTTGGAGAGGCTGAAGAAGTGGAATAAAAACTAAGTGTGTTTATAGTGTGGTTGGGGTAGAATAAAGGTAAATAGTTTAGCAGAATAGGAAATTTATTAGAAACAATACAAATTAAAAGGGATAATATGGATATAGAAAGAATTAGACAGATATACAATAAGATTAAAGAATCCAATACATACCTTGAGGATTCAACATTAAAGGCTCTTACTGCAATAGCTTTACATAGAGTTGAAGATAAGTGGGGCATTCCTTTTGATCAAGAGTCTATTAATGTATTGCTATCTTTCGTTGACATTACGCCATTTCATACAATAACAAGAACTATGCATAACATAAAATCACATGAAGATTTAGAAACTGTTTATAAAAAATATCAAAAAGAACCTGAATATATGACAGCAGTATTTCATATAAGCAAAATTATAGAGGAATATGCTAATCCAGTGAAAAGAGCATGCAAAGAATTAGGGATTACTCAAAAGGAGCTGGCGGAGAGGATAGGAGTATCTGCTGACACTATTAGTAATTGGGCAAAAGGTAAAACAAAAACACCAAAATGGGCTTTGGAACTTTTTAGGCTTATGAAATTAGAATCAAAATTAAAAGATCAAGATAAAAAACTTGATGAAATAATCCGCATTGCAAAATCTCTAAAATCTGAATGATTCGGATTTTTACTTCAAATTCTCTTGACACAATCTAAATATTTACGATAATATTACATCAATCAAGCAGATAATTCCAAATTATTAGGATTTAATGCTTGAAAAACTCAAAGGAGGCAATTATGGATTTGCAAATTTTTAAAAATGCAGATTTTGAGATACGTGGTGGGCTTATTAATGGTGAGCCATATTTTGTTGCTAATGATATTAGCACTTTACTTGGTTATGCCAATACTCATGCAATGATTGAGAGATTAGATGACGATGAGAAGGTAAAGCTTAAAGATTTATTAAAGAGTAGGATGGGGAAAAATCAAGTCTTACCAAAAATTGAAGGGGTTAGATATGATGCAGTATTGCTAACCGAAAGTGGTTTATACTCTGCAATTCTATGGTCACAAAAGCCAGAAGCCAAAAAATTCAAACGATGGGTAACTCATGATGTGTTACCATCAATTAGAAAACATGGAGTATATGCAAAAGATGAGTTGCTCAACAATCCCGATCTATTCATCGAAGCATTGCAAAGCCTCAAAAAAGAAAGAGAAGCAAGATTAAAAGCACAAAAAGAGCTTGAAGCCAATAAACCTTATGTATCTTTTGCAAAAAGCGTTGAGCAAAGCGTAAATTCTATTCTTATAAGAGAATGGGTTAAAGCACTAAGCAAAGAAAATAATGTAACTATTGGAGAAAAGAGAGCCTTTAACTGGTTAAGAGAAAATGGCTATCTGATGAAAAACAATGAGCCATATCAAAAATGGATCGATGCAGGATATTTTGAAAGAGTAGCACGAACCATAGCAACCACAAAAGGCACAAAAGAAGTCTTCACTACCTATATCACTGGCAAAGGACAAATCAAACTCGGTGAAAAGATAGTGGAAGACTTCAAAGAGCGTGAAGGAGTCGCCTCATGAACGGCTCCATCACATACGAAAGCTGGAAGTATTATAGCATAAAATTCGAGCTTATTAATGCAAAACTGCAAATTTTGGCTATGGCATTGGACGATTTTTGCGATTTTCAGGACAAAAGACTCTTTTATATAAGAGATTGTATTGAAGAACTTGCTGAACAGTATTTAGAAATCCTTGAAGATTTCAACAACCTAAAAACCATCCACCCACAACCACACAATTAAGCACGCTTAAACCATGGCGGGATTTTCCCCGCTACCATAAAAATCACTTTTAGGTGTATGTAACTATATACACAGTTGTGATACACATCTAAAATCCCTATAAAATCGGCATTATAACTCTACCCTTATTCCGTACATAATAAGGGTAGACACTAAACGCTTCGAAATCGATACCTTTAACACTACAAGAAAGGATAACCAATGCAACGCTTCATGTCTACAAAAAAGATGGCAGAATATCTTGGCTATCACCCAGACTATTTGCGTAAAAATATAGGCATACTCTTTTTTGAAGGCGAGCACTTCTTTAAACCGCCAGGCACAAAAAGCTATCGCTGGGACGTACAAAAAATGACTGAATGGATCACATGTAAAAACATCTCCACAACCGCTCAAGAAATCCTTAACAAAATTTTGGCATAATGTAGCCACCCTCAGAGTGGCTGACAAGAAAGGATAGCCACTATGGTTTCCATTTTTAAAAGAGGAAACAAGCTCTATTTACAATTCATTGTCGATGGCAAAAAGAGGCAAAAATCCACTGGACTGACAGACACTCCAGCCAATAGAAAACTGCTCAAAAAAGAGGTTATTCCTGCTTTTGAGGCAAAGCTTGTCACTGGCGAATACAACAAGCCAAAAGCAAAGCCGTTTGAGTACTATGGCGATATATGGCTGCGCTCAAAAGAGAACCTCAAAAGCTACATGGAATGGCACAATATCTATCTACACCAGTTGCTGCCAGTATTTGGAAAGAAAAAGATTGATGCGATCTCAAGAGGAGAGATCAAAGAATTTGTGGATAAAAAACTGCAAGTCGTATCACCAAAGCGGGTGCGAACTTTGATCAACTGCATCAAAGCGATTTTTGATATAGCAATTGACTATGAGCATATATCCACAAATCCAGCAGTTGCGATCAAACTGCCAAGACATACGCCGATAGAGATGATGCCGTTTAGCAAAGAGGAAGTTGAAACGTTGTTGAATAATGCAGACGGCTGGTTCAAAAACTATCTTGCGGTGGCTTTCTATACTGGTGCAAGGCATGGAGAGATAATAGCCTTGCAATGGAGCGATATAGATTTCCATAATCTTACCATAAATATAAACAAGCGTATCAAAAAAGGCAAAGTAGACACGCCAAAAACAAAAAGCTCCATTCGTAAGGTGCCGATCCTAAAGCCACTCCTACCCTATCTGCAAGACCAGTTTCAGTTGTGTCAGGAAGCAAAGAGCATGAGTGTATTTTTCAATCCGCATACAAATAGACCATTTTTGGACACAAAGAAGCTTGCACAATTTTGGAAGCCACTACTTGAGAAGTGCGGATTTGAGTATAGGAGATTCTATAACACTCGCCACACGTTTGTGACGCAAATGATTCGAGCTGGAGTACCGATCCTTGATATAAGCCAAACAGTTGGGCATAAAAGCATAGATGAAACAATACGAACCTATGCAAAATATATGCCTCAAGAGCACCTGAAAATAGATAGAAATTTTGACCCGTTTGCTTGCAATTTGGCTGACAGCAGTGCAGGAGATACCGTAATATCAAGATAGTCGTACACTCCCTCCCTGTCCGCCACGACTTCAAAAAACCCCGTAAATCTGGCTTTTCAACGACTCAAATTAAAAAGTATCAGTTACTTTTGCAGAGCTATTGTTATAATTCTACTAAACTTTAATGTAAGGATAATTTTTATACACTCTTCGCTATTCCCTCATATTTATCTATCCTAACACTTTGCTTAACCAGCTAAATATTTCAAAAATGAGCACACACCAGAAATAAAACCGTTCTCAATGATCCTTTTTAGATAATCCTTCTTTTAAAACCATCTATGAGATCTTGGATAATCAACTTAGAGAATTTTTATACTTCTTAATGCAAAAGTAGCAAAAATTTGAATAAATTCAATAATGAAACAAGAATAAAAATATATTCTATTTTTTCATCAATAATTCCTTATTTTCAACTAAGTTAAATCATTATTAAGTTTTTATTCAATATTATTTAAATATAGAAATTTATAATCATGAAAAAGGAAAATATCATGAAAAGAGATCTTATGAAAATGATCTTTTTTGGTTTAGTGGCATCTCTATTTTTTATAGCAAAACCTGCAAAAGCAGATCATTGGATAAAAGCATATGGTCTGGATAGTTCTGATGAGTTCAACTCTATCATAAAAACAGATAACGGATATATTGCTGCTGGAAGGGTAGGAGGTAATGCATGGATAATGAAATTGGATGACAATGGAAATATAATTTGGCAAAAAAGTTATGGTGAGGATGATTCTGATGAGTTCAACTCTATCATAAAAACAGATAACGGATATATCGCTGCTGGAAGGAAAAGAGATAATGCATGGATAGTGAAATTTGATGAAAATGGAAATATAATTTGGCAAAAAAGTTATGGTGGGGATAGTTCTGATTGCATCAATTCTATCATAAAAACAGATAATGGATATATCGCTGCTGGATATACATATTCTTTTTCTTTTGAGGCAGGATATGCTGATGCATGGATAATGAAGATAAATGAAGATGGAACTATTGCTTGGCAAAAAAGTTATGGAGAAGGGAAGGATGATTTTATCCATTCCATCGTAAAAATAGATGATGGATATATTGCTGCTGGAGATAGTAGTAGTGATGGATGGATAATGAAGATAAATGAAGATGGAACTATTGCTTGGCAAAAAAGTTATGGTGGAAGTAATAATGATAGGATCAATTCCATCGTAAAAATAGATAATGGATATATTGCTGCTGGAGATAGTAGTGGTGATGGATGGATAATGAAGATAAATGAAGATGGAACTATTGCCTGGCAAAAAAGTTATGGTGGAAGTAATGGTTATTGGATCAATTCCATCGTAAAAATAGATAATGGATATATCGCTGCTGGAATTACATATTCTTTTGGAACAGGAAATCAAGATGCATGGATAATGAAATTGGATGACAATGGAAATATAATTTGGCAAAAAAGTTATGGTGGGGATAGTTCTGATTGCATCAATTCTATTATAAAAACAGATAATGGATATATCGCCGCTGGAAGTACATCTTTTGGAGCAGGAAGTGGTGATGGATTTGTTCTTAATCTTGATCAAGATGGATATGTAAATAATTGTGAAATCATAAAAACTTCTTATGCAGAGATAGAAGACACAACTGTACAACCTGTAGATACAGCAATTGTTCCAGTTGATACAGATGCAAATCCAGTTGATACACTTGTAACACCTCATGAAACTAATATAAGTATATATACAATATGTAAATCTGTTGCCACTGTAGCTGTACCTCTTTTTGGACCTTTTGGTTATCTTGTCTTAATAACTTTACTAGGTTTCTTTGGATATAGAAAATCAAGATAAAAGTGGGGGTTTTTCCCGCTTTTTAAAAGGTGGAATTCAAATTTTTAGTATTCCCTGTATTTGCTAAAAATACACAATCTAAAAGCTCCATGGTGTAGAAATAGAAGAGTTTTTTGTTCCAAGAATAGAAAAGATACAACTTCATCAAATTGAACCTTTTCATTTACATATGCTTTTTACTGTTGAAAAAGGGTCTAATGAAAATAGAGTAAAAGAGCATGTTATCAAAGAATTAAAAAATATTCTTAAATTTTTATCATTGGAAAATATTGTTAAAGTTACAGCACAAAAAGTAGAAGATATTCCACTTGATAAAAAAACAGGAAAATTTAAAATAATATATCCTTATAAAGAGAAAAAATAATAGTCGTTACGTCAGAAAAGACAAAAAGAAGATGTAACACCAAGTACTTTGGTTACCTTGCTATGAAATATAACTTGAAATGTTTCTTAGTACCTTAAATATGCAGAAAAAGAGTTCTCTACTACTCTTTTTAGATAACTTAGTTAGGTATCGAAAATATCACACAGAATTAATTGACATAGATACATTTCTAATAAAACTTGATTAATATTTAATCAAGTCGTTATTTGATAATATTTATAGAAAATGAATGAAAAAGGAGAGGAAATGAAAAGAGATCTTATGAAAATGATCTTTTTTAGTTTAGTGGCATCTCTATTTTTTATAGCAAAACCTGCAAAAGCAGATCATTGGATAAAAGCATATGGTCTGGATAGTTATGATGAGTTCAATTCTATCATAAAAATAGATAACGGATATATTACTGCTGGAAGGGCAGGAAATAATGCATGGATAATGAAGCTAAACGAAGAAGGAAGCATAGATTGGCAAAAAAGTTATAGTGGAACTCCAAATCCCGGTTTTGGGTTCAATTCTATCATAAAAACAGATGATGGATATGTTGCTGCTGGGATGATACACTTTGCAGTAGATGAGCCTGATGGATGGATAATAAAGATAGATGAATATGGAGATATTGTTTGGCAAAAAATATATACGGATGGTCACTCTATCAAATCTATCATAAAAACAGTTGATGGATATGTTGCTGCTGGAAGTACATCCGGCAATGACGACGGATGGATAATAAAGATAAATGAAAATGGAACTATAGCTTGGCAAAAAAGATATGGTGGGGGTAATTATGATGGGATCTATTCTATTATAAAAACGAATAATGGATATGTTGCTGCTGGTTATACAAGGTCTTTTGGAGCTAACAGTGCTGATGCATGGATAATAAAATTAAATGAAAATGGAACTATAGCTTGGCAAAAAAGATATGGTGGAGATGAGGATGATTGGATCACTTCTATCACAAAAACTGATGATGGATATGTTGCTGCTGGATATACTGAGTCCTTTGGAGCAGGAGAAGACTATGATGCATGGATAATAAAATTGGATGAAAATGGAAATATAGTTTGGCAATATAGATATGGTGGGGACAAGAAGGATAGAATCAATTCTATTATAAAAACAGATGATGGATATCTTGCAGCAGGAAAAATAAACTCTACAATGATAGAAGGTGGAGATGCATGGATAATGAAGCTGAATGAAGAAGGAGACATAATTTGGCAAAAAAGATATGGTGGAGATAATGAAGATGAGATCAACTCTATCATAAAAACAGATAATGGATATGGTGCTGCTGGAAGAACAGGTCCCGCAATGTCAGAAGAAGGAAGACCTGATGGATTCGTACTAAATCTTGATCAAGATGGAAATGTAAATGATTGCGAAATTATACAAACTTCTCATGCAGAAAAATATCCAACAACTGCACAAACTAACAATATAGTTCAAGATTCCGTAGATTTAGATGTAAACCATGTGTCTGATTCAGATGCAACAATTAGTGATCCAGATATAAATATATATACAATATGTAAATCTGTTTCCACTGTAGCTGTACCTCTTTTTGGACCTTTTGGTTATCTTGTTTTAATAACTTTACTAGGCTTCTTTGGATATAGAAAATCAAGATAAAAGCGGGGGTTTTACCCGCTCTTTTATATAAAACATAAATAATTAAAATCTAAGATATTTTCCCTGTCGCTGATGCTACTAATACAACTCCAAAAGCCCCAATCACTTCACATAAGATAATCGCATATCCTGTTGGCTGATCAAAAAATATGAAAAAAACAAGAGCAATAATGACACTAATGATTCCAAAGATCAAAAAGCGGAGTCATCTATCTTTACACCAAAGCTGCAATACAAGATAGTGTACACTAACGTTCGCAATTTAGCTTGAAGACTTTTTAGGGGGCTTTTCAAGATTTCGAGAATTGAAAAGAGAGAAGAGAGTTGGATAGACTTCCCAGTGAGAATCAAACAAACAGGAGGAAACCAATCTAAGAGCAATAATAGCAAAAAAGAGCTAAAAATATTTAAAGAGATAATGACACAATTTGTGCTTGAAGAGGATCCACTGCTTGCAATGCTGAAATGGATGATGGAGCAGCTGATGCAAATAGAGTCCGAGATGAAAGTTGGAGCTAAAAGGGGGAACATAATAGTGATAGGAAAAGCTATTTCAGTGGATATCGTCCAAGGAGGTTTGATACAAGACTTGGCACTGTATATTTTCGTTTCACTACGTTCACATCACTGCAAGCAGAAGATGGTTCCAAAGATCAGAAAAGGAGGCTATATTCCTTTTTTCATCACAGAGAGAAAAAGAAGTGAGCAGGCATTAATTGCAATGGTAAAAGAAGCCTATGTCAATGGAGTCTCGACAAGAAAGATAGAGCGGTTGGCAAAAGAGTTAGGAATTGAGAATATCAGTGCTTCGCAGGTTTCACAAATCAATAAAGGGCTAGATGAGCAAGTTAAAGAGTTTCGTAATCGTCCGCTGCAAAAGGAGTATCCATTCGTATGGGTTGATGCTTTGTATGAGAAAGTAAGAGATTATGAAGGTAAAGTTGTTTCTACTGCTATTATGATAGCTTATGGTGTAAATTTAGAAGGAAAAAGAGAAATATTGGCAATAGAGCCTTTTATCAATGAAAGCGTAGAAAGTTGGAAAAACTTTTTTAACAAGCTTCAAGCAAGAGGTTTGCAAAAAATAGCATTGCTTATCAGTGATGCGCATTTAGGCATTCAAAAAGCTTTTAAAGAAACATTTCTTAGTGCATCCTGGCAAAGATGCAAAGTGCATTTCATGAGAAATATTCTGGCATATGTTCCCCATAGGGCAAAAGAGAAATTTGCAGCAAAACTAAAAACTGTTTGGCTGCAAGAGAATAAAAAAGATGCACAGGTAATTGCACAGATGATTATTGAGGAATTTGGTAAAAAGTTTCCTGAAGCAATTGAAACACTTCAAAATGGTCTGGAGGATTCACTGCAATTTTATCACTTTCCACAAATTGATAAAAGGAGAATTAGTTCGACCAATGTACTTGAGAGGATAAACAAGGAAATCAGAAGAAGATCTAAAGTTGTCTCCATATTTCCATCAAGAGAATCCTATCTTAGACTCATTGCCACATATCTGATGGAATATACTGAGGACTGGGAAATTGAAAGAAGCTATATACAACCTGACAAGCTTCAGCAGGTAATGGAAATTTACGAGGTACAGCTACAAAAAGCTGCTTGATATGCAATAAAATATTTTTTTCACTGGGAAGAAAATTGCGAACAATACTTGACATTATCAATACAATGTATAAAAAAAGGCTTTTTTATCAAGTTTGTTGGCAGAGTAAATAAAATATCAGTAGCGGCTAATTTACTAAAAAACTCCAAATATTTTAAGCTATAGTAACCATTACACTAGTCATTGCCTAAAATCTTATTGTTTAGAGGCAAAAGAAATGAGAAACGCTTCTAAAAGAGCAAACATAACTATAAATATAATTTGATATTTGCCATCAAAGAAAGCAATGTGTCACCTGCAATGTTAAAATACACCACAGACGCAAGATGAAAATGTACCATCCATGAGATGAGGAAATATAAGAGAATATAATCGCTTCCAAAAATATTTGGAGGCAATAGTGATTACATACGAGGAGTTTGTGATGGTACATACACTTTACAGACAAGGATACAGCATAAGAGCTATTGCAAGGATGACGGGACTTGATAGAAGAACCGTATCCAAAAGACTCAAAGAGGATAAGCTTCTGCCAAGAAAACCGAGAGTTTACAAATCGAAGCTCGATCCATACAAAGAGTATATAAAAAAGAGAATAACTCAAGGGTTGCCGGATAAAATTCCTTCAACGGTAATATACCGGGAGATTACAGCAAAAGGGTATGAGGGGAAGATAAGAATATTGCAGGCGTTTATGAGCGGGCTTTATAAAGAGCATATGAGCGTAAAAGAGGAAGAGGTAGTGCGATTTGAGACAGATCCGGGCGAGCAGGCGCAAGCTGACTGGACGGTGATACGAAGAGGGAAGAATCCCATTTATGCCTTTGCGATGATTTTAGGCTATAGCAGATACGCATTTATCTGCTTTACAGACAATATGCGCTTTGATAGTTTTATAGATTGTCATAAAAAGGCTTTCGCCTTCTTTGGGGGAGTGCCTAGAACCATTCTTTACGACAACCTCAAAAGCGTGGTGATAGAGCATAACGCTTACGGGAATGCAAAACACAGATTTAATGAGAGGTTTTTGGATTTTTCCAAAGAGTATGGATTTATTCCAAAACTTTGTAAACCCTACAGGGCAAAAACAAAAGGGAAGGTAGAGAGAGTTATAGGCTATATGAAAGGAAACTTCTATATTCCTTTGAAAGCAAGACTCAAAAACTCTTCGCTTGTTATAGATACAAAGCTTCTTAACAGCCAGATATTTCAGTGGCTTGAAATTGTTCATAATAGAGTGCACGCAACAACGAAGCAAAAACCAAAAGAGCTCTTTATAAAAGAGCAAAAAGTTCTGCTGCCGCTAATAATTTCAGCCAAGCCAAAAAGCTTGCATAACAAAAAAGAATATGACAATTGCATAGATAAAAAGCTTTCCTTGTCAAATAAAAAGTATAAAAACAGCATAAACATACATAATACAGCTAAGAGTTCTTTAGAGGAGTATGATGCGCTTTTGGGAGTTTGCCATGCATAAAGAGATACACAGTATAAATGAACAGATACAAGAGTATGCTGCGCTTTTTAAACTTCCTGCCATTAAAGAGAGCTTTTCATCCATAGCGCAAGAAGCAGCTAAAAAGAATCTTTCATACAGCCACTTTTTGCTTGAGCTTTTTAGATATGAACATCAAAAGAAGATAGAGCGTTCAAAAGCAACAACACTAAAAATGGCAGGCTTTCCAAAAGTAAAGACCATAGAGATGTTTGATTTCTCATCTTCTGCGGTAGATAGAAATATTATTAATGAACTTTCTACTTTAAGATTTATAGAGAATGCCGAAAATATCCTGCTTATTGGACCAAGCGGTGTTGGGAAAACCCACATGGCCATAGCTTTGGGATATCTTGCTACACAAGCAAGAATAAAAACAAAATTCATCACTGCAGCAGATCTGCTTTTACAACTTGAGATTGCGCAGCAGACCAACAGGTTGCAGCACTATTTCAAAAAGGTTATCAATACGGTAAAACTCTTGATTATCGATGAATTTGGCTATATCAAGCTCAATGAAAACCAGGCCAATCTCTTTTTCCAGGTTATCAATAAACGGTATGAAATAGGATCAATTATCATTACAAGCAATCTATCTTTTACAAAATTCAAGGAGGTGCTCAACAATGATGAAGCGTTAACTACAGCAATACTTGATAGGCTTATTCACCATAGCCATATACTCAATATCCAAGGTGAAAGCTACAGGCTTAAGCAAAAAAGAAAAGCTGGTGTCCTTACTGGACTCGATAACAATTTTTAGTTTCAAAGTGGTACATTTTCACTTCGCATCTTGGTACATTTTTAGGTTGCACTTGACAGCAATGAGCAGCTATTATAAGCAAAATACCTAATACTCGACTCTTTTTGCAAAAGAACGGCAATCTTTTTGCCATAGCTATTTTTTCTTATTTCTTACATAAATTGCTTTTGGTCCGTTGAAGCTTTTACGCTCATCTATTTCAAAAAGTCCTGTAGCTTTGACCAATTCACTAAGTTTTTTATATCTATAATTTCTTGGATCAAACTGAGGAGACTGCTTAGCAATATAGTTTCCCAATGCCCCTAGATGTACCCAACCACTCTCATCACTTGTCGCATCAGTAGCCTCTTGCAAAAGACGTATTAGTTTTTTATCACGCCTGAGCTCTTGCGTACTCCATCTCTTTTGGTTCTCTTCACTCTGCTCGTCGGCTCTTAAAATCTCTGTATAGATAAACTTGTCATAGGCTGAGACAAACGGTAGTGGAGTCTTCTTTTCCCCAAATCCATATACTATCAAACCAGACTCTCTGATTCTTGATGCGAGCTTTGTAAAGTCACTATCACTACTTACGATACAAAAACCATCAAAATTTCCTGAATAGAGAAGATCCATAGCATCAATAATCATGGTACTATCTGTAGCATTTTTGCCTGTAGTATAACCAAACTGTTGTATAGGCAAAATAGAGTAGGTAAGCAGTACCTCCTTCCAGACTTTGAGTTTTGGACTTGTCCAATCACCATATATTCTTTTCACATAGGATGTACCATATTTTGCGATCTCTGCCAAAAACGCATCGATAATAGAAGGCTGTGCATTGTCTGCATCGATGAGGACTGCTAGTTTTTCAGGTTTTTCCTATTGCTACTTTTTTACTATAATTATACAAAAAGACTTAGAATGCGACTCTTTATCGATGCTGATGCACTCCCTAATATGCTCAAACCTCTTTTACTCAAAGCAATAACAAGATACAAAATTCCCACATATATTGTTTCTAATAAGCCTGTATCTATCGGATCTTCACCCTTTATCCAGTCAATTATTGTAGACCAAGGTATTGATAAAGCAGATCTATGGATCATTGAGCAGATAGAGCCAGAAGATCTCGTCATTACAGCAGATATTCCTCTAGCTGATAAAGTAGTTGCAAAAGGGGCTTGGGCATTAGATCACAGAGGAATACTCTACGATCCTGAGAATATCAAACACTATCTTGCTCTGCGCAATCTCATGCAAACGATACGAGATACTGGAGAAAAAACGAAAGGGCCTGCATCTTTTGGTCCAAAAGATAAACAGGCCTTTGCAAATGCTCTGAGTAAATTTTTAGCTAAACACGTTACACATTAGATAGCATCTGGAATGGGATAGTTTTCAACGACAAAATCGATATCTTTATCCCCACGTCCACTTAAATTCACTAAAATTGCTTCATCTTTATGCTCTTTTGCATGCTTCATCGCATAGGCTACAGCATGGGCAGATTCAAGAGCAGGAATAATTCCTTCAAGTCTTGAGAGTTTATAAAAAGCATCAATTGCTTCATCATCGCTAATAGTTTTTACTTTCGTTCTTCCAATCTCTTTGAGATAAGCATGCTCTGGTCCTACAGATGGATAATCGACTCCACTTCCAATGGAGTGCACAGGTGCGGGGTTACCTTTTTCGTCTTTGAGCATAATAGAGTTAAACCCATGTAAAATCCCCTCTTCCCCATACGTCAAAGAGGCCGCATGTTCACCAAGTTTCTCCCCTTTTCCCAAAGGCTCTACCGCATAAAGCTCAACAGGATCTTCAATAAATGCACTAAAAAGCCCCATGGCATTACTTCCACCACCTACCACAGCAGCGCAAGCATCTGGGAGTCTCCCCGTCATCTCATAAAACTGCTCTTTTGCCTCAAATCCCACAACAGATTGAAAATCGCGTACCATTTTTGGAAAAGGGTGAGGCCCAACAACAGAACCAATTGCGTACATAGCAATATCAGCTTGTTTGAGGTAGCTCTCAAAGCAGCTATCGACTGCCTCTTTGAGTGTTCTAAGACCATGTTTTACAGGAACTACTTTGGCTCCTAAAATTTGCATACGCACAACATTTGGCCGCTCTTTTTCCATATCAACTTCACCCATATGAATCTCACATTCAAGCCCAAAATATGCAGCTGCTGTAGCCAATGCTACACCATGCTGTCCTGCACCAGTTTCTGCCATAATCTTCTTTTTGCCAAGATATTTTGCAAGCAACGCTTCAGCCATACAGTGGTTCAGTTTATGTGCTCCTGTATGATTGAGATCCTCTCTTTTGAGGTAAATCTGCCCGCCGCCAATATATTCGCTTAATCTATGGCAGTAATAGACTGGAGTTGGTCGCCCCTGAAAATGCTTTCTGATTCTTCTTAGCTCATCGAGATACTCAAAACTTTTAGAAAGTTTTTCATACGCATCATTTATCTCTTCAAAAGCCTTTTCAAGCTCAGGAGGAATGAAAGCTCCACCATATTTTCCAAAATATCCCTTTTTATCTGGCACTCTCTCAAGATATGGACGCTGCATATCAAATCCTTTTTTGTTTTATGATAATATTTTTTGTCTTAAAGTCTCCATTACCTCTTTGCAAAACTTCTTTTCATCTATACTCTTTTGATAGAGCCTATTGTAAAGCCGAATATAATGCAAGACTATATGCTCAACTTCATCAAGTGCAATGTCACTGCTGGCAATATTATTTGAAATAATAGTTGCTAAGAGTTTTGAATCTGTTGTCATAGATACTGCTCTATCTTTTCCATTGCTTCTTTTGCTCCCATCGCCAAAGAGATATCTGCCCCCTCACTCTCTCTTGGATTGATACGTATGAGAGGAGCATGAAAGCTTCTTGCAATCTGCTCTCCCATTATCCGAATTGTTGGTACAGCAGCACCTGCACCAAATTCTAAAATAGCAAGCTTTCCATCTATTTTTTGCAAAAAAGCTTCAAACCGTTTGCGCTGTTCCTGCTCACGAGACTCTATCCACTTCCAATCGCCAAACATCAAAATATTTGGTCTTGCTATAGCTTGGCATTGTGAACATCTTGGTAATGGATCTTTGGCTAAAAAACGCTCTTCATCGATAACTATCTCTACATTTTCAGCACTCCAAATAACCTGATTGCAAGGAACACTACACTGCATATAGTGAATACTTCCATGTACCTCATCGATCTTTTCTTCATCAAATCCGGCTTTTTGAAACTGCCCATCTACATTGGAAGTAAGAACAAAATAGTCTTTTTTGCTTTTAGCAATTGCTAGAAGTTTCGCAAATCCACTATGAGGAGTGGTGTCACGATAGAGATGGAGTCTATGCCCATAAAAAGCCCATGCAAGATGAGGTTCTTCTTCAAACCATCTAGGATTTGCCAGCTCTTCAAACCGCAGTCCAAGCCTTTTTGCTACTGGATAGGCTCTCCAAAACCCTTCAACTCCTCTAAAATCAGGAAGCCCACTATCAACTCCCATTCCAGCTCCAGCTGTGATGAGGAGATACTCTGCATCTTTTATGATATTAGCAGCTTTGGCTATCATGATTTTCTCCCACACTTTTTATTATTGTATAACATTTTGAAGTACAACTATGAGATTAATGTAAATTATTATGTAAAAAAATGAGAGACAAATAGTAAAATAAAATGAATTAATAATTCAATATTTAATACGAATGCAGATAGAGATCGGAAAAGGAGTATTTGAAGAGTTATGGTAGCTGGGGGGAGACTTGAACTCCCGACCTCCGGCTTATGAGACCAGCGCTCTCACCAGCTGAGCTACCCAGCCAAAGCGAGTGAAATTATACTTCAATTTCGCTTTTATGTCAATAATTACATTCTTTCATTACAAATCAAAAAAGATTCAATAATCCTTTTGCTGCTGGTGGAAGGTTCTTTTTCAACAGTTTATCCTGCAGTCTCTTTTTTAGCTCTTTTTTTACTCTGCCTTTTATAAACTCTTTTACATCGATTTTGATATCAGGATTTTGCAGATCTCCTTGCAGTTTTACATATACAGGTCTCTTTTGAATCTCAATACGCAGTTTTGCATCTACTTTTTGCTTATCAAGATCAATTTTTGCATTTTGAGCACTGATATGTGTCAGTCTACTTTGCATATCAAGATTTGCAATAACTACCTTATCATTAATAGTACTATTGATTTCTGTAAGTTTATATATCTCTCTAGTTATATCGAAGTTTGCCATCTGTTTGAGCATAAAACTCATCTTATTTGGCAAAATCCTGCCATCATGTGCCTGGGCGTGGAGTTTTCCTTTTTTGGTTACAAGGTTATAATGCATATTCGCATCCATTGAAGAGTCAAAGATTTTAGGATAGTAGAGCATATGGGTAAGTTTCACTACTTGGATACCTTTTAAAAATGCTTCTACTTTATTATTTAAAAGTTTGCCATCTATTTTTCCGCCAAGGGTATTGCTATGAAGGGTTACTAAGAGATTTTTATCCTTTTTAATTTTTCCATTGAGCGTTATTTTTCCTCGCATTTTTTGCTTTGTCAAAAAGTAGAGTTTGCCAAGATCTGGAACTTTTACAACATAATCTGCATCAACTGTGCCACTCTTAATAACAAATTTTGCTCCTTTTGTATGAACATCTCCAATATTTGTAAAGAGATCTACATCACTAAGGACTATGCCATTTTTGATACTACTTTTATGCGAAGCATTGAAGGTAATGCGGGCTTGCTCAATCCCAAAATTTTGTTGCAACACTTTCGCATCTGTCTTTCCAGATTTGATCTGAGAAACAATATTACCTGCTAAATGCTCTGGTTCAAGATTTGTGAGATGAATATCTGCATCTATCAAAGCATCTGCATAGTGAGGCTGATAGAGCATATAGAGAATCTTTTCTAACTTTGCTTGACGAATCTTTGCATCTACTAAAGCAGGCTCAAATTCTTCTAATACAACATGGTACTGCGTAGCAGAACCTACTACGCGAGTTTTCCCAGTAATATCAGTCCTCTTTTTATCACCTTTTACTTCTCCGCTTGTAACAAGGGGACCACGTAGTTTTTGCCCTGTAAGGGCTTGGAGATCTTCAAGTTTTGCAATATGTACATCATAATGGATAGCAAAACTTTGCGCAAACGGATCAAGTTTGCCCGCAGCTTTGATAAGAGTACTTTTCCCCACTTGCAACTCAATATCCAGTGGAAAGATACGAAATTTTTTGAGTGAAGCTTTGACAGGAAGTTTTTTATTGAGATTTGTTTCTACAATTGGACGCAAAAAATTGTTACCGCTTGCTGTAAAGAGTACCCAATAAGTTGCTCCTAGGAGTATCGATATGATGAATATTATAAACAGTAGTAGCTTTTTCATTGCTCGCCCCTTCTTCGATATACAACTATTATACATTAATTATTGCTCAATAAAGCAAAGAGAGGTTTATTGTATCAAAAATATTGTGTTAGAAGATTTTTTAAGTGCTACATACTCAAATTTAATGATATTCATAGTTTAATTTAAGCTTATTTTAAGTTTTATTGCTATAAAATTTTGGCACTGAAAATGACAGACTGACAAAGAAAAAGGAGGGTGCGATGAATTTCAAACCACTTGGAAACAGAGTATTAGTAGAAAGAGTAGAAGAGCCTGAAAAAACTCCATCAGGAATCATTATCCCAGATAATGCAAAAGAGAAACCTCTTGAAGGAAACGTTTTAGCAATTGGTCCAGAAGTAGAAGAAGAGGGACATATTAAAGTCGGAGATAGAGTTGTTTTTGCTAAATATAGCGGAACAGATATAACACTAGAAGGAAAAGAGTATCTCATTTTACAAACTGACGATATTCTTGGAATTTTGGAATAAGAAGGAGGTGATAGATGGCAGCAAAAGAGATTCATTTTAGTGATATTGCTCGAGGAGAACTTTTCGAAGGTGTTAAAAAATTAGCAGATGCTGTTAAAGTAACAATGGGACCTCGCGGTCGCAATGTACTTATTCAAAAATCTTTTGGAAGCCCAAGTATTACAAAAGATGGTGTAAGTGTTGCAAAAGAGATTGAGCTTCCTAACACTGTTGAAAATATGGGTGCGCAGCTTGTAAAAGAAGTTGCAAGCAAAACTGCTGATGAGGCTGGTGACGGTACAACTACTGCAACAGTTCTTGCATACAATATCTTTAAAGAAGGTTTGAGAAACATCACAGCCGGTGCAAATCCAATCGAAGTAAAAAGAGGTATGGATAAAGCAGCTGAAGCGATTGTGGCTGAGCTCAAAAAAATCTCTCGCGAAGTAAAAGATAAAAAAGAGATCGCACAAGTTGCAACAATTTCAGCTAACAACGATCCAAAAATTGGTGAACTCATCGCTGAAGCTATGGATAAAGTTGGTAAAGATGGTGTTATAACTGTTGAAGAGGGTAAATCACTCCAAGATGAGCTTGAAGTAGTTGAAGGTATGCAGTTTGATAGAGGATACCTTAGCCCATACTTTGTAACAGATACTGAAAAGATGGAAGCTGTACTTGAAGATCCATATATCCTCCTTTATGATAAGAAAATCAGCAATATGAAAGATCTTCTTCCAATTTTGGAAAAAATTGTACAAACAGGAAACAAACCACTTCTCATCATCGCTGAAGATGTAGAGGGTGAAGCACTTGCAACACTTGTAGTAAATAAACTCAGAGGCACACTCAATGTATGTGCTGTAAAAGCTCCTGGATTTGGTGATAGAAGAAAAGCGATGTTGCAAGATATCGCAATCCTCACTGGTGGCCAAGTCATTAGCGAAGAGCTTGGACGTACGTTAGAGAGTGCAACACTTGAAGATCTTGGACGCGCTTCAAGAGTTGTAGTAGATAAAGAAAACACTACTATCGTAGATGGTAAAGGTGACAAAGCTGCAGTTGAAGCGCGCATTAAAGAGATCAAAGCGCAAATTGAAGTAACAACAAGCGAATATGATAAAGAAAAACTTCAAGAGCGTCTTGCAAAACTTGCTGGTGGTGTAGCAGTTATTAAAGTAGGTGCTGCAACTGAAACTGAAATGAAAGAGAAAAAAGATAGAGTTGATGACGCTCTTAGCGCAACTAAAGCTGCTGTAGAAGAAGGTATTGTTATTGGTGGTGGTACAGCACTTGTTAGAGCAGCAAACAAAGTAAGTCTTGAGCTTGAAGGCGATGAGAAAATAGGGGCTGAAATAATTCTTAGAGCCATCAAAGCACCACTTAAACAAATTGCTGAAAACGCAGGATTTGATCCAGGCGTTGTAGCAAACAATGTTGAAAATAATGAAAATGAAAATATCGGTTTCAACGCTGCAACTGGTGAATATGTAGATATGTTTGAAGCTGGTATCGTTGACCCAGCAAAAGTTGAGCGTGTAGCATTGCAAAATGCTGTATCAGTTGCAAGCTTGCTCCTTACAACTGAAGCAACTGTTAGTGAAATCAAAGAGGAAAAACCAGCAGCTCCAGCTCCTGACATGGGAGGAATGGGTGGTATGGGAGGAATGGGATTCTAATCCCTCCCCTCACCCAAACTTTTTTATTATCTCATCTACTTTCGATCTTTTAACTTTTTGCACCAAAACCACTTCATTTGTTAGCTTTTCTTCTTTATACTCATCAAATATGTAAAAATTATTGTTGTATTTCTCTTTGAGAGTATGATAGGTATTGTCTTTTCGTGGATCTCTTTCAATGAGAAAGTGTCCTCTTCCAAGCACTACTTTGCGAAGTAAAATATCATCTACCTCTTCAATGAGAAATGCTATTTTCTCTTTTTCTATAACACCACCCTCGAGGAGCCTTTTGCGTAGTTTCAATAGCATTTTTGGATAATCGCTTGCTATAAGATCTGCACCTCTTTCATACATGGCAATGGCGAGATCCTCTTCATTGACTGTCCACACCCCTACTTTGAGATGAATATTATGTGCAAATCTGTTGGCTTTAGCTGTAGCTATGCGATAGTGAGGCAAGACAAGAGTACATCCAAGCTGCTTTGCATCTGGAATTTTGCCTGGAGGATAGTTATATACAAGACCCGTAGTAATAGTGCTATCAAGACGTTTTACTTCACTTACTACCTCTTCATAAAAGCTTATAATACATACATCTTGCTGCACCTGATACTCTTGTACAAGCTCTACTACCTTTTGACAGGTATCTGGCTCTTTAATCTCCAAAAACATAGCAATTTTGCCTTTTGCACTCTCAAGCGCTTCAGCCAAAGTGGCTACTGGTTCACTATCTTCAATGAGGATGTTTTCTTTGATATATGCAAATTCTAGCTCTTTAGCCTCTTTTGCCACACCAGCCACCCTCTCAAAATCACTATCATGCAAGAGTATCAGCTCACCATCTTTCGTGCTGCGAATATCTACCTCTACAATATCAGCTTTGATACGAATAGCATGTTTTATGCCTTTAATAGTATTTTCAGGAACTTCTAATCCTCCACCTCTATGCGCTATAACACCAAAAGGCTTTTGGTTGAGCGCCTTTTCAATCATTTTGGATCTTTTCTGTAAGAATTTCAAGAGCTCTCTCTTGCTCTTTTGGAGAGAGCTTTCCAGCTTTATAAAAAACCACTCTCCCCTCTTTATCAATTATCACAATATCTTGATTTTGATCTGCTAATCCCCACTTTTTCACTAAAACTTTTCTATTATCTTTTACATAAATAGTTTGTGGAAACTTCTTTTGCTTCTTTTTTAAAATTGCATTGAGCAAAAAGTTTGGCATCCAAGTAGCTGCCATATTGATAATTGCAACTGAACCATACTTACTTCTATCAAAATTTTTTGCTTTGACTTTTTCAAAAAACTCTTCATTGAGATCTCTCTTGTCAGGATCGCTATACACAAGGAGGTAGACTTTACCCCGAAGGGATGAGAGATCAAATGCACCACCACTCACTAGTCCCCCATCTTTTTTACTAAGCACCACTTGTGGCACCACACTTCCTATCTCAATACCAAAGCCAAAGATAACCAATGTAAAAAGTAATATTATCTTTTTCATTTTTGCTCCAAAAATCGTTTTCTAATAGCAGGATTTGTCATATTCTCTCCTCTTGCCATCATTGCCAAAAACTCTTCAAATCCCACTGCACCAGCTACCTTTTTCTCATAAGCACCAAAACCGTAATTCATAGGAGTCTTATCTCCTAGCTTATACCACGCTTTGCGTGCATCGATATAGCGGTGGGTATCGTCGGTATATATCCAAAGTTTAATTCTGTTTTTCTCTTTTTGCTTGAGATACCACTTTGCCAAGCATCCTGGATCATCAAAAAAATAGACTCTACCATTTGGCATAATAGCTTGGGCGCTATGGAGTTTCGTTTCAAGCTGCATGGTACACTCTACACACTGCACTTCACCTGGTTTAAAGGTTACTGGCTTGCCATCTTCGCTTTTTTTATAGACTTCAATCTTCTCACATCCCACAAAAAAAAGAAGTAATAGTAATAAAAAAACTCTCTTCATCTCTCCTCCTACAAGAGCCACACTCCATTTTTGAGATAGTAACTTATGACATAGTATGTAAGTATCAATGTAAAAACTATATCAAAAAGAAGCGCTAATTTTACTGAAGAGACAACTCCTAATGCCTTCTTGACCCCTGCTGCGATACCTAAAAATGTCCCTAAAAAGAGCAATGTATAAAGGATATAACCTATATAAAAGTACTCCTTTTGCAAAATACAAAAGGGACAGTGATGCGTAGGTAATTCATAGATGTAAGGGGAGAAAAAGAAGATAATCGCCAAAATAGCAATGAAAATAAATGTTACACTCAAAAATGCAAAAACATAGATCCTCTTATAAAAAACTACTAACAGAACAAGATTACCATAAAAGAGCCATAGAAGCAGTTTTAGCGGAATATGTGACAAAATCCCTAATGCACTCTGCCCTACTGGATTAAAGAGCACTCCACAGCAACTTACGATCTTATTCACATCAAGGGCATGAAAATAGGCATATTCAAGCAATAGTTCAGCTACAATAAAAAGATAGAGCAGCACAAATAAGCGAAATTTGAGCTTTGTATATGCGTAATCGATGGTTTTCATATCAAGTGCGTTGATAACAAGCCAGATACCAAAGAGGTAGATATTGAAAATTTTCACTGCAAAGAGCCACACACCATAAGAGTTTGCTGTAATCACACCAGCAGCGCACATTGCGCCAGGGATAATATTGGAGAGTTTATCAAGAGTGTATATGAAATAAAAGAGAAGAATGATTTTAAAAAAGAGAGCAAACTTAATAATCGTAGCGGCCAAATAACTTTGACGCAGCAGTGCATACTGTCTTGGCGTATCGGCATTATAATCAAACCACAAAGAGATCTTTATACTAACTATCCACGCAATACTCAAAAAGAAAAAAAGCAACGAATCTAAGAAGAGATTGATAAAAACCTCAGGAGAGAAAAACATTGCCCTCTCTCACTTCATAAATCTCATCTACAATTTCTAAATCGGCAAATCTGGGATCGTGTGTGGCAATTACTATCGTCTTGCCCTCTTGCTTTAACTGACCTAAAATCTGCAAAAACTGCTCAGTAAGAGCACTATCGAGATTTGCTGTGGGTTCATCTGCTAAAATGATGGGAGGATTGTCTATGAGTGCTCTTGCAATGGCACAACGCTGCTGCTCACCTCCGCTTAGCTTCCTTACTACCATATCCTTTTTATGCGCAATTGCAAAACGCTCCATCACTGCATGAGCCATCTGTTCAAGCTCTTTTAGCGGAGTTGGAGTAGGAATTAATGGGACTATTACATTTTCAAAAACAGTAAGATCCTCTAAGAGATTAAATTTTTGGAAAATAAAACCTATTTTTTCTCTTCTGTATGCAGCTGCAAATCTATCTGGAAGTTTTGAGATAGTTTGCCCATCTACTACCACTTTTCCACTTGTTGGTCTTGTGAGTGCTGCAATGAGTGAAAGGAGCGTACTTTTGCCACTCCCACTTGGCCCCATAAGAAGCACAAGAGAGCTCCTTTTTATTTGCAAACTCACATCTTTTAAAGCCACAACCTCTTTTGCAGTACCGAGATTGTAGATTTTACTCACTTTTTCCAAAGAAATAATAGCACTCATCGTATCGCCTCTTCTGGATCAATTACCGCAGCGCGCCAGCTTGGAACAATCGTTGCAGCTAAATAGAGAGGCACAAGAATCAAAAAAATGCTCACTGCAATGGAGGGCTCATACACCACCATGAGATCTGCTTGGGGTTTGAGAGCTGAAAAGCCGTTAAAGAGATTGCGCAAAAGAGGCGCTTGCAAAGCAAAAACAAAGAAGTAGCTCCCAATCACTCCTACCAAATAGGAGCTGCCAATAACAATCAAACTCTCTAATAACTTCAAAAACAAAACATCCTCTATACGCCACCCTAAGGCTTTGAGAATGCCGATCTCTTTAATCTGCTCTTTTCCTACACTGCTAGCTTTTTCAAAAACTAAAATAAAAAAGGCAAAAAGTGCTCCTATAAAGAGGGCTAAAAAGAGTCCACTCTTATAATCAAAGAGATTTTGATAGCTTGTTCGCAGATCCTCTTTTGTAATAACACGGGTATCGGGATACAGGGTGCGCAGTTTTGCAGCAATGGTGCGCATCTCCTTTGGATTTTGGAGTTTTACAACAATATCTGTAGCCTCATTTTTTGAAAGTGCAAAGATTTTTCTTGCTAGCTGCATCGGTAGTAAAATCGTATCACTCGCCTCAAGTGCACTTTGTGCCGGAAAAGTGCCTGCAAGTTTAACCTTGATAAAATCGCCTTGAGGAGTGATAAAGTTGAAAAAATTTTTATAGTAGTGGCTTTGCAAAACTCTCTTTACCCCCTCTCCTACTACCATAAAATTACCCTCTGCTTCTGTGTTAGCAATAGCTTCATTGAAACTCTCTTTATAGCTTACATCATCAAAATCGATCCCCACTACGCTAAAATTGACTCCAGCAGGTGCGTAGTAGTAATACCCCCACACACGTGGCATTGCCCAGGCTATACCACTGATGTTTTCAATTTCTTCAACTCTTTGCATTGCTATTGGCACAAGTCTTCCGGCTGCTACCTTTTGTACATAAATATCAGGTAATGCATCAAGAGTAATAAAGAGCTCCTTTTTGAGTGAAGCCGCAATCAAAAAAACACTCATAACGGTAAAAATGAGCAGACTAAAAATTATAAAAAGACTCACATTTTTCCATACTCTTCGGCGCAATGATGCTAGCGCAAAGGCGAGCATTTTCATTGAATTTGATCCTTTGCATTGAGATAGGGTGGAGGCGCATAGATAAAAGTGCTTGGAAAATAGGGCAAAAGCGAAGGTCCATATCCAAAAACCTCAAAAAGATTTGTAAGAGATCTGTGGCGAATGCAGTGCGCTTCAGTACTCATTGCAAGATCTGGAAGCTGCAAGAGGTGCACTACTGCTCTTTTTTGCTGTACATTGCCATACTGCTTGTGAATCATCCAAGCAGTCCCCCCTCCCCAGAGTAAAACAAAAAGAATAAAAAAAGCAAAAAGATAGAGATATCTATTCAAGTTCTTGTAACACCTCTTTATCTATTTGTGAGAACCGTAAAATTTTCTTTCCTTTATGATCATGCAAAAAGCTCTTTGCATCTTGCAAAGATTTAAATGGAATCAACTCTTTACCCATAGGTCCATACACATCACTGCCTAAAACATAGTAAGCTTTTGTAGCATCTACCGCTTCTCCACTGTAGTAGTCACTCACATAGGCTCGCTTAAACTTATGATTTTGGAGATATTTCATCATATCTTTGACACCATCAAAGTAGAGCTTTCTCCCCTCTTCATCAACAATCATCGTAGCCCACCGAGGATGTTTTGCTACAAACATTCCACATACAGGACATTTTGCATCTTTTGGTACATGAATATGTTTTTTATGCTGTTTTTGCCACAGATAGAGCGCCACTGCTTGCAGTTTTTTACCTTGGAGATTACAAAGATGGTTTTTTACAATATGCTCTTTAAGTTTGGCTAACGAAGCAAACTCCCCATTAACTTCTTTGCAGTGCTTTTTATAAAGAATTTTACCCATCATTGCCATTTTACGCTGCTTATGAGCAATTCTTGTTTGCTCTTTTGCAAACATTTTTCGCTGTAGAGCAAAAGCCTCATCAAAGCGCATGATTTTTCCGCCATATTTTTTTTGAAATGCTTTAGCATTATCTATAGAGCTAAAGGCAATTTTACTTTGCATGCTCATCGTCCCAGGTACACTGCTGCCTACTACATAGTAAGCATTTTGCACTGGTATAAACTTACCACTTTTTGCATCGACTACCATTATTTTTGCAATCTTATCTTTTATATGTGGATAGATTTGCGCTAAGCAGTGCATAGAGCATAGCTGCATCTGCTTGCCATCTTTAAGTACAACGAGGTGATTTGTTTTATAAAATTTTGCAAGATTCATACCACACACACTGCACCATTTTTGATGAAGTTCTGGATGTGGCATCGACTTATCAAAAGCAAAGAGTGCAAGAACAAAAAACATTGGAAGCAGTAGTTTTCTCATATATCCCCCTTTGTTTTGATTATAGAGCAGAAGTGTTAAATTTATCTTAATTTATATTCAATGGGAACTACAATTTTGACGCGCTGTTTTGGCATAGGAAAGTCACGGCGAGCTTTTTTTATGGTTTTTATAGCAGCTTTATCTAAAATTTTATGACCACTCGATTGCAAAATCGCAATATTTTCTATCTCTTTTTGGGGAGTAAGCTCAAAACATACACGTACAACGCCCTCTTTTTTTGTTCGTCTTGCTACTCTTGGATAGTATTTATGTTTTTGGATAGCCAAGCGGATCTTACTTGCAAAACGAGTGGTAAACTGCTGTGCATAAGAGGGTTTACCAGAAGGCTGAGAGTGAGGCTTTTGGGTGCTACTCTTTTTTCTGTTTTGTGGTAGTGTTTTTTGCACAGAAGTTGTATTTACCACCTTTTTCTCAATCATTTTTACACTCTTTTTTGGAATCTTTTTTACAACCACTTTTTTTGGCAAAGGTTTCTGTTTTGGCTTACTATGTTTTTTTGTTATTTTTTGAGGTTTTTTTATAGTTTTTTTAGGTTTTGATAGCTTTTTTGGTTTTTTTAGTGGCTTTTTTATCGTTTTACGTGGCTTATTTTTTGGCTTTATATTTGGTTTTTGCTTGAGAACCTCTTTTTTGGGAAATTGCGCTTTCTTTTTAGGAGGCTTCTTTATTGCTTTTTGCATCTTACAATTTTTACAGGTGCATTTTTTGCAGGTACAGTTTTTTTTTATCTTTATATCACTTATAACCACTCTTTTTGGCGACTCTTTTGGCATAGAGAAATTAAATTGAGAAATAAGAGCAAAAAGAGCCACGTAGAGAGCCAGTGTTATAAAAAAAGATCGCTTCATTTAACCGTTTCTACCGCAATATTTGTAAAACCTTGTGTTTTTAAAAGATCCAAAACCTCAATAAAGACTTCAAACTTTGCATTTTTATCAGTACGAATGAGGATGTTGCTCTTTTTATTAAGAGAGAGGAGTTTATTCTTAAGTATTGCTAAAGTTACAGGTTCTTTAAAGTAAAAGATCCTGCCATCTTTTGTAATGGAGAGCTCTATTTTTTTTACTGGCAGACTCTTTGCTGAACCTGCCTTTGGAAGATCAAGAGGAATAGCACCTTTGGCAATAAACGTAGCAGTTGTTAGTACTATCACCAATAGCACCAACATAATATCGATAAAGGGGATAACATTTATCTGGTCAAATTTTTTCAGCTGCATGAACTATATCCCATCGTGCAAGCAAGACCTCAACACGTCTTATCAAAAAGTTATACATCATCGTTGCGGGAATTGCTACTACTAAGCCCATTGCAGTAGCTTTGAGAGCAAGAGCAAGTCCAATCATAATCTCTTTTGTATTGACAATGCCATGCTGTCCCATTGTATAGAAAGTAAGCATAATTCCAAGCACCGTCCCAAGGAGGCCAATATAGGGAGCTGAGGAAGCAATGGTAGCAATTAAAGAAAGATAATCGGTAAGTTTAACTTCCAACTCCTCTTTATTACTAAATTTTTCAGGTTTCACGCTTCTATAATAGAGTAGTCTTTCAATAAAAAACCAAACACTCAAAAAACTCATAAAGAGCAAAAAGCCAATTATCCCATAGTCAATAAACTCTTTTAAATGGTTCATACTTTTACCTTTGCGAGATCAAGGGTTACTTTCGTCCCCTCCCCTTTTTTTGCATCAATTGAAATTCTGATATTCTCTTCATCACAAAATCTTTTCACAATATTGAGCCCTATCCCATATCCTTCGTTTTTGTCTGTTGCGCGATAGTATCTATCAAAAACTCTCAAGAGATCTGCATCGCTCATGCCAATGCCATTATCTTCTATCACAAGTTTTGCATCTTTGACAATGATTTTAATCAATCCATCTTTTGGCGTATACTTTATCGCATTAGATAAAATATTATCAAAGCTTTTTATAAATCCAATTTTTGGAAGATTGACCTGCAAAGGCTGCAAATCTGTGTAGATTCTTTTTTTTTGTAACAACTCTTTAAAAAATTCTACACGATCTTTTACAACTTCAGCTACATCAAAGCGCTCTCTTGTATCTTTGTCTATCTCTTTTTTTATAAAAAAATCTACCTCTTTATAGAGTGCTAAGAGCTGATCACTCGCTTTTGCTATGCGCTCAAGCCTCTTTTGCGATTTTTCATGGGGACAGGATTTTTTGAGCATCGCTACATTGGCTTTAATGGTAGCTACTGGAATGTTAAGCTCATGCAAAGTATCTTTGAGCAGATTATCAAGCTCACTATTTTGCTCTACCAATGGAGAAAAAGCATATTTTGCAAAGAGATATCCTAATAAAATAACCAAAAGCGTTATTATTACACCTAAAATCCATAAATAGTTCCAACCAATATTATCGATCCATAAATATCCTACGAAAAGAAGCAGAAAAATAGAGACTCCATACAAAAGTGTAAAAGCAAAAATATCTTTACTTTTCAAACTTATATCCCACGCCTCTTACATTTGTAATAGCATCTTTGCCAAAAATCTTCTTGAGTGTATTCACATAGACACGCAAAGCCCCATCACTTACCACTTCATCTGGTTTCCAAAGATACTCATAAATACGCTCTTTTGTAACAATTTTTTTGCGATTTTTTACAAAAAGCTCCAAAAGCTTCATCTCTTTTGGATTGAGCTCAATAACCTTTTCTCCTTTTTTAAGTACCATCTGTTTGATATCAAAAATATATTGATCTATTGCAATTTTTTCTGCACCATAGCTTCTGCGCAGCAAAGCCTTTATGCGAAGAGAGAGCTCATCCAAGTCTATAGGCTTTGTTATATAGTCATCAGCCCCACGCAAAAACCCCTCTTTGATGTCCTCTTTTTGATTTTTACTTGTAATAAAAATAGCTGGCGTCTCATCATCACTCTTGCGCAGCTCTTCTAAAAGAGTAAAGCCATCCATTCCTTCGAGTTTCACATCAAAAAGATAGAGATCATATTTGGTGTGATAGCAAAATTCTAAAGCCTCTTTTGCATTCACTGCCCAATCAACCCTATACCCCTCCTCTTGTAAAAACTCCTCTACTGTCTCCCCAAAGAGTTCATCATCTTCAAGCAGCAAAACTCTATATGCCACCCGCTATCCTCCACGCTAGACTCTCTCCTGTAAACATCGGCACTACATCATTGTAGCTTTGTGGAACTTCAAATGGCTCTTTAACCAGCTCTACCTCTTTTTTTGGTGGCTCTATACCGTAAATAGCGCGCGCATTATCACTCACAAATTTTTGCAAGTTCTCCAGCACTTCTGCTGCTTCAAAGAGCTGGGCTAGAGCTGGCAGCGCAACTGGAGCAGTAAAGACTCCGGCAGCACATCCGGGGGCTTCCTTTTTATCTCTTGGATGGGGAGCGCTGTCACTTCCAAACATCACCTTCTCATGTGCCATAAGTGCTACTTTGCGCAAGGCCATGCGATCTTCTGGTCTTTTAGCAATTGGTTTACAAAATAGATGAGGCCGCAAAAGTCCGCCTGCTACATCATCAAGAGTAATATAGAGGTGATGAAGCGTGATAGTGGCATAGAGGTTTTCATACTTCATCAAAGCTTCCACTGCATTTTTTGTAGTAATATGCTCCATAATAATTGTAAGATCTGGAAATCTTTTAGCTATGCGCTCATAAATGGGAATAAACTCTGCTTCTCTATCCATCACAAAGCCATTTGTCTCACCATGCACACAAAGTGGGATTTTAAGCTCACTCATAGCTTCAAGCGTAGGAGCTAGAGCCTCAACACTAAAATTATCAACTCCCCCTTCGCTATTTGTAGTAATTCCTGCTGGATAGAGCTTGATAGCTAAAATTAAATCTTTTACATCAGCTAAAAAGGCATAATCATACTCTTGTCTAAAAAAAAGTGTCATATATGGCTCAAAAACCTCATCACCTATTGCCTCTTTGATACGTTTTTTGTAGCTTTGTACCATCTCTTTAGTTGTTACAGGTGGTACGAGATTTGGCATCACTAGAGCACCTGCAAAGCTTTTGGCACTCAAGGGTGCAACAGTTTGGAGCATCTGTCCATCACGCAGATGTAGATGCATATCAAGTGGAGAGTGGAGCGTCAATTGCATGTGCTACCTTTCTAAGAAGTTCTATTGTTTTTTGTTGATAAAGCTTAGCAAGTCCAGGACTTTTTGCTTCAAAGCGCGTCACAAGTACAGGCGTAGTATTGGAAGCTCGTACCAGCGCCCATCCTTCATCAAACACAATGCGCACACCATCTACATCAATTATCTCTTTAATATGAGGAAAATCATCTGGTAGCGTAGCAAAAGCCTCTTTGAGTCTCTCTATAATGGCAAACTTTGCCTCTTCGCTGGTATTGATCTTAATTTCTGGTGTGTTACAGACCTTTGGAAGTGCAGCTACCTCTTTATCAAGATCTATGCCATTGGCTACAAGTTCTATTACTCTTAGCATCGCATATATTGCATCATCATATCCAAAATAGCGATCATTAAAAAAGAGATGCCCACTCACCTCCGCTGCAAAATCAGCATTAGTTTGGGCAATTTTGACTTTAAGATTGCTATGGCCAGTTTTATACATTATCGCTTTGCCAATTTTATTTATCTCATCATACATCACCTGTGAGCACTTTACTTCACCAATGACTGTAGGATTATCAAGTTGTTTAGCAAAGATGATCGCAAGTTCATCTCCTTTGAAATTGTGCTGTTGTGTTAGTACTGCAATGCGATCTGCATCCCCATCAAAAGCAAAGCCCAAATCTATAGCTTTCTCTTTCATTGTTTTTTGCAAATCTTTGAGATTTTCCTCTTCACTTGGATCTGGATGGTGATTTGGAAATGTTCCGTCTGGTCTGCAATAGAGGCCTTCGTAAGAGATATCAAGCCCTTTGAGAATCGGCTCAGCAACAATGCCAGCTACGCCATTACCACAATCTATCGCTATCGTTTGCTCAAAATCTCTCAAATGTGAAAAATTTTCTAGCATATATGCAATATAGCGCCCTTTTGCATCAATTGGATAGTATTTCTCATCATCTGCTATTACTATATCACTCGCTAGTACCTCCTCTCCAAGTGCATAGATATCTGCTCCAAAGAAGGGCTTTTTATCAACTGTAATCTTAAAGCCGTTATACTCAGGGGGATTATGCGATCCTGTAATCATCACTGAAGCACTAGGAGTTACCTTTATGCCATCTATCTCAAATGTTTGAAAATTACTAAAGTAGTTAACTCCCGTTGGTACCATGCCCATGCCAAGTACATGTTTGCCTGCTGCATTAATGCTACTTGTAAGCCATTGAAAGAGTGTTGGCGAGTGTATGCGTGCATCATACCCTACTGCAATATACTCACCTGGCACTTTTTGCGCCAAAAAGTAGCCAATTTTCTTTGTCGTTGCTTCATTGAGCTCTTTTTCAAATATTCCTCGAATATCATATTCACGAAAAATGCTCTTTGCCATTTTACTCCTACTTTTTACCCAATTATAACAAAGTAGTACTAAAAGAGTTTACCTATTTTTTTAAATCCATAATAGTAAAGCATAATGCCCAAGAGTGTAACTCCAGCAAAATATGGCCACAGATCTACAAATGGTGTGCCACGGAAGAATATACTCTCCGTTCCTTCTATATAGTAGCGAAGAGGTGAAAAGAGTGAGAGCTTTTGTAAGATTGGATGCATCGCATAAATGGGTGTCCAGGCACCACTTAAAAATATAATTGGCATCATTATAAGTATTGAGAGCTGTGCTACTTGCATGATATCTCTTGCTACGGCAGCTATGAAGAGCCCGATTCCAGCGCTACTGAGAATATAGAAAAAACTAAGCAGTACAAAAGCCCAGAAAGAGCCGTTTATTGGAGTGTCAAATGCCCAAAGGATCACAAACCCAACAGAAATGATCGTCCCTAAAAGATTGATAAATACCTGTGAGAGACTTTTTGCAAGTATTATCACCTTTGCATCCACTGGCATCAAGAGCATGAGATCCCATGTGCCATCCTCTTTCTCTTTCACAAAAACCATCGCTGTGAGAATAACACTCAGAAGTGTTATCACAGAGAGCAGTTCAGCTAAAGAGATAAACATATGTGTATCTGCATTTTGATTAAAAAGTTTATGGGTTTTGAGCTCAACAGGCAGACGAAGTTTTTGAAAATCTAAGATAATATTTTGCAAGTAACTAAGTGTAATAAAGCTTTGTGCAGCTGCAGTGGAGTCTAAAAGTACATTGATAGTTGCTTTTTTACCTTGAGCGTAATTTGTGGCAAATTCTCTATCAAAAATGATACCAACCATGATGTCTTTATTGAAGATCGCTTTGCGAAGGCTTTGCTCATCCAAAAAGGCTTTTGGTTTTTTAAACTCTGGGGCATGAAAGTGTGAAAGGATCTTTTGACTCACTCCACCTCCAGTATAGTCTACATATCCGATTGTCACATTTCTTGGCTTCACTGCTATACCAGCCCCTGCAATATAAACATCAAGAGTATAGAAATAGAGCACGGCCAAAACCAAGAGGGGAAGGCGCAAAAAGGTAAGTATCTCTTTGAGAAAAGTAACGATAAAGGAGCGTATCATCGCATCTCCTTTTTTAGTAGCAGTGTACCTATTAGAAAATAGAGAAGGAAAAAACCTACTAATATAGCAAGATAGAGGATATTTTTTTGCGATGCGAATCCTTGTCCTATGAGAAATGCATCATAAACGATATGATTGTAATACATTACTGGAAAGAGATGCGCTTCGATATAAGATTCCCCTTTCATCGATGATATTGGCATTAAGATCCCTGAATATAAAAATCCAGGAATCACTGTCACAATAACAGTAAGCACCACAGCTACAATCTGACGCTTTGTAATGATGGAGATGAGAAGTCCTATTGAGAGGCTTATGAACACATAGAGTTCACTTGCTACCCAATAAAGAAAGAAACTTCCTCTAAAGGGAACTTCAAATATATAGAGTGCCAAAATGAAAAGAATAAAGATATTGATAGAGTGGAGCAAAAAAACTGGTATCAGTTTTGCTGCCAAAAATTCTGACTTTGAAAGAGGTGAAGCGTAGAAGTTAAAGATGGTACCTTTTTCTTTCTCTTTGACAATTAAAAGGGCTGAGAGAAGCGCTGGAGCTACTAAGAGCACAAGTCCTATGAGACCTGGAACGATGGCATCCTCATCGCGCATTGCCTGGTTAAAAAGAGTGCGCTGATTGATCGCAATTTTTGGCTTTAGCCCCATCTTTGCTCCAATATCTTGAGCAGCTTTGAGGATAGTTCCTTCTATATAGCTTTGAATGGTTAGCGCTCGCATAGGAAAAGAGCCATCTACAAAAATTCCCATCTCACTTCTTTGACCATGAAGCAAGCGTTTTTCAAAAGAGCTTGGGATGATCACAATCGCATCAATTTTTGCCTGCTTCATGAGGCGCAGTGCCTTTTGCTCACTCATATGAGAGAGTGTAGGTGTGAAATATTTGGAGTGCTCAAATTTTCCTATCAGTTCAGCTGAGAGCTTGTTCGCATCATTATCGATAAGAAGTACTCTTGCATGGGTGACTTCTAGGCGAATGCCATAGCCAAAAAGAATCAAAATCATCGTTGGAATAAGATAGACTAAAAAGATGAGCTTTGTTCTGACAAGTTCAATAAACTCTTTTTTGATATAGGCTTGCACAGTCCTAATTTTCATCTGTTTACCTTGTAGTAGTAAAGGAAAATATCCTCAAAGCTTTTAGCTTCAGGATGCTTTTTGTATAGATTATCAATAGTATCATCAACGATCTTTTTCCCACGCTTAAGCACTACGACTCTATCACAAAACTCCGCTTCACTCATATAGTGTGTGGTAATGAGAATCGAAATGCCCCACTTTTGTTTTAGCTGCTTCAAAAGCTCCCAAAACTGCGCTCTTGCAATGGCATCTACTCCACTTGTTGGCTCATCCAAAAAAAGCACCACAGGCTCATGCAAAAGTGCAGCTGCTACCGAAAAGCGCTGGTTGACTCCAAGAGGCAAAGAGGTTGGAAAATCATCCATATACTCCTCAAATCCCAGTTCATGGGCATAGCGCTCTATGCGTTCAAGCGCTTCAAGAGGAGGTATTTGGTGCATATTGGCAAAGTAGATAAGGTTTTCGCGCACTGTAAGATCATTATACAGGGCAAAGCGCTGTGATACATAGCCGATTTTTGCCTTGAGATCTTGTCTATCCTGTCCGCTTTTAATGGGTTTTCCTAAGAGATAAAGCTCTCCTTCATCAATTGGGTAAAGTCCCAAGAGCATCTTGATAAATGTTGTCTTGCCAGCGCCATTTGCTCCAAGCAGTCCCAAAATCTCACCACGCCTGAGCACCATATCGATATGATCATCTGCTACAAAATCACCAAATCGCTTCGTCAGACCTCGTGCCTCCATCACTATTTCTGGAAGATCAATTGCCACTTTACGCTCAGTTATCTCTATCTTTGGAGGGATTTTATTGTGCTGCAAGCCGCTTACAAAGAATATATCTTCTAAAGTTGCTTCTTTGTGCTTTGCTGGCAAGAGTTGAAGCGAATAGGTTTTTCCATGAATTGTAAAGCACTCTTGACACTCCGTTGGCTCACAGACATACTCTTTAATTGAATCCACCAACTCTTCTGCCTTGCCACCTGCAATGATGCTACCCTCTTCAAAGAGCAGTACCTTATCCATTTTTTGCGCCTCTTGCATATAGGCTGTGCTTACTAGAGCGACAGTTCCTTCCTCTTTGCGGATATCATCGAGAATCTCCCAAAGCTCAAGACGGCTTAAGGGATCGACTCCAGTTGTAGGCTCATCAAGCAGTAGTAGCTTTGGGCGATGCAAAAGGGTGCAAATAAGTGAGAGCTTTTGGCGCATACCACCACTTAAATTCCCAGCAAGCCTATCAGTAAACTCTGCAAGACCCGCCATTTCAAGGAGTCTTTGGCGATAGGCGTAAAATTTATCATCTTTTTTTAAGGCTCTAATATCAGCAAAAAAATCGAGATGCTCACCAACACTCAGTGTATCATAGAGCACGAGTCCTAGGCCTTGTGGCATGAGTCCTATATCTTTTTTGATTCTTTCAGCCTCTTTGGGTGAGTGGTAAGTAATACCACCAAAGCTTACTTCCCCTTCGAAAGGTATCACTCCAGCAATAGCATGCATGAGCGAACTCTTGCCAGCCCCGTCTGCTCCGATAAATCCTACAATCTCTCCTCTTTGAGCTTCAAGGCTTGCATGTGCGATACCTATGCGCTTTTTGTAGTGGACTGTGACATCCCTAACCTCTAAAAGCGCCATAATTTTTTCCTGCAAATAGCATTAACAGTGCAGTAGTTCCAATAAGTGAAAAAACAAGAGCTGTATACATACCAAAGTGCTCCCAAAGCAGTCCACACACATAAGCACCAAGCGCTCCAAAGAGAGCGACTCCTGCATAGAACACCCCATAGACTGAACCTTTATTATCACTTTGCATAGCGATATAGACTCTTGTAGCATTGAGAGTTGCTACGGTAAAGAGTCCAAAAAATGCAAAAGCTATCCAAGTAAAGAGAGGCTTTTGCAAAAAGAGTAGCAAGAGTGAAATAATTCCACTCAAAAATCCAAAAGCCATAATTTTGAGTGCTCCAATACGGTCAATAAAAACTCCTAAAAGATAGCTAGTAAGTGTCTGGGTGCCTGTAGATATAGCAAAAAGAAGAGGAATAACCATCACTGCAATGCCGACACTCTTTGCTTGCATCGTCAAAAATGCATCACTCCACATGAAAAAGACAAAGAGAAAATAAAAAAAAAGCATCTCAATGACTCTCTTATCTTTTACAGTGAGGCGAAAGTTTTTAGACCCAGGCTTTTTAGGTACATCTTTGACAAAAAATATTACTAAGATGAGACCTATGAATCCAGGAATTATGGTAAAGAAAAAAATGGAGCGAAAAACCTCCTCACTCTCTCCAAGCTTCCACAGAAGGAAAAAGGCAAGAAGCGTTCCTGTAAGTTCTCCTGCGATATCAAGCGTCTTATGAAAACCAAAGGTTTTACCTGTACTCTTTTTTTTGCTGAAACTAGCTATCAAAACATCTTTTGGCGCACTACGTAGCGCTTTACCTAAACGTTCCAATCCCCGTAAAGCTGCTACACTTTTGTAACTATGAGAAAGACCTATGAGAGGTTTACTCAAAGCTGAGAGCGCATATCCACTCACAACCAAAGGCTTGACAATTCCATAGCGATCGCTAATGAAGCCAGAGAGTAGACGCAAGGCATATGAGACAAAGGTAGCAACTGCTACAATGATTCCAAGCTTATCTACTCCTTCATGAAGAATAACGACAACAAAGATTGGCAAAATTGGATTTATCATAGCTGTGGCCATATCGGTAAAAAAACTCACCCAGCCAAGAACCACAACATTTCTGTCTATTTTGTGGATATTGGACATTTGACATTCGACATTTGAGGTTTTTGATTCTTCTAAATCATCAAATTTATTTTTCACAATTTTCTCCTCCAATGTCCAATATCTAATATCCAATGCCTAAATCTGTAGTATCTCATGAAGACTTTTTGGAAGTCCCTTACCATCAATAGATATGACGCCAGTAGCTGGGAGGCCTAGTTTGAGCAAAGGATCTGGTTTGAGAGGTTTGAGATGTACCGCATAAACTCTTTGGATCCTATCGCTTCTTACAGCCACCTCTTTGGGAGTAAACTCTGCTTTTTGTGCTATGCGTACTACCTCAGCCGCAATTGGCTTATTAGGATATGCATCCAAAAATATCACTGCCTTATTGTGCAGTTTGATTTTACCATTGGATAATGTATCGACATATATTTTGAGATAGAGTGTTTTTGGATCGATAAGGGTTGCTACTGGCATACCAGCACCTAGAACCTCCCCACTATTTGCAATCTTTTCCACTACATATCCATTGAGTGGACTTTTGAGAGTAAGCTCTGCGATGACTGCTTCAATCTGTCCTTTTTTTGCTTTGAGTGCTTCTATCCCTTTTTTGAGTGCTGCTACACCCTCACGCAAAGCATCAAGACCCTTTTGTGCAGCCTTGGCATCTGCTACATCGCTCCTAGCGATAGCTATGGCTTGGAGGAGTTGTGCTTTTTTGGCTTTGAGTGCTTGAAGCTTATTTCTATCTGTTTTGTATTTGAGTGTAATCTCTTCTAATTTATGTTTTTGAATGAGCCTTTTTTTATAGAGATCTTTGATACGCAGATAGTCTTTTCTATCTTGTGCTACAACATCTTCTTGAGAGGCTATAGCGCTTTGAATCTCTTGAAGCTGCTTTTGCTTGGCTTTGAGAGCAGAGGTCGCTTTTGCAAGAATTTGTGGGATTTTTGTCTCATTTATGTTAAGTTCTATCTCTTTAGCTTTGAGCTCTTCTTGTTTAGCTTCTATCTGCTTTTGGATTGCCTCTTTTTGCTTTGTAAACTCCTTGCTTTCTAAAACAGCAACCACATCATCTTTTTTGATCGCATCTCCATCATTGAAAAAGATCTTTGCAACTCTTCCAGGATATTTTGTATTAAGATTGACAAGATCGCCATCAAATCTCCCTACTCCTTCGATTAAGTTTGGTGGCAGCTTTTTTGGATGGAGTTTTATATAGATAAGCACAGCAGCCAAAATGAAAAGTGCAAGCGCAAAAAAGCCTACCCAATATTTTTGAACTATTTTCATAATCTCCCTTTTTTGTATATCGAATAGATTAAAACTCCTCCCATAACTACTGCTATAAGAAAACCAGCAAGTCCAAAAATAGGAATCCCATAAATGAGTGGAGGAGTATTGGCCACGAGTAATAAAGCCGAACCTATCAGGATAGAAGAGACCACAATTGCCAAAGAGAGGCGATTAGCAGATTTTTCAATACTCTCTTCCATCTTTTCAAGCCCAACATGTTCAAACTCTATTTTTAATTGTCCATTTTTCATTTTATCTATAATTGCTTTTATGTCATCAGGAAACTCTTTGAAAAAGTCTCCCACCTCTTTTGGCATTTCAGAGGCTTTTGACAAAAAGGCATTAAGGGAAAAATACTCTTTATAAAAACTCATAATAAAAGGTTTTATCTCTTGCGCAGCATTGAATTCAGGATCTAAAGCTTTTCCAACTCCTTCAATAGTAATAAGCGCTTTGACAAGAAGGTAGTTGTTTTCTCTAAAATAGACTCTGTATCGACTCATGAGAGTTACCACATCATTTAAAAGCGATCGGATATCGATATCTTTTAAAGAGCCATAAAAATATGTGCGGATAACATCACCCATCTCTTTAGCAAAAGCATCTTCATCGAGATGCTCATTTTTAACTTTTGCAAGTTTCAATATGGCTAAGGCAGCTTTTTCCTCCTCCTCTTTTACAACATAATAGATCATATCTACAAAATAGCGCCTATCTTTTTGTCCGATACTCCCCATCATCCCAAAATCAATAAAAGCGATTCTTCCATCTTCTAGTACAAAAATATTACCAGGATGAGGATCTGCATGAAAAAAACGGTATACAAATATCTGCTTACATAAAAGCTCAAAACCATTTTTAGCAACAATTTTTGGATCTATGCCTGCATTTTTTAATTTTTCAATTTCAGATACCTTGATGCCCTCAATATAATCCATCGTTAAAACTTTTTTTGTCGAAAACTCTCCATACAACTTCGGAACGATGATTCGCTCATCATTTGCAAAATTTTTGGCAAATCTCTTGAGATTGAGAGCCTCTTTTGTAAAATCTAGCTCCTTTTTAATGCTTTTTTCAAACTCTTCAATAATTGCCAAAGGCGAATCTATACCATATTTATATAGTTTATCCTCTATCAAAGTAGCAATTTTTTTCATAATGGCAATATCAGCAGCAATAATATCCTCAATTCCTGGCTTTAAAACTTTTATAGCTACCTCTTCCCCACTATGGAGTCTTCCTCTATAAACCTGACCCAAAGAGGCAGAAGCAAGAAGTGTAAGTTCTCCAACAAAAATCTGGTCAACACTTTTTCCAAACTCCTCTATAAATACCGGCTCTATTTTGTCAAAAGGCATAGCCTCAACGCGATCTTGAAGCTTGGAAAACTCGTTGGCAAGTTCAAGGGGAATAAGATCTGGACGGGTAGAGAGAATCTGCGCCATTTTTATAAATGTAGGACCTAGTTCCTCTACCGTCTTTCTTATACGTTCACTACGGCTAAGATGGATCACCCTTCTTTGTTTATAAGAAGAGATATACCTTTGCAATCCCATAGCACTTACAAGATCATCAAAACCATTTTTAGTCAAAATGAGTGCTATGGTTTTAAGTCTCTCAAGCTGTTTGATACTATCAAACATCAACTCTCTTTTTGCAAGAGTGCTTTAAGTTCATCAATCTCTTTTTTCAGTTCTCTTATATCCTCTTTTGTAGCGATACCAAACTCTTTGAGAGCCTTATGTACTTCATCTTTTATCATTTTCTCAAAAGCCTTTTGATTTTTCTCAGCCTCCTTTTTTAACTCTTCCATTCTCTTTTTCGCCTCTTCCTTACTCATTTCCCCTTTTTTTACAGCTTCATCAATAAACTTTTCTGCTTGCTCTTTTGCTAACAACATACTTCCAATACCAAACTTTACAAGATCCATTGGTCCAAATTTTTCCATTTTTCTCTCCTTTTAAGATTTTTTTATTTTTCTTAACATTTTTTTGGTCTCTTCTCTTCCTATCTCTATAATTTCGTACGCTTTATGAAAATCGAGTGTTCCAGCAATGCTTTGAGGAATCTCTATAAGAATATCAGGAGGATATCCACCCAGCCTATAATTTGAGAGGGTTTTTTGCATTGTCTCAATAGCCATATCTACAATATCAAAGAGATGATACTCATCTTGTTTATCTTCAAATATTTTCCTAGTTTTTTCCATCACATCTTTTGCTATAGTCTCAAGCCTTGACTCTCTTTGAATAATTTCATCAGGTATCCGAACAGATAAAGACTCACCCTCTCCAAGCAACGACACAGCTATTGTCAAATCACTAGGGCTTGACATAGTAGGAGCAACTGGCAAAGGGTTCAAAACACCTCCATCTACCAAAAGCATTCCATCCTTTTCGACGGGGGTAAAAAAAGATGGAATAGCAATAGAAGCTCTTATGGCTTCAAGTAGATCTCCTTTTTGAAACCATACTTCTCTATGTTTTTTGAGATCTGTAGCAACAGCAGTATAGCTATAAGGGAGATCCTCTATATTGACATTTCCCAAAATTTGGCGAAGTTTTCTTTTGACGCGCTCTCCGCCAACAAGCCCTCTTTTATCAAAAGAGAAATCAAGTAACTTCATTACATCAAAAGCATCAAGTCCCAAAACCCACTCTTTATATTCATCCAGTTTCCCAGCCGCATAGAGCCCACCGATAAGAGCTCCCATGGATGCACCACTAATTGCTATTATTTCAAAATGCTTTTCAATCTCCTCTATAGCTCCAATATGAGCATATCCTCTTGCACCTCCACTTCCAAGAACTAAAGAGATCTTCTTCTTTTTCATTTTCCCACGCCTTGCAAAAAGAGCTCCACTACTTGTGAAGGGTTCAGATCTTTATCATGAACGATCCAGTATTCAACATATCCGTTTGTATAAGAGTTAAAAAGATATGCTAATTTCAAAAAGTCCTGTTCTTGAAGAGGTCTTTGCGAGTGAAGTTTTTGAAACCATGAAGCCAATAGCATATGAATCGGCTCAATAAGTGTATATTGCTTTTTGCCCATCTTTAAAAAGAAAAGAGGATCTCCTAATAATGGATCTTCTAATGCTTTTCTTTTTTGCTTGAACACCTCAAACTTGAGATTAACGTAGAGTTGCAAACATTGAAGCGAATCATCTATATTATTTGTTTTTTCTTGTAACATTGTATAAAATTTTTCTATTTGAAACTGAATATAGGCCAAAATAAGATCATCTTTCGAGGTAAAAATCTTATAGATCGCCCCTACAGATATACCTAAATGTTTAGCTATATCTTGCATTTTAAGATCTGCGAACCCTTGTTCCTCAAAAAGATTGGAGATCGCTTCAAGTAAAATCTCTTTTTTTGTCTCTATGATCTTTTGCTTGATAGTCTCTTTCATCATTACCTCTTCTTTGCAACCATTATAACTCAGCTACTCTTAATGAAAAATTATATATCATTTTTGTGAATCTCATTCACAGGGGTAGATATGAGCAAAAAAATAGGCTCAGTAGTTATTATTCTCCTTATTATTTTATTTGGATATCTTGGATTTGACTATCTCCACTATAGAAAAGTCAATGCTGTAAGCGACGCAGCCTTTATCAAAAGTGATGAACTTGTGATGCTTAGTTTTAAAGTAGGCGGCAAAGTAACAAAAATGACCAAAACAGAGCACCAGCCTATAAAAAAAGGTGAACTCTTGGCTATAGTAGATGATACAGACTTTCGCAAAGCAAAAGAGAAATTAGAGCATAAAAAGGAGGCTTTGATAAAAAAAATAGAGGCTTTACAGCTAAAACGAGAGAGACTCAAAAAAAATCTTATTTTGCAAAGTGAAATAGCAAACCAGAAGATCAAAGCTTTGCAAAAAGAGATCGAGGCAAAAAAATCTCTGTTGGAAGCAAATAGAGTTAAACTTATTAAACTCCAAAAAGATGAAAAACGCTTTAAAAATCTTCTTCAAAAGCGACTCATCGCAAAAGAGAAGTATGAAAATATCCACACGCAAACAATAGCGATGCAAAAAGAGCTAAAAGCGATGCAAAAAGCAATAGCTGCACTCCTTATCAAACAAAAAGAATTACAAGATAGAGCCAAAATAGCAAAAAACCAAGAAAAGTCTATCTTAGAGCTCTCCAAAGAGATTGAGTCACTGGAAAAAGAGAAAGCTGCATTAAAAAGTGCAATCGGCGAGCTCAACCTCAAACTATCCTATACAAAGCTCTATGCTCCTTTTGATGGAATCATTGCTAAGAAATTCTTCGATACTCCAGAAATAGTTAAAAAAGGAAGCCCTGTCTATGCTGTTACTGATCCTAAAAAGCTCTATTGCGAAGTACTGCTTTCAGAAAAGAAGATGCACGGAGTAAAGTCTGGAAATCGTGTTACAATAAATGTCGATGCAGTTCCAAACAAAACATACCATGGGATAGTAGAGTCAATTGCTCCTACATCTGCCTCCACTTTTAGCTTGGTGCCCAGGGATATAGCAAGTGGGGAATTTACCAAGCTTGACCAAAGATTTAAAGTGAGAATAAAACTTGATAGTATTGAAGGGCTTAGAGCAGGTATGGGTGCCTCTGTGGCAATAAGAAGAGACATTGGACATTAGACATTGGACATTAGACATTGGACATTGGAAAAATTTATGGAACAAAAGCTTAAGAATTTAGATATTTATAAAAAATCTATCCGTTTAAGTAAAGAAATTTGGGAAATTTATACCAGATTGCCACTTGATTTAAAATTTTCTATAGGGAAACAGGTTTTAGCTTCAATAGATTCAATTGGTGCAAATATATCTGAGGGATTTGGTGGATTTCATTATAAAAATAAAATAAAATTTTTTTATAATGCAAGAGGGAGTCTGTGGGAGAGCAAGCATTGGATATATCTTTTATATCAAAGAAGTCTTATTAAAAAGAAAGAGTATGAGTGGTTTATTAAGGAATTGGAAATATTGGGTAAAAAATTAAACAGTTTTATCTCAAAAACAGGAAATTCCAATGCCTAATGTCCAATATCCAATGTCCAATGACAACAATCCTTGGGATATAACCCCCACAGAGCGTGCAATCTTCTCTATCATTGTGATGGTAGGGGCATTTATGGCAATTTTAGATACTACTGTTGTAGATGTCATCGTCCCAAAACTCACAGGTCCCCTCGCCACAGATATGTATGGGGTACAGTGGATTATTACAAGCTATATGATAGCGGCGGCTATTGGCCTGCTTATTACCGAATGGCTCATTAAAACATACGGCTCAAAAGCCATTTTTTTATCAGGTGTAGCTCTTTTTGGTGCAGCCTCCCTCGCATGTGGTATTGCAAACACTCTTGAAGAGATGATCATTTTTCGTATTATCCAAGGTGTAGGCGAAGCTTTTATCATGGTCACAAGTCATATCATGATTTTTAGCTACTTTCCACCCCATCAAAAGGGTTTGGCTATGGGGATCTTTGCATTAGGAGTCAGTTTTGCTCCAGCCCTTGGCCCGACAGTGGGAGGATATTTGACTGAATTTTATAACTGGCGTATGGTGTTTTTCATCAATGTCCCAGTAGGTATTTTACTTCTTATCTCCGGTATCATCTTCTTACCAAAAGAGCGCCTCTTTGAAAAACTGCGATTTAATTTTATTAGCTTCATACTTCTTAGCTTTGCAACAGTCTCACTACTTGTCATGCTCTCTAAGGGACAGCAGTTTGGATGGTTTAACAGCTCTTTTATAGGAGTGCTTCTTTTTTGCACCATTATTGGCTTTTTGCTCTACGCTCTTGTGGAGTTTAACTCTAAATATAGGCTTATAGATTTCTCTTTGTTTAAAAATCCCGACTTTTTTAACGGCATGATGATTTACTTTTTCATCCTCGGCTTTTCTATGTATCAATATTTTTATCTGCTACCTGTCTATTATGAGCGAATTAAAATGCTTCCAACTCTCAATGCTGGTATTGCCGTTTTTGCATTTGCAGTTTTCATAGGAATCTTCTCTCCACTTGCAGGTATGCTTGCAGATAAAATTGGAGCAAAAAAAACGGTTGCACTGGCAGCATTTGTCTATGTCGCCACTTCTGTACTTTTGCTACCAAAACTCAACTACTATACCCCAATGCACCAGGCAATGCTTTTAACCATCCCTTTTGGTATTGGCATGGGACTCTTCTTCGCTCCTGTGACTGTTATGGTAATGCAAAGCGCGCCACCACATAAAGGTGAACTTGCCATTGTACTTATGGACTACTTTCGTTTCGTGGGAGGCAGTTTTGGTACAGCTCTTGCAACAAACAATATGGAATATTTTAAAAATATGCATTTTTTGCGTATGAATGAACTACAAAATTATGAATATCTTAACTATTTTCTTCATAAACTACAAAATCTTCTCGGTATAAGCTGGGAGCAAATAAAGATCATATTTGGTAGTTTTGAAGAGTTTATGAGCTTTAATTATGGCTTTTACAATACATTCATGCATGCAGGCTACTGGGGAGTTTTTGGTACGATTTTTGTACTTTTACTCTTTTTGATAAAACCAAAGGAGAACCAATGAAAAAAATCTTAGCCCTCTTGTCTCTTCTCTTACCCCTTTTTGCACAAAACTATACACAGATGTTGCAAAAAATAGATAATTCATTGCTTTTCCAGCAGGCACAAAAGCTAACTATTGCTTCAAAGAAAATAGCTGAGGCGGCTCAAGGTAAAAATCTACCATCACTTGATGCATCTTTACAAGCTATTCATCTCCAAGAGACTCCAACGATGTATTTGCATATGCCTCAAATGCCTGTAACGGGTCTTCCTATGGGCAAAAAAGAGCAGTGGCAAGGAGAACTGCGACTCACTTATCCACTCTTTAGCGGTTTTGCAATTACAGCTGCTATCCACAAAGCCAAACTAGAGTATCAAAAAGCAAAGCTCAAAAAAGATGATCTCAAAAGAAATCTCTATATGCAAATAACTATGCTTTATAGTTCAATCTTTGCATTAAAGCAAAAACTGCAAGCTTTGCAAAAAGCACATGAAGCGATAGAACTGGCTTATAAAAAAGCGAAAGGTTTCCATGATAAAGGGCTGCTAGCTCCAAGTGAACTTTATAATCTCGAAGCCAAAAAGTATGGAATTGCAGCAGATATAACACAAACGAAGGGACAAATCACTGCACTTTATAATGATATTTCCCATATACTCAATACAAAAATCTCTACCATCGATGGTCTTGTATCGTTTCCAGAGCCGCAAAAAGCACATATTCTTCAAACTGCTATGCAACAAAGAGAAGATCTAAAAGCTTTGCAAAAGAGTTTAAGAATCAATGAAGAGGATATTATTCTAGCTAAAAGCTCCTATTATCCTAAAATTGCGCTCATTGCAGCACTCAAAAAGCATGGAGATAGTATAGCCCTCAATGGCGATGGATTTACAAATGCAGATCAAAGCTATGCAGGAGCAGTTTTTCAGTGGAATCTGTTCTCAGGACTAAGTGATACGCGAACGGTAGAAGCTGCCAAAATTAAAAAAGCAGCAACCGCCTTGCAAATAGCTGAATATAAAAAGAAAATCGCTACAAATATTAACAATGCTTTTGTTAAACTTGCTGTGCTCCAGCAAAAACTCAAAAGTGCACAGGCTCAGGTCAAAGCACAAAAAGAGTACTACAAACTAACCCAGGGAAGATTTGATAATCAGCTTACAAGTGCAGATGAGCTGAGTCGTTCCATCGCAGATCTTGCAGCAGCAAAAGCGAAAAAAGCAGCTATAAAGGCAGAGATTTTCAATCAAAAAGCTTATATCTATCTACTCAGTGGACTTAAAAACTTTGAAAAAGTTGCACTACAACGATAAGAGGCAAAACCTCTTATCAATGCTCTTTGATATAGGCTTTTTCTCCATGAATTGCTTCATCGAGTCCCTCTATCTCATCATCACGGCTTACACGAAGTCCAACTGTTTTATCAACAATTTTGAATATTACATAACTCAAAATTATAGTATAGATACCAACAACTAACAGCGCTAGTAACTCTTTGCCCAAAAGTCCAGCTCCACCGCCATACATTAGTCCACTTGCACCACTAATATCTTCTTTAGCAAAGATTCCAAGCAAGATAGCACCTAGCATTCCACCTACACCATGCACACCAAAAACATCAAGACTATCGTCATATTTGAATCTATTTTTGAGATATACTACTGCCCAAAAACAGATAACCGCTGCAGCAACACCAATAACTATCCCACCAAAAACATCAACAAAACCAGAAGCTGGAGTTATTGTAGCAAGTCCTGCGATTATCCCAGTAAAAAGACCAAGGCTTGTAGGCTTTTTAAACTTGATCCACTCTAGCACCATCCAAACTATTCCTCCAACAATTGCTGCAAGAGTTGTCACAAATGCTGCACTCACTGCTTGTGCATTCATCGCTAACGCGCTTCCACCGTTAAATCCAAACCAACCAAACCAAAGAAGTCCTGTACCAATAGCCACAAGAGGTAAAGATGAAGGAAGCATAAATGGCTCTTTACGCTTACCAAGAAGGATCGCTCCTACTAATGCGGCAAGTCCACTTGTCTCATGCAGTACTATTCCTCCTGCAAAATCAAGTACACCTATTTTACTTAGCCATCCACCACCCCAGATCCAGTGAGCTACTGGAAAATAGACAATAGTTGACCAAAGAAGAGAAATGAGCATCCACGCACCAAATTTCATTCTCTCCACAAATGCTCCAGCCATAAGTGCCGTTGCAATTGCTGCAAACGTCATCTGAAAAAAGACAAAAAGGTAATGGTAGAGATTTGGTGCTGCAGGTGCTGCATCACTAGGTTTGATAGAGTTGAGGAAAAAATATTGTAAATTCCCAATAAAACCACCAATATCTGGTGCAAAAACCAATGAATAGCCATATACAATCCATACCAAACTCACTATCCCAAATGCCACCATCACCATCATAATGGTATTGAGTATACTTTTAACTTTGGTAAGTCCACCATAAAAGAGCGCTAACGCTGGAACACTCATAAGAAGTACTAATGCAGTAGAAACCAATATCCAAACATTATCTGCGACTACTATTTTTTCCATCTTTAAATAGCCTCTTCGTCTTCTTCACCAGTTCTAATACGAATTACTTTTTCTATATCGCTTACAAAAACTTTTCCATCTCCAATTTTTCCAGTTCTTGCACTCTCTACAATAGCTTTAATAACTTGCTCTACATTACTAGCTGGAACTACAACTTCTATTTTTACTTTTGGCAAAAAATCCACTACATACTCTGCCCCTCTATAAAGCTCAGTATGCCCTTGCTGACGACCATATCCCTTGACCTCTGTAATAGTCATTCCGGTAATTCCAATCTCTGTTAATGCCTCTTTCACATCTTCTAGTTTAAAAGGCTTAATTATTGCCTCAATCTTTTTCATAAAAAACTCCTCTTTTTGTTTTTTTTATTGTAAAAAAATTAGTCTTTAATAATCATAAGAATAGTAATTACAAACAAAGCTTTTTTCCTAACTACACTTAAAAATGATGTTAGAACTTTTTTGGATATTTGAAAACTCTGTTGTTTTAAAAAGAAAAGTTTTTAAAAAGTCTCATTTTATGGGTTATTTGCCTATTAGAGCCAATTTTAAGGGGATTTTTGGGCAACAAGATGTGACAATGCTCGCTTCACTCACATAAAACATAAACGCTTCGCCATGCGAGCCTAAAAAAGCCGAGCATAAAGATAAATCGAAAACTTAATATAAGGCAGCTGTTTACTTTCTGTATCGAAGCGAAAATATATAATATAAGTTTACTTTATGATAAAAACCAAGCAGAACAAATTTAAATTTGTTAACCTGTGAACTTACATATAAAAATTAAAAAAGCTTATTCAAAATTTTTAAAAGATTTTCAATCTCTCTAAAAATAGCATATCCTACAACTTAAACTTCTCCTCAATATCTTTTGCCAAAGCAAAACCTTTGAAAGTTAAACTCTCATCATTTACATACTGCTCTTGCTTCAACTCCTTTAAAAGTCTTTTACCCTCTTTGAGTGTAAAAAGATGTGAATTTTCTAACATCAAAAGAATATCTTTGAAACTCTCATCCTCTTTTTTCTTAGCAAGTGCAAGAAGCAATACTTTTTTATTAATATCCATTTTAATTCCTTTATTATTGTAAAAAAGCTATAATATCCAAAATTTTTTATAGAGGAAAATATGGCGGATCTGTTCGAAAATAATCAAGACATTCAAGAGATCGATATAGAAGAATCGGTCAAGAGTAGCTACCTTGACTACTCTATGAGCGTCATCATAGGCCGTGCTCTACCTGATGCAAGAGATGGCCTCAAACCGGTTCATAGACGTATCCTCTATGCTATGAATGAACTTGGTCTCACAAGCCGCGCAGCATACAAAAAGAGTGCAAGGATCGTGGGAGATGTAATAGGTAAATACCATCCTCATGGCGATAGCGCAGTCTATGAAGCACTTGTACGAATGGCACAGCCTTTTTCTATGCGACTGCCACTTGTTGATGGTCAGGGAAACTTTGGTTCCATCGATGGTGATAGCCCCGCAGCGATGCGTTATACAGAAGCGCGCATGACAAGCCTTGCTGAAGAGCTCTTACGCGATATTGACAAAGATACAGTCGATTTTGTACCAAACTATGATGATACACTCTCTGAGCCTGACGTGCTTCCTACTCGCGTGCCAAATCTTTTGCTCAACGGCTCAAGCGGTATTGCAGTGGGTATGGCAACAAACATCCCTCCCCATAGGCTCGATGAGCTTGTCGATGCCCTTTTGGTCATTTTAGATAATCCCCAAGCAGAGCTCGCAGAAATTATGGAGGTACTCCAAGGTCCAGACTTCCCAACTGGCGGCATCATTTTTGGAAAGCAAGGAATTCTCAACTCCTACAAAACTGGTCGTGGCCGCATTAAAGTGCGTGCAAAGACACATATCGAAAAACTCAAATCTCGCGAAGTAATTGTTATTGATGAGCTTCCTTATCAAGTCAACAAAGCACGCCTCATAGAGCAAATCGCTCAACTTGTAAAAGAAAAACAGATTGAAGGTATCAGTGAAATACGCGATGAGAGTGATAGAGAGGGCATTCGCGTAGTGATTGAGCTTAAAAAAGATGTAATGAGTGAAATTGTACTCAATAACCTTTTCAAATCCACACAGATGGAAGTGACATTTGGGATCATTTTACTTGCAATTGTCAATAAAGAGCCAAAAGTTTTCACACTTTTGGAGCTTTTACACCTTTTCCTCAATCACCGTCGCACTATTGTTATTCGCCGCACTATTTATGAGCTTGAAAAAGCAAAAGCTAGAGCCCATATCCTCGAAGGCCTTCTCAAAGCTCTCGATAATATCGATGAAGTAATCGCAACGATTAAAGCCAGTGAAGATACGCCAACAGCACGTATAAATTTGGTAGAGAAATTCGATCTCACCGAGATCCAAGCAAATGCTATTTTAGATATGAAACTCCAACGCCTCACAGGGCTTGAGCGAGAAAAGCTTGAAAATGAATACAAAGAGCTTATGGAGCGCATAGCATATTTGCAAAGCATTTTGCGCAGTGAAGAGAAGCTCAATGAGATTATCAAAGAAGAACTCATTGAAGTCAAAGAGAAATTCTCTACGCCTCGCCTTACAGAAATTGTCGAAGACTACAATGAAATTGACATCGAAGATTTAATTCCTAATGAGCCAATGGTCGTAACTATTACACATCGCGGCTATATCAAACGCGTACCACTAAAGCAGTATGAGAAACAAAAGCGAGGTGGCAAAGGAAAAACAGCTATAACAACCTATGAAGATGATTTTATTGAAGACTTTTTCATCTCCAATACTCACGATACACTCATGTTTGTTACTGATCGTGGGCAACTCTACTGGCTTAAAGTCTACAAGATCCCAGAAGCTGGTCGTACAGCTAAAGGCAAAGCGGTTGTAAACCTCTTACAACTTGAGCCTGATGAGAAAATCATGGCAATTATCCCAACAACAGATTTTAGCCAGGATAAATCACTAGCATTTTTTACCAAAAACGGTATTGTCAAGCGAACAAACTTAGCTGAATTTAGCAATATTAGAAGCAAAGGTGTACGAGCTATTACTCTTGATGACGATGATGAGCTTGTTACCGCAAAAATTGTCAAGCCCGAGACAAAATGGCTCTTTATTATTACCAAAAAAGGGATGTGCATCCGCTTTCCAGTAAATGATGTACGTGAAATGGGACGAAGTGCAAGAGGTGTCACAAGTATTCGCTTCAAGTATGAAGGCGATTGTGTCGTTGGAGCAGAAACTATTCGCAGTGAAGAGCAAGAACTCTTGACTGTGAGTGAAAGAGGTATTGGAAAGAGAACCGAGGCGAGTGAATATCGTGAACAGAGCCGTGGTGGCAAGGGTGTGATTGCTATGAAGCTTACACCAAAAACAGGTGATGTTGTAGGTGTAGTCACAGTAGAAGCAAATAAGGATCTCATGGTACTCACCTCAAGTGGCAAGATGATTCGTATCGATATGGAGAGCATTAGAAAGGCTGGCCGCAATACCAGTGGTGTGATGATTGTACGCCTCGAAAAAGGCGATAAAGTGATTAGCATTGCAAAATGTCCAAAAGAGGAAGAGGAGGAAGAAATTGAGGAAATTTAATGTTGCAGTAGTAGGTGTCACAGGTGCAGTGGGCGAAGAGATGCTGCGCGTCATGGAAGAGGTTGATTTTCCAGTAGCAAAGCTTGTACCTCTAGCTAGCAAGCGTAGTGCTGGGAGTAGTATAGAGTACAAAGGCAAAGAATACACGGTACAAGAGCTTACAGAAGATATTTTTGAAAAAGAGGATGTGGAAATTGCACTCTTTAGTGCGGGTGGCAGCGTCTCTGCACATTACGCTCCCCATGCAGCTGAAGCTGGTGCAGTGGTCATAGATAATACAAGCCATTTTCGTATGGATCCAGAAGTACCTTTAGTGGTTCCTGAAGTAAACCCCGAAGACATCGCAGCATGGAAAACAAAAGGTATCATTGCAAATCCAAACTGCTCAACCATTCAGATGGTACAAGCACTTAAACCTTTGGATGATGCTTTTGGAATTACAAGAGTGGATGTGGCAACATACCAAGCAACGAGTGGAGCTGGTAAAAGTGCAATGGATGAAATGGTCAATCAGATGAAAGATTTTTTCAATTTCAAACTTGATGAGAGCGAGAAGAAAAAATTTCCTCACCAAATAGCACTTAATGTTATCCCGCAAATAGATAAATTTCTCGATAACGGCTATACAAAAGAAGAGATGAAAATGGTCAACGAGACCAAGAAAATTATGCATAAAAACATTGAAGTGAGCGCTACATGTGTGCGTGTGCCAGTGCTGCGTGGTCATAGCGAAGCTGTAACTGTATGGTGTGAAAAAGATATCACACCTGAAGCTGCCCGCGAAGCCCTCTACAATGGCAAAAACATTGTAGTTATGGATGAGCCGCAAAAGAGTATCTATCCTATGCCAATAACTGTCGTAGACAAAAATGAAACATACGTTGGACGTATTCGCAAAGATGTCTATCGTGATAATGTATTGCATATGTGGGTAGTAGCTGATAACCTCAGAGTCGGTGCAGCAACAAATGCAGTGAGAATTGCTTTGAAGTGGATAGAGATGGAGAGTGCATGAAGTATTTAGAAAACGCATTTGAATGGCTTTTGTGGGAGGGTAGACTCTTTATCCTCCTCGCTGTCATATTTGGAATGCTTGGAGCGCTTATACTCTTTGTAGTGGCAAGCATTGATATTTATCATGTTGCTCATTATACTTATGACGCACTGAGCAGTGCACACCACCCGCCAAATTTTCATGAAAAGATAGTGGGTGAAATTATTGGTGCAGTTGATCTCTATCTCATTGCAGTAGTGATGCTTCTTTTTAGTTTTGGGTTGTATGAGCTTTTTATCTCAAAAATTGATCCTGCTGAAAGTAGTGAATCAAGCGGAATATTAAAGATAAAAAGCCTCGATCAACTCAAAGATAAGCTTGCAAAAGTAATAGTTATGGTTCTCATTGTAAGCTTTTTCAAGCGAGTTATCAATATGGAGTATCATGGAGCATTGGAGATGCTCTATTTTGCTCTCTCTATTCTTGCATTAGGATTAGCTCTTTACTTTATGCATAAAGGTGCAGAACAACATTAAGGATTATTCATGGTTTTCATTGATGCATGTTTTCGTAAAAAAACCCCCTACACTCCCATCTGGATGATGCGCCAAGCAGGGCGCTATCTGCCAGAATATATGGAGGTACGCAACAAAGCTGGAGATTTTTTGACACTTTGTAAAAATCCAGCAATGGCTGCTGAAGTAACTTTGCAACCGGTTGAGATTTTGGATGTGGATGCGGCAATTTTATTTAGTGATATTTTAGTAATCCCCCTTGAGATGGGAATGGATCTTCGCTTTGAAAAAGGTGAAGGACCTGTTTTTAGCGATCCTGTACGTACAATGGAAGATCTTGAACGTCTCTACGACTATCCAGAAGAGAGACTTACCTACGTGTATGATACGATTAAAATCGTAAGAGAAAAACTCCCAAAAGATAAAGCTCTCATCGGTTTTAGCGGTGCTCCTTGGACATTAGCGACATACATGGTAGAAGGAAGCGGCTCAAAAACCTATGCAACCATCAAAAAGCTTATCTATACAGATCCAGAATTTATGCATGCACTGATGATTAAAATTACTGAAGCTGTCAAAGCATATCTTGTAAAGCAGATTGAAGCCGGCGTGAATGCAGTGCAGATCTTTGATAGCTGGGCAAGTGCACTGGAAAAAGAGAAATATTTTGAGTTTGGCTGGGACTATATGGTTGATATTGCAGAATTTCTCAAAGAGCGCTATCCACATATCCCTGTGATTCTCTTTCCAAAAGGCATTGCAGGCTATTTAGATAAGATTTATGGCAGATTTGATGTTTTTGGCGTTGACTGGGGAACGCCGATAGAGCTTGCAAAAGAAAAACTTGGTGATAAATATGTCTTACAAGGCAACATGGAGCCAACTAGACTCTACTCCAAAGAAGCTACCAAAGAGGGAGTAGAAAAGATTATTGAAGTAATGGGAGCAAAACCTGGTCATATCTTCAACCTTGGCCATGGAATGTTGCCAGATCTTCCCGTAGAGAATGCCAAATATCTCGTAGAACTCGTTCACGATTTAACACGCAGATGAGCATTATTTTTGGTCCTATAAATTCCAGGAGATTTGGACTCTCTCTTGGAATTGATTTATCGCCATTGCAAAAATCTTGCAATTTTGATTGCCTCTATTGTGAACTTAAACCTGCTAAGCCTATAGATACTACTCTCAATCCACCTCGTGTGGAAGAAGTTATCAAAGAGACACAAGAAGCTTTGCAAGAGTTTAGCAATGTTGATGTAATTACTGTAACAGCAAACGGTGAGCCAACTCTCTATCCCTACCTCGATACACTTGTCGATAAGCTCAATAAAATCAAAAAGAATAAAAAGCTTCTTATCCTCTCCAATGCAAGCCGTATCAATGAGTCATCTATCCAGCAGACACTTACAAAGTTTGATATTGTCAAACTCTCTTTAGATAGTGCCAATCAACGCACATTCAAACGTCTCGATCGTCCTTTAAAGGGTATTGAAATAGAAAATATTATCAAAGGAATGATTGAGTTTCGAAAAATCTATAAAAGCTTTTTTGTTATTGAGGTTTTAGTGGTCCAAGGCATCAATGATAAACCACAAGAGTTTGAAGCACTCAATAAAGTACTCCAACAAATAAATCCCGATCGCATCGATATTGGCACAATCGACCGCCCACCAGCATATAAAGTAGAGCCAGTAAGCTATGAAAAACTTTTTGAACTATCAAAAAAGATTAAAAATCTTCCAGTTACTATCGTTTCAAGGAAAAAAGAGCACAGTTACAATCTTCATCTAAACAAACAAGAACTTATCGATCTTCTTGCTCATAGACCCCTTACAAAAGAAGATGTTGATACGCTTTTTGATAAAGCTACAAAAGATTTAGTAGATAAACTCCTACAAATTCACCAACTTCAAGAAAAAAAGGTTGGGAATGTAACATTTTTGGAAATTGTAATCTAGATCCAATTTCTATTACTTTCATGCCTTTTTAAACAATTTTTTCAACTTCCAAGCAATTTAAAATGATAGTTATTATCATTATAAGAATTATATAAGGTAAAGCACCTTATTATTTTAATAATGATTTTCATATTCAATAAAAAGGGGCCATCATGACCACAGGAATCAAAAGCAAACAGGCAAAAAAAATTCTCACTGATGCTTGCATTATATTTTTAAAAGCTAAATACTCAAAAATAAAAATAAGGAGAAAATCATGACAGTACCAACAGCTTTTTTTGAAAAAGTTTTAAAGCCGGATATAAGTTCAATATTAGAGTTAGCTTCTATGAATGAAATGATATGCCAATACAATTTCGATATAACCACACTTAACAATAGAGATTATAAACAGAGAAATGCTCTTTTTTATGCTATCTATTTTAACAACTTGGAAAACTGCAAATTTCTGCTTAAAAACAAAATCTCTCTTTGGGTAGAACCACAATATCACGCATTAGATTTTGCAAGATCATTAAGAAATAAAAAATGCTATGACTATATTTTGCTTTTTTTAAATGATAAATATATTTTTTCATAAGGAGGAGATGCTATGAACTATCCTAGTGAGTTTATTATTACAGAATTTACTGACGGGTATGTAGAAGAGGATTTTTTGTTTCATGAATTAGGGTTTGAGTATGCATTGGATATTTTGGAAATTCCTGATGAGTTTCTTGAAGATGTTGAATATATTGCAGATGAGGGATTAAAAATCTATCTTGATGAAAGAAAGATAGAAGAGTATATAGGTATGGATTGGTATTACAATCTTTTACCTTATGAAGCAAAATTAACTATATAAAGGATCCGATTATGACAAAAATTATCTATGCAACACAAACGGGAAATACAGAAAATATAGCAAACCAAATTGCCCAAAAAATTGGTGAAAATGTAGATGTTGTCGATATTGCAAACGCAACAAAAGATGATTTTGAAGAGGCTGATTTTTTGATTATGGGAACTTCTACTTGGGGCGAGGGAGAATTGCCTGATGAGCTTGAAGGAGCTATGCCACTTATTGAATCTTTGGACTTAAAAAATAAAAATATCGCTCTTTTTGGCTTGGGAGATCAAGAGGAGTATGGAGAATATTTTGTCAATGCTTTGGGAATTTTGTATGAAAAACTTAAAAACAAAGGAGCCAATATCGTAGGTTTTACCTCAACCGATGGGTATGAGTATGATGAAAGTAAAGCTGAGATTGAGCCAGGAGTTTTTTGTGGATTAGTTTTGGATGAAGATAATCAAGATGATCTTACCGAACAAAGAGTCGATAGATGGCTTGAAGAAATTAAGCCCTATATAAAGTAGGAGTTGCAATGCGACTAGCTGGATTTATCATAAAAAATGGGAGAATTTATGAGATTCTCCCTAAGACCTGTTACTTTGAAAGTATAAGTGAAAGAAGAAGGCTCTTTTTTGAAATAATCAATTTTACAATGCCAAAAAGTTTTCGCTTTAATTTACAAGAGTATGATTTTACAAACCAAAACATAGCTCAAATTTTTATGCAAAAAATTGTCTCACTTCTACCCTTTTGGGAAACTGCATTGCTATTTTTAATGCAAACAAATTTTCAATTTTTAATAAATTTAGATAAAGTATTTTTATACATTGTCTATAAAAGAATTTTAAAGAAAAATCCTAAAAAATTTGTCTCAATACAACCTCCATTTATCTATATTGATAATGGCAAAAGAAAAGTAAGAATCCATCCTCTATGGAAATCCAATTTTAATAAAACTACTATAGAAAAAGAGATACAAATAATGGAGAAAAATGTAGAGCACTATATCGTTCTTCCAAAACAAAACTACTTTTACCGCTACAAATCTATCTACCACCAAAATTGTGAGATTTTACGCATTGTGCCATATTCATTCTCTTTTTTTAAAAGAGCCAAAGCCGTCTCATAAACGGCTTGGCTTTTTATATCGATTTAGCAGATATAATCCCAATAAAAGTAAAGCTACGCCAATTTGAGCGGTCGCTGTCTCAATTGTTGGAGAGTATCCAAAATAATCCCTTAAAAACTGCCAGTTTGGCAAAAAGATTGATGGAGTAGCACTTATAATATTTGCCGTTTGCAATCCTCTTATCCCTGCACCTACAAAAATGACTGAAAGGATAGATAACAAAAATCCAGTTACTTTAAAAAAGAGATTAATCGGCAGTTTTTTTATACCCTTTATTAGTAATACAGCTACAACAATAATAACTGCCAAACCAATTACAAATCCTATCCATACCGCCTGAGGATAAGAGTCTTGTGCTAAAGCTTCATAAAAAAGCACCGTTTCAAAACCTTCACGATACACTACCAAAAATCCTATAAAAAGCAGAGTAACAACACTTCCTATTTTTATAGATTTTTCGCTCAGTTCTTTTGCATAAGCAACCCACCCTTTTACATAGGTATTATGAAATATCCAAGCAGTCACAAATATAAGCATAATTGCCGCAAGCAAAGCACTACCGCCTTCTATAAGTTCACGATTTGAAGTTGAAATACTAATAATCTCTTTTGCTATGTAATAGGTTGCAATTGAAGCAAAAACTCCTAAAGTTACGCCACCAAAAAGAAAGATTTTATCTTTTTTACTATTAAAAAGCACAAGTAAAACTGCCAAAACTAAAACAGCCTCAAGACCTTCTCGAATAATAATCATCATCGATTGAAGCATAGAATTGGCATAGGAAAGTTTTGATTCTAGCTCAATTTGAGCTTGTTGTAACTTTTCTTTCAATATTGCTATAGTTTTTGGCAAATTCTTTATATCTTTATGCGCAAGCTCATATCCCAATCCTTTTATACCACCAAAGCCATCCCAAAAAAGCCCTTCAATTTCAGTAGCCAAAGCCGGATCTCTTGGTTTTAATCGCACCTCAATATCTGGATCAAAAAAGCTGTATGCTTCAAGTCTAAAAAAATCAGCCTGTTTAAAATTATTCTCTTTTGCCATTTTTAGCATTGCATTTAAACTACTGTTTATGTGAGAGACTATCTCTTTTGGAGTCTCTTTTATATCTTTAAGTCCTGTGGCAGTGAGCACAATTTTTTTAGCCTCTTTTGTTAGCGTTTTAACCTCTTTTTTATTCTTCTTTTTTTCAATATTAGAAATAATTTTTTCATAAATTGCAAGCAGTTTTTGAAAATCTTCTGGATTTATATTAGAAGATAGAGTCAAAATTTTTTCTTTTGCTCTTGCACTAAAAATAACAGCTTCAGTATATTCTAAATTATTTTTTATATTGCCTTCATCATCTATGCCATTTGAGTAATCAAATGCTGTCAGTTTATTGTATCTAATGAATGACTTTACATTTGCTTGAAACTCTTTAGGTGAGAGCTTTTTTGATTTAAGAAGCAAAATCTCTTTTTGCAAGGAGACAAGTGCCTTTTTAAAAGCCTCTTTGTTTTTCTCTTTTATCGCCTTTTCAAGCTTGTTTATATCGATATTTTTATCAAGCACAGTAAAATACTCTTTTATGAAAAAAAGTTTTTCAAGTGGTTTTTGGTTTACTTTCAAATCCGATTTTTCAAGTGCGATAAAAAGCTTTTTGATCTTTTTAGCAAATAAAATCTCTTTCTTTACATCTTCATCAAAATCAAGCATATCAATTAGATCGAACATCTTTTTATCATAAGCTCTTGATTCAAGTTTTACAATGAGCTTTGCTTTTGCTTTTAAAAATGCTTCTAAACTTTTGGCACTCTTTATAGCTTTCAATTCTCTTAAAAGATTAAGTTTTTGTGCTGTACTTTGAAAAAAATCAAACTTTTCATCCAAAAAATTTTGATGCTGTAAAATTGCCATCTGTTTGTGAAACAGCTCTTTATCTAAATAGTATCGTTGCTTCCAAAGCTCCATACCAAAAAGAATCTGAATACATAAAGCAAGGAGAAAAACTCTTTTCATCTATATCTCCTTGCTATCTTGCGCCATTAAAAATTTTGGTATAGGAATGTTTCTATGAAGCGATTTTATAACCAGCTCCTCATAGGCAATCTTATACCAAAGTTTTGCCTCAAGTTTTTTTATTTTTTTTCCATTCAATGGAATTTTATAGGTAATTGTCTGTGAACTTTTTGGTGGAATTGGTGGTCGTGTAAGAATAATATCGGCTGTTTTAAAAGTTAGGTGATCCATTATAATATTGCCTTTTTTATCCAAAAATCTCTCTGCCCAAATGACAACATCTTTTTCTCTATCACTCTCACCACTATTAAAAATTGTGCTGTTATTGTCATCAATAGCTTTTAACTGCAACCAGATATGTTTTTGATCTATTACTCCTGTTGGCAGGTTATGCCCAGCTCCTACATTACTTACCTTTACTTTGACTTCAAGCTCATTGCCAATCTGTTTTTGAGAGATAATCTCTACTTTTGCTGCTGCTTTTAAAAACTTTTCTGTTGTTGGTCGCTGTTTATCCATTAATTCAAAATATTTTTTTACACTCACTCCTGGCAATACTCCACCTCTTATAAATAAAAGCTTCTCTTTTAAACTCGTATCTTGTAATACATGATTTCCTCCCCAAAAATTGTGTGAATATTTTTTTGGTTTTTTTATGATTCCTTTTTGCAAATTGGAAATAAACTCAACCGGTTTATAATTCATATGGCAATCTTGGCATGTAATATTATTTTTTGCATACCAGCTGTTTTTCCACTCATCATAGGTGCTTTGTGCTTTTAGCACTTTTGTTGAAGGAGTTACTGGAGGATAATATCGTTCATTATGGCATGCTCCGCAAAACGCTGAACTTCTTAAAAGCTCATTTGTTTTTGCACTTCCAAAAGCCCTTGCATGGTCTCTTGGACTTGCTAGGATGGCTGAGCCACTTAAATTATCATACGCTTTATTTAGATCAAATGTAACTGCTCCATTACCAGTTTGTGGATCTGCCTTGGTAGCTGTATGGCAAAAGACACACGCCAAACCTTCTGTTTGCACATCGCTTGGCTCTACACTTATTATTGGGTTATTGCGCCCCATTGCAACTTCCATAGGATTGTGACAACTATCACAAAATCGTGAAAGTTCTCTTCCGTGATGCCTTTTTTTAATTTGCACATTTGCCTCAATGGAGTTATCATAAATCAAATCTCTACCACTGATACTATGCAAAGATGGTACCCACTCCTCAAACTCTTTTTTGTGACATTTCACGCAGGCTGAAGAGCTTGGAATTGCTTTTGGATTTCCCATCTTTCCATCGGCAGTTGCCAAATGCCCCGGAAAAAATGGCTGATCTGTTCCCCAAGGAGTTGAGTAAAAAAGAATATCTTTAACATCTACTCCTTTATACTCTTTTTTAGGTGTAAGTATGTAGATTATACCTACACCTAAAAGAGAAAAGATAAAAGAAAAAAGAATAATCTTTTTATATTTTTTCATCTATTGTCCTTGTGTTTAAAAGATAGATGCAAAACAAAAAGCAGAGTAAAAAAAACTGCTATAATCAAGTGAATATTGGATATAAAATCATAGGTTTCAAAGCGGTAATAGAGTGGTTTGAAAAAATAGCTTAGATACGGAATAAAATGGGCTAAACCGCTCACAAAAAGAACTATTAAAAGTGCCAGCATAAAATATGAAAGCTTTATAAAACTTGAACTGTTAGCCCGCAATTTTGAGGTTTTGATATGTTTTGGAAGAGTATAGAGCAGATAGAAAACAAAAAGCACACCCAGCCACAAATGAATATTTAAAATAGTCTCTGCGGCACTCCAATTAAGTGGTGCCGCAAAGTAGTAGACAAATCCGCTTACAAGCATTACCACCGCAATGGCAATGGTATATAAAGCATAGTTTTTCATTACACATTTGGCTTGATATGCAATTTCTTAGCCGCTTTTGCCATAAGTGCGCTTAATCTATCTGCCATATCTTGAGCCTGGGATGCATAAGCATCAGCATCTTCTGGTTTAAAAATATGCCCGGATTGCTCTTTCATATAAATGTCATCTACAAATGAGACCAAATCATAAAAAGCAAGTCTAATTTGACTATCTAGTTTTGGATCGACTTTTTTAAGTTTTGGATGAATTGCTGCTTCATATGCAACTTTAAGCCCGCCACTGATTCCTTTAATATCAAAAATTCTTGAAAGTGCCACAAAGGCTTCAGATTTACCAAGGATTCTACTGTTTTTCCAATCCTCAAAATAATCGCCCATTGTCGGAATCATTGTAAGCTCAGCCGTAAATACATCGGTGAGATTCATTTTAAGATTCTTTACTTTGTCTTTTAACTCTTTTGTATACTTTTCAAAATTATCCGCTACGCATTTAAGCCATTTTGCATTTGGAAGAGCTTCTCCTTTTGTAATTTGTCCATCACCATTTAGATCCACTTTTTTAGCGACATAGCCTTCATGCGTTCCCCAAAGGGTTGGCTCAAGCAGATAGTGAAAAAAGTTTCCAGGTCTTTTTGTGTTGAATTTGCATTTATATGGGCACTTCAAATCAAAAGGCGCTACATCTTCATTGCCTTCGCTTGCAGGAATTCCAGCATCTAAAATAAGGTCATATTTTGCAGTTTGTGGCATACCAGCAACAAGTCCTTCAATAATCTCATAGTTGCTTGATGCTTCAAGCCACGCCCTTTTCATCTGTTCTATATCTTTTGTAAGATCTTTTTTGTTTTGCTTCCAGGCTTTGTCATAATTGAAATGAAAAGTCTTTATATCTTCATAATAGTCATCCGCAATATCTTTAAGCTTTTTTGCCTCATTATACAGCTTTGTAGCATGCTCAAGCTCAAACTCTTTTACTTTATCTATTTCAGCATTTGCAAAAAGATTCCCTGCAAGAGCTAAGCTTACAACTATTCCCATTGCTATTTTTTTCATCTTCTCTCCTTTTTAGATTAATCTCTACTATTTGCAATATTGCCTATCTCTTTATCAATCATAAAAAGACCTCTACCTTCTGTGCCAATAATCTCAAACTTATCTAAAATTCCTTTAAAGAGAGCCTCTTCTTCATGTTGCTCTGCGGTATACCACTGTAAAAAGTTAAATGTAGAATAATCTTTTAACTGTAAAGTAAAATCTACTAAATCAAAGATTTTTTGTGTGATAAACTGCTCATGCTTATATGTTTTTTCAAAAACTTCTTGCAATGAAGAAAACTCATTTTCAGGCGCTTTCATATCGGTTATAATGGCTTGCGCGCCTGTTTCGTTGATATATTGAAAGAGTCTTTCCATATGCTCCATCTCTTCAGCTGCATGTTGATTTAAAAATCGAGCTGACCCTTCAAACCCTTTTGCCTTGCACCAAGCGCTCATCGCTTTGTAGATATTTGCCGATTCAAACTCCAGCATCATCTGCTCATTGAGTCTCTCATAAAGCTCTTTTTTTAACATGTCTATCCTTTTGATTGTTTTGGCAAAAATGCCTTAAGTAGCCCTCAAAAAAGGAGTAAGAATGAAACTGGCACTTGAGGGCTGCCTAAGGCATCTAAAAGATGCCTTAGAAAGAGTAATTGACAAAAATCCTTGTATTGGTAAAATTATCTTTATTAATATCATCATCAACATCACTATAAATGAGATCTAAACTTAAATTATCATTGAACGCATAGCTGATATAGCCATCAAACTCCGTTGAATCAACATTGTTTTTATCTGTTAAATTTAAATACCCTGCACCAAAAGTTAGTCCATCCACTCCAAAAGAGCCTAAATCAAGTTCAGCATTTACATACCAAGCATCTGCATCTACTCCCCCCTCAGCTAGAGTCAATACTTCGGCTGAAGTAAAAAATGGACCTCCACCAAAACCATTATCCGCTGCATTGTCATTGCTTTTATTGTAAGCAACTCCCAATGTAAAGCCTTTATATCCTGCACTAGCACTTACACCATAAATAGAAGCTGAGTCTGCACTTTTGTAGTTTTGATACGCATACTGCAATCCTATTGCATATGAAACCCCGTTTGCTTCACCCTCATAATTTGCATCAGCATAGAAAATCTTGTCAATCGTAAAGTTGTTTAGGTAGTAATACCACGCTGAAAGAGCCAATCCTTCAATTCCTTCATACGTAATACTTGCAACCTGTACTCCATCATCACCATTTAAATCTTCAAAGCTTGAAGGATTGGGCGCATCAACACCAGCCCATCGTTGCACCTGCCCTATAATAATTGTAGTATCAGGCAGATCTTTATTGATTAAAAGAGCCGCTTCAAAGGTATTTGGAACCATTCCAATATCATCCGTATCGGCAAACGGCGTATCAATCTCTTGTCGTCCAACTTTTAATGTAGTATTACCAAACTCCCCTAAAATATAGGCTTCTCCCAAAATTGAGTAGGATTTATTGTCTGCATCAAAAAAGCCAAATCCTTCAGCCCCATCATTGATATGCCCAACAACATTTGTTGTATAAAAACTAGCTCCCGCACTTACTCCTTTAAAAGAGTTTGTTTCAACATGAAGTTTTCCACCTAAAGACATATCACTATTTGAGTCATCGTCATATTGATATCCAAGTCTGATATATCCGTTAACAGTTTTTATAAATTCATTTTTTAAAGAGCTCCCTTCATCTGCATATATCGTAACACCTAACATCATTATAGTGGTTGCACTAAGTACAATTTTTTTCATCTTCCTTCCTTTCAAAAATTTTATATCTGAAATTTTAATTCACATAATCTTGATTAATTCTTAAAATGATAATTGATATCATTTTAAGATTTTACTAAATTTTTCTATTTTGCTTTTTAAATCATTTTTACTATGTTTACTATATACTGTAGGAATTTTTCTCTTTTGTGCCTCTTTTTTAAAAACTTCCATTTTGTTGTGCGAGAGATAATCTGTTATAAAAACAACCATATCAATATTACTTGGAATTTTTCTTTTATAAAAATTTTTCTTTCTACAGTCAAAATGAATCACTTTCGTTGCACCAACTTCAAAAAGAGTAGATTTTATTTGTTGAACTTTATCTGCACCTATTACTAATACTCCCATAGTGTTCCTCTCTATGTTTTAATAATGAGATTCATTTTCATTAAAAGTTTAAGAAAAAAATGCTTAACCCAGACTTAATATGATAATGATTATCAATTTATGAATAGTTCTTTTATACTTAAGAACGATGGTATAGCATTTTATTTTGCTTCATTGACAAGAGCAATATTGTTGAGTTCATACTTTTTTAAAATATCTAATAATTTCACAATCCTCTCATAACGGACATCTTTATCAATTCTCACAAAAACCGGCTGTTTTTTATCTGCTACCCTTGCAAGAGACCCATCCAGCTCTTTAAAAGAGACTTTTTTACCTCCTAATGCAAGCTCAGTTGAAGATAGCTCAATTGTGATTTTCTCTTTTTCTATTGTTTTAGCTGATGATTTACTACTTGGCAAATTAAGCAGTAGTGCCAACTCATCTTTTTTAAAAACGGTGCTAACTAGAAAAAATACCAATAACAAAAAAACTACATCAATAAGCGGCGTCATATCGGGAGTTATCTGCTCTCTTCGCTTCATAGCAACTCTTTTTTATAAAGAGATGGCAAGATATCACTTGTAATAGCAACTTCCAATCCATCAAGCATGCTAACAAGATAGTTATATCCCACAACATGGGGAATGGCTACAATAAGTCCAGCTACTGTGGTTATAAGAGCCATAGATATACCACCGGCAAATGTTGATGGATCGCCCAATCCACTTTTAGATATTGCTTCAAAAGCAAGCAAGACCCCGATAACCGTTCCAAGCAGTCCAAGCAAAGGTGCAATAGAGGCAATTATTTTAATTGTTCCTAATCCTCTTTCAAGATAGTAAAGCCTTTTGGCAATCTCATCTTTGATAAGCTCCATCACGATATGCTCATCATGAAGCGGGATTTTTTTAGCTTGAATGTAATCAATAACTTCTTGCAAAATCACGGATTTTTTCCGTTTTGCTATAAGAATCTGGATAAACTTTAGAAACATAATTGTGTATCCTATGATATTGAGGGCGATTAAAATATATACTATCACGCCACCTTTTTCTATATAATCCATCAAATGCATACTCTTCCTTTCATTTTATTACATATTTAATAGGAACAACGATATCTAAATGATCTACGCCGAGCTCTTTTGGTATAGGCTTAAACTTTCCAATTTTTTGCAATGTCTTGATTGCTCCATTATTTAGTCTTTTATATTTTGATGGTTTGAGGATATTTACATTGGTTATCCTCCCATCTGCTAATATTGTAAAACTTACAACCACTACGCCTTGCTGTTTTAGCCTTTTTGCAATTTTAGGATAATATTTTTTTGCTTCAATTTTAGCTTTTACTAAACTCATATAGTTTGCTTTTACTCTATTTTTCAAAATGGTATTATCTCGTTTTGGTTCTGTTTTTGGTACTCTATTTTCATTCTTTTGAATGTTTTTTATCATTTTTTGATGTTCGTTAGATTTTCGCTTTTTAGATAGTTGAGGCTTAGAGTTTGATTGAGGTTTAGGCTTAATTTTTTGCTTTCGTATAAGCTTTTTTTGGGACTTAGGTTTTGGTGTATGTTTATATTTATGGCTTAGCTTTGGTCTTGGCTTAGATTTAGGTTTAGGTTTTAGCTTTGGTTTTGGTTTGATTTTTGGTTTGGGAGATAATTGAGTACTTTGTTTATATTGAATATTTCTTATAGATTTATACCTTGGCTTTTGGATAGTAATTTTATATAGCTTTAGTTGTTGAATCTCTGTTTTTTTCTCCTTTTTTGATAAAAGCGTAGTTTTGGAAAATAGAAAAACCCCATGAATGAGTAATACTACGATAAATATTATAAATTTTATATTCTTGGAGACTTCCAATATCTACCTAATTTTACGAAAATCGTTTTTTATATTCAGTAATAAAATAGATACTGTGAATTTTTGAATGCATATGTATCCATCTATTTAACTTTTTAAATATTTGCAATAGAAATTTCATTAACCACTCCTTCTTTTTCAAATTACAACTCGATAATGAAATTTATTTTCAAAAAAGTTTACACAAGGTATCCTTAGTTACAACTTAAAATGATAACGATTATCGTTTTAAGTTCTCTTTAACATCTATTTATATACGATTTTGATAGTCGTTATCATAAAGGAAGGCGATGGACATAGATACCTGTCTTAAAAAGAGAGGATTAAAAGGGAAAAAGATTAAAGAAGCAATTATTGAAATATTAAATAACTCTTCACAACCTTTAACAGCCGAAGAGATTCTTGCACGTATTGAAGAGTTTCCTATAAGAAAACCTACACTCAATACTATCTACCGTTCCTTAAGAGTTTTAATGGAGTGTCAAATTATAAAAAGTGTCACTATCGAAAATAGAAAAGTTTTTACAATAAAAATGTATAAATATGAAGTTTGCTATATATGTGGAGAAATTATACATTTTGAAGAACTAAAAAACAAACCTGAGTGTTCATCTGAAAATAAACCTAATGGAATAGTGATTTATGCAATATGTAAATTTTGCGATAGACAAAATGCAATTATTTTACAAGGAGAAAAAAATGATGCACAAGAAAGATGAAATGCAAACACATGGCAGCTATTTACCTGAAAAGATAATAAATTTGCTGCTATTACTATTTACAACAATAATAGTTTATAGCTATCTCATATTTTCTCTTGATGAGAAAAATATAATGAGGGCTTTAAATCAATGGTTTGCATACATATTTTAAAGATTGGGAGGAAGATATGAAAATGAAAATTAAGAACATCGGATTCTCTGTAGCTCTAGCAACAATGCTTTTACAGGCTGAAGATATAAATTTGGGTGAAGTGACTGTCACAACAGCAACCAAAACAGAAAAAAATATAGAAGGTGTAAGCGCTTCAGTTATTGTAATTGACGAAAAGACAATAGAAAAAATGGGTGCTTCTACATTAGGTGATGTTATATCAAAAACTCCTGGACTAATAAGACAGTATGGAACGTTTCCTTCGGCTTCAAGCAAATCAAAATCCTCTATTTCAATTAGAGGAATGGGCGCAACTGGAACACTTTTTTTAATAGATGGCCAAAGAATAGCAGGAGAAGTTAAAAATCCTTACGATCTTGATCGAATTCCAGCTTCAATTATTGAGCGAATTGAGATTGTAAAAGGACCAATGAGCACTCTGTATGGCGCAGATGCTGTTGGAGGGGTTATCAATATTATCACCAAACAGCCAAAAGATAAATTCCAAGGCTCTATGGGTATTCAAAGCGGTTCAAATACAAAAGGCAAGGGAAGAAACAGTAATGCCTATTTTAATATGAGAGGAAAAAAGGATAAATTAAAATATAGTTTTTATGTAGATGCTTCCCACTCAACACCTTATACTCAAAGAGAAATAGCTCATGTTTTAGTTCCTAAACCTGGAAATCCAAATGAAAAAGTTCCACCCTCTCAACATCCTAAATTTGCTGGTAAAGCTAAAGACACTTACGCTACAGATGTAACTTATCGTGAAAAAGCTGATGTTTTTAACATAGGAACTAAATTTGGATATGAAATTTCGGATACATTAAACACAGGTTTGGCTTTTTCATATATGGATGAAAAAAGATGGGGAACATATATCGGATATTTTCATCCATCAGGATATAAAAATAATCAAGGAAAACCAATTCCAGCATTCAATGTACCAGTAAATTCAAAAGATCATAATACAAGAAGAAATATTTCTGGGTATTTAAAGTGGAGTGCAAGTGATGATCTTTCTCTAAAATTAAAGATTTACAATAACTACTATGAGAAAAGAAATACTACAACTATGAAGCATTGGAAAGATTTTGGTTATAACAGCGAGGCTGAATCTGCTGCAAACGGAATGAATGCTAATGTTGACATTACTTCTTATGAGCTTTTGGGCAATTATGCTCTAAATGATGCACATCTTTTAACTTTTGGAACTGAATATAGAGACGAAGAAAGAGAGGCAACCGTTTTTGATTCTACTCCAAATATGGGGAAAAAAGAGGTTGATTATAAAGCCATCTATTTACAAGATGAGTGGGAAGTTAGCGATACTCTTAATGTAATTGCTGGAGCAAGATATGATGCTATAAGCAACGCAGACAATAAAGCTACCTTTAGATTAGGAGCAGTAAAAAATTTTTCAAAACTATTTAACCTAAGAGTAAATTTCGCACAAGGCTACAGAACTCCTGATATCAGAGAGCTCTATATCAACAAACAAACCCCAATGGGACTCATTCAAGGAGCAGAAGTTGTCGGATACAATCTAAAGCCAGAATTTACCAACTCTTATGAGATTAGTGCAAGTGGGGCAAAAGAGCGCTTTAGTTATGAAATAGCTTTTTTCCTTAATAAAATTGATGATCGCATACAAAAAGTTGCAGGGAGCAAACCTGGCACTTACACTTTTGTTAATATAAGTGATGCTGAAACAAAAGGGTTAGAACTAACTCTTGATTACAATTTTGGAAATGGATTAAATTCTGAACTTACTTGGAATGAATTAAGAACAAAAGACAAAAGAACTGGGAAAGATTTGGAATTTAATCCAGATAGAGTTGTTGCTTTAAAGTTTGATTACATTTTTTCTAAAAACTTTAATATGAACATAATAGCAACCTATACAGGAGAACAGCACTATACAAAAATGACACCAAAAGGAAAAGTTGAATTGACAACTAATCCTTATACATTGGTAGATCTTACGGCATCTTATAAATTTGCTCAAAATTATGAACTTTTTGGTGGAGTAAACAATCTTTTTGATGAAGATGTAGATGATGTTCTAGGCTCAACTGTTGGAACTTATATCTATGCAGGCTTAAGAGTAAATTTTTAGCAAAATATTTTAAGGTTATAATCAACTTAATTATATATAATTTTGAAATCTATTATCATAATCATAATCTAAAGGATTGGCATGAAAAAACTATTACTGCTGCTTTTGATGTTCTTGACATTTTCAATAGCATCAGAGAAACTTGAAAAAATCGTCATAGCAGGACCATCTGCAAATGTCTCACATCCAATCTTTCATATAATTGAAAGCGGCGCATTGAAAAAGTATGCAAAAAAGATCGAGTTTCGCCTTTGGAAAAACCCTGATCAGCTAAGAGCGATGATTATCAATAAAGAGGTAGATTTTGTAGCAGTGCCAACGAACGTGGCCTCAATTTTGTATAACAAAAAGCAACCAATTCAGCTCTTAAATGTTTCCATTTGGGGGATTTTGCATATTTTAGTTAGAGATAAAAATATAAATACCCTTGAAAAGCTAAAGGGAAAATCGCTTCTTGTTCCTTGGAGAGGCGATATGCCGGATATTGTTCTTAGAGCCATTATGAAACAGAAGAAATTAAGCTCTAAAGATATTCATCTTATCTATGTATCCAATCCAATGGATGCAGCTAGCCAGCTTATCATGAGACGACAAGACAATGCCCTCCTGCCAGAGCCTGCAACATCGATGGTACTTAGAAAAACACACTCTTTTCCTATAAGTATCGTTGCTCCAGAGCTTTATAGAGGGATTGATTTGCAACAAGAGTGGGCAAAAGCTTTTCATACAAAACCTAAAATCCCACAAGCCGGTATGGCAGTTGTAGGAAAAATGAGAGAAAACAAAAAAATCGTTGAAGCTTTTGAAAAAGCATACATTGAAGCTATGCAGTGGTATAAAAGCCATCCAAAAGAGGCAGGAAAACTTGTTGTAAAATATGTAAAAATGTTTACACCAGAGGCTGTGGCAGACTCCATTAGCCATGTAAAAATGGAAGTTGTTAAAGCAAAAGAAGCAAAAAAAGATATTGAATTTTTCTTTGAAAAACTAAAAGAGCAAAGTCCAAAAATCATAGGCGGAAAACTTCCTGATGAGGAGTTTTACTACTGATGGATGCTCTTAAAAAAATTATCAAAGATTTTCCCAAATTTTTATGGAGCGGCTGGGGCTCCATAGCTGCTATTTTTCTCTTTATTGCAGCCTGGGATGTGGGCAATCAAATTTATGGGGATATGATTTTGCCCTCCCCTTTGCAAAGCTTTCAAAGTGTTTTAGAGCTGTTTCAAGACAAAGAGTTTTTAGACAATCTTTCTATTACGATTAATAGAGTCATTGTTGGATTTGGACTCTCTCTTTCAATTGGAACGCTCCTTGGCTTAATTGCCGGTTTTTTTATTACAGCCTCCGTTGCAAGCCGTCCAATTATTACCATTTTGATGGGAATGCCTCCGATTGCCTGGATCGTTTTGGCGATGATTTGGTTTGGTATGGGAGATATGACGGTTGAATTTACTGTATTTGTAGCATCCATGCCAATAGTCTTTATCGGAGCTTTGCAAGGAACAAGAACCTTAGAAGATAAATTTGAAGAGATGGCAGATACTTTTAAAGTGCCAAAGTTGATGAAATTTACCGATATTTATCTGCCCCACATCTTCTCTTACATCTTTCCAGCTTGGGTAAGCGCTCTTGGAATGGCTTGGAAGATCGTTGTAATGGCAGAGCTTTTGGCTACAAGCGATGGAATCGGCGCGGCTTTGGCGATGGCTAGAAGTCAGCTTGATACCAAAACAGCTCTTGCACTTGTTGTCATTATGATTGCTCTTTTAATGATTGTGGAGTATATCTTTTTAGAACCTATTAAAAAAGAAGTAGAAAAATGGCGCGATTGAAGGTAGAGCATCTAACATTCTCTTTTGGATATAAAACAATCCTTGAGGATATCAGTTTTGAAATAGATGAAGGAGAAGTTGTCTCAGTTGTAGGGCCAAGTGGTGGAGGAAAAACAACGCTTCTTAGGCTATGTGCGGGTCTACTGGATAGACAGGAAGGAACGATTGAAAATAGCTTTAAAACCCAGGCAATCGCCTTTCAAGATGCAAGACTGCTTCCATGGAAAAATGTACTTGATAATATCGCTTTTGGTCTCAAAGCTCAAGGAGTTTCTAAAAAAGAGCGTATCAAAAGAGCAAAAGAGATTGCTTTGAAATTTGATTTAGAAGAGGATGATTTTGAAAAGTTTCCAAAAGAGCTAAGTGGTGGAATGAGTCAAAGAGTCTCATTCGCTAGAGCCCTTGTCACAAAGCCAGAGCTTCTTTTTTTAGATGAGCCCTTTTCTGCTTTGGATATTGGTCTCAAAAGAGAGCTACAAAACCATTTGATTGAATTAATTGACAAAAAAGCAATTACTATTTTTTTCATAACACACGACTTAATGGAAGCAGTGAAACTGAGCGATAAGATTTTTGTACTTGAGCCAGATCCCGGCAGAATCGTTAAAACTTTCTCAATTGATATTCCACAAAGCAAAAGAGACGATAGCTATGTTTACAGCGAAACTGCAAAGCTGTTACAAGATCCTTATATTATAGAAACGTTTGAACTGGAGTAAATATGGCAGCTACAAAACATTATGAATCCTATCCCAAAGGAGCTTTTCCTACCTATCTTGCCTACGGTTTTCGCCCAGCCTTTTTGCTGATGCCTCCTTATATGATTCTTTCAATTCTTCTTTGGGTGCTTTATTACAATGGTTATATTGCTTTACCATTTATTGGTGATGGCATGAGCTGGCATATCTACGAGATGCTTTTTGGAGTAGGATTTTTAGGAATGGCTGCCTTTATTTTAACAGGAGCACCTGAACTTTTTCCAGGAACCGTTCCAATTGTTGGAAAAGAGTTAGCCGCTCTTTTTGGATTTTGGATAGTAGGTAGAATTGCCTTTTGGCTGATGGGAGTTCTTGGAGTATATCCGGCAGCGATTATTAACATAATCCTCTTTGCCTGGCTTACCCTTTTGGTTATCAAGCCAATCTTCAAAGACCCTGCTAAACGCCACGTCAGCATCGCCTATACCTTTATAGCTGTGCAAGTTGCACAAATTTGGTTTTTTTTAAGTGTTGCAGGAGTTGTAAAAACAGATCCTTTAGATGTTTTAAAGCTCAGCCTTGGCCTATTTTTAATTCTTATTATTCTTGCGATTCGCAGAGTAAACACAGAAGCTGTCAATGAGATTTTAGAGCATGAAGGATATGAAGAGATCTTTTTTGCAAGACCTCCGGCATATAACTTAACAATTTTTATGATTGCTCTTTTTAGCGCACTTGAATTTTTCTTTCCGCAAAACAGAGCATTAGGCTGGGTGGCTTTAGGCACAGCAAGTGCAGCTTTGGCAATTTTGAATGATTTTATCAATTATGAAGAGACAAATATTTTATTTAAAAAGCTCATTTTCTCATTAGAGCTCGTTCCAGTTTTGATTGCAGTTGGTTACGGACTTATTGGCTATAACTACCTAAGTGGAATGAAACTTTTTAACGGAGATCTTCTGCATATGCTTACAACCGGCGCTTGGACACTTTCGTTTTATGTGGTTATGATTGTTGTTACGATTGTTCATACTGGAAGAGATATTGCTAAAACAAGAGACAATTTTATCTGTTTGGGAACAATCTCTATCGTTATCGCGGCACTGCTTAGGACAGCTGTTGCCTTTTACCCCGAGCATTCTCAAATACTCTACGAACTCTCTGCAGTTATTTGGACACTGCCTTTTGTTATTTATATGATACGATATTTTAAATGGTTAATTACTCCACGAGCAGACGGACTGCCGGGATAAATTCAAAAGTTCTTTTAAAAATATCTATTCAAGAGAAGACCAATTTTTTTGATGAAAGAGAGCTTTAGAAGAAGTAGATAAAAAACCTGAGATGAATGCACACAATGAGTGATTCGATAGGACTATTCATGGACACTTTATCGATTATTATATAAAATACCCTGTCATTCACTTAATCTTAAATCTCCGATACAATATCTTCTTGAAAATAAATCATAATGAGTGCCAAATGAATTGGACTTATACAAAAGATTGACAGAAATAAGTAATTACAATATAATTACCAAATAGCTGCTGATATGATTATATTCAGAATAAGGAGAAAAATATGGCTACATTGATCAAAATAGGTAATTCAAAAGGAATTAGAATACCCCAACCAATTATTAAACAAGCAAATCTAGAAAATGCAGAAATAGAATTTGTAGTAACAAAAGAGGGACTGCTATTAAAACCTATTAAACAAAAAAATAGATTAAACTGGAAAGAGAATATTGAAGAGGTTTTAGCCAAAAACAAAGATAAAAAAGATAAAGGTATTGTAGAAGAGTTTTTAAATGAAACATTTGAAGATTGGGAATGGTAATGAAAGTCTCAAGATTTGAGATTTATCTTGTAAAACTTGATCCAACCGTTGGTTTTGAAATTCAAAAAACAAGACCTTGTATTATAGTTTCGCCAGATGAAATAAATGTTTTAAGAACCGTTATAATAGCTCCCCTAACTAGCAAAGGATTTGAATTCATTTTCCGGCCAAAAATAAAATTCCAAAATAAAGAAGGGTTAGTGTTATTAGATCAAATAAGAACAGTTGATAAAAGTAGACTTGTGAAAAAAGTTGGGAAAGTTGACCAAACAAAAGCAAAAGAGATTGCAGATACTTTAGTTGAAATGTTTAGTTATTGAAATACTTTTGATTTTTGTTGTTAATTTGGCAAATATACAATAAAAATAAGTTTTATGAGACCGTTCGTAACGTTGTATTATCGATAGTTGATAAGGTACATTTGAACATATCAGAAAAATTATGCAAACAACTAAAGCCCAGTGGCTTATCGATATTACAATACCAAAATACCACACTCTTCTCTTAATTTTAAATCTCCGGTACAATACCTCCTTGAAAATTATAATGAGTGCCATATGTATTGGACTTATACAAACTCTTGACAAGCAAAAATTTTTTGCTTATAATTCTACTCACAAATCAAACGCGAAGCTTCTAAACTTCGATATTCCGGATTAGCTCAGCGGTAGAGCAACCGGCTGTTAACCGGTTGGTCGCAGGTTCGAATCCTGCATCCGGAGCCACTTATTTCTTATTAATCTCCATTTTTATAAACATCCGTCACAAAATTAATTGTTATACTCTGTATCTTATATATTTCTATTCAAAAATCATTCTATTTGATTTTATCTCAAATGAAAAAATAAAATTTATAATAATTTTGCAAACTCAGTAGCATCGATCTCTTGCATTATTTCATCGGTTAGTATAAGGGCTTTGACGATCTTTTGATAGTGGCGGATATCTTCAAACCGAAGCGTTCTACCATGGCGGTCTTTGAGCCACTTCTGGGCAGGCTGATAGCCTCCGATATAAAACTCCCAGGCTTTAAGGGGTATTTGACCAAAGTATTGAGTGTCATTTATCCAGATACGCCCGATGCCTTTCTCTTTGTCTGTGATCTCGAAATCCTTTTTAACAATTTTTCTAGTGATGGTGTTGTTTCTGTCACCTGCAATGTTAAAATACACCACAGACGCAAGATGAAAATGTACCATCCATGAGATGAGGAAATATAAGAGAATATAATCGCTTCCAAAAATATTTGGAGGCAATAGTGATTACATACGAGGAGTTTGTGATGGTACATACACTTTACAGACAAGGATACAGCATAAGAGCTATTGCAAGGATGACGGGACTTGATAGAAGAACCGTATCCAAAAGACTCAAAGAGGATAAGCTTCTGCCAAGAAAACCGAGAGTTTACAAATCGAAGCTCGATCCATACAAAGAGTATATAAAAAAGAGAATAGCTCAAGGGTTGCCGGATAAAATTCCTTCAACGGTAATATACCGGGAGATTACAGCAAAAGGGTATGAGGGGAAGATAAGAATATTGCAGGCGTTTATGAGCGGGCTTTATAAAGAGCATATGAGCGTAAAAGAGGAAGAGGTAGTGCGATTTGAGACAGATCCGGGCGAGCAGGCGCAAGCTGACTGGACGGTGATACGAAGAGAAGAGGGAAGAATCCCATTTATGCCTTTGCGATGATTTTGGGCTATAGCAGATACGCATTTATCTGCTTTACAGACAATATGCGCTTTGATAGTTTTATAGATTGTCATAAAAAGGCTTTCGCCTTCTTTGGGGGAGTGCCTAGAACCATTCTTTACGACAACCTCAAAAGCGTGGTGATAGAGCATAACGCTTACGGGAATGCAAAACACAGATTTAATGAGAGGTTTTTGGATTTTTCCAAAGAGTATGGATTTATTCCAAAACTTTGTAAACCCTACAGGGCAAAAACAAAAGGGAAGGTAGAGAGAGTTATAGGCTATATGAAAGGAAACTTCTATATTCCTTTGAAAGCAAGACTCAAAAACTCTTCGCTTGTTATAGATACAAAGCTTCTTAACAGCCAGATATTTCAGTGGCTTGAAATTGTTCATAATAGAGTGCACGCAACAACGAAGCAAAAACCAAAAGAGCTCTTTATAAAAGAGCAAAAAGTTCTGCTGCCGCTAATAATTTTAGCCAAGCCAAAAAGCTTGCATAACAAAAAAGAATATGACAATTGCATAGATAAAAAGCTTTCCTTGTCAAATAAAAAGTATAAAAACAGCATAAACATACATAATACAGCTAAGAGTTCTTTAGAGGAGTATGATGCGCTTTTGGGAGTTTGCCATGCATAAAGAGATACACAGTATAAATGAACAGATACAAGAGTATGCTGCGCTTTTTAAACTTCCTGCCATTAAAGAGAGCTTTTCATCCATAGCGCAAGAAGCAGCTAAAAAGAATCTTTCATACAGCCACTTTTTGCTTGAGCTTTTTAGATATGAACATCAAAAGAAGATAGAGCGTTCAAAAGCAACAACACTGAAAATGGCAGGCTTTCCAAAAGTAAAGACCATAGAGATGTTTGATTTCTCATCTTCTGCGGTAGATAGAAATATTATTAATGAACTTTCTACTTTAAGATTTATAGAGAATGCCGAAAATATCCTGCTTATTGGACCAAGCGGTGTTGGGAAAACCCACATGGCCATAGCTTTGGGATATCTTGCTACACAAGCAAGAATAAAAACAAAATTCATCACTGCAGCAGATCTGCTTTTACAACTTGAGATTGCGCAGCAGACCAACAGGTTGCAGCACTATTTCAAAAAGGTTATCAATACGGTAAAACTCTTGATTATCGATGAATTTGGCTATATCAAGCTCAATGAAAACCAGGCCAATCTCTTTTTCCAGGTTATCAATAAACGGTATGAAATAGGATCAATTATCATTACAAGCAATCTATCTTTTACAAAATTCAAGGAGGTGCTCAACAATGATGAAGCGTTAACTACAGCAATACTTGATAGGCTTATTCACCATAGCCATATACTCAATATCCAAGGTGAAAGCTACAGGCTTAAGCAAAAAAGAAAAGCTGGTGTCCTTATTACTGGACTCGATAACAATTTTTAGTTTCAAAGTGGTACATTTTCACTTCGCATCTTGGTACATTTTTAGGTTGCACTTGACAGTTTCCATCGATAGGATATGTAATAATAGGAGGAGAGAGCTCTTTGGATTCGAGCAGATGTATTTGTCGCAATCTGCTGCCAAGCTCTACTAGTCTCCAAAATAGTTTTTTATTGTCTGGATATGGCACTCTTGGAAAATCGGATTTAAGAAATTCTGCGTATTTTTGGCGATAGCTGGGGCTATGAAGCACAGCGTATATGTAGTCAAGCAAATCGATTGGGGCGAAGGTGTTTGGCTCTTCACTCTTTTCGGGTACAAAATGAAGTCCGAGGCTTTTTTCTATGTTTGAGAGAATTTCCTTGTTGAGGTTTGGTGAGCGTTGTTTGCTTAAGGAGGATTCTTCAGGATATCTATAAATTGGTAACAATATTACTCCCCCTCTTCTAAAATAATTCAAATCAACAATTTTTGAAGTAACACTTACAGTATCATAAAACTCTCGATTTGCCTCTTCTCCTTGTCTGCTAATAAGAAGCCCTATATTCTCTCCGACCAGCATATGGCGCATTACTTTTTCACGACCTCGTTCAATGAAATTTTCTGTATCATAGTAGATATATCTATCATCAAATGGCCGATAAGATATAGGGTAAATAAACTTTTCATTGAAAGACGCTCGTTTTTTCACTTCAGCAATTTTCCAGCTTTTATTCTCTTTTAGCTTCAATATATTCTTCAGATAGTTTTCATCATGCTCGAAAAAGGTTTTTATTTTCTCAATAAGCTCTTTTTTGTTCTCTGCTATTACAAGGCTATCTCTTGATGTAACAATGCCCACAGAATTGACTGGAAACAGTTCATTGAGTGCAAATCCCAGCTGATACTTCGCCATCGCCTCTTCATCTTTGGGCATGAAGTAATACTGAGGAGCTTTTGGTTTTAGCTCCGTATAATCTACCGAGGCGACGCTATGGGAGTCGAGATAGTCGTATTTGCTTTTGCGAAGCCCATAGAGTTCGTGGTGATAGACTTTCGCCAATTTTCCTTTGGGCTTTTTGCCCATTTTAACGAAGATATTGATACTTACGCCCTGTTTGATGTCAAAGACGTTTTCATCTTTTCCGCCGTCGGGAGCCCGCTCTTTCTTATTAGCATTCCCATGGAGATCGAGGACATAGATCTCATCGAAGGTTTGCAATAGATTGTAGCGCATCCCACGAAAGGTTGGATTGTCAAGATAGCCATGAGGATTAATGTATGCTAAGATCCCTTCTCCGTTACGCTCAATGTAGTACTGACCATAACGGATAAATTTTACATAGTCATCATTGAGCCATTTAGGATTTTTCTCTCGTAGTCTGCCACCTCCAGGCTCTTGCTTGTAATCTTCGAGCAGTTTAGCGATCCATTCGCCTTTATTGGCCGAATGCCCTGAATAGGGAGGATTGCCTAATACTACCATTACAGGTGTATCCCGCTTAACCTTGTTGGCTTCCTCAGCTTCTCTTGCCAGCCAAGTGGCAAAAAGCGTTCCAGTATCTGGATGGTAGGCTTCGAGAGAGTTGGTCAAAAAAATACGCAATCGCTGGTAGCTTTCGGCATTATAGCCCGTTTCACTTAACAAAAGCTCCATCTTTAAATGTGCCATCGCATAAGAGGCCATCAGTATCTCAAAGCCATTGAGACGGGGAATGAGATGATCTTTTACATATTCGCTCCAAATACCCTGCATCCCTTCAAAATTTCGATAAATTTGCTTGAGGATATCTGCAAGAAAGGTACCTGTTCCGGCTGCCGGATCGAGTATCTGTACTTTATGTATCTCCTTTTCTATCCGTTTGTACCCATCAGCATAACGTCTGTCTCCACCCTGAGAGGATTTGATTTTGATTGTGATTTTACTAGTGTCGACAAGGCCATCGGAGAGATTGAATTTGCTCTTGAGCAGATGATCTACCGATCGAACGATAAAGCCTACCACAGGCTCAGGAGTGTACCAGACACCTCTACTCTTTTTAAGCTTCTTGTCATAATGGCCGAGAAAAGTTTCATAGAAGTGCAGCATCGGATCGGTCTGCGCCGTTGCTGTTCCAAATCCTTTAAGAAGTGATTTTACATCAGTTGCTCTGAAAATATCAGCTAGATCATCTACAATCCAGCGAATACGGTCATCTATATCGGGACCAGCAATATATCCAAAAAGGGAGCGCAAAAAGGGGTTCGATTTTGGAATGAGCTCGGCGGCTTCTTGACGGCTAAAATCCTCCAAAGTAGGATCGTGAAGTCTGGCGGCAAACATTCCATAAGCGATTGTCTGGGCATAGATATCAGCGAACTCTTTTGGTCCGATATCGTGGATGAGTATTTTACGAAAAGCTTCAAGCTGCTCTTTGAGTGTGGAGTTGGCTTCGGTTTTTTCATCGCTTTGAAGTGCACTGGCAATCACATTAGCAAGAAGCCTCGCTTTGATCGCCATCATTTCAGAGAGCTTTTTAGAGGATTTTATCGTTTGGCCCCGATATATGCAAAAGTTTCGTATCAAAGTAGCAAATTTTTCTAAGTTTTCTTTAATAGGTACTATTTTTTTGTTTTCAATATCTCCTATATTGACGCGAGCCTTCTCCTCTCCAAGTCGATAAAAGCGAAATTGTAAATAGTCTGTGATTATAAGATTATCCAAAGATTGGCGATATCGATCAAATTGCTCCTGCAAACTTTTATCGTCAAGATCTTTGCCAATATCCTTGGCTTCTATGTATCCAACTGGGATACTCTTTTTTGTAACGATAAAATCGGGAGCCCCACAAGCTTGACGCTTAGGTTCGTTTGTGATTGTGAGATCGGGACAGAAATGAGCAATAAGATTTTGTAAATCCACTCTGTAACTATGTTCGGTAGAAATACCAGTAGCATAACGTTTTGCGACAGATTCAATATAGCTTTGAATAGCATACAAATTTTTCATAATTCTCTATCTAATATTAATATAAATTTATCAAATTATAATTGATAGATGATAAGAAAGGCTTGAAAGTAAGAATTTTAAAATAAACTGTTCTATGAATTGTTCTATTTCCAGAAATAAAAATACTTTTACTATGTTATAAGCTGTATGAATTCAAAGTAAAAAATTTTTACAAACTTATATGACACAAATATTTCTTTTGTTGTTGGTCAAACACTCTAATAAAAAATCAACATGGTAACCTCGGGAATCATTTATTATTGGACATAGTACAGATTTGATTTTTTATTTTTTGTGAAAATATATGAGTGTATTACTTATACGAATTTCTCCCAATAGAAAAAAATCTATTCTCTTCTAAGCTTTTTTTAACTAAGATATCCCATATAATCATGAAAGGAGTTTTTATGCAGTTATCCACTGAAGGTCTTTTGACACAACTTGGCTATCACCCAGATGATAGCAACATTCGCCAACTAGAAGCTATTCAAAAAGCTACTCCTGGTTTTGAGCAGATACAAAAGCATATTGTTGCACTCAATGATCATCTCAAAAACTATGGTGGTTTTGTTGCAATGTCAAACTCCCATCCCTACTTCAAAATAAAAATTGAAGCCACTGAGCCTTCAGCAATCGAAGTAGCAAAAAACGAGATATCCAAATGGGCAGACAAATATAATGTTAAGCTTCAAAAAGTTGAAAACAAAGAGACCTACTATATTTTGGGCGTAGAAAAATAATCATCTCTTCGCATCAGCTAAAACTAAAGCAAAGAGCGGGTTTGCACCTGCTCTTTTTACTACACTGTAAGCTTCTTTGAGAGTAGTACCAGTTGTAACTACATCATCAACTAAAATAATATCTTCTTTTTTGCCCTTGTAAATAAAATTTCTAGGATTACTGAGGCGAAATGCAAGAGATTTACCTGCATAGCTTACACTGTTACTTGCCCATAAGGTATTACGACATAGTTGAAGATTTTTGCTCTTCATACTGTGAGCTAAAATTGCTGTATGGGAATAGCCATGCTGAGAGATTTTATCATCGATTGCAACAATTCCTGCATCCAAATGAAACTCTATAGCAAATTTACGTAAAGAGTTGTTAGCTAAGATCTTATAAATATAACTTCCAATATAGTGATATTTTGTATATAAGAGCTCTTCTATCTCAGAATAATCGTAAAAGCTATACACAAAAAAGTTGTCAATTAGCTCTCTTTTTCTCAGAATTGGTTGCAACAGCTCTTTTTGGCACTTTTTACAAATATGTAAAAGCGAGAATCTCTCACACACTAAACATCTCACACTATCTCCTCAATGAGTTCTGCAGCCTCTTCTATCATAGAATATAAGAGTTGCTCAATTTTTTTCTCATAATCTATTGGCATAATATGGAGCGCCCTATTAATAGCAATTTTTTTAATAAACAGTCTATTTTTTTGAGATAGTTTTACTTCAAGCAGCAGTTTACCAAAAAGATTATTTCCACTTTTTTGAGGAAAATATACAATACGCACTTTTTGAATTTTCAAATGAATAGCGTATGTCGCAAGCTTTTTGTTTTTTGTTTGAGAAAGTTTTGCTTTAAGAAGCGCTCCAATACTTTTATCGATTTTGATAGGTATTTTTTTGTTTTTATCGACAATATACCCAAGTAGAGGAGTAATCTGCTCTTCAATTACAATGTGCAAAGATGTATTGGAAACAGGAGTCACTTGCGGGGAGAGCTCCACGCTTTTGTAACTACATCCAAGGAGGAGCAGTGCTACAAAAGCGAAGAGGCGCATTAATCAATCTTCAAGACACTCAAAAAGGCTTCTTGTGGAAGTTGCACTTTACCTATTGCTTTCATACGTTTCTTCCCAGCTTTTTGCTTTTCAAGAAGCTTTCGTTTACGTGTAATATCACCACCATAACATTTTGCAGTAACATTTTTGCGCATTGCGCTCACAGTCTCTCTCGCAATTATCTTATTACCAATACTTGCTTGAATAGCTACTTCAAAGAGCTGCCTTGGCACGAGTTCTTTCATCTTTTTGACAAGCTCTCGTCCTTTGTATTGTGCTTTATCCCTTGGAACAATAATAGATAGAGCATCTACTACTTCGCCTGATACGCGAATATCAAGTTTTACAAGATCCCCCTCCTTGTAGCCACTTGGTTCATAATCAAAACTCGCATACCCTTTCGTAACAGTTTTGAGCTTATCATAAAAATCCATAACAATCTCATTCATCGGGATCTCATACTCAAGCATCACACGATCTTCAGTGATATAATCCATCTTTTGCTGCACACCTCGCTTCTCACTGAGGAGGTTAAGCACATTACCCAAAAACTCTGTTGGAGTAATGATGGTCGCTTTCACATAGGGCTCATAGATTGTATCGATCTCTTGGGGAGGTGGAAGCTCACTGGGGTTTTGAATAGCGATTTCTGTACCATCTGTCTTTTTGACTCTATATGTAACAGTAGGAGCAGTTGCAATGAGTTCTAAACCAAACTCTCGCTCTAATCGCTCTTTGACTACCTCCATATGAAGCAGCCCCAAAAATCCTACGCGAAAGCCAAATCCAAGAGCTGCTGAAGTCTCCGGCTCATAGGTAATGGCTGCATCATTGAGTTTGAGTTTATCAAGCGCTTCACGCAAATCTTCAAATCTATCGGTATCGATTGGGTATAGTCCAGCAAAGACAAAGGGTTTTGCCTCTTCAAACCCTTCAATAGGCTCAGCTGTAGGGTTTTTAGCATCTGTAATAGTATCTCCAACCTGCACATCACCGATGTTTTTAAGTCCCATAACAACAATGCCAATCTCACCGGTTTTTATAGCATCTGTTTTTTGGGGAGAGAGGGGATGAGGATACATGAGATCTAATACCTCATGTTGCTTGCCTGTACCCATGACAAGCACCTCTTGTCCTTTTTTAATCTCCCCATCAAAGACGCGCACCAGTGCAAGAGCTCCCAAATAACTATCAAACCAACTATCATAGATGAGCGCTTTTATGGGTGCTTTTGGATCTCCCTTTGGAGCTGGAATACGCTCTACAATAGCTTCAAGAAGCTCTTCTATGCCAATCCCTGTCTTTGCACTCACTTCAATTGCATCTGTACAATCAAGACCAATAGTATTTTCAATATCCTCTTTGACTCTATCAGGCTCCGCCGCTGGCAGGTCAATTTTATTAATGACAGGAATAAGCTCAAGATCGTTTTCCAAAGCGATATAGACATTGGCAATTGTTTGTGCTTCTACTCCCTGGCTTGCATCCACTACAAGGAGTGCTCCCTCACTTGAAGCCAAAGATCTACTCACTTCGTAGCTAAAATCCACGTGTCCAGGCGTATCGATGAGATTGAGAATATACTCTTTGCCATCTTTTGCCTTGTAACGAAGCCGCACACTTTGGGCTTTAATAGTAATACCCCGCTCTTTTTCTATATCCATCGTATCCATCACCTGCTCACTCATCTTGCGATCTTCAATCGCTCCACAGGTCTGGATAAGCCTATCGGCAAGTGTACTTTTTCCGTGATCGATATGTGCAATGATGGAGAAGTTTCTAATATTTTCCATAGTAACCTTTTTTAATGAAAGAGACTATTTACGCTCTCATTATAGTAAACTCTTCTAATAACTTCACCAAAGAGATTTGCCACTGAGAGCACCTTAATTTTGCTAGACTCTCTTTTAAGAGGAAGAGTATTTGTCACTACCAACTCATCAAGCTCTCCCTCTTCAATTCTCTCATATGCTGGGCCACTGAGCACAGGGTGTGTACAGCAGGCCATAACAGAAGTAGCTCCTTTTTCTTTAAGCGCTTTTGCTGCTTTGACTATTGTGCCTGCAGTATCAATCATATCATCAACAATAATTACATCTTTTCCTTCCACATTGCCTATGATATTCATAACTTCAGACTCATTTGCTTTTTCACGTCTTTTATCAACAATGACCATATCATATCCAAGCTTCTCGGCAAAATATCTAGCTCTTGCAACACCGCCAATATCTGGACTCGCAACTACAGGACTATTGAGATTTTTACTTCTGACATACTCTTTGAAAATAATAGAACCATAGAGGTTGTCCACAGGAATATCAAAAAAACCTTGAATCTGCCCTGCATGGAGATCCATTGTAATAACGCGTGTAATACCAGCTTTTTCCATCATATTTGCAATAAGCTTTGCTGTGATGGGAACTCTCGGCGCTGCTTTTCTATCCTGTCTTGCATAACCAAAATATGGCACAACAGCAGTGATAGAAGCTGCACTCGATCTGCGCAGGGCGTCAGTCATTATAAGTAGTTCCATCAAATTATCATTTGCTGGCGCTCCAGTAGGTTGCACGATAAATACATCACGTCCACGTACAGACTCTTTTATCTGTACATTGATCTCACCATCACTAAATCTACTCACAGTCGCCTGTGAAAGGGGAACGCCTAAATATTGCACCATTTGTGCAGCAAATTCCGGATGTGCAGTACCAGAAAAGACTTTATAACCTCGCATTATCTCTCCCATAACTTTTTGTTGTAATTATAGCTAAACTATCCATCCGCCACCTATGACTTTTTCTCCCTCATAAAAGACCCCGGCCTGCCCTTTTGCTACTCCATAGACAGGCTCTTCTAATTCTACTAAAGCTACATTCTCATCTATTTTGACATGACAGGGAACTTTATGGGTGCGGTATCGCACTTTTATAAAACAATCAAACTCTTTTTTATCTATAAACATATTGAGCCCACGCAAAACAATGCGTTTCTTGGCAAGATCCTCTTTTTTACCAACAACTATAATATTTTTTTGGGGAATCATATCTACTACATAGTGTGGCTCGTGGGCACCATGGATGCGAAATCCTTTACGCTTTCCTATAGTATAGTGCATATACCCTTTATGCTCACCTATCACTTTACCGCGCTTATTAACTACTACACCTGGCATATCTACTTGCGTATGCTCTTTGAGTACATCTATGTAGCTGTTTTGTACAAAGCAGATCTCGCTACTCTCTTTTTGCTCTGCAATAGAACGCAAAAGTGGGATTTGCAGAGCCTCTTTTTTCACATCCTCTTTGAGGCGTTTACCCAAAGGAAAGAGGATACGTGGTAAAAACTCTCTTTTGAGATTAAAAAGAAAATAGCTCTGATCTTTTGTTTTATCTACTCCTTCATAGATAAATTTTCCATCGGTAATTGCATAGTGTCCTGTAGCTACATGCTCTATTCCCAGCTTATCTGCAAAAGCAATGAGCTCAGTAAATTTCATAACGCGATTGCACAGTGCACAAGGATTTGGCGTAAGTCCTGCAATATAGCCATCAACGAAGGGCTTATATACGCGCTCTTGAAACTCCTGCATACGATCTTCTATATAGTATTCAATCTCTAGCAGTTTAGCTACCTGCTTTATATTTTGAATATTTTTTTCATGATACTCTTCATGGGGATGAAACTTAAAATATACCCCAACAACCTCATAACCCTCTTTTTGTAGCAAAGTAGCAGTAAAGGAGCTATCCACTCCCCCACTCATAGCTAGTAGTACCTTTTTCACCCTTTCTCCTCAAATTTGTTGCAAAAGCCTTTTAAAAAATATAGCAATATTTGGTGTCTCTTTGATATGTTCTCCATCTTTTGTCAAAGAGTTTGTCAGTTTTTTGACTATATTGGCAATTTCAATTGCTGGAATCGATGAAGCATAAGATTGCACAACAATCTCGCGTCTTTTTGATGCCTCTTCGATTAAGTTGCTCTTTTCCACATATCCCAAAAACTCTATGTGTGCATTGGGATCGATGTGCTTTTTTGCCACACTCTCTAACTTTACAAAAATCTCATGCGCCTCTTTTGCACTTTTAGTACGATTAACAACAAGATAAATTTCACTTTTTACTTTGAGAGTATATTTTATCATAGAATAAGCATCCATTATAGCTGAAGGATCTGGAATGGTCACAACTATCGTATCTGTAGCTGCTTTAATAAAGCTTTGTACATACTCTCCTATCCCAGCTCCAGTATCAATTATTAAAAAATCAAAATCGTTAAATTTCTCTACTCCAGCAAAAAACTTCTCCAAAATATCACTATTTTTGTACTGAAAGATCTCCTCCCCATTCTCACCTGGTATAAGATAGAGGTTGTTATTGAGCTGCACAACTATATCTTCAAAATTTGCATCACCTTTTAAAACATCTAAAATTGTATTTTGCGGTTTTACATTGAATATTATATCTTGGTTGGCTAAACCCACATCTGCATCAAAAATTGCTGTTTTATATCCATAAATCGATAAAAGATAGGATATATTAGCAGCCAAAGTACTTTTACCAACACCCCCTTTGCCACTGGTAATCGTTACAAACCTCATCCAAACTCCAACAAAAATTTTAGAGGAATTATAACCGATTCACGCTCGCTCCAAAAGGGATGAGGAATGAAGAGATCTTTTTTGTTTACTATTTTGTCTTCAAAAAAGATAATATCTACATCAAGTGTACGGGGAGCATTTTTAAAAGTACGCTCCCTTTTAAAACGTTTTTCAATATATAAAGCATAACGAAGGAGCTCTTGTGGAGAAAATGTAGTATCTACTGCAATGATAGAGTTATAAAAATCGGCTTGTTCAATATACCCAAAAGGTGGATTTTTAAGAATTGGAGCTGTTGCAATTGGTCTGATTTTAGGATTAGATTGGAGAAAAAGCAGAAGCTTTTTGAATCTTCTTTTCACATTGCCAATATTACCACCAATACCTAAAATAGCAAAATTATTATAGCATTTTGTCTGTAATACAGCAGGAAATCCTCCGGTAAAAAAGAGCTGCAAATCTTCACTGATACTCTTTCTCAACTATAAAACCTCTGCTCGTCCATTGCGCAGTACCACCATATCTTCAATACGTATACCAAACTCCCCTGGAATATAGATACCTGGCTCTATAGTAAAGACCATACCATCTTCTAAAATCTGCTCATTACGCGCATTGATAAAAGGCATCTCATGAATATCTAATCCTACTCCATGCCCCAATGAGTGAACAAAATATCCCTTAAATTCACTTCTATCGATAATTTCTCTAGCAATTTTATCAAGATCTTTTGCTCTCATTCCGCTTCTAGCGGCACTTATCGCTTTTTCTTGCGCTTTTCTTACTATATCGTAAGCTTTTTGGATTTTAGGGTTAGAAAACTTCTGAACTTTTTCAAAAGTTATATTCTCTTCATAATAACTTGTACGTGTACGATCAGAGCAGTAGCGCTTATATTTGATACCAGCATCAAAAAGAATCAAATCCCCTCTGTGCAGTACCTTGTCACTTGGTAAAGCATGGGGTTTGGCAGCATTCTCATTAATTGCAACAATAGGATCGAAACTTAGATCATATTCTCCATGATAAGTTAAAACTGTCTTGGCTTCCCAGTGGAGGAACTTCTCTTTTTTACCTTCACTTTTTTGTAGAGTCTTTGCAAATGCATCAAATGCCAAAGCATTGAGCTGTGCAGATTTTTGGATAAGAGCTATCTCCTCTTCACTTTTTATAATACGCTTTTGCCAAGAGAGATTGGGCTTGGGAGTAAGGTGGAGGGGGAGTTTGCGCAAACTCTCCAGTTGTGCACAGTTAAACTCATTGGGATCATAAAAGAGTTTTTTGCATGCACTTTTGCGAAGAATTTCCCGGGCAGCTTTGTAGAGATCGCGCGCTTCTATAACGGCAGCATTTTTAATATGCTCTTGTGCTTCGATCATATAGCGTGCATCTGTGATAAAAAACTTTTCACTTCCAAGACACAAAAGCAGCTCATTATCACAACTAAAACCTACCTCATAGTAGACAGCATTTTCATCTTTATATATACAGTCCAAAAGGATCTCCTCCTTAGGACTGCTGTTGTGCTTGTTGCTGTGCTTGCTGTTGCGCTTTTATCGCTTTAATCTCTTGAAAAATTTGATTCATTGCTACCATAGCAAGGTGGTAACTAAATGGACCAAAACCGGTAATCACTCCAGCACAAACAGGAGCTATCATACTCTTTTGACGAAACTCTTCTCTTCGATAGACATTGCTAAGATGTACTTCGATTGTAGGAAGCTGTACTGCTGCAATTGCATCACGAATAGCAATAGAGGTGTGAGTATATGCTCCTGCATTGATAATGATACCATCTGCATCACCTAAACACTCTTGAATTTTATCAACAATTTCACCTTCAAGATTTGATTGGAAAAACTCAATATCCATACCATTTGCATCAGCAAAAGCCTTCATCTGCGTATGGATCTCTTCAAGTTTCATTGGACCATAAATCTGCTGCTCTCTAATACCCAACATATTAAGATTTGGACCTTGGATCACCATTACTTTCATACAAATATCCTTTTGTTAAAATTTTGGTTATGATTATAACAACTTTTAGCTAAAGGAGTTTTTATTGCAAATAGCTTATGCGAAATATCTCCTCACTCCACATACTATAGAGCAAGATATGGCTATTGCCTATGATAAAGAGATTATAGCGATTGCTCCTTTAGAAAAACTGCGCGTACAGTTTCCCAATGCAGAGATTCATGACTACGGAAATGCCGCACTCCTCCCTACTTTTGCCAATCCCCATGTGCATTTGGAGTTTAGTGCAAATAGAGCAACGCTGAGTTATGGGGATTTTCTCGTTTGGCTCTATAGCGTCATTGAGCATAGAGAAGATCTTCTTCCTCGCTGCGAGGAAAATTGTTTAGAAGAAGCAATAAAACAGATTTTGCACTCCGGTACAAGCACAATAGGCGAAATTAGCAGCTATGGTGAAGAGATGGAACTGTGTGCCACCTCACCACTTAGAGTACACTTTTTTAATGAAATAATAGGCTCCAATCCAGCAGCTGCAGATGTAATGTATACCTCATTTATTGAGCGCTACACGCGGAGCAAAAAACTTGAATCACCTACATTCAAAGCGGGCATCGCTATTCACTCTCCCTACTCTGTGCACTATATCTTGGCAAAAAAAGCTTTGGAAATAGCAAGACGTGACAATGCATTTGTCAGTGTACACTACGCTGAAAGCCGTGCTGAGAGAGAGTGGCTTGATCATGCTACTGGTCCATTCAAAAAATTTTTCAAAGAGCTTTTAGGCCAAAGCACACCAGCAAATGAGCCAATGCGATTTTTACAGCTTTTCCAAAATTTGCGCACACTTTTTGTGCATATGATCCATACAACAGACAAAGAGCGCGAACTCATTAAAGATTTTGATGCTACTATTATCCACTGCCCTATCTCTAACAGACTCCTTGGCAATGGAGTACTCGATATCGATACGCTGCACAATCCTTATACTCTCGCTACAGATGGGCTAAGTTCTAATTATTCACTCAATATGTATGAGGAGATGCGTGCAGCTCTTTTTATGCATTCCCATAAGAATGCAGTCACTTTTGCAAAAGATCTTATAGTAAAATCTACTGATTTTAGCCATGAAGTTCTTGGATTTCCTGGTGGTAAAATCGCTCCAGGCCTACCAGCAAATTTTCAAATTGTCGATATTCCAGATGATTTACGAGCTCGTGAAGAGATATATTTGCATATTATTTTGCATACACAACTTCCTCGAAAGGTATTCATAGATGGAACAGAACTCTAACAACAAAACAAACCCTCTAAAAATACTCTTTTTACCTATTACGGCTACACTTGATTTCATTCAAAAGTATTTCAAAGCAATCATCTTTTTGCTCATTGTACTGCTGCTTTTTGGAGTGATGCAAAAAGAGCAGATCTCTCAACCAAATCTCATGGAGATCTCACTTGATGGTGCAATTTTAGATGCAAAAACAGTCTTAGAACAGATTGAAGAGGCACAAGATGAGAATATTAAAGGTGTGCTTTTTGTAGTCAACTCTCCAGGAGGTGCAGTTGCACCATCAGTTGAAATTAGTTATGCAATTAAGAGACTACGAGAAAAAAAACCTGTAGTAGCCTATGCAGTAGGTACAATGGCAAGTGGAAGCTACTATGCAAGCATCTGGGCAAATAAAATCATAGCAAATCCTGGAAGCACTATCGGATCTATTGGTGTTATTTTTGAAGCACCTAATCTGCAAAAGCTTCTTGATAAAATCGGTATAGAGCCTCAAGTTGTGAAAGCTGGAAAATATAAAGAGGTAGGCACACCTTTTCGCAAATGGAGTGAGCTTGAAAAGGAGGAGTTAAAAAAGGTAATTTCTAATACATACAAGATGTTCACTACAGATGTAGCAAAAGCAAGAGGGCTTGATCTCAATAAAACTTCTGAGTGGGCGGATGCACATATATTTACCGCCTATGGAGCTAAAGAGGTTGGCCTCATTGATGCAGTTGGCACACAGTATGAAGCGAAAAAAGCAGTAGAAAAATTAGCAAATGTAAAAAAAGCTGTATGGAAAAAGCCAAGCGAATTTGAAAAAATGCTCAAACGCGTCACAAGTGAGACAAGTAGCAAACTTCTCTCACTCCTCTTTGGAGGGAAACTCTTCTAAAAAAGTAAACTCCCAATAGGGTATAAAAGAGGCATAGAAGTAAGTAAAAGCCTCTTGCCTCTTTCCATTTACTAAAATTTTGATAACTTTTCTTTTATAGTAGCGTGGATGCTCCTCGAGTCTATCAATCTGCTTGAGTGTTGCTAGCTCTAAGAGATAGAGCTCTCCTCTAATGCGCTTTCCCTTACCTGGCTTATCAATTAGATAAGGATACCATCTCTTTGGAGCAATGAGGGGATAAGCTTGCAATGTTGTTGCCTCGCCCAAAAAGGTTGCTCCATGTAAATAGAAATGATTGCATAGTCCTTTTTTGAGTGTACCATAAACAAAGAGTTTATAGCGCATCCTTGCTCTCAACTTTTACACCTACGCGATAGTGAAGATCTTGAAGCTGCACCTCATCACCTATCTTAAGATCAGATAGCATAACAGGTTTGCCATTCTTTACTACTTGTGCACTCCCTTTTGGTAGCTCCTTTGCTCTATATGCCATCTCCATCTTTTGCTGTAACAGTATTAACTCATTTGTTTTTGCCTGCAATTGCATTGCTAAACTATTGTGCAATGCTTGCAAGAGTCTAGGGATCTCTTGCTCTTTGGTTTGTAAACTTATGCGCAGAGCCTGTGAAAAACCCTGGCTAAGATTTACAATTTGTTGCCTATAAAGCTCTAGTCTTCTATGAGGAGAGAGTTGTGCCATGGACTGCTGTATATGGCGAAGTTCTTGCTCTTTGAGTCCTACAATGCTTTGCATACGTTTGTGCATCCTATCTATAAGTGTATCAAGATAGAGTAGAATCTCCTCTTTGTCTGGCAAAATCCTCTCAATGGCTGCACTAGGCGTTGGAGCACGCAGATCTGCAACAAAATCACTAATAACATAATCGATCTCATGCCCTACTGCAGAGACAACGGGAGTTTTTGCTTTGTAAATTGCTTCAGCAACTATCTCTTCATTGAAGCACCACAGATCTTCAATACTTCCCCCACCCCGTCCTACTATCATAACATCGGCCCCAAGAGAGTCTGCTATCTCGATGGAGTGAGCAAGATCTTGTGCTGCCTCTTTCCCCTGTACCAAGGAATTTACGATATATACCTTCACTAAAGGCCAGCGTTTATCAATAATGCGGAGCATATCTTGCAACGCTGCACCAGTAGCAGAGGTAACGATTGCAATAGTTTTTACAAAATCTGGAATTGGGCGTTGCTTTGCAAAATAGTCCTTTGCTTCAAGCTTTTTTTTGAGTTGCTCGAAAGCTATCTGTAACGACCCTACACCTGCTGGATGTAGCTCTTTTGCATAGAGTTGATACTCTCCTCTTGGTGTGTAGATTCCGATGCGGCCTTTGAGGATGAGCTTTTGCCCCTCCTCTACCCTAAAAGGTACACTGCGCAGATCACTACGAAACATAACACAACGAATGACGCTTTTTTCATCTTTGAGACTAAAGTAGAGGTGTCCGCTGGTATGGTATGTAGGTCTGCTCACTTCTCCTTCTACATACACTTCAAGAAAGTGAGACTCTAAAAGCGATTTTATCTGCTCATTAAGCTGGGAAACAGTTAAAACCTGCATGGAGCTTATACTTTTTTAGCAATAAAGAGTGTAGAGATCCCAAAAGAGAAGGCTTTCACATACTCCATAGCAAACCCTGCAGCTTCCAGCTCTTCAATAAGCTGTTCTGTAGTCAAAAAGCTATCAATGGAGTTTGGAAGATACTCATAGGCATCTTTGTTTCCTGATACCATGCCTCCTACCCTTGGTAAGATATTTTTCATATAAAACTCGACAATGTTATCCATGAGATTTTGCTTGCGCCGTTTGGTAAATTCTAAGATAACAAGCACTCCCCCCGGCTTTAAAATGCGATAAAACTCATCAATTGCCTCTTTGCGCTCTACCACATTTCTAATACCATAGGTGATACTGACAAATTCCGCTGCCTCATTTGGGAGAGGAAGTTCTTGTGCAAATGCAACTACGTAGGAAAAGTGTGGAAACTTCTCTTTTGCTACTTCAAGCATTCCCTCAGAAGGATCTACTCCAACAAAATCATCTACACCAATCCCTTTTTTGCGAGCCGTCTGCTCCCAAAACCCAAGCATATCGCCAGTCCCACACGCCACATCTACAATACGCTCTATGCTATCATTATTATAGATCTCAAATGCCCTCTTGCAGGCTCTCTTGCGCCATACAATATCACTGCCAAAACTAAGAATCCTATTTGCAATATCATAACTTTTTGCAATATCGTCAAACATTGAAACTATTTTTTTCTGCTTATCCATTCTTACTCCATATAAGGAGATCATCCCCTATGTTTTGTGTATGTAAAAAACGTAACTTCTTATTAAAAGCATAATTTGGTTTTTCCAAAGATTTGGGAGCAATGAAGATCATATACCAATCTACTAGCGCTCTTGTGGCTTTAAGCATCCCTTCGCCCCCTTCTACCATAATGAATTTATACTCTTTTACTCTTTCCAAACTATCTTCTATAAATACTTCTCTCTTTGGAACTTTAAAAAGAGGAATCTTTGCATCAAACTCTGTTTTTTTAGAGTAGATAAGAACATCAGGAGCACGTCCTTGAACAAGGCGGCTATCCAAAATAGGCCTATCTTTTCTCACGGTATTTCCCCCTATCACAAGGAGGTCTATTTTATTACGCAACTGGTGCACTATCTCACGTGATTGAATATTACTAATAGTTCCAGCTGTTAAATTTCCATTGATTGTTTGGGCAAATTTAAAAAAGATGAATCTACTTTTACTCCAGCGAATAAAAGGCTCAAGAAGATCTTTTGCTTCTTGCTCTTTAACACCTACCACTACCTCCAAACCACTCTCTTTGAGATAGCGTGCACCACCTGTAGCCTTTTTGTTTGGATCTAAAATTGCAATAACAATTCTTTTAAATCCAAGATTTTTAATCAATAGTGAGCAAGGAGGAGTTTTTCCATAGTGAAAGCAGGGCTCTAGCGTTACATACATCGTAGCGTCTCTAAAGAGCTCGCCTGCATTTTTTAATAAGTAGTTGTGGAGATGCAAAGACTCATTTATAGGAAGTATCTCCTCATCTTTTGTCAAAGCGTAGTAGGCATCTTTGATAGCCAACACTTCAGCATGGGGAGCACCTGCTTGTTGGTGTGCTGCAATGCTAAGAAGCCTCCCATCTTTGACAACTACTGCACCCACGGCAGGATTAGGGTATGTTAATCCTTGAAATTTCCAGGCTTCATCGAGTGCTGCCTGCATGTAGAAGTTATCGAAATTTACCATTCAAAATAGGTCTTTGCACTGGAGATATTATCAAAATCAATACTTATTTTGCCTTGAGAGGTTTGTAGCATAATCTTTTTGTCTTCTACCCCTACAAGTTCTCCTTCGTAAACTTCTCCATCAATTGTAGTGATACGTACCTTCTCTCCAATAGAATTTTCAAAATGAGAAAGCTTTTTGAGTTTTCTCTCAATTCCCGGAGAGCTTACCTCAAGATTGTAATCACCCTGTACTGGAGGATGAACATCGAGCAGTGGAGAAATGAGTTGCGAGATCTGGACACATTTATCAAGGCTCACACCCTCTTTATCTGTAATTGTTACCCGGTAAATCGTCTTGCCCCTCTCGCTTACTGTCTCAATATCATAGAGTTTTGCTCCACATGATTCTACGATATTTTTTATATCTTGCTCAAGACTCACTTCTCTTCCTTTATCTTTGCAAAGAGATCTTCGATTTTCTTCTGCTGTTCTAGAAGCTCATCAAATTTAAAATGGAATTTTGGGCATTTAAACCAACCACTCATCTCTAAGCAGTAACTTTGCAAAAGAGGTGCTGCTTTTTTAAGGGCTTTGAGAATCTCTTTTTGCTCCTCAGGTGAATAAAATGATTTATCTATATAGACATCTGCATCGTATCCACCCTTTTTTACATCAACTTCTGTCACAGTAATACCATGCAACCGCTCATCATCTAACTGCCCAACTGCTTCACTAATAAGCTCTCGCAGTAGCGATGCTTGGCGCTTTCTTTTTATTTCACTTGGTTTCACATTTACTCCTACAGCGTTGCTGCTTCCTCGATCTCTTTATAGGCTTCAATAACATCGCCTGGCTTGATATCATTGAAATTCTCTATCATCATACCGCACTCATACCCTTTGCTCACCTCTTTTACATCCTCTTTAAAACGTTTGAGTGAACTAATCTTACTATCATAAATAACAACGCCATCTCGAATTACTCGCGCTTTTGCATTTCTCTCAATTATTCCATCTGTGACCAAACATCCTGCAACTGTACCTACTTTTGGTACATTAAAAGTCTCTCTTACTTCTGCTTGTCCAATAGACTCTTCGCGAATCACAGGTGAGAGCATACCGCTTAGTAATGCTTTGACATCATCAAGTAGATCGTAAATAATGGAATATGTTTTAATAGTGACACCAAGCTGCTTTGCTTTCTCTTTTACACTTCCAGTAGGTCTTACATTAAAGCCAAGTATCACAGCATTTTCACTCGCATCTGCTAACGTTACATCACTCTCACTAATAGCCCCTACTCCTGAGTGAATAACATCGACTTTTACCTCTTCGTTTTTGAGTTTATCAAGACTTCCTTTAATAGCCTCCAAACTTCCTTGCGTATCAGCTTTAATAATAACAGGTAGCTTTTTGAGCTGTCCCTCTTTGACAAGTTGGCTAAGCTCTTCAAGTGTTACTTTTGTAGTTTTGGAGAGCTCTTTTTGTCTTTCATACTCTGCTCTGCGCTCTGCATACATTCTTGCTGTCTCAGCATCTTTGACAGCTATCATAATTTCCCCTGCAGGCGGTACTTTATCAAGTCCTACCACCATACCTGGCTCACTTGGGGTTCTCATTTTTACCATTTTCCCTAAATCATCAATAATCGCTCTTACACGCCCATATGCCACACCGCATACCACATGATCGCCAACTTTCAATGTTCCATTTTTCACAATAACTGTCGCTACCGGTCCACGCCCTTTTTCCAAAGAGCTCTCAATGACAATAGCTTTTGCTTCACGCTTTGGATTAGCCTTGAGCTCCATGAGCTCAGCTTGGAGTAATATAGTATCAAGGAGTTCATCTACACCTTCACCAGTTTTTGCACTGACATTCACAAACTCATACTCTCCACCCCACTCACTAGGAGTAATGCCAAGCTCTGCCATTTGTGATTTTACAAGATCAGGATTTGCATCTGGTTTGTCAATCTTATTGACTGCTACAATCATTGGGATATCTGCATTTTTAGCATGATTGACAGCCTCTACTGTTTGAGGTTTAACGCCATCATCTGCAGCTACAACGATAATAGCAATGTCTGTAGCCTGTGCTCCCCGTGCACGCATCTCGGTAAAAGCTTCGTGCCCAGGTGTATCTATAAATGTAATCTTTTTGCCATCTTTTTGGATCATATATGCACCAATATGCTGGGTAATACCGCCAGCCTCACGTTCAGCAATCTTCGAATGCCTGATAAAATCGAGCAAAGAGGTCTTCCCGTGATCCACGTGTCCCATGATAGTAATAACAGGAGGTCTCTCTTCTAAATAGTTATCTTCAATCGCATCATACGCACTTACATAATCGAGTTCTTCAAGTACATCTTTGACTTTAATTTCAAGCCCAAACTCTTCTGCTAAGATCTCTATTGTCTCTTTATCTAAAAAGTCATTTTTTGTAGCCATCATACCAAGATTAAAAAGAACTTTTATAACATCTGCTACACTTTTGCCAGCCTTTTCAGCAAATTCGTATACTCTTACCTCTTCTGGAATTTCAACGACTTTAACTTCTCCCTCGCTCTTTGTCTCTTTTTTCTTACGCTTTTTCTTTTTAGATCTACTTATTCCCGTCTGCTCAACATTAAAACTTTTGCGTGCGACTTTTACCTGCTTACTCGGCGTTTTTTTAGTCTGTTTTTGCTCCTCTTCTACCTTGTTGAGCTCTTCACTAAAATCTGGCAGTACAACAACTTCTTCTTCCAACTCCAAACTCACATCGCTCAAATCTCTATCTTCGAGTATTTCTATTTTCTTGCCTTCCTGTTTTTTTGCAGGAGCAGGAGCTTTTTTCGCTTTTTTCGCTTTTCTTTTTAGCTCAAGACCTTCACTCTCTTGTGGCTGCTCTTTTTTTTGCTCTTTTTGCTCCTCTTTTACTTCAGGCTCTGGTTTTCGTTTTTTCTTGACAATTACCAATCCCCGACGTTTTTTCAATGAAGGGGGAGTAAGAGACTCTTTTTTCTCTTCTGTTTCTTCTTTTTGCTTTTTAGGTTTACTCTCTTCTTCCTTGGCCTCTGGAGCTGCAACCTCTTGAGGTTTCTCTTCTTTTGATACTTTTGCTTTTTCCTCTTGTGGTTGGGGCTTTGGCTTTGGTTGCTCTTTTTGTGGTGTTACAGGGGCTTTTTCTTCAGATTGTACTGGAGCACCACTCATAATATATTCAGTAAGTTTTTCAGCCTCCTCAAAGGTTACAGTACTTTGTACTCCGCGTACCTTAAGCCCCATCTCTTTGGCTTTATCTAAAACATCTTTACTTTTGAGGCCTAATTCACTGGCTATCTCATGGATTCGCACTTTATCCATTATCAATAATCTCCTTTAACATTTTCAAAGCCGAGGCAGGATCTGTTTTACAGATTCGAGCGAGATTTTTAGAGAGGTTTTTATCCTCTAGGCAGGATTTGCATATATAAAAGCTTCTGCCAACTCCGCCATAGGCATATATCTTCTTCTCCTCACAGCGAAGTCTGCTGAGCTCGTCTTGATAAAATCGTTGTCTACAATTGATGCACATTCTTATCGGCTTTGACATTGGGACTAATTATATCAAAAAAATATGCGTAAAGAAATAGATGGAGTATTCTCACTCCTCTATTATGATCCCTTGATTGTCAAAATCCAAAATTTTAATAGCAAATTTGGAAAATCTATTTTGCAATTTGTATGCAAGAGGTTTTGCATCTTCTGCATATACCATATTGAAAAATGTAGAACCACTGCCTGAGAGCGTACTCATCAAAGCCCCATTTTGCAACGCTAGCTTTTGTACTTCAAAGAGTTCTGGCATTGCACGCATACGGATATCTTGGTGGAGTTTGTCTTTGGAGGCGATACGTAGCAGATCCCACTCCTCATTAAATATAGCCGCAGTAAGAAGAGAGCTATGAGAGATATTAAAAACTGCATCACTCAAAGAGAGCTTACGGGGCAATTTGGTGCGTGAATGGGAAGTGGAAATAGGCCTATTTGGTATAACAATAACAGCTTTGAGATCTTGAGGCATCTCTTTTTTTATACTATACACTCTACTGTTTTCAACAACAGCAGCATTGAAGCCTCCCATAACAGCAGGAGTTATATTATCGGGATGTGGCTCATAGCTCAAAGCCAAACTCAACAATCTTTGAGAAGATAGAGGAATACCAGCCATTGCATAAGCTGCAGCTATTGCACTTACAATAACTGCTGAGCTACTTCCAAGCCCCCGTGAAAGAGGTATTTTATTATAAAAAGTAAAGCGAAATTTCTCTTTTTTATCTACTAGATTACGGTAGTGCTCATTAAAAATAGAGATAAAAATATTATTACCTTTGAGGCGAAAACTCTTTGAACCCTCCCCCTTTATAGAGATACTAAAAAATCTACTTCTTTTTATACTCACTTCATTACGCAAATCCAATGCTACACCCAGTGTATCAAATCCCGGCCCTAAATTTGCACTTGTTGCTGGTACACTTATAAACAATACTACGCCTTTACCGCAGGGATAACATAAAGTGGACTTGTCTCTTCTTCACTACACGCTAAATCTTGCAAATTTTGCGGCAATTGAAAACTGCTTTCCACTTCACCCTCTATTTTTTTTGTCACAATTTTACCATTTTCTTCTACAAAATAGAGGTTTCCTACAGCTTTTATTGGCTGGTGATTGTTAAATGCAAATCCACTACAACCAAAGAGTCTAATATTGCGAGCAATTTGGAGAGTCTTTAAGAAAATATAAACAAGTTTAATAGCCATAAAACTTCCAGGGCCTCTTGCAAAGTAGACACTCTTGATGGTATAGCGTTGCAAGAGATCTTTAAAAATTTGCGGCAAAATATCGCTAGTTTTTTCCTCTTTGACTATAGTTTCTGTGAGCTTACCATCTTGATAAACTCCAACGAGGAGTGGTGAAGAGAGGCCAACTACGACAATATCTACATTACTCTTTTGCGTAGGCAGCCCCAAGTACAAATCCTTCTTCGTTTGTACCTTTTGCTTCAACTATTTCATAAGCATCAGGATTTGCAAGAAGTTGTTTTGTCAAAGCGTGGTTGAGTGCATGACTTCCTGCATACGCCTCATACTCGCCCATAATCGGACAACCAAGCAAAGAGAGATCACCTATTGCATCTAAAACTTTATGTCTTACAAACTCATCTGGATAGCGCAGACCTTCTGGATTGAGTACTCTGTTTTCATCAAGCACAATAGCATTTTCCAAGCTTCCGCCTCGTGCCAATCCAATACTACGCAGATACTGCACCTCTTTTAAAAACCCAAATGTTCTTGCTTTTGCAATCTCTTGAAGATACGCTTTTTTGCTAAATTCAAATCGTAAATACTCTTTACCAATTACAGGATGAGAAAAATCGATGGTAAAATCAAAAATCATAGAGTTTGAAGGTTTGAGTTTCACATACTTATTTTCTTCTCTCACCTCAATCTCTTTTGTAATTTTTAAAACTTTTTTAGAAGCGTTGAGTGTAGCAATTCCAGCCTCATCAAGCAGCATGCAGTAGCTCATTGCGCTTCCATCCATTATAGGAACCTCATCATTATCCAAAATAATGAGGAGATTGTCGATCCCATAGCTATATACTGCACTCATGAGATGCTCAATAGTAGAGATACTCACATCCCTCTTTCCAATTACAGTAGCCATTTTTGTATCGACAACGCTATCTGGATGGAGAGAAATATAGAGATTTTTATCTTTTCTATAAAATATAATTCCTTCTCCTGCGCCAAGAGGCTCTAAGCGCATTTTGACAGGAACTCCTCTATGTAGCCCGATACCGACTAATTCTACCGCTTTTTTGATTGTAGTCTCTTGCATCTCCATCCTTTATCTTACTACCATTTTAGCAAAATTATCTGGTGGTGTCTATTATCTTTTTGGCATCACGCAATATATCAGAAATGTTAACTTTAATCCATTTTTTATCCATCCATTCTGAAGGATGCACCTCTATACCTTGCACCAAGACACCAAAGTGGAGATGATCTCCTAAAGCCAGACCAGTATTTCCTGTTTTAGCTATCGTTTTGCCTCTTGGTACATGCTCGCCTTTTTTTACTAAAATGCTTGAGCAGTGTCCATAAAGGGTATAAAGCCCTAATCCATGAGATATGATTGGCATATTGCCATATATGCCGTTATAGTCTGCAAAAACCACATCTCCAGCATTACTCGCCTTAATGGAAGCTCTTTTTATACTTGCTAGATCAAGCCCAAGATGGTAAGACTCACTGACCAACTTTCCATGATAATAGTAGTATCTATGTGTACCAAAACTAGCCACTGGTGCTGCATTTTTCAATGGGTAGAATGGCTTTAAAACAAATTTTTGCAACAATTTTTGCGGCACTTTAGATGTGAGAGTATGAATAAGTTTCTCATTTTGCTCACGTAGTGTTTCATTGACAAATTTAAATTTCTCTATGAGATCCATACCTTCTGTTTGCGGATAATCTTCTGCTAAAATTGAGACTTTTCCTTCCAAAAAGCTCTTTTTAAGATGAATGATACTCTTTTTGTATCGCCTATTTTTTAAATAAAGGGGTATATGTATCTTTGCTCTATTGCCAGCTTTATCGTATGCCACAATATCAGCACGAAAACTCTTTTTCCATAAAGGCCAGGCAATGAGTGCAGCGTAGTAACCTTTTTTATAAAAAGGCTCAGCATAAAATTTTTTGCCAAAATTGGTTTGAATATAAAACTCTTTAAGATTTTCATCTTTACATCCAAAAACTACAAGCGCACTTCCACCTTTTAAAATAGCATAGGAGTTGGAAATGAGAGTAAGTTCAGGTCTTTTTGTATCAATATAAATTTTAACACTCTTCTTAGCACTATTACCCAAAAAATAGTTCCAATAACTTCTATCACGTACCTCTATCTCAAGCTCAGCCTTTTTGGAAGGAAACTCCATGTCTGCAGGTGCTTTAAGCTGGAGTTCTACCTCTTTTTTAGGAGTGTTAAGGATCTGCTTTTCAAGTGTTTTCTTTTGCTCTCCATTACTTATGACAACTGTATACTCTTTAATAGCTTCATTATCTGTAAGCTTTATTTGAATAGGTTTTTTAAGGTTCCAATAGATCTTATCGGAAATTGCAATCGTTGGTTTTTCTCTCTCAAATGCTTTTGATGTAGAAATAAAATATGCCACTCCCCCCATAATTGCCACTACTGCTATAAAAAGATATAAACCCTTTTTACTTCTTCTCAATATCTAACTCCTTTACTAATATGTCTAAAATCTTTTCTTCTACTTTTTTAAAATCGTTTAAAGGTGATGTAAACCCCGCAGCCCGTTTGTGGCCACCCCCTCCAAAAACGAGGGCAATTTTTCCAACATCAATAAAATTTTTCGATCGTAGCGATACCTTGATATTACCATTTTCCTCTTCGCGCAAAAGCATCGCCACTTCAACTGTTACAAGGCTTCTAGCCATATTCAAAGCATCATCAGCCATCTCTTTTGTTGCTCCTGTGGTTTTGAGCATCTGTTGGGTAAGATATAAAATCGCAACTTTTGCATTAAGTCTTAACGTTAACGTTTCTAGTACAAGAGGAAGTAAACGAAGCTTCGCTAGAGGCTCTCGCATAGTAAGCTGATTTGCTACAAACTCTGGAACTACCCCCATGTCACAGAGCTCTTTTGCAAAAGCAAAAACATCTGCATTGACACTATCGTACTTGAAAAAGCCAGTATCATCCACTAAAGCAGTATAAAAACAAAGTGCACTCTCTTGCGAAATTTGTACACCGCACTCTTGTAAAAACTTATATACCACTTGAGAGGTTGCAGCAGCTTTAGGATCGATAATATTAAAATCTCCATACAGCGTGTTTGTACGGTGATGATCGAAATTAATAAGAGGCAGTTCCATTTTGGATATGCCCAGCCTATCAAAACTCCCACAATCAAAACTTATAAGAAGCTCAGATTTAGGTGGTAAACTCTTTTTTATACCCTTAAATCCTGGTAAAAAATCAAGATTGTAAGGAAGTGGTGTGACATTCACAACTGTCGGTTTTTTTCCCATTTTACGCAAGATATGATACATCCCAAGAGCGCTACCGAGTGTATCAGCATCTGGATTGACATGGGTAAGAAGAGTGATATATGTTGCTTCTTCTATTCTCTTCCACGCCTCTTTCATAACTCAATCTTCATAGAGATATCTGGCCATACTGCTTGATGGACAATACTCCCACTACTTATAGCATCTATACCAGTATCGATATATTCTTTGATATTTGCAGGAGTGATGTTGCCACTTGCTTCAATCAAAACATGAGAAAAATGCTCGTTACGCAGCTCCACAACTTTTTTGATCTCTTCAATTTCCATATTATCACACATGATAATATCGGCTCCCGCTTCCATAGCCTCTTTTGCTCTTGCAAAACTTTCACACTCTATCTCAATTTTTGCTGTAAATGGAATCGCTTTGCGCGCTTTTTGCACAAAGGAGCCAAGATCTTCTATTGTAGCTAAGTGGGTATCTTTAAGCATCAAACAGTCATCTAGACCCATTCTATGATTTATTACTCCACCTATTCTTGCTGCATACTTTTCAAATACCCTTAGCCCAGGCCTTGTCTTTCTCGTATCCAAAACCTTGATTTTTCCACCACTGAGCCTCACAAACTCTCTCGCTTTTATTGCAATACCAGAGGCATGCAAAATAGTATTGAGAAGACTACGCTCAGCTTTTAACAGAGCAATCGATTCTCCATACACATAAGCGATTATGTCACCCTCTCTAAATGCATCGCCATCATTTTTTTGCCATGAAACCTTGAGTCCAAGCTGTGTGGCAATTGCATCGGCATAAGGCTGCCCAGCTAAAACACCCTCACTCTTTGCGACAATTTTTGCAGCAGCCTGTCGTGACTCCCCTACTCTTTCAAAGAGATCGCCTCTTCCTATATCTTCAGCAAGTACAACTTTTGCAAACTCCTCTATTCCCATTACGCCTCCAGATACGCAAACATTCTCTCAAGAGCCACTTTTGCCCAATGAATTGTCTCTTCATCTACATGGATCTCATTTATAGGATTGCCTTTTTGGATCTCAAGAAGAGTATTATAAACATCTTCGAGAGTCGTCTCATTCATTGTAGGACACTCTGGCTTTGTAGATGAGAGGACATAGGTATTTTTTGACCTCAGTCTATGCACAAGATTATACTCCGTGCCTACTGCAACTTTTTGCTCAAGAGGCAAAGATTGTACATATTTGATAATCTGGCTTGTAGATCCAACAAAATCGGCTACTTCACACACACTTGGATCGCACTCTGGATGCACCGCTATTTTAATACCAGGATACTTTTTTCTAAAAAACTCGACATCTTTGAGGGTAAAGAGCTGATGCACTGAGCAAAAACCGTTATAGCAGATAATATCGGCTTGGGCTATCTCTTGCGGCTTATCAATCCCTATGACAGCACTTTTAAGCCCCATTTTTCGCGCAACATTTTGCCCTAAGCAGCGATCAGGTACAAATAAAATCTTCTTTTTGCTCTCCATAGCCTTTTGGATAATGCTCACAGCACTACTGCTCGTACACACAGCACCGCCCATCTGTCCTACTTTTGCTTTTACCTCAGCACCACTATTAATATATGTTATAGGTAAAATATCCTCTTTTGGTATGCCAGCTTCTACCATTGCCTCTACCGACTCATCAAAGTAGGTACTATCTATCATTCGTGCCATTGCACAACATGCAATTTTTGGCATTGCAACTCTTTTTTGAGGAGCCAATATCTTGACACTTTGCCCCATAAATCCTACACCACAAAAGAGGACCCACTCGCTATCGCTCTCTTTTGCCCTCTTTGCAAGTTCTAAACTATCACCAGTAATATCTGCAATCTCATATACCTCATCTTTTTGATAGTAGTGCGCCACAATTGTGACAGAGAGTTCGTTCTTTAGCTCTTCAATACTCTTTTTCAACGCTTCGATACTACTCAATAAGACTCCTTTAGGCTAACGTTATGTAATTTTAGCTAAAATTGATTAAAAATTTTTGTCACAAAGGGAGTGAATGGATTTTTTAACGAATCCAAATGTGCTTTTTTATATTGCTGCATATTTGATTGGAGGCATACCTTTTGGCTATATATTAGCAAAGATTTTTGCTAAAGTAGATATCAAAAAGAGTGGTTCGCATAGTATTGGGGCTACAAATGTATTGCGTGTAGTCAAGCAAAAAGATGAAAAACTTGCTAAAAAACTGGCAATCGCTACTGTAGTTTTTGATGCACTCAAAGGTACTGTATTAGTTCTCATTGCAAAATTTTTAGGTTTTCCTCCTGCAGTTTGGTGGATGGTTGGGATTATGACAGTGCTTGGTCACTGCTATAGCATCTTTTTGCGCTTTGAAGGGGGCAAAGGCGTTGCTACTGGCATGGGTGTTTTGCTGGTATTGTTGCCTATAGAGACGCTCATTGGCATTGTAGTCTGGGCAGTTGTAGCTAAAACAACAAAGATATCCTCTTTAGCTTCACTGAGCGGACTTATTGCAGTGATAATTGCAAGTTTTATTATCCACCCCGAGCTTCCCTATGTTAAATCCCATGCACCTTTACTCCTTTTGGCATTTATCATAGTCTATAAGCATCTTCCCAATATCGTACGTCTCATCCAAGGCAAAGAGGGCAAGGTGGCAACTTGATGGAGTTTCGCATCGATTTGCGCGATCTTGAATTCTATGCAATTATAGGTATCTTGCCACAAGAGCGTGAAATGCAGCAAAAGATCATCGTCGATCTTTGGCTTACCTATGAATATGCACAAGGTTTTGTTGATTATGCAAAGGTAGCAGATCTTATTAAAAAGCATATGCAAAAAGAGCAATTCGAGCTTCTTGAAGATGCACTCATTTCATGTGCAAATCTTCTAAAAGAGTCTTTTCCCCAGATAAAAAACCTCTCAATCGCCATAAAAAAACCGCAAATTCTGCATAACGCAACTCCCAGCGTATCGCTTTTTCTTAAATTTGAATAAAAATTTTTTTAAAAAAAGCTAAAAATTTGTTTAAATCTAGTTGAAATTGTGTTATAATTTTGCCGGATTCTTAAAATAGACTAAGGGGCGGTGAATGAGAATTTTGATAGTAGAAGATGAGGTAACCCTCAATAAAACGCTTGCAGAAGGACTCAAAGAGTTCGGTTATCAAAGCGATATTAGTGAAAGTCTCAAAGATGCACAATACTATCTCGATATTAGAAACTACGATCTCATACTTGTTGACTGGATGCTACCTGATGGCAGTGGACTAGAACTTGTCTCACAAGTAAAACAGGACAATCCAAAAACTATCGTCATAGTGCTGAGTGCTCGCGACGATAAAGAGAGCGAAATAGAGGCTTTGCGTGCAGGTGCAGACGACTATATACGCAAGCCATTTGATTTTGATGTTTTAGTTGCTAGAATAGAAGCACGCCTTCGCTTTGGCGGTAGCAGTATTATTGAAATCAAAGAGCTCATTATCAATCCTGAGGAGGAGAAAATCCTCTATAAAGATAAAGAGATTGAGCTCAAAGGTAAACCTTTTGAGGTACTGACACACTTAGCACGCCATAAAGACCAAATTGTCTCCAAAGAGCAGTTACTCGATGCAATCTGGGAAGAGCCAGAGCTTGTCACACCAAATGTCATTGAAGTTGCAATCAATCAGATCCGACAAAAGCTTGACAAACCTCTAGGCATCCAAACAATCGAGACTGTTAGACGTAGAGGCTACCGCTTTTGCTATCCACGAAAAGCTTAAGGGTCAAGCTTCTATGGCGATTAGTAGTGGCTTCGGCCATTCTCATCGCCCTCTTTTCAACATTTTTATATAGCTTCATCAAGCAATCACTCTATGAAGAGGTACAAGAGCAACTCCTTCGTCAAGCGCAATTCATAGCTACGACTGTTACAAACTATCATATTGGAGAGAAGATAGATAATTTCTATCTCAAAAAGACTCTCAATATATCTGTTACAGTTATTCCAAAACCGCAATTCATCAATGATAGTACATTTCAAGAATTTAACACAAATGGAAAATATTTTCTTGTACTTTTCTATCCCTACAACTTCAAAGAACAGACTTTTTTAAAAGTAGAAAAAGATATAACAAACATTCATACTATGCTACATAAAATATATAAAATCATTCTTTTTACCAATGCCTTAGCCTTTGCATTTATTATACTCTATGCTGCAATTCTTGCTAGCTATCTTACAACATATATCACCAATCTCAATAAAAAGCTCTCAACAATGAATGAGCATATGCTCAAACCTATAAAAATTAAAGATCTCCCAGAAGAGTTTCAACCTTTGGGTCAGGCAATCAATATGCTCATCAATCGCATACAGACATTTATAAAGTATCAAAAAGAGCTTTTTATAGGGATTGCACATGAGCTCAAAACCCCTTTAGCAGTTATGAAACTCAAAAATGAAGTGACACTGATTAAAAAGAGAACCCCCGAAGAGTATATTGAGACAATTAAACTCAACATAAAAACAATAAATGAGATGAATAAAATGATTGAGAGCATACTAAAAATAGGTCGTCAAGAAGGGGATCAGTTCGAACCTCCTGTCAAACTTGATCTCATTGAGTATCTCAAAGAAAAGAGTAAAAACTATGCTCTTTTGGCAGAGAGCGAAGGGAAAAAGTTTGTAGTAGAGCTCAAACCCCAAACTTATATCACAACAATTCAACCAACCCTTCTCAATCATATCATTCAAAACTTTGTGCAAAATGCTATTAAATTTACAAAAGAAAATGGCACCATAACATTGAGAAGCTACCCTACAGCCAAAGGTATAAAAATAGAAGTTATCGATGAAGGACCGGGGATAGATACATCAATTGATCTCTTTGCACCATTCAAACGTAAAGGAAAACAGGGCGGTGTAGGATTAGGACTCTTTTTAGCCAAAAGTGCTGCAGATGCAATGGGAGCAACTATCACCATCACCAATAGGAAAGATAAAAAGGGCGCTATCGCAACTCTCTTTATCCCCAAACAGCTGGCATGTCCGCTCTGTTAGTTTAAAGTTATTTTAAGCATTTCTTCTGTATAAATCTCTCTAAATTACTGAAAGAGGGGGACGAATGTCTTTGATGATAACTGAAGAGTGCATCGCATGTGATGCATGTAGAGAAGAGTGTCCAACAGGTGCTATTGAAGAGGGAGATCCAATTTATATCATTGATCCTGATAGATGTACAGAGTGTGTTGGATTTTATGATGAGCCTGCATGTATTGCGGTATGCCCAGTAGATTGCATAGTACCTGATCCAGACAATGTAGAGACAATTGCTGAACTCAAATATAAATACGATCAGATAGTTAACGAAGAGGATTGATGGCAAAACGTACCGCCATCATCGATATTGGCTCCAACTCCGCTCGCATGATTCTCATCGAGCGTACAAGCCGTTTTGGCTTTTTCCTTCTCAATGAAACAAAAAGTCGCGTTCGTATCAGTGAAGGTGCATATGAGCACGAGGGATGGCTCCAAGAAGTGCCTATGCAAAGGGCTCTTCATGCATTAAAAGAGTTCAAAAACATAGCACTTGCTTTCAAAGCCAAAAAGATCCTTTGCGTAGCTACTTCCGCTGTTCGGGATGCTCCAAACGGCAAAGAGTTCAAAAATCTTGTCAAAAAAGAGACAGGCATCAACATCAAGATTATCGACGGAGATACCGAAGCAAAACTAGGAGCCATCGCTGCAGCAAATCTATTGCCGATACGTGATGGTATTACTATCGATATTGGTGGAGGATCTACTGAGCTAGCACTCATCCGCAATAAAGAGGTCATACAAAGTGTATCCCTCAATCTTGGCACTGTTCGCCTCAAAGAGCTTTTTTTTGATAAAGAAAAAAATATAAAAGAGGCTCTTGTCTACATCCATGAAGAGATGCAAAAAATTCCACAAGATTTCAAAAATAATTGCGCTATTGGCATTGGTGGAACGATTCGTGCTCTTTCACAAGCTATCATGAAAAAAACTGCTTATCCCCTCGATAAACTCCACGGATTTACCTATGAATACTCTCAAGAGAAAAAATTTATAGATAAAATAATCGAAACTCCTGTTTTGAAACTAAAAAAATTCTCTATCAAGAAAGATCGCTATGATACCATCAAAGAGGGCAGTCTTATTTTTCGTGAGATCGTCAATCATATTGGAGCAAAAAAGATAATTACAAGTGGCGTTGGCGTACGCGAAGGGTTATTTTTATACGATCTTTTACGCAATAGCAACTATAAATTCCCTGCAAACTTCCAACCAAGTCTTCGAAGTCTTCTTGATAGGTTTTGCATCGATGAAAAAGCAGCAAAATGCCACTATAAATTTACTAAGAAGTTATACAATATGCTTTACGAGCAATTTGATCCCAAAAGAGAGCACGAAAAAATTCTCCTCTATGCTGCAAAACTTCTCAATATCGGCATTAAAATAGATTTTTATGAGCATCATAAACATAGCAGCTACATCTGCCTTAACGATTTAGAGTACGATCTCACTCACCAAGAGATTGTAACAATCGCAATGCTAGTGAGATTTCATAAGAAGAAACTCCCAAATAAAGATGTGATAAAACCTTTTGCACAACTTATGCCAAAATCTTCTATACTAGCCTGGATGAGTTTCATTCTCTCACTTGCTGAATCACTCAATAAGGATCATAGTTGTCCAGATTTTGAAGCCTCATTTGCCAATAATGTACTCACTATTACAAGCAGCAAGCCACTCTATCTCGCGCGTGAAGAGGCAAAATCTTTGCAAAAACCGCAAAGTTTTGCACTAAAATTTGTAAGCTCTTAAAAACGTGTTCCTACGCTAAATTCAAAGTTAGAAACTCTATCACCCTCTTTATCGTTAAGCGCATGGACAAATACCAATTGAATTGGTCCCATTGGCGAAAACCACTCAATTGCCGCACCAGCTCCTGCTCTTGTAATTTCACTAAAACTATCTTCACCAATTCCACCATAATCGACAAAGAATGTTAAACGCATATTTGAGTTTTTAATCATAGGAATACTTGCTTCCAATGATGCAGAGAACATCTCTTTACCGCCAATAAGCCTTCCTTGACTATCTTTTGGAGATAGAGAAGCTGTCTCGTATCCGCGTAAAGTCCTTATTCCACCAAGATAGAATTTTTCAAAAACTGGCAAATTACCATTATCTACAATATATCCAACACGCCCTTTAGCACGTAAAATGAGATCATAATCTATGAGTTCTTCAAGCCCATAGTAGTATCCACCATGCAAGAAAAATTTCGTATATTTTTCATCTCCACCAACACCCGCATACTCAATAGAGCCTGAGATATTCATGCCTGAGCGTGGTAAATAGTAATCATCGGTATTATCAAAAACTACGCGCGGAATAAAAGCACTTTTAGTATAAGTACCCTCTTGGAAGTAGATGTTATCAAACTGCACATCACTCAATTTGTTTTTTTCATATGCATAGGTAAGAGATCCTGACAAATGTCTTGTAAAACGTTTTCCAACACTGAGGCTTCCGCCTTTCCTCTCTTGCGTATAGTCATAGTATTCAAATTTTGTATTATAGAGATTGAGCCCTAGACTGTAGTCACTATCAAAAACCCGTGGATTTGTTATACCAAGATTGAAGCGGAGGGATTTTGATGAGTAGTCAATTTGAAAGTTTCCATCAATTCCACTACCAAATATGTTTTTATCATTGATACTGGCATTAATCAAAAATCCCTCATAGGAACTATATCCACCACCAACCATGATATTACCGGTAGGCATCTCCTTGACACGTACAAGAAGATTCATCTCATTTGGTCCAACACGTCTCTCTTCGATCTTTACATCAGAAAAAAAGCCGGTTCTGCGCAGTGCATTTTTAGACTCGATTAAATCAGTATAGTTATATACATCTCCCGGTGCTAAATAGACCTCACGTCTAATAACTCTATCAAGCGTTCTTTGATTGCCAGAAATAATCACATCTTTAATATAAACCTTTTCTCCTGGGTTAATAATATAGCGGATTTTGACTGTATGGTTTTTCTCATCTTTTTGAAAATCTGGGGCAATGCGTACAAATGCGTATCCTAAATCAGCAATTTTTCTTTTAATGGTTTCAATATCTTTACGCATTTTTTCAATGTTAAAAACTTTTCCATGTGCTAAACGCAAATCCTCCAAAAGCTGCTCTTTTTTGATAATAGGCTCTAGAAGTTTTATATCCACGCTGGCTACACTATATTTTTTCCCCTCTTGGACATGGTAGCGTAGCTTCGCTTTATAGTTATCAAAATCAACGCGCAAAAATGGATCACTTACTTGGGCATCGAGATACCCTTTTGTAAGGTAAAGATTTTTGATACGTGCTGCATCAAGTTCAAGTTGATCGAGTTTAAGTTCACCACTATTAAATCCTATCATCCATCCAAGGTATTTATTGCGCTCTCTATTGGCAACTACATCTTCGATATCATCTTTATCAAACGTTTTCGCTCCACAAAGCGTAAGATCTTCAATAGTGATTTTTTCACCTTTATTAACAATGAAAGTCACTTTGACACTATGTTCACCTACTTTTTCAGTATCTACTTCTACAACCGTATCAAAAAAGCCTTGTGAGCGTGCTTTTTGTTTAATATGCTCTTTGGCCTTTTCTATTGCTGCATCATCATAGATATCACCTTTTTTAAGTCCCAAAATATCATCAAGTTCCTCTTTTTTATTCTCAAGATACCCTAAAACCTCTATCGCAGCTATGAGGGGCTTCTCTACAAAATGAAAGATTACTTTGCCATTTTCCTCTTCCACCCAGATATCTTTAAAATATCCCTGGGCATAAAATTTCTTTATAGCTTCATCTATTTTTTGCATATCAAGCTGCTCGCCAGGATGGAGTCCCACCATCTCTTTTGCAATGGTTGGCGAAAGATGCAAAAGCCCATCAAATTTTATCTCTTTTATAGTTTTTGCCTTTGCAAATGAGGCTAGCAGCAATAGAGCCAGATACCTTTTTTTCATATTACGCCCTAGTTAAAGTATTTGGTATTAAGTTTACCAATATTTTGATTAATATTCATTAAAAGCCCCCCTTGCTATAATATAAAACTTCAAAACAAGGAACTGTATGAAGGTGGGAATAGTCGGCCTGGGTCTCATGGGAGGGTCTTTGGCACTCGACTTGAGAAAACAAAATCTTGCAAGTAAGATAGTAGGCTATGATCGCAATCCTCGTCACAAGAAAGAGGCTTTGGAACTTGGACTTGTTGATGAGATTGTAGAGTTTGACAAACTCAAAGAGTGTGACATAATATTTTTGGCAATCCCGGTAGAAGGGATTATTGATGCTTTGCACAATCTCCAAGATATTCCTCCAGCAACTACTATTATTGATCTAGGTAGCACAAAAGAGAAAATTGTCAAATCCTGCCCTACTACAATACGCAAAAACTTCATTGCAGCCCATCCTATGACAGGAACCGAATACTCTGGACCCATGGCAGCAGTAGAGGGACTCTATTACGATAAAATCGTAGTTCTTTGCAATACTGAGCAAAATGATCCTCTCCATAAAGAGCGCGCAGAAAATATCTTTGTTGCCATTGGAATGCAGATAGTCTATATGGATGCTAAAGAGCACGATCTCCATGCAGCCTATATCAGCCACCTGCCACACGCTATTAGCTATGCACTTGCTAATTCAGTTTTAAAACAAGAAGATCCAAAAAGTATCCTTATTCTAGCGGCAGGAGGATTTCGCGACATGAGCCGCCTTGCAAAAAGTAGCCCTACAATGTGGAGTGATATCTTTAAACAGAACAAAGAAAATCTTCTCACCTCTTTGGAAGATTTTAAAAAAGAGCTACGCTATGCAAAAGAGCTCATAGAAAATGAGGAGTGGGAAGAACTCAAAAAGTGGATGCAAAACGCCACAACGCTACACCAGATCTTTTAAGACCTTCTCCACCTCTTTTCTTGTTATACGATGTTTTTTGCCCTCATAAATCTCTTCATAGAGTGCTTGCGCAAGACTCGCTGCCTCTTTACTTTGGGCTACATATGGTAATAGCTTTTTAAGAAGCTCTCTTTTATCACTCTTTTCAAACTTCCAAATATCTTGTTGCTTTTTCAAGCGCATTGCAAAATAGATCCCAAGCATCACCACAATGCCAGCAATAACTCCATAAATAAAACTTATCCAATCAAAGCCACTTTTTTTAGCAGCTGTTGATTGAGTTAGTAGCTGTTTTGTTTGCTGCTGTGGCTGCGTTGGTGATTGCTGCAGTAAGTTTGCTGCGACTTGACGCCCTCCTACTACTTCAATATTAATAGGATCACTTTGGAGAGTTTGTATACTCTTTTGCTTAAGACTAAAATAGCGCAGACGTATTGCAGGGATTGTATAGCTATGATCGGCAATGATAGAGAATTTTTGCTCAAAGCTACTTTGCAATCCCTGCTCGGTATAGCGCTCCTTGATTTTTGGCTTGTCTGCATATATTGTTACATCACTAATATTGAGATCTATCCCATCAAAATTTTCTAAATTACCAATACCTTCAATCTTCACATACAAATTTACCGGTTCATTAGGCTTTACTCTTTTCTTATCTACTTGCACTTGCATAGTAAAATCGCCTACCAAATCCACATTTTGTGGCAAAGGCTTGACAATCACACTCGCGCCATTGGAAACTGTACTGTACCAGCGCGGTGCAGTTACAACAAAACCAAACATATTGGCATTATTGTCAGGAATTGCATATTTAAATACTCCAGGAGCAATATGGAGCACACCACTCCTTTGCGGAAGGAGTAAAAACTTGATACGTTTAATGAGATACTCACCATGCTCTTCAAGATATTTATTGCTGGATTTGAGCTCTTTTACCCAAAAGTTATCAAATTTTGGCATCTGAAATTGATAATCGATAATATTAAGTGTTCGCCGGATTTTGAGCTCCAATTCAGCAATAATTGGCTCACCTACATACGCCTCTTTTTTGTTGAGTTTGAGCGTAAAAAAGATGTTACTATTTTTTTTCGCCTTTTTTACAACAAGTTCAAGAGGATCGCTTTTAATCTCCTCCCCATCTACTTTTGCTGTAAATGAGGGAATCGTTACATTAGTATCTGGATAAAAGACAACTATCTGCGATTTTTTAACTGTTAAATTTCCATTTACATTAACAACGCTCTCACTTTTACTCACACCACTCACTGGATAGGGACCTATCTTCTCAATTTTTGGCAGCTCAATCTCATCTCCACTTGCTTCCATGACAAGCTTAGCAGGTTCGCCCTGGTAAATTGGATTTTGCTCTAAATAGACTTTAAAACTTCCTGCCAAAAGAGTAGCTACTACAAGTACTAAACTACCAAGGATTCTCATTGCCTGCCTCTTTTTTGATTTTTATCGGAGCTTTGTACAAGAGTGTTGGAGTACTGTTTTTTTGTATCATTTTGAGCCATTTTTTCTCCTCTCTGTTGCTTATAGGCTGATTTTGCTGCTCCTTTTGCTCCCCTTTTTCTCCACTTTGTTGCTGGTTTTGCTTCTGCTTTTTTTGCTGCTTTTTATTTTGCTTATTGCTCTTTTGCCCTTTTTGGTTCTGCTTCTTTTGCTGCTTTTCGTTATTTTTTTGCTTCTGATTGTTTTTTTGCTTTTGCTGCTGTTTCTTGAGCATCTTTTTAGCTAGTTCTAGATTAAATTGTGTATCTTTATCCTCTTTTATCTTCAATGCCTTCTCATACATCTCTATCGCTTTTTTATAATTTTGCAGCTTAAAGTAGCTATTGCCTAGATTATGGAGTTTGCGAAACTCTAATTCCTTATCATCAGTTTGAACTTTGTTGTAATAACGTATAGCCTCTTTATATTTTCCGCTTTTATAGAGTGCATTTGCCAAATCATAGTAGCTTTGAGGGCTCTTTTTGATAGCAGTAATTTTACGAAACTCTTCTACTGCACTCTCATAGTTCCCCCTACTATACGCTTCTTTAGCCTCTTTGATAATTTTAAAATCAGTCAAACCCGCATGTGCATCAAAAACCAGCAGCAACGGTAAAAGATAAAGTGCCTTTGTTGAAGGAAGATCAAAAAATGCCAAAAACAAAAAGATAAAGGCAACAGTTAGAAAATAGGGATAAAACTCCACTTGATCTACCACCTTTTCTACCTCTTTTTCCTTTTTGATACCACCAAGATTTGCTAAAATTTGCTCAATATCTTTTTGATCGAGTCTTGCTTGTATAAAAAGACCATCCGTCTCATTTGCCAACTTAGCAATATCGGGATTAAGCTTGGTTATTACAATATTACCCTCTCTATCTTTGAGATACTCTCCCTTCTCTTCAATGGGCGCACCTTTTTTTGTTGCTACTGCAAGAACGATTATCTTAAATCCATGATCTTTTGCATACTTTATCTCTTCAGTAAAATCCTTTTTATCTCCTCCATCTGTTACAAGTATCAACTGCTTTGGCTCTTTGTTTCCATAAAGAAGATTTGCGCTCATTAAAGCTGAGAGGATATTGGTGCCGCGCAGGGAGAGAAGATCTGTATCTAATTTTTTGAGAAGATATTTAAGTGAATGCTTATCATCAGTAATAGGAGAGACAATGTAAGCGTTGCTCGCAAAAGCTAAAATTCCAATTGCTAAATTTTGCGCTTTATCTATAAACTCTTCAATCTTTTTCTTTGCAAAGGTAAGTCTATCGGGATAGTAGTCTTTAGCTTTCATTGAACGAGAGATATCAAGCGCAATAACTACATCTCCTCGATAGCTCTCCACTTCAACAATTCCTTTTTGATACACAGGGCGAGCCATCGCCAAAATCATGAGAAAAAGTGCTCCAAACAGGAGTATAGTTCGTAGTTGTTTTGATAATCCCTGCTCAATTTTTAGCTTTGCTAAAACTTCATTATCAAAGATCCTATCAATCAAACTCTTATTGGTCAAAACAAGATAGAGAAGTATCAATGATGGCACAAGCATATAGGGAATGAAAGCAAAATCCAAAAACTTCATCAAAATCCTCGCTTGCTATAGATATAGATATACCCAAGAAGAGCTAAAATAGCTACAAAGAGCACATAGGGATAGAGTTCTGCTTTTTTAACAAACTCTTTACCTCTAATCTCACTCTTTTCAAGTTTATCTATAGTAGCATAGACCTTATGCAAATCTTTTGCTGTGCGTGCAAAGAAGTACTCCCCACCGCTCTCCTCAGCTATCCATGAAAGCAGCCTCTCATCAATTCCTCGTCTTTGGCCAATTCCGATAGTATAGATCTTAATATGATACTTCTTTGCCATTTTCATAGCCACACTTATAGGAGTTTTACTTGCAGTATCTATACCATCAGTAAGTAAAATAATAACTTTTGATTTTGCTTTAGAGTCTTTAAGCATCGAAATACTCTCAATAAGCGCATCACTAATAGCTGTTTTTTGACCAGCTATGCCAATATCAAGATAATCAAGAATCTTGTTGACAACATCCTTATTGAACGAAAGTGGTGAAGCGATATAGCTAAAAGATCCAAATATTACTACTCCGATATTGTCATTCACTCTTTTTTTTATGAAATCTTTTACAAGCTCTTTAACTACTTCAAACTTTGTTTTAAAAGGATTATTCTCATCAAACCCCTTTTCGCGCATCGAGCCGCTCGCATCGAGTGCCAAGACAATATCATATCCCTTTTTTTTGAGCTCTACACTTTTATCAATCGCCATCGGACCTGCTAGAGAGAAAATGAGACCAAAAATAGCCACCGCTTTGAGAAATTCTGGTAAAAAGCTCTTCTTGTCAGCCGCTTTTTTTAAAATTGATAAATGTGGAAAAAGTAGGGCACTCTCTTTTGCTCTACACTTTATAAAACATAGTATGACTAATATAATGAGCCACAAAACCCATGGCCGCTCAAACGCAAACTCACTCATCATGCACTCGCAAAAATAGTTTTATCTCTTTTTTTATATCACTACTCAATGGAGGAACCTCTTTTTTATATTTATACTTTGTAAGTTTTCTCACTAAATCCTCATAGAGCCGCATATTTGACTCATCGCGAATAATATATTTTCCATACTTTGTAATTTCATAAGCCACTCTTTTAGGATCATTCAAATCAAGGCTGCGTAATCGCTCCAAAATCTCTTTGCGCTTATCAATTTTCTTTCTACTTAAAAGTTTTATAATAAAATAGACCAGCACCGCTGCTAATGTAGTAACAAACACAATAAACCCAATATACAAATAGAAACTATAATCAGGAATTGCTACAAGCGGTTTTATATCTCTTAGCTGCTCCATTACTTTTGTCCAAACAGTTTTAAAAGTTTGATAAATGGCTCTTCGTGAGTGTAAATTTTTGTAAAACGTACACCACTTTGCTTAAAATGTTCATACATCTTGCTATCAGCTTTTTTGATCTCTTTTTTATAGTTTTTCAATGTAGATCCTTCAAAGTCTACAATAAAACTCTTTTTTGTCTCAGGATCTATAAGATTCATAAAGCCAATAGGTGTCGGATCCTCTTCAAAACGATCGCGTACTACAATTGCGACTACTTCATGTTTTTTAGCCAAAACCTTAAAATCATACTCTCCAAAAAAATCGCTTACTATAAAAACAATAGATTTTCTTCTTATTTTAAAAAGCCTCTGTGTAAGCTGAGAAAAATTAGCACTCTTTCCAAGTGTCACAAACTTCGCCACAGATTCTGCACACTTTTGCACTGCATTAATATGTTTTGTAGGACGTATACTGCCATACTCTTTATCTGCAAAGAGAATATAGGAGAAATTATCTTGGTTTTTAATTGCAGCAAACCCGAGTATCGCACCAATTTCGGCAGCAAGCTCTTGTTTAAATCTCTTTGTTCCAAAAAACATACTTCCGTTTAGCATAAAAGCTACTACTACATTAAGCTCTCGCTCTTCACGATAGAGCTTTATATAAGGCTTTTGCAGTTTTGCAGTAACAAGCCAATCTATTTTTTTAACATCATCTCCTGGCTGATACTCTCTAAGCTCTACAAAATCAAACCCCTCCCCTTTAAAGAGTGAGGGATTATTGCCAGGAATTTCACTAAAAACCTGCTTTTTTGCTTTTATAAGAAGCTTTTTGATATTTTTTTGCGTCATGGAATGGGCACTGCCTCTAAGACTTTATTAATGATAAAATCTGCTTTGATATCTTCTGCTTCAGCCTCATAGCTCAGAATAATTCTGTGGCGCAAAACATCTTTTGCTAAATATGCAATCTCAAGTGGCGTTACATGATCTTTTCCGCGCATATATGCAAGCGCCTTTGTGGCTTTAAACATATCGATACTAGCACGTGGACTTGCTCCAAAAGCAATGTATTTTGCAATTTCAGCCAAACCGTAATTTTTAGGCTCTCTTGTAGCAAAGATGAGATCGATTATATACTCTTCCACCTCTTCATCGATGTGAACTTCTCTCACCTCTTCTTTAAGTTTTTCAAGATCCTCTTTTGTTGCAACTGTCTCAATTTTGCCAAATGCATTGTTTGCTACGCGTCTTGCAATCTCAAGTTCCTCTTCTTTTGTGTTGTAACCAACAATAAGCTTCATCATAAAGCGATCGAGCTGTGCTTCAGGCAGGTTATAAGCACCTTCTTGCTCTACAGGGTTTTGCGTAGCCATAACTAAAAATGGTCTATCTATCATAAATGTCTCATCCCCAATTGTCACTTGACGCTCTTGCATCACTTCAAGCAAGGCTGATTGCACTTTAGCTGGTGCTCTGTTGATCTCGTCTGCCAGCAAAAGATTGGTAAAGACTGGACCATGCTTGATTTTAAACTCATTTTTTGCAGGATCATAAATTTCTGTACCTATAATATCGCTTGGCAGTAAATCTGGAGTAAACTGCACCCTTTTAAACTGTAATCCAAGTGTTTTTGCAAGGGCATTGACGGTGGTTGTCTTTGCAAGTCCTGGCACACCTTCGAGCAGGATATGCCCATCACACATGAGGCCAATAAGCAGCCCATCGATCATCCCCTCTTGCCCGACAACAACCTTTTTAACTTCATTTTTGATATTTTCTATAATAGTTCGCATACCCGTCCCCAGAAATTTTTTTGCAATTGTAGTATAAAAAAGTTAGCGACAGAGGAGAATTGCTCTCACTGTATTACACTTTTTTCTATAAGCTCTTTTTCCTCTTGCGTAAGATTATAAAGATCATAAATCATTGCATCGATTTTATCTTCAAGCTCTTTTGTATCTTCTCCTGCTTTTTTCTTGTGGATAATGGCATCCACAATCGCATCAAATTCACTCGTATTTTTTGGCACATAAAGAGGTATCTTCATAAATTGGTTTTTATCTATCTGAAGGAGATCTCCATTATGCTTAAGCCTCTCATGCATATAAAAATAGAAAAGTTTAGAATTGAGCAAAGCAGTGAGAAATTTAAGATCAACTCGGTTTGATTTTATAAAAAAGAGATTTCTTGAACCATAAAAAGGCTCTTCAGCATAAGAAAAACTCCTTCCTCGGGTATGAGCTGCAAACACAATTTTAGGACCTTTTATAAAAAAAGATTCATCTCTCTCTATGCAAGAAAAAATATGGTTTGTGAGGAGTTTTATATTTTTGCTTCTTTTTCCTTAATAGTTCTTTGTTCTTTTCAAAAAAAGCTTTTATGTTAGGATAGTTATCGATTGTTCCTTTAAAATTTTTTGCACTAAGATAAATAATATATTTTTTACTCGGTGGTGTATAATACCTTTGTGTATTTGTATGAAAATTGCGCAAATATTTTTTCTCATCATCCGTAAATCTCTCTAACATCTCCGTATCTACGATAAATGCCTCATCAGGCCCTCCAATGATTCCTTGAATTATCTCCTTTTTAGGATTAAAACGAAAATTTGCACGCCTTTCTATTTTCTTAAGAATCTCTTCATTCTTTTGTGAAGAAAATTTCAAATTCTCCCGCTCACTCATAGAGCTTGGTATCTCTTTTTCTCCTACTATCACACCTTCTTCCACACTCTTTTGCAAACCTGCCAATAGTATTGAGGAAATTTTTTCTAAAGGTAATTTTTTTGTAAATTTTATAAAATGAATTGAATGTTTTGGTACAGTATGTTTTTGTAGTAAAAAGATCATTGTTTGCTGACTAGCTTCTTCAAAAATCATATTAGGTCCAAAATCTATAAGAGATACTATTTCAGTTTTATCATATATTTTTCTTCGCATTTTCGATGCTGCGCTACTCTCAAGCCATTGGTTTTTTGCAATAAAACTAATATAGCCATTATCTTTTGTTATATCAATAGCACGACATGTAAAAATATGCCAAATATCTGTTTTTCCTTGATAACACTCTGTAAAATGTAGACCATTAAAGGCTTCTTTATTTTCATCTTCTAAAATATATGGTGGATTGGCAAGAATTACATCAAATCCTACAAAATTCCCCTCTTCATCCAGTACTTCTGGAAACTCAAAGCGCCATTCAAAAGCATTTTCATATACACGTCCCGAGCGAATCTCTTCTATCTGTTGATAGTTCTCTTCTATCTCTTGCAAAAGTCTCTTTTGCTTTTTGGCATCATCATTTTCTTTCATAAATAATATTCCCTGCCTTCCATAACCAAACTGAATGGCATCAAGCATCATCTCATCACGTAACCCATCAAAACCATAATCTTGCACATACTCTTTGAGCTTCTTTTTGTACGTCTGTTTTTGTTTCCATTGCTCTTGGAGTGTCTGGCCAAACATCTCTTTGAGCCTCTCAATGGACTCTTGCATCTGCTCTTTTGTCCCCTCAAATATCCCATCTTTATATTCACGTATAAGCTTTTTGTACTTCTCGATCTCATACTGGATATTGGGTATTGTTATCTCATCATGGAGCCCATATCTGCTCACCAAAGAGTTGCCAACTTTTATATTGATATCTATGTTTGGCATCGTTACAAGCTGTCCATTTTCATCATAGTAGCTATGTTTAAGCAGCTCGATCCAAAGTCGAAGTCTTGCAATATGTGCTGCATTGGGATTGATATCGGCGCCAAAAAGAGAGTTTTCAATAATTCTCTTTTTCTCTTCAAATATTGCTCTTTGTATTCGATATCCCTCTTGAGAACCACGTCGATACTCAAATATCTCGCCTTCATCATCTCTAATAATTAATTCATCATTTTCCACTTCCAAAGTATAGTCCTTGATGCGTTTGCCCTGCACATCATATAAAAGGCGAAGTTCGCTTTTTATTGCAAGGATGGTATTGAGTGCAGAAACGAGAAAGTGTCCGCTTCCAACTGCTGGATCACAAATTGTAAGTGAATTTATAATCTCATTTGCTTCTTTTTTATCTTCAATCTTTTCATCAAGATCGGCAAGAGTTTTACACTTCCACCCTTTGAGCGTATTGAACTTTTTTATAATTGCTCTTTCAATCGTCTCTCTTGCCATATACATTGTCACAAAACTTGGTGTATAGTAGCTTCCCTCTTTATATCCATTGAGTTTTTCAAAAATAAGTCCTAATACTGCAGCATTTATGAGAGTCTTATTATCTTTAGTAATCTCTTCCTTACCTTCACTGGAAAAATCATAAGCATCGAGAAACTCGAAGAGATACTGCAGCACATTGCAACTGCCTTTGCGCCGTTTCCCATTCTCATCACGCAAAACCGTTTTGGAGTAATAGGGTAGCTCGCAGTTATCTTCAAGATTTGAAATATCTATAAATTCCTTCTCAACTGGTGATATCTCAAAAAGTGAGGAATTGAGATAAGGAATATGCTCATACTCTTTGTGAACTCTTTTGTGCTGTGGTCTTGCAAGAATATCAAAAAAGAATATCTTCAATACATCAAAATCTTTTATAGTCTGAATATGTAAAAACTTATAACGTTCTTCACCACTATTCCATTGAAGCAGCTGCGCCTCAAAAAGCTTCATAAATAAAATACGATTCATCCAGATAATTAAGAGTTGCAATACAATTTCAAAATCTGCCCTATATCCTGTATATTCCAAATTCCTTGCAATATTCTCATACAAAGAAGCCATATGAGGAGTTGTGGCTCTATCAATGATCTTTTTACCGCCTACTTTTTTCTCTTCTAGTCCCAAAATGTAGAGCAACTCATTATAAAAACCTCTATCAAGTTTATTCGCATCATTGGGATTAAATGTTTTAAAAAGATACTCTTTTGAGAAAAGCTTATAAAGTGCAGCCTTTTGGCTTTCACTCATCGGTTTTTGCAAATCTACATAAGCTGCTTCTATTGTTATATCTTGCTTGGAAAGCTCATTTTGCAGCAGTTTGTAAAACTCTTTGGTCTTATCAATCAATGTGGAAGGATTTTTTATATTTTCATAGATTTTTCTTATCTCTTTGTTTTGCCAAAAGAGTTTATCAAACTCTTTAGCATCAAATATATACCATTGGTAAAAATTTGTAATAATAATGTGATAAAGATTATAATTATCTTGGTCACGTTCACGCATAAAATAGAGTATTGCTTCATGGAGAGCTTTTTTATTTGGATCACTTTGTGATATGTTGGCGGAAGAGTCCGGTCTTTTAGCTTCTATAATTACTGCAGGCTTACCATCATGCATTAAGGCAAAATCTATACCACTTTGTCCTTTTTGAGAAAAACTTTGCGCATCGTAATGCATTGAGTCAAAAAAAAGCTTCAAAACAGATGAAACCATAACAGGCTCTGTTTGCTGCATTTTCATCTGCTCGTAAAGATTATCAAGATATCTTTTCAATATGTCATCGAAATTATGTAGAGCAGATTTTGTTATGCTTTTTTTAGAATAGAGTGGAGAAAATACTTTTCTTGGTGGAAAAATTTTTATCTGCAACATTGTACTCCAAAAAGGTAGATAATATGGTAAACAATTATAATTATAAAGAATTTAAAAATGTATTATAGAAGAGTTAATTTCTTAGATTTTGTAACTATGTGAGGTATTAATTGAAGAAGTAATCGAAGGAAAAAATCTTGGCCTGGCGCCGACCTACTTTTCCACAGCCGAAGGCTGCAGTATCATCAGCGATGCGGAGCTTAGCTTCCAGGTTCGAAATGGGACTGGGCGTTTCCTCCGCTCTATAGGCACCAGGACAAGAGAAGAGAGGCTTTTAGAGTTAAAAGACTCTCTTCTCTTGTCTTTTGACAAGTTTTGTTTGAAAGATCACTCATTGTTCGTAGCAAAAGAGTGGTAGCTCAGTAAGGCGGCGGTGCATAATTAAATGTGTAAGCCAAACGGACTATTAGTACTGGTCAGCTAAACGCATTGCTGCGCTTACACACCCAGCCTATCAAGGTGGTAGTCTTCCACCGTCCTTCAGGGAAGGCTCATCTTGGAGTCGGCTTCCCGCTTAGATGCCTTCAGCGGTTATCCGTTCCGTGCATAGCTACCCAGCGGTGCCCTTGGCAGGACAACTGGTACACCAGTGGCACGTCCAACCCGGTCCTCTCGTACTAGGGTCAGCTCTCCTCAGCCTTCCTACGCCCACGGAAGATAGGGACCGAACTGTCTCACGACGTTCTGAACCCAGCTCGCGTACCGCTTTAAATGGCGAACAGCCATACCCTTGGGACCTGCTCCAGCCCCAGGATGCGATGAGCCGACATCGAGGTGCCAAACCTCCCCGTCGATGTGAGCTCTTGGGGGAGATCAGCCTGTTATCCCCGGGGTACCTTTTATCCTTTGAGCGATGGCCCTTCCACTCAGAACCACCGGATCACTAAGACCGACTTTCGTCTCTGCTCGAGTTGTCTCTCTCACAGTCAGGCTGGCTTATGCCTTTATACTCTCCAAGCGATTTCCAACCGCTTTGAGCCAACCTTTGTAAGCCTCCGTTACTCTTTAGGAGGCGACCGCCCCAGTCAAACTACCCGCCAGGCATTGTCCTCCCACAGGATAACTGTGGCGAGTTAGCCACCAGAATGAGGAAGGGTGGTATCTCAAGGACGGCTCCACCAGAGCTGGCGCCCTGGCTTCTCAGCCTCCCACCTATCCTGCACATCCTCATCCCGATGGCAGTACCAAGCTGTAGTAAAGGTCCACGGGGTCTTTCCGTCTTTCCGCGGGTAGGAGGAATTTTCACCTCCACTACAATTTCACCGGATCCCTGGTCGAGACAGCCCCCATCTCGTTACGCCATTCATGCAGGTCGGTATTTAACCGACAAGGAATTTCGCTACCTTAGGACCGTTATAGTTACGGCCGCCGTTTACCGGGGCTTCGGTTCACGCCTTCGCCCAAAAGGGCTAAGCGATCCCCTTAACCTTCCGGCACCGGGCAGGCGTCACACCATATACATCCTCTTACGAGTTAGCATAGTGCTGTGTTTTTGATAAACAGTCGGATGGAGCGCTTCGCTGCGACCCGCCTCGGCTCCAGCCGCATGGGCCTTCACCTACTACGGGCACACCTTATACCGAAGATACGGTGCCAGTTTGCAGAGTTCCTTGACCAGGGTTCTTCCGCGCGCCTTAGAATACTCATCTCACCCACCTGTGTCGGTTTACGGTACGGGCTACTTACTACTTAAACGGCTTAGAAGCTTTTCTCGGCTCGACGGCATTACCGGTTCCCCCGCCGCCCCGAAGGGCTTTGGGGGCCTGTCAGGTCTCGGCCTCACGCTAGGCGGATTTGCCTACCTAGCAGCCTACACCCTTCGAGCCCGTATTCCATCACGGACCCCGGCTAGCCCTAAGCGTCCCTCCATCGCCTTGTAGTAAGTAGGTATCGGAATATTAACCGATTTCCCATCGCCTACCCCTCTCGGACTCGGCTTAGGACCCGACTAACCCTACGTTGACGAGCATCGCGTAGGAAACCTTGGGTTTTCGGCGAAGTGGATTCTCACCACTTTTATCGCTACTCATGCCTGCATGCTCACTTCCAGCCGCTCCACTGCTCCTTACCGGTACAGCTTCAACGCTGACTGGAACGCTCTGCTACCGCGCATACACCAGTATGCACCTGCGACTTCGGTGTGTGACTTAGCCCCGTTATATTTTCCGCGCAGGGCCGCTAGACCAGTGAGCTGTTACGCTTTCTTTAAAGGATGGCTGCTTCTAAGCCAACCTCCTGGTTGTCTAAGCAGCCCCACATCGTTTTCCACTTAGTCACAACTTCGGGACCTTAGTCGGCAGTCTGGGTTGTTCCCCTCTCGACATAGGATTTTATCACCCTACGCCTGACTCCCAGGATTCCACTACAGGTATTCGGAGTTTGACAGGGTTTGGTACCGCGGTGAGCAGCCCTAGCCCTATCAGTGCTCTACCCCCTGTAGCTACTTCCTGAGGCTATACCTAAATATATTTCGCAGAGAACCAGCTATCACCGAGTTTGTTTGGCCTTTCACCCCTATCCACAGCTCATCCAAGGAGTTTTCAACCTCCACTGGTTCGGCCCTCCATGGGGTCTTACCCCCACTTCAGCCTGGCCATGGATAGATCACCCGGCTTCGGGTCTGCAACCAGTGACTCAATCGCCCTATTCAGACTCGCTTTCGCTACGGCTTCGCGTGTGCTTAACCTCGCCACTGACCACAACTCGCAGGCTCATTATGCAAAAGGCAGTCCGTCACCCTGAGCCGAAGCTCATAGGGCTCCGAATGATTGTAGGCATACGGTTTCAGGTTCTATTTCACTCCCCTCACTGGGGTTCTTTTCACCTTTCCCTCACGGTACTTGTGCACTATCGGTGTGATGGTAGTATTTAGCCTTGGAGGGTGGTCCCCCCATCTTCAGTCAGGATAACACGTGTCCCGACCTACTCGCAAGGTCTCTGCCTAGTCCCACCTACACTATTTCGTCTACAGGGCTATCACCTTCTATGGCTTACCTTTCCAGGTAATTCGACTATAATGTAGGCTACACAGAGACGGGCTACTCCCCGTTCGCTCGCCGCTACTAGGAGAATCTCGGTTGATTTCTTTTCCTCCGGGTACTGAGATGTTTCACTTCCCCGGGTTCGCCCCTGACATAGTCAGGTGACCAGTATTACTACTGGCCGGGTTGCCCCATTCGGAAATCCCCGGATCAACGCTTCTTGGCAGCTCCCCGAGGCTTTTCGCAGCCTAGCACGTCCTTCATCGCCTCCATCACCCTAGGCATCCACCGTACGCCCTTTGTAGCTTACACCTACTTCTAAGACGCACCGCCGCCTTACTCAACTACCTTAGTCAAGTAAAACAGCTTGCCTATTGTTTTTACCTCTTTTACTACGAACAATGAGTTGTCAAATAACATAGACCTAAAGTCTAAATAAAATCTTCCACCGAAGATTTTATTTAGACTTTGACATTGGACATTGGTAATTGGACATTGGAGATAAGATACTTTTTCTTTACTCTCATTTCCAATGTCAAATGTCTCATGTCCAATTTCCATCTTGGTGGAGTCTACCGGGATCGAACCGGTGACCTCCTGCGTGCAAGGCAGGCGCTCTCCCAGCTGAGCTAAGACCCCATATCATTGTTGAGTAGTGAATTGTGCATACTCTTTTACGTAGCGTACCTTGTAGTACGTGAGTGAAAGAGTTTATGCAAGACTCTCTCAACATGGTGGGCCTGAGAGGACTTGAACCTCTGACCTCACCCTTATCAGGGGTGCGCTCTAACCACCTGAGCTACAGGCCCATTATTAAAGCTCCGCCCCTGATAAGGGCTCCTCTTAGCTCTTACTGACTCCACTTTTCCTTTTTTTCAAAGAACATCTTTGATCTCTCACAACTAGACAGAGAACGAGCCCCCTGAGCCAATAAGTGTGAGTACTTATTGACTCTTCCATCCAAAGAAACGAATCTTTGGATCATCACTCTAGAAAGGAGGTGATCCAACCGCAGGTTCTCCTACGGTTACCTTGTTACGACTTCACCCCAGTCGCTGAGCCCACCGTCGACAGGGGTCCCCCCTTACGGGTCGGTCCCCCGGCTTCGGGTGAGCTCAACTCCCATGGTGTGACGGGCGGTGAGTACAAGACCCGGGAACGTATTCACCGCGGCATGGCTGATCCGCGATTACTAGCGATTCCGACTTCATGCAGTCGAGTTGCAGACTGCAATCCGAACTGGGACGCGCTTTAGAGATTTGCTCCACCTCGCGGTATTGCCTCTCTCTGTACGCGCCATTGTAGCACGTGTGTCGCCCTGGGCATAAGGGCCATGATGACTTGACGTCATCCTCACCTTCCTCCCGGTTACCCGGGCAGTCTCCTTAGAGTGCCCACCCGAAGTGCTGGCAACTAAGGACGAGGGTTGCGCTCGTTGCGGGACTTAACCCAACATCTCACGACACGAGCTGACGACAGCCGTGCAGCACCTGTCACCGAGCTCCCCCAAAAGGGGGCACCCCTCTATCTCTAGAGGGTTCTCGGGATGTCAAGCCCAGGTAAGGTTCTTCGCGTATCTTCGAATTAAACCACATGCTCCACCGCTTGTGCGGGTCCCCGTCTATTCCTTTGAGTTTTAGCCTTGCGGCCGTACTCCCCAGGCGGGATGCTTATTGCGTTAGCTGCATCACTGAGGTGACTAGCACCCCAACGACTAGCATCCATCGTTTAGGGCGTGGACTACCAGGGTATCTAATCCTGTTTGCTCCCCACGCTTTCGCGCCTCAGCGTCAGTACCGTCCCAGCAGGTCGCCTTCGCAATGGGTATTCCTGGTGATCTCTACGGATTTTACCCCTACACCACCAATTCCACCTGCCTCTTCCGGACTCTAGTCTACCAGTTTTGGACGCAGTTCCACAGTTAAGCTGTGGGCTTTCACATCCAACTTAGCAGACCGCCTACGCGCCCTTTACGCCCAGTGATTCCGAGTAACGCTTGCACCCTCCGTATTACCGCGGCTGCTGGCACGGAGTTAGCCGGTGCTTATTCGACAGGTACCGTCATCTTCTTCCCTGTCAAAAGGAGTTTACACCCCGAAGGGCGTCATCCTCCACGCGGCGTTGCTGCATCAGGGTTTCCCCCATTGTGCAATATTCCCCACTGCTGCCTCCCGTAGGAGTCTGGACCGTGTCTCAGTTCCAGTGTGGCTGACCATCCTCTCAGACCAGCTACCCGTCATTGCCTTGGTAGGCCTTTACCCTACCAACTAGCTGATAGGCCGCAGCCCCATCCCATAGCGCTAACGCTTTCCACAACCATACTTTCGCATGGAAGGAGTATAGGGTATTAGCAGCCCTTTCGGGCTGTTATCCCCCACTATGGGGCAGGTTAGCTACGTGTTACTCACCCGTGCGCCGCTTAGCTGACACTCTATCCCGAAGGATAGAGCCGTTCTCGCTCGACTTGCATGTGTTAAGCACGCCGCCAGCGTTCACTCTGAGCCAGGATCAAACTCTCCATAAATATCTATTTATGAAGTTTTAAAATCCTCTTTTAAAACTCAAAGGACTCGTCTCTGTCTAGTTGTCAAAGATCTTAAATTCACAAGAACTCTCTCACTCATCTTCACTCAAGATAAGTGATTCGAACTCTTTTTCAAGGGGCGTTATTTTACTCAATCTCTTGATTTTTGTCAAGAGCTCTTCGAAATCTCTCTTAAGATTTCTCTCAACCCCCTCTTTTTTGAGGACTGAAATTATGCCAAACTTTCAACTCTTTGTCAAGAGCCCCTCAACTTCCCCCTCTCGCTCTGCTCTTCCCAAAGACCTCTCTCGCGTTCGGAGCCGGAATTATATTTTAATCTTGTGGTGCTTGTCAAGAGAAGTTAGTTGCCTGCAAAAGGTACAAGGGCACTACCCCATGTAAAACCGCCACCAAATGCATCAAGCAGCATCAAATCTCCACTTTTTAAAAGCCCTTGTTCATATATTTCATTTATCGCCATTGGAATAGAAGCTGAAGAGGTATTCCCATATTTACTTACAGTCATAACTATCTGTTCTTGAGAAAGTCCCAAAGCATTAGCAACTGCATTGAGAATACGATAATTTGCTTGATGTGGGACAAAAAAATCGATCTCTTCGCTTTTAATACCATTTTTTTTCAAAATATCTACAACATCATTAGTGAGAGTTTTCACAGCAACTTTAAAAGTTTCGTTGCCTTTCATTTTGATGTAGCACTCTCTTTCTTTCAAAACCTCTTCGCTACAAGGCCTATTTGTACCACACCCTGGCGTTATAAGATAGTCATAATATTTCCCATCAGCTGCAATATTAATGTCTTTGATTGCTTCATCTTTGTTTTCTGTAGCACTTACAATAGCAGCACCTGCACCATCTCCAAAAAGGATACATGTTGTACGATCTGTATAATCAACTATAGCACTCAATTTCTCTGCGCCAATAATTAAAACATTTTTTGCCATACCACTTTCTATAAAAGCTTTTGCAGTGGCTAATGCATATATAAATCCACTGCAAGCTGCGCTGATATCAAAAGCCGGAATATTAGCAATTTCTAGTTTTTTTGCAATCATGCAAGCGGTAGAAGGCATACAAAAGTAGTCTGGAGAAATTGTTGCACAAACAATCATATCTACATCAGTAGCTTGCATGCCAGCACGTTCTAAAGCATTACGAGCTGCATTTACACCAAGATCGCTTGTAGATTCATCTTTATCAGCAATATAACGCGTTTTGATGCCTGTACGCTTTGTAATCCATTCATCACTTGTATCAACCATTTTTTCTAAATCATGGTTAGTCAAAACATTTTTTGGAATGTAAGCCCCGATAGAGCGCAGTGCTGCATACAATTTCTATCCTTTATTTTACCTCTTCGAGCCGTTTTTCTATATAACTATTAATATCAGATCGAATATAATTAATAGCTTGATTGATAGCGTTTTTGATAGCTTTAGGTGTACTCTTTCCATGACTTATTATTGCACACCCTTTTACGCCAATCAAAGGTGCGCCACCATACTCACTATAATCAATCTCTTTTTTGAGCATACGAAAAACTTTTTTCATCATTAGTGCCCCAGCCATGCTCACTGGACTCTTTTTTATATTTTTTTTTATAAGCTTACTTATTGCGTCTGCAACACCCTCACTGGTTTTGAGCAAAATATTCCCAGTAAATCCGTCACAAACAACAACATCAACACTGCCATCAAAAATATTATTGCCTTCTACATTGCCTGTAAAAGTAGGTAGAGAACGGAGTAGTGAAAATGCTGCTTTTGTAAGTTCATTACCTTTGGTATCTTCTTCACCATTAGAAAGGAGACCAACTTTTGGTTCGCTATTTTTTAGAACAGCTCTTGCATACGCTTCTCCCATGACCCCAAACTCAAAAAGATGTTCCGGCTTACAATCAACATTGGCACCAACATCCAAAACAAGCGTTTTTTTATTTTTATATGTAGGCATAAGTGTTGCAATAGCTGGACGGCTAATGTTTTTCAATCTCCCTATACGGAGTGTCGCTAAACTCATGGTCGCTCCACTGTGGCCTGCCGATACAACTCCATCTGCTTGCTGTGTTCGGACTAACTCAATAGCTTTATATATAGAGCTCTCTTTACGTTTAAGCGCTTCAGTAGCTGGCTCATCCATACCAATTACATCACTGGCTTCTACAATCTCTACTCTATTGGAATATTTTTTGGGGATATGTGGAAGAATTTTCTCTTTTTTACCAACAAGTATGGCTTTGAAATCTTTATGCTCTTTGAGAGCCAACAGCGTTCCCTCTACTATAGGATAAGGACCGAAATCCCCTCCCATAGCATCGACAGCAATCTTAATCATGCTTAGCTTTTATATTCGCCTGTTGTAGGATTTACATGGTGTGGCATTTTCCATGTGCCATCTTTATCTTTTACTGGTCTTACTAGTTTAATTTTATAGTGTGTTCTTCTTTTCGCTGCTCTTGTTTTGCTTACACGTCTCTTAGGTACTGCCATTTTCTTCTCCTTCGGTTTGTTGTATACACTTTTTACAGATATGATAGTCGAGTTTTATCGACTCGCTTTCTGCATTTATGACTTCGTCAAGATCAATTGAACCATCATAAAATTCAATTACATCGGCTTCTTCATCGAAGCCCTCATAGATACCATCACTAAATTTAAGAAAAATCTCTTCGTCTATTGTAACAAAAAAATTCTCTCCACATCTACTACACTCTACCTCTTGCTTTCCTTGCAAGACACCAAGGAAATCAACGAGTTCTTTCTTCTTTTCTAATTTTCCACGGAGTGTAAGAGTGTCTTTCGTAACCTCTACATCTTTTTTTGAGAATCCGATTTTTTTAAAGGCAATTCTCAATTAAAGGATCTCCCTCTGTGCAAAGAAAAATGCAATCTCTTTTTGGGCATTTTCCAAACTGTCACTTCCATGAACAGCATTTGCTTCAATGCTCTCAGCAAAATCGGCACGAATTGTTCCAGGAGCAGCCTCTTTCGGATTAGTAGCACCCATAAGCTCTCTGTTTTTTGCAACAGCATTTTCACCCTCTAGTACCATTACTACAACAGGGCCACTTGTCATATACTCAACAAGATCATTGAAAAAAGGGCGCTCTTTGTGTACTTCATAAAATTTAGCTGCATCCTCTTTTGTAAGTTTAATTTTTTTCATTGCAGCTATTCTTAGTCCATTTGTTTCAAATCTATCGATTATCTTGCCAACAACATTTTTTGCTACAGCATCCGGTTTGATAATAGAAAGTGTTCTTTCCATTTGTGCTCCTACAGAGTTTTCAGAATTTTAGAGGGTGATTATAGCAAAGAAAGCATAAGAAAATATTAAAAAGGAGGCTTAATTGGGGCAAGAGCCCCAAAAAAGTTATTCTATTACAGGCTGATGATTTTCTCTCGCTTCAGCTGGCACATCATCTCTACATGTTGCGCCTTCAAGGCATACATCCCAAACGATACATCCCTCAGTAGGGCAAGCTTCTGCACATGCAGGAGTATCATGATATCCTACACACTCAACACATTTATCTGGATATACATAATAGATCTCTTCTCCTGTTGGATTATCTTCATCATCAACAATTGCTTCAACTGGACATTCATCAATACATGCTCCACAGTTGATGCAGATATCAGTAATTTTAACCGCCATGTTTTGCTCCTTCTTTGGGTTTAATGTCAATCAAACTATAACAAAACAAATTTAAACTTTGCTTATTCTCAAAAACTCTGCTATCTCTTCAGCCTTATTTGTCATTTCCCATGTAAATTCCGGTAACTCCCTGCCAAAATGACCATATGCTGCAGTTTTTCTATAAATTGGTCGAAGAAGATCTAACGTCTCTATAATCCCTTTTGGTGTAAGGTCAAACAGCTCTTTAACACACTCTTCAATTTTTTCATCCGCAATTTTACCTGTGCCGTGTGTATCAACCATTATAGAAACAGGTTCTACTACACCTATTGCATAAGCAATCTGGATCGTAACTCTCTCGCATACTCCACTTGCTACAAGATTCTTTGCAACATACCTTGCAGCATAGGCACCACTGCGATCCACTTTTGTAGGATCTTTACCACTAAACGCTCCACCTCCATGTGGACAGCTTCCCCCATAGGTATCAACAATGATTTTGCGGCCAGTAAGACCTGCATCCCCTTGCGGACCACCTATAACAAACCTTCCTGTTGGATTGATATGATAGACAATGTCATCCGCGATGAGCTCTTTTGGTATTACCTTGTAGACTATTTCCTCTATAACTGCATCTTTGAGCCTGTTGTAACTTACATCTGGATCGTGTTGTGTAGAGATAACAATGGTTTTGATCTCTTTTGGCTTACCATTTTCATAGCGTACTGTTACCTGTGCTTTGCCATCCGGACGTAAAAATGGCAAAACACCATCTTTTCTTGCGCGTGCTAATTCATAGGTAAGTCTATGTGCCATTGTGATTGGCAGTGGCATCAATACATCAGTCTCTGTACAAGCATATCCAAACATAAGTCCTTGATCACCTGCGCCTATTTCCCCACTTGCTTTATCAACACCTTGATTGATATCTGGAGACTGCTCTCCCACTGCATTGAGCACTCCAGCACTCCTATAATCAAATCCATAGAGTGCATCTGTATAACCAATTTCACGAATCACTTCTCTTACTATATCTTGCATAGGTGCATACGTATGAGTTTTGAGCTCGCCTGCAATGATTGCAAACCCATTACTTAGAAGCGTCTCACAAGCAACACGTGCATGTGGATCTCTTTGGATAATATAGTCTAAGATGGCATCACTTATCTGATCGGCCATTTTATCTGGATGTCCTTCCGTTACCGATTCAGAAGTAAATAAGTAATCTCTTGCCATAGCATCCCTTTTTATTTTTTGCAAATTATATCCAAAATTGGAAATGTTGCATCTATCACTATGGGAAGCAATTTTTTTACATTAAAGAGTGCAACTAAATTTTTATTGCAACACTTTTTTTTTAATAAATATTTAGCTAAAAGTTGCTATCATTACAATGTTTTTCAAAAGAAAAAAATTATCCAAAAGGAGAAAAGATGCTTGTAACAAAAAAAGCACCAGATTTTACTGCACCAGCAGTTATGCCTGATAACACTATCAATGAAAACTTTAACCTCTATGAAAATATTGGTGAAAAGGGAGCGGTACTCTTTTTCTATCCACTCGATTTTACATTCGTATGTCCGAGTGAAATTATTGCTTTCGATCACAGACTCGATGAATTCAAAAAAAGAGGCATCAATGTAATTGGATGCTCAGTAGATAGCCACTATACACACCTTGCATGGAAAAATACTCCTGTTGAAAAAGGTGGTATTGGTAATATCCGCTATCCACTTGTTGCAGATCTTACAAAGCAGATCGCAAAAGATTATGATGTATTGCTTGAAGAAGCAGGAGTTGCTCTAAGAGGAAGCTTCTTAATCGATAAAGATGGTACTATCCGCCACTGCGTTATCAATGACCTTCCACTTGGAAGAAACATCGATGAGATGATTCGCATGGTAGATGCTATGGAGTTTGCAAACGAGCATGGCGAAGTATGTCCAGCAGAGTGGGAAAAAGGTAAAGAAGCGATGAAACCAACTCCTGAAGGTGTTGCAGAGTATCTTGCAAAACACGCAGACGAACTCTAACACTTCACGGGCTTTTTAGCCCGTTTTCTGCTTAATCTTTTGCGCCAAATGTTTTGGCGTAAGTCCCAAAGCCTCTTCAACATCACCTACTTTTCCATGAGGAATAAACTTATCCTCAAACTCAAATGAGACTACTACTACATCTTCTATATTTTTTTGCGCAAAAAGTTCTAAAATTGCACTAGCTACTCCACCAAGTTTTGCACCATCACTAAAAACAAACCATTTTTTATAGCGCTGTGCCAAATTCATTAAAAGCTCTTCATCTAAAGGCTTGACAAAGCGTAAATCGAGCAAAGATGCATCAAAATCGAGCAGTTTTAATGTCTCATAGGCTCTTCCTACACCATTGCCATACCCTACCAAGAGAATATCACTCTCTTTTTCAATCAAAAGTTCACCTTTGCCAAGAACAAAAGATGTAGCCTCAAAGGTATCACAATCAAGAATAAAACTACCTCGTGGATAGCGAAAAGCGCAGGGTCTTTGAAAATCCCTGGCAAATTCTATAGCATATTCAAGTGTCTTAGCATCCCGTGGAGCAAAGAGATGGAGATTTGGTATAGGTCGTAAGTAGCTTATATCAAAAGCTCCTTGATGCGTCTCTCCATCTTCTCCAACTATTCCGGCTCTATCGATTGCAAAAGCTACAGGCAGATCCATCAAGGCAATATCGTGAATTACTTGATCATATCCTCGCTGTAAAAAGGTTGAGTAGATAGCTACAAAGGGCTTAAAACCCTCTTTTGCTAAAGGACCCATAGATGTGACTGCATGCTGCTCTGCAATCCCTACATCCCAAAAGCGATCTGGAAACTCTTCAAGCAAAGGTTTCAGCCCTGTTCCGCTTGGCATTGCAGCAGTCACACCTACGATTTTTTCATCTTGGCGTGCCAGTTCTAAAAGTTTTTTACTAAAGATCGAAGTGGCGCTTGGCTTGATGCTCCTTTTAAGAGACTCTCCAGTTTCAAGATCAAAAGGCCCTACACCATGCCAATGCTCAAAGTACCCTTCTGCAATTTTATACCCTTTTCCCTTTACTGTTTGGGCATGAATAATAACCGGTTTTTGCATCTCTTTGGCAATGGTGAGAGTTTCTATAAGAAGTTTAAGATCGTGTCCATCGATTGGACCTATATAATCAAGCCCCAACTCTTCAAACAAAATTCCTGGAGTTATAAGTTTTAACGACTCTTCAAACCGCTTTGCAATATATGTTGCTGACTCTGGCAGATGCTGTAAGAGCTGCTCTGTACGTTTCTTCATATGCTGATAAAAAGGGCTTGCCATCTTGCGACTTAGATATTTACTGATAGCACCTATAGGCTTGGCAATACTCATCTCATTATCATTGAGAATAATAACTACTGGATATTTACGATCTCCTAACTCGTTAAGCGCTTCGTAAACCATTCCTGCACTCATTGCTCCATCACCAATGAGCACTACAGGAATTCGATCTTCTCCTTTGAGCGCAATCGCTTTTGCTGCACCTACAGCCAAAGAGATAGATGTGGAGCTGTGCCCTGCTACATAGTAATCATAAGGGCTCTCGCTTGGTTTTGTATATCCACTAATTCCTCCAAACTGGCGGAGTGTATCAAACCTCTCCCATCTATCAGTAAGAAGTTTATGAGCATAAGCTTGATGGCTCACATCAAAAATGAAGGGATCTTTATTTACATCAAAAACATAGTGCATCGCAATAATAAGCTCCACTGCACCCAATGTGGAGCTCAGATGCCCCCCATTTTTGCTTACTACCTCTAAGATACGCTTGCGAATGGAAGATGCTACCTCTTCGAGTTCTTCGATGCTTTTATCTTTTATATTCATCAAATACCTCTTTACATTTTTCAAAAAAGATACTGTTTTGCTCTGGTGTCCCTATGGTGATGCGCAGTGCATTCATACCATAGCTACTGAGATCTCTTACAATAATACCGCGACGCAACAAGGCATTGGCTAAATCTTTAGCATTGATACTTTGGGGTAAGAGATATGTAATAAAGTTTGTATAGCTATCAATAAATTCAAGTTCATTTTGCATCGCAAAATGGATAAAACGATCCATTTGAGAAAAGTTTTTCTCAATTGCCCTTTGCACAAATTCCTCATCTTTAAGTGCCTCGGTCGCTGCTAGGAGGGAGAGCGTAGTAATATTAAAAGGTGGGCGCAGTTTATAAAGCTGCTGGATAATCTCTTTTTGCGCAATCCCATATCCTACACGCATACCTCCAAGTCCATAGGCTTTGGAAAATGTACCAAGATAGATAGCATTGGGATACTTTGCTATTAGCTCACGTGGGGATATAAGCTTTTTAGGATCTTTATAGGCGGCATACTCCATATATGCCCCATCTACAACTACTAAAGGATCTTTTACCTTTTCTAAAAAGGAGTAAAGATACTCTCTATCAATTGCATCTCCTGTAGGATTGTTGGGAGTGCATATATGCACGATTGATGGATTATGTTTTTGGTATAAATCGTAAAACTCATCCAAATCATGGCGGTAGCAGGAGCTACGAATAATCTTTGATCCTTGCTGCAATGCATATATCTCATACATTGCAAAAGTAATTTTACTCATAAGTACACTCGTATGTTCATTGAGTACCGCCCTTGCGCAAAACTCTAATACCTGATCGCTACCAGCTCCAATGATAATCTCCTCTTCGCTCGCACCAAATCGCTTAGCCAAAGTGGCTTTGAGCTCAAACATACTATCATCAGGATAGAGATACATTTTATGCGCATTCTCTTGCACCTTTTTAACTACTTTTGGACTGGTTCCGTAGGGATTTTCATTTGATGCCAGCTTAATAATATCCTTTTCATCTATTCCATACTCTCGTACTACGAGCTCTATTGGTTTCCCCGCTTCATAGGTTTTGAGTCTTTGTAAATTTTCATTAAATCTCATTTGGGCTCTCCTTTTGCATAGCTGCCCAGCCATTTAATCTCTTTTTTGTGTTTTGCAAAGACCTCTTGCACATTCTCATCATCAACATGGCCATCAAAATCAATATAGAACCAGTAGTTAAAATCTTTATCTTCAGCAGGACGTGACTCGATTTTTGTCAGATTGATTTTTGCTGCATCAAAATCTTCCAAAAATCTCACCAGTGCTCCAGGCTTATCATGGAGTTTTGCCAAAATTGAAGTCTTGTCAAACCCACTTCTTTGATTTTTAAAATTACTGAGCACAATAAAGCGTGTCATATTTGTATGCACATCTTCAATATTTTCAAAAAGAATAGGTAAATTATAAAGCTTTGCAGCAATATTGGAGCATATTGCTGCACTCCCTGGCTCTTTTGCTGCAAGCATGGCAGCTTTTGCAGTAGATTCCACAGGAATCTGCTCTACATCTTCTAAAAAGTGCTCTTGCAAAAAGTTTCTACATTGGCCAAAGGCAATATCTTTGGAGTAGATCTTTTTAATTTTTTTGAGATCCTCTTCGAGTGAAGCAAAAGAGTGATGAATGGGCATATAGACTTCTGCTACGATTTTTAAATCACTTTTGCCAAGGAGATCGAGCGTCTCTCCTACAACACCATCGATAGAGTTTTCTATCGGCACTACTCCATATTTAGCCCTCTGCGCTTCGACAGATTTAAAGACTGCAGCAATAGAGTGGGTCGGCAAATATTCACTCATAGCACCAAAGCGAGACTCTGCAGCCTGGTGGGTAAAACTTCCCTCAGGTCCCAGATAGGCTACACGCTCAGGGCGCTCCAAATTGCGTGAAACAGCAAATATCTCCAAAAAGATCGCTTCAATTGCTTTATCATTGAGAGGACCTCTGTTTTTTTCTTTGAGTCTATTGAGGATAGCAATCTCCCTCTCTGGCCGATATATAGGAGCGTTTGTTCTGTTTTTTAGCTCTCCTACTTTCTTGACTACTTCCATACGTTTATTTAAAAGCTCTAAAATCGCATCATCTATGCTATCGATCTCTTCGCGCAGTTTTTGTAATTTCTCATCCATGATCCACTCCTAAACATAGTGCTGCCTCGCCAATATCTTTGCAAATAAAATCTGGCTTGAAATCGAGTTTTGGCAAAATCTCCTCAGCATTTTTAAATTTCCCACTCAATACAAAAACAGTACGCATTCCAAGCTGGTGGGCTCCTAGGAGATCTCCTTGTACATCATCACTAATAATTGTAATCTCTGAAAAATCTTTTGCACCAATTCTTTGGAGCGCTTTTTGAAAAAAGAGTTTGCTCGGTTTTCCAACTACACTATACTTGGCTCCCGTGGCAAAGTGAAACATTTCTAAAAGTGCTCCTACACCTGGGTAGCGCTTATTTCCTTTTGCATAGATCGATGTTTGATGCATTCCATACAGTGCTGCACCGCGCAGCAAAAACTCATCTATTTGCGCAAACTCATCAAATGTATAATTATCTTTGACACTCAAAACTACAGCTTCTGGTGCTTCATATTCTAAAATATATCCTTTTGCCTTCAATACATCCAAAAATCCCTCTACTCCATAGGCAGCAACTTTTTTTGCTTGCAAAACCTCTTGGAGCACCATCAAAGGATCTATATATGCATCTTTTTTAATTGCAAAGCCAAGGGAGCGAAGATACTCTAGAAAATCACCTCTTTTTGTATTGTTAGTAATAATAATATAAGGAATCTCCTTTTTATTGAGCAAATCAATAAAGTCTATCGCTCCCTTGATAGGGAGTTTCTTTTCATCATCAATCAACGTGCCCTGTACATCGATAAAGAGCTTCACACCATAAACCTTACTTCTTTCTCTATTAAGTACTCAAAACTCTCTCGCTCACGTATGAGTCTATCCTCTTCCCCTTCAATAGCCACTTCAGCTGGACGAGGGCGCGTGTTGTAGTTGCTGCTCATAACAAATCCATAGGCTCCCGCACTCTTAACTACTACAATATCTCCATGCTCAGTTTTTGGGAGTAAGCGATCTTTTGCAAAAAAATCTCCACTTTCACACACTGGCCCCACAACATCAGCCAAACTCGCATTTTCACTCTTTCCTACAACTTCTACCTCATGGTAAGCGTTATAAAGACTAGGACGTAAAAGATCATTCATTCCACCATCTACAATAATAAAGCGCTTAGAGCCAGTCTCTTTCTCATAGAGCACACTTGTCAAAAAGACTCCCGCATTTCCTACTATAAATCTCCCAGGCTCACAAATAATCGTCATATCTGTGCCACTTAAAGTAGCAAGTATTGCTTGCGCATAGTCATAAGGCTCAATGGTCTTTTCATCTTTGTAGCGTATCCCAAGACCTCCACCAACATCAAAAAACTTTATATCAATATCTATTTTTTGCAGCGCTCTTGTAAGATCAGCTACAATCGCACTAGCTTCTTTAATAGGTGCTAGTTCAGTCAATTGGCTTCCAATATGAAAATGGATACCTACAGGATTGAGATAGGGAGAGTTTTTAGCTTTGAGATAGAGTTTTTTAGCAGTATCTATTGCAACACCGAATTTATTTTCACTCAAACCTGTAGAGATATAAGGGTGAGTGAGCGGATCAATATTAGGATTTACCCTCACACTAATGCGTGCCTGTTTACCAAGTTTTGCAGCAATCTCTTCTACTCTAAACAGCTCTGCTTCACTTTCTATATTTATAAAAAGTATATCTTTTTCTAGAGCCTCGGCTATCTCATCATCACGTTTTCCAACACCACTAAAGATGATCTTATAGTTTGGTATACCAGCAAGAAGTGCTCTTTTAATTTCACCAATGCTTACACAATCAGCACCACTGCCAAGATTTGCTAAATGCTTTAAAAGACTTAAATTGGAGTTTGCCTTAACCGCGTATGCAATAATCGATTTTCTTGCTTTGAAAGCAGTTTTTATCTTGTTATAGTTGCGGGAAACCTCATCAAAATCGTATACATACAGAGGTGTACCATACTTTTGGGCAAGCGCCTTATAATCCATCCAGATCCTTTTTTGCCCCAATATTAGCAAAATTTTTTAGAATTTCTTATAAAAATAGAAAGCAATAAGAGCGAGTATAAGTATTGGTGCTACTATAGCGATTTCTGGCTGTAAAGATCCTGCAAAGGCTAGTTTAACAAAACTATATAACACTCCCCATACCACAAGTGTCGATAAAATTGCACCAAAACTAAAGAGATTGAGATTGGCAATGCGAGCACTCACCGGAACAAAGTAGAATATCACTATCATGAGTAATGGAGCAAAGAAAGGATAAAAAAGATGAAAAAGTATTACAGCTTTGAGTTTACTAATATCAATTTTTTGACTTTGAAAAAGCTTTAAAGCATAGATTGCATCCAACAGCGATATATTGGTCTTACCCTCATACACAGAATCAAGTATTTTTGGTTTATACCCCACAAGGGTATCGAGGGAGGTCTCTTTAATGCTAATCCTCTCTTTTAGCCTCTCTATCACCGATGCCTTTGTGATATGCCAATAGTTTTGTTTGAAATCTGCATGATCTGCTAATACAATTTTTTTGATATTTGTACCGTTTACTTCAAAAACTCGTACACCTTCTGCGCTGCGATCTAAAGGTAGAAGTCTTTTAAAATAGACATAGGAGTTATTGTATTTAAAAAAGAGGTTTTTCGTTGTATTCATAACAGAGTTATATTTTTTGATGTTATTAGCATATTCATCTGCATAGGTAAAGGATGTAAGATGTAAAATAAGATAAACCATAGTCAATGCAACTGCTGTAATAAATAGAGGGAAAATTATTGCTTTTTTGCCAATGCCAAGAGCATAGAAAGCAACAAGCTCATTGGAGCGAATCAGTGAAATCTTGAGGCTTATCATTGCAAATACTAATGAAATGGGAAAGAGAATATCGATGCCATTCATAGCCTTATAGGTAAGATAGAGCACTTGTAAATTGGCAGAATTTGGAAGTTTTTTAAATACTTGTAAAAAGTCGAGTCCTACAAAGAAGAGTGTCAAAGAAAAGAGGATCAAAAAAAAGTATTTACTATATAAAAAAACAAGATATCTCTTGGCCATCAAACCTCTTTGTTACCGTTTATTGAGATTGTAGCAAAAAAAGTTTAGTCGCACTTGAGAGGTTTTTGGCTATAGCGGCTGCGAACAGAGTCTAAATCCTCTTTTGTTAATGCCAATGCAGCATCGGCAGCTTTTTGCAAAGATGGACGTATGCACTCTAACTCTTTTGAAGTAAAATTACTCAATACATATTTTATAACTTCCTCTTTAGAAGAGGGTCTTCCAATTCCAAATCGGATGCGAAGATAATCCTGTCCGATAGAGCTATCAAGAGACTTCAAGCCATTATGGCCACCGCTACTGCCACCCTTTTTAAAACGTAAAGCTCCAAGTCCTAAATCAAGATCATCATGAATCACTATGATATTATCTAATGCTATTTTGTAAAAATTTTTCACTGCAGCTACACTTTCACCACTGCGATTCATAAATGTAAGAGGTTTGAGGAGAAAAATATCTTTATGGCGGAAAAGTTCGCCTTTGAAAGAGGCTTTATTAATTTTCACTGGTTCAAGGCGGTGGATAAGCTCATCCACCACCATAAAACCTACATTATGCCTGGTGCGTGCATACTCACTTCCAGGATTACCCAGACCTACGATGAGGTGCATTACTTGGCTTTAACAACTCCAACTACAGCAACTCTATCTGGTGTCATATGTGTTACACCTTCAGGAAGCTCAATATCGCGAATCAAAATTGCATCACCTACATCAAGATTACTGACATCAAGAGTAATGCTATCAGGAATGTTTTCTATAGCACCTTTTACTTTGATACGTCTTTTTGAAGTAACCAAAACACCTTTGTTTTTGAGTCCTATTGGAGTTCCTACGGTTTTGATAGGTACCATATAGTATGTCACAACGCCAGGTTGTGCAACCATCAAGTCAACATGTAAAAGATCGTATGTTACTGGATCTTTTTGATAGTCTTGCACAACTACGTGCAACTCTTTATCACCAACTTTTACTGGAAAAGCCAAAGTCTCTTTATGGCGAACAGTACGGATGAAATCACCTTTTTTAAATGCCGCATGAATATTTGGAAAATCTTTTCCATATATATTGGCAATTAGATAACCATCCCGTCGTAAAGCTTTAGTAGCTTTTTTCCCGGTACTCTCTCTAATAATGCCTTCTAACATTGCACTTCCTTACTTAAAATTTAATGGGAGCTAATTATAGCGAAAAAAGTTTTTTATTTACTTAATTTTGAGATCTATTATATCACTATCTCTACCAACGAACTCATCTTGAGACTTATCAATATGATCTATTATAAGATTGAGATTCGATTTTGATGAAGCGTGAAGGAGAGCCTCTTCTTTACTTATAATACCTCTTGCATAGAGATTTGCAAGGGCTTGATTAAATGACTGCATACCGTATATTTTTCCCTCTTCTATAGCATCACGAATATCCATGTCTTGCTCTTCTGCAATCATAGAGGCTATGCGCTCTGTTTTAAATAAAATCTCTAAAGCTGCTGTTCTTTTCCCATCTACTGTTTTGACAAGTCTTTGCGAAAGAATAGCTTCTAAAACTGAAGAGAGGATGAGACGAATACGGTTTTGCTCTTCAACAGGAAATACACTCACAATTCTATTAATAGTATCTTTCGCATCGAGTGTATGGAGAGTAGAGAGCACAAGATGTCCTGTCTCTGCAGCGTGGAGTGCCATCTCTATTGTCTCAAGGTCTCGCATTTCACCAACTACAATAATATCAGGATCTTCCCTAAGTGCTGCACGTAGTGCTCGTGCATATGAAGGGGTATCTTGGCCAAGACTTCTTTGATTAATAATACAGTTTTTATTTTTATGCACAAACTCTACAGGGTCTTCAATAGTTACAATATGTTCTGCTCTTATATTGTTAATGGCATCAAGAATCGCTGCCATAGTGGTCGATTTCCCGCTTCCTGTAATACCTGTAACAAGTACTAAACCTCGTTTGAGTTCCGTTATTTTCTTCACAGATTCTGGAAGTCCAAGCTCATCAATCGATTTGATCTGTGTAGGAATAACACGAAAGACTGCAGAAACCCCATCTATTTGAAAAAATATATTCGCTCTAAAGCGATACTCTTCATTCAAACTAAATATGAGATCTACATCTTTATTTTTAATCAACTCTTCATAGCGAGTGCGCAAAAGCTCTTTTGCCAAAAGCTTAACATCTTCTGCACTCATTGATTCTTTAGTCATAGGTATAATATCACCCTCTATGCGTGCATACACAGGAGCATTTGCTTTAATATGCAAATCGCTCCCGCCATACTGAATAAGTGTTTGCAAATATTGTTTCAATTTTGCAATCATCCGATAATCATGCGTTACCGGATCAAAACCTAACATTGCAACTCTTTTAAAATCTCTTCAAAGGCATCAACAAAAGCCTGCAACCCCTCTTGGAGCAGTTCATGATAGACTTTCTTCATATCAATCTCATTAGCTTTTAAAAGTGCAAAAAATTTATCAATCTCATCTTGTGGAAGTGGAAGTTTAACACTCTTATCTCCATCACGTACAAAAGCTTCAATTGTATGGATTGGAGCAGTATTTACAGCTTTTGGAGCTACAAGCTCACTGATATAGTAGTGTGGAGGATACTCTCCTCCTTTAACGCCTGTACTTGCAAAAAGAGCTTTTGTATTTGGGAGGTTGCGTTTTTTTATCATATTGTAAATCTTTGCTGCATTCATAATGCCAACTTTGCCAGTAGGCAATCCTTTAGCCTGCATGAGAGGATCGAGTTTGCGATCAAAGCGGCTCACAAAGATGCTAAGCACCGTATGGCTTGATTGGTTCTTTTTAAAACCTGCTTCCATAGCATCAAGGCACTCATCAGCTTGATTGGGTGAAAAGATGAGCGTAGCATTCACATTGACACCCTCTCCAACAAGCTCTTCAATAGCCGCACATCCAGCTGGTGTTACAGGCACTTTTATCATTACATTTTTGCGATCAATTCTTTGCAGTAGTCGCAACGCCTCTTCAACAGTTCCTTTCGCATCATTTGCAAGTCTAGGATCTACCTCTATACTTACAAAACCATCATCACCCTTTTCATACAGAGGCTTTAAAATATCAGCAGCCTTTTGGATATCTGCTATAGCTAGGGCCTCATACTTCTCTTTTGGTGAAAGCCCAGTAAGCTCAGATAGTTGCTCTTTATATGCAGGAGATTTTAAAATTGCCTCTTTGAAAATTGCAGGATTACTCGTAGCACCATTAACAATCTCTTCATGAAGGAGTTTTGGAAACTCTTGCTCCAAAAAAGATCTTTCAATAAAATCTGCCCACAATGAGAACTCTATTTCAGGTAAGTACATGCTCCTCCCTTGTCCATTTTCCAACTTTACTACTCTTTTGCATTGCTCTTTCTAATTCATCTAAAAACTGATCTCTAGCGATTTCAACAGCACCAAGGCGTTTGAGATGATCGCTAGGCACCTGACAATCGATGAAATCAAATTTAAACTCCTCAGCTAATTTGCAAAGATGCACAAGAGCCACTTTACTTGCATCGCTCACTTTACTAAACATGCTCTCACCAAAAAAAGCAGCACCCATACTTAGTCCATAGAGCCCACCTACAAGTGTTTGTTCTTGGTACACTTCTATAGAGTGAGCAAAACCCATCTCGTGCAACTCACAAAAGGCCTCAACTACTTCCGGTAAAATCCAAGTACCCTTCTCTTGGCGCAGTTCTTTGCAACTCTCAATTACTGCTTTGAAATCAGTATCGATTTTGACAGTGAATTTTTTTAGACTTTTGCGCAACGATCGGGAGATTTTTATATCAGTTGGATAGAGAAGGAGTCTTGGATCTGGTGACCACCAAAGAATAGGATCTCCTTCGTTATACCATGGAAAGATTCCCCGTTTATATGCGTTAAGCAATCTATTGGGGTTGAGATCGCCGCCATAGGCGACAATCCCTTCGCGGCTTGCATAACGAGGATCTGGAAAATTATAACTATAAAGACTTAGTCTTGGAATAAAGATGCCACTCATCGAATATCAAAAACTATCTGCTCTTTTTTCGCATCAACTTTTACCTTACCACCATGTCTGAGTTTTCCAAAGAGAATCTCATTTGTAAGTGGCGTTTTTATCTCTTGTGCTATTACTCTTGCAAGAGGCCTTGCACCGAGCTCCTCACTATATCCTTTTTTAGCGAGATACTGACGCGCACTCTTTGTGAGTGTAAGCAAAATACCTTTGTTATCAAGCTGCATATTGAGTTCATCTATAAACTTATCTACAATTCCTTCCACAATTTCAATACTAAGTGGTTTAAAGCGAATAATTGCATCGAGGCGGTTACGAAACTCTGGTGTAAAGTACTGTTTCAACGCTTCATCAAATTTACTCACCGACTCTTTTTTAAATCCCATAATATTTGCTTCAGTAGCACCTACATTTGATGTCATAATAAGTATTACATGTTTAAAATCAGCAATGTTTCCATTATTATCTGTCAAAGTCGCATTATCCATAACCTGCAGCAAAATATTGATGAGATCTGGATGTGCTTTTTCTATCTCATCAAGTAGCAACACTGTATAAGGATGCTTACGAATCGCTTCAGTTAAGAGACCTCCCTCTTCATATCCTACATAGCCTGGAGGTGCACCAATAAGGCGTGATACAGCATGTTTTTCCATATATTCACTCATATCAAATCGCTCAAAATGCACTCCAAGTGTGCGGGCAAGCTCTTTTGCAAGCTCTGTTTTTCCTACCCCTGTAGGTCCTACAAAAAGAAAAGATCCTATTGGTTTATTTGGAGGATTGAGCCCAGCACGACTTCTCTTAATTGCCATTGCCACTGAATCAACCGCCTCTTCTTGTCCAAGAACACGCGCTTTGAGCCTCTCTTCAAGATTTTTCAAAATCTCTAGATCATCGCTTGTAACTCTTTGTGGCGGCAGTCCCATCATTTTGGCTATCGTATCTTCAATATCGTTGACTGTCACAACGCTTCTTCTTTTTTTGCGGAGATGAAAACTTGCACCTACCTCATCAATTAAATCGATAGCTTTATCCGGAAGCTGCCTATCATTAATATATTTATCGCTCAGCTCCACTGCGCTGCGCAAAGCATTGATATGGTATTTGACTTTATGATGTTTTTCATATTTATCTTTAAGCCCTTTGAGGATCTTAAAGGTTGTTTCAAGATCTGGTTCTTTCACATCCACTTTGGCAAAACGGCGGCTCAATGCTCTATCTTTTTCTAAAAAGTTGCGAAACTCACTATAGGTTGTAGCACCGATACATCGAATTGCACCACTTGCAAGGGCAGGTTTAAGCATATTCGATGCATCCATGCTACCACCTTGTGTCGCACCAGCTCCTACAATAGTATGGATCTCATCAATAAAAAGAATAGCTTTAGGAATAGCTTTAAGCTCCTCTACCACTCCTTTGAGCCTTTTTTCAAAATCTCCTCGATATTTTGTCCCTGCAAGCAGTGCTCCCATATCAAGCGAATAGAGTTTTGAGCCTTGGAGAATATCTGGCACGCTATCCTCTGCAATCTTTAGAGCAAGCCCCTCGGCAATAGCGGTTTTACCAACTCCTGGCTCACCTACAAGCAAAGGATTATTTTTCTTGCGACGGCAAAGGATCTGCATAACGCGCTCAATCTCTTTTTCACGCCCAATGACAGGATCGATTTTACCCTCTTTGGCCTCTTCTATGAGATCAAGCGTAAACTTCGCTAAATATGAATCTTCATCTTTTTTAGTCTCTTTTTTCGGTTCAGAAATCTCTGGATGATGAGAGATGATCTCTAAAATATCGAGTTTACTAATACCCTGCTCTTTGAGAAGATAGACACTATAGCTATGCTCTTCATCAAAAAGAGCTGCTAAGAGATCTCCTACAGTAGCCTCTTTTTTCTCAGCACTCTGAATATGGCGTATCATATTTTCTATGACACGCGAAAGTGCTACAGTCTCAAAAGGCTCACGTACCACATTTTCTGGTAAAGGTTTCAGCGTATTTTCAAGATGCTGGATGAGTTTTTTCTTGAGTGTAATAACATCTGCACCAGCCTCTTTGAGAATCGCTTCACCTTCGCGACTATTGAGGAGTGCTAAAAAAACATGCTCAACAGTAAGATATTCATGTCGATGCCTCTTAGCAAATCGCACTGCTTCTTTAAAAATTGTATTGAGTTGATTACTTATCATTATTCTTCCTCCATAACCGCTTTAAGCGGAAACTCATGGGCGCGTGCCAGGCGGTGCACTTGATCTACCTTTGTCTCGGCTATTTCGTATGTATAGACACCGCACAGGCCTTTGCCCTCTTTATGTATTTTTAGCATAATATTGACTGCTTCTTCATAGCTTTTATGAAAAACTTCACAAAGTACATCCACAACAAAATCCATAGTTGTATAATCATCATTTAATAAGAATACTTTATACAGTTTTGGCTCTTGCAGAGCCGTACTCTCTTGCGATTCAACCTTTGTGGCCACCATCCCCTCTTTTCTTCTATTTCTCGACTACTTTTATTTTAGTATAATTTTCTTAAAAGCAAAAGCATCAAAAGGAGCTGGATGAAAATTTTTATCACCGCTACCGATACAGGTGTAGGCAAAACCTATACTCTTCTCAAACTCTTACAATTATCAAAAGAGTTCGGTTTTAGAGCCGCAGCTTTCAAACCTATAGAAACGGGGGTTACGCGCAGTCCTGAAGATGGTAGCAAACTTTTAAGAAAAAGTCAAGAAATAAATCCAAACTTAAAGAATTTAACCATAGATGATATTGTGCCATACAGATTTAAACTACCTGCAGCCCCCTATGTAGCTAAAAAAGGAGAGCGCATAGATTTAGATCTCATTGAAGAGAAAATAGAAAAAATCTATGCACATTGTGATATTCTTTTCATTGAGGGTGCAGGGGGATTGATGGTACCTATTGAAAAAAATTTTTTTATGATTGACCTCATTCAAAAGTTACATATCCCCGCTTTACTTGTCACACCCTCTAAGCTTGGCTGCATCAATCAGACACTTTTAAGTCTAGAGGCACTGCGCAAAAGAGCCATACCTCATCAATGGTTTATAAATCTCTTTGAAGACAAAGAGAGTTTTTATGAAGTAACATATCCTTTTTATAAAGACTACTTCGATGAAGTACCTCTTGATCTGCAATCAATACTCCACCGTTACACGCACTCGTATATGGTGTAGCGGTTTATCGCTATAGCGTACAATTTGATGTCCCATCACCTTAGCATAGTTTTTATACTCTATAATGCGCTCACCGGTCTCTTTATAGCGAGTACGACACCTTCTTACTATTCTATAGTCGCGATGCGAACCTTTATTTGCAAGATTTTTACCAATTAATGTACCTATAATAGCTCCTCCTACAGTGGCTGCTGTTTTTCCACTTCCCCCACCTATTTGATGGCCAAGGACACCCCCAGCAGCTCCACCAATAATCGCTCCTACAGTCTCATCATCACTATTTTCATATACGGGAACTTCCTCTTCCCAACACTCCTCATAAGGAACTCTGCGTGTCACATGACGGCTTACCTCTACGCTTTTATATACTGGTACTCTTTTTGTAAAGGTTATCACTTCAGCATACAAAGCTCCTACAAGAGCCATGCTTAGTAGTAGCGCTATTTTTTTCATGCTCGCTCCTTTAGATAACTTTTTGTATAATATATCAAATAAATGTGAGGCGATTGTGAAATGAGCAAACATCTAATTACTACCAAAGATCTCAAGAAAGAAGAGATTGAAGATATTTTCAATCTTGCTACACAATTTTTACAACCCCCTTATGAAAAACTCTTGCAAGATAAACTCATTATAACCATATTTTTTGAAAACTCTACCCGTACAAGAAGCAGTTTTGAAGTAGCTGCTAAAAATCTTGGAGCACAAGTTGTCAATCTTGATGTGACTCGTAGCAGCACAAAAAAGGGAGAAACTCTCTTTGATACTGCAGCAAATCTTGATGCTATGGGGCCAAATGCTATAGTAGTACGCCATAAGCATGCAGGAGCTCCCGCTCTCCTTGCTCGCCATGTAAGCTGCTCACTCATCAATGGAGGAGATGGGGCACACGCCCATCCCACACAAGCCCTTCTCGATCTTTTCACACTCAAACAACATCTAGGCAATGTGCAAGGGAAAAAGATAGCAATTGTGGGAGATATTAAAAACTCCCGTGTAGCCAACTCCAATATAGAGCTGCTTACTCGTTTTGGTATGGAGGTGATATTGGTTGCGCCTCCACACTTTTTACCTCCTACATCTCTTCGCACTTCAAGTAGTCTCCAAGAGGTCATAGATGAAGTAGATGCTATTATGAGCCTGCGTACACAAACAGAGCGACATAAGTATCCAATCTATGCTTCACTGCGTGATTATGGGAGCGATTTTTGTATCACAAAAGATCTCATTGGCGATCGCGATATTCTTATCCTCCATCCAGGACCAGTTCACAGAAATATTGATATAAGCGACGAAGTTCTTGCAGATCCTCGATGCAAAGTACTTGAGCAGGTAAGAAATGGAGTAGTAGTGAGGATGGCGATTTTGGTAAAACTGATACATGGATAGACTCTCCTATTATGCGAGCAAAAATATCCCTTTTTTGTTTGTTATTGACTATAAAAAGGAAAATGTTTTTGCCAAGCCCCTAGCAGAGTTGCAAAATATCTATTTTAAAGTCCCCAGCTTTTGCAACTACACACTTCCCCCTAAGCGCTATCCTAAAATCTTAAAAAAAGAGCCCATCTCTTTTGCAAAGTATCACAAAGCATTTACCTATGTGCAAGAGGAGATAAAAAAGGGAAACACCTACCTCCTCAACCTCACCTTCCCTACTAAAATCGCTACTGATAGCACACTACTAGAGATTTTCTATGCCACAAAGGCTAAATTCAAACTCTACTTCCAAGATAGCTTCATCTGCTTCTCCCCTGAACGCTTTGTGAAAATCGAGGATAATTGCATAAGCACCTATCCAATGAAAGGCACAATTGATGCAAATTTGCCAAATGCCAAGCAAAAAATTCTATCAAATATAAAAGAGATGGCAGAGCATACAATGGTAGTAGATCTTTTACGCAACGATCTTAATAGGATTGCCAAAGAGGTGCGTGTAAAACGCTTTCGCTATGTAGATAAAATCCGTGCAGGAGACAAAGAGCTTTTACAAGTATCGAGCGAAATTGAAGGAAAACTTGAGCCCCACTGGCAAAAACACTTAGGAGAGATCTTTGATGCTATCCTTCCAGCTGGAAGTATCACAGGTACTCCTAAAATCTCTACATGCCATATCATTGAAAAAGCAGAGCAATATGCAAGAGGATTTTATACAGGAGTTTTTGGCTATTTTGATGGGAAGAGTCTCGATAGCGCAGTTATGATACGTTTTATTGAAAAGAGCCCAAAAGGACTTCTTTATAAAAGTGGTGGAGGTATTACCATTGATAGCGATGTAGAAGCTGAATATAAAGAGCTACTTGACAAAATCTATTTACCACTCTAATTTGCATCTATTTTTTTATGTAGACATCGCTTTGCAACATCTTTTGCTACCATCGCATAGAGGTTTTGCAATGCGCTATCAAAAGTCTGCTGGATATTTTCTTGAAGATCTTTTTTTACTACAAATTTTTTATCGAAATAGTATCCCTCAATGACGAGCTGATCTGCATGTATATAAATCGCATCTACATGTAGTTTGACAATACAACGTGGTACCTTATCCCCTTCCCAAGGGTAGTGCAATACATTTTCATTCCCTAAGTAACTGCGCAAATATGCAATGAGTCTCTTTGTCAAAAGTTCATCTGGCTCGCCAGCTAAGGCAAAATCAATAAATCTCTCACTCTCTTCCTGCACTAGAATTTTATCAATAAGCAGATAATCTGGCAGTTCCACATCTGCTACGCCAATAAAAATTTTAGTATGGTAATGTGCAGTTGTTTCAATATATGGCTGATGGTAGACTTTTTGCGCACATCCCATCATTAAAAGTGCAATAAGCCATACAAAACGCATCTAATCTCCAAAAATCAAAGCATTTGGCTTTTTATCTAATTTCAGCAGTACTTTTCGCAGCGCCTTACTAGCTCTATCAATATCTTCAAGAGTTTTTGTAAGCTGCTTTTTAAATAAGGAGTTATTGGAGTAGCTTTTTGCTAGGGTTTCATACGATTTAAGTGTATGTTGTAAATCTTTAAGAAGTATGTGAAGCTCTTTTGGCAACGCTTTGGTTTCATTTGCATCTAACAGTTTTGTCACTGCGTCAGAACTCCTATGCAAAGAGAGAAGAGTCTGACGAAGAGGCTCACTATTTTTTTCTAAAAGATTTGAAAATGCATTTATACTACGCTCTATTGGGAGTTTTTCAAGTTTTGTAAGTAGAGATTGAATCTGCACTATGAGACTATTTTGCTCTACAGGCAGAGTTGGTAAGAGATAGAGATTTGTGTCTATCTGATGCAAAGCACCTGGCTTTTTATCGAATACGAGATTAACAAAGAGCGTTTTTGTTAAAATGTTTGATTGTTCCAGTCTTGCTTTAAGACCATTTTTGACAGCCTCTTCAAAAGGTTCAATGCCCTCTTTGGAAGTCTTCTTAAATGCTGCTACATCGATAGAGGCTATGACTTCTGAATCTATCTCTCCTCCCTTCACAGAGGCTTTTATATCTTTGACGCTCCCTATTTCAAAGCCCCTAAATTTTACAGGAGCACCTTTTTGCAAATAACCTATCCCTTTGTTAAAACGTAGAAGAAAATTGCGATAATCAGTTTGAGAGACTCCTAACTTCTTATGGAGTGCGCTCTCTTTACTTGGATAGAGCCATAAAGGATGGTGCAAATCTATCTTTTCACGCAGCTTGGCAACAGGAGTAAAAAACTCCACCCCTCCAATGAGCAGTTGTGATAGAGTACCAATATTAAGATTAATACCATTAGCAGCAAGATTGATATCGACACCTCTGATATTCCAAAATTTTGTAGAGGAGTTGATAAAGCTATCATACGGCTTTTTAACAAAAATATAGATATTGACAAACTCTCCACTCTTATCAAGCTCTACTTTTTTAATACTTCCTACTTCAAGATCTTTAAAATAGACAGGAAGTCCAGGAGTCAATGTATATGAAGATGAGGATTTGAGCCAAAAGTTACGTCCTTCTTGCAAGACAATATCTAAAGGAGCTTCATCCAAACCTTGAAATTCCACCTTCTTTTTTCCTCCAACCTCACTCGCCATCTGGATGTAAGAGCCACTCACTAAAGCATCCAGTCCCCGTACTTTTCCAATAGCAATCTCTGGTTTTACTATCCAAAATCGCGCCTTCTCATTTAAAAAAGGAGTAACATCTTTATTCATACGGGCATATACTGCCACTCCCTCTTTTTGTTTGAGAATCTCTATCCTCTCAACTACTCCCACTTTTACATCGCGAAACTTCACAAAAGACTGCTTTGGTTCCAACCCCCCACTATTTTTAAAATATATTACGACCTCAGGACCAAGCTTAGCATAGTAGCGATAGATCATCCACCCACCAATAAGGAGAGCTATGACAGGAATGATCCATACAACAAAATTGATTTCACTTTTTTTAATTTTTACTTCAACAATTTCATCTTTTTTCACATTCCTCTCCAATAAGCCTCTCATCAATTGATGAGGCACTGAGTATCGTTAACACCACCATTATCGCAAAAGATGTAGCTCCAACTCCTGGTATTATAGCTATATTCTTAAAATGTATCAAAGCAACCAAAATAATAACCACAAACACATCTATCAATGACCAAGGCCCTGTAATTTCAATGAGATGATAGAGAAAAATCTTTTGGCGTACACTTTTGCAATCAACCTTCCAAAGTGCATAGATAATATACAAAAGCACAACAAATTTTGTAAGAGGAATAATGACTGATGCTATAAGAATAATGAGCGCTACAGGATAGTCTCCTGCTTGAAACATCTGTATCACACCTTCAATAATAGTGCTCCCATAGGTATTGGAAAACTTACTTGTCTGCAAAATTGGATAGATATTGGCTGGAATGTAAAATGCAATTGCTGCAATGAGCAGTGCTAAAGCTTTATGGAGTGAAGCTTTGCGCTGTAAAAAAATAGTTTGATCACACCTTCTACATTTTGGCACATCTTCATTCACAGCACCACAAAAAGGGCAACGAATATATTTCATACCTCTTCCCACTTATCCCAGTACTGCTCTATTGTAATATAGCGTGTGAGATAAATCTCAAGCAGTACAAAAAGCGCCATTGCCCAAAAAGCCAGTCCAAAATGGATATGTGCATACTCATAGATTTTTACCATAGCAACGAGAATAGAGACAAAGAAGATATCAAGCATACTCCAACGGCTCAATAGCGTCATAAACTGCAAAACCCATTTAGCAAAAACTCTTTTTTTCATCACTAATAATAATGAAAATATAAATAGAGTTCCCATAAGCAGCAAAGGAAAGAGAAAAAGCACTAAAAAAGCAAAAAGTGCCATAAAAATGTATCCTTCATGGAGCAGTTGCCAAATTGCATCTAAAAGATTAACAGAAGAAAAACTCCCTGCAAAATCGATCTGGATAATAGGAAAAGTAGTGGCTATAGCAAAAAAAATAAGTGCAGCTAAGCTCAATGCTAAAGCTCTTTGGGGAAGATCTGTATAATTTTTATAAAGTCTTGCATTGCAGTTTGCACAGTGTGCCTCTTCTTTTTTGCTTAATGGCAGCTTCTTATGGAGCGTTTGACATCGAGGACAGATAGTGAGATCTTTTAAGTTATTCATTTTACAATTTTAGCATAACTTAAGCTTGAGGAAAGATTCGTGCAAGTATAATTAATAAAAATAGCGAAAGGAGCGCAGATGAATAAGCTTGAAGAAAAGATAGCTCTTTATAAAGAGAAGATGAAAGAGATTGAGCCAAATTTTGATGAAGAGCTTCTTGAAAAGATCACAAGAAGTCTTGGCCCTTCAATCTATAAAAAAGATTCTGAAACAGTCTCTTGCTCAAGTGAGAGTGAGCTTGAACGGGTACGCAAAAATTTTCTAAAAATGAAACTAGGTCTTGATAAAAACGATGAAGAGCTTGATAAAGCCATCAAAGAGGTTTGCAAAAAGATGGGAAGCTCTAATCGCAATAAGTATCGTGCACTTTTTTACTATTTTCTTGTTAAAAAATTTAATAAAGAGTCCCTCTATATCTAATGCAAGAGCTTTTTGAAAAACTAAGTCTTTTTTACCTTGGTAAGCAAGTAGATCAAAAAGGGGAAGAGACAGGACTATTAGAGCTAATAAAAAGCAAAGACTTAACTACCCATGCCGCTATCATCGGAATGACAGGCAGCGGCAAAACCGGCCTTGGTATCGGTTTGCTTGAAGAGGCTGCTATCGATAAGATCCCGGCTCTCATAATAGATCCAAAAGGTGATATGGGCAATCTGCTCTTAACTTTTGAAAACCTCTCTGCTGAAGAGTTTGCGCCATGGGTAGACCCACTTGAGGCACAAAAGCAGGGCTTAGGCATTGAAGAATATGCTGCAAAAATTTCTTCAATGTGGAAAGAGGGGATAGAGAGCTTTTACCAAGACATATCGCGCATAAAGCGATTGAAAAACGCTGCTGACTTTACAATATATACGCCAGGCAGTAACGCAGGTGTACAACTCTCAATTCTCTCCTCTTTTGATGCACCAAGCAAAGAGATACGTGATGATATTGATAGCTATAGCTATCTCCTCTCATCAAGTGCCAGCTCACTCCTCGCACTCCTTGGCAAAAATCAAGAAAAAGCTTCAAATGAATTTATACTTCTATGCAATATTCTCGATTTTTACTGGAAAAAAGGCAAAAGCATAACTCTTGAAGAGCTTATCGCCAATATCATCAATCCTCCTTTTAAAAAGATAGGAGTCTTACCTCTCGAGGGATTTTATCCAGTACGGGAGCGCACACAACTTGCTTTGGATCTCAACAACCTCATCTGTAGCCCCTCCTTTAGCAACTGGATAGTTGGTGAGCCCCTTGATATTGCAAAACTCCTCTACACTAATGAGGGAAAACCGCGGCTTAGCATTATGTACATTGCGCACTTAAATGATAATGAGCGTATGTTTTTTGTCACTTTCTTGCTCAATAAACTCATATCCTGGATGCGTACGCAAAGTGGAACATCTGTTCTTCGAGCGCTTCTCTATATGGATGAGATTTTTGGCTACTTTCCACCAAACGCCAATCCTCCATCAAAAGAGCCGATGCTGCTTCTTCTCAAACAGGCACGTGCTTTTGGTATAGGAGCAGTTCTCTCTACTCAAAACCCAGTAGATATCGACTATAAGGGTTTGGCAAATATCGGTACATGGTTTTTGGGAAGATTGCAAACAAAACAGGATATTGCCCGCGTCATTGATGGACTTTTAAAAAACAGGCCCAAAGCTCTTGATAAACGCACAATTGAAAATATTTTAGTCAATCTCCCAAAACGTACGTTTTTGCTACGCAGTATTCACAAAGAAAATCTTGAGATATTTAAAACTAGATGGGTGCTCAGCTACCTCAAAGGGCCACTGAGCAAAGAGGACGTAGCAAAACTAATGGCTCCTAAAAAAAAGCAAACAGACAGAACCACGCAACAGCAAAAACAAAAAATCACTCATACCCCTTCTCTGTCGTCTCCCAAACCCTTGGTACCTCAAGGAGTTACACAACTCTTTGAGATCTATAATCCAGGTGTAGCATCTTTTAACTTTTTACCCTTTATACGTACACAAGCAACACTCCACTACTACAATGCTCCAAGAGGTATCGATATAACGCAAGAGCTTTGCTATGAGTTTGAGGCAGAAAATATCAGTCTTGCAGATGCAGAGCCATGTAATGCAAAAGAGTTGAGCATGCAGGCACCATCAAATGCCATGTATGCTGATCTTCCATCTGATCTTTTACGAAAAAATGGGTGGACAGCTCTTAAAAAAAGATTGCGCGATGAGCTCTATCTCAAAAAACGCCTTACTCTTTACAAAATACCCAAACTCGGTATCGAATCGCATCTGAATGAATCCCTTGAAGATTTCCAAACAAGAGCAAGAGCACTTTTACGCGATTTACAAGAACAAGAGAGAGAAAAGATCCAAAAACGCTACGATAGTAAACTCAAACGCCTCCATCAAAAGCTTGATCGCCTCTATGAAAAGCTGCAAAAAGAGAAAGAGGAGGCAAAAAATAAAACAACAGATACTATCATATCCCTTGGTATGACACTGCTTGATTCTCTCTTTGGGCGCAAAAGAGTAAAAAGCTCAACCATCTCTAAAGCTGGCTCAACACTCTCTAAAGCAAAACGGGCATACAGTGAGTATGATGACATAAAGATAGTAGAAGAGCGTATAAAAGATCTAGAAGAGGAGATAGGAACGCTTCAAGAAGAACTTGAAAAAGAATTAGATAAGCTTGAAGAAAAATATACGCTGCAAAACTATTCACTCAAAGAGTTCTACATCAAACCACGCAAGAGCGAAATCAGAATTAATCTGCAGCTTATATGGAAACAGGCCTAAGGCCTGCTCACTACACCCATAAAAAGAGGTGTAAGGGTTTTATTGTGCACTATCATAAAGACAAAAGGGCTGTCGCAATAGAAAGTATAAACAGGTGGAATCTGCGCTGAGGTCTCTACTATAGTAGCGGCTGTGGCTGCTGCGGCTTCACTTCCCTCTTCTGTTACTTCAATGAAAGTTTTGTGAAAGATGCCGCTTACAAAAAGATTTGCATTTGGATTGATAGGCTTGCCAAGCAAAGAGAGGTCAGCACGTACAGGATCAAAAATATCTACAATACCCAATGCTTGCAACTCTTCAACAATATTTTTTGTCCCCCAAGTGAGTTTAAATTTTGGCATTTTAAACAGTACATCAAACATCTCTCTTTTTGTACTATTAATCTGCTGTAAAGATGTATTTGCAAGATTATCTAAAAGACCTTGGATATTAAAATCTTCATGTGGTAAAAAGAGCCACATGCTCAGCTCTGCATTTTTATAGGGCAACTCTAGCGCACGAAATCCATCCATTTCACTAACATTAAAATCACCCTTCATATTCATCATATTAACCTGAATGCTTTCACCAGGAGCCACATAAAAAGGCTCCTTTGCTGTTTTTGTTTTATTGAACTCCTTTTGCCATTTGCCATAGAAATAAAGGGCATTAACAAGCACCATTCTTGTATCTTGTTGTACTGAGCCTTGCGGTAAGAGGTCTTTGATCTTCTCATGCGTATTCTCTTCCACCCACTGGTTTATCTCTTGGCGTATCTCTTCGCTTTTTTCTAAAAAGTTTGCACTATAGATGGAAGTATCAAAGAGATCCTCTATCAAATAGCGATAACTTTTATAAAGATGAAATTTTTGCTCTACCCATGCAGCATTTGCAATAGCCAATGTAGCATCACGAACCTGCAACTGCTTTTGCAGCTTTTCATACGAAGCGCCAATGGCAAGATTTGATGGATAGCCTAAAGCTTTTCTTATTTGCATGCGACTCTCATCACGAACTCCATAATAGAGCATATCCAACACCCCTATAATACTAAAGGGAGAGATAAAAAGATTTTGCCCATCGTAAAGCTTTTGTGTTAGATGCATGCCAAATTGATAGATAGATGTTGCAAGTTTTGTTCTGTTTGTCTCTTTGATATTTTCACATGATCCACTATGCAAAAAACGAGCTTGTGAATCTGCTTTGAGTGCACAGTAGTTGGGATATGTCTGTTGTAGCGGTTCACAAGGTGCTGTAATGCATTCAATCTGTTTAAGTCCACATACTGGTGCTTGCGGTTCATCATCACAAGAAGTTATTTGCTGCATCAAAGCTACATCTTCTCTGTTGCCATAATCAAAGACCACTTTTTGTGTATCTTTACTCACTGCAAAAGCAGCTATGTAGTATGCCATGTCGGCAGTGCCAATCTCGGGTTGTATAATTTTTACTGGGATCTTTATCACACCACCAAAAAATTGTGGATCCTCAAAAATAATGCGATTTGAACCGCTTATTTGCACTATTTTATACAAAAGCAGCTTGTAACTTGTAAAATCGATAGGATAATCAAACCCTGCATCTTTTGCCTCTTGGTAGTGAGTAAATACCTGAAACTTTGGAAGATTTCTATATTCGTGATTGCGTTTTAACTCTAGGTATTTTATAAAGCCTTGAGAGAAATATATTGAATTAGACAAAAGCGTGTAATTAAAAAATCCTAAATCTTCATAGCGAAAAAACTCTCCTGGCTCTACCGGCAGCAACTTATAGACTCTTCTATTTTGTGGATTTGCAGATATCATTATAAAATCAAACCGCGTATCCCCATCATTATCTAGATCTCCAGTATAGTAAAAAAACCACACTGATGGGGTATCGCAAGAGAGATTTATCTTTTTCCAGCCAAAAACATTAGTTTGGCTTGGCGTTACACCATGCAATCTATAGCAGTTTCCTCTGGGTGTCTCATAAACCCAGTTATAGGCACTATTTTGAGAAGTTTCTGGATAAAAAGCAAAATATTTGAATTTCCCAGAAAGATTAAAACTTCTATCTTGTAAACTTGAAGGATGAAATTCAGCAAAAAGCGAAAAAACCAGCACAAACAGTAACCATAAATGTCTCATGGAAGATCCTTCTTTGGTAGGGTATACAAGATTATAACTATATAACTGTTAGTGGAGAGTTATAAGAGAGACAAATAGTGAGATTTGGCATTGGGAAGCAACCCAACACCAAAATCTGCAGCACCATTACAGAAGTAGCGACTCAAAAGAGTTACACTTCCTTGAAGTAAATAATAGCAAAAATTTTGTTAAAAGTATGTTAATGAAGGGAGATTTGGATAGTATGTGTAGATTCGATACATTCTGGTGGAGGTGTCGGGAATCGAACCCGAGTCCGGAAACAACCGACCATAAGCCTCTACGTGCGTAGCAGCGCTGATTGATCTCGACTATTACAGGCTCAGCGCCCGAAACCTGCAGTAGTCCAGCCTCAAAGTGTCGATAAGCGGCTAGGCAACCGCTTATCCAAGCCCTCTAGTGGGTGACCCCGCAAAATCCTATCCCAGAGGGCAGGGATAGGTGCGAGGGACCGTAAGTTTCTTAACTTACGCTGCTACTGCGTAAGCCGGTCTGTAATCTGTATTGTTTGCGTCTATTTTTTTGAGGAGTTTTTACGGCGTTCCTCAAGCCGGCACGCAGCCTATGACCGACTGCTCCCGTCGAAGCCATGTCACCCCCATACTATGGGGCAACCAGCCTAGGAGTTGATTAATTCCTTAATCTTTCCTGAAAGCTCGGCTATTTTAGCAATTTTTTGGCTGTTTGTCAAGGCTTCATCTAGTAAAATTTTTACAAAAGCACTTCCAACAATAACCCCATCTACATCTTTTGCTTTCTCTTTTGCTGTCTTTTCATTCACGCCAAACCCTATATAAACTGGAGTTTTGGTAGTCTCTCGGATCCATGCAATTATTTGAGAGAGATCTTCACTCTTTTGCGCGCCAGTTATCCCAGCATATGCAACAAGATAGATAAATTTCCTCGCATCTTTGCAGATAAGTTCAATACGCTCTTTCGTATCTGTTGGTGCAACAAAGTCAATAAGTGCAATACCCTTTTCATCAAAGAGTGGTTTATATGCAATCGCCTCTTCATAAGGAAGATCTGGAATAATAAAACCACTTGTTCCCAACTCTTTTGCTTCATCTATACTCTTTTGCACACCTCTATGGTAAAAAGGATTGAAATAGCCCATCCACAATGTATCCACCTCGTCGGCTACAGCGCGTGTAATATCAAGTACATCAGCAAATTTAAACCCCTTTTGCAATGCCCTCATATTTGCCTCTTCGATCACAGGACCATCGGCGACAGGGTCGCTAAAAGGAATACCCAGTTCCACACTATCAAGCCCTTTTTCTTTCATGGCCAAAATGAGATCGATAGTAAAATTCTTATCGGGATATCCACTTGTTATGTAGCCTACGAGTCTCTTCACTGCAATCCTTTGCTTTTTGATTGTAATTATACACTTTTTTTGATAAAATGAACTTAGTTTATAAAGGGGAGGATATGGCAAAAAAGCACACAATTGATACTATCAAAGCCGCTAAAAATAGTGAAAAACTCGTCATGATTACTGCATACGATGCTCTTTTTGCAAAGCTTTTTTCACCTCTAGTAGATATGATCTTAGTAGGCGATAGTCTCAATATGACTTTCGCTGCCAAACCAGATACCCTCTCTGCTTCAATGGAGCAGATGCTTTACCATACTAATGCTGTATGTGCAGGCGCGCTTGAAAGTTTTATTGTATTTGATATGCCTTATGGCAGCTATACGAACAAAAAAGATGCGCTCAAAAATGCTATAAGAGTCTATCAAGAGAGCTGTGCAGATGCAGTAAAACTTGAAGGCGGTAAAGAAAAGTGCCATATCATCTCCCATCTTACCAAAAATGGTATTGCAGTTATGGGACATATCGGTCTCTTGCCACAGCATGTGCGAGGAGCAGGCGGATACAAAGTAGCAAACAATAAAGATAAACTCATAGAAGATGCAAAAGCACTCGAAGATGCAGGAGTATTTGCCATTATTTTAGAGGGCGTTAAAGCTGACATTGCCAAAGATATCACTGCGAGTGTAGAAGTTCCTGTCATTGGTATAGGAGCTGGAAAAGATGTAGATGGACAAGTACTTGTATGGAGTGATATGTTAGGATTTTTTGAAGATTTCAAGCCAAAATTTGTCAAGCGCTACCTCGATGGGGCAAAACTTGTCAAAGAGGCTGTAGCGGCGTATGCGCAAGAGGTCAAAAACGGTAGGTTTCCTACAAAGGATTATAGCTACTGATGGAACGTATAATAGAAGTAGAAAAATTTAGTGAAGAATCAAGCTTTGAAAACAGACTGCGACCCGCTACGTGGAATGAATATATTGGTCAAGAAAAGATCAAAAAAAATCTCAAAGTTTTTATTGAAGCAGCAAAGAAAAGAGGTGAAAGCCTCGATCATATCCTCTTTTTTGGTCCGCCTGGACTCGGTAAAACCACACTTGCTAATATCATAGCAAGCCAGATGCAAAGCAATATTAAAATCACAGCTGCCCCAATGATTGAAAAGAGTGGTGACTTGGCAGCAATCCTTACCAATCTTGAAGAGGGAGATATCCTCTTTATTGATGAAATTCATAGACTCTCGCCAGCAATTGAAGAGATCCTCTATCCAGCTATGGAAGATTTTAGACTCGACATTATTATTGGAAGTGGACCTGCAGCACAGACTATCAAAATCGATCTACCTCGTTTTACTCTCATAGGTGCAACAACACGTGCAGGAATGCTTAGCTCTCCTTTGCGCGATCGTTTTGGGATGCATTTTCGCTTAGAGTTTTATACTCCCGAAGAGCTCTCTCGTATCATTGATAATGCTGCAAAAAAACTTGGCAAAAGTATCGAAGAGCATGCTGCAGTTGAGATAGCAAAACGTAGCCGGGGTACCCCTCGAATAGCCCTGCGCCTCCTCAAACGTGTAAGAGATTTTGCAGATGTAGCCGATGAAGAGAAAATCCTCCATAACCGTACACTTGAAGCACTGGAAGCTTTGGGAGTAGATGAGCGTGGATTTGATGAATTGGATCTGCGCCTTCTTAAGCTGCTTGCAGAAGCAAAAGGCAAACCTTTGGGTCTTAGTACTATTGCAGCAGCTTTGAGCGAAGATGAAGGCACTATTGAAGATGTGATTGAACCATTTTTGCTAGCCAATGGTTTTATCGAGCGTACTGCAAGAGGAAGAGTAGCAACTCTCAAAACCTATGAGCTACTTAAGCTCTCACCAAATATCCAATCAACACTTTTTTAGGTGGAATATATGAAACCTATCCATTTTCTTGGAATTTTAATTGTTGTCATAGGCTACTATCTTTTTAAAGTCTTCTCACCCTTTATTGGCAATATTACCATAGCCACTCTTCTTGCGCTCGCTACGTACAAAATACATCGCTATTTGCTGTTAAAATTTCCAGGGAGAATCTTACCAGCACTTTTAAGCACTATAATACTTGGTGTGCTCTTTTTTGCACCACTTATCTACATCATTACAAATGCTGCTACTTTTGTAGCACAAATCGACTTTACTCACCTCAAACAAACAGTTGCAGAAATGAAAAAAATGATAGAGTCAACTATTGCCTCCCAAAACTGGCTCTCCTCTATTAATATGCATGAGTATACAGCACAACTTGATGTCAATAAAATTATCAATTGGCTCATCTCTACTGCTACATTTTTGGGAGCAAAAAGTGCAAATTTTATAAAAGATACGCTTTTGATACTGATTTTTTACTTTTTTGCAAATCTCTATGGAAAAGATCTGCTCCAATATTTTCAACGCATTATCCCATTGCGTTCTGAAGACAGCATTACCATCTTTGAAAACCTTACGGGCGTAATGGGGGTCGTATTCAATTCAATCATTGCTACTGCTATTTTTGAAGGAGCACTTTTTGGAATTATTGCCTATATTTATGGATACAATGGTCTTCTTTTTGGGATCCTCTATGGGTTTTCATCTTTGATACCGGTAGTTGGTGGGATGCTGATGTGGCTACCTGTGAGTATAGATCTCTATTTTAGTGGCAATACCTCTGGAGCTATAGTGTTGGCACTCTACTCCATCATAGTTATATCTATCATTGCAGATACATTTATAAAACCTATCATTATCAAATATATTGATGATATCATGAGTGAAGAGGAGCACACACGCGTCAATGAGCTTCTTATATTCTTCTCAATTATTGCAGGGCTCTCTAGCTATGGCTTTTGGGGCATGATTATAGGACCTGCAGTTATTACACTTATGATAAGTGTACTTAACCTCTATCCAAAACTTGCCAAAAAAGATTGAGCCTATACTTTTTGCTCTTCTTTAAAAAATTTCATCACAAAAAAGAGTATACCAACTATCAAAATTAATTTACTAAAAGGACTCAAGGGCACTGTTACACGGGGGGCAATCGTCTCTTTACAAATGTGAAAAACCTCATCGTCACTGTTGAAAAGCTCAATTTTTCCAATGGTAATTTGAGGCAATGTAGTATATTCATTGAAATCAACATTATTCAAAGTTGGATTTTCTATTCGCTCAGTGAGATCGATATCGCGGATGATATCACAATTTGGATCATCTATCTCCAAATCGCTGGTGAGTTTCATCAATAAAATATCATTATCTGTTTCGTTGTATCCTCCACCTCCAACGATGATTTCACCATTGCTACCTTGCCCTATCCCAGTGAGATGTGAACCCTTTTCGATAAAAACATATTTTTGTGATAGGATAGAGCCATCGCTGGAGAGTTTTGCCAACCAGATTTGATCATCATCACAACCATTACAATATTCGTTCGTTGTCCCACCAATGAGAATATAATCGTCTGCCGCAAATATCGCTAATCCACTATCACTATTATCTTTGCCATAAATCTTTGCATTTGCTATTTGCAGTGAATCCCCTTGAAGTTTCAAGAAAAATATATCATCTATACAATTAACAGATACCGATCCAACTATCGCTAAAGAACCGTCATGGAGTTTCGTTATCGCTCTGCAAAATACATCACAATCGTTTCCAAAATCTATGAAGAATTTTTTATCTATGTTGCCATCTTTTGTAAAACGAACTATCATACCTTTGTATTTACCTTGATTATCTTCATAATACCCACATACCACATATTCTCCATTGTCACTTTCCACTATGTCTGTTCCAACAGTGACATAACGTTGATACTGTTCCCTTTTAGACCACAACTTATTTCCATCTTTGTCTACCTTCAATACCAATAACTCTGTAGCTCCATCCTGTGTCCCACCTACTACTACATAATTACCATCGCTATCTTGAATAATTTTGTTAGGATATGTATCTCCACTCTGATAACCTGTTTTCCATATCTCGTTTCCATTTGAATCATATTTTACAAGCACAAGATAACCTCCTCTTTTACCCCCCAAAACAAAATTTCCATCACTATCTTCCACTATGCTTCTAACGTCCAAATCATGATTTTCCACACGCAGTCTTTTTTGCAGGAGTATTTGGCCATGTGCATCCACATTCAATATGACATTTTCATGCCCTATCAAAATTTCACCGTTGTTACGAGGATAGATGAATGCAGCATATTCGCTTACACCTTTTTTCCCATAAAAGTTTGCCCAGCTACCAGCCATGACTATTTGAGCAACAAACAGTAATCCTACAATTAGCCATCTACTCATATCATTTCCTTTCATAACCAATTAATATATAATATATAAATTAATTGTAAATTTATAAAGCTTATAATTTTATAAATTTTTATCAAACTTATTAATTATGGAAGAATTATCAAATTATAATATGCATCAATTTTCTACCATATGAGCTACAAATTTACTCATATTATCGATAATTTTACCACCTCTTCGAAAGCCCAAACCACAAGCTTCATAAGCAAAAAATACACCTGCCTGATACTTTCTTCCAAGCTTATCTTCAGGAAGTTCTACATACTCTTGATAGATAGGTGGGAAGCTTTCATACTCTCCATCTCGTTTGGCCACTATATTTCCATTGGCATCATAAATTGTAGTGTTTGCTCCCTCTCTTCCAAAACATTTTTTCTCTACATAGGAACGATCTTGTAAAGGCTCAAAAGATGTCTCAAGCAGTAAAGGGTGATTGGGAAAGAGATCCCAAAGGATTTTAAGCATTCCTTTGCTTTGAAAAAGAAGCGTATAGGCAGGATTAAGAATGATTGCTTTGTGGTGCTTGAGGATTTGTGTAAGGAGAAGCGCTAATTCTGGCTCTTCAATAGCGATATTTTCCCAAGGAATAAGCTTAAACCAATATTCATACCTGTTGTCTTGACAAAAAATCCCATCCTCTGAAAAGCCGACCTCATCTGCATAGCAAAAGTACGTAGCAAATCCTGCTTCAGCTGCAATAACTTCAAGAAGTCTTGTAGTGTTTTCATCCTCTAAACTTCCTCGAATAGAGCTAAAAAGAATCTTCCAACCCTGATAGAGCTCTTCAAACTGGCCTACATCCTCTTGCAGTGTTACAAGTCGTTTAAAATTGTCACGCAAAGCCTCATAGATAAAATTAAACTGCTTTGCTTCTTCAAGTTGGTTATATTTAAGCATTGCCCATTGCAAGATTGCAGTCTCAAACAAAGATGTCGGTGTATCTGCGTTAAATTCAAGGAGCTTAATAGGTTTACCATCTATACCACCTGCAAAATCAAACCTTCCATACAGATGCCAGTGAGCATCTTCTTCCCAGCTCTGTTTAATAATATCAACGAGATTAAAAGGAATACCAAGCTCAAAAAAAAGATTGTTTTTTATTACATATTCCCCAGCTTCAACAAACATATCATAAAGCTCATTTGCCGCATCGGCATACTGCTTTGCCTCTTCCTCGGTGATTACAAGCACCTCATCAGCTACATAATCACTCCCGTCACTATCAGTATGCCAGACAAAACCAATGCTTTCTAGATACCCTTTATCAAGAGGCTTAATCTTTTTTAACTTCACTATCTCTACCACGCTTTTTCATATATTTAATAACAACATAGGGCATAAGAGCAAGAATGATCATGAAAAGAAATGTAGCATAAAGACCTATCATATGTGTATCATTCATCTTCTTAACCTCCAAATCCAAAAAATGATCGTTTTGTAGATGGAGCAGACTTTTTAAAAAAGCCACTTTTTACATTAGAACTCTTTTTAGGTGTCTGCGCCTTTTGAAAACTTTTCACGCTTCTTTGGTAGGCACTTGGATTTTTAAAAGTCTGATGTCTTCTTTGCTGATAAGTGGGATTGTTAAAAAGTTTGTTTCCAAGCCAGCTTCCAATAATAGCTCCTGCAGCACTTGCCAATATCACCTCTCCTAAGCTCATCCCACTATGAATCTCTGGATTAACAAGAGGACTTTGGTTTGCTTCAATTTTTTTTGCTTCAGCAGCAATGAGCTTATCAAGCTCCTCTTTACTTAAGATTCGCTCTTTGCCATTGAGTTCACGCAATATCACTCGCGTTGTACTGCTTGGATACTCTTCAGCTATCTTGTATTGCCCAGGAGCTGTCTCTTCAATAACAACAAAAGCCCCCTGCTTCTTTGCAGCTTCGCTAAAAGCGTTAGTCTCTTTATGCTGCTGCTTCTCTTCACACCCCGTAAGTCCCAAAACCAGCAGAGCACCCAATCCTCCCACCATAGCATAACTAGAAACTTGTTTGAGTAACTTCACCTCTCCTCCTCAAATAGATATAAAGAATTATGGCTGCACCCATCATCGCAAGGCACAGCAGTTGTCCCATTGTCATCCAGCCACAACAGATAAATCCAAGCTGCATATCGGGCTCCCTGAAAAACTCTATTAAAAATCGAAAGAGTCCATAGAAAAATCCATACAGCGCTATCAGCTCTCCATCGAAGTGTTTATATTTTCTATACCAAAAAAGAATAACAAAAAGTACAAAACCTTCAAAAAACGCTTCATAGAGCTGTGAAGGGTGCCGCAAAACATCTCCTATATAGATACCCCAAGGCACATCAGTTGCACGTCCTACAAGCTCTTGGTTTAAAAAGTTGCCAATTCTGCCAAAAATATATCCTACAGGAACAGAAACTGCAGCCAAGTCAAGAAGTTGCCAAAAGTTTTTGTGATACTTTTTTGCATAGAAATATGTTCCTAGTAAAAACCCTATTATTGCCCCATGGTAGCTAAATCCTCTAATTCCTACAAAATGACCGTTGAGAAATGGATTGAAAATTTGCCAGGGATGTGTAAGGTAGTACGATGTATGAGGATCGTAAAAGAGAATAAAGCCAAGTCTTGCACCTAAAATCACTCCCACTTCAACCCAGATAAAATAGATATCAAGCCCTTTTTTGGAAAAAGAGAGACGATCATGCTTTACAAGCCACTCAGCAAAGAAAAGTGCTGTGAGGAGTGCAAGCACATACATGATCCCGTACCAATGAACAGGAAAACCAAAAATATGAAATGCTACAGGATCGAAGTGCTCGTAAATATGCTGCCAAAACTCCATCTACTACCTTGAATGAAAATTCAAGGAATTATAGCGAAAAATATTTAGGCAGCAGCTTGCTGTATCTCTTCTTCGCTCATCACTCTTTGCTCATAACTCTCCAACAATTTATCGAGCAGTTTGAAAAGTGTCTCTGAAGTAGTTTCAAGCTCTTGAAACTCTTTATAAATCTGATCTTGATGCTCAATAAGATACTCTTCAAAATCTGGTTTTTGCACAAGATCTATAATACGTTTTGAGTAGTCATGAATAGTCTTATGCGGTTTTTCTATCTGTTTATAGACGTCTAAAATACCATAGAGTTTTTTACCCTCACCATAATACCATTTACCAAAATCGCAATGATGCTCATCTGTATATGGAGTCTCAATTTGTGCACTAAAGAAGTTGCGATATACTACTTTATTTTTATAAATGATGTGATCTAGCTTGAACTTCGTAATTGTCAGGATATTTTGTATTAAATTCGCCAGCGTGGTTGTTTTGAGAGCATTTTCGGTAAACTCATCAATGGATGTACGAAATTTTCCAAGCACAACAGCAGACTCATTAGCAATACGCTCCATTTTTGCAGAATTATTCATACTATTTTGACTCTCTACTTGCAACTCACTAAGTACACCTCGCACCTCATCAGTAGATTGCTGGGTCTTTTCTGCTAATTTGCGTACCTCTTCAGCAACGACCGTAAAACCTTTACCCATTTCTCCAGCGCGGGCTGCTTCTATAGCAGCATTGAGTGCAAGGAGATTGGTCTGATCTGCAATATCATCAATGAGTTTAATAATATTATTAACATTTTCCGTCTTTTGATTGAGCTTTTCTATAACAGTATGTGACTCTTTTACCATATCAATGAGATTGTTAAGCTTTGTTACAATCTCATCAAGTGCATATGAAACCTCTTTTGAATTACTTGATATCTCGTTACTGTTTTCCACAATATCTTTCACCTTATCGATTGACCCCAAAAGATCTTGTTTAATAATCGCTAAACCTCCAGCAACTCCTCCTCCAAGCTGCCCAACTTTGGAATTGAGCTTCTCCTTTTCGACAAATTTCTCTTTTACCATCATATTATCTACAGAGGTATTAATTGATTTAGCAATACTTTTGAATATTCCTTGATATTTTTTTTCATCAAGTTTCGTAAAATGCTTCTGCTCTAAGCTTTTCAATACACCATTAACATCTGTCAAGAAGCCTTCCACCTGATGCATAAATCCCATAAGATTTTCAAACATATTTTTGAGTGTTCCTGTATCATTGATGCTCACATCATATTTGAATATCCCTCCTTTGGCTTTTTGTAAAACCAAGGATATGGTATCGAGGGATTTACGAATATTCATCACACTTAAAAATATGATAATTGCACAGATAAAATTGACAATATTGAGTGCAAAAATGGCATTAAATCCATTTTTGTAAACTTCAAAACCCAACGAAATAGAAAACAGAACAATAGATATTATATTTGCATATTGGATCTTCTGTAATGAGGATATCTGTTTCATTGTCCAACCTTTTTCGTTTTTTACCATTATCGAAAAGGTTGGACAAAAATTTAAGATAAATTATGAAAACTATTTGAGAATGACTCTAGCATGAAGTGGCTGCGTAGGACGATTATTGCTTCCCATGATTTTGTGCATTTTCGCAATCTGCTCTTTTGATGCTTCAACTGAATTTTTGAGTACTATCCAGCGTACACCTTCTGTACATGGAGGGGTAGTAAAAGATCCATCATAGCGGTAGTAATCAAGCTTTTTTGGAAAAAAATCACCAGGATTGAACATCTCTTTAAGCGGCTGCTTATGTCCTACTTTTGGATCAAGATAAGTTAAGACTTTTTCTAAAGCTCTATTTTTCTCCCCTTCTTTAAACATCAAAGCAATAACAAGATACTCCCCCTCTTTACTTTTGTGTACAAAATGCGCCTCCATTGGAAAATGCTTTCCATTTATCATATTTTCACTTGGAGTATGGAAATGGTACTGCAAAAGTACAAAAGGTATTCCATCTACCACTACTTCATTTTTCCCTTGTGTTGTCACTTTTATAGTATGCCCATTGTTCACTACATTTTGGCTAATGCCTGCATAGATAATTTGAAGCTTTGGAAGCTTAGCTTCAATAAATCTTGTCATATCTACTGGTGATTGATTAACACCAAATTTACACATACGAAATTTGGGATCTATTTCACCCCAGTGCTTTGGTCCTTCGCTTCCACTATATCCCCAATGCTTATGTTCTGCATGATGCCCTTCACCACTTACTCCTGCAAAGAGCAGTCCCGTTAAAATTCCTGCTATGACAAACACTTTTTTCATTATCACTTCCTTTTTGTTTTTTACAGCAATAATTATATATAGTTGTAATTTAATCCTCTTTTAAAGCTTCGGCTATGAGCTCAATTGGATTTTTAAAAATCACATCACTTCTAGCTTGTACTAATGCATTACTTAGTTGTACGCGACAGGCACTACACTCTGCAGCTACAACATCTGCTCCACTTTGCTCTATCATAACAGCTTTTGGCTTTCCTGCAGCCTCGGCTAAGTGATACTTCTCAGACTGTATAGTCACACCTCCAAAGCCGCAGCAGCGGTTAGGATCTTCCATCTCTTTGATAGTAAAGTTTTGTGCCAAAAGTGCTCTTGGTTCCTTCCAGATACCTTGCACTTTGCGCGCATGGCATGGATCGTGATATGTCACACTTGTTGGCAGCTTCTTCCCACGCTCTTGTAAAATTTGCAAAAGTGGCGTTTGCTCATAGAGCCATTGCGTAGCAAGAAAGATTTTTTCATTAAGTTTTGCTGCCCTCTTAGCCCACTCCTCTTCACCTCTATTGCGAAAGTAAACCTCCCAATCGTGTTTGATCATTGCACTACAAGTAGCTTCTGGAACTATTATTGCTTCCACTTCATCTATAAAACTCTCAAAATACTCAATATTGTTTTTTGTAAGATACCGTACTGTATCAAAATCTCCAGTAAAATATGCTGGAGCACCACAGCAAAGCTGCTTTTTGGGGATAAAGATCTCATAATCTAAAGCTTTGAGAATATCAACAAGGCTATCTCCAATTTCAGTATAGTTATAGTTTGCTAAGCACCCAATGAATATTGCTACTTTTTTCTTCTCCCCTTCATTGAGATGCTCTGGATACTTATTAAGAAAACTCACACTCTTCATTGAAGGCAATAAGCGCCCTTTTTTAAGCATCGGAAGATTAAATTTCGCCAAAAGCCCCCGTCCTTTTGGATCAGGAGCTAAAGCACAGCTTTTAAAGACAAATCCAAGTTTACTAAAAATATCCATCATCGTGCGGTGGCGCAATAGCCAAAAAAAGGCTCTTTTATACCATGCAATTCCATATTTTTTAGCGATATCAGCGCGCACCTCTTCTATTACCATATCTGTTGGCAAAGAGTTAGGGCATACATCGACACAGTTTGTACACAAAAAGCAGCTCTCAAAGATATCTTTTGCGGTCTTATCAAGCTCTAGCTGCCCTTTTTCATAATCGCCCAAAAGCTCAATAAAGCCCCTGGGACTTGTTACTTCATCTGGATTTACTTGGTGGATGGTACACGTAGGAATACACTTTCCGCACTTGATACAATCCTGACTTACTTTAGTAAACTCAAACACTTTATACCTTTTTGAGAATATTTTCATCGATATAGTAGAGAAATCCTTGCACCTTTTTACTAGTAATCGCAGCTACCGCATCTTTATAAAATGTAACCTGCTTTATATAGGCGCTCTCATCTGCTGGTTTAGTGCTTTTATAATCGATAATAATAAAGCTATCTTCATCTTCAATCAAGAGATCAATTATACCAAGCCTCTCTCCATGCACAAAGGGGATCTCTTTGTAAAAATCTCCTTTAAACAATTTTTCAATCTTCTCTCTTGCTTCTTTTACTCGCTTTTCCAAATCATCTAGCTCATGAAAAAGTGCATACCTACTCTTGACATAGTCACACCCGATCTCAAAACTTTTATGATAAGCCTCTCCTTTGTATATTGCTTCATAGTCGTTTGGCTTATACTCTTGCTCTTCTAAAAACTCCTGCTTGCCAAAAAACTGGAGTGGATATGCAAAAGGCTCTACTTCTAAAGGGTCTTGCGAAGATGATGCTACCTCGATTGTACCTCTTTTAGTAGTATGCAAAAATCCAAAACGTCTGCTTTTTGGTTTTTTTAGTACAATGAGTGAATTGACTGCCCGCGTAAGCGCAACATAGGCCACATTGCGCAGCTCTGCTTTCTCTTTTTCTTGCACCTTTTCTAAAACTTTTGCATACTCCTCATCAAAATACTCTCTTCCTTGTTGGCGTAACCGCAGTCCTTGCAACTTCACCCCATCATACTCAAATATAACACTCTCGCTTCTTGGTCTATCTATACCTATGACATCAAGCACAATAGTGTGGGCAAAATCGAGCCCTTTTGATTTATGGATTGTCAAAACCTCCATCCCACTACTGCTATTTGGCATCTGTGTGGTTGAGTCTTCAATACCAAGCAAAAACTCTTCAATATCTTTATACACCAAAGCCTCTTGCATCAATGCTACAGTCGATGCATCCCATAACCCGTAGCGATCACAGATTTTGCGAATAAGATGTACTGGCTTATCAAGCTCCATCTGCTCAATATCACTCACTCCAGCTACTGCGCAAAAATGAAAGTGAGCAAGAGTGTTTTCATTATTAGCAAGGTACTTGATAGCTTCAATAACCGCTCTTGCAAATGGTTGGTGAATAATGAGTTTCGATGTGCTTGTAAGAGGACGTATCCCAAAGGTTTCTTCTATAAAATCTGCTACTTTTAAAATATCCTTATTTGTAGGCACCAAGATGGCAATATCTTTACTCGCAACTCCTGCATCAAAAAGCATCTGAAGTTTTTCTTTGAGTGCTTGGAGTATATCTTCACTTTCACACACCTCTACATAGCCACCATCTTTTTTCCATTTTTGATGAAGTCCGAACTCCTCATTTACATAGGCTACAATCTCTTTTTTTGAGCGATAATTGACATCAAGCTCTTCTATATCCATACTGTAGCGCTGCGCTACATAATCAAAAAGCTCTGGCATCCCACCACGAAATCCATAAATAGACTGTTTCGTATCTCCCACATAGAAAAAACTGCGAAAATCTTTAGCTCCCTCTCCCGCAGCTATCTCATCTACAAGAGGTTCAAATATTTCCCAATCCTCCACAGAAGTATCTTGAAATTCATCAATCATAATATGTGCTAAACGGCTATCAAGACGAAAATAGAGAAAATCTTTTTGCAATGAATGCTGCAAAAGATCATAAGTAATATGCTTAATATCGGTAAAAGAGAGGATGTTCTCTTTTTTGATAAATGATAAGCGCATAACGCGAAAACGCCAATAAAAATGAAAGAGTTGCGCGAGGAATTGAGACTCTTTATAGGCAAAATAGTCTCTGAGCTCCCTTTTGAGATCTTGAAAAACTGTTTCAATCTCTTCACACTTTTTTACTCCTGGAATCTTGCAACTATCTTCTTTGAGCCACGAACGAATACCGTTAGAGGTTTTTACAAATTCATCGATACTCTCTACCTGCTTAAAAAGCCTCTTTTTTGCATCACTTCCAAACTCTTGCACATGCGCAGCTATTTTGTGGTAAAGCTGCAGTACTTTTTGTGTATTGTCCTGCAAAGGCTTAGGAGCTTGTAATGGTAACTCTTTATCTTTTTCATAAAGTAATGAAAAAAACTGCTCCAGTTTACCGCCATACCATAGAGTAAAAGAGATGAACTCTTTTAATTCATTCTCATCCATCGATTCAATAAACTCTTCAAAAAGATCAATCTTTTCTGTTATTTCAAAATTGGTCGCAACTCCTCCATAGTAGGCAAATTTGCGTAAAATCTTTTGCACAAAAGCATCAATCGTCATGATCAAAAGATCTTCATGCATAAACTTTTGCAAAACTTTTTCTCTTCTTTTTAGTAGCTCCTCTTGCGTAATGCCAGCTACTTTGGAGAGATTACAAAGAAGCTCTTCATCCATGTTTTTTAAAAACTCTGCCACACGCTCTCGCATCTCGTTGGCTGCTTTATTAGTAAATGTAATTGCTAGCACATCATAGGGTGAAGATCCCTGAAAAAGCCGTGCGAGATAGCGCAAAGCCAAGGCATAGGTCTTCCCTGTTCCTGCACTAGCTTTTAGTGCCAATAACTCTCTCATACTTCACCCTTGCAGCCAAATTTATAGGGACAGTAGCGGCATACATCTCTCTCTTGGCTCTTTACTGTTTGGGTGCAGATCTTTTCAAGAGCATTTTTGAGTTTCTCTTCGCTGTGCGCAGTATCAAAGCGTTGAAGTTTCGTATTGCGCAGATCCCAAAAGTAGACTCTCTCTGTTTGCCAAATATAGGCATAAAACTCCGCTTGAAGCTTTGCAGCATCTTTATTGTAATCATTGAGATAGTTTGAGGTTTTGTTTGTTTTATAATCAAATATATAGACTCCATCATCCTTTTTTACAACCCGATCTGCTCTAGCAAAAAGCTCTACGCCCTCCAATACTCTACTTTTTTGCACCTCTGTCTCCACTTCACCTTGCAAGTGAATAAAATCCTCTTGGGCAAATTTTTGGAGAGGTTTATACCACTCGGTAGTGAGCCTATATCTCTCGTACTGCGAGACTCCTCGTACAAGCTCTTGCCAAATGAATGCAAAATACTCCTCTGCATTTTTTGGAGATCGTTTGATAGCTTCTTCTATTGCACTGTGAATAGATATGCCTCGATACCCCACTTGTGGAGCTTTTATATTTTTATGATAGTGAAGATAGTAGCGCAAGGGACATTTTAAAAGAATTTCTAGCATTGTGGGAGAGAGCTTGGTTGGTGGTGCAAAATCCTCTACTATTTCAAATACTGAGGGCTGTCTTGTTTGGCGGTAAAGCACATGTGCAAAGCGCAAAGGAGGCTCTTCCTCTTTTATAAAAGGCAGCTCCCATAAAAATCTGCTTGCATCACTCACATCACTTTTGACAAAACTTACCGCAGCTCTCTTTGCACCCATAAGCAATCTATAGTAGTAGTGCTTTTGCAACGACTTTTTCTCTGCAGTTGTAGGCAGTTTGGCATGTTTTCGTGTAGCTGTGTTGAGAAAAAGATCCTCTTGGGAAATTTGCGGGACAAACTCTTCATTGAAATCAACGATAATTACTCCATCAAACTGCGTTCCTCTGCTCTCCAATACCTCCATAACAGTAACTTTTCCCCCTCGTATATCATCAAAGCTCAAAGTTTGTAGTCTTTGGAGCAGCAGCTTTACAACAAACTCCAAAGAGATATCGATCTTTTGCATAAATCTATCAAAACGGAAGAGATCCTCTTCAATGATTCGTTTCTCTTTATCACTAGCTTTTGCAAAAAGATAGCTTTGCAGTTCGCTCCAGGAGCTTATCTTTTTAAACTCCTCAATATCTTCATCCGTAAGTTTTGCACCATACTCCTCTTCATAAAGATAGATATATCGATAGAGTGCTTCAAGCTTTCGATAGAGTGGAGAGTAGATGAAGCTCTCTCCCATACTGAAATTGAGGTTTTTCAATCTATCAAAACTCTCTAAAAACTCCTTAAAATCAGCCTGTGGTAAAATGACAACAATATTTTCTGGCTTGATACCACTGCGTACAAACTCTTCAATCTTTGCAAAAACATAGTTACACTGCTCAATGCGCTCACTAAATGCAGAGTATTCGATCTTTGCTAACTTTGGAAGCTCTTTCGAAGAGTGTATTACACTCTCTTTTGTAATAGTGTATCTTCCTGGCTTTTGAATAGCAAACATCTTTTTAGCCAAAGGAAGATTAAATGGACTTACCAAGAACTCAATACGCCAAGGAGTTGTAATTTTTGCTAAAACCTCTCTATCAAAACGGGTGAGATAGCCACTAAGATGTATCTCTATCTCTTCAAACTCATTGAAATAATCATTATTTATCCGGTATTCATCAAGCACAATAATATCTGTTAGCCCCTGTGAGTGCAAAATATTTTTATAGTTACTGCGGATCTCTTGGAGGATCTCAAGATGCTCACTATATTCTGCATAGGTATCACTGCTTTGAAGCGAATCAAAATCAACTCTTTCTAAAAACATCTCTTTTAAAAAAGCGTAAAGCAGATCCCCTTCATGCAAAAACTTCTCAAAACTCTTCTCAATACCCAGTTTTTCTAATTCAACATCCTTACATGCCTGGTAAAAATAGTAACTGCGTAGCTCCTCTTGAACAAATACATACTCACTCAGTATCGCTCTATCAAGGAAATCACCGATTGTCAGCAGCTTTGGCAAAAGGCGCTGCGGATGCTTAGCAGCATATTGACGCAGCTCCCTTTGGGTAGTAAAGACGAGAAGTTTCATACTGTCTTGCTAAAAACCTTCTTGCCTTCGCCATGCTTTTTCATATAAGCATCAAAAGGCATAACGATATTGCGTATGAGTAGCGTTCCCGTTGGACTTACTTCAATTGCTTTGTCACTCACTTTTACAAGCTCTTGCTCTTCAAACTCTTTAAGCTCTTGCAAAGCATCAGCAAAGTACTCTTGAAAATCGATATTAAACTCTTTTTCTATGCGAGGAATATCAAGCTTGAAGTTTGCCATGAGCTCCATAATAACAGCTTTGCGTACTCTATCATCAAATGTGAGTTTCACCCCTCTATGGTAAGGAAGCTTTCCACTATCAACCGCTTCTTCATAGAGCTGCATCTCTTTATAATTTTGTGCATAGTAGTCTTCACCCTCACCAATACTAGTAAGCCCTATTCCTATTAAATCTGCTCCCCCTTTTGTGGTGTAACCTTGGAAGTTTCGATGAAGCTCTCCTTTTTCAATTGCTTGAAAGAGCTCATCTTCAGGTTTTGCAAAGTGATCCATCCCAATCATCTTATACCCATGCGTTGTAAAAAAGTCGATTGTATATTTGAGGATGGCAAGCTTTACTTCAGGAGTTGGGAGTGTGGTCTCATCAATTTTGCGCATTGTCTTTTTGAGCCAGGGTACATGTGCATAGTTAAAAACCGCAAGTCTATCGGGATCAAGTTGCAAAGTCTTTGCAAGTGTCTCTTTGAAACTCTCAAGAGTTTGATAAGGAAGCCCATAGATGAGATCGATATTGACGCTTTGCATACCATATTTTCGAGCAAGATCTACTGCGTTTTTTGTTACCTCAAAACTTTGCATTCTATGTACTGCTTGCTGTACTTTTTCATTAAAATCTTGCACACCAAAGCTGACTCTATTAAATCCCCCTTCTGCAAGGGTTCGCATATGCTCTTCGCTGAGGAATCTCGGATCTATTTCGCAGCTTACCTCAGCCTCTTTGCTCCAGCGAGGGAATACCTTTTTTATCTCTTCGATAATGATTTGGAGTTGCTGTGGTGAAAAAAAGGTAGGCGTTCCCCCTCCAAAATGGAGCTGAATAACCTCTCTTGATGTATCGAGATGACGCTGCAATATTTGTAGCTCTTTTTTGAGATACTCTATATAGCGATCTTTTTTCTCCTCTTTTGATGTAAACACCACATTGCAACCACAAAAGTAGCAAGCACTGCGGCAAAATGGCAGGTGAAAATAGAGTGAAAGAGGTTTTTGTGAGTCTTGATTTTCTAGGCTTTGTATATACTCTTCATAAGTAAAATCTTCACTAAACTCCACAGCAGTGGGATAGCTTGTATAGCGGGGACCTGGACGAGAGTATTTGACGAATTTCTCAAAATCTATCATTATTATCCTTGCATTGGTGGAAATTGGAAATCTTTAAGTCGCATAAAGAGATTTGGATGGTTTTTCTTGATATCTTGTACAAGCTTTTTGATATCGATATCAAGGAGATTTTTGTTTTTTGACTCAGCGAGACGCTTTTGGATCTCATTCATTGCTACCACCCACACATCATTAAAATCTATTGGTAGATTTTCTAAGATCGCTTTTTCTAGTTTAAGATTGAAATTTTCATACTTTGCTTCGTTGAGGGATTTTATAAGATGCAGCATCGCTTCAAGACTTGAGAGTACAAAGACTTTATTCTCTTTGCCAATAACAAACCATGGTGCATTGTTCTCCCAACTTCCTTGTATCAACTCAAGTGTTTTTTTGTTAGGGTCTTCTGTATCTTCAAGTTTAACTACTGTTACGTTTGCAGGATTTTCAATACCAAGTTGTCCTGCCATCTTATTTATCTGACTCAGCAGATTTTCACCCGTTATTTTTACCGGATCCATTTATCCTCTCCTTTTGCGATCAAGCCATACCATAACACCCTTTTGGGCATGGAGCCTGTTTTCCGCCTCTGTAAAAATCTCTTCAGCATGTGCTTCAAAAATCTCTTCACTCACTTCATAACCCCTATATGCAGGGAGACAGTGCAAAAAGATTGCATCAGATTTTGCTAATGCCATCATCTGCTTGTCTACCATATATCCTTGAAAATCTTTGAGTCTCTTTTCTTTCTCATCCTCTTGCCCCATACTAATCCAAGTATCAGTGGTTACAACATCAGCATTTACAACAGCCTCTTTGGGATCGTTTGTAAATTCTATCTTCGCTCCACTCTCTTTGGCAAAACGCAATGCATCTTCTACCACATTTTTTGCTGGTTCATACCCTTTTGGCGTTGCGATACGGAGTGTAAATCCAAGTTTACTTGCAAGCATCAGCCATGAGTGCGCCATATTGTTCCCATCGCCCACGTATGCAACTACGGGATTTTCGGCTTTTCCAAACTCTCTCATAGTCAAATAGTCAGCCATGAGTTGCACAGGATGGTACTCATTTGTGAGACCATTAATAACAGGCACTTTGCTATAGGCCGCAAACTCTTCAAGTTTTGCTTGCTCGAAGGTGCGGATCATCACCATATCACACATACGGCTCACTACCCGCGCGGTATCTTTCATAGGCTCGCCACGCCCTAGCTGCAAATCGTTTTTACTCAAAAAAAGACCAATACCTCCAAGCTGATAGATCCCCACCTCAAAACTTACTCGCGTACGTGTAGAGCTCTTTTCAAAAATCATTGCAAGAGTCTGGTTTTCAAGATATGGCACAAACTCTTTGCGTTTTGTCTCTGTTTTTATCTGCTCGGCTAATGTAATAATTTCTAAAATCTCTTCTTTCGTAAAATCTTTGAGTGTCAAAAAGTGTCTCAAAGGCCATCCTTTTAGCAAAATAGAAACAGTTATTATAGCAGTTTTGCTGCCTCTTTGGCATGATAGGTAATAATGATATCTGCACCAGCCCTCTTAAAGCCCAGAAGCGTCTCCATCATCACCCGTTCATAATCGATCACACCAGCACGCGCTGCCATTTTGAGCATCGAGTACTCGCCACTAACATTATAAACCGCTAAAGGAAGCATACTCGCTTCTCTAATATCACGCACAATATCAAGATAGGCAAGAGCTGGCTTTACCATCAAAATATCTGCTCCTTCTGTTTCATCTTCGATACTTTCTAAAATCGCTTCTCGTCTATTTGCAGGATTCATTTGATAACTTCTTCTATCTCCAAAGCTAGGAGCAGACTCAGCCACATCGCGAAACGGCCCATAGTATGAGCTGGCAAACTTTGTAGAATAACTCATAATAGGAATATGGCTAAAACCAGCTTCATCAAGTCCAGCACGAATAGCTGTAATCATCCCATCCATCATACCACTTGGAGCTATCATATCGGCTCCCGCTTTTGCATGGACAATTGCCTGCTCAGCTAAAAGAGTGAGCGTTGCATCATTATCTACCGTTTGCAACTTTGGATCGAGCACACCACAGTGCCCATGATCGGTATATTCACAAAAACAGAGATCTGTCACCACAAACATATCAGGATGTGTTTTCTTAATTGCTCTTACAGCTCTTGCTATAATACCATGCTCACAGAGCGCTTCACTCCCTACACTATCTTTTGTATCTGGGATACCAAAGAGAATAATTGCTCTAAGCCCCAAAGATTTGAGCTCTTCACACTCTTTGAGGATCTCATCAATACTCATCTGATAGACTCCTGGCATAGAAGCTATCTCATTTTTTACGCCCTCACCGTTTCTTACAAAAAGAGGATAGATAAAATCGTTGATATCGAGCCTTATCTCTTGCACAAGATCGCGCAATACTGGATTGATGCGAAGCCTTCTAAATCTTTTAAACATTTGCATTTCCTTTGTATATAAGTTCTTTTGATATAATTTCATTACATTTTACCAAAAGTAGGCTAAATGGATATAAAGGTAAGCGAAAAAGCCAGTCTCCCAACAAAATATGGTGATTTCACAATACAGTGTTTTGCCCAAGGGTGCAAAGAGCATCTTGTGATTATGAAAGAGCCTCTCGGCGATGTACCGGTAGTGCGGGTACATTCAGAGTGTCTTACAGGAGATACCCTCGGCAGTAAAAAGTGCGATTGCGGCGAGCAGTTAGAGTTTGCCCTCAACTACATCGCAAAGCATGGTGGTATGGTGATATATCTTCGCCAAGAGGGGCGCAATATCGGGCTTCTCAATAAAGTAAACGCCTATGCGCTCCAAGATAGAGGCTATGATACAATTGAAGCAAACCATCAGTTAGGTTTTAGTGCAGATGAGCGCACCTATGAGATGGTAGAGTTCATTCTCGACTTTTACGGCATCAAAAAGATAAAGCTCCTTACCAACAATCCAAAAAAGATCGAAAGCCTTAAAGATGTGGAAATTATTGAGCGCATACCTATCAAAGTAACACCCAACCCTCACAATGAAAAATATCTTCAGATTAAAAAAGAGAAGATGGGGCATCTCCTATAATTTCGCTAAAAGCTTGGCAACGGCCGGTACATTGCACGCTATAATTATAAAAAGCTTGTATAAAGGAACAATTTGCAAGATAAGTTGGAGCTCTTTTCACAAAAATTGCTTGAGTGGAATACCATTCATAATCTCACGGGAGCAAAAACTCCACAAGAGGTACAAAAAAATATTGACGACTCCCTCTATCCTTTGCAGTTCTTAGACTCCACACCCCAAAAAGCTCTCGATATTGGCACAGGGGCAGGATTTCCTGGACTTGTGCTTGCAATTGCCATGCCACAGACTCATTGGATCTTGGTTGAGCCGCGAAAAAAACGTGCATCCTTTTTGCACTACATCAAAACAGCATTAAAGCTAGACAATGTCACAGTTATACCCTCTCGCATAGAAGAGATTGCGCCAACAAAAGTAGATCTCATTACATCACGAGCTGTGATGCCAACAAAAGATCTGCTACAATTGGCAAAAGATTTTATCAATAAAGAGACAACGATACTCTTTTATAAAGGCGAAGAGGTTTTCAAAGAGTTAGATGATTTGAAAAATTATCAGATTAAACAAAATGGCAAACGCCGCTATCTTTTTTTAAAGGGAAAAGATGTTATTTAAAATTTTACTTTTAGCAGCTATTATTGGAGGAGTCTACTACTTCTTTATCAAAAAAAAGCCACTGCCAGATAAAGAGACAGATGTGATGGTCGAGTGTGATAAGTGTGGTACATATTTTAGTAGCAAAGAGGCAATAATCAAAGATGGTAAATACTACTGCTCCAAAAAATGCGCAGGAGTAAAAGAGTGATAATCTTTGGTCATCCCAAAATACCTAGTCCACCGATTATCACAATCAAAAGCAAAGAAGAGATCGCACAAATTCCAGCCAATGCAATTGTAGCTTTTGCGTTTGATTTCGATCTTTTGCACTACTGCCAAGACAACAACATCACTTGTGCAGTGTGGATCTCTTCTACCACTGAAGCAGTCTATGCAAATGCTCTGGAAGCAAAATTTTTACTTTGTAACCTCCCTTTGGCAAAAGAGGTGCAAAAAGTAGCAGAAAATTATCTTTTTGATACTAAAGTAATTGCAAAAACAGATTGCCGCTTAATAGAAGAGGTCATAAAAGCGGGAATTGATGGAATTTTATGCACTAATTATAGATAAAAATTGTTTTATAAGGCTGCTCTAAACAACTTTTGATATGCAATGCCGTAGCATATACTCCACTCTCAAGGCAAGTAGGAGCTACTACGCTTACTGAGGCTACTTTTTCCTTTGCACCAACAATATGTGAAATTTTACACCCCTCTTTTTCAACAAAGCGCTCATAATTTCCAGATGTGGCTATTGCCATATCTTGCAACTCTACAAATATAGCAAATTTTGATGGATCTTTGGGATTCTTGATTCCAATACGAAAAGCAGATCCATCCGGCTTTGTACCAACTGCAAAAATATCGCCTCCGAAATTTATAATACCATTTACTTTGTGGCGCTTTAAAACTCTTTTTGCGCTATCTACCGCATACTCTTTGACAAAACCACCAAGATCAATCTTGGTATAAGGGTTATCAAAAGTGATTTTTCTCTTTTGTAATTGAATATGTTCCCAACCACAAAAAGATTTTCTTTTGGCTATACACTCCTCTATTTGCGCCAAACTTTTATATTGCAAACACTCTTTCAAAGCTCCTGTACTTACATCAAAAATACCGCCTGTTTTTTCATAAAATCTCTTTGCCTGCTCTAAAATTTGGTAACTCTCCTCATCGACTGTTTGCACTTTTCTCGCATTAACAGCAAAAAGCCAAGAGTTTGGATCAAAGAAGTTATACCTCTTTTCAAGCTTTTTTGTTTGCGAAAATATCTCTTGTGCTACCTGCTGTGCCACATTTGCTGGAGCATACAAAATCAATTCACAGGGCGTATTCATAGCCGCAAAGCGAAAAATCTGCTTAGTAGCGATACTTCACTCCTATACCAAAATAGCTACTATGGTAGAACTTTGGCTGATTATACCATCCTCCATCAACACTCCACTCTATCTTATCATTTTGCCTGTAGCGCAGACACAAATAAAATCCGCTACTTGCAAAAGAGTCCATTCTGCGATCACTTGATGCATAGATTTGATTAGTAAAATAGTCTTTTGTTCCACTATAAAAAAAGGCTCTAGACTGCCGATACCAGCGCACCCCTCCTCCATAAGAAAACTTTTGCATATCTTTTGTCATTTCTATATTAACTGTATGTGAATCTATATCCCAATCATCATGATAAAACCGGTAATAGAGCTTTGTAAACATATCATTTTGCCACGCCTTTTTATACTCCACATCTACTCCTATAGCATTACGCGTAGGAGGTTTATTTTCCGGGACAATTTGCGCTGAAAAACCGTTATTGTCACGCACCACCTTCATATAGGGGTTTGAGAGATACCCATTTTCAAATATACCAAAGAGAGATAGTTTATATTCACTTTTACTATCTATAATCTGCGAATATCCAAAAGAAATTTGATATGACTCCATACGCTTATTAACAACTCCACTTGCACCACTTACACTGTCACACTCTTTTGGATTGAAAGAGCAAGCAACCTTTGGTGTATTGTGCTGATAAGCAAAACCATAGGTAAGAGAGCTATTTTTATAGCTATCCAAGTAATGCATAAAACTAATTGTTACCTCTTTTGCAATATAGTCTCGCTCTTTTGAATAGTTTAATCCAATATTTAGCTCATCTCTGCTTTGAGGCATCCTTCTTGTCAGTTGTAATCCATAGGCTCTTCTATTATCGCTATAAGGCACATTATCATAACGCACCGCATCACTATAAACAACTCCTTCAGGAGCTTTCGCAGATGCTCCGCTTGCTGCATCATAAAAGGTAGGACTTGCCCCTGAGAGGGTATCGTATGAGTATGAAAAATCCACACTATAATCAAGCCCAAAATCTTTGCTTATTTGCAATGATGGAGTTTTTACTGTGGTGCGCCCACTATCTTCATCATAGTAAAGATAGTGAATGCTTACACTATCCTCTGCCACAGCAGCACTTAGCAAAAGAGATAAGACGAGTGAAACTCTTAGTTGCATCCACAACCTCCTCCCCCAATACCTCCGCCACCTTTACTTGCCTCTTTTGAAAAGTAGATATGGTGCAAAAATTTGCTAAATCGTTTCGCACAAGCTCCCTGTTGCATTGACTCTTTTGCCAGTGTTCCTTTTTGCCAAGGTTTCACCTCTTTTACACTGCAACCTTGCAAAAAAAGCAGTGCAGCCAAAACTATCCACCTCATCGCAAGCTCTCTATTTTTTGAGTTAAAAGCTCACCAATGTCTTCATGTGCACCTATAATATTTCCAACTATCTTGCCATCTTTAAGGATATAGAGTGCCGGTACGCCTACCGGATTAAACCAACTAACGATAGTATGCTCCTTATCATATACCACTGGCATATCGATACCAAGCCTATTTACAAATCTTTTTGCATCTGATGGATTATCATCTATAGCTACGCCAACGAATTTTACATCTTTATTTTTATGAGCAACATCCATAATACGAGGTATCTCAAACCTACAGGAGTGGCACCAGGAGGCAAAAAAGTCTACTACACCAATTTTTGCACCTTGCAAATGCAGCTTTTGCAGGAGATCTTGAGGAATCTCCCGAGCAAAAAGTATCAAAGAAAAGAGCAATATCAAAAACCCCTTTTGCATACTACTCTCCAATAGGTTTTATAGTGATCGGTCCTGGTGCACCGTTTCGTCCTCCATGGCGAGAGTGACAGTAGTTACAGTTAAAATATGCCGCTCCTTGGTGTGTATATTCACCAGAACTGTTGTGCACGGTGCCATTAAGATCAACTACTTGAGCGGTAAAATTTTTGCCAGCAAGGTTTTGCAACTTTGTATTGAAATTCTCTCCCATTCCTTTTTTAATTACTGCTCTTAATGTCTGACCATTATCAAACATAAAACGTATCGTATATTTACCAACTGTTGTTGGTGTAAGATCTACTGGCTTATGAGCCGAAGTGTTCCAATCTGCATAAATCTTTCCTCCTGCAAAACTGTGACAAATAGAGCAGTAGCGTCCATGGCAGTGGCTGCGGCCACGGTTAATCTCACTATCAAGCGGCTCTGGTTCGTGGGTGATATTCTGCAAAGAGTTAGCCTCATTAATATTGACTAAAAAGCTCTCTCCTTTGTAGTTAGCATCATTTTTTGCATTGAGCACAATATAACCACCACTTGGAATATTTTCATTTTTATAGCCAGAGTTTATAAATGTTTGAAAATTATAATCAGCTACTTTTCCTAGAAGAATACCATCACCAAGAGGAGAGGCTTGATCAATCGCTTTTACATCTCCACCACCATAATTATCTGCATTGTCAATACGAATAAATTTTAATGCAGTATAAGGATAGTTACTTGAAGAGGTCAATACTCCATTTGGATTTGCTACAATGGTAGATGCCCAAAAGCTATCCTCTTTACAGCTATTGTGCATAGCATCATCAAGCACACATGCACGAAAATGTATACGTCCTGTCTCTGGTTCTACCCAAAAGAGGTTGTAAAGATAATGATCTTTTGTGGCAATTGAAAAGTCGTATTTATGCCCTTTAGTTTTAGCTATTTGAGAAAGATGAAGGGCTTGAGGCGTTGATCCATCTTTTGCCACTGCATACATATTATCATCATCTGCAACAATAACCATTTTATCTGTAAATGCACGAAAACTCCCACTCTCTATGCCATCAGAAAGTATATTTTGCTTACGCATAGCTAAATCAAAATCGTACAGCTTACCATCTTGAAGAAAATAGATATGGTTGTCATTATAAGCATATGGTGTTGTATGCCCAATGCGAGAAGGAAGCTGCAATTGCAAATCCTCAACATTTCCTTTGGCTTTATCCACAATAACCGCTTGATTATCAACATTAAAAACAGCTTTTGTAGTACTTAATATATTGCCAAGTAGGCTAGCAGATTTTGTAAAGGTAAGAATCTCTTGACACTGCTTTAGTTCTATATCACATTTTTGCAAAGATTTTCCAGCCGTTACCATATAACCATCTATCGCTGCACCATAAGATGGATAAGTTACATCAACGAGTCTCTTACCATCAAAAATAGCAGGCAAGTGCTCTTTATCACTCCAAGGAGCTATTAGATATTGGTGAGTTTTGTTTGCATCTTTTGCTATCAAAAATACATTTGTGCCAAGATAGGAAATCTTTGTATAACGCAATTGACGAGATGTATCTAAAGCAAAAGGAGCCTGCTTAACCACCACGCCAGTTTGAAGATCGGCTCTATATGCATATCCACCAGATACAAAATGCACATATTTGCGATGCAACCCTTCATATTTCAATGTTGCTGGATTAAAATTATCCATTTTGGTAGTTACTTCAGGTCGTCTTACATCTGTAGTATCTGCGTTGGTATAGATTGCTTGTGAAGGGTTTTTAGGATCAAAGAGTGTAACACTCTTCAGTCCTGCAAGTACTCTATGATTGGTTAAGCCATAAAAGAGTAGCTCTTTTGTATTTTGCGACTTACTTGAAAATGTTATCACATCTTCTTCAATCGTGTAAGTAATATCTAAAGGATCCGCACTACCATCACCATTTAGATCAAGATAGCGAAATTGGTGATCTTGTGTAGCCCCCATAAGCTTATAGACTTTGTTATTGCTTACATATACCCAAGAAAATGCATCCGTTCCTTGCTCTTCTTTATCTAGTGAAAAATCTTTAAGATAGATAAAATAGCCATCAGGAGCTCCTTGTGGATTTATAGTAACTTTTTGCCAACCAAAGGGATCTTTAGAAGAAGGAGTATTACCCATAAGTCGATAGGACTCTTCGTTGGAAGCAACATAGAGCCAATCGTTGGCATCGATTTTGCCATCATGTTCAAAATCATACTTGTAAAATTTGCCGTTTATCTTGAGCTGATGTGACTGCAAATAGTTATATAAGGCATTTTTATACGCATCTATATCCAACGGCTGCGCATTCAATAACGTAAATGCACTTATACTCATAACTATGACCTTTTTCCAACATTCCATGCTATACTCCTTATATTTGAATGTTGGAAAATGATAAAATCTATGAATTAATTATCTATTAAGTATGAGAATATAACCCTCTCCTTTGACATTTTTGATACTCTCTTTTCCAAGATATTTTCTGAGGGTATTGAGATAAATACGTATACTCCCAATGCTATACTCCTCGCTAGGGTGCCAAAGAGCTTCAATTATCTCTTCATTTGTAGTACACCGATTGGCATTGCGAATAAGAAGTTCAAGGAGCCGCATTACTTTGGAAGGAAGGTAGATTGCTTCTCCATTACAAAGAAGAACTCTTTGAAAGAGATCGTATTGACATCTATTGCCTATCTCTACAGTATGAGACTTTGCATAATAGCGCCGTAACACCGCTTCTATGCGGCAATCAAGCTCTTCAATTGCAAAAGGCTTTTTGAGATAATCATCTGCTCCAACTCGAAAACTTTTTTTGATAGTTTCTAAATCGTTATATGAAGAGATAAATATTGCAGGCACTCTATCCTCTTTTTCGCGAAGATATTGCAAAAAATCGATCCCATTGAGCTGGGGAACATTAATATCAATGAGGTAGAGGTCAAAGGTTTCATTGAAATGTGCTTCTAAAGCTTCAAGACCATTTGCTACAGCTATAATAGTATAGCGATCTTCTAAAAAATCTACAATCGTCTCTCGTAGCAGCTGATCATCTTCAAGAAGCAGTATTCTTCTTTTCATACTGCTACTATAACGATTGTTTATTAAGTGGGTGTTAAGTAGATAACAAAAAATTAATTTGCAAAAACTCTTGGCAAAGCAGCAGAGAGTTTTACGAGGACTTCGTAGCTGATTGTACCAATCTCTTGAGCTACTCTTTTTACATCATCAAAAACACAGATCTCATCTTGCTTGCCCTCTACGATGATATTATCCATACTCACACGCCCTAAAATCTTACCATCTACGATACTCTTTTGAGACCGAAAGATCCCATCTCCATAGCCAATATCGTAAGTGGAAACCACCATATCCCGATCAGCCTCAAATACTCCTCCATACCCTACTCTTTGCCCTTTTTTGAGCACTCTTGAAGAGAGCCTCTTTGCCCAAAGAGACAAAACCGGTTTTAATGGAGGAGATTTAAAAATCTCATCAGTTTCCAAATAGCCATACGCAGCTATTCCAACTCTAGCAAAATCATCCTCTATTCTTTGCTTTCGAAAAAGTGCTGCGGAGTTACAAGAGTGAAAAAGCGGCTTTGGTAATCCATACCTTTCAACAAGCTCTAAACTTCTCTTTTTTACCTCATCAAAATTTCTCTCTTGCCAAAAAAGCTCGCTACTTAACTCATCTGCACTGCGAAAGTGAGTAAAAATCCCCTTGAGATTGAGAGATCTTTTTATAATAATTTTAAAAGCCTCTTCCAATTCATCTGGCATAATGCCGTTTCTATGCATTCCTGTATCGACTTTGAACTCAATATTGGAGCCAGTGGGAAATCTTTTGAGATCTTCTATGCTATTGATAGTATAATAAAATTTCTCTTTTTGCTGTGGAGTATCAGCCAAAATGAGAATGTAGTCAAAAAGATTTTCTATTTCTTTAGCTTCGGCGATATTTCTCACCACCGCTCTTTTGATACCATACTCACTTGCTAATTTGGCAATCTCCAAAAGCCCATGCCCATAGGCATTGTCCTTTAAAACAATGGCGACCTTTTCATTACCACCCGCTTTTTTGGTAATAAGGTCTAAATTGTGAAAAAAGGCGTTTTTATTGAGTTTTATGTATGCCATATCTACTCTTTGATAAATCTATTAAAAAATTCTTTACTATTTAAAATCTCTATATCTTTACTAACAAAATTTTCATCATTTGATATGATCATATTACAATTTTGTTTTTTTGCCATTATATATTGAAGTGTATCTTCTAAATCTTTAAAATCCTTATTTCTTAACATCAAATCACACGCCTTTTCTACATCTTCATTTGAAAATTCAATCAATGTTAGTGTTTTTATAATTTTTTGAATGTTCAATATTGCCTTTTCTTTATCAATTTTTGCATTAATATAATATATTGTAGTAATTAAATCACAAGATGTAAAAATTTGATGATTTAAAATTAAATATTCATACGTTTTTACACTATATTCATGAAATTCTCTTTTAATATCCAAAATATCTAAAATAATATTAGCGTCTAAAAATATTTTCATATATTATTACCCATCTCCTCTTTTACAGATTGAATAGTTTTTCCAACTAAACTTCCAGGTTCAACTTGCATAATAGATTGAAAAGCTTTTAGTTTTTCCTCTTTTAGATATTCTTGATATTTTTCTTTTATAAGTTTTCTAATTACTTCCGATTGCGTCGTTTTTTCTTTTTTTGCAATCTCTTCCAAATGTTTCGCTATGATTTCATCTAATAAAAAATTTTTCCTCACAGTCATATTCTCTCCATATATACAAGTTTTTATGTATTATAACATACGTATTGCATGCTACATATAATATCTATTATAAGCTATTATGACAAAAAACTCCTCTTTCGTAATAGCCAAAAAATGGATGATACCAAGTTTAGTTTTCTAAAAAGTTTTTAGTCGTTTACACAGTACTTAATTAACCGTGAACAACTCATTTCCATGAAATTATTCAAATACTAAATTAAACTTGCTTTTTGCTCTCATTGTTTGGATAAATGGAAATTATACCGACCCCCACCAGCCCAACTACACAAAATATTAAATAAGGAAAGAATAAAAGGCCAAAAATGGAGAAATTAAATAAAAACCAAGAAGAGATAAAAAGATTTACAGCAAAAAAGAAAACTTCCATTGTGATGGATGTTTTTCAAGGGAAAACTACAGTATCTGAAGTTGTGAGAAAGTATGATTTAGCGCCTGGAGCAATAGAGGAGTGGATGGAAGATGCCAGAAGAGGCATGAAGAATCAGCTAAGAGCCAGATCCAAAGATATAGCTGCCATATATGAAGAGAAGATAAAAGATATGAAGGCGGTTATTGAAGAGCTGACATTAGAGAATATTACATTAAAAAAGTACGACGCTTCTGTAGGAAAAGAGAAGAAGTGATGCAAGTACACAGTGAAATGAGAAATGAAGGCCACCCAATCAGCATCACAAAACTCTGTAAGGTATTTAATATTCCTCGCAGGAGTATTATAAATCCACTAAGAGAAAACGGAAACTAGACGAAGAGCGTGTCCAAAAAGTCAAAGAGAAAATAGAGAAGTTTCCAACGTATGGCTATCGTCGTTTAGCTTTGTGTCACCTGCAATGTTAAAATACACCACAGACGCAAGATGAAAATGTACCATCCATGAGATGAGGAAATATAAGAGAATATAATCGCTTCCAAAAATATTTGGAGGCAATAGTGATTACATACGAGGAGTTTGTGATGGTACATACACTTTACAGACAAGGATACAGCATAAGAGCTATTGCAAGGATGACGGGACTTGATAGAAGAACCGTATCCAAAAGACTCAAAGAGGATAAGCTTCTGCCAAGAAAACCGAGAGTTTACAAATCGAAGCTCGATCCATACAAAGAGTATATAAAAAAGAGAATAACTCAAGGGTTGCCGGATAAAATTCCTTCAACGGTAATATACCGGGAGATTACAGCAAAAGGGTATGAGGGGAAGATAAGAATATTGCAGGCGTTTATGAGCGGGCTTTATAAAGAGCATATGAGCGTAAAAGAGGAAGAGGTAGTGCGATTTGAGACAGATCCGGGCGAGCAGGCGCAAGCTGACTGGACGGTGATACGAAGAGGGAAGAATCCCATTTATGCCTTTGCGATGATTTTGGGCTATAGCAGATACGCATTTATCTGCTTTACAGACAATATGCGCTTTGATAGTTTTATAGATTGTCATAAAAAGGCTTTCGCCTTCTTTGGGGGAGTGCCTAGAACCATTCTTTACGACAACCTCAAAAGCGTGGTGATAGAGCATAACGCTTACGGGAATGCAAAACACAGATTTAATGAGAGGTTTTTGGATTTTTCCAAAGAGTATGGATTTATTCCAAAACTTTGTAAACCCTACAGGGCAAAAACAAAAGGGAAGGTAGAGAGAGTTATAGGCTATATGAAAGGAAACTTCTATATTCCTTTGAAAGCAAGACTCAAAAACTCTTCGCTTGTTATAGATACAAAGCTTCTTAACAGCCAGATATTTCAGTGGCTTGAAATTGTTCATAATAGAGTGCACGCAACAACGAAGCAAAAACCAAAAGAGCTCTTTATAAAAGAGCAAAAAGTTCTGCTGCCGCTAATAATTTCAGCCAAGCCAAAAAGCTTGCATAACAAAAAAGAATATGACAATTGCATAGATAAAAAGCTTTCCTTGTCAAATAAAAAGTATAAAAACAGCATAAACATACATAATACAGCTAAGAGTTCTTTAGAGGAGTATGATGCGCTTTTGGGAGTTTGCCATGCATAAAGAGATACACAGTATAAATGAACAGATACAAGAGTATGCTGCGCTTTTTAAACTTCCTGCCATTAAAGAGAGCTTTTCATCCATAGCGCAAGAAGCAGCTAAAAAGAATCTTTCATACAGCCACTTTTTGCTTGAGCTTTTTAGATATGAACATCAAAAGAAGATAGAGCGTTCAAAAGCAACAACACTAAAAATGGCAGGCTTTCCAAAAGTAAAGACCATAGAGATGTTTGATTTCTCATCTTCTGCGGTAGATAGAAATATTATTAATGAACTTTCTACTTTAAGATTTATAGAGAATGCCGAAAATATCCTGCTTATTGGACCAAGCGGTGTTGGGAAAACCCACATGGCCATAGCTTTGGGATATCTTGCTACACAAGCAAGAATAAAAACAAAATTCATCACTGCAGCAGATCTGCTTTTACAACTTGAGATTGCGCAGCAGACCAACAGGTTGCAGCACTATTTCAAAAAGGTTATCAATACGGTAAAACTCTTGATTATCGATGAATTTGGCTATATCAAGCTCAATGAAAACCAGGCCAATCTCTTTTTCCAGGTTATCAATAAACGGTATGAAATAGGATCAATTATCATTACAAGCAATCTATCTTTTACAAAATTCAAGGAGGTGCTCAACAATGATGAAGCGTTAACTACAGCAATACTTGATAGGCTTATTCACCATAGCCATATACTCAATATCCAAGGTGAAAGCTACAGGCTTAAGCAAAAAAGAAAAGCTGGTGTCCTTACTGGACTCGATAACAATTTTTAGTTTCAAAGTGGTACATTTTCACTTCGCATCTTGGTACATTTTTAGGTTGCACTTGACAGCTTTGCTACTTGGGATGAAAAAAAAAGTAGTGCAGCTCATTCTGCAACTCAATAGTTGGCAGGTAAGAAAGCATTCCAAAGGGCATAGGCCAAGAGCCAAAATGATGCCTTCACGTTCACACTATCCCAATCAAAGATGGGCTATCGATATGACCCGTATCTACAGTGGGAATGATGGCTGGAGTACTTCAGCTTGCGTGATTGATACTTGTACCCGTGAAATCGTTGGATGGAAACTCTCAAAAAGTGGTAAAGCAAACACAACAGAGGCAGCTTTGCAAGAAGGTCTAATCTACCGTTTTGGAAGACTCCAAAGATTGAAAGAGCCCATTGTATTACGAAGCGACAATGGCCTAGTTTTTACCAGCAAATCCTTTACCAAGACAGTCAAAGACTACAATTTTACCCAAGAGTTCATCACTCCTTATACTCCAGAGCGTCCGAGCGAAGCGACAACCCCGCAGGCGAAGCCGAGGATAAACGATATGATTGAGAGATTTTTCCGCACTATCAAGGAAGAGTGTATTTGGCACTACAACTTTAAATCACTCAAGGAGGCTAATAAAATTATTGGAGAATGGATAGATTTCTATAATCTAAAACGAAAACATTCAGCGCTGCAATACAAAACTCCTGCTGAAGTGTTTCATTTAGTGGCTTAGGTGTGCAGAAAGGGAGGGGTCATTACAAATATCCCTCTTCTATTCTCATAGTCATATATCAGTAAAAAATTTTCTAATGAAAAAAGCTGTTTCAATATATGCCTTTTTTATTTCATCCTCATTTAACGGGGGCGCGGGTGGGGAGCATTAGAAATTTTGTGTCAATCCGATAGAATTAAATAATCTAAAGGAGAGACACAATATGGAAAACTTCGACTTAAATGAAGCTCTTGAGGCCATCAAGGCTGGAGCAAAAATAGATGGCAAAGATGGAGTACTTGCTCCACTTATCAAACAACTGACAGAAGCTGCTCTTGAGGCAGAACTGGAATCTCATCTTTCCAAAGAGATCCGCAATCGAAAGAACGGTAAATCCTCCAAACGTATGAAAAGTTCTGTAGGTGAGTTCGATCTTGAAGTTCCCAGAGACCGTAACGGTACCTTTGAACCCCAACTGGTTAAAAAACACCAGACCCATATGAGCCATCAGATAGAACAAAAGATCCTCGCCCTGTACGCATTGGGGAATAGTTATGCACAGATATCTGAACATATAGAAGATTTTTATGGAATACATTTTTCCAAGGCTACCATCAGCGCAGTGACAGATAAAGTCATTCCGCTACTGAAAGAGTGGCAACAGCGCCCTCATGAAAGCGTCTATCCTTTTGTCTAGCTCGATGCCATACACTATAAGATCAAAGAGAACAGTCGTTATGTCTCTAAAGCTATCTATACGATATTGGTGTCAGTCTTAATGGCAGAAAAGAGATACTTGGATTATATCTTTCAGAGAATGAAGGTGCAAACTTCTGGCTGCAGGTTCTTACCGATCTGCGCAACAGAGGGGTGGAAGATATTCTGATTACTTCAGTTGACGGTTTAAAAGGCTTCCCTGAAGCCATAAACACCACTTTCCCGCAAACAGAAGTACAGTTATGTATCATACATCAGATTAGAAATTCACTCAAATATGTAGCTTCCAAGAATCAGAAGGAATTCATGAAGGATCTTAAACAGGTCTATCAGGCGATCTCCCAAGAGGCTGCAGAACTGGAACTCGATCGGCTTGAGGAGAAATGGAGAGACAAATACCCTATTGTCATTCAATCCTGGAGGAACAAGTGGGAAAACCTCTCTTACTATTTCAAGTATCCCCAGGAGATCAGACGCATCATCTATACTACCAATATTATTGAGTCCGTGCATCGTCAGTTCAGAAAACTAACTAAAACAAAGGGTTCTCTCCCCAATGAAAACAGTCTATTGAAATTGCTTTATATGAGAATTCTTCTGCTTGCAGTGATGTTAAACGAAGTGAAACGAAAAAATGCCCAGAAAAAGTGGACAATGCCCATTCAGAATTGGAGCCTTACCATCTCTCAATTGGCTATCTACTTTGAAGGTAGATTGGATAAGGCTCTAGAGTTGTGATATAATTCCTGACTATCGGTGACACAAAATTATGACGGTCCCTGCGGGCGAACGGCATTTGGATTTGAAAAGAAGTTTTCTAATATAGATGTCTGCTCCTCCCGCTTGTTGTCTCGGTAAGCGAAGCGTCCGAGACAACGTTTTGGCTAACTTGCCGCAGGATTGCGGGGCACTGACTTTGACTAACCAATAAAACTTGGTGCGGACTTCAAAACTTGAAAAAACCCAAAGCCCCTGCGGTCAAGTTGAGCCAATTGTTGGGCAAATGCTTACAATACATTTACTCTTATACTTTTTTGTGCACCAGCAACTTCTAAAGCAAGATTTATAATATCCTGAATGTTTTTGCGACTGTAATTTGTGCCAAGCCACCATCCAGAAACTATCTCAACTGAATGCTCATCTGCTAAATCTGGTCTACCAGGATATAATTCGTATTTGTCACGAGATAGGTATCGTCTTTTTTTGCCGTGTTTTCGAGAAGCAAATCTTTCAAGAAAACTGCTATCTTCCTTGTATAGAATTTCAAATATTTTGATCATTACATCACGTGCAGATCGAGCTTCTATTTCTTTTCCACGGTATATAATAGAAAATTTACCTTTTCGATTTGAAGCTTTATACGTTGGTTCTTTAGGTTTAGAAGGTTTTTTAGTAAATTCTGGTTGGATAATATTAGCGCCACTTTGAATTTGATTATTTATAAATTGGCCGCATAAATCTAAATCAGGCTTATACCCACAAAGATCTTCCACTTTTTCCGCGAGAAGATCCAACAATAATGAATCGTGATCTTTCAGCAGTGCTTCCCATGCTTTAGGTAGAGTAGATTCTATGGTTCTAATTCGGGAAACATTCTTATAGTCAGAGCGTGCTGATTCTAGTGCTTTACCAGAACATACATGTTGATAACTCAAATAGGATTGTAATCGTCTTTCAGCTTCTTCAATATCTCTCTCTAATATATCAAGTTTATAGACTCTCCGTTCATCATACCGCCCCTGTTCTCCAGGAAGATAGAAACTCCATTCTTGCCCATCAGTAAGAATTGCAATCGGAACACCGAGATGGAATGCATATTCAAATAACTGCTTATCGGCGCCATCAGATAATCCTATCTTTTTTACTTCAATAAAAACATAAGGCTTATTTCTCGGATGACAAAGAGCATAATCGACTCTACGACCTTCGACTGTATATTCTGGAATTACAATTGAAGTATCAAAGATAGGCCATCCTAATTCATATAAAGTAGGTAACAGAATGCCTTGAGAAACTGCTGCTTCAGAATTAAACCTACCTTCTCGAAGCCCATCTCTTATTTTTTTCAGATGTTCTGATAAACCCATAAACTATCCTTATATCTGCCCAACTATTTATTCAATAACACCATTGTACCCCAAAAACCTTAAATGTACACAGATTTGATTATAATTATACTTTTACTATCAATATTTATGATATTATATCTTTTTAAGTAGATTTATCTATGAAAATTGTGATAATAATATATTTATATATTATATAGATAGAAGGTTATAAATTGCAAAAAAGAAAGAAATTACTTGATATTCTAAAAGAGAAAATTATATTTAAAGGTTATAGTAGAGCTACTGAAAAGAGTTATATATATTGGAATAAAGAGTATATTCTATTTCATAATAAAAAACATCCAAAAGATATGGGAAAAATTGAAATAGAAGAATTTCTAACTCATCTTGCGGTTAATAAAAATGTTTCACCTACTACACAAAATCAAGCTTTTAATGCAATTTTATTTTTGTATAAAGAGGTTTTAGGGATTGATACAAAAGATTGGAATATTCAAGCACTAAGAGCTAAAAGAAAAGAGCATATGCCGGTAGTTTTGACTAAAGATGAAGTTAGGCAAATCATTTTCAATATGACTGGGATATATAAACTAATGTTAGAGCTGATGTATGGCTGTGGGCTTAGGATGAATGAGCTTTTGAGACTTAGAATCAAAGATATAGACTTTGGATTTGATAATGTCTATATTTGGGATAGTAAAAGTCAAAAAGATAGGATTCTACCACTTCCTCAAAAAATAAAAGATGATTTATATATCCAAGTAAAACAGATAGAAAAAATTCACCAAGAAGATTTAAGCAAAGGATTTGGATATGTCAATCTTCCGCATGGGCTTGAGAGGAAATATCCAAATGCCCACAAAGAGTTTAAATGGCAATATCTTTTTCCTATGAAAAAAATCTCAAAAGACCCAAGAAGCGGCAAAATGATACGATTTCATATATTACCTACTACTTTTGGAAGAAATATTAAATCTGCTGTAAACAGAGCTAAAATTCCAAAAAAAGTATCAGCACACACTTTTAGACACTCTTATGCTACCCATTTGCTTCAAGCTGGATTTGATATAAGAACAATTCAAGAACTTTTAGGCCATAAAGATATATCTACCACTATGATTTATACACATATTGTAAGAAATCTTAGTCAAAACAGTATCAAATCTCCTCTCGATTTTTAATATCATAAAACTTTGCTACCATAACATATTAAAAAGGTGTGTTATGAGACTGCCTGCAGAGTGGGAAGAGCAAAAGGCGCTCTTGCTTGCTTATCCTCACGAAAAGGGTGATTGGCTGCCATATTTAGATGAAGTAAGAGAGTTTTACAACGAGTTTATTTCTATTGTAGCTCACTATCAAGATGTCTATTTAATCACACAGGAAGATCTCACTCTTCCTCCAACAAAGCATAATATTAAAATCCTCAAAGCCCAGACAAACGATACATGGGTACGAGACTACGGACCTATTACTGTTTTTGACAACAACACACCAAAACTTCTTGATTTTACATTCAACGGCTGGGGGCTGAAATTTCCAGCAAACTACGATAATCAGCTCAACAGAAAAATTTTTCATACCAAAAAGATTGGTTTTGTATTAGAAGGTGGCAGTATCGATAGTAACGGAGAGGGAGTTTTACTCACTACCTCAAGATGTCTTCTCGAAGCCAATAGAAATCCTCATCTATCAAAAGATGAAGTTGAAGCAAACTTAAAAAACTTCTTCGGACTCAAAAAGATTTTGTGGCTAGGTCACGGTTTTTTGGAAGGTGATGATACAGATAGCCATATCGATATGCTAGCGCGCTTTGTATCCCCCAATAAAATAGCCTGTATCACCTGTGATGATAAAAATGATATTCACTATAAAGAATTAAAATTGATGGAAAAAGAGCTGCAAAGCTTTGGATTTGAGTTAGTCCCTTTGCCATTCGTCTCAGCTAAATATTTTGAAAATGAAAGACTTCCAGCAAGCTACGCCAACTTTGTTATAATAAATGGTGCAGTAATAGTGCCAACATATAATGATCCAAATGACGAAGAGGTTCTGAAAATTTTTCAAAAACTTTTCCCATCACGAGATATCATTGGGCTTGATGCCTCAGTGCTTATTCGCCAGCACGGCTCGATTCATTGTAGCTGTATGAATATATTTTAAAGGAGTATATGTGCGCTTTTTGCTTTTTATCTTTTTCACTACGCTTCTTTTTGCCAAAGATACGATACTTGTCTCAATCTTACCGCAAAAATATTTTTTAGAGCAGATTGCAAAGGATAGTTTTGATATAGAAGTACTTATATCCCCAGGGGCAAGCCCTGCCACATATTCTCTCAAGCCCTCTCAAATAAAAAAAATCAAAAAAGTAAAATGCTATTTTACAATTGGTGTTCCTTTTGAAAAGGCATGGAGAGAACGCATAGAAGCTGCAAATCCCAAGCTTCGTTTCATAGACTCTGGCAAATATATCCGCCACTATCCCCTAGCACATCATCACCACCATGAACATGATGAACACCATGAGCATGAAAAGAGTCTCGATCCCCATATATGGTTAGCACCAAATCTCGTACCCCTTATTGCTAGAGCAATGCTTGATGAACTTCTAAAACTTGAGCCTAATAAAAAGGAATTCTTTCTCACAAACTATCAAAAATTTGCCCAAAAAACTATAGAGATTGATTCCAAAATCTATTCTTTGCTTTTGCAAAAAAAATCAAAAGCTTTTTTAGTCTATCACCCCTCTTTTGGCTACTTTGCTAGAAGTTATGGTTTAAAACAACTTGCAATCGAAAAAGAGGGAAAAGAGCCAAAAATGCAAGATCTCATACAATTAGCCAAAAAGGCAAAAGCACTTGGCATTAAGACAATCTTTATCGAGCCACAATTTCCAAAAAAAAGCGCCCAATTTCTAGCACAAAAGATTGGCGCTCAGGTAAAAGTCATCGATCCCCTTGCATATGATTGGGAGAGCAATATACTAAAGGTAGCGCGTGCAATTGCCGGCGATTGAGGTAGATGGACTCTACTTTGCTTATGACAAAGAGTATGTCTTAGAAAATATTAACCTCACAATCCATGATAAAGATTATATTGCAATTATTGGGCCAAATGGTGGTGGGAAGACAACTTTTCTCAAGCTCCTCCTAGGGCTCTTGCAACCTCAAAAAGGCAAAATCTCCATTTATGGAAAGGAGCCATCTCAAGCAAAAAACCTCATTGGCTATCTACCACAACAGACAAACTTCAATCTCGATATGCCCTTGCAAGCAAAGGAAATCATCTTGCAAGGAAGACTGAGTGCAAAGAAGTTTCGTTTTGATAAAAATGACCTTACACTATTGGATGAAATTGCTCAAAAACTCAATATTGCCCATCTGCTTCATAAAAAGATAGGCACCCTCTCAGGCGGACAGAGACAGCGGGTGCTCCTTGCACGCGCTCTTATTACAAAACCAAAAATTTTAATCCTCGATGAACCAACTGCAGCAGTAGATATTGAAGCACAAAAAGAGATTTATGAAATTTTGCGAAATCTATCCATTACAAGACTTGTTGTAAGCCATGATGTCAATATTTTGCTCGAAGGTGTAGACCGGGTACTCTACATCAATCGCACACTCTATATCCATGATAATCTCAAGCTCAATATCCAAAAAAGAGAAGGCCACTTTTGTGAAATGGAGCTTTTTGAAGAGCTTAAAAAGGCGTGTGAACATGATTGAGACCCTTACTTTCTTTGCAAACTCTTTTCTTGCAGCTGCTCTTCTTGCAATCTCCATTGCAATAATAGGCTCCATTATGCTCATCAACCGCTACAACTACTTAGCCGCAAGTATCGCTCATGGTAGCTATGGTGGCGTCGGTATGGCTATTTATCTTGGTATTGGAGTAGTTCTGGGAGCGACACTCTTTGCAGTTGCTTTGGCGCTGCTGCTTGCCTATATAACCTACAAAGAAAACCGCCGCACAGATATTTTAATTGGAGTTTTATGGGCTGTAGGAATGAGTATAGGCATTATTTTTATTGATCTTACTCCTGGTTACAATGTAGATCTGCTTGCTTTTTTATTTGGTAATATTCTCCTCATTCCAAAAAGCGATCTCTTTTTTATGGCTGGGGTAGATCTAGTGTTACTACTATATTTGAGTATTTTTTATCACCATATCCTTGCAGTTGCATACGATAAAGAGTTTGCACTTACACGCGGACTCAATGTCAAACTCATACACACTCTCACTCTCATACTCATTGCCCTCACAGTTGTGATGAGTATACGATCCATTGGGCTTATTCTAGTAATAGCACTGTTTAGTATTCCACCCTATATTGCAGAAAAGTATACAAAAAACTTTATATCTATGATGATTGTAGCTGGTATAATTAGCTTTATCATCATGTGCATAGGTCTCTTTGTAGCCTCATCCCTCAATATTTCAGCAACTGCCTCGATTATAATTATTGCTGGAGTTCTTTTTATACTAACATTCATAAGGATAAAACAGTGAAAGTGGCCTTGATACAACAACGTTTTCATAAAACGAAAGAGGGTACTATCAAAAAAAGTTTAGAACTCATTGATACAGCTAGTGATGCAGAGCTTGTCGTGCTCCAAGAGCTTCATCAAGGACCATATTTTTGTCAAAGTGAAGATACACAAAACTTTGCTTTAGCAGAAGAGTTTGCTGCCGATGTAGAGTTTTGGCGATGGGTCAGTGAAGAAAAAAGTATTGTACTGGTCACAAGTCTTTTTGAAAAGAGAGCTCCAGGACTTTACCATAATACTGCAGTGGTTTTTGATAAAGGAAAAATAGCGGGGATATATCGCAAAATGCATATTCCAGATGATCCCGGATTTTATGAGAAATTTTATTTTACTCCTGGAGATCTTGGATTTGAGCCAATTGACACTTCAGTTGGAAGATTGGGGGTACTGGTTTGTTGGGATCAATGGTATCCTGAGGCTGCAAGGATAATGGCACTCAAAGGTGCAGAGATCCTTATCTACCCAACAGCTATTGGATGGTTCGATGAAGATAGTGAAGATGAAAAAAATCGCCAACTAGATGCTTGGATAACTATTCAGCGCTCTCATGCTATTGCAAATGGATTGCCACTTATTAGTGTCAACCGTGTAGGATTTGAAGAGGATCTGAGTGGATGTCTCAAAGGCATTCGATTTTGGGGCAATAGCTTTGTGTGTGGTCCACAAGGAGAGTTTATCATACGAGGAGATAACAAAAGTGAACAAGCGTTAATATGCGAAATTGATATTAACCGTACAAAAGAGGTACGTGATATCTGGCCATTTTTACGCGATCGTAGGATTGAAGCCTATGAGTGTCTATTACAAAGATTTTGCCAAAGGAGTAGTATTGAAAATAAGTCCAATAAGAGAAAATGAAAAAGTAACATATAAAAATCCACCTTATGAGTTTTTTGAAGCAGTTGGTGGAGTAGATGGGATGAAAGATTTTATGTATAGCTTCTATGATAAGATTTATGAGAGTGAAATTGCCCACTTTTTCCCACAAGATGAGGAGGAGTTTGCAAAAGTCAAAGAGAAAAATACACTCTTTTTCATAGCTATTTGTGGAGGGCCAAAGCTTTATGAAGGTGCAAGTGACAAAGACCTCAATGAATACATGATCGAATTTCACAAAAATTTTTCAATTGATGAAAAAGCCAGAATCGAATGGCTAGGAACTATGATGGAGACACTTGAAGAGCTTGATATTCCAAAAGAACTCAAGCAAGCATTTTGGGATTATGTAGATAACTTTTCCAAGCTTATGGTAAATCGCTCCAGTGAGCTCTATAAATATGTCTAGGCCTATTGAGAGTTTCGTTCAAACCACCAACAAAGAGCAAAAAGAAGACCTGGCGTCTTTGGCTTGCTCTCATCATACATAAATTCTCGCGCTTTTGCTACGGGAAGATAGACTACCTCTATCACCTCATCATCTATACCACCACCATCTGCTATCTGTGTAGTCACTTCTGCGTAGTAGAGAGTCTGCTTCGATCCAGCAAAGCCTACTGAAGTAAAAAATGAAGTAATTTTTTCAATTTTTTCTACCTGGTAGCCAGTCTCTTCTTCTACCTCTTCAATAGCTATCTGCTCCAAGCTTTTCTCTTTATCTACTATACCAGCACACAATTCATAACTAAACTCAAAGCCGTGCTGCATATAAAGAGCCGGCCGAAACTGCTTGACAAGCACAAATACATCTTTTTGTGGATGATAGAGCAATACAGCTACACTATCATGTGCTTTTACTGCTTCCCACCGCTTTGTCTTTGTATTTTGCTCATAAATAATTTCTACTGGCTCTATATATTTTGGATCTTTTAAAACTCTAATCTCTTTTATCATCTTAGTGTACCAACATAACTTTTGCAAGTCCCAAAAATGCAAAAAATCCCACAACATCTGTGACAGTTGTCAGTAATACACTACTCCCCACTGCAGGATCTTGCCCAACTTTTTTGAGAAACAGCGGAATAACTGCACCAAAAAATCCAGCTGCCAAAAGATTGATAATCATTGCAAGAGCAATGACAACACCTAAAAGATGATTACCAAACCATATCCATGCAATCGCTCCCATAATAACAGCAAAAATGAGTCCATTTAACAATGAAACTAACGTCTCCTTCATAAGCGCCTTTTTTGCGTTTTGCCAGTCAATCTCCCCAAGGGCAAGTTTACGTACAACTACTGTGAGTGTTTGCGTTCCAGCATTCCCTCCCATAGAAGCTACTATTGGCATCAATACTGCAAGAGCTACATATTTTTGGATCGTCTCATCAAAAAGCCCGATCACAAAAGAGGCAAGTATCGCAGTACCTAGGTTTATTAGAAGCCACCAAGCTCTCTTTTTTGTTACCTCTTTAATATCCTCTTCCTCTTCTGCTTCCTCTTCAAGACCTGCAAGGTTGTAGATCTGCTCTGTTGCTTGCTCTTCGATCAAATCTATAACATCATCCGATGTGATACGCCCTAGCAATCTTCCTTCATCATCAACTACTGCCACAACAGCCAAGTCATAATCTTCAAACTTCTTAATAAATTCAGCCACGGGTTCATTTACATGCACAGTAATAGGTTCATACTTTTTTTCATGAATAATGTCTGCAAATTTGGCATTAAAATCGTAAAGAATAAGATCTTCTAAAGGAATAATTGCTTTGAGTTTCTCATCTTTGTCAACTACATATACTTGGTGAATATTTGACACTTCACCCTCAGCCTTAAGCTTTCTGAGTCTCTCAATTGCATCTTTTACCTTTTCATCTACATAAGCTTTAAATACCTCCGTTTGCATATATGCACCGGCGGTAGATTCATCATAAGAGCTGAGAGTCTCAATCTCTTCTTTATACTCTTTATCGATATTTTGTAAGACTTTTTGCTCTAAATCACTATCTATATCTTCAATATCTTTAACTAAATCCACCGCATCATCACTATCAAGCTCTTCTACCGCTTTTGCGAGCTTTTTGACTGAAAGCTGCTCGATAGCTTCATCTTTAATCGATTCTGGAAGCTCTAAGAGTACTTCACCAAGCACCTCTTCTGGAAGTTTGCGTAAAATCGCAAAAAACTCCTCTTTATTCTCACTATAGAGATATTTGAGAAATGCTGCTATTTCAGAAGGGTGGAGAGTAATTTCACCGCTTTTGAGCTCTGTTTCTAAAATATGTCGAATTTTTAGTACCTCATCCTTTTGCATTATCCCCTCCTTCTATACTTTTAAGCACTTCTAAAATTTTTGGTTTCTCTCTTTTTTGTACAAGCTCATTGAGCTCCTCTTTATATCTATTGACAATCTTTTTAAATTTCCTCAGCTCTTCGCCACTTAGCCTACTTTTGGTGATACGTACCACTTTGAGAGGATTTATAGCTCTACCATTTTTATAGAGCCCAAAGTGCAGATGTGGTCCAGTACTCAGCCCCGTACTTCCCACATATCCAATAATCTGTCCTTGCTTTACATATTTTCCAGCACGAATATTCCTGCGAAATTTTGATAGATGAGCATAGAGTGTTTTATACCCATCTCTATGGGCAATAATGATTACATTGCCATATCCACCCTTACGCCCAGCAAATACTACTCTTCCACTGCCAGCAGCCATCACAGGAGTTCCCCGCCTTGCTCCAAAATCCACACCAAGATGCGCTCTATAGCGATGTAGTATTGGATGCCATCTACGAAGCGTAAAACGTGAAGTTATACGTGCATGGCGCACAGGACGCTTGAGTAAAAAGCTCTCAAGCTCTTTACCATTTTGGTCATAATATCTTCCATTGTAATTAAAAACATAGTTTTTCTTTCCTCTTGTCTCTACTAAAGCAGCCTTAATCACAGGCATCCCAAAGAGCTCCCCTAATCGCACTTTTTGCTCATAGATAATAGCCAGAGCATCATTTTTGCGAATCGAGTGAGTAAAATCGAGACTATTTTTAAAAGCTGCAACAAATTCGTGCGCTAAACGCAGATTTTTTGTTGCTTTAAGGATCTCGCTATAGGGATTGCTCTGAATTGCAAGACTGAATCTATCACGAAAATTTTGATAGAAAATTGGCAAAAACTCCAACTTATAGCCGGTATCATCTTTGTAGATATGGATCTGCAACTCTTCATTTATTGGAATGAGAAGATGTTTAATGGCACTGCTATTGGTATCATTTACTACAAAATATTTTACGCCAGCATGGATCTCATCTGCTAGCTCTTTATCTTCTCTATCAAGATTGTAGTACAAGCTCGCATCGATCCCATGCTTGGCAAAAAAACTCAAAAGAGTCTCGCCCTTTTGCCAAATTGCCTCTTGTACAGTATCTGCTTGCAGTATCAATGCTATGAGCAATGCCAGCAAAATCCTCATCGCAAAAAAATCCCTTATGATGGTGTAAAAAGGGTTTAATTTTATCTAAAAAAGGCTTAATATAGAGATACTTTAGTTGCAATTGCTAGCTAGATTTTATAAAAGTTTGGTATTATTATACAAATTCATAAAAGGAGATCTCTTTTGATACGTATACTTTTTTTTGCTTTTACAGCTCTTGTTTTATATGCACAAACCACTACACTTGTCAAAGTAGAGAAAAATCGAGGTATCATTGAGCCTGTGGCACTTCCAACGGGCACGAGTGGGATTGTTGTTCACCACTATGATAAAAGTCATGCAAGTATAGTTGCACGCGCTATTCTTGAAAAGAGTAATCAGATCCGTTTTGAAGTCTTTGATGCACTAGCACAAGAGGCTCTTCCTAAACCAAAAACACTGCCAGCTTCTAGTGATGAAGTGATACTAGGATACCTCTACGATAGAGCTACTATTATCGCACCTAATCTTACTACCTACCAGCAAATAGCAAAAGAGGTGCAGGAGGAGATTCTCCATCCAGATCTCTTTGCAACAGAACTCTCAAAAGCCAAACATCCAGCACCAAGTTATGAAGATTTTAAAAATTTTTGCAATAAATATGCCCTCGCAAAAATTTATTTGGCTCTTAAAGATGAAGTAGCAATAGTTGATTGCTATAGCTTTGAAAAAATAGATGCATTACCTCTATATAGCCGTAGTAAAAAAGTCAAACTCCCTTTTTACTCAAGAATTAAGGAGATAGAGACATCAATATTCGATTTTTTTGGAACAAAAGAGATTGACAACTACTACAGCTACTATAAAAAACTGTTGGAGAAGAGATGAAAAAACATATCAAGGCACTGCAAAATCTTATAGGTCAAGAAAATGTGAAAGCAGATAAACCCCATAGACTTGCCTACTCCTATGATGCTACGCGAGAGCATTTTGAGCCTGATGTTGTAGTTTTCCCAAAAGATGAGGAAGATGTAAGTAAAATTTTGCGCTACTGTAATGAGCATAAGATTCCAGTAGTGCCAAGAGGCGCTGGCAGCGGTTTTACAGGCGGGGCTCTTCCTGTAGGTGGTGGTATTGTGCTAGCAGTTGAAAAGTATATGAATAAAATTTTAGAGATTGATACCAAAAATATGGTAGCAGTAGTGCAACCTGGCGTCATCAATAAAGATCTCCAGCGGGAAGTAGAAAAGCATGGACTCTTCTACCCACCAGATCCTGCAAGCCAAGACTACTCAACTCTTGGAGGCAACGTAGCTGAAAACGCTGGAGGTATGCGCGCAGCAAAATACGGTATCACCAAAGATTATGTTATGGCACTGCGTGCCGTTTTGCCAAATGGGGATATTATAAGAGCTGGTAAAAGAACTATCAAAGATGTAGCAGGCTACAACATTCCTGGTATTCTCATTGCTAGTGAAGGGACATTGGCAGTTATTACCGAAATTACCCTCAAACTCCTTTCCAAACCAAAACTTACTAAAACTGTCATGGGCGTTTTTCCTACAGTTACTGCAGCGATGAATGCCGTCTATAAATCTTTAGCAGGTGGCGCAAACCCTGTTGCTATGGAATTTTTGGATAATCTCACAATCCGTGCAGTTGAAGAGAAGTTTCACAAAGGCTTGCCAGTAGAAGCTGGAGCAATCCTTATCAGTGATATCGACGGAAACGTGGAAGAGGAGATCGACTACCAAATAGGACTGCTTGAAAAATTTTTCAAAGAGAATGGCGCAACTGAATTTCGCATAGCAAAAGATGAGAAAGAGGCAGCTGATATCTGGTTTGCAAGGCGCAATGCGAGCCAAAGTATCACTATCTATGGAAGTAAAAAAATAAACGAAGATGTAACGGTACCAAGAAGCGAGCTTCCCCGCTATCTTGAAGAGGTTGAAAAAATTAGTAAAAAGTATAATGTAAAAATTCCATGTTTTGGTCACACTGGTGATGGTAACGTGCATACTAATGTCATGGTTGATGGAAGCGATCCTAAGCAAGTGGAGATTGGCTATAAAGCGATTGAAGAGATATTTCAAATGACTATTGATATTGGAGGTACTTTAAGCGGAGAGCACGGTATAGGACTGAGCAAAGCTCCTTTTATGAAGATGGCCTTTAGCGAAGCTGAGCTGGGTCTCTTTCGCCGCATCAAAGAGGCATTTGATCCCAACAATATTCTCAATCCTGGTAAGATGGGACTATAGCCAATATGAGAGTGCTTCTAGCACTCTCTCAATTAAAGCATTCTGCCCGCAGTAAAAAGGGAACTTCATGATTCAAAAAAGCAAAAAATTTTTTCAATCACTTTACGATCCTGATATCACAATGTACGCCTCCTCTTTGAGTTTCCATACCATTTTTTCCATTATTCCACTCCTGCTTGTTTCATTTTCTATCTTTATACGTTTGCCTAGTTTTGAAAAACACTACGGAAAAATCAAAGAGTTTATTTTCTCTAGCCTCATCCCAACACAGCAAGAAGCAATTACCCAACATATCGATACTTTTTTGCAAAACAGCTCAAAGCTAGGCTTTATAGGATTTGTCTTTATTCTCTTTGCCTCAATTATGTTTTTTCAAAACTACGAATATATTGTAAATAAAATATTCAAATCCAAACCACGCGGTTTTTGGAGCTCTTTGACAATTTACTGGACACTCATGACATTAGCCCCTATTGGATTAGCCCTTTCATTTTTTCTCTCTAGCAAACTCCAAGCGCTGCTTAATAGTACCAGCTATACTAGTTGGATCGATTTTTTAACAATCTTTCCCTATCTTATTATCTGGATAATCTTCTTTCTTACATATAAAATCTCATCTACTGCTCTTATTAGTTTTAAGGCAGCTTTTGTATCTTCATTTATAGCTTCACTTATCTGGGATATCAGTAAAAATCTCTTTGTCTACTATGTCATACACAATAAAACATACGCGACAATTTATGGATCTTTTAGTGCAATCCTCTTTTTCTTTTTGTGGATCTATATCTCTTGGATTATTTTTCTCTATGGACTCAAACTATGCTATCTGATAAACAAGAATCAGCCCCACACTCAAAGCAGCTCCCCAGATAAATGCACGCCTATAAATTGATAGTAGTGTCAAAAGAAGAAAGAGTGCAGTTTGCCATAATGGTACATCAACTCTAAAAGATGTAACATCACTCTCTAAAAAATATAGCATCCAATCCAAACTTCCGCCAATACCGATTATATGCAACAATAGAGCCAAAGGATAGAAAACTGCAAAAGCCATACTAAGAAGTGGCGAGAGGAGCTGCAAAGGAGAAAACTGCCCAAAAATAGCTAAACTTAGAGGCAACATAAACCAAAATACCCAAAAATTGAGTGCTATAAAAAGTAGTAAAGGTGAACGAATTTTCACATGATACAAAAAGAGATATATCATATAAACTCCACTCACAGAGAGCCAAAAACCGTAGCTAAAAAGAAACCTTGGAAAAAGTGCTAGGACAATGAGCACAATCCAAAACAGCGTCTCAAAACTAAGAAGTTTTATATGCCTATCAAAAAGAATAAATCCCACGATCGCCATAATTAATGCTCGAGTTACTGATGGAAGATTGCCTAGAAGCAAAAAGTAGCCACCAGCAACAAAGAGCGCTAAGAGTGTAGCAAAAGTGTAGATATTGCGATGAGGCAAAAATCGTTGCCATATACTGCGAAATAAAAAGAGAAAAATTGTCACTATAATGGCAACAAGAAAACCAATATGAAAACCGCTAATTGCTACAAGATGACTTATACCAAAAGAGGAGAGTTTTTGCCTAGTATTGTAATCAAGAGCTGTAGCTAAAAAGAGTGCTCCAAAAATCTCTTTTGCTATTTTTGAGCTATGCTGCTGAACTATAAAATCTTTTAGCTTTAAAAAGGTATCTTTTGGCAAAACAGCCATAATATATGCTGGAATATAAAAATTGTGAAGAAACTGTATAAATGAGACACGCTTTTTAGAGGGAAAAAGTAGAACTTTCACTTTTCTATCGCGCAAATCGCACAACTTTTCATAACTTGTCGTATAAAATGTAAATCCATCCAAACTTTGCAGTTTGAGCACCTGCTTTTTGCCTTTTGTATACTGGTTTTTCACAGTAGCAGGTGTAAAATAGCGTTTTTTGGAAAAAATCTCATTGTACTGGCGATACTCCCAAAAAAGATTGAAGCAAAAAAGTAAAAATATAAGGAAAAAGGCAATGAGACGCTGAGAGATATTGGAAAAGAGAGGGGCAGATGCAAGCATCAAACGATATTGTCTGGAATTTCTATAGTACTTTCTCTTGTGTCATACTCTCTAATTGTCTCAGCAGCCTCCTCGGCAAATTTGACGTAATCTTTATGGAACCATAGTTTCACTACCCCTGTAGGGCCATTTCGCTGCTTCCCTATAATGATTTCAGCCTCTTCTACCCTTTTTTCTTCTATTTTAATATCTAATAGCTCACCTCTTGCTTGCGCCTCTTTCATCTTCTGCTTTGCCTCTTTGATTTTATACACATCATCACGATACACAAACAAAATCACATCTGCATCTTGCTCAATAGCACCAGACTCTCTTAAATCACTCAACATTGGCCGTTTATCAACGCGGCTCTCAAGAGAACGATTCAGCTGTGAAAGGGCAATAATTGGAATTTGTAATTCTCTTGCAAGGAGTTTGAGACTTCTACTAATTTCACTAATTTCTAGATGCCTATCTTTAGTTCCACTTCCGCTCATGAGCTGCATATAGTCAATAATTGCTAGCTCAATCTCAGGATGTTGGGATTTGAGTTTTCGCAGCTTTGCTCTTAATTGATGTACATTGAGATTACCTTCATCATCTATAAAAAGCTTCTTTTTCTCATAGTAATCACTCAATCTACTAATCTCATTCCACTCAATATCGTTGAGATTTGCAACACGCAGTCTTTGCAGTGGGATTGAAGCTTTAGCACTGAGCATCCTCAGCATCAACTGCTCTGCTGGCATCTCAAGCGAAAATATTACCACTCCTTTATTTTGATCCAGCACAGCTTGGGCTAAATTGAGAGCAAACGCAGTTTTTCCCATCGAAGGACGGGCTGCTATGATGATAAGATCCCCTGGATTAAATCCCGCTGTCTTTATGTTAAGATCATGAAAACCTGTATCAAGACCAATGAGAATGGAGTTACCCTTCTCTTTCATTCTTAAAAGATGTTGGAGAGTATCATACATTACCTCATCGGAGCTTTTGAAATCTTGTGAGCTTGTTTCTGTAGTAATTTTATAAAGTTTTGACTGTATTTCATCAATCACATCAGCTACAGGAAGATCTTGCTCAACTGTAACTTTTTTTATGTCAGTAGTGAGATGTACAAGTTCTCGCTTTAAAGCTTTCTCTTTGATCTCTTTTACATAAGAGGCGGTGTTTGAGAGGGGATTTGCAGCTAAAATATCTAAAAATGCAGCTTCATCAAAACTCTTTTGTAGCTCCAACTTCTCTTTGAGAAACTCTTCATCAAGGGGTTGATCCTCATTTGCTAGAGCTAACATCGCTTCAAAGAGCTTTTGATGAAAAGGGTGATAAAAATCTTTCGGCTGTAATACTGATGCTACCTCTTCAAAGATTCTTGGATCAAAGAGAATAGAGCTCAAAACCGCTCGCTCTATATTGAGATTATATAGATGTGCTTCCAATGCTACCTCTTTTTTATTTCATTATACTTCAAAAAAGTTAAATTCTCATTACTCTTTTGCTGCTTTTTCTACTTCCTGAATAAACCTCTCTACCAGTTTTTCTTCAGGAAGTTTTGCCACAACCTCTCCCTTTACCATAATAAGACCGCTGCCTTTTCCATAGGCTATTGCAACGTCTGCATGCTTAGCCTCTCCAATAGCATTGACCACACACCCCATTACTGATACATTAAGTGGCTTTTTGATATGTTTAATGCGTTTCTCTACTTCTGCAACTGCTTTAACAAGATCTGCTTCTATGCGACCGCATGTAGGACAGCTAATGATATTGATACCCTCTTTTGATCTCCCTGCATCTTTTATGATAGCTCGACCAACCTCTATCTCTTTTTCTAGCTCTCCTGTAATCGATACGCGTATAGTATCACCTATACCATCAAGAAGTAAGGCTCCTATCCCAATAGCTGATTTAATAGTCGCATGAAAGACTGTTCCAGCCTCTGTAACACCAAGATGAAAAGGGTATGGCACAAGTGGGCGCAATTTTCTATATGCTTCGACTGTGCGCTCTACATCACTCGCTTTCATGCTTACTTTAATATCTGTAAAATCGAGATCTTCTAGAAGTTTGATATGATAGAGAGCACTTTGCACCATAGCCTCACTTGTAGCACCATACTTTGCTTCTATCTCTTTTTCAAGGCTTCCTGCATTAACTCCTATGCGTATAGGAATATTTCTCTCTTTACAGGCTTTTACAACCTCTTTAATGCGCTCTTTACTTCCAATATTGCCGGGGTTAATACGAATGCAGTCTACTACTTCTGCTGCAATGAGAGCAAGGCGATAGTTAAAATGGATATCTGCTACAAGAGGCAAGGAGATTCGTCGCTTAATCTCTTTGAGGGCTTTTGCATCCTCTTCTTCTGGAACCGCTACACGAACAATATCAGCCCCTGCAAAGTGCAGTCTTTTTATCTGCTCTACTGTTGCTTCTACATCAGCTGTACGACTAAAGGTCATTGATTGTACAGAAATTGGAGCATCTCCTCCAACTGCTACATCACCAACGTAGATCTTTTTTGTAGGATAGCGCTGCATCTTTTCCTCGTTCTTTTTTGGCAATTATACAGAGCTTGAGGATTTTGTGCAAGTTTTTAGGAGGTATTAGTGGCGCGCCCGCCAGGATTCGAACCTGGGGCCTTCAGAACCGCAATCTGATGCTCTATCCAGCTGAGCTACGGGCGCAAATTTTGTGGAATTATATCATATAATAAAAAAAATGCAAATGGAGAAGAGTATGTTTTATGACAGAAAAGATGCCGGTAGAAAGCTAGCCCTTACACTCGAAAAATATAAAAACAGAGACGATGTGATTGTCTTGGCAATTCCAAGAGGTGGCGTAGAAGTGGGAGCTGAAGTTGCAAAGTATCTCCATAGTGATTTTGATCTTATAATGTGCAGAAAGCTGCAATATCCTTATACCACTGAGAGTGGCTATGGAGCTCTTTGTGAAGATGGGACAGTCTATATTAACGAATATGCTCTTGATGGCGTTACGCAAAAGGATATAGAAAGAGAAATTGCACGTCAAGCAAGAGAGATTCAGCACCGCATCACAGTTTTGCGCGGTGGAAGAAAACTCAAAAATATAAAAGATAAAATTGTAATTTTGGTTGACGATGGTATCGCTATGGGATCGACTATGATTGCTGCTATTTCTATGCTTAAAAAGCTCTCACCGAAAAAAATAGTCGTAGCTGTACCTACAGCCTCTCCCCAAATTGTATCGTATTTGCAAGAGATTGCAGATGAAGTAATTGCTCTCTACACTCCATCACCATTTTATGCTGTTGCAGATGCATATCGCAACTGGTACGATGTGAGTGATGAAGAGGTGCTTGCAATTTTAGAAGATTTAGAAAATTTCATCCACAATAATAAAAAGTAAAAAGATGATACCTAAATAGCCATTGACGGTAAAAAAAGCTCTATCTATTTTTGTAAAATCTTTATCTACAATTTTATGTTCATAAGTGAGCATACCAGCTGCTACTACTACTGCACTGTATGCAAAAAAGCCAAGGTGAGCTTCTATAACAAAAAATAGCCAAAAGAGAATTGTAAGGGCATGAAAAATTTTTGCAATAAAGAGTGTACATGCAGCTCCATAGCGTGATGGGATAGAATAGAGTCCCTTTTGCTTGTCAAACTCCATATCTTGCAAAGAGTAGAGAAGATCAAATCCAGCAACCCAAAAGATAACACCAAGTGATAAAAATATACTCCAAAGCGTAATTGCCCCTTTTACAGCTATAACACCAGCAATTGGAGCAAGACCAAGAGCTACACCTAAAACTAAGTGTGCCAACTCGCTAAAACGCTTAAAGTAGCTGTATCCACCTAAAATGAGTAAAAAGAGTGGAGAGAGTACGAAGGCAAGTGTATTGATAAAAAAAGCAGTAATGATAAATCCTATTGCATTAGCCACAATAAAAAGAATTTGTACCTTCTCTGGTATTCTTCCATCAACACTTGGCCTATTTGCAGTGCGTGGATTGAGTCTGTCAATGTCACGATCGAGGTAGCGATTCACACCCATTGCAAAATTTCTTGCAAAAACTGCTGCTAAGAGGCCTAAGAAAAAGAGTCTCCAACCAAACCAGCCATCAGCTGCCACAATCATTGCAATAAAAATAAATGGAAGGCTAAATATTGTGTGCTTAAACATAACAAATTCATTAAAATCGGAAAGAATCTTACGCAATTTGTTCATTTACTACCTCTTGTAAAAGTTTTGCAATTATACAAAAACTAGTATAATTTCTTTATGAAAGAGATAGCAATTATTGGACCTACCGCTAGTGGTAAAAGCTCACTTGCAATAGAGCTAGCAAGCAAATTTAATGCAAATATACTTTCAGTAGATAGTCTCTCTATTTATCAGGAAATAGATATTGTTTCTGCAAAACCTTCAAAAGAGGAACTAAGGAAGATCAAGCATTTCGGGATTGATGTATGCAGCGTAGATAAGCATTTTAATGTAGAGCAATTTTTAAGAATTTACATGGAAGCTAAACAAACATGTGAAAAAGAGAGCAAAAATCTCATTATAGTTGGAGGAAGTAGTTTTTATCTCAAAACACTCATCACTGGGCTTTCGCCATTGCCAGAATGCGATAAAGCAACTACAGAAAAATGTGAAAAAATGCTTACTGATATAGCAGATGCATACCAGTTTTTGCAAAATATTGATCCTGCTTATGCAAAGAAAATAACACAAAGAGATAGGTATCGAATCCTCAAGGGACTACAAATTTACTTTGCAACAGGGATGAAACCAACTGAATATTTTTTACAACATCCCCCGCAAAAAATTGCAGATGTAAAAATATATGAAATAATAATACAAAGAGATATTTTACGCAAACGCATAGCTACACGAACAGAAGCTATGCTTCGATTGGGACTCATTGATGAAATTTGTTATCTTGAAAAAAAATACACAAGAGCACCAAATCCTATGAAAGCAATAGGGATCAAAGAGACACTTGCATACCTCGATGGAAAAATTAAATCAATTGAAGAATTGGTACATAGTATTAATGTTCATACAAGTCAGCTAGCAAAGAGGCAACAAACATTCAATAAAACACAATTTGCGGATAAATTATCTCTTCCTCTGGATAATCTAAAAAAGAAGTTAGAAGAAGAGTTAGCTTAAAAGCCGCTAACTCTTACAATTTGTGTAATATAGCCAAGAATAGGCGAGATAAAAAATGAAGAGAGTATAGTAAATGTCGCAGAGATACCTACAATAGTTTTGAGTGAAAGAGAAGTATTTTTAAAGTAAATAACTTGCTTTCCGTCAATAGGATCTCTCATAAACATATAAACAATAAGTTTTAAATAGTAGTATGCACTGATAGCACTATTGATAGCCATAATAATTGCTAAAATTATGTATCCTGCATTTACTGCTGCACCCATGATATAGAGTTTACCCCAAAAGAGGCTAAAAGGTGGAACACCCGCAAGACTTAACATAAAAATTGCCATTATTGTAGCTGCAACTGGCATTATCTGTACAAGACCAGAAAATTTTTCATACGGATGATCAAATCTCGTATCCCATATATTTTTCTTGTGGCGAGAAATCCAAAGCATTGTAAATGCACCGAGGTTTGTAAACAAAAAGAGAATCCAATACAAAAAGAGACCACTGTTTGCTTGCGTTGTACCTATCATGATTGCAGCCATTACAAAACCAGCATGACTAATTGAGCTATAAGCAAGCATACGTTTTACATCTTTTTGTACAAGTGCAACAATATTTGCAAAAGTCATAGTAACAACAACAGCAAGATAGAGAATATCTCTCACCCATGTTACATCGCTATGGATAAGAAACTCAAAAAGTCTCATTGCAACAACAAAACCGGCAATCTTTGGCACTACCGACATATACCCTGCAAGTGCTGCACTTGCTCCCTCATAGACATCTGGCGTCCATGTATGAAACGGTACCATAGAGAGCTTAAAACCTAATGCCGCAATCATAAATGATACTGCAGTCAAAACAACCCAAATAGGCTCATAACCTCTAGTACTCAGCACCTCAGCAATTTTATAGATCTCAACACTCCCAGTAAGTCCATAAAACAGGGCCGCTCCAAATGCATAAAACCCTGCAGCTAACGCACCCATAGTAAAATATTTAATTGCAGCTTCAAATGATTTTTCTCTGTTATGCAATGCAATGAGAGTATAGAGTGAAAGACTTGCAGTCTCTAAACCAACAAAGATTAAAATCAAGTTATCAGATGCAACCATAAATTGAAAACCTGAAACCATAAATAAAAAGAGAGCAAAGAATTCAGGCAAACTAAACTCATGAAAACGTTTTGATGTAAGAGCAAGTGGAATAAAAAGCATAGAGGCTACCACTATAATTATTTGTGATAGAATTGCTATTCCATCGACAAACATTACATCAAAAAAACCTCTTGTATTTATTTGCAGTCCTATTACTGCTCCCAGATCAAGTGCTAAAAAAAGCTCTGCTATCATGACATAGAGCGATTTATGGAGATTTTCTTTGATAAGATCTACTATGAGTATCGTCAATCCTCCAGCTATCGCAATAAGCATTGGAAAGAGCGATGGGAGATAGAGAGATTCCAAACTTACAGTAATGGGCTCCATTATTTTGCCTCCAATTCAACTTTATTGTGAGAAAGAATATCTTTTGCCTCTTTTGTTATGGCCTTCTTCTCCATGAGTTGTAGCATATTTTCTACACTTTTATTAATCGGCTTTAACACTGGATTTGGATTAACCCCAAGCCATACAATAACAACCACTAATGATACGAGCGATGTCAACTCCTTCCAGTTCAGATCTGGGAGATTTCTATTTTTTTCATTTGTAAGAGGGCCGAAAAAAGCCATTTTATAAAGTCTCAACATATATGCTGCACCTAATATAATCCCTGTACCTCCCAGCAAAGCATAAGCAGTAGAAATTTTATATACACCCATAAGACTTAAAAATTCACCAACGAATCCAATTGTAAGTGGCAAGCCAACAGATGCCATCAATACAATTCCAAAAATAGTTGCATATTTTGGCATAACAGAAGCAAGTCCTCCAAATTCAGTAAGAAGTTTTGTATGCCGTCTGTCATAGATGTTTCCTACGAGCATAAACAGAGCGCCACTTACTATTCCGTGACTGATCATGAGAAATATTGAACCTGCAATACCCTCAACATTCATAGCAAATGTACCAAGAACAATTACACCCATATGAGAAATCGAACTATATGCAATAACCTGTTTCATATCTTCTTGAGCATAGGCAACCATTGCTGTATAAATAACCATAACAATCGCTAAAAATGCAACCACTGGAATTAGCGCAACTGAGGCATCTGGAAAGAGTGGTAGTGAAAATCGTACAAATCCATAAGTACCCATTTTCAAAAGCACAGCTGCCAAAATTACTGAACCTATTGTTGGAGCTTGTCCATGGGCGTATGGAAGCCAAGTATGGAATGGAAACATTGGCACTTTGATAGCCATTCCAAGGAAAAATGCCAAGAAGAGCCAAATTTGATAATTGTATGGCAAAATGAGTCTATGCCACTCTGGAATAGAAAAACTAATAGTGCCAGTGGCCAGATAGTAGAGATATGCCATAAAAAGCATACCAACAAGCATGATTAATGAACCAAAGAAAGTATAGAGGAAAAATTTAATAGCTGCATACACACGCAGTTCACTTCCCCAATAACCTATGATATAAAGCATTGGTACGAGAGAGAGTTCCCAAAAAACATAAAATACAACTGCATCAAGTGCAACAAATACTCCCACCATAGTCATCTCAAGAAAGAGGAGGGAGATTATTAAATTTTTAAGGTTCTTTTCAATTGTAAGTGAGATAAGCCCTACCAACGTAATGAAAGTTGAAAGAACAATAAGAAATAGTGAGATTCCATCAACTCCTAATTGGTAGTTAATTCCATAATCTGGCACAAGCGGTATGCTCTCTGCAAATTGAAAGCCGCCATTAGAGTAATCAAAACTTAACCATAAAACAAGTGAAAGGAGAAACTCAATGGCTGCTACAGTAATCCCATACACTTTAATATTGTCTCTTTTCACTACAAATCCCAGCATTCCTGCAAGAGCCGGGAAAAATATCAGTAATGATAAAATATGATCCATAAACTCTCTCCTTACCTTACCGGGCTATAAATAATTACTAATACCAACAACACAAGCAGACCTATTACCATCCAACGAAGCATTTTGGATAGATTACCACTTTGAATAACACGGCCTGCAAAACCTGTTTTATATATCACTGCTGCAATAAAATCGACTGTTGCATCAACTATACGTAAATCGAGCTGCTTCCAAGCTATTTGACTGAGCTCTTTATAAGGTTGTGTAAAAACTTTTTCATAAATAATTGGAATATAGTATTGATTATAAAGAAGCTTGTATAGCGGATTTTCTTTCCATTTTTCACTAAATCCACCATGGCTATATTTATATATAGCAAAAGCAATACCACTTAATGCAATGAGAGTTGTCACACCAATGAGTGCAACTGTAACTATACCATGAACATGAAAGTGGTACTCAGGCAAAAGTTTAGTAACAAACTCTTCAAAAGACTCTTCAAAAAAGCCAGCAATTACTGCTAAAATCGCAAGGGGTGTCATAGCTGCTAACATATACCAGTGCGCTTCATGTGGATGAAAGCCATATTTTTTATAGCGCTCTTCTCCAAAAAACACAAGCATAATGAGGCGGAAACTATAAAATGCTGTCATACCAGCACCCAACCACAGCATAAACCATAAGATATAGTGGTGTGAATCAAAAGCAACCTCTAAAATTTTATCTTTTGAAAAGAATCCGGCAAAAGGATAGATACCTGCTAATGCCAATGAAGCTATTATCATTAATATAGCAGTCCATTTCATTACTTTATGGAGACCACCCATTTTAAAGATATTAAGCTCATCATCCATTGCGTGCATAACATTACCAGCACCCAAAAAGAGCAAAGCTTTGAAAAAAGCATGTGTCATAAGGTGAAAGAGTGCTATCCAGTACGCGCCCAGACCAGCTGCAACAAACATATAGCCAAGTTGTGAGAGTGTAGAGTATGCAATAATTCTTTTAAGATCTGTATTGACCAATGCCATTGATGCGGCAAATACTGCTACAAAAGCGCCGAGACTTGCGATAAAAAGACCAACATCTGGTATCTGAGAATATATCGGAAATGCACGGACAACAAGATAGACACCCGCTGTAACCATTGTAGCAGCATGGATAAGTGCAGAGACTGGTGTAGGACCTTCCATAGCATCAGCGAGCCATGTATGAAGTGGGAATTGGGCAGATTTTCCCATTGCACCTATAAAGAGGAAGATACCCATAAGAGTAATTACTGATACATTAAACAAATCAACATGAGCAAATACTACATCATATTGCAATGAGCCAACATTCCAATAAATGAGAAAAAGGCCAATAAGCATACCAAGATCTGCAATCCTATTCATAATAAACGCTTCATTCGCAGCCCACGATGGACTGATAGAAGGATTGACATCACGTGACTCATCTTTCTTGTGATACCAAAATCCGATAAGGAGCCATGAGCAAAGTCCAACACCTTCCCAGCCAATAAAGAGGCCTGCAAAGTTATCACTCATAACTAGTACCATCATAGAAAAAACGAAAGCACTGAGATAACTAAAAAAACGATTAAAACCTTTGTCGTGCTCCATATAGCCGATTGAATATACATGCACAAGAGCAGATACTGTTGTAACAGTCACCATCATAATGACCGATACGTGATCCGCTACAAAACCAAAAGGAATATTGAGAGAACCTACAGTTATCCAGTCAAAGAGTTTTACATGAATAACTTCATCTGTTTCACTCAAATGGCCAAGAAGAATGAGTGAACTGATGAGTGAGACAAAAAGCAGTCCAGATGTCACTATCCCTGTTATAAGTTTTTTTGGTTTTGCACCAAAAATTGCTGCAAACAAAGAGCCAACAAGCGGCGCAAAGAGTGCTGTTAAAACTAATTTCTCCATACCTGTCCCCTATCCATGCATTGATTGTAGGCTATCAAGATCAAGCGTATTTCTTCGCTTATACCAGATAATCAAAAGCCCAAGTCCTACTGCTACTTCACTTGCCGCAATAGCAATTATAAAAAAGGCAAAAAGCTGTCCTGTTAAATCCCCATAATATTTAGAAAAAGCAGCCAATGCAATGTTTACGGCATTGAGCGCAATCTCTGTAGCAAAAAAAAGCATAAGGAGATTTTTTCTACGCAATATACCTACTAGGGCTATACAAAACAGTATAGCAGCTAATACTAAATAGTGAGTGAGCGTAATCATTGAGCAACCTTTTCATCTTGTTCAATCTCTTGATCTATTTTAAGTGTAATACTCTCATCCATTCTTTTGCTCGCAAGTATAATTCCTGCAATCATTGCAACTAAGAGCATAACTGCAGCAACTTCAAATGGCACAAGATACTTTGTAAAAAGCACAATACCAACAGCTTCAGCGTTGCCTACCTCATCGCTTATAGGATGTAAAGCTTGCACTTTATCAGATATTATTGGAGTTAAGAGAATAATAACAAGCAATAGAGCAATCATACCACTGAGAAAGAAAACAATCTTTTTAGATGGATTTTTCTCTTTAACATCTTTCGTGGTATCAAAAAACATCATTGCAAAGGCATAAAGTGCCATTACTGCACCACTATAAACAATTATTTGTACAACTCCAAGAAAATCAGCATCTAGCAAGAAGAAAAAAGCAGATATAAATATCATTCCTGCTGCCAAAGAGCTGAGTGCATAGAGAGCATTTTTTGTCATGACAGTAATTGTAAACATCACTATTGTCAACGCTGCAAAAAGATAAAATGCAATTGCTTCAACCATCTCTATACCTTTTTAATACGCTAATGGCGTTTTTTTGATAAGTTTATCTGCAGCCGGCGTAGGCGCACCAAATCCAGGGTACTCTTTTTGTTCTTTAAGTTTATCAAGAGGTGTAAGCATATCCTCTTTTAATGCAAAATGAGCACGCTGTTCACTTGCATTTTCATAATCTTGTCCATGGACAATTGCAAGCTCTGGGCACACTTCTGCGCAATACCCACAAAAGATGCAACGTCCAAAATTGATTGTATATTCAGTAGGAATTTTTCTTCCAAATTCGTCTACTTTTGTATCGATTCTAATACAGTTTGCAATACAGATCTTCTCACACAATCCGCATCCAATACAGCGCTCAGTCCCACTCTCAAGCAGTCGCAATAGCTTATGGACTGCTCTATAGCGTGGACCTATTGGTAATTTTTCTTTGGGATATTGAATCGTATGGATATTAAATCGCAACATCTCCATTAATGTGATTTTCAAACCTACAAAGAGCTCTAATTTTATACTTCTTTTAACTACTCGTTTGAACTTTTCCCAACCAGTTTTTGGATATGGCTCAATTTTGACTTTATAGTAGTTTTGCGAAACATTTCTATCTTTAAACTGCTCTAATCCACTCATCACTTCCCCCTTAAAACATCATCACTATACCAGTGATGACCACATTTACAACAGCCAAAGGCATCAATACTTTCCAACATAGCCACATCAGTTGATCTGGTCTTACATGTGGCCAAGAAGCTCTCGTCCATAAGAAAAAGAAGAATATAAAAAATACTTTCAATAAAATCGCAATTGCGCCTGGGATAAACCAAAGATCGTTAAATCCTCCTAAGAATATAAGGCTAGCAAGAAATCCAAGCGTGAACATATTTGCATATTCACCTATAAAAAACATCCCCCAACGCATTCCACTATACTCTGTGGCATAACCTGAAATCACTTCTGCTTCATGCTCAAGTAAGTCAAAAGGTGTTCTGTTGGTCTCAGCAAATCCAGCAATCAAAAAGAGAATAAATGCTATTGGCTGCTTCCAGATAAGCCAATTGCTCACTCCTCCTGTTTGATAATTATTAAAATCAATCAAAGAAAGAGATCCAACTATCATCACTGGTGCAAGGACAGATAAACCTGTTACAACTTCATAACTCAAAAACTGAATAGCAGTCCTTGCAGCACCAAGTATTCCCCATTTGTTCTGAGAAGCCATACCTGCTAGTAGCGGACCATAAAGGCCTGTTGCCATTACACCCAAGACAAAGAGCAAACCTACATTTATATCAGAAATAATTGGTTTAACTGTATAACCACCAACAGTAAATTCTGGAAACATAGGTATTGCTGCCATAGCAATAAACGCAGTAGCAGCTGTTATAACAGGTGCAATCATAAAAATCGGTTTTACAGCACCCTGTGGAATAAAGTCCTCTTTAGTAAAAAGTTTGATACCGTCAGCCAATACCTGCAAAAGACCATACGGACCAACATGCATAGGTCCCAATCTTCGCTGCATAAATGCAAGTACCTTACGCTCTACATAGGTACCAAAACCGGCTAATGCCGAAAAGAGTCCTAAAACAATCAAGATCTTGATTATTGTCTCGATTACAAATGCCCCTTCCATCTTACACCTTTTGCAGTTTTACTTCTGTAAATCTATAGCCTTTAAATAAAGGCGCAATATCTATACTCTTATCAAAAGTCCCGATATATGCACCAGATCCAATTTTATCATCCAATGCTACTTCTACTGTTATGGTAATATCATCTTTTTGAATATTAACTTTATCACCCTCTTTCAGGTCAAATTCATCCAAAAATGTTTCACTTGCATACAACTTTCCGTGTTCTTGCAACTGATGCGCTTTGTTCGTAAAAGGGCTAAACTGTAAAACAGGTTCACATCTATAGATTACTGTGCCATTAAATTCTGGCAACTCCTCTATTGACTCTGCATTTTTTCTTGATAGATTCACTTTTTGTATCTTTAATACATATCCTCTTTGCTCTGTCCCATCATTCAAAAACTCATTTGGCAAGTCATCAAATGCTACTTCTTGATACCCTTTTTCTTGCGGAAGCTCCTGAGTAAACTCTATTGTATACTCTTTATCACTCACTCCCAAAGCTCGCGCTATATCATTAAGTACATACCCCTCATATGGCAATGCAACATTTATTGGTACTACTCGCTTATCGATATTTGTAAATGTACCCTCTTGTTGATTGAGTGCTGGCATATCAAGATCCCCATCTCCCAAAGCACTCAATGTAAAATCGCCTTTTATGTTATAGCCTATTGTATACTCCCCTGCCTCATCATCAAGATCACATATTAAAGCTACTCCCAAGCTATTTGTCTTTGGTGGTATAAGCATCACTTGAAAATCTGTAAATCTCTCTATTATCCCAGCCAGCTTCGCTATATTCTCTGCCCTCGGATGAGTGTAGAGATCCTCGCCAAGAATGAGCGCAGCCTTTTCCTTTTTAGCAAGTACTTTTTTAAGTTTTTCCATAAGATCTTCAGGTGCATCAATCATTTCATAGAGTTTACTCACCTGATACTCAATCTTTTTCTTTACTTTTTTTGGAACCTCTTTTGTAATCTTTTTCTGTACCTTTTTCTCTTTTCCTGTTTTTTCATCTACAATGGTCTCTTCTACAACTTCAACAACTTTTTCTTTAATAGTCTCTTCAACCTCTTTCGTTTTCGTTGTCATTAGTGAATCAAGATATTCAGCAATATATTTTGGAAGTTCTTCTCTTTGGGCAAACTCTTGCAAAATAAAGTAAAGCACAGCCTCTTCTTTGAGAGGTTTATGGTAAACAGGAACTACTGTTTTTCCAAGAGCCTCGATAATAGGATCTTTTATTGGATGAAAATAGATACCGCCACCTTTATTCATCTTCACTGCATTGTTAAATGCATAGCGCACGCGAGGATTATCACTCTTGAGTGCTGTTCCCACTGATATGACAAAATTGCTTTCATGCACATCTTTTACTTGAGCACTTGGCAGTGATTTGCCGCTGTAAGAAGAGTAGTTTTCTAAAAATCTTTTAAATCGTAATGCATCCTCATTGAGAAGTTTATAGCCATATTTTTCTTTGAGTTTTTGCAAAATGAGCGCTTCTTCATTAGTAACATAGGAATCAAAAGCGATAGTATCAGCTTTTTTAAACGCTTCTAATGCACTGTTAAATGCCTTTTCATCTTTTTTAACTTGGCGGTTTTCAAAATCAAATCCAAATCTTCCTGCCCCACACAATGGTTGATAATGAAACTCATTTGTTACACGATAAATCTTTGGCTCAGGATTTTCAATAGAGGTGTGTTTTGTTTCATAGTATAGATGACATGCAGCACTACAGTGTGCACATGCAGCTGGGATTTTATTAAGCTCCCAAGAGTTTGTCGTATAGTGATAATCTTCGCTTACTAAAGCACCCACTGGGCATACACTGATACACTCTCCACACCAAGTACAATCAAGCTCCTCGCCAGCTACTGCACCAATGATTGATTTTTGGAGCTTATTCCACATAGCGTATGCATCTTTAGGCATCTGCTCTTTCCATGATTTATCAAGCGCATCACCACCTCGTGGAACAGTTTTGAGTGCTGCATCACCTATCATGTCTTTACACACAGTTACACAACGCTCACATACAATACACAAAGAGGAGTCATAATGGATAAAGTTCCATTTTTTCACTGGGCGGTATGTATCGCGTATAGCATAGTGCTGCTCATCCACTCCCATCTCAAGAGTATAATTTTGCAGTTCACACTCACCACTTTGATCACATACACCACACTCAAGCGGATGGTTAACATCATATACTTCCATGATAGCGCGGCGCTCTTTGATGATATTTTCTGTCACAGTTACAATACTCATACCATCTTTTGCTTTAGCGTTACACGCATATACCTGCTTGCCATCAGCTTCTACAAGACAAAGCCTACAAGCAAGGGTCGGTGAGCAGTTTGTCAAATAGCAAATAGCCGGTATAAATATACCATTAGCTCTTGCTACATTGAGTACATATTCACCTGCAACCGTTTCACACTCTTTACCATCTATTGTAATTTTAATTTTCTCACTCATAGCTCATCTCTCTTTGTGATTTTTACTTTTTCATAGCGATATGAATCTTGCATTGTAAAATACTTCTCGCCCATATCACTTACTCCCAATAGTGCAATAGTCCCTTTGAGCTTTTTATCAATTTTAAATTTTTTATATATCTCTCCATGGCGTGAATGAATCACTACATGATCGCCATCTTCTAATTTCGCTGCTACACTAAACTGCTCAGAACCTACTAAATCGCACTCCCATGCAAGCTGATGCGCTTTGTTCGTAAAAGGGCTAAACTGTAAAACAGGTTCACATCTATAGATTACTGTGCCATTAAATTCTGGCAACTCCTCTATTGACTCTGCATTTTTTCTTGATAGATTCACTTTTTGTATCTTTAATACATATCCTCTTTGCTCTGTCCCATCATTCAAAAACTCATTTGGCAAGTCATCAAATGCTACTTCTTGATACCCTTTTTCTTGCGGAAGCTCCTGAGTAAACTCTATTGTATACTCTTTATCACTCACTCCCAAAGCTCGCGCTATATCATTAAGTACATACCCCTCATATGGCAATGCAACATTTATTGGTACTACTCGCTTATCGATATTTGTAAATGTACCCTCTTGTTGATTGAGTGCTGGCATATCAAGATCCCCATCTCCCAAAGCACTCAATGTAAAATCGCCTTTTATGTTATAGCCTATTGTATACTCCCCTGCCTCATCATCAAGATCACATATTAAAGCTACTCCCAAGCTATTTGTCTTTGGTGGTATAAGCATCACTTGAAAATCTGTAAATCTCTCTATTATCCCAGCCAGCTTCGCTATATTCTCTGCCCTCGGATGAGTGTAGAGATCCTCGCCAAGAATGAGTGTAAAATTTGTTTCACGTAAACGTTTTTTTCTTTGCAACCTTGCAACAATTTCACCAATCTCTTCTTCACCTACGCTTGACTCTGCACTCAAGTAGCCAATATCGAGACTTTCAAACCACTTTTTCCCTACTTTTTTCTTTGCTTCATTATCAAGCAATGCATCAAGTAGCATCGCCAAGACTGCTTCTTCACTTCCCACTTCATATTTGACAAATTTTGTCACAATAGGTTTAAGAAGATCATCTTCAATCGGATGCATATTGATAATTTCAGCTTTACGATGTTTATGAGCAACAGTATAAGCGTAGCGTACAGCAGGATTGTCTGAAGAGCTAAATGTTCCAAGAAGTATAATAAAATCACTTTTCTTTATGCTTTCTAAATCTGCTGTATAGAGGCTTTTCCCACTATAAGATCCATAGTTTTGTAAAAATTTTTGATATGCACGTGCCTCTTTATTAATGAGACTATAACCAAATTTCTCTTTCAATTTTTGTAAGATAAAGGCTTCTTCATTGGTAATGAAAGAAGTAAACTCTATGGTATCTGCTTTTTGAAAAGCTGCTATTGCGTTATTAAATGCTTTTTCATCTTTTTTCGCTCTATTTTCAAAATCAAATCCAAATCTTCCTGCACCACAAAGTGTTGCAAATTCAAACTCATTTTTTACACGATAGATTTTTGGATCTGGATTGAATATAGAATCGTGCTTTACTTCATAATAGAGATGGCAAGCTGCACTACAATGCGCACATGAAGCTGGAATACGTCTGAGTTCCCAAGCGTTTGAAGTGTATTTGAAATCTGAGCTAATAAGAGCTCCAACAGGACATACCGCTATACACTCTCCACAAAAAGTACAATCGAGAGTTTCAGCATTTTTAGGGATTATGTGTGATTTATAGCCCCCAAAGTAGATATCAATCGCATCATCACCTATAACTTCATTGCAAACATGCACACACTTTTCGCACAATATACAAAGACTTGGATCATACTGAATATATTTCCAATATTGTATAGGACGATACTGATCTTTTGCTGTAAATTCTTGTGAACCAACGTTAAATTCCAGAGTTTTATTCTGCAAATCACACTCGCCGCTTTTATCACATACACCACACTCTAGTGGATGGTTGACATCATAGAGCTTCATAATATTTTGTCTATGCTCATAAAGCTCGGGCGAATTAGTTATTACATTAATATCTGGTGTTACGGGAGTTTGACAACTCAGTACAAATCCATCCACTCCCTCAACCTCTACAACACAGAGTCTACACGACTCAATTGGCTTCACTTTTGAGAGATAGCACATTGTAGGGATATAAATGCCTTCCCTTCTGGCTACCTGTAAAATAGTTTCACCCTTTTGTGCTACAACCTCTTTGCCATCTATATAAAATTTCACCATCATCAGCCCTTACACTGCAACCATTGCTATATAATAACACCGCATGCATCGCTCTGCTTCTGCGATCGCTTGCTCTTGTGTAAAACCGAGATTGACCTCTTCATTTGTATATTTACGTTCATCAACTGTGAGTTTTTCGCTCACTTGGCGAGGAATTCCAGGCAACCAACCTCGAATCTTCTCTTTTTTATCATAAACTTTGAGAGCTCTGAGATGATCTTCCATAATCTCCTCATCAGTTAAACTCACCTCACCTGTGAGAACATATCTGCTTATAACACTTGCAGCTCTCTTTGCCTGACCCACAGCGTTAACAATTGTCATTGGGCCATATTCGCAATCACCTGCTGCAAAAACGCCTTTACGTGAACTCATATAAGTTTTGCCATCTGTTTTGATTGTACCCCAACTTGTAAGCTCTATCTCCCACTCTTCTGGAAGGTGTGAAAGATCTGCTCTCTGACTTACTGCAGGCACCAGATAGTCACACTCAATAGTAAAATCTGCACCCTCTATTTTTTGTAGTTGCGGTCTTCCGCCGTTTGGATCAGGGATGAGCTCAAAGCGGTTTACTTTTAATGCTTTGAGATTGTCATTTTCATCAGTAATAATCTCTTCTACTGCAGAGTAAAATATAAATTCAACTCCCTCTTCTACTGCCTCATGATATTCTTCATATGTTGTGTTACGAATAATTGTAGCTTCATCACGGCGATAGAGCATAATCACTTTTTTCGCATTAGCTCTTACCGCACAACGTACAACGTCCATAGAAGTAAATCCCCCACCAACACACACAAGGGTTTTTCCAGTCAAATCCACATACTCTTTATCGAGATGCTGCTGTTTTCTAATCTCATCAGGGACCGGTATTCCATACTTCACATAGAGATTGATACAGTCAAGAAAGTTAATAGCCGGCCAGTATCCTTTGATTTCCAGGCGTTCATTTTTTGCTCGCACCTTTTTACTAATTCTCGTTCCAGTAGCAACCAATATAGCGTCATACTCTTTTTCAAACTTTCTCATATCCTCTGCAGTAACACGTTTGCCTGTGATAAACCGCACACCTTCAAGGGAATGAACCGCTTCGATATCTTTATTGTATTTATCAACAGGCATACGATACTCTGGTACCCCAACAGCTACTTCACCACCTAGTACTGGTAGCTCTTCATATACATCACAAGCTACTCCATCAAGAGCTAAGTAGTATGCACCAGCCAACCCTGCTGGACCTGCACCAATGACAGCAACCTTTTTGCCATTAAGCGGCTTTTGCTCCTTTGGATGAAGCCAGAAAAGACCATGCTCATCCTCAAAATCAGCCCCAATTCTTTTGAGTTCCATAATAGAAATAGGCTCATCAAGATTGGCTCGCCTACACTCATCTTCACATGGATGCGGGCAGACGCGCCCACATGTATGCGCAAGCGGCATAGTCTTTCTTGTTGCTTTGAGACTATCGTCATAGCGCAAATCGCGAACACCCTCAATGTAGGCTGGAATATCAACATGAGCAGGACATGCATCCATACAAGGTGCAGTAACTTTTGCAATATAGCTGATCTCAGGATTATTATAGTACTTTGATGGTTTTTTATTTGTTATAAGATCATGAATCTCATCAGAAAAGTGTGTCAAAATATCAAGAAGCGGCTTTGGAACAGTGCGTCCAATTTCACATTTACTTGTCTCCATCATAGTGCGAGAGACCTCTTTGAGGTGCTCTACGTCACTCTCTTCGCCCTCACCTCTTGCAATCTTATCAAAAAGATCATATAAAATTCTTCCACCCCATCTTCCTGGAGCACATCTTCCACATGCTTCTGAATAGATCTGATATTGGGCAGCATATTCAGTTGCGAGTTTTACTACATCTACATCTTCATCGAAAAGAGCAAAACCTGCCCATCCAATAAATGCTTTGGATGCAAGATCGATATTGTAGTTGACCGGAAAATTATAAGCAGATTCTGCCCACTCTTCTTGTGGTTTTCCTCTGTTGTCGATCAACTCATCTTTCCAGCATGAAAAGTATACTTTACTCACAATACTACCCTCTTATTTTTTTCTGACAACTATCGTCCAGTCAACCTCATTGAATTTCAATGAATTGAGAAGTTCATGCCCTTGCTCTTTGATAACATCAGCGCTTTTTTGTACTGCATCAAAATTGCTTTTGCCATTTGTTACTACTTCAAAGAGAAAAATCGCTACTTCTCCACTCTTTACATTTTTATCAAGAAGTTCTACCATACGATCATAAAAATCCTCATGGAGATGTCTCAAATCATATCTGACCATAACTGTTCCTTATGCGCTTTATCTATCAATCTCACCAAATACGATATTAGTCGAACCAATAATTGTTACTACATCTGCAAGATAGTGCCCAGGTAAGAGATCTTGTAAAATACCTGTATGCCAAAAACTTGGTGCTCTGATTTTTAAGCGGTAAGGATATGGCTCTCCTTCACTACGAATAAAAAATCCAAGCTCTCCTTTAGGCGATTCTGTTGGTACATAGACCTCTCCCACTGGTGGACGCATACCTTGTGTCACCAATACAAAGTGCTGCATCAAAGAGTAGTTCTGCGTCATAATATCCTCTTTTGGAGCACTGATATACTGAGGAGCATGTGCCATGAGTTGCGGCTCTGTATCTTTATACATAGGGATGAGTTGGCGAATGATTTTTATACTTTGACGCATCTCTTCCATATAAAGAAGGTAGCGACCATAACTATCGCATCTATCACTTACAGGAATATTAAAATCGACTTCATCATAGAGCTCATACGGCTCCTCTTTGCGTATATCATACTCTATTCCACTTCCTCTGAGCATAATTCCACTACATGCCCACTGCTTTGCCATTTCAGGAGGTATGACACCCACCTCTTCAAGACGCATTCGCCAGATGCGGTTTTCCGTAAGGAGTCCTTCATAGAGTTCAATCTGCTCAGGAAGTTTATTCAAAAACCAATTTAGACGATCCATCCAGCCTTCTGGTAGATCAAGAGGTACTCCTCCAATGCGTACAGAACTATGAGTAAGCCTTGCACCACAGTAATCTTCGATTAAATCCATTGCATGTTCACGCTCTCTAAAACAGTACAAAAAGACACTCATCGCACCTACATCAAGGGCATGTGTTGCAAGCCAGAAAAGGTGTGAAATAATTCTATTGAGCTCAAGCAAAATCATTCGGATAACTTTAGCTCTACGTGGCACTTTATCTTCTATACCAAGCAGACGCTCTACTGCCAATGCAAAAGCGTAGTTATTGGAAGTTGCAGCAATATAATCCATACGATCTGTTGTAGGCAAAAACTCATTGTAAATCATGTTTTCGCCCATCTTTTCCATACCACGGTGCAGATATCCAATATCTGGGACTGCCTTGGTTATCTGCTCTCCATCCATCTCAAGGATGAGTCTTAGCTGTCCGTGGGCAGATGGGTGTTGTGGTCCAAAGTTTATGACCATTTTATTGTCATCACGCTCGAAAACCAGGTTTTCAAAATATGGCTCTAATCTATTTCTTTGTTGCATATTCAAGCCCTTATCGTGTTTTATCTACTATTTTTGCTTTTTTAAGATCAAATGTCTCAACAAGTGGTGCATCCTCATTGAAACTCTCAATCTGCTCTGGCTCACTATTAGGATCAGCACATCTTGGCACTTCATGATAGATTCGTGCAAAATTGCAGGTATCTGTTGTGCTGATATAAGCCGGATCTCTTTGCTCCGGACCGATTACATCTCGATACTCTTTTCCAAATATTTTATCCACTTCATACCATTGTGCTGCTTCATCACCATGGAGTGGATATGTTTTGCGAAGAGGATAACCAACCCAATCCTCAGGCATCAAGATGCGTTTGAGGTATGGATGGTTGTTGACTTTGATGCCAAACATATCATACATCTCACGCTCACTCCAGTCTGCACTGCGAAAAAGAGGCTCGACACTCTCAATGGCCTCATCCACTTTAATACGACATTTTACGCGCACACGTTTTCGCTTACTCATTGCAAGAAGTTGATAAAAAATCTCAAACTCTCCATCTTTTGCTAAGTAATCGATTGCACTCATTTCAGAAAGAACATCATAACCACACTCTTCTTTGAGATGTTTAAGCGTAGCTATATTATCCTTTGCATCAATAATAATTACCATCTGCCCTCGCTCGATATAGGCATCTTTGACTTTTACGCTTTTTTTAAGACTTGCTAAATCAGCTTTAAAAACTTCATCTTCTACCGGCTCATGGGGAATTTTTGGAGCCACCCAAAAGCGATCGGTATAGTACGATTTTTTTTGTACGTTATCTTTTGGTCTATAAGGTCTCATTATACAAGCCTTTTAGGTTTTTGTTTTTGAAAAATAGAGCGCTTACGCAATTTTTTTTGTAAAAGCATCACAGCATACTGCAATGTTTCTGGTCTTGGCGCACAGCCTGGAAGATAGATATCTACAGGGATTACTCTATCTACCCCTTGTACAGTTGCATAAGTATTAAACATTCCACCAGTATTTGCACAGCTACCCATAGATATAACCCATTTTGGCTCTGCCATTTGATCGTAGAGTCTACGAATAAATTCAGCATGTTTTTTCGTAAGTGTTCCAGCAACAATCATAACATCAGATTGGCGAGGACTAGCCCGAAAGATTACACCAAATCGGTCAAAATCGTATCGGCTTGCACCACTTGCCATCATCTCGATAGCACAGCACGCAAGTCCATAGGTAAGTACCCAAAGAGAATTGGTACGTCCCCAATTGACTAATTTATCTACAGTAGTAAGTGCAACGGGTAAACCCGCATTTGAAGCAAAATTTACTTGATGCTGTGCCATTCCAAAGCTCCTTTCTTCCATGCATATACAAAACCTATAGCCAAAAGCAAAATAAAGAGTATCATCTCAGCAAACCCAAACCAACCAAGTATTTTAAAGTCTATCGCCCAAGGAAACATGAATATAATTTCAACATCGAACAGAATAAAAAGAAGTGCAATGAGATAAAATTGCGCAGAGATTCTGTTTGGTTGCTTATCGGGCTCAGGACCACACTCATATATTGCAACTTTGAGTTTTTCTGTATCAAGACGTGCCAATCTTCTACTGACAAATCTCGCAGCCGCAGTCGTGGCCGTAAAGGCTATAGCTGTTATAACAAAGAGTAAAAACGCACCAAAATAGGGATGCGCCACATCCATATGACTCATCATCTATGCTCCTTTAGTAAATGGGCAGTCGCCTAATATATCTATCTGCAAGTGTAACAAAAAGAATTTTAAAAGAGTTTGAGCATTCTTTTCTATTCAAAAAGATAATATTGTCTGTTTCTGAATGTTACATAGATTCCTATCTATGCAAAAACCCCATCGATTTTTCATCACCAAAAGCTGAGATCTTCTCTTTTTGGATCTCTTCTATAAAATCACTCATAGTAAAAATCGGCTCCTCTTTGATAGCCACTTTATATGCAGTATTTTTTATAATAATATTGATTTGCCCACCAGTAAGATCATATTGTGCCAAAGTATTTATATCAAATCCTTGCTCATAATCTGCTTCTTTGGGTAACATCATCTCCCACAGCTTCACACGCTCTTGGAAACTAGGCTTTTTAAACTCTATTTTATAGTTAAAACGGCGAGAAAATGCACTATCGATTGTCTCAAGCAGATTTGTTGTAGCAATAAGCACTCCTTCAAAATTTTCAATCTGCTCTAAAAAGATATTTTGCATCTGGTTGTGCATTTTATCAGCACTGCTTCCAGGAGATTGGCTACGTGCACTTAAGAATTGATCTGCTTCATTGAGTAGAAGTACCGGCTCACTCTTAGCTTTTTGACTAAGATCCCTATAGGTATCAAAAATCTTGCGTACATTTTTTTCACTCTCACCCACATACATAGAGAGAATTTTAGAGCAATCAAAACTGAGCACCGGTTTTTTCAATGATTTTGCTAGTGAAAGCGCTGTAAGCGTCTTTCCCGTTCCTGGAGGACCGTAAAAGATGATCCTTGCATCAACGCCTCGTTTTTTTGTTTTAATACCCCACTTTTTGAGTCTCTCAGCTACGCGTCTATCCATCTGTCGCAAAAGGGCATCGAGGGTTTTTCTCGTCTCAGGATGCAACACCACATCATCTAAAGTTGTTTTTGGCTCAATAAGCTCAAAAATATCTTGCTCTTTTATGAGATTTTGGAGTTTGAGTTTTTTACTACGCTTACGATCTGGATGGACTATGCGCTGCATGATATCTTCTACAACAAAAAAGCTTCGAGAGAGATTACCAAAAGGGGTGAGCACCTCATCATAATCAATGAGCCCATTAGCTATAAGTTTTGCATGCTCTTCAAGAAGGGATCTATTTTCTATACGTTCATACTCATTAAAACTAATAAGATCAATAAGCGCATTCATCTCTCTCAAACCCCCCTCGTTCCCTGCATACTCCTCTTTTAAAAGAGCCAAAAAAATAATCTGCTCTTTTTGCGAAAGAGCATACTCTTGGAAGAGTTTTTCTACCTCAAGCTCTTTGGTTGTTACTTGTAATCTCTCTTTGATACGGTTTTCTAATAGATTGAGTTTGTTTTTGAGTCTATTTATTGTAGGAGCATCTGTGCTGTAGTTTTGACGTGCCTGTGCAATTTTTTGATAGATCTCTATGCGGAAAAATTGGTCCTCAAAATATTCAAGATGATCCTCATACGGCTTTATTTCAGGCAAAGCAAGCTCTACATTACCCTCTTCCAAAAGGCGCAAAAAGGGGACACTGAGAGCAATTTCGCTATGGAGAAGCTCTAACTTCGTAAAGTCATTGGATTTGAGTGAACCAAACCCACCTTGTACAATCCATCCTAAATCTAGCAGATTTTTTATCAAATGGAGCTTATCAAGATAGATAAACCTCTCTTCTCCGTAAATGTCATTCAGTACATCAAAAACATTTACCTCATCTTCACCATTGATGTACTCTTTAGTAAGATATTGTAAAATTTTCGCTTCCTCTTCACTCACCTTGAGGTGCGGGAAAATTTTGGCTTTTTTTACATCTTTGACTTGTAAAAAATCTTTTAAAAATTCCATTAACTCTCCATAAAAGAATATAAAAGTGCTATCTCTTTATCCCAGATAGTATCATCAATTGTTTCCAAAATCAAGGGAATATCTTTTATGCGTTCATCTTGCATAATTAAACGAAATGCATCAAGACCTATTTCTCCTTTGCCAAGAGAGTGGTGGCGATCTACTCGGCTTGCAAATTTGGCTTTAGAATCGTTAATGTGCATTCCCCGTAAATACTCAAATCCAACAATCTTATCAAACTCTTGCATTGTCTTTTCATAAGCCTCTTTTGTGCGTAAATCATACCCAGCTGCAAACATATGTGCAGTATCAAGACAAACTCCAACACGTGATTTATCAATAGATTTATCTATAAGATAGCGTAGATGTTCAAATTTGTATCCTAAATTGCTTCCTTGTCCCGCTGTATTTTCAATCACAAGGATAACATTGCTACTTTGCTTGAGCGTCTCATTCATAGCCTCACTAATGCGATCTAAACACTCCTCTTCACTTATCTTTTTAAGGTGACTTCCGGGATGAAAGTTGAGCTTATCAAGCCCTAATTGCTCACAGCGCTGCACTTCATCTATAAACGCATCAAGACTTTTTTGCCACTTCTCATCCTCTGGATGGCCTAGATTGATGAGATAACTATCATGTGGCAATATATGTTTTTTTTCAATACCAGCCTTTTCCACATACTCATTAAATTTTTCAATACTCTCACTTGATAGAGGCTTTGCTTTCCATTGGCGCTGGTTTTTTGTAAAGAGTGCAAAAGCTTTTGCACCAATTTTTTGTGCATTTTTAGGAGCATTTTCCACTCCTCCACTGGCACTTACATGCGCACCAATAAATTTACTCAATCTAACTCCTTTAGCTTTATCAATATTTTATTTTTACTATCTTTAAAATATACACCCTTTTTAGTTACCCGGTAGATTATAGCAAAGCGCTCATCCAAGATCTCTTGGAAAAATCCATCACCTCTTTTTTCTAAGTTTTTACCAGCAAATATTGGCTTACTTTCTAAAATATTACGTATAATATAAGATGGATAAAAGGGAGAAAGCACTTTTTCATTAAACATCGCATAGGACATGCACCGTCCATTTATACAGACTCTTTTACCTAAAATAAGCTCAAACAGAGGCTGTCCAGCACCATATGCTTGGAGTTTGAGACTTCCTCCTCGTTGCAAAAAACCACTAGCAGCAACTTTTATACTTTTCGTTTTGAAAACAAAACGCACTGGCTCACTTGTAATCTTTTGCTTCATAGCACATCCACTAAAAAATAAAACAATTATCATCAATATATTGAGAGAGTTTTTGCTATAATGCGAAGAAAAAAGATGTGGCATGAGTAACCTTGAGTTTTTTTTCTATCTCTTTGTTTATAGCTTCATTTTAACATATCTTGTTTTAGGCTTTATCATTAGTTTTGAAGCAATGCTAGCCCTCTATGATGTAAAGAGCGCAATTGAGTGGATACGAGAATGGCATAAACCTTCAACATTTAAAACTATGCTTATAATTTTTTTGCCCATGCTTCATCTTGCATACCTTTTTCTTGAGATCATCCCATATCTTCTTGGTTTCAATAAAACAATTCGCCCTTTTGATTTAGATCATATATTTCATGCAGCTTTTCCAAAGGAGAGCTTTTGACTCTTGCCATCATCGGTCTCGGCTACGTAGGCCTGCCATTAGCAGTAGAATTTGGTAAAAAGTATAAAACCATCGGATTTGATATTAATACTAAAAGAATTGAAGAGCTCAAAAATGGCTATGATAGAACATTAGAAGTAAGTAAAGAAGAACTCCAAGAAGCTAAAAACCTCTCCTTTACCTCCTCAATAGATGAGATTAAAGATGCAAATATCTATATCGTCACTGTTCCAACTCCAATAGATGAGCATAAAAATCCTGACCTCACTCCTCTCATCATGGCTAGTAGAACAGTTGGCAGAGTATTGAAAAAAGGTGATATTGTTATTTATGAATCAACTGTCTATCCAGGATGTACTGAAGAGGTGTGTGTACCAGAATTAGAGCGTGAAAGTGGACTAAAATTTAATAAAGATTTCTTCTGTGGCTATAGTCCCGAAAGAATCAATCCAGGAGATAAAAAACATAGACTTCCAACTATTAAGAAAGTAACTAGCGGCAGTACTCCAGAAGTTGCAAAAAAAGTAGATGAGCTCTATAAAAGCATCATCACCGCTGGAACACATTTAGCACCAAGTATCAAAGTAGCAGAGGCTGCAAAAGTAATAGAAAATGCTCAAAGAGATATCAATATTGCTTTTGTCAATGAACTAGCTTTAATCTTTGATAAATTAAATATCGATACACTGAATGTGCTTGAAGCAGCTGGAACGAAATGGAACTTCCTTCCCTTTCGTCCAGGTCTTGTTGGTGGACACTGTATCGGAGTAGATCCCTACTACCTAGCATACAAAGCAAAAGAGGTGGGATACCATCCACAAATAATACTTGCTGGTCGAAGAACAAATGATGAGATGGGCATCTTCGTAGCCAACAAGGTCGTGAAACTCCTTATCCATAAAGGACATAAGGTAAAGGGAAGCAAAGCATTGGTACTTGGAATAACTTTTAAAGAGAACTGTCCAGATATTAGAAATAGTAGAGTTATTGATGTAATACAAGAGCTACAAGATTTTGGAATCAAAGTAGATGTATATGATCCTTGGGCTGATAGTGAAGAAGTAAAAAGAGAGTATAATCTTGAGCTTTTAGCAAATGAGCCAAACTTTGCAGAGTATGATTCTATCATTTTAGCTGTTGCTCATGAGCAGTTTAAGAAGCTTGATTATCAAAAGATACCGAAATCAAGTATAGTGTTTGATATTAAGGGTATACTGCCAAAAGATATAGTGGATAAAAGGCTTTGATGAAAATCTATCTCTCCCCTCCTCACATGAGCGGTAAAGAGCTTGTATATATTGAAGAGGCTTTTGCAAGTAACTATATTGCTCCAGTTGGCGAATTTATAGACCGCTTTGAAGAAGCAGTCAAAGAGTATACAAATGCTAAGTATGCACTTGCACTTTGCAATGCTACTGCTGGTATTCATCTTGCCTTGCGTACTCTTGGAATCAAAGAGGGTGACAAGGTAGCAGTAAGCGATTTTACATTTATAGCATCTCTTGCACCAATTCTTTACCAAAAAGCCAAGCCAATTCTTATAGACTGCGATACAAGCTGGCAGATGGATCCCGAAGCACTAGAAATAGCACTCAAACGTGAGCACCCCAAAGCTGTGATAGTTACCCATCTTTATGGCCAAAGTGCCAATATCAAAGAGATTGCGAATCTATGCCAAAAGTATGGAGCGCATCTCATCGAAGATGCTGCAGAGTCTCTTGGAGCAAGGTTTGAGGAAAAACACACTGGTACATTTGGAATTTTTGGAGCATATTCCTTTAATGGCAATAAGATCCTCACAACCAGTGGTGGAGGCATGCTCATAGGAAAAGATGAAAAACTGATGCAAAAAGCCAGGTTCCTCTCCACACAGGCAAAAGAACCAGGATATCCATGGTATGAACACGAAACCTACGGATATAACTATCGTCTTAGCAACATTCTTGCAGCAATTGGTGTAGCGCAGATGGAAGTATTAGATGAGCGCATTGCAAAAAAGAGAGAAATTTTTGCTTGGTATCAAGAGTATCTTCAAGATAGCGCAACTTTTATGCCCGAACTCCCTGAAAGTTTTGGTAATAGATGGCTTACAACTGCACTCTTTGAAACCGATCCGTTACGTATCTACGAATCCCTTTTAAGCAAAGGTATCGAATCGCGTCCATTATGGAAGCCTATGCATCTACAACCACTCTGTAAAGATAATAAATTTTATGGAAAAGGAATGAGTGAACAACTCTTTCAACAGGGACTCTGTCTTCCTAGCGGTACACAACTCACAAAAGAGCAGGTAGAGGATATATGCGAAAAAATCATGACAGTTTGTTAAAACCAACGACAGGTAAAAGAGTCCTTTTTTTTATAATTGCAGATGCAATTTTTTCACTTTTATCTCTTCTTTTAGCCTATACTCTTCGTTATAGTTTTTCTATTCCTCCTATTGCTTGGCATGATTTTTGGAAGATCTATCTTGTTATAACTTCTATAAAAATTATTTTTCTCTACCTCTTTAAGCAGTACCACTTTACTTGGCGTTTCTATGGTCTTAGTGAAGCGCGCAAACTTCTGTTAGCACTCATAGGAGCATACAGCGTTGCTATCTTCCTTCTTTTTCCTTTACATGAAAAAGTATTGCTTTTCCCTCGCAGCGCACTTTTTATAGATTTTTTCCTCTCCCTTGTCTTTTTAGCAGCTGTTCGCATTGCAAAAAGAGTATGGATAGAATCGACAAAACATAAAAGTATCAAAACATGCGCCATTTATGGTATATCACCCAACACAAAAAACCTCATTGATGCATTTCTCAATGGTGAACTTGACTACAAACCCCTTGCAATCATCGATAATAACAGATCTGGCAACTTCCTTAGCTCTATACCGATTCTCTCTGAAGAGAAATTTTGGCAGCATCTCACTCCAGATGCACTTATAATTGCTACAAAACTGGAGCCTAAAAAATTACAGGATCTTGAAAAAAAAGCAAAAGAGCATGGTATTGATGAGATAAAGATCGCAACTCTTACAAAAGAGCCTTTACGTAATCTTGAGATTGAAGATCTCCTTGCAAGAAAACCGAGAGATTTGGACAGTAAAGCTATTCAAGAGTTTATAAAAGACAAGCGCGTGCTCATCACAGGTGCTGGCGGGAGTATCGGCAGCGAATTAGTACAACAATGTTTTGTATATGGGGCAAAAGAGGTAATAGGTGTTGAAATAAGTGAATACAATCTCTATGTAATTAGTGAAAAACACCCTTCACTTATTCCATATCTTTGCGATGTGACACAGTATAATGAAATTGCATCAATCATTCAAAAGCACAAACCTGATATTATTTTACACGCTGCAGCATATAAACATGTCCATCTTGCAGAGCTTAACCCCCAGGCAACTGTGAAAAATAATATTTTAGGTACTAAAAGCTGTATTGATGCTGCAATTGCGCATGAAGTGCCCCATTTTGTACTCATCTCAACAGACAAAGCTGTTAATCCAACAAATATTATGGGAGCTACAAAACGTGTTTGTGAACTTTATGCTCAAAGTATACCATCACACAATACTACAATCTGCGCTGTACGTTTTGGGAACGTACTTGGAAGTAGCGGAAGCGTTATACCAAAATTTAAAGCCCAAATTGAGCAGGGAGGACCTATTACTGTCACGCACCCAGAAATTACCCGCTACTTTATGCTCACAAGTGAAGCTTGCCAACTCGTTTTACAAGCTGCAACTATCGCAAAGGGTAAAGAGATATTTATTTTGGATATGGGTGAGCCTGTTAAAATAGTAGATCTTGCAAAAAAGATGATGGAGATTTACAATAAAGAGGTACCTATCAAATTTATTGGACTTCGTCCAGGAGAGAAGCTTTATGAAGAGATCCTCTTAGAAGGGGCAGAAGAACCAACACGCTATGAATCAATCTATATCGCTAAACCAGATCCAATTGATTTTGCAAAACTTAGAGAAAAGATAGAAGAGCTGCTACAAACACAAAATCCACAAAAAATTATCACTCTTTTACAAGAGCTCGTGCCTGAATTTCACCACACACCTCATCGATAAATTTTTTCATCCTCAAAAAGTGGGTACCATGCCAGTAAATACGTCCACACACTGGGCATATCCAAAATTTATTACACCATCCAATTACTTTTTGAGGAAGTCTATCAATAATTTCCTCTTTTGATACAGGTTGTAAAAAAGCATTATCTACTAAACATCTCGTAAATGGCTCACACTGCTTTACTGCAAAATGGCGCAATATTTCATAGATTTGCCCTTTTATCTCTTTTTCTTTTACCAAATAGACCCTGTCACTACGCTGCGCTAATCCTCTATCTTTTGTCAAGATATATCTCTTTTCCTTCGCAGCAATTTGGAGTAATGTACTATCATCTATTTGGTTGAAATAGAGTGTATCAAATCCCAAGAGACGCATATATTTTGCCACTTTTGCCAAATGCACATCGGCTATAAATCGGATACTATCCACGGTTTGCTCTTTTTTGCATAAGTTTGAGATGGTACATAAAAAAGCTCATAGCAAAAAGGAGTTTTAGCATCAGCAAAAACAATTGCTGTGAGTCTATTACCATATACTGCTCCAGTATCTATGCCAAAGCTCCAGCGATCAACTCTAGGGTATAAGAAGGGTTGATGCCCATATACTACATACCTATATCTTCCATCATAGAGTTCACTCCACCAAAAGTGTATATGCGGATCAGCATCATCGAGGGCAACAAATCTTCCATGAACATCAAGATAACGCACACGCATCACTTGTGCTGCACTTTTTTTATCAAGCTTTGCAAGATTTGTTGATGGCAAAATCCCACCATGTATAACTGTTAATGCATTAAATTGGAGAAAAAGTGGTAGACTTTGCAAAAATACAAAATCCTCTTTATCAAGAGTTTTATAGATCTCTTGCTCTTTGGCAGAGAGCTGCATCGGATTTGCAATCCCTTGAGTTAAAAAACGCTGTTCGTGATAGTAGTATCGTAAAAATTTATCTTCGTGATTTCCTCTTATAGCCTTAATGGAGTGTTCTTGCAAGTAGCAAAGAGTCTCTTTGGAGTATTGACCTTTTCCTATAAAATCCCCTACACTTACCTCAATATCCTCTTTTGTGACTCCTATTTTTTTGCGTAATAGTTTTAGTTCATTTAAGCAGCCATGAATATCTCCATAAACAATAACTCTTATACCTTCTCCTTCACCCTATTTCTCCCATCATTTTTAGCCTCATACAAAGCCTCATCAGCACGTATTATGAAGCTTTTTATTGTATCATTGTTTTTTAGTGCTGTTACACCAAAACTACAGGTCATCCGTTCAACTTCAGGAAATGTATACTCCTCTACTTTTCTCCGTAGCTTCTCAGCTACCATAAGAGCACCATTTAAATGGGTTCCTGGTAAAAGAACAATAAACTCTTCCCCACCCCACCGCACAAAATATTCAGATTCACGCAGATTACTTCGTACAACTTCACTCAACTCTTTTAAGACCTGATCACCTACAATATGGCCATATGTATCATTGATCTTTTTGAAAAAATCGATATCAAATAGAATAAGTGAAAGGGGACTTGAAACATGTTTTGCTTCGATAATCTTTAGCCCTATTATCTCATTGAAAGCTTCTTTGCTAAGTGCCCCTGTTAGGGCATCTCTTTTGAGTCTTCCTCGTTGCGTGGACTGAATTGTCTCTTTGTATTTTTCACTATACTCCTCTCTTTTTTTCATTTCCCTCATCTCTTGCAATCTATATTCTGCTCTTGCTGGAAAATAGGCAAACAAGAGTATCATTAAAAGAGGAAGCAGAAGATAGCGAAGGGATATTTCTATTGGCTCCATAACCACATATATTTGTAAAGATCCAAGAATAATACCTATAAATAGATAGAGCACAAAATATTTCGCATAGTATTTGAACACAAAGTATCCTTTTAAATCTTTTCAATACTCCCAATAACACGGCCTACTACTGTTACACTCTCTGGCTCAACCTCTTCTATAGCATAATTTGCATTATCAGAAACTAATTCTACCATTTTATCGGTTCGCAGACGAATTCTCTTTATAAATAATCCAGCATTTGTAGATATGAGAAAAAGTCCCCCTTTTTTGATATCTTGTTGTGAAGTATCTACAAAAGCGATACTTCCATCTTTCAATGTTGGTTCCATAGAATCGCCCAAAACATTGATGGCTTGAATATATTGTAACCTCTTTTTGCCTCCAAGAATCTCCACAATCTCTTCATCCAAAAAAAGTTTTTGTGAAACCAATTCATAGTTAAAAGCCCCTCCCCCAGCACTTGCATTAACCTCTTTAAAATATTTCACATATGCAAACTTCTCTGTCTCTTTATGCAAAGATGCAGGATCTTGATCATAAAGAAGCCAGTTGATACTAATGCGCCTCTTAGCACAAAAGTCAAGTAACTCTGGCAAAGGCAATCGCTTTCTTCTTTTGAGCATAGAAAAGTGCTCTGGCGTAAGACCGAGTACTGCTGCTACATCTTTATCATAAATTTTTCTCTCTCCAATCTCTTTTGAGATAATATCCTTTATCCGTTCCACAACCTCTTGAAAACCAAGCATACCTACTCCAATAAACATTTTGTTAATTATTCTACCATCTATTTAATAAATTGTTAATATTTTTAATAAGACTAAACAACTATAGGAGAAAAGCTATGAAAATCCATCTCGATCTTGATGCATTTTTCATATCAGCTGAACGCATTCGTAAGCCAAGTCTACGTAATATCCCTGCAGCTGTGGGAGGAAGGGGAGATCCCTTTATATTTAATAGTTTTAATAAAAATATAGATACAACCCATGCTAATAGTGGTGCCTTTGTACCTTCTATTATGTATGATGCTAAAAACAGTTTTGAAGAGTATTTTATTGAAGGGAAGAAAATTCGAGGTATTATCATCACTGCAAGTTATGAAGCAAGAAAATATGGCATTAAAACCGGTATGACTATACGAGAAGCTCTCCAGGTATATCCTTCGTTGCAAGTAGTCCCGCCAAATCATCTCTACTACCATGAACTCTCACACAAACTCCATCTATTTCTCAAAAAAGAGCTCCCAGCAGTTGAGCAGTTTAGCATCGATGAGTTTTTTGCAGATCTCAGTGGGTGGGTAAATGAGAGTGAAATAGAGCCATTTCTCCACTCACTCCAGCAAAAAATTCTCAAAACCTTTCACCTTCCCATATCCATAGGAGCTGCTAAGAGTAAATGGACAGCAAAACTTGCAACATCTTTTGCAAAACCTCACGGCATAAAAGTAGTACGTGATGTAGAGCAATTTATATCTCCTATTCCTATCGAGCAATTTCCAGGTATTGGAAGAGGCTATTGCAAACGCCTACGCAATTACGGTATTAAGACTTTAGGAGAGACAAAAGAGATAAAAGAGCTCTTTTACAGCTGGAAAAAGCCGGGTATAACCCTTTATAAAAGAATATGGGGTATTGATAATGAGCCAATAGAACATAAAAGTCCAAGAAAATCTGTAGGCATATCACGCACTATCGACCCCCTCATCGATCGCCAAGAACTGCAACGCCGTATAGTTATTCTGGCTCGCCATTTAGCTTTTAGTGTCGCAAGACTGCGTCTTGAACCAAAGTTTTATCTTTTAAGCTTGAAATATGAAAATGGAAGCAAAGCAAAAGCTCATACCCTCTCACACAAAATCTTTAGCGAGCAATTACTCAAAAACATCGCTTTAGAACTTTTAACTATGTGTGACATATTATCAGTAGAGCCAATTATTCGGATATCTTTGCACTGCTCGAGATTTTACGATCAAAAACTCTACGATATTTTCACATATGAGGGTGATAAAAAGTTGTACAATCTCTTCAATTCTACCAATCTTATAAGAAAAAAGTTTGGAATAGATAAGATAATGTGGGGGATAGAGATGCAAGGCGGCAAAGCCGCCATGGAGAATAGTTAGTTAAATGTTCTTCGAGGTCTCTCTTCTCTTGGTCGAGCCTCGTTTACTTTTAGAACTCTTCCTTCAAATTCTTTCCCGTCTAGCGCTTCAATAGCTGCTTGTGCACTGCTATCATCCATTTCAACAAAACCAAAACCTCTTGCACGTCCTGTTTCTCTATCTGTTATAAGCTTAACAGAATTTACATCGCCATACTGAGCAAAAAGCTCTCTGACATCCTCTTCACTTGATCTGTATGGGAGATTCCCTACATAAATTTGCTTCATCGATTGTTCCTTTGAAAATAATGCATCCCAAAAAATTTTTGGGTAAAAATATTATAGCTGTTTTTTAAAAAAAAAGATAGGGTATTGTATAAGTCCAATACATGTGGCACTCTTTGGATTTTTCCCTCTGTCATTATGCAAAAAATTATAGTAACAAGTCTATCTCTTAATATAAAGTTTATTTTTTTCTATATACTCATTTTTTTTAAAAAATATTCGATAATAATAAATAGCTTAAATTTATAAGCGTATTTCATACATTAAAGTTCTATGAAAAGGTACGGTTATGGCATTTAAACAACATCAAAGCTATGAAACAAGTTATGAGCAAGAAGAACAAATAGAACAAAGACAGCAGGTAATAAAAGAGGCTTCACAATCTGTACAAACATCATCTACAGGAGATGAAACAGTACAAGAAGAGCTTACTCGCATCTCACAAAACTTTATGAAAGAGATCGCAGAAGGATACACAGCTATTGAAGAGCTCAAGCAGACCATGGAGCAGATTGCCGCAGCTGCAGAAGAGAGTGCTGGTGCAGCAGAAGAGAGTCTTAGCGCTATTACGCAAATCAAAGAGAACTCTATAATGCTTGAAAAAGAGACAAATAAAATTGTTGGTATATCAAATGATTTACAAGAGGTATTTTTAGAGACGCAAGAAAGTATTGGTGATACAAAAAATGGAATGGAGCAAGCCTCTGGGTGGGCCAATAACATTGTACAAAAGAGTCAAGAGCTTTTTGAAACATCGCAAGAGATCACAGAAGCAGTCAATATCATTCGCAATCTTGCCCTTATTGCCCTCAATGCTGCAATTGAAGCAAGTCGTGTGAAAGAAGAGGGGGAGTCATTTAATGTAATGGCACGTGAGATTCGCCTGGTCGCTTCAAAATCGAATGTCTATGCCCATAAGATAGAGCAGGTTGTCGATATTATTAAAGATAAAGTCGAAAAAAGCAAGAACGATATTTTGCAAGTAAAAGATGAAATGGAAAACTCTTCCCAAAAAGCTGATAGTTCCCATCAAAAAATAGCTACTATGGTTCAAACGATGGAGCAATTTGTTAACGATATCGATGCACTGCTACAAAATATCCAAGAAGTAGTCAAAGAGATAGCTATATTACACAGAGGAGCAGAAACGATAGCTAGTGCAGCAGAAGAGAGCGCGAGTGCAGTAGCACAGGTCACAAGTACAATTAGTATGCAAAATACCGCTTTTTCTCAGATCGAAGAAGCAGCAAAAATGATAGATAATCTTATAGAATCTATGCACACAAATGATAAAGAAGCAATAAAGCATGAACTCGCTACTGCTTCAGAAGAGCTCTCCAGCTCTGTTTTTGAACTCAACAACTCTATGGAGCAGGTATTGGAAGCCCTTATGCAGATAGAGACAGCTGCAGAACTTGCTAAAAATGATGCACAAACAAATGCACAAGTTGCCCAAAAATGTCTAGGACACATTAAAGATGGAGTGGATAAAGTAGAAAATATTTATGATGAGATTCAAAATGTACAAAAAGAGTTTCAAGAGATAATAGAGCTTATCTCATACGTACAATATTCGACAAAACAAAACTATGGTCTTGCCAATGAACGGAAAAATGATTTACAGTTTATCAAATCAAAAATTTTGACACTCAGCAATCTTATTAGGAAAATAGAATTAGCAATTGTACAGGTTGCTAGTATCTCTATTAATGGTGCATTAGAAGCAATAAGACTTGGCGAAAAGGGCAAAGGATTTCGAGAGGTCTCTAACGATATCCGTAATCTCGCTATCGATTCTGAAAACGATCTGGACAAAATTATTGAAATCATTGATGAAATTCAAGATCAAAATGACACAATGCTCGTTGATATAAATAATATTATTCTCATTCAAGATCGAGAGCTCAATAAATTAGAGAAATTAAAAACAGAGCTTTCAAGAAATATGCAACAACTTGAACACGTTCAAAAAACGATTGAAACTTTCTCTGAAGCTACAAACCAGATGCTCCAAGCTCTCGAGCAATCCCTCATAGCATCACAGCAGATACAAGAGGCAGCTGAACTTAGCTTTACAAACTCGACACAATCAAAAGAAGCGGCGCAAATTATTAAAAATATTGCTAATCAGATGCAAAATGATATAAACCAGATTAATCTTGTTACCCAAAGGCTGTAGTTATGAAAACAACAGTTATAAAATTTCGCATTGATAATCAAGTATATGTCATTCCAACTGATTATATAAAACAGATCTTCTATGCACAAAAAATCGTCTCTATGCTTCACATGAATGATTATATAATTGGCAGCGTACAGCAAGGTATTTCACACTATCTGCTTCTTTGCCTTAAAAAGATTCTCAATATAAATGAATGTAAAGAGACAACAAATAAACCTGTATTGCTTTTAGAGTTTCAAAATAATGCTTATGCGTTTTTAATTGATGAAATTTTAGCCCTAGAAGAGTTTGATCAAAATAGCTCTAGAGCAGGTAGTCTTTATGAAAAAGATGATATTGTGTTTCAGGAACTTCCTCTCCAACATATTCTTCAATCTCTTACTTTTCCACCACTACAGCAAAGCGAAGAAAAAAAAGTTTCCCAAAATACAAAAGAGCATTTTCGGCCACTACTTCTTTTTACTTTACAAAATAGACTCTATGCTATAGATAACAGTTTTATTCACTCTATTGTTCCTATAACAAATATAGATCTCGTACAACAATTTCACCAAGAATGGATAACTGGAATCTATAATTTTAAAAATAGAGCTCTTAAAGTTGCTGATTTGGCTAAAAAACTCTCTTTAGAGTCATCAAAAGAGGGTTCTGTCATCATTTTACAAGATGATTCACAAGTACTTGGACTTTTAATAGAGCGTATTGAAGGGCTTTTAGATATTGCTTATGAAGATATTATAATTGAGAGCGATCCACAACAACTCTTTGAAGGGTATTTTCACTATCAAAACAGTATTATTCCAATTATCTCTTCATCTTTTATCCAAGATAGTATTAAAAAGTATGGACTTTTAATGAATACTCATAACACTTCTGCAAAAAAAGAGTATAAGTATGAAGAAGATTTTTTACTTATTTCACTCTTTCAAGAAGATTATGCTGTACCTATTGATAATATTATCACTATTTTAGAGCTTTCCAAAACTGATATCACCAATAATGCATTAACTACACATGAAAATGTACAAGGACTTATACTCTATAAAAACAAAACCTACCATCTCTTAAATATTGCAAAAATGCTCAAAAAAGATTTTATCCCAACTGATGAATCAAAAATTTTAATTATTAAGACTAACGAAGGACATGAATATGCTATCATTGTTGATAGTATCAAAGATATTGTCTCTGTCTCTAAAGCACATATTGCTTATCTTCCAAATACAATATCTCTGAGTGCAGGTATTGTTACTTTAGATACCAAGTCATTCAATCTCTTTAATATAGGATGGAAAACATTCAATTAGGCTTTTTGATAAATTATACTCTCTCCTTTTTTCACCCTTTTAAAAATCTCCATCTCTTCTGGGACCTTTTCGGCATGTCCCAAAAAGAGATATCCATGAGATTTTAAAAGAGCATGATACGTTGCTAATATCTCTTTACGTGTCTTTTCATCAAAATAGATAAGCATATTGCGTGAAAAGATAGCATCAAACTTTCCTAGTTTTTTCATAGCATAAAAGTCCATCACATTCACAACTTTAAAAGTAAGCCCTTTACGAATTTCATCAATAATCCTATATTGCTTGCCATCTTGTATGAAATATTTTTGCAATAGATGAGGAGGGATCTTACTGATACTTCTTTGATTAAAAACGCCATTTCGAGCTTTTTTTATCATCATAGAGTCAATATCTATACCAACGAGTACAAAGTCTCTCTTTGCAAAAAACTCTTTAGCATACTCCATAATGTAGATTGCAATAGAGTATAGCTCCTCACCTGAAGAGCTAGGAGCTGTCAAAATATTAATTGAATCACGAGATGAGCGTAAAGAATCAAGTTCTGGCACAGCCTCTTCCACGAGAGTTTTAAATTGATACTCTTCACGAAAGAAATAGGTCTCATTCACTGTTGAGAGATTGATAAGTTCTTGTAATAGATACTCATCTTTCCTAAAAACGAGATGGTGATAGAAACTCTCAAAATCTTCAAAGCCCTGTTTTTGTATGAAATCTTCAAATTTTCTTTTATAGATTTTTAGGAGTTTATCATCATCTATAAAAATGCCAGTTTTTGCTGCTATAAAATCTCTAAGTTTTATCAAATCAAAATCATTCATAAGTCCTCTTTTGATCATATATCTCAAAAAACTCTTCTAAAATACGCAATCTTTCAAAAAGTTCCTCTTGCAACCTAGTAGCATAGTTATGTACACTTTCACAATCTCCATATTTAACCAATATCTTAAGCTCTTCTTTTGAGATCGGGTAATTTTGCAATAATTTAGCTGTGTCATAGTGCTCACAACATGCCAATATATATGCAATAGTATTGTGTTGAATACCTCTGTTTTGACATGCAAGTAGTTCCTGTAACAACTGCTGATCCTCTTCTCTTTTGAGACAATTAAGTCGAGCAAATATATAGCTTGAAAGTTTTTCTATATCTTTTTTTTGACATTGTTGCAAAAGTGTTCGAAGAAGATAATGAAACTCTTTATGCACAAGCATATAATCTATAGCGGCAAATACTTCTTCTTCACTATACTCTTCAAAGGCTTCAATATAGCGACTTGCCTCTTGAAACTCTTTAAATCGCGAAATTGGTATTTCAGCTTCTACTTTTTTTAACGCCATTACTACTCCCAAATGCAATTATCTCTTGTAAAATCTCATCAAAATGGAGCACTTTTACAGCTCCACCTCTCACATAAGCCTCTTTTGGCATTCCATAAACTGTTGCACTCTCCTCACTCTCCGCAATAGTATAAGCTCCAGACTTTTTGAGTGCAACCATGCCATCTGCCCCATCATCACCAATACCTGTTAATAACACGGCCATAATATTTTTTGGATTCATAACCTCCAATGCACTAAAAAACATCTCATTCACACTAGGCACAAAAAAGCGATTACTAAAATTTGGAACCAACTTGCATACAATTTTACTCCCATCTCTACGAAAATGAAGATGCCTGCCACCTTTACCAATAATTATCTTTCCTGGCGTAAGTTCTTCGCCATTATTTGCTTCAACTACGCTATTTTGACTTATAGTATTCAGCCTTTGAGCAAATTTATCTGTAAATGTATCTGGCATATGCTGCACAACACATACTGGATATGGATATGTTGCAGGAAGAGACCTTGTAATAGCTTCAATAAGTTTTGGACCCCCAGTAGATGCACCAATGAGGACATATTTTTTGTCCTCATTTGGTAAAAATTTTGCAGGCTTTTCTATAGAATTAGGTTGGCGTAATGGCTTATTTTTCCTTCTTAAAAGAGATAATTTATTGATCTTCATACTATCTCGCACTTTATTCTCAAGCTCTTTTATAAAACCCTCTTCCCCTGTTACAACCTTTGAATTTGGCTTTTTGATATAATCAAGCGCACCTAATTCAAGCGCTCTCATTGCAATCTCACCATTTTCAATTACATAAGCACTAATAACTAAAACCCGTGTGGGGTTTTCTTGCATTATGGACTCTAAAACTTCAAGTCCACTTTTTTTAGGCATTTCGATATCAAGAGTTATAAAATCATATCTATTTTCTAAGGCTTTTTTTTCGCCCTCTTCTCCATCTTTTGCTACTTCCACTTCAAATCCAAGCCTTTCGAGCTCCTTTTTTAAAAATCTGCGCACTAACGCTGAATCATCAATAACAAGCGCCTTTTGGCCCTTTTTCATCTATTTCCTTTTAAATTTTTGCTTACATAATATTATATCTTTAAAGAGCTATTTAAACAATGATGATTGTTCAGTTTATTGCTAAATTTTCTGTGAACCATAATTGAATGTAATAAATTTAACTAAAAACGATGAGGAATTTCTGAAAATGTCAAAGAGCATGCGCAAAATTTTCCATGATTTAAATTACATGTCCCGAGCGGGATTCGAACCCACGACCTTCAGATTAGGGAAATTAAGGTCTATTTAAGATTAAGATTGATTTTGATTGATAATAGCGTATTTATGGGGATTCCTATTTTCTTATAGATTGCTTAAAATGGATATATTTTGACTAAAAGACGACACTCAGGACGACACCCATTGCAAAACTTAAACACTAAATCACTAAATTTTCTACCTATAAGATGAGATAATATCTTCCTTTCTTAATCCAATAAACACTATTTTTCTCTTATGCTGCAAATACTACTCAATCGATCATCCAACCTTAAAAGATATCAATGCAAATCAATGCAAATCAATCGTATGATATAATAGATTAAAAGTGCGATTACAAAGGATAAACAATGATAAGCGCAAACGATTTAAAGGTGAAGGGTATCAAAGCAATAGAAGCTGAACTCAAAAAGAAGCCTGAGGCTATCATCACCTTTAGAGGGAAGCCAAAGTATATTGTTTTGCCTTTAGAGGAGTATGAAAGAGCTAAAAAGCTTGATAAGAGATATATTGAGTTTTTGGAAGAGAGAGCATTAGGTAAAGTCAAAGAGGTAACGGCAAAAGAGCATATACAAGAGCTTATGAATGAAATACAAAATACTACAGAGTGAAAAATACCTCAAAAGGGCTGCAAAGTTTTTTAAAAAGCATCCCAATCTTTTACCAAAATACAAAAAGGTTATAGAGCAGCTGGAAAATGATCCATACTATCCCTCTTTGAGACTCCATAAGCTCAAAGGAGATCTAAACGAATATTACAGCGTATCAATAGATATGCACTATAGAATTGTCATAGACCTCATCATCACTGATAAAGAGATAATCTTACTCGATATTGGGAGTCATGATGAGGTGTATTGATAACGGCAACATTACGGCTATACAAAAGGTAAACATTGGCGATAGATAATACAGCTAAAACGAAAATAGCCCCTAACCTCTACCTTATCGGAAACTACAAAAAAGAGCAGCCTACCAAGTTTTTATTTGATTTTACGCATCTCAAAAAGCGATACCGCAAAGTAATCACTCTCGATAATCCTCTATGGGATAAACACACACGTATTAACGAAGCTAAAAGGTTGCTACAACACTATAAAGAGGAAGTAAGACAAGGACGCAAACCAGATGAAAAAATCACCATTACACAACTATTCAATCTCTACATATCACAAAAACCCTCCACTTCCTGGACGCAAGAGCAAAAGCGGTTTTTTGCTATTCATATCCAACCGCATATAGGAAGCAGACGAGCGATCGATCTTAAACCTTTTGAAGTGAGAAAGATAATAGCCAAGATGGATGCTAATGGATACTCTAAGGCGCATCAGGCAAAAGTTAAGCGTATTCTCAATCCTATGTATAAATTTGCCATAGAAAACGACATACTCATTAAAAATCCTATAGAGAGGATTATTATAAAAGTCCCGTTACAACGCAAAATCATTACGAATGCTGCTCAAAAGTTTATCGCTGTCTATGACGCTATCAAATCTATCTATAAAGACGATCCATACTATCAGGCTATCTTTTTATTTGAACTATTTGGCAGGCGTAAAAATGAAGTGCTGCATCTTAAATGGGAAGATGTAGACCTCGTCAATGGCTACTATTGGCTACAAAAGACCAAAGCCAATTGATTAAGATTTATAGCTATTTATGGATTTTGAAGCTTAATTCTTAAGAAAAGAATATAACTCTTTCGATTTATAATAATTGTTTATGATTAATTTGTATTGATTTCAATATCAATGATAGCATAATTATATAAGCATTAGAAAGGTTTATAAGTAGTTGCAAGTTACAATTAAGAAGACGACACCCAAGACGACACCCACCGCTTTCTTAAACTTTGCAAAATCCTCTAAAAGCCCGATTTTATGGTATGTCCCGGGCGGGATTCGAACCCACGACCTTCGGATTAGGAATCCGATGCTCTATCCTGCTGAGCTACCGGGACGCACAAACATATATTGTACCAGTAGGAGTAAAGGCACTATGAGGAGTATTTGGCTCGCTCTCTAAGCGATCACCTGGCTCTAATTGTATCGTCTTACCATCTTGTGTAATTTCTAAAACACCATCAATTACCCATCGCACTTCATAGTGTGGATGTGTATGCACGGGATAGCTTGTATGTGGCTCGTCATGCCATGTGAAGATATTGAAGAAACCCTCCTTTTGGAGAGTCTCTTTGATTGTTTTTTCTTCTCTTATACCGGTTTTTATAACCTTAGCCATTACGTTTTTTGATGATCTCATCTGCAACGTTTTTAGGTACCTCCTCATAATGATCAAATTCCATAGAGTACGTACCTCGACCCTGTGTGAAAGATCGTAAATCAGTTGAGTATCCAAACATCTCTGCAAGTGGAACCATAGCAGTTACGATTTTGTTACCTGCTCTATCTTCCATACTTTGCACCTGACCACGTCTTCTATTGATATCACCGATAACATCACCCATGTACTCTTCTGGAACTTCAACCTCTACTTTCATGATTGGCTCAAGAAGTACTGGATTTGCTTTTTTAGCTGCTTCTTTAAAAGCCATAGAACCAGCGATTTTAAATGCCATTTCACTAGAGTCAACATCGTGGTAGCTTCCATCATAAAGTGTAGCTTTTACATCAACTACTGGATATCCAGCTACAACACCGTTTTGCATTGCCTCTTGGATACCTTTATCAACTGCTGGGATATACTCTTTTGGAATAACACCACCGGTTATGTTGTTTACAAACTCATACCCTTTACCAGGCTCTTGTGGTTCAAGTTTGATAAATACGTGACCATATTGACCACGACCACCAGACTGTTTTGCATATTTGTACTCTTGATCAACAGGAGCTTTGATAGTTTCTCTATATGCAACTTGTGGCTGACCAACTTCTGCATCTACTTTAAATTCACGCTTCATTCGATCAACGATGATTTCAAGGTGCAACTCACCCATACCAGAAATAATTGTCTGACCTGTCTCTTCATCAGTATGAACTCTAAAGCTCGGATCCTCTTCTGCAAGTTTGGCTAATGCTGTAGCCATCTTCTCTTGGTCTGCTTTTGTTTTTGGCTCAACTGCAACAGAAATAACTGGCTCTGGGAACTCCATCTTTTCCAAAATAACTGGATGATTTTCATCACAAAGCGTATCACCAGTAAGTGTATATTTAAGTCCAACAACTGCACCAATCTCACCTGCTGGAAGCTCTTTAATCTCTTCACGTTTATTTGCATGCATTTTGAGAAGTCGCCCAACACGCTCTTTTTTCTCTTTTGTTGAGTTCAGTACATAGCTTCCGCTAGTAATCTGTCCTCTATAGACCCGAATGAATGAGAGCTGTCCAACAAATGGATCTGTCATAATTTTGAATGCAAGTGCAGCAAATGGACCATTGTCTGTAGATTCAACACTTACTTCCTCTCCCGTTTTTGGATCGATTCCTTTAATCCAACTAACTTCTGTTGGAGCTGGAAGGTAATCAACAACTGCATCAAGAAGTGTTTGTACCCCTTTATTTTTAAATGCACTACCACAAAGCATTGGAGTGATAGTCATATCTAGAGTACCTTTTTTGATACCTTTTTTGATCTCTTCTATTGTAAGCTCTTCACCACCAAGATATTTATCTAAAAGCTCTTCATCAGTTTCTGCAACTGCTTCGATGAGCTTTTCTCGGTACTCTTCTGCTTTTTCTTTAAGATCTTCTGGGATATCGATTACTTCATATTTTGCTCCCATTGTCTCGTCATCCCAGACAATTCCTTTCATCTCTACAAGATCAACTACACCACGGAAGTTATCTTCTGCACCTATAGGAATCTGAATAGGAACTGGATTTGCTTTGAGTCTTTCTCTAATTTGATTTTCAACATTGAAAAAGTCTGCTCCAATTCTATCCATTTTGTTTACAAAAACGATTCTTGGAACATGGTATTTGTTTGCCTGTCTCCATACTGTCTCAGATTGCGGTTGCACACCACCAACAGCACAAAAAACTGCTACAGCACCATCAAGAACACGCATACTGCGCTCAACTTCAATTGTAAAGTCAACGTGTCCCGGAGTATCGATGATGTTAATTTGGTGATCTTTCCAAAAACATGTAGTTGCAGCTGAAGTAATTGTAATACCTCTCTCTTTTTCCTGTTCCATCCAGTCCATTGTCGCTGCACCTTCGTGCACCTCACCTATTTTATGAGAGATTCCTGTGTAGTAGAGAATTCGCTCTGTCGTAGTGGTTTTTCCTGCATCAATATGTGCAGCAATACCTATATTTCTAACCTTTTCTATAGGAGTCTTTCTTGCCATCTGTTATCCTTTATCGTTTTTGGAGAATTATGTTTTTATATGTGTAGTAACGAGAGAAGTTCTCTCGTTCTTTGAAGAAATCCGTAATATCGGTTTTTTTTACCATCTGTAGTGTGCAAATGCTTTATTGGCTTCTGCCATTTTGTAAGTATCTTCTTTCTTCTTATATGCTGCTCCTCGTTTATTCGCAGCATCAAGAAGTTCATTTGCCAAACGCTCAGCCATTGTACGTTCATTTCTATTTCTGGCTGCATCCACTATCCATCTAATTGCTAGAGATTGTTGCCTTACTGGTCTTACTTCAACCGGTACTTGGTAAGTCGCCCCGCCTACTCTTCTACTCTTTACTTCGAGCAAAGGTTTAACATTTTCAATCGCTTCATTAAAGACATCAATACCTTTTGCTTCTTTATCTTTTTCTTCAATTAACTTCAATGCATTGTAAAAAATCTTTTGTGCAACACTTTTCTTTCCGTCCCACATCAATTTATTAATAAACTTTGTTACTAATTTACTGCCATAAATAGGATCCGGCATTACTTCTCGTACTGGCGCTCTTCTTCTTCTCACTTCTAGCTCCCTTCAATTTTTTAATTTACTCAGACGACTAAGCCTCGCCTGTGGCTATGAGTGAGTCATTAAATCTCTTTAATTTCTCACTATTTTTTTACGATTATTTTGGTTTTTTAGTACCGTATTTTGATCGTGATTTCTTTCTATTTGCAACACCCGCAGTATCGAGTGCACCCCTAACAATGTGATATTTCACACCTGGTAAGTCTTTTACCCTACCACCACGTACTAGAACAATAGAGTGTTCTTGGAGGTTGTGACCTTCACCTGGAATATAGCTAATTACCTCATATCCTGAAGTAAGTCTTACTTTTGCAACTTTACGAAGTGCAGAGTTTGGTTTTTTAGGTGTAGTAGTATAGACTCTTGTACATACTCCTCTTCTTTGAGGGCATTTTACAAGAGCAGGCGATTTAGACTTTTTAATGACCTTTTTTCTCTCTTTTCTTACCAACTGGTTGATTGTAGGCACGTTCTCTTCCTTTCTCTAAAATTAGTGGCTAATTATATAGAAATTTAAATTATATTTAGCTTAAATTAAACTTTATATAAGTTTGGCGAGGTTACTCCTCGCCACCTACTTTTATCTCTATATCCTCTTTACGATAAAGACCTGTACCCACAGGAATTAAACGACCAATAATAACGTTTTCTTTGAGATCTTCGAGATAATCTACTTTTGCACTAATGCTCGCCTCAGTAAGTACTTTTGTTGTATCTTGGAAAGATGCTGCACTGATAACTGAGTCAGAACTTACAGCTGCACGTGTAATACCGACAAGTACCGGTTCTGCAATAGCTGGTTGTCCTCCAAGTCTTTGGATTCTTGCATTCTCTTTTCTAAACTCTTTTTTACTCACAAGATCTCCAGGGATAAATTTTGTATCCCCGCTGTCGAGAATTTTCACTTGTCTGAGCATTTGAGAAACAATTATTTCTATGTGTTTATCCGCAATATTAACACCCTGGCGTCGATAGACTTGTTGAATCTCAGTGACCATATAGTACATCAATGCTTTTTCGCCAAGAGTACGTAAAATATCGTGACCACTTATTGTACCGTCTGTAAGTCTCTCACCAGCATGGACAAACTCGCCATTATGCACAAGAATTTGTCTATTTTTATCGATTAAGTACTCTACTGTTTGGCCAGTATCTGCAGTTATGATAATACGTTGCTTACCGCGGCTCGGTTTTCCAAAACTTACAACTCCATCAATTTCTGCCACAACTGCTGGATCTTTTGGACGTCTTGCTTCAAAGAGCTCACTCACTCTTGGAAGACCTCCTGTAATATCTCTCGATTTTGCAGCTGCTTTTGGTGTTTTTGCCAATGTTTGCGCAAGTTTTACCTCTTGTCCACTTTGCACATAGATAGCAGTTTTAGGCTCTAATACATATCTGATTACATCACTACCATCTTTTGGTGCCAATACAATAGTTGGCTTATATTCAGGTGGAACATACTCGTTGATTGTCAGCCTTGTCTCACCAGTAAACTCATCAACCTGTTCGACAGCTGTTACGCCTGCAATAACATCTTCAAATGTAACAACCCCCTCTTTTTCTGCAATAATTGGTATAGAGTATGGATCCCACTCTGCTATTACTGTTTTATCTGTTTTTGCAGGTACTGCAATAATGGTATCTTTCGATACTTTTTGGTTATCTTCTACCTCAATAATAGAGCCTCTTGCAATGTAGTGGCGTGCTGCTTCTCTTCCTTCCTCATCAGCAATGACAGCAAAAAGCCCTTTTTCATCTATCTTTTCACCTTTTTTCACTTCATGGAAGCGCTCAAGATAGTCACCTTTGAGTTTATAAAATTTCACTTCACCTTCTGCGCCACTGACAATTTTTTGCGTTACAGGAGCACCATCACGCACTTTAAGCTCAGCTGCATAAGGGATACGATTAGGAACATTCCATCCCTCTTTGATGATTTCAACAATACTTTCGCCCTCTTTTACTTGCATTCCACTCTCATAAGGAAGATAGAGTTTACCTTCTATTTTACCACTTACTCCGGCAAGCTCATTTGGTTTTGCAAAATCTCCCTTTTTAAAGCTATAGCGTACTTTCTCATCGCCATTTTGCAAAGTAATAAGCACTTCATCGTGAACACTCTTAATTTCAAGAGTCCCATCAAAAAGTGCTTTTACTTTTGGCTCAACAAGTAAAACTCCTGCGTTACGTCTATTTGCAACAATAATTTTGCCATTTTCGGCTTCATATGTTTTGAGATTGTAGTAGCGTATAAAACCCTCTTTGGTTGCAACTACTTGTCGCTCTTCAGCTGCCCTACTAGCAGTACCACCGACGTGGAAGGTTCGTAGTGTCAGCTGTGTTCCTGGCTCACCAATTGATTGTGCTGCAATAATTCCTACGGCTTCACCCGGTTTGACAAGTTTTCCTTCTCCCATATTGAGTCCATAACACTTCGCACAAACACCCTTTTCAGCTTTACAAGTAATAGGTGTACGAATAACAACAGACTTAATTCCTGCTTCCACAATTTTCTTCGTTTTCTCTTCATCAAGGAGTGTACCCTCTGCAAAGAGGATCTCTTTGGTTATAGGATCTATAACATCTTGCGCCAAAACGCGTCCATAGATTCTATCTTCAAGCGGCTCAATAAGCTCATTACCTACCGAGATCTCTGTAATCTCAACTCCTTCATGCGTTCCACAATCTTCAATTGTAACTTTGACATTTTGTGCAACATCAACAAGTTTTCTTGTCAAATATCCTGCGTTTGCAGTTTTGAGCGCCGTATCTGCTAAACCTTTCCTTGCACCGTGGGTAGAGATGAAATATTCTAAAACGTTGAGTCCCTCTTTAAAGTTAGAAATAATTGGTGTCTCAATAATAGTTCCATCAGGTTTTGCCATAAGCCCACGCATACCAGCAAGCTGACGAATCTGTGCTGAGCTACCACGTGCACCAGAGTCTGCCATCATATACACAGAGTTGAAACCATCTTTATCGTTTTTCATAAGCTCCATCATCTCATTTGCAACAGCATTTGTTGTATCTGTCCAAATATCGATAATTTTGTTATAGCGCTCTTGCTCTGTAAGTAAACCAGCTTGGAACTGCTGTTGGATCTCTTTTACTTTTCTTTTTGCCTCTTCGATGAGTTTTTTCTTCGCCTCAGGTACTTTAATATCATAAGCACTGATTGAAATCCCTGTGAGAGTAGAGTATTTAAATCCAAGCTCTTTGAGATTATCCAAAAATTCAGCTGTAATTTTTGGTCCAGCCTCTTTAAATACATAATCAACGAGCGCAGCAATATCTTTTTTCTTCAATACTCTGTTCCATAAATCCACTGGAACAAAATCTGGCAAAATAGATTTTATAATCAGTCTTCCAGCAGTAGTATAGACTACATGTCCATCTACTTTTGTACGTACTTTTGCATTTATATCGAGATTTCCAGACTCCAATGCAATCATAATCTCATCAACATCTGCAAAAAGCTTATTTGTACCCTTTACTCCCTCTTTCTCTTTAGAAAGATAGTAGATACCAAGTACCATATCTTGCGTTGGTACTGCAATTGCACGTCCTGATGCAGGAAGCAAGATGTTCATGGAGCTGAGCATCAATATTTTACACTCAGCAATCGCCTCTTCAGTCAAAGGCACATGCACTGCCATCTGGTCACCATCAAAGTCTGCGTTGAATGCAGAACAGACAAGTGGATGGAGCTGAATAGCTTTTCCATCAATGAGGACTGGGTGAAATGCCTGGATTGATAATTTATGGAGTGTCGGTGCACGGTTGAGAAGTACAGGATACTCTTCAACTATCTCTTGGAGGCACTCCCATACTTCATTTTCTTTATCTTCTATCATCTTTTTAGCAGTTTTGAGTGTTGTTGCAAAACCCTTTTCTTCGAGTTTTGCAAGAAGATGTGGTTTGAAAAGCTCCAAAGCCATCAATTTTGGAAGACCACACTGATCCATACGCAAGTTTGGCCCAACTACAATAACGGAACGTCCAGAGAAATCGACACGTTTACCAAGAAGGTTTTGGCGAAAACGTCCCTGTTTTCCTTTGATAATTTCACTCAAAGATTTGAGTGGTCTCTTGTTTGCACCTTTTACTGCATTACCACGGCGACCATTATCGATCAAAGCATCCACTGCCTCTTGAAGCATTCTCTTTTCATTGCGCACAATAATCTCAGGTGCATCAAGATCTAAAAGACGTTTGAGGCGTTGATTACGGTTAATTACACGGCGATAGAGATCATTGACATCACTTACTGCAAACTTCCCTCCATCAAGTGCTACAAGTGGACGCAGATCTGGTGGTAGTACAGGAATAACTGTAAGCATCATCCATTCAGGTTTATTTCCACTATTGAGAAAACTCTCAATGACTTTGAGTCTTTTTACAACTGTTTTTCTTTTGGCTTCAGAGGTGGTATTGCGCATCTCCTCTTTGAGCTGCTCAAAAGCTTCAATAAGATCGAACTCCTCAAGCAGCTCTTTTACTACTTCTCCTCCCATGCGCGCATCAAAACCTGTATCGCCAAAATGCTGCATCAATTGCTGATACTGCTCTTCATTTAAAACATCATACTTTTTAACAGGGTTTTTCTTCTCAAAATCGTAGTAAGCTTCACCTGGCTCTTTTACAATATAAGCCTCATAGTAAAGAACCCTCTCAAGATCTTTCATTTTCACACCAAGTAAAGTTCCGATACGGCTTGGCAAAGAGTTGACATACCAAATATGTGCTACAGGAGTAACAAGCTCAATATGTCCCATGCGGCTACGGCGCACTTTGCTTACAGTCACTTCAACGCCACACTTTTCACACACAACGCCTTTGTAGCGCATCTTTTTATATTTACCGCACAGACACTCATAATCTTTGATTGGACCGAAAATTTTTGCGCAAAAGAGTCCATCACGCTCAGGCTTAAGCGTACGGTAGTTGATTGTTTCTGGTTTTTTTACCTCACCATGAGACCAACTAAGAATCTTTTCTGGACTTGCAAGGCGAAACTGGATCGCCTGGATATCTTTTGGTCGTTGCTCTTCACCTATTTCAATTGGAATCAGTCTCTTCATCTTCTTTTTCCTCATTTAAAATTTCTACATCAATTCCTAGTGCTTGCAACTCTTTTGTTAAAACGAACAGTGTTTCTGGAATTCCTGGCTCTGGAATCGGCTCAGACTTCGTAATAGCTTTATAAGCAGCTACACGCCCCTCTACATCATCTGATTTGATAGTAAGCATCTCTTTAAGCGTATGGGCTGCACCATGCGCTTCAAGTGCCCAAACTTCCATCTCACCAAATCTTTGCCCACCAAAGAGTGCTTTACCACCTACTGGTTGCTGTGTAACAAGTGAGTATGGTCCAGTGGAGCGAGCGTGCACTTTTTCATCTACTAAGTGATGGAGTTTAAGCATGTACATATATCCCACATTTACACGCTCTTTAAACTTCTCACCTGTGCGCCCATCGTAAAGCTCTGTTTTACCATCAAGATCCATTTTTGCCATTTCATAGAGTTTTTGGAACTCTTCAGCAGTTACACCTTCAAAAACAGGTGTAGCAAATTTTACACCTCTACTCCAATCTCGTGCATATTTGATAAGTTCATCATCACTCATCTTCTCGATTGTCTCTTTAGCATTCATGAGTTTTGCCACATCGGCAATCTCAATCATTTTAGCACGCAACTCATTGATAAAATCTGCTCTTTTAGCCTCAAAAATCTCTTGAATCTGCTCACCAAGTCGCTTTCCAATAAGTCCTAAGTGTACTTCGAGAATCTGTCCAATATTCATACGTGATGGAACCCCAAGAGGGTTAAGTACAATATCTACAATGCGACCATCTTTTGTATATGGCATATCGGTTTCAGGAACGATAACAGAGACGATACCTTTGTTACCGTGACGTCCCGCCATCTTATCACCTACTTTGAGCTTTCGCTTTGTCGCGATAAAGACTTTCACAAGTTTTACAACGCCACTTGGTAAGATATCCTCTTTTTCTAAGATTGAAAGCTTCTCTTCATGCTCTTCTGTAAGTTTTCTCTTTTCGTTTTGGAAATGTGTTTTTATCTTGTTATAACGAGCTTGTACCTCGGCTGGATAGGATTTCACAAGTGCATTGAGTGCAAATCTATTGATACTACTGAGCTCCTCTTTTGAAATAACTTCGCCCGCTTTAAACTCTTTATCTTTGATTTTTGCATCTTTTTCTAAAGGCTCTTTAGAAAGGAGTGAAATGATTTTGAGCATCTCTTCTCTGTCTATCATCAAAAGTTTATCATGATGCTCTTTTGAGAGCTTCTCCTTCTCCTCTTCATAGGCTTTGATGCTGCGAGGATCTTTTTCATACCCTTTTTTGGTAAAAATCTTCACATCTACCACAACCCCTTCCATAGATTGTGGGCAGTAGAGTGATTTATTGACAACATGACCCGCTTTTTCCCCAAAGATTGCTCGCAAGAGTCTCTCTTCTGGGCTTGGACGTACTTCTCCTTTTGGAGATACTTTTCCTACAAGGATCATTCCTGGCTTCACATATGTACCAACTTTGACAATACCACTCTCATCAAGGTGCGCAATCTCTTCCTCTTTGACATTTGGAATATCACGAGTAATCTCTTCTACACCATGTTTAAGCTCTCTTGCTTCAACCTCTTTTTCATAAATATGCACTGATGTAAACTCATCATCGCGAATAATACGCTCACTCACAACAATAGCATCCTCGAAGTTATACCCATTCCAAGGCATAAAGGCTACAAGCATATTTTTACCAAGGGCAAGTTCAGCATTGTCCATATTTGGACCATCAGTAATTACTTGTCCCGCTTCTACATAATCACCTTTTTTGACAATTGGTTTTTGTGTAAAGCAGGTATTTTGGTTAGTTCTGAGATTCTTTTGGAGCTTATAGTGATCGATATATGCTCCATCTTCATCTTCACCAAGAATATAGATGTTTTCACTATCAATCTTTTCTACTACTCCACTTCTTTTAGCGCGAATAGACTCCCAAGCATCTCGCGCCACTACTTTTTCCATACCGGTTCCCACCATTGGCGCTTCAGTTTTGAGAAGTGGTACAGCTTGGCGCTGCATGTTTGAACCCATCAAAGCCCTGTTCGCATCATCATGCTCCAAAAATGGAATGAGACTCGCAGCAACACCAACTACCATGCGCGGAGTGAGGTCAATAAGCTCTACTTTACTTTTTTCAACTAAGATAATCTCTCCATCTTTTCTTGCTTCTACATAATCACCTTTAATCTCATTACCATCAATAATCTCAGTATTGGCTGGAGCAATGATTTTTCCCTCTTCTTGTGCCGCTGTGAGATAGACGATCTCATCAGTTATTTTTCCATCTTTTACAACTTTATACGCAGCTTCAATAAATCCAAGATCATTTACTTTCGCATAAGTGGAGAGAGTGTTGATAAGACCAATATTTTGGCCTTCTGGTGTCTCAATAGGACAAATTCTTCCATAGTGTGTAGGGTGAACGTCACGTACTTCAAACCCAGCACGCTCTTTAACAAGTCCTCCCTCGCCAAGAGCGGAGAGGCGTCTTTTGTGTGTGATTTCGCTGAGTGGATTTGTTTGATCCATAAATTGAGAAAGCTGCCCTGTTGCAAAAAACTCTAAAACAGTATTTGTAATCATTTTTGAGTTTATGAGATCGTGTGGCATAAGCTCATCTAAATTGCCACTTATTGTGGTCATCTTATCACGAATTGCTTTTTGCATCTTCACTAGACCAGAGTGAAGCTCATTTGCCAATAGCTCACCAATTGCACGAATACGTCTGTTTCCAAGGTGGTCGCGATCGTCGATACGTCCCTGCCCATTTTTTACTTTTATGAGATACTGTACTGTTTTTATAATATCTTCGCTTGTAAGTACAGTTACATATTGAGGAACATTGAGATCGAGCTTATGGTTCATTTTCATTCTACCCACACGGGTAATATCATATTTTTCTGGATTAAAGAAGAGATCTTTTACAAAGGCTTTGGCAGTCTCTTTTGTAACAGGCTCTCCTGGGCGCATTACTTTATATATTCTAATAGCTGCAAGATCATTTTCATCTTCTATGCCTTCTGTCTGTTTGAGAAGCTTCAGACTCTCTTGATCAGCAAGAAATGAATTGATAATTGCTTTATCTTTTCCAACTGCCAAATCGTTGACAATTTCAAATTCAGTAATTCCGCTTTCAATAATTTTTTTGAGTTTTGTCTCATCAAGGTTGGTCAATGTATCAAAAAGTACTTCACCACTTGTTTGATCAATTATTGGTGCAGCAAGATAGCGATCCATCAAAACTTCAAGAGGAAATTCTACATATTGCAGCCCCTCTTCAATAAGTTTTTGGGCTTTTTTCTTAGTAAGGCGCTTACCCTCTTCTATAATGAGATTGCCTTTTTCGTCGCGAACCTCAAATTCTACTCTACCGATAAAATCTTCTGGTTTAAATTCAATTAAAAATTTATTATCTTTTGCAATTATCTTTGTTATAGGATAAAAAAGTTTTAAAATATCTTGTTTTGTATATCCAAGTGCTCGAAAGAGAATAGTAGAAGGAATTTTTCTTCTTTTATTGATACGTACATACAAAATATCTTTAGGATCATATTCAAAGTAAAGCCATGCTCCACGATCTGGAATAATTTGCGCAGTATCAATCATCGTTCCACTAGAAGTCGTGGCTTCTTCCTCTTTAAATATAACGCCAGGACTACGATGGAGCTGGTTCACAACAACACGCTCAACACCATTGATAATAAAAGAGGTTCTATCAGTCATGTAAGGAATGTCACGAACATAAATGGCTTGTTCTTTGACATCTTTCACACCAATTTTCTCTCCCGTTTTCTCATCGCGCTCCCAAAGTACAAGCCGAATGTTCATTTTCAGTGAAACGCTATATGTAATACCACGTTCCATACATTCGCGAATTGTATATTTTGGTTTAACAATTTCGCTTCCAGCATATTCAAGCGAAATTCTATTTTGCGGATCATGGATAGGGAAAATTGATCTAAAAACCTTTTCAATACCGCTATTTTCTCTATCTTTGGCATTTGCCATTAAGAAGTTTTCATAACTGCTTTTTTGAAGTTGTAAAAGGTTTGGAACCTCTAAGTCTTGGGGGATCTTAGAAAAATCTACCCTGAGTCTGCTTCCGGATTTTAAACTATTTAGCATAGGCTAACCTCATTTTCGTAGTTTTTACCGCATGGTATATGTAGAAGGGGGAGTATTCTATCGCAAATTTGTTTAAGAAGAGGAAAGCTTCCTCTTCTAAGTATTTATTGAAAGTCTTATTTAATTTCTACTTTAGCGCCAGCTTCTTCGAATTGTTTTTTGAGCTCTTCAGCCTCTTCTTTGCTTACACCCTCTTTAATTGTAGTTGGTGTATTTTCTGCAGCTTCTTTAGCTTCTTTAAGTCCAAGACCAGTTACTTGTCTAATAACTTTAATAGTATTGATTTTCTTAGGACCAGCATCAGTCAATACTACGTCAAATTCAGTTTTTTCTTCTGCAGCAGCACCACCTTCAGCACCACCAGCAGCTACAGCTCCAGCAACTACAGTTGGTTGTGCGCTAACACCAAATTTCTCTTCAAACTCTTTTACAAGTTCACTAAGTTCCAAAACACTAAGGTTTGAGATATATTCGATTACATCTTCTCTTGTACAAGCCATTCTTCTCTCCTTTTATTTTTTTAGCTTTCTTTTTGTTGTCTTATATTTTCAAGAACAGTAACAAAGTTTTGTTTAGGCGCATTCCATACATAGAGGAGATTGCGTAATGGAGCAGTCCATACAGACAAAAGCATTCCAAGTAGCTCCTCTTTGCTTGGAAGCTTGCTATAAGCTTCAATTTTGCTCGCATCAGCAACTTCGCCTTCAAAATAGCCCTGTTTGATTTTGAAGTTCTCTTTGTGCTCTTTAGCAAAGTCAGTTACAGTTTTGGCAAGATCTACTAAATCATCTCCCCAAACCAAAACGTTTGTCTCTTTGAGCACAAAGTCTTCAACACCGTTATTTTTAAGAGCAATCATTGCTAGAGTATTTTTTACTACTCTAACTTTGAGCCCTTTTTCCTTTGCTGCGCGTCGAAGTGATTCAAGTTCAGCAACACTCATCCCTTTATAATCACAATCGACGATCGCGGCAGCATTTTTAAACTCTTCGGTGAGGTAAGATACAACCTCTTCTTTTTGGCTACGTGTCAAATTTTTTTACCTCCTTTCCGACAGAAGACTTCAAGCAGGTCTTATGGATGCCCGCTATCTTCAGTCTAAGATAAACTACGCTTTAATATCCATTAATTCTTGTGGATTAAGTTCTACCGCAGGGCTCATTGTCAACGATAATGCAGCATGGCGAATATAACGTCCTTTTGCAGCAGCAGGTTTAAGTTTATTAATTTGTGCAACAAAAGCTTCGAGATTCTCTTTTAAAGCTTCAGGTGAGAAACTTGCTTTGCCAATACCAGCATGAATGTTTCCCTTTTTATCAACTCTAAAATTTACCTGACCCGCTTTTGCATTTTTTACTGCTTTACACACATCCATTGTAACAGTACCAGTTTTAGGGTTTGGCATAAGACCTTTAGGTCCTAAAATCCTACCGATTTTTCCAACTAAACCCATCATGTCTGGAGTTGCTATAGCAATATCAAAATTTATATTTCCATTTTGGATCTCTTCAACTAAATCTTCAGCACCAACCATGTCAGCACCACACTCTTTCGCTTCATCTGCTTTTGCACCTTTAGCAAAAACAGCAACTCTTACAGTTTTACCTGTTCCGTGAGGTAATACTACTGAACCTCGTACCATCTGATCAGCATGTCTTGGATCAACCCCGAGTCTAAGAGCAAGTTCAACAGTTTCATCAAATTTAGCAGATTTTAGATCTTTTACTTTCTCTACCGCTTCTTCTACTGAGTAGAGTTTACCTTTTTCAATTTTATTTAATAGTTCTTGATATCTTTTAGAATGTTTTTTCGCCATTATTCACTCCGCATAATTTTTTTGCTACCACTTTATTTGAGATCCAGTGGTTGGGATCAATCTACTATTTCAACACCCATACTTCTACAACTACCTGCAATAATGCGCTTTGCAGCTTCTATATCAGTAGTGTTAAGATCAGGCATTTTTGTTTTTGCAATCTCTTCAAGTTGTGCTTGTGTTATTTTGCCTACTTTATTTTTAAGCGGGTTATCACTCCCTTTTTGAATACCTGCAGCTTTTTTAATCAAGTCAGTTGCAGGGGGCTGTTTTGTAACAAATGTAAAGCTTCTATCACTATATACAGTTATAACAACGGGGATATTAAACCCCATCATATCTTTTGTTTTTTCATTAAAAGCTTTACAAAATTCCATAATATTCACACCACGCTGTCCAAGGGCTGGACCAACTGGAGGTGATGGATTGGCTTTACCAGCCGGAATTTGCAGTTTAAATTGGTCTACTATTTTCTTTGCCATTTTCTTCCTTTCTTTAACTTAGATAATCTTTTCAACTTGCGTATAGAGTATTTCTACAGGAGTACTTCTTCCAAATATAGAAACATTGAGTTTCAACTTCCCATGCTCCATATCATACTCTTCAACGACTCCTGTAAAGTTAGCAAATGGACCTTCTGTAATACGTACCACTTCTCCTGGTTCGTAAGATATTTTTGGTTTTGGAGCGCCTTTTTTCTCAGTTTTCTCTAGAATCTTTTTTACATCTTCTTCAGAAATAGGAGTAGGTTTTTTAGATTCACCAATGAATCTCGACACTTTTGGCAATGTCTGAATCTTTTGCCAAAGATCTGTATCAAGATCAATATTTGCAAAAACATATCCAGGGTATATGCTTCTTTCAGTTATCTTTTTCTTCCCATTTTTTACTTCGATAACATCTTCTGTTGGAACAACAACTTCTTTAATTTTGTCTTCGAGATGCAGCTCTTTGGCCATATTTTCAATTGCGGTTTTTACAGCTTTTTCACTTCCTGCATAAACCTGAATTGCATACCACTTGTGTGCCATAAAATTCCTTAATTACATTATATGTGACAGGATAAAAGACATTGCCCCATCAACTATAGCCAAGAAGAGCGCAACGACTGAAACGACTATAAATACAGCTATATAAGCGTTTTTAATTTGCTCTTTAGTTGGAAAAATAACTTTTTGAATCTCATTGCGAGCATTTTGTAAATACTGTATAAACTTTTCCATATTTTTCCTTAGATATGGCAGGGCAGGAGGGACTCGAACCCCCGGCCAACGGTTTTGGAGACCGTTGCTCTACCAACTGAGCTACTGCCCTATATTTAAAACGAAGGAGGGAAAAACCCTCTTCTAAAATTATAGTTTTGCTTCTTTATGGAGCGTATGCTCTTTGCAAAATTTACAATATTTTCTTATTTCAAATTTTTCTGGATGCGTTTTTTTGTTTTTGGTTGTATGGTAATTTCTTCTTCCACACTTTTCACATGCCAAATGAATTTTATCTCTCATAATCAGCCCTTGCTATAAAAAGGGGCACAAGCCCCAAATATTATTCGATAATTTTACTTACAACACCTGCACCAACAGTTCTACCACCTTCACGGATAGCAAATCTTGTTCCCTCTTCAAGAGCAATTGGTGCAATGAGTTCAGCGTTGATTTTTACGTTATCGCCAGGCATAACCATTTCAACGCCCTCAGGCAATGTAATAGTTCCTGTTACGTCTGTTGTACGTACATAGAACTGTGGTCTATATCCGCTGAAGAATGGTGTATGACGTCCACCTTCCTCTTTTGTAAGTACGTAAATTTCTGCTTCAAATTTTGTATGAGGTGTGATTGTTCCTGGTTGAGCAAGAACTTGACCTCTTTCAACCTCTTCTTTTTTAGTACCTCTAAGAAGTACCCCTACGTTGTCACCAGCTTCACCTTGATCTAGCTCTTTTCTAAACATCTCAACGCCAGTAACAGTTGTCTTTTGAGTTGGGCGAAGACCTACAATTTCGATTTCATCACCAACCTTTACAACACCTCTTTCAATTCTTCCTGTAACAACAGTACCACGTCCAGAGATTGAGAAAACATCTTCGATTGGCATCAAGAATGGTTTATCGATATCACGCTCTGGAGTTGGAATATACTCATCAACTGCTTCCATAAGCTTAAGGATTTTTTCACTCCAAGGACCAATTTCACCATTTTTTGCTTCTTCTAGCGCTTTAAGTGCAGAACCAGCAATTACAGGAACATCGTCTCCTGGGAAGTCATACTCATTGAGAAGCTCTCTTACTTCCATCTCAACAAGTTCAAGAAGTTCAGGATCGTCTACCATATCTTCTTTATTCAAGAATACAACGATATAAGGAACACCAACTTGGCGTGCAAGTAGGATGTGCTCACGAGTTTGTGGCATAGGACCATCAGCAGCAGATACAACTAAAATGGCTCCATCCATCTGCGCAGCACCAGTGATCATGTTTTTTACGTAGTCAGCGTGCCCTGGACAGTCAACGTGAGCATAGTGTCTTTTATCTGTTTCATATTCTACGTGAGAAGTAGCGATAGTAATCCCTCTTTCTCTCTCTTCAGGTGCATTATCGATTTGATCATAATCTCTTTTTTCTGCATAACCTTTTTCTGCCAAAACAGCAGTAATAGCAGCTGTCAAAGTTGTTTTACCGTGGTCAACGTGGCCAATAGTACCGATGTTGACGTGAGGCTTGGTTTTGACGAATTTCTCTTTTGCCATTGCTTTTCCTCCGTTTGTAATTAAAATTGCGGGCTAATTATATCCAAATTACCACCCAAAAACAAATATGCTCGCTAGCTGCAGTGAATGGAGCCCAGAAGCGGGATTGAACCGCCGACCTCTTCCTTACCAAGGAAGTGCTCTACCACTGAGCTATCTGGGCATAGCATATCGGTTTATTGTAAAATATAAATTGGAAGCAAAACTAAAGTAGGAGTTGTAGCTACATTTAGTTCAGCTCCCAGTTTATATGGAGCGGGAGACGGGACTCGAACCCGCGACCCTCAGCTTGGAAGGCTGATGCTCTAGCCAACTGAGCTACTCCCGCAAAATGGTGGTGGGAGGAGGATTCGAACCTCCGAAGGCGAAAGCCAGCAGATTTACAGTCTGCCCCCGTTGGCCGCTTGGGTATCCCACCCTTTTACTGGTCAAACGCTGAAATTTTAAATGGAGCCGGTGAAGGGACTCGAACCCCCGACCTGCTGATTACAAATCAGCTGCTCTAGCCAACTGAGCTACACCGGCGTTGATTGATAACGAGTGGAATTATACAAGAGATTTTTTTATGTGTCAAGAGTTTTTGAAAAAAAAATTTGGATAGCCATCGGCTATCCTAGAAGACTTTGTGCTTTTATAATAATATTTTCTATTGTAAACCCGTACTCTTTAAATAGAACATCTGCTTTTCCACTAGCACCAAATCTATTTTCCATACTTATTACATCATCTGCAAAGCGATACCATTCAATTCCTGCACCCGCTTCTATTGCTAGCACTTTTGTTTTAGGATCAACGACACTATCCTGATACTCTTTGTCTTGTTCTAAAAAGAGCTCCATACAAGGCATACTGACGATATTTGCATTAATACCTTTTTCTTCTAAATGGCAGCCTGCTTGTAGTGCTAACATCACTTCACTACCTGTTGCTATAAGTGTAATTACTGCATTATCCCGTTTTTTGATGATATATCCCCCAAAGCTTGGCTCTCCAAAATCTCGTTCAGGTTTAAGAGTTTTAAGTTTTTGGCGGCTTAGAACAAATCCACACGGCTTATCCAGTTGCAAAGCTACTTTCCAGCACTCCACATTTTCTGTTGCATCAGCAGGTCTAAATGTATAAAACTGTGGCAAAGCTCTAAACGTAGTTAATTGCTCGATTGGTTGGTGCGTTGGTCCATCTTCACCTACACCTATACTATCATGTGTCCAGATGAAGTAGTTTTTAAGTTTTGAAAGTGCTGCTATACGTACAGCGGCTTTTTGATAGTCACTAAAAACAAAAAATGTTGCATTAAATGGTATGAGCAAACCATACGCTGCCATTCCGTTACAAATCGCTCCCATAGCATGCTCACGCACTCCAAAGTGAAAATTTTTTCCATCTGGGAAATCTCCCATACCTTGCAAATATGTTTTATTTGATGGAGCTAGGTCTGCACTCCCCCCTACAAATCCAGGTAGTGCTTTTGCAATCGCATTGAGAATTTTTCCATTGCTATCACGCGTTGCAATCATACTTCCTGCCTCAAATTCTGGCCACTCGATTGCATCAAAATCTGGATTTTGCAGTCTCTCTAAAATCTCATTTTGCTCTTTGTATGGAGACTCCGTGATAAGTTTTTTCCACTCTCGCTCGGCAAGCTCCCCTTTTTCTACTGCACAGCGAAAACGTACTAATACATCTTCTGGTACATAAAACTGCTCATTAGGTGGAAATCCAGCTTTTTCTTTAGCGCAGCGAATATCATCTTCACCGAGGGGTGCTCCATGAGAGTGCGGATCTCCTTCATATTTGCAGCTTCCTTTCGCTATTGTCGTATGAGCAATAATGAGTACCGGTTTTTTACGTTTTTTCGCCCAGCGCAACGCTGCATCTATATCCTCATAGTCGTGTCCATTAACTTCAGTAACATCCCAGTTTTGCGCTTCAAATCGCCTTTTGACATCTTCATTCCATGCTAAAGAAGTATCACCCTCAATTGTAATGTGGTTACTATCATAAATCATTATTAAATTATCAAGTTCAAATCTTCCTGCTAATGCGCACGCTTCATAACTAATTCCCTCTTCCAAGTCTCCATCACCACACAGGCAGTAGACATTGTGATCTATAATTTTTGTTGTTTCTGTATTGAGAAGACGTGCAGCATACTTGCTCGCCATTGCCATACCGACAGCATTCGCTACACCTTGTCCCAAAGGGCCAGTTGTTATTTCAACTCCAGGAGTATGTCCATATTCTGGGTGACCTGGTGTTTTGCTTCCAAACTGTCGGAACTCTTTGAGATCCTCAAGCGTTACATCATATCCCCAAAGATACAGAAGCGAATAGATAAGCCCTGTTGCATGTCCTCCACTAAATACAAGACGATCGCGATTAAGCCATTTGGGATTTTTCGGATTGTGACGAAGGTGCTGTGAAAGCACAACTGCAATATCTGCGAGTCCTAACACTACACCAGGATGGCCACTATTTGCCTTTTGGATCATATCAAGACCCAAGAATCTTATCGTATCAGCCATTTTTTTGAACATCTTTTTATCCATTACTTTCCTTTTTGTGTCTATAAAGATATTGTTGTAAAAGCTTTTTTAATTCTTCTTGAACATTTGCTGGAACGGTGCCAAGATCTTCTTCTATTTTTTTTGCAAGTGCATCTGCTTCTTTAATGGCGCCTTCAAGTCCTAAGAGATTTACAAACGAGTTTTTTAAAGCATCATTTTTCGTAGTTTTCCCTGCTTCTGCTTCACTCATTATCTCATCAATAATATCATCTTGAATTTGAAACAGCAACCCTAATTGTAAACCAAAATCATAGAGGCTCTTTTCAATCTCTTCACCAAGATTTGCAATTACTGCCCCCATTTCTAATGAAGCGGCTATAAGTTTTGCAGTTTTATTCCTATGGAGAGTTTTAAGCTCTTCGAGTGTTAGTTTCTTACCCTCAAAATGGCAGTCAAGAATCTGTCCATGCACCATTCCATGCACGCCACCATTAAAGCTTAAAATTTGTACAAGTTTTATCTTCACATCATTATGCAACGCTGCTTTTGCAAGAATATAGAATGCATGAGTATTGAGTGCATCTCCAACAAGAACAGCTGTTAGTTCATCAAATTTTTTATGTAGCGTTGGTTTGCCTCTGCGAAGATCTGCATCATCCATTACGGGAAGATCGTCGTGAATCAATGAATATGTATGAAGTATTTCAATCGCCAAAGCAGCATCTAGTGCAGAAGGAATCAGTAAGGGATTTGCGGCTTTGACCACACTTAAAAGCAATACTGGTCTAAACCGTTTGCCACCAGCTTGTAGCATAAAATTGAGGGCTTCTTTATAATAAGGGTGATAAGTTTGAATGTCAATAAGATTTTTTTGGAGATGTTTTTCAAAAACTTCGGCTAGGTCCATCTATTTCTGTCCAAAAAGATCAGGGTTCATTAGATTCATTGCCATTGATTTTTTCTCTTCTTCTACCATCTTGAGCACATCATTAATTGCACTAATGAGTAAAATTTCCAAAGACTCCTTATCTTCAAGAAGTGAATCATCAATCGAGATATCTATTATTTCACCTTTTCCATTTGCAGTCACTTTTACAAGCCCACCACCACTTTTTGCAGTAAACTCTTTTTTTTCACTCTCTTCTTGCACTTTTTTCGCTTTTTCTTGTATCTCTTCAAACATTTTTCCAAGTTCTGAGAGATTGAGTTTGTCGAACATTTTTTCCTCACATATAGTTGATTATTTCATCGATATCATTATTTTCATTTACAAGCACTATCGTTGGTTCGTAATGAGTTAATTCATCCTCACTCATATATGCATATGCCACTATAATGATTTTATCTCCTGGATGCGCTTTTCTTGCTGCAGCGCCATTGAGACAAATTTCGCGTTTTCCTCGCTCACCTTTAATAACATAGGTTTGAAAGCGCTCACCGTTATTGATATTGAGAATATCAACCTTTTGGCCAACACGAAGTTTTGCTGCCTCCATAAGCTCTTCATCGATAGTGATGGAGCCAACATAGTTTAAGTTGGCATCTGTCACTGTCGCACGATGTATTTTGCTATAGAGCATCTCTATTTGCATTCTTACGCTCCACCTGCCATTTTAATAACATCAGCTATACTCATTGGCTCATCCCAATACTCTTTTGGAATTAAATACTCTTGGACTGGATTTCCACCAATAATATGCTCTTCTATAATTCTATCAATTTTTTCCTTATCTAACCCAACATACATATAGTGCCCAGGCTCTACAAGCATAACTGGTCCTAATTGACATCTATTGAGGCACCCTGTACGCACAGGCTGTACTGCAGCAATGATACCCTTTTCCATCAATTTTTGCGCTAAATGTTGAAAAAGTTGTTGACTTTCAGGATTATTTGCACTCACACAGCTTGGTTTTGGAAAGCCTGGAGGTGCTGATTGCTCACACTTGAATATATAAAATGTTGGTTGAGGGATTCCCATACTAGCTCCTTTTTTAATTAATACAATTTTTGTCTGAATTGTAGCAATAATTCATCATAGATGCATTAAATATATAGAATAAATAAATTACTTAAGTAGCTTCCAAACATTAACTTTCTATTATTTGCTCGACTATCTCTCTATCATTAAAAGGTATTTTCTCCCCCTCTATTTCCATATACTCTTCATCACCTTTACCTAATATTAAAAGTATTTCATCTTTTTTGAGATTTTTTATAGCGCGTTTAATTGCCTCTTTTCTATCTTCAATTTTTTCAACTTGTACATCTGTATTAATACCCTGGGCAATATCCTCAATTATAGTAGATGGGTTTTCTCTTCTTGGATTATCGTTCGTTAGATAGATTCTTGTACAAAATCTACTTGCTATATTTCCCATTTTTGCTCGCTTATCCCTATCTCTCTCTCCTCCGGCACCAAAAACTGCAACGATTTTTTTGCCAGGGAAGGATTCGAAAACCTTTTGCATGCCATCTGGTGTATGCGCAAAATCAATAATAATGAGAGGTTTTGTAGATACAACCTCCATGCGTCCTTTCACACCAGCAAAATTTTCAACTACATCACAAATCTTTTGCAATTCTTCATTCGTAACAATGTGCACTGCACCAATAGCTGCAGTGAGATTATAAAGATTGAAGAGTCCTTGCAAGGAAGAATGGAAATCTGCCATTTGCGAACCAAACTGGATAACTCCACTTATGCCATTTTCTAAAGAGTAAGCAACAATCTGGTATGTTGCTGGCTCTTCAACTGCATATGTGCGAGTATTTTTGAGATTATATTGAAGGTTTTTATCCTCTTTGTTGATAAGTTTGGTAGATTCATCTGCAAAAAATGCACTTTTTGCAGCCACATAGTTTTGCAGTGTTTTATGGTAATCAAGATGATCTTGCGAAATATTTGTAAAGACTTTAAGTAAAAAATCGAGCCCTTCTATTCTGTTTTGTACAATTGCATGAGAGCTCACCTCCATGCAAAAATAATCACATCCTCTCTTTTTTGCTGCAAAAAGATGCGATACCGTTTCCAAAATAGAAGGTGTTGTTAAAGATTTATTGCCTAACTGTTCATCCGCAACAAAAAAGCCTCGTGTCCCTTGCAGTGCAGCTTTGAATCCTAGATCATTGAGCAATGAATATATTGCGGCAGCTGTTGTCGTCTTTCCATTGGTACCTGTCACACCTATAATTTTGATATTTTGTAATTGCAACTCTTCTATCAACTCTTTTGGAGTGATAGTTTCGCAGCTATGAGAAAAATATTTTCTATTTTGATCAGTAAGTAAGAAGAGATCAGTATTTTTTATTTCAGCAGTGTTATCTGTAATTTTTTTGCCATGAAAATCGACTATCATGCTTTCTCACTATGAAGCTTTTCAAAAAACTCTTGTAATTTCTCATCGGTTGGATAGAGCTTAGAAGCATCTTCTAGGTAGCTATAGACTATATCGGTAAATCCATTTTCTATGAGATTTTCTATAAAATCGAAAAAATCATTTTTTTGTGTAATAATAACTTTGGTACTAAACATAATATCTTCAAAAGCTCGCTTGAAACTTCCTCTATTTGCAACAATTTCTTTAAAATCTTTGTACGTGATTCCCTCCATTGCAACAGTTGAATTTTCATTTTCAAAACTTTCTACAAAACTTCTTTGCGAATCTTCTAATGTTTTTAACATTTCTAATACACGTTTTTCTGGTTCTTCTTCACCCTCTTCTTTGAGAATAATGTAAAAATCAAAAAGTGCTAATGCTTCCTCCTCATCTTCACTTGCTAGATCACATAGTATAACACCTAGATGTGCCTCTTTATTTGTAGGCTCTAATTGTAAAACGCTATTATAGTTTTGCAATGATACTTGAAAATTTTTTTTCATAAAACTCTCTGCAGCTTTTTGCAAAAGCTTCTTCTTATCCATTATTATGCTCGTCTCCTTCATATTGTGCTGCTATATCTTCCCATTGATCTTCATATCCAGGTGGTATATTGACAACTTCTATATCAGGATGAATATCAATTTTTAGCTGTCTTTCTACTCCATATTTGAGAGTATTTCCAGCCGCACTACACCCTACACATGCTCCTCCAAGTTGCACAAATACTTTTCCATTTTTTACACCGAGTAACTTGATATCTCCTCCATCGAGTGCTAGCATAGGTTTTAATTTTTCTATCACTCTCTCTACTGCTGGATAGAGATCTTCATCAGTAAATGGTAAACTCATAGTAGGCCTTTTTTAGAAGGAATATAGTTTAATTGTTATTATAGGTAGCTGAAAAAAATTTTTTAATTGCAATAGTGCAAGAATTTCGAGGCAAAAGCCTCGGAAGTATTATACAAATTCAATAAAAGCCATAGGTGATGCATCGCCTCTTCTGACTCTCGTACGTACTATACGAGTATAACCACCATTTCTCTCTTTATATCGAGGTGCAATTTCATTGAGAAGCTTTTTAGTAGCTTCTTTATCTTGAAGATATGCAAACACTTCTCTGTGAGCATTAAAATCACCTACACGTGCTTTAGTAACTAACTTTTCTATATAACTGCGCAAAGTTTTTGCTTTCGCAACAGTTGTTTCTATTTTTTCATTCATTATGAGTGCTATAGCAAGATTTTTTAAAAGTGCTTTTCTGTGAGCACTTGTTCTACTGAGTTTTCTATATCCATGCTTATGTCTCATGACTTATCCTTTAGATTTTATCTGTTGTATCTTCTCAGCAATAGTGGACTTCATCTGTGGTGTCATAGACTCTACATCCACGTCTAGATCTTCTAATCTCTCTTCAATTTCATCGAGAGATTTTTTGCCAAGATTTTTAATATTTTTTAATTCATCTTTATCCATAAGAAGGAGTTCTCCTACATACTCTACACCTGCTCGTTGCAATGAGTTATAGCTACGTGCACTTAGTCCTAGAGCATCTATTTTTTCAAAAAATATCTGCTCATTTTGAGCACCATTTTTCGCACTTCCACCTTCGATGAGTGTGATATCATTATTGAATATAGCAAGTTGATTGTAAAGAACGTCTAAAGCCATTTTTAAAGCTTTTACAGGATCAACCTGCCCATCTGTTTCGATATCAAAAACAATTTTTTCATAGTTAGGATTATCTTCAACGAGAACATTTTCAATTGTATAAACAGCTTTTTTAACTGGTGTGAAGAATGCATCCAATGGAATAAAACCTTCTGGCAAAGACTCTCTTATTGCTTCGCTTGGAACATATCCTATTCCCTTTTTCACAATAACTTCAAAATTTAGCTGTGCATCTTCATTTAGGGTTGCTAAAAAATTATCTGGAGTCACCACTTCAATTTCATCATTAGATAGATCTTTTCCGTAGAGCTCTTTTGGACCAGAGAACGAAAACGAAACAGTAACGTTGTCTTTTTCTTCATCTATGATTTTGAAACGGATATTTTTAAGATTGATAATAAATTCAGCAACATCCTCTAACATACCTCTGACGCTATCAAATTCGTGTTGTACACCTTCTATTTTGATTCCAACAGGTGCATATCCTACTGTACTGCTCAATAGTAGTCGTCTTAGAGGATGTGCAATAGAAATTGCATATCCGCTCTCATATGGATATACATTCAGTCGAATGTGATTCTCTTTTATCTTCTCTACTTCAAGATTTGTTGGAACCGATGGTGTTACTTTTATTCTATTCATTGCCTACTCTCTTTTGTGAATTTTTCCCGAGCAGAGCTCGGAGCTATTTATTATTTAGAGTATAGCTCTACAATCAATCTCTCTTCGACAGGAATCTCTACTTCACTTCTCTCTGGGATTCTTGTAAAAATTCCAAATACTTTCTCTTTATCTACATCAACCCAAGGCACAATCCCAGTTTGATTTGTTAGTTCAAGAGCTCTTTGTATTTGAGGATTGTTTTTACTCTTTTCGCGGATTTCAATTTTTTGTCCAGGTTTTACTCTATATGAAGGAATATTTACCCGTTTTCCATCTACAAGTACATGACCATGGTTTACAAGTTGTCGTGCAAATCTTCTTGTTGTCGCAAAACCCATACGATATACTACATTATCAAGTCTTTGCTCAAGAAGCTTAATAAGGTTCTCCCCCGTATTACCTTCCATTCTGTTCGCTTCTTTAAACAGGTTTCTAAATTGCTTCTCAGCAACACCATACATAAACTTTGCTTTTTGCTTTTCACGAAGTTGCAATCCATATTCACTAATTTTACTTCTTCTTTGTCCATGCTGTCCTGGCGGATAAGGCCTTTTGTCAAGTGCACTTTTGCCAGCAAGTCTTCTTTCACCTTTAAGCGCCAGGCTAACACCCAAACGTCTTTCAATCTTTTCAACCGGACCTCTATATCTTGCCATCTATGTCTCCTAACTCAAAAATATTTTAGCTTCTTGTGTGGCGTGCCGTTTTAAATTAGACTCTTCTTCTTTTTGGAGGTCTACATCCATTGTGTGGTAAAGGTGTGATATCTTTGAAAAAGAGCACCTTAATACCTTCAATTGCTCCTACACTTTTTACAGCGGTATCTCTACCACTTCCTGGGCCTTGTACTTTGATACCCACTTCTTTGATGCCATGCTCTTTAGCTTTTGTCATCGCATCTTCAACAGCTTGCTGTGCTGCAAAAGGAGTAGATTTTTTGCTCCCTTTAAATCCAAGGCTACCAGCACTACTCCATGCAATAACATTTCCCATTTCATCTGTAACAGTTACAACAGTGTTGTTAAATGTAGCGTTAATATAGACAACACCTCTGGCTATATTTTTCTTAACAACCTTTTTTCTAACTCTTCTTTTTGCCATCTATCAGTCCTTTACTTTGCACCTACAGTTTTTTTCTTACCTTTGCGTGTTCGCGCATTAGTTTTAGTTTTCTGCCCTCTTACTGGAAGTCCACGTCTATGGCGAAGGCCTCTATAGCATCCAATATCCATCAAAGCTTTTATATCCATAGCAACTTTACGTCGCAAATCCCCTTCAACCATATAGTTTTCTCGGATATGCTTGTTGATGCTTGCCACTTCATCTTCAGTAAGTTCATAAACTCTTTTGTCATAACTGATACCTACAGCATCAAGTATCTTTCTTGATGTTGTGAGCCCAATTCCATATACATAAGGAAGAGCATACTCTATTCTTTTATTTTTAGGAAGATCTACACCTGCTATCCTCGCCATGTACTATCCTTGTCTTTGTTTATGTTTTGGATTGACGCAGATTACTCTTACTACGCCTTTTCTTTTAATGATTTTGCACTTATCGCACATCTTCTTTACAGATGGTCTTACTTTCATAAGAATACTCCTTAAAAAATTTGGCACTTGTAAACGGCACGCGTAGGCTTGATGAGCCACCCAAGCCAATCCTTGTAAGAACAGTGCCACATCTTACAAAGATTCTTCCCACAGTTTCCAAAAAGGGATGTAATTATACTTAAGAATTGCTTAATTTAAGCTTATTTATATCTAAAAGTTATGCGGCCTTTATCAAGGCTATATGGTGTCAATTCTACTTTTACTTTATCACCAGGAAGTATTTTGATATAGTGCATGCGCATCTTACCTGCAATATGGCATAAAACTACATGCCCATTTTCTAACTCTACGCGAAACATTGCATTTGGCAATGCCTCTTTAACTATACCATCAACCTCAATCACATCATCTTTTGCCATATTATTCCTCCTTACTTAAAATTTCTGCCTTGCCGCCTATCACGGCTACTGTATGCTCATAGTGACTTCCTCGCAAACCATCTTCGCTCACCACAGACCATTTATCCTCTAATATCTTTGGGGTTCCGAGTTTTTGGCATATCATCGGCTCTAAACAAAAAACCATACCCTCTTTTATTTTTGGTCCACTTTTTGGCGAGCCATGCTCAAGATAGTTAGGAATTTCAGGCTCTTCGTGCGGTTTGCGACCAATTCCATGCCCACAAAAGCCATGAAGCGGCTGATATCCACGAGATTTTATAAATTTTTCTATTTCATAGCTGAGCTCTTTAAAACGCATACCAGGTTTTATTATCTCTATAGCAAAATAGAGTGTATCTTTTGCTATTTGTATAAGAGCTTCATCGTTTTTTGAAATATTTCCAACTCCAACTGTTACAGCTGCATCTCCATACCATCCATCAATTTCTGTTCCGATATCGAGTCCTATGATATCTCCGTCTCGGAGTTTATAATCAGTTGGTATACCGTGTATAATCACTTCGTTGACAGATGTACATACCGAAGCTGGAAAACCGTACAATCCCTTAAAAGATGGTCTAGCACCATGTGATCTGATAAACTCTTCTCCCATAGCGTCTATCTCTTTGAGAGAGACGCCGGGTTTACACTGCTGTGATAGGTAATTGAGGGTTTTTGCAACAATGATATTTGCTTTGCGTAGTTTTTCAATTTCGGAGGGCTTTCGTATAGCTATAGCCATTAAAGCCCTACCGCACTGAGTGTTTGATATTTATTCATATATATTTGCGCTTCTATCTTTCGCATAGTATCAAGTGCTACTTGTACAACGATGAGTACTGCTGTACCTCCAAAGTAGAAAGGAACACCCATCAACTTTACCAGTATCCATGGAAGAGTAGAGATTATGCCAAGGTAGAGTGCACCCCAAAATGTCAATCTACTTGCTACCTCATTGAGATATTCTGCTGTAGGCTCACCTGGACGAACACCCGGAATAAATCCTCCTTGGCGCTTGAGATTGTCTGCAATATCTTTTGCATTGAAAACTATAGAAGCATAGAAGTAGGCAAAAAATACAACAAGAAAGAACATCAATACATTAAAAATAAAGCCGTTTGGATTGAGAATATCGGCAATTCTTTGCACAATAGGATTGGTACTTGATTGCAATATTGTTGACGGGAACATCAAAATAGCTGATGCAAAGATTGGTGGTATAACACCACTTAAGTTTACTTTGATAGGGATATAGTTCATAATACGCTTTTTTTGATTTTGCATCAGAACTTTTCTCGAATATGAGACTGGTACACGGCGCTCCGCTAGCTCCACATAAATAATGAAACCAACTGTTATAAGAATGATTGCAACAATAGCAATAAGTATCAAGAAGTTGAGTTCACCAGTATTTACAAGATTTACCGTTCCTGCAATAGCACTTGGAATTCCTGAAACAATACCAGCAAAAATGATAAGCGATATACCATTACCTATGCCTCTTTGGGTAATTTGCTCCCCAATCCACATCAGTATCATTGTTCCTGCTAGCATACTAATTGCAGCAATAGTTACAAATGTAGGCATATCAATCATGATGGCACTTTCACCGCCTCTGCCTGTAAGGCTCTGTAACCCTATAGAAACACCAATTGCTTGCACAAGAGTAATGGCTATAGTAGCATAGCGGATGATTTGCATATATTTCACCATTCCGTCACGCTCTTTTTTCATCTGTGCAAGTGTTGGGAAAGTTGCGGCAAGAAGTTCCATAATAATTGAAGCCGTAATGTAAGGCATGATACCTAGTGATATTATCGATAATCGTCTTACAGCATTACCGCTAAACATATTGAACATACCCAAAGCATTACCTGCTTGTGTATCAAAAAACTCTTTAACGATATCGATATTAACTCCAGGGACAGGCACATACGCCAATACCCTGTAGAGAAAGAGGAATCCAAGCGTTATGAGGATTTTGTTAACTAATGATTTGCTCATTATTTTTGTCCACTAAAAGAGATATTTTCATCTTTGATATTAGACACGATCTCTTTTACACTACTCCCTATCAATTTCACTTTAGTTACATATTTTGGTAACTTATAAACTTGTTTGATATTTTCTATTGTTATTTCATCAAGATTAGCTACTTTTTTCACTTTGTCTACATTAATTGCTACTGGTTTTTCTACTCTTGAGGTAAATCCGATTTTAGGTAGTCTTCTTTGTAATGGTTGCTGACCACCTTCAAAACCTCTTTTTTGCGAATAACCAGTTCTACTCTTTTGTCCCTTTTGCCCTCTTGTGGCAGTTTTACCCATGCCACTTCCTTGACCACGACCTACTCGTTTTGTTTTATACGTGCTGCCAGGAGCTGGTTGTAGATTATGTAATGCCATTTCCTATCCTTATGCTTTTATTCTCTCTAATGCTTCGATAGTTGCTCGAACCAATGTAGCAGGATTGTTTGAACCAAGTGATTTTGTCAAAATATCCTTCACTCCTGCAAGTTCCAATACAGGACGTGCAGCACCACCAGCTATCACACCGGTACCTGGACTTGCAGGTTTAAGTAAAATTTTACTTGCATTGTATTTATGCTCTATATCATGAGCAATAGTGGTACCTTTGATATTTACAGTCGTGATGTTTTTAAAAGCATTGTCAATAGCTTTTTTAATTGCATCTGGTACCTCTTTGGCTTTGCCAATACCGTAGCCTACATGTCCTTTTTTGTCTCCGACAACTACAAGGGCACTGAAACGAAATCTTCTACCACCTTTGACAACTTTTGTTACACGGCTAATATTGACCACAACCTCTTCAAACTCTTCTCTATTATACTTTTCCATACGCTATCCCCTAAAACTTGATTCCATTTTCTCTAAGTGCATCTGCAAAAGACGCAACAACACCATGATAAAGAAAACCGTTTCTATCAAAAACGATTGTTTCTATGCCTAGGGCCTTCAATTTTTCAGCCATTTGCTCAGCTATTTTTTTCACATCCTCTCTATTTGCTTTAAGGCCCATTTTTGCTCCATCTGCATAAGCAAGTGTATGTCCTTTTGTATCATCTATAGCTTGTGCATAGAAATGTCTGTTTGACTTGAATATAGAAAGACGAGGTCTTTGTGCTGTACCAGTCACTTTACCTCGTACACGTCTTTTTCTTTTAATTCTCAATCTATTTTTTCTTCTTTGAACGCTCTCTCTCATTGCCTACCCTTTACTTCTTAGCTGTCTTACCGGCTTTTCTAATAATTACTTCGTCTACATACTTCACGCCTTTTCCTTTGTAAGGCTCAGGCGGTCTGAAGCTTCTAATTTCCGCTGCAACTTGGCCAACTTTTTGTTTGTCATGTCCTTTGATGCTGATAATATTTTTTTCAACACTTATTTGTATTCCCTCTGGAATAGAATAATTTATAGGATGAGAAAATCCAAGTTGCAACTCCAGCTCTTTTCCTTTTACTTGTGCTCTGTAACCAACACCATTGATTTCAAGCTTCTTCTCAAAGCCTTTTGTTAGTCCTTCGATAGCATTATTTGCCAAAGCTCTATACGTTCCCCAAAAAGCACGACTCTGCTTATCTTCCCCTACTGGAGAAAAAACAATTTTATTATCTTCAATTTTTACATTTACTCTATTGCCATATTCAATTTCTTGGGATAGATTTCCTTTTTTAACAATCAATTTCCCATTTTCTGCTTTTACTTCTACCCCACTTGGGATAGCTACAGGCTGTTTACCTATTCTACTCATCTCTTTCCTTTATACGATATTTCTACGATTGCTCGAATGGATATCGTATTACCAAACACTACAAAGCACTTCGCCGCCAACACCCAAGCGGTAAGCTTCATCGTTAGGTAACACACCTTTACTTGTACTTACAATAATTGTTCCATAGCCATTTTTAAATCGTTTTATTTCATCTTTGCCTTTATACACGCGGCGACCAGGCTTTGAAATTCTTTTGATCTCATTTATAACAGGTTTTTTCTTTTTTCCCGCTTCTTCATATTTTAATACAACATTTATAAACTTTTTGTTGCCCTCTTCAACAACTTTATAGCTCTCTATATAGCCTTTTTCTTGTAAAATTTTTACGATTGACTCGACTATTTTTGAATAGAGCAACTTTGTAACTTCTTGTCCTCGCATTGAAGCGTTTCTGATTCTTGTTATAGAGTCAGCGATCATATCATTAATCATTCTTTTTTCTCCTTCATGAATATCTAATAGGGTTCGTGCATTGCACGCTACCTATTAGTGAATTACCAACTTGATTTTTTAACGCCTGGCAACAAACCTTCATTTGCCATTTTTCTCAAACAGATTCTACAGAGTCCAAAATCTCTATAAACAGATTTTGGTCTTCCACATATACGGCATCTCGTATATGCACGTACTTTGAACTTTGGCTTTCTTTTTGCCTTTGCTATCATACTTTTCTTAGCCATTATCTACCACCTTTTGCAAATGGAAATCCTAGAAGCTCGAGAAGCTTGTATGCCTCTTTATCACTCTCTGTTGTTGTTACAATCGTAATGTTCATCCCGTGTGTTTTGATAATATTATCATAATCTATCTCTGGGAACATCAACTGCTCATCGAGACCAAAATTGTAATTTCCTCTTCCATCAAATCCATTTTTCGGAAGGCCACGGAAATCTTTCACCCTTGGAAGAGCAATATAGATAAGTTTTTGTAGAAAATTCCACATACGATCACCACGAAGTGTTACTTTAACACCAACAGGCATACCTTCACGAATTTTAAAACCTGCTTCACTTCTTTTTGCTTTTGTAACAACTGCATGCTGTCCAGCAAGCAAACTGATAGTGTCTTGAATATTTTGCATCAATTTACTATCTCTGCTTGCCTCTCCAGCACCAACGCTAATTACAATTTTTTCAAGATTTGGAATGAGCATAGGGTTTTTAAGCTCAAGCTCTTTTACAAGAGCTGGTCGCACTTTTTCTTGATAATTCTGTTTTAATTCCAATGTCATGATGCGCCACCTTCTACTTTGCGAACATTAGAGATATGAATTGGCATCTCTTTATTGATAAATCCACCTTCAGGATTTTGTTCGCTTGGTTTAACTGCTTTTTTAGCTACTTTACATCCAGCAACGATTACAGCCTCTTTTTTGGGAAGCACCTTGAGTACTTCACCAGTTTTTCCTTTATCATCACCAGCGATAATTTCTACTATATCGCCTTTTTTAATCTTAAGCTTTGCCATTAAAGCACCTCCGGTGCAAGTGAAACTATTTTCATGAAGTTTTTATATCTTACTTCCCTACTAACAGGTCCAAAAATACGTGTTCCAATAGGCTCATTTTTGTTGTCAAGAATAACTGCTGCATTGTCGTCGAAACGAATAAGAGAACCATTTTCTCTTTGGATCTCTTTTTTTGTTCGCACGACAACAGCTTTGACAACTTGACCTTTTTTAACTTTACCATTTGGTATTGCTTTTTTTACTGATGCTACAATCACATCGCCAACAGAAGCGTATCTTCTCTTTGAACCACCTAATACTTTAATACACATAATCTCTTTTGCGCCGCTATTATCTGCGACATTGAGTCTTGTAAAACTTTGGATCATTATTTAACTCCTGCCTGAACAATCTCTTTTAGTCGAAAAGACTTTCTCTTTGAAATTGGTCTACATTCGACGGCAGTAATCACATCACCGACATTTGCTTCATTCTTTTCGTCATGCACCAAATATTTTTTGAATCTTTTTACAATTTTGTGATATTTTGGGTGCACAACTTTTCTCTCTACAAGTAACGATACAGTTTTATCGCCACTTTTTTTGATCACTGTTCCTTGAATTACTCTTTTGTAAGCCATTACCCAGCCCTTCTTTTCTCCGCAATAGCGGTTTTGATTCTTGCGATATCTTTTCTTGTTTTTCTTATTTGGCTAGTATCTTGGAGCTGCATAGTTTTAAGCTGCATACGAAGCTTAAATAGCTCCACCTTTTTATCCTTCAACATCCCCTCGAGCTCTTGTAGGCTCTTATCTTTTAGCTCAGTATATTTCATTTTCACTCTCTTGTGTCACGATTTTTGTTTTGAATGGGAGTTTATATCGTGCAAGATCAAGAGCTTCTCTTGCTAAGCTCTCTTCAACACCAGCCATTTCATATATAATACGGCCTGGCTTGATGTTCATTACCCATTTTTCTACGCCACCTTTACCTTTACCCATTCTCGTTTCAAGAGGCTTTTTAGTCAAAGGTTTGTCAGGAAAAACGCGAATCCAAATCTTTCCAGTTCTTTTAACCTTTCTCGTCATTGCAACCCTTGCTGCTTCAATTTGACGAGAATCTATACGACCATGTTCAACCGCTTTAATTCCAATATTTCCGAAAGCAAGACTATTGCCTCTATAAGCTTTTCCGCGGTTTCTGCCTTTTTGCTGTTTTCTATATTTTGTTTTCTTTGGCATTAACATGATTAACTTCTCCTTCTTGGAGCTCTACGTCTTGGTCTTTCTCTCTTTTCAGGTTGGATACCTTTTTGCAGTACCTCACCTTTGAAGATCCAGACCTTTACACCGATTACTCCATACGTAGTATAAGCTTGCGCAAATCCATAATCGATTTTTGCTCTAAGTGTATGCAATGGAACGCGTCCTTCAAGGTACCATTCCCGTCTTGCCATCTCAGCACCGCCAAGACGTCCTGCAACTTGTACCTTGATACCTTTCACACCAGCTTTTTGCGCTGCTTGCATCACTTTTTTCATTGCTCTTCTAAATGCAACACGTCTCTCAAGCTGTGTGGCAATATTTTCTGCTGCAAGCTGTGCTGATGCTTGTGGACGCTTCTCTTCTTTGATATTGATAAAGACCTCTTTACCTACGAGTCTTTGTAATTTCTCTTTGAGTTTTTCAATATCAGCACCCTTTTTCCCAATGATAATACCAGGTCGTGCTGCAACAATCGTAACACGAAGTTTCTTCGCAGTTCTTTCTATTATAATATTGCTGATACCTGCATAGTAAAGCTCTTTTTTGAGAAAATTTCTAATTTTGTTATCTTCCTCTACTCTTTCAGGCATTTTATTGTAATCAGGAAACCATCTAGATTCCCAATTTCTATTGATCCCAAGTCTAAGTCCAATCGGATTTACTTTTTGACCCATTAGCTATCCTTCTTTTGCGCAACTTCGACATATACATGAGAAGTCGGTTTCATAATTCTGCTTGCACGACCTCTCGCTCTTGGTCTAAATCTCTTCAAATATGGCCCACGATCCACTCTGCAAGAAGTGATAGTAACCTCTTCAGGCTCATATCCGCCATTCGCAACTGCACTTGCGATAACTTTTGATATCACTTTTGCAGCCTTGTTAGGCATAAACTCTAGTGCTGCTAATGCCTCTTCGGCATTCATACCCTGCACCTCACGAGCTATTAGTCTCGCTTTTGTCGGTGAGAGTCTGATAAATCTCAAAATAGCTTTACTCATCACCTATCCTTATTTACCTATTTTCTTTTGGACTGAACCTTTGTGCCCTTTAAAAGTACGTGTTGGAGCAAATTCACCGAGTTTAAACCCAACATGGTTTTCAGTAATATATACAGGCACAAATTGTCGTCCATTATGAACATTAATTGTCAAACCTATCATTTCGGGTACGATGGTGCTTCTTCTTGACCAAGTTTTGATAGGTTTTTTATCTCCGCTCTCTTTTGCTTTGAGCACTTTTTTCATGAGATGGTCATCTACAAATGGACCTTTTTTAATACTTCTTGCCATCTTCTACCCTCTTATTTCTTTCTTCTTGAGATTATAAGCTTATCACTAGGTTTCTTACGTCGTGTCTTATAACCTTTAGTTGGCATACCCCAAGGTGTAACAGGGTGACCACTAGGACCAGTTTTACCTTCACCACCACCGTGTGGGTGATCTACAGGGTTCATTGCAGAACCTCTTGTTTGTGGTCTAATACCTCTATGGCGGTTACGACCCGCTTTTCCAATAACCATATTGATGTACTCTTCATTTCCCACAACACCAACAGTGGCCATACACTCACCAAGCACTTTTCTCATCTCTCCACTAGGAAGTCGCAAGATTACATATTTGTCCTCACGTCCCATTATTTGTGCATAGGCTCCTGCACTTCTAGCAAGCTGTCCACCATGGCCAGGACTGAGCTCAATATTGTGTACGAGTGTACCTACAGGGATATTTTTTAGTTTCATTGCATTTCCAGGAAGGACATCAAGTCCACTCTCTGCAGCCTGAACAGTATCTCCTACTTTAAGGCCGCTTGGTTGTAATATGTATCTCTTATCTCCATCTTTATAAACTATAAGTGCAATACGGCAATTTCTATATGGATCGTACTCGATAGTCGCTACACGTCCAGGAACGCCATATTTATTACGTTTAAAATCGATGATACGATAGAGTTTTTTAGCTCCAGCCTCTCTATGGCGAGAAGTTATGCGTCCTTGATTGTTTCTTCCAGCACGTGCAGGAAGTTTTACAAGGAGCTTTCTCACACTTGGCTTGGCTGTAATGTCGCTGCTGTCAACAACGCTCATAAATCTACGACTAGGCGTATACGGTTTATATTTTTTTATTGCCATTTTCTATCCTTACACCGCTAGACTTTCTATATTTGCGCCTTCAGGCAACTTCACATAGAATTTTTTATAGTTATCTCTTTTACCTTCAATTCCTCTAAATCTCTTTGTTTTTCCCTTCATGCGAAGAGAATTGATTTTTACAGGATTAACACCAAAATACTCTTTAAGAATTGTTTTGAGCTGGTTTTTTGTTACTTTATCACTTGTTTGTACAACAATATATCCCTCTTCTTGAAGGCCCAAGCTCTTTTCTGTATAAACGATTGATTTGATATCTGTTATATCTGCCATCTTAGCCCTCTTTTACTATTTTTTCCCAAACTGGTTTTTCGATAACTACAGCTCTAAAAGCAGCTGCAAGATATGCATTGAGTTCGTTTGGTTCGATTAGGTATGCATTTGGCAAGTTTCTAAAAGCCAAGAATGTCTTTTCATCAATATTCTCTTTGACAAACAGTGCGTCTCTTGCTCCAATTTTATTTACAAGTGCAGCAGCATCTTTTGTTTTGCCAGACTCCACTGCAATACTATCAACTACAAAAAGCGCTCCGTTTTCTGCTTTTTCATTCAGTGCAAACTCAAGAGCTTTTCTTTTTTGCTTTTTGTTTATCTTTTGCGTATAGTTTTTAGCATTTGTTGGTCCGAATGCTACACCACCGCCTACAAAAAGGGGACTTCTAATTGAGCCCGCTCTTGCACCACCTCTACCTTTTTGTTGCCATGGCTTTCTTCCACCACCTCTAACTGCCGATCTATTTTTTGTATGTGCGTTATTTGCTCGCAGATTTGCAGCATACGCTTTTACGTACAGATAGAGATTATGCGGGTTGATCCCTTGAAAATTTTCTGGCAATGCTGCTTCACCAGCTCGCTCAAATTTCTCGTTCAATACTACCGCTTTACTCATTTGACTATCCTTATTCTACCTAGTGCGCCGTTTGGTCCAGGAATCGAACCTTTTACTACCAAGATTTTATTTTCTGGATCGAAACTTACTACCTCATTTTGTACAGTTACTTTTTTATTGCCGTACTGTCCAGGCATTTTTTGTCCAGGCATAATGCGTCCTGGCCATTCACACATACCAACTGAACCTGGTGCTCTGTGGAATCGTGAACCGTGACTATCTGGACCTCCACCAAAATTCCATCTCTTTACAACACCACTAAAACCGCGCCCTTTTGAGTTGAAGCTCACTTTCACTCTTTTAGCTTCACTAAGTGGTGCAACATCAAGATCTCCGGCTTCACTATTTGCAACTTTGAGTGTTACAAATCTATTAAACTCAGGTGAGAGACCATATTTTTTTTGCTGTCCCTCAATCGCCTTATTTTTTCTCTTGCCATGTGCATAAGCAACAATCGCTTTATTGTCACCAACAATTTCACAAACTTTAGCTTCTTTCACTTTGAGCAGTGTTACAGGTATACTCGGTATATTTATTGTTCTGCTCATTCCGATTTTTTCTACAATATATTCCATTTACTCCCCTTACTCACCCATTGACCTGACTTCAACATCCACTTCTGGTGCCAAGTCGAGTTTCATTAATGAATCAACTGTATCAGGTGTTGCTGATACGATATCGATAAGTCTCGAATGAATTCTAATCTCAAACTGCTCACGCGAATCTTTGTTGATATGCGGTGATCTGAGTACCGTATATTTTCTTATTTTTGTAGGTAAGGGAATTGGGCCTCTGATTTCTGCCCCTGTTCTCTTCACAGCCTCTACGATTGCAGAGACACTTCTATCCAAAACCCTATGATCATAAGCGCGAAGCTTCAATCTAATCTTTTCCATCTGAGCCTTTCACAAAGAACTTGTTGCCGAAGCAACCTAATTTGGAGTTTGAATTATAGACAAAGCAATTTGCAAAATCAAGAGTTTTGGCTATAATTTGTACAATTTATTTCCTTTATGGAAGGAAAAATGAGAACACTTGAATATTTCTATGAGCACAGCCTAACAAAACACACCTTTTTACCAAGAAAAGTTGATATTACGCTCGCTTCTAAGATCCTACTTACTGGACCAAAGTTTTGTGGTAAATATTCTATTATCCAGTCCTTTTTACAAAGCCATTTTGATCAAAAAGAGCTGCTTTTTATAAATTTTGATGATGTACGTAGTCAAAGTATTGCTTATGATGAAATAGAGCCATTTATTGAAAAAAATAGTATCAAAGCAGTAGTACTTTATGGCATAAAAAAACCCTTCTCTTTACCAAATGCACCATATCTCATCATAATTTCTCATAATAATGTAGAAATTGATGGCTTTATGCATTATCATCTAAGCAATCTTGATTTTGAGGAGTATCTCCTTTTTGAAAAAAGAGCCGATATTAAAGTGATATTTAATAATTTTTTAAAAAATGGAAATTATCCAGAGCTCTCAAAAATAGCAGATTTCAAAAAAGATAAATATTTTCAAGAACTTCTTTTTCTTACTTTCAAAGAAGATTTTCAGATTTTCAAAGAGATAGCCTTCTATCAAGGATATACTACATCTATCTACTTTCTTTTCAATCGCATCAAAGAGCGCCATAAAATTTCAAAAGACAGGTTTTATACACTTTTTGAAAGCTGGCAAAGAGACAGATATATCTATGCAGTAGAAAAATATAACGCAAAAAGAGCTGCAAAAAAGCTCTTTTTTCATGATTTTACTATTAAATCAAGGCTCTTTACACAAAAAGAGTTTCCAAAAATTTTTGAAAATATGGTATTTTTGGAGATCACTCATAAAGAGGTTTTTTATATTGAACCTCTTGGTTTTTATATTCCTAGTGAAGAGCTGCTGATTCTCTCTATCCCTTTTGGAAATGAGGCGAGAATCCAAGAAAAAATCGATCATGTCCTCACAAAAAATCACATTGCTATAAAAAAGATCGAAGTAGTTACTGTAGGCAGTAGCTTTACTTACTACATTAAGAACATCCAATGTGAAATTCTTCCCTTTTACGCCTGGGCAGTAGGGAAGGAGTAGCTATTTTTATGAGAATTAATTTATTGGAGACAATATGAAAATTTGTGGCATCGATGAAGCGGGACGTGGACCACTGGCAGGGCCTTTGGTAATAGCAGGTGTAGTATTTACGAAAAGAGTCTACAAATTAGATGATTCAAAAAAACTCTCAGCACAAATGAGAGAAAAGCTCTATGAGCGCATAGTCAATGCTGCAGTGTATAAAATAGTGATTATCGATAATGAAATAATCGATCAAAAAGGAATCTCTGCCTCCATTACCCAAGGTCTGAGAGATATTATAAGTGCCCTCGAGGCGCAAAAATATATCTTCGATGGCAACTCCAAATTTGGCGTAGAAAAAATTGAGCCAGTTATTAAAGCAGATCAAAACATCAAAGAGGTGATGGCAGCATCCATCCTTGCAAAAGTCACGCGAGATCGCATCATGTGTGAAATGGACAGACTCTATCCAGAATATGGTTTTTGCAAACATAAAGGCTACGGCACAAAAGAGCATATTGCAGCAATCAAAAAGTACGATTTTTGTCCTATTCATAGAAAAAGCTTTCGCCCAAAAGCACTGCAGCCAACACTTTTTTAATCTATTCACTTCATTCTAAGAAATCTACTATAATTTTGAAAAACAACTCCTAGGAGAGCCCATGCATACCATAAAGTGTCCAAACTGTGGCTATGAAATCGATATTAACCAGACACTCTATGAAGAGATCGAAAAAGCGGCCAAAGCAAAGCTGCAAAAAGAGATAGAAGAGCATAGAAAAATATATAAAGATGAGATGGCAAAACTCAAAGCCCAGCAAGAAGAGATTAAAGCTAAAGAGGCTGCCATTGAAGCCAAAGTAGCACAAAAAGCGCAAGAAGCCCTAATAAAAGAACGCATCAAACTAGAGCAAGAACTTAAGGCTAAAATTGCCAGCGAGCAAGCAACAATTATAGAAAGTCTTAGAAAAGAGCTCGAAGAAAAGAGCAACCAAGTAAAAGAGCTCAATGAAGCAAAAATTGAGATAGAAAGACTTAGACGCCAAAAAGAGGAGGCTGTGCAACAAGCCAGGCTTCAAGCCCAAAAAGAATTAAACGAAGAGCTTGCCAAAGAGAAGGAGCGTCTTGCAAAACAGATAGCGCAAGAGAATGAACTTAAACTCAAAGAGAAAGAGAAGCAACTCGAAGATCTCAAAGCAAAACTCGCTGAAGCCCAAAGAAAAGCAGAGCTGACCTCTCAACAGCACCAAGGCGAGGTGCAAGAACTAGCAATTGAGGAGTACCTACAAAATCAATTCCCATTTGATTCTATAGAAGAAATTAAAAAAGGACAGCGGGGAGCAGACTGCCTACAGATTGTCAATACTAGAGAGCTGGCAAACTGTGGAAAAATCTATTACGAAAGCAAGCGTACCAAAGAGTTTCAAAAGGGCTGGATCGAAAAACTCAAAACCGATATGCGAGAAATCGGCGCTGATATTGGAGTAATTGTCACTGAAGCAATGCCAAAAGATATGGAGCGTATGGGGCTTATAGATGGAGTTTGGGTATGCAACTTTGAAGAGTTTAAAGCTTTAAGTTTTATTTTGCGCCAGCATATCATTCAGCTTGCCCATACAACGCGATCGATGCAAAATCGCAGCGACAAGATGAGTCTGCTCTATCGCTATCTCACTTCAAATGAGTTTAAAATGCAAATTGAAGCGATTGTAGAGGGCTTTACGCAGATGCAAGAGGATCTTGATAAAGAAAAAAGAGCGATGCAGCGTCTTTGGAAACAGAGAGAAAAGCAGATTCAAAAGGTGCTTGACAGCACTATTTCGCTTTATGGCTCAATAAAAGGGATTGCTGGCAATGCCATTGGCCACATTGAGCTTCTTAGCCTTCCCTATGAAGAGGATCAAGCATAGAGGCTAAGGGTGCCTTTCTCATTTTTAGGAGGCTGGAGACTTTTTTGCACAAGCTCTTCCATCATCTGCTTAGTCTGCTCTATACTTTTTTTGAGCAGACTCACTGCAATCTGCTCTTTTGTTTGGCGTGTTAATGTCATAATAGCATATTGTGCTACATCTGCTACTTTCATCTTGGCTCCTTTACACTTATTATCGGCAATTTTTGTTTTTACGATAGTAGTAATAAAATACCCCAGCTACCAAGATCATTACAATAGCTATAATAACATGCGTTGCAGATTTTATCTTCTCCTCATTCTCACCAATAAAGTAGCCAAGGGCTAGCAAAATACCACACCACAATCCAGCACCCAAAAAGGTATAAAGAGCAAAAGAAGTAAGCCTCATGCGCCCTATACCAGCTGGCAGTGAGATGTATTGGCGAATTCCTGGAATAAGTCTTCCCCAAAAGGTGCTTGGATGCCCATACTTTTCAAAAAAATCTTCTACTTTTTTCAAAGACTCCTCTTTTAAAAAGAGATATTTTCCATATGTTTCTAAAAATGGACGCCCAAGCTTATGACCAAGGTAGTAGTTAAAGAGTGCTCCGGCCAAACTCCCCCCAGCACCAGCAAGCCATGCTGCAATAAGACTCATCTCTCCTTTACTAGCAAGATAACCAGCCGGCACCATCGCAACTTCACTAGGAAAAGGAAAAAAGGAGCTTTCCAAAAACATCATAACAAAGATGCCAATATAACCAAGATCTCCTACTGTATTGACAACCCAAGCTACAATATCATGCATTGTAGATCTTTTGAAGATTTTCAAGTTTACTTGTAGCATTGAGCAGAAGCATATCAGCTAGAACCAATGCCATCATCGCTTCAGCTACTACACTCCCACGCGCTGCTACAAATGGATCATGACGTCCTTTGAGCTCTACTTCAACTTCATTGCCATCAATATCGATAGAGCGCTGCTTTTGAAAGATAGAGGGAGTTGGTTTAAAGTAAACTTTTGCAATTATCTCTTCGCCATTACTGATGCCACCAAGAATCCCACCTGCATTATTGCTTACAAACCCCTGTGAAATTATCTCATCATTGTTCTGGCTCCCCTTGAGGCGACTTGCTTCACACCCATTGCCTATCTCAACCGCTTTTGCTGCATTGATACTCATAAGTGCTTCAGCAAGCACCGCATCAAGCTTGTAGTATATTGGCTCGCCAAGTCCAACAGGAACTCCCCGCGCACGCACAAGCACTGCTCCACCTACGCTATCATGCGCCTCTTTTGCCTTAAGTATCGCCTCTTTTTGCTGCTCTTCTACACTGGGATCAAGGGCAAATATCTCACTTGTACGCGCATGATTGAAATCAAGCTGCTTAGCTTTAATGCCAGCAACCTCAACAACTCCAGCTTCAACCCCAATGCCAAACTCTCTTAACAGCAGCTTTGCTACTGCCCCTGCTGCCACACGTGCTGCAGTTTCTCTTGCACTACTTCTCCCACCCCCACGATAATCTCTTATGCCATACTTATAATAATAGGTAAAATCTGCGTGCCCTGGGCGAAAGATATCTTTGATATTTGAATAATCACGACTCTTTTGATCTTTGTTAAATATCACCATACTTATTGGAGTTCCTGTAGCTTTACTTTCAAAGACGCCGCTGAGGATCTCTACTTTGTCACTCTCTTTTCTTGCAGTTGCAAACTTGCTTTTTCCAGGACGCCTGCGATCTAGCTCACTTTGGATAAACTCCTCATCGATTTTTAACCCAGCAGGTACACCATCGACAACACACCCAATCGCTTTGCCGTGAGATTCGCCAAAAGTAGTAAAGCGAAACTTGATTCCAAAACTATTCATTTTCAGCCTTTAATTTTTGCAAAGCGATCTTTGCTGCCTCTTGCTGTGCTGCTTTTTTGCTCCGCCCTTTAGCAGTAGCAACTGTCTCATCATTGAGCAAAACTGCCACTTCAAACTCTTTTTTGTGATCAGGCCCAGAAGATCCTATCAGTTTATAAGTAGGTGTCACACCGTAGCGTGCTTGCGTAAGCTCTTGAAGGGTGGTTTTATAATCTTTAAAAAGTGCATTGAGATCGATTCTTGGATAGACCTCTTCTAAAAGGGCTAAAATAATCTCTCGTACCTTCTCAAGCCCCTTTTCTAAATAGATTGCCCCCATAACCGCTTCAAAAGCGTTTGATAGCAGGCTTGGTTTTGTTCGCCCATGATTATTCTCTTCAGCCTGGGAGATATAGATATATTTTCCGATGTTAAGCTTTTGAGCTAATTTTGCAAAACCCTCTTCATTGACAATAGATGCACGTAGTTTCGAAAGCTCACCCTCATTTGCCTTTGGCAGTTTTTTAAATAGATACTCCCCCACAATGAGATCGAGCACCGCATCACCCAAAAACTCTAGTCGCTCGTTATTCACTGGACTCTTATAGCTCTTATGTGTGAGTGCCTCTTTGAGCAGCTCTTTATTTTCAAATTCGTATCCCAAACGATCTTGGAACTCTTGTAAATTTTGCATCGTTTCTCCTCTTTCAGAGGCCACAATACTACCCATTGCTATGCGCAGTATTATGCCTTCTGCATTTGTGCCATCTGCTTTGCTATTTTATCACATCTTTCATTCTCTTCGTGTCCAGCATGTCCCTTTACCCAGATTGCTTTAATCCTATGCGGTTTTGCCACCTCAACAAACTCTTTCCATAAATCAGGGTTTTTGACATTTTTAAAATTTTTGTGCACCCAGCCAGCAAGCCACTGATTAATTGCTTGCACTACATAGTTTGAATCACTATAGATCTCTACAATGCAAGGCTCTTTGAGAGCTTTAAGTCCCTCGATAACCGCACGAAGTTCCATACGATTATTTGTAGTATGTGGTTCTCCACCACTAATCACTTTTTCAGTATCTTTATAGCGCAATATCGCACAATACCCACCAGGACCAGGATTACCCAGACTCGATCCATCACTAAACAGAAAAACTCTCTTCATCCAACCTCTTTTTTTGCGTTATTATTCTCTCTACTGTAGGCGATCCCGCACTATGACAACCAGGACAGCGCGTAAAAGCAAAGGGATAGACACCTTTACACACTTCACAAAGATAGGAAAACTCTAAATCAGCCTTTGGGTAGTGTATTAAAAGGTCAAATATAAAATCTTGGCTACCAGATACCTCCTGCACATACCCTTTTGCAGTATAAAGTTCTTTGAGTGTAGTATCATGCAAAGAGATTTTCTCTCTTGGAAGTCTCCAGAGTATATCAAAGAGTTTTGGAATATCATTAGTGCGAAGATACTCCCATGCAACTATATGATTGGTTTGAAAAAGATACTCAAATATTAATCGAACAAGTTTTGGATCTTTTTGATAGATAGCTAAAAGCTGTTGCTCATCCCCTTTTTGTATAGCAATTTTTGCTAAGATATAGTCTCTGTCGCTTTTGCATCCAAGCTCTTCAAGTACCTCACAAACTCCAAGGGCTTTTTTGTATTCATATAATCTTTCATATACCAAAAGAAGCTTTTGTAAGACACGAGGACTTCTTGGATAGTAGCGTAAAATCTCTTCAAAAATCTCTACACTTCTTGCTAAGAATCCCGCTTTGTAGTAGAGTTCACCAAGTTTTTCCAAAATCCTCTTTTGCTCTTTAAAATCATAATTGTTTTTAAGTTTTAAATATATAGCTATTGCTTTTTCATAATCACCGCTTTTCGTATAAGCATCTGCCAAAAGCAGCAAAGCTCTATTGGCATCACCTCCTTCAATAATATTTGCTATCTCTTTATCTGCACTTGCTCTAAAACGTGCAAAAAAATCCTCTAAAGATCCTTTTTGTTTACGTACGCGCCAAAGTGCCCAGGTATAACTAAAAAAAGATATGATAAATATGAGGCCAAAAAATATAATAAGACTAAAGAGAGGATCCCTGTTTTGCAGCAATAAATCCAACGGCGCTCCTTTGACGCAATTATACCATCGATATGTTATAATGAAAACATGATAGATAAATCTTCCATAGAGCAGCTCAAAAACTCCATTGATATTGTGGATGTTATCGGTAACTACATCGAACTCAAAAAAGCGGGAGCCAACTATAAAGCACTCTGTCCCTTTCACAATGAAGATACCCCCAGCTTTGTAGTGAGTCCTTCAAAACAGATTTTTCACTGCTTTGGTTGCGGTGCAGGGGGAGATGCAATCAAATTTGTAATGCAATATGAAAATCTCTCCTATCCTGAAGCGATTGAGAAACTCGCAAGTATGCATAATTTTTCTTTGCAATACACTAAAAGCAAAAGCGATATCAAACCCCTCATTACAGCACTCCAGCAGATAAATAGCTTCTATAAAAAAAATCTCTTTACTCATCAAAAGGCACTTGCATATCTGCAAAGTAGAGGAGTAACAAATGCTTCTATTGAAAAGTTTGAGCTTGGCTATGCTCCATCAAGTCAAGAGCAGATAGAATACCTCAAAGCAAATTTCATACCTTTGCAAGATGCGATTGATGCGGGAGTATTAGCAAAAGACCAAACCCGTGTCTATGCACGCATGATAGAGCGCATTACCTTTCCAATTTTTTCACAAAATGGAGCAATTATTGGTTTTGGTGGTCGTACTATCAGCAACCATCCAGCAAAATACCTCAACTCTCCCGAAACAAAACTTTTTCATAAATCAAAGATCCTCTATGGCTACTCTCACGCCAAAGAAGCTATTTTTCAAAAGAAGCGCATCATTGTGTGTGAAGGATATCTTGATGTTGTCATGCTTCACCAAGCTGGTTTCAATACCGCTGTAGCTACACTTGGTACCGCATTGACAGTGGGGCATTTACCGCTTTTAAGGAGAGGAGAGCCCCAAGTCATACTCGCATACGATGCAGATAAAGCAGGTATCACTGCTGCCACGAAAGCTGCAAGACTTCTAAGCTCCAACGATATTGAAGGGGGAGTTGTCATTTTTCCAGAAGGCCTTGATCCAGCTGATATGGTAAAAAATGGTCAAATAGCAGAGCTTGAGCAACTCTTTTCTCACCCAACTCCATTTATTGAATTTATTTTGCAATCTATCGTCAAAAGCTACAACATCAAAGATCCCAAGCAAAAGCAAAATGCCCTGTATGAGGGAGTAGCATTTTTACGTACTCTCCCCGATCTCATAGCGCAAGAGTATAAAAACTACCTCGCTGCCCTTTTAGATATACTCCCCTCAAAAGTGCCTTTGCAAACCAAAAAAAATCAAAATATTCAAGAAGATATTCAAACAAAAGATACGAAAGAGCTCAGTATCATAAAAACAATTCTCTTGCATCCAGACCTCATAGATACTGTTTTAGACATCATCGAACCTCACCACTTTGTATATCATAGATCCGAGTTTGAAGCTGCAATAGCGCAAGACATGGACAATCCGCAACTTCGTGCGATTTTACTTGATGATGACATTTTACCTTTCAAAGAGCATCATCTTACCAGCGAATTATTAGTTTTTTTGATAAAATTCTACGAAAAAAGAATACAGCAAATAACAAAAGAGCAAATCTCTTTTACGCAAAAGAGTTTTCTCATTCGCAAATATAAAGAGTATATACGCAAACTTCGACAAGGAGAATTAGTCATTGAGTAAAATACGCGCATTGGCTCTCTTTAGTGGAGGGCTTGATAGTCTACTAGCTATGAAACTGCTTATTGAGCAGGGAATTGAAGTTATAGGTCTCTATTTTGATACAGGCTTTGGTGGAAAAGGAGATAAGGAGAAAAAGCGCTACTTGCAAGAGATTGCAAAAAAAATTGGTGCAAAACTCGAAATAATCGATATAAAAGAGCAGTTTATTCAAGAGATACTTTTTGATCCCAAGTATGGCTATGGCAAAAATTTCAATCCTTGTATCGACTGTCACGCCAACATGATCCGTGTAGCAAAAGCACTGCTGCCAAAATATGATGCGCACTTTATTATCAGTGGAGAAGTAGTAGGACAAAGACCTATGAGTCAACGCTTTGATGCACTCAAAAAGGTAGAGAATCTCTCTACTGCTGATGGATTGATACTGCGCCCCTTAAGTGCCAAACTTTTACCACCCACTATCCCAGAGCAAAAAGGGTGGGTTGATAGAGAAAAACTCCTCGATATTAGTGGTAGAAGCAGAGAGGTGCAGATGCGCTTAGCTAAAGAGTGGGGCATAGAAAATTATGAGAGTCCTGCTGGCGGATGTCTTCTCACTGATGAGCACTTTAGCAAAAAGATAAAAGATCATATTGCCCATGATACTTTCAGCCCAGAAGATGCAGATGTACTCAAATGGGGAAGACATTTTCGCTTACCATATGGAGCAAAACTTGTAGTAAGTCGCAACAAAGAAGAAAATGAGAAAATTCAATCTTTGCAACTAAGCAAATATGAGCGATTCTCCTTGCCTCTGCCAGGACCGCTGAGCCTCGTAAGCAAAAATGCAAATACTGCAGACAAAGAGCTTGCAGCAAAAATTGCCCTTACCTACTCAAAAGCTCAGCCTCAAGAAGTGTATGAGGTAAAAATCGGTGATGAAGTCTATATTGTCTCACCCTTTCCAAATAAAAGCGAAGCACAAAGGTATTTAATAAAATGAGAAACCAACCAAAATACTCCCTCTTTAAAAATGCCACCTATGCCCTCAGTGGGCTCAAAGAGTGTTTTATAAGTGAAACAAGCTTTAAAATTGAAGTGGTGCTCTTTATTATTTTTTGTATCGCTTTTTGGCTAACTCCTTTTTCACTCCTTTCAAAAATAGTCCTACAAACATCTCTTTTTATTCCCCTCATTGTAGAGCTTCTCAATAGTGCAATTGAGCGTACAGTAGATCTTGCTTGCTCCAAAATCCATCCCCTTGCTAAAGGCGCAAAAGATGCAGCTGCTGCTGCGGTACTCCTATCGCTCTTTTTAACTTTAGGCATCTGGGTAGCGGTATTTGTTTATGAACTATTATAAAGTTTTGGAGGAGAAGGAGTTTATGCTATAATTGCACTGCCAAGGGGCATTAGCTCAGTTGGGAGAGCGCCACGCTGGCAGCGTGGAGGTCACCGGTTCGAGCCCGGTATGCTCCACCAATAGCTTCTCCATATTTATCACCGTTTTTTAAAAATCCCCATAAAATAGCACTTCTTAAAGTATGCAATTTCTCTATTTATACACTCAACCATCTGTTAATCTTTATGCAATTTGAGTATGGGAATGAATATAATCTATTTAAGCCTCTTTTGTGAGGTTATCCATACTCAATCAGGAGATGATATGGGAAGAGTAGCAACGCCATTGAGTGATCGTAAAATCAAGCTTGCAAAACCAAAGGATAAAGTCTACAGACTCAGTGATGGCAATGGACTTATGCTGGAGGTAAAACCAAATGGCAATAAGGTCTGGAGAGTTCGCTATATATTTGAGAAAAAAGCGAAAATGTATACAATAGGAGACTATCCAACCATACTCTTTGGCTGAAGCAAGATACATAACAACGCAAGTGCGCAATAAAATTCTGCGAGGTATTGATCCTGTAAAAGAGCGCCAAGAGAAAGATCTAAAAAAAATCAATCGAATCAAAAAAGAAGTTTGAAACAATTGCAAGAGAATTTTTTGACCTCAAATCAAAAGAGTGGGCAAAAACCTATTATTCAAAGCAGATTAGAAAAGCAGAGATCTACATATTCCCATTCATTGGATTCAAAAATATCGATCGTATAACCAAAAGTGATATAGTAGATATAGTGAAGAATGTAAAATTCATTCAAACTCCATCTACGAAAAATACAGACAAAAATGAAACCTCCAGAAGAGTATTCAATCTCATTAAACAGATCTATCAATTCGCCCTGCATAATGACTATACTGAAGCAGACACTCCTAATCGGATAGATATCCATAAAATAGTGCCAAAATCCAAAATCGTATCAAGGCTGTAACTGATGAAAAAGAGATCAAAAATATCTATGAGAACATCCCACACGATTTTAAGGGATATCACATCATAGGCAATGCTTTGAAATTTTTGGCTCTAACAGCATTGCGCCCTGGAAATGTTCGCAACTTGCAGTGGAGATGGATTGATATGGAAAATAGAGTAATCACTTTTCCAGCTGAAGCAATGAAGAGTAAAAAGGAGTTTCGCCTCCCCCTCACAGACACTTTGGCCAAAATCATATATAATATGCGAGATCTCACATATCGCAGATCCGAATATGTATTTTGCTCTCCTGTCCACATGGGAAGGATGATGTCAGACAACACCCTGAATGTGGCACACAAAAGGCTTGGCATCACCAATCACAACGCTCATGGATGGCGCTCAAGCTTCAGTACCATTTGCTATGAGCATCAAAAAGAGCATGGCATGAGTGCAGAAGTCATTGAAGCGCAACTGCACCATCAAATAGGAAGCAGTGTCACAAGAGCTTATATGCGAAGTGATTTTTTGGAAGAGCGCAGAAATTTGTTAGAATGGTGGGAAATATTTTTAAAGGATGAAAAATGAAAAAATTACTTTTCTTATGGAGTTTGGCAATTTTAGCCATTGCAAGTATAGAAGATGAGAAAATAATATTGCAAAAGAAAGTTTTGCAATATAATGCACTGCAGCAGAAATATATTCCGATTATGAGAAGTGTTGGAGATATTTATTCACAATTACAGCCTCCTACCACGGTAAATCAACATTTTGTATTATATTTTAATGAATCAGCTCTATTATATCTATGGTATCAAAATGGTAAAAATTTCATTAGAGTTTTTCCAACTGGAGAAAAATTTTTTACTTGTAGTGCAAGTTTTAAAGTGATCCAAAATGGTATTCAACATAGAATACAATTATTACAAAAAGAAGACGGGCCTAGCTTTTGTGATGAATTATATACTCCTACAACTTTTAGGATAGCACCATATAGCTTTGATAATTTTGATGATACTGTACCTATAAATGATTTAATATATAAAGGATATGTCAACGGTGATAAAATATACCATCTTTCTGCAGAAATAATAGATGGAGAAGTTTCTAATAACAACTCATTTCAAACATGCGAGTCTCAAGTTTTATGTGGGAAGGTGGAAGACTATACAAAGAATACAGAAAATCTCCCTGGAGCGCCAAAAATAGTATATCCAAAAGAAGTAGTAGACCAGATAATAGAAAACAAACTCTCAAAATGTCGTCAAGATCCAAAATCATGTGGTATCAATGCTATTCCAATTATTACTACAAAAAGCGATCCAAATAAAGTTATAAATCAAATAAAAAATAAAGAGTTCTCCATCAATGGACATTACATTCATTATGGTGAAGGGAGCTATGACTGGATATATGTTCCATCAAGCCTGAAACATGTTTTAAAACTTGAAAAAGGTACTGATGAAAATTATAATTTACGATGGCTTCTCATCAACGGCGTAAAAGCCACAAAAAATGGGGACAAAATAACCTTCACAACTCCTTGATCTGTAGGAGATCGGAGCTATCTTTTCCGATCTCCCAGAGATATGCCCCTTTGCAATGCGTCTACCAAAAATAAAGTCTATCAGCCTCATAAAATGTCAAGCCGATTTAATCTTTCTTTTTACACAAAGGTAATATGTATAGCTGGAGATCGTGAAATTCTCCTGTTTATCGAAAATAAATTTGCAGCCCGGTCGAAACCAATTGCTGCAGTAAAAATATAAAGATATTCTCATATCACACCGATAGTTACTCACTCAACAATCCTATATCTTCAACTTTCACACCAGCACCTTTGCTTGCGATGAATGAAGCCATTTGTCTTTGCATCTCTATAGTTACACTTGGTTCATCAGGACGCAAGAGTGAGCTATGTGTTCCTGCAACAAATTTGGCATACACAACTTTATCAGGCACACGCACAAACCCCGGAGCAGTATCGAGTGGCAGAGGTTTAGCTCCCATGGCAGCTAAGAGTGGTTCAGTACCGCTCAGTGGTGCGCTTATGACACTATTTGGAATCACTGCATCATTTTCTACTTCAAACACAAGACTCTTTTGCTTTTGCCCTACACTTTTTGCATAATTTATCGGATCAGCATCGTCAATAAGCGTTTGAGAAACGAGTGTATACTTGTCATACTCTGGGCTACCTGGGACAATTCCATTAGCAGCCAATGCATTTTGCAAAATTGGTCCAAAGGTTTGTGAATTCATCAACAGCTGGATGATGCCACCACCTGGATTTGCAAGCACTGCCGTATCAAAACTTTTATTCGCCATATAACCAAAAGGTACCATCGCACCTAATGAGTGCCCTACATAGGAGATCTTTGAAGTATCAAACTTGACTCCCACACTATTGCCTAAAGCATGCACAAGGGCGGCGATATCAGCAACACTTTGGCGCATATTATCGCGAGAAATAGCAGGATTAGCAAGATTGATATAGTGGCTACCTGAGCAGTCTATCTCCCCATCAGGCTGAGCTGCCAACACATTACACTCCTCATCTTCAGTGAAGTAATCCACATTGAAGGTGCGCTCCAACGCTCCCATATACAGAGGTGAATTTTTATCAGTAATACCGTGCAAAGGCAGATCTATTGCAACTGCAGCACTGCAGATATTGGCAAAACTCTCTGCAACTGCAAGTAAATTGGTTCTATTTTGCGTAATACCATGTTGAAAAATAACAACTGGCCAACCATTTTGTGGCATGCTGCACGATTTTGGAATAGATGCCAAAACAGGTATAGTAAGCTTTACGCTCTCTTTTGGCTCACCATTATCAAATTGCATCTGTACATGCAGCGGTGCAACGGGATCATTTTGAGAAGGAATACCTAGATAGTAAGGAATATTTGTGAGTTTACCGACATACACTTCAGCATTGCCCTGCAAAGTGCTTACATCTGCACCACCAAGAGCCAAAAGATCTTTGGAAGTATGCCCACTATCTTGGAGAAGAAGTTTGCTATCATAGTTTTTGTCTGTTAAAAGTTTTGCAACTTTCCCTATTGTTTGCGTTTTAAAGCCAAAAATTGCAGCAACACTTTTTCCTTGCATACCTATTGCTGCCAAGAGTTTATGATAGTAGGGACGCAAAGCAGCAATTTTTTGTAGCGTTTGCGGAGCAAGACCATGCAAAGGAGCACCACTCTTATCAAAGAGCGGCTCCTCAGTATAGAGAAGATACCCAACCTTATCCGGAGTAAGTTTTGCCCCATTGATATCTATTACACCTCGCTTTATTACTACGACATACTCACTATCACCTTGCAAAGGCTTCAGAGGTAAAATCACAAGCTGTTTATCTTTCGTAATCACCTGAAAATCTTTATCGATTTTGAGCTCTTCTTGCAATTTTGTGGCTATTGGCAACGCAGAGTTTGGAACATGGGTATAACCAACTCTATAGATCTTAAGATTTCCATACAAAGAGGAGGGATCTATAACAGTATCAACTGGAATAACTATAGGTGAAATGGTAGAAAAACCATCAAGCATATTGAGTGAGCGCATCATAGGTGCTGAAGGACTCTGCGGATCGTAAGGTATATTGAGAGTTCCATCAGCCCTCTCTTGCGCTGTAGGCAAAAAAAGCAGATCATTAGGAAAAGGCATATGCTCTGCGAGATCGATTAAAAAGTGTTTCTGTCCAATTTTGATAAAACTTCCAGAATCACCACACCCTACCAGAAAAAAAGCTGCACCTAGAGCAAGAGCCATACGAAGATTTTTCATGGAGTATCCTTTATGGGGAAAATTAAAAATAGTTATAAAGTATGATATAGTGAGATTTTTTAAAAGAAGCTGAAAGAGGCCTTACGCCTCTTCCACAAAAGTTTTGAGGTGTTCTGGAAGGTCTGCTATGAGATCTTTCATTTCGCCTTCGCTAATATGGCGTTTAAGAAATGCAAATGTTTTTCTCACAAGCTCCGTAGCTTCATCCATATCACCAAAATCGTGCTGCGCTGCTCGATTGTCCTCCTCTTTCACAGCTGCTACAAAATCTTCCACTCTTTTAATGCTTTTATCTGGAAATTCGCTCATTTTCCATCCATTGATAGCTTCTGCTTTTATGCAGATTGGAAGTTGCGCTATAAAATCAAGATACTCTTGTGGAGCAATACGTCTTCTGATCACACGTAAAACAGCTCGTAAAATCCTCTCAGCCCTTTCACTATCTTCAATTCCGAGAGTTTGCGCAAGCTCTTTGAGAAACTCTCTTGCTTTTTGTACATCTCTTTCAAATCTCATGGCAACCTCCTTCACTTATTTTTAGATTATTATATAATTTCCTATGCAATACTATCTGCTACTAATGTTGCTCTTTGGAGCTATTCTTCTTATTTATGTTTTCTACCAGGCTTTTATCTTCTTGGTAACTGATGGTAGATATAAACTCTATAAACTCCTTGACCACTTTCCAAAAAAGTATCAAGAGTATTTAAAAGCCTACTTTCCCTTTTACAACCGCCTTCCTCAGCATTTGCGCAAACGGCTCGAAGCCTGTATCCTCACTTTTATAAAAGAGAAAGAGTTTATAGGAAGAAGTATCAAAATCGATGATATGAAAAAAGTTCTCATTGCAGCAGATGCATGCTTGCTCACAATTGGTCACGATCAGTGCGAATATAAACATGTAAAATCGATATTTGTCTACCCCGAAGCAGTAATGAAGCATGAAAAGATCGCCAATGGCTGGATTGTAACAGAGCAAGATCAGGTTCTCCTTGGTGAAGCGTGGCAAGGGGGAGAGGTGATTTTGAGCTGGAGAGATCTCGTTGCGGACAATCAAAATCCCAATGATGGTAAAAATGTTGGCCTGCATGAATTTGCTCACCAATTGGATATGGAAGATGGTGAAGCCGATGGCACGCCTCCCCTTCCACTACGACTCTATCCCCGCTGGAGCAGTATAATGAGCAAAGAGTTTGCAAAACTGCAAGAGCTTTATAAAAGACATAAAAAAGGATTTTTAGATTATTACGCTATCACCAACGCAGCAGAGTTTTTTGCAGTAGCAACGGAAGCCTTCTTTGAAAAGAGTGAAAGACTCCAAAAAGAAGAACCAGAGCTTTATGCAATCCTCCAGGAGTATTACAATCTTGACCCTGCTAGCTGGAATAAAAATAGGTAAAAATTTTTGTTGTGTTACATTTAGTGTCTGCTTCTCTATAAAAGATCTTTGACTTCCTGTATATCTGCTACACTATTGTAATAAAGCTTTGCTATAATCCGCAAAAAAAGGTGTAAGTATGGAGTACTATCTTTGGATCAAAGCTTTCCATATCATGAGCATAATCAGTTGGATGGCAATGCTTTTTTATCTGCCAAGACTCTTTGTCTACCATGCTGAGCATCGCTCCAACGCTGGTTTTGTTGAAGTTGTAAAAATTCAAGAGCACAAGCTTTATTATTTTATTGGCGTTCCAGCTTTTTGGGCAAGCGTTATTAGTGGTGGTATTATGATTTGGCTCAATCCTGCAATGTTTAAAAGCGGTATGTGGCTGCACATCAAACTCACTGCCGCTTTACTTCTTATCCTTTATCACTTTTCTCTACGCTATTTTTTGAAGCAGTTTGCGCAAGATACGTGCCAAAAAAGCGGCAAATTTTTTCGCGTATATAACGAAGTTCCCACAATTTTGATGATAATCATCGTTATTATGGCAGTAGTCAAACCTATATGAAAATTGCAGTGGCACTGAGTGGAGGTGGTGCAAGGTGTCTTGCACAACTTGGCTACCTCCATGTTTTGCAACAAAAACTTGGCATCGAGTTTGCAGCACTAAGTGGCAGCAGTGGCGGCGCAATTGTAGGCACCTTTTTGGCTCTTGGACTCTCACCTGCAAAAATTCTTGAAATTATTAAAAAGTTCAATTTTTCAAAAATTAAGCTCAACCTTTTACATGGAACTCTTTTTTCACTTGAGCCCCTTATCAAAGAGCTCCATCAATTAGGACTCAAAAGCTTTGATGAGTTACACATTCCTCTTTTTGTCACCCTCACCTCTTATGATGGCAAAGAGACCCTCTATGTGACAAATGGAGATCTTGCCCGCGCTGTTATAGCATCTTCATCATTAATTCCAATTTTTGCTCCTACTTTGATAGATGGCAAACAGTACATAGATGGAGGATTTAGCGATAATTTACCTGTGAATCCTCTGCTACAATCGAGGTATTTTACTCTAGCAATCAATGTTAATCCTCTTGACCATCTCACTTTTCCTCAAACCCTTTGGGGCAATTTCAAAAGAGCAGGCTACGTATTACTCAATACAAATATTCGCAACTCAATTGCAAAAGCTGATAAATACGTACAGATTGATAGGTGTCAAAATTTTGGTATACTTGAGAGAAAAAATTTTGATGCTATCTATGCACTTGGCATACACCAAGCCGAAAAAGAGCTCAAAGAGTGGGAAGAAATATGTTTGAAAAACTCCTCGATAAAATCGTCTCAATAGTCTTTATTCCGCCAAAATACCCTATGCGCTTTCGGGAGTTGATGGAAGCAAATAGAGTATTAGTAGATAACCTCTCTATAGATACTATTCCAGGACTTAAATTTTGCAGACTCAAACTCTACCTTATCTATTTTATACTTTGGAATCTCATTATTATCCCATTAGCTCTCCTTTTTCATACATTCTTAGCAAAACTCGATTGTCATATCTCCATAATTTTGGCTATTTTATTTACACTTCTCTTTTTTGGTACATATAAAATATTTGAAAATAGAGTCAAAGAGTATGCAGCCCAAAAACTTATCAAAGAGGGATGGAAAAACTATCTACCACATTTTCCTTATGAAAAATATCATATAGAAGTAGCACAAATATACAAAGAAGCGCTCGATCGCGATATCGCAAAACATAAAATAGAGCAATTTATTATCGATAAACTCATCGAGTCCAAATAAGTTTTGTTTTAAAGCCCAAAGTGTTATCTGTCATCTTTATCCATTGCAAATGTATGGCCCATAGAGGGCTTAGAATGCCAAGAGCAATTGGAAATCTTTTGTAGTAGAGACTCTTTTGCTCTGCAGCGGCACTCTCTACAATACCTATAAACTGCACTCCTTGGATCTTTATAATCTCTTTTTCACAAAGAGCGATAGTACCAGCAACTTTGGAGTTTTTGTAGATATCTTGCATATGATGTGTATGCAATTCACTCGCAAAAATAAGAGCTTTATGCTCTTTATCGTAAGCATAAAAGCAGTTTGCTGCATAAGGACTGTATTCCGTGCAGGTTGCAAGAGTGAGCAGATGGTTATTTTCTAAAAATTTTTCAATCTTTTTTTCCATTTGTATATAATAGCAAAATGAAAATTGTTATATCGCTTATACTCTCTTTTTATACATTGCTGGGGGCACAATATACCATTGACTTTCTTGGCAACAAAACATTTACCAAAAAGCGCCTTTACAAAGAGCTTGGATTTGAACAAACACTTTGGCAAAAGATATTACACAAAAAATTTCGTCCCAAAGTAGAAGAAAAACTGATTCCTACTCTCTACGATGAGCTTAAGCTCTTTTATCAAGAGCAAGGCTTTTGGGATGCAAATATTACAGCGAAAATACAAAAAGATATACTCCTTTTTATTATTGAAGAGCATACCCCTTTGCACATCTCTGCTATTGCAACCACATCCGACTTTCCTATAGAAAGCTTTATACCATTTAAAAAAGGAGATCGTTTTATTGTCTCCCAATTTGTCAAGATGAAAAAAGATATAAAAGATGCTCTTTTAAAAAATGGCTACTGCAGCTATGAATTTATACCAAAAGCGTACGTTTATAAAAAAGAAAAAAGTGTTGTCATTTCAATCTATCTTGCTAAAGGCTCTTTGTGTAAAATAGAAACTATTTCCATTCATGGTCTTCAATCTATTCCAGCAAAAGTTATAAAAGATCATATCTATGTACAACCGGGGGATATTTTTTCATTATCAAAGATTGATGAGAGTTATAAAAGGCTCTACTCACTGGAATATTTCAATGCTGTGAGATTTGATTATTCAAAAAAGATAGATAATAAGATTTTTTTAGATATCAACTGCAAAGAGAGAAAAAAAGTTCACCTCTATAAAGCAGGAGTGGGATTTGAAAGCGATAGAGGCGCAATAGTAAGTTTTCAATACAAAAACCTCAACTATCATGCTAAGCAGATTTCATTGGATCTTTTTTATGCAGATATCACCAAAAAAGTTGAACTTGGCTATTTTATGCCTTCTTCTATTACATTATTCCACAATAGATATGACATAAAACACACTTTCTCTTATACACAAGATAAGTTCGATATTTTCAAAAGTAAAGAGATAACTTATAAGTTAAAACTCCTCAAAGAGGATTATAATAAAGGGATCTCATTTGGTCTTCAGCCAAGTCATATACAAATAGCAGATACTAATGAGAGCTGTATAAAATATAAAAACTATACGCTTTTAACACCTTTTATTGATATCCTTATTGACAAACGCAATGAAAAGCTCTTTCCTACTCATGGATATTTTTTGGGACTTTTCGCACAAGGCTCCTTACTTGATGGAGAGTACTTTAAAACTTCTGTAAAAGCCGGATTTTACTATGCACTTCCTAAAGGTGTACTATTTCTCAAAGGAACTCTTGGAGAGATCTTAGGAAACAAAATCCCCCCTACAAAACTCTTTATAGCAGGCGGAGTGCAAAGCAATAGAGCGTACCCATTTCGATCCCTCTATGCACTTGATAGTAGCTGTAAAATTGGTGGCAAGTCTCTTTTAGCAACTACAGTAGAGTATCGCTATCCTCTCGATTCTTACTATCTCGCACTCTTTTGGGATCGTACCTATATAGATAGTAACACACTACAATTTAACAAAGCAGTTGACGGAGTAGGAATTGGCATACTCTATCCCACAGTCGTAGGAACAATTAAGGTCTATTTTGGTTTCAATCCATCTCATATTGCGCAAAATTCTTTAGGACTCTATATAGGAGCCTCCTTTTGAAAAAGATCTTGCAATTTCTCCAGATTTTCCTCATAGTTGTTATGGCATTTGTATTAGCTGAGCATTTCTCCCACTATCTCCAAACCCTTATAACATCACAAATACAAAAAAGTGGCATAGAGTGTCAACTTACAATCAAAAATATCCATACACTCACTTGCAAAAATATTCGCTATCATCAAAAGCCATTGGCAAAGAGTCTCTCTTTGACATTGAGATATGCTCCTTTGCTCCAAGGAATAGCATATATTGAAAATGTAACTATCAAAGATCTCAATATAAATACACTTCTTAGTATCCAATTATCACAAAATAAAGAGCAAAAAAGTTCCAAACTCCTTGTAAAACCATTTATCAAAAAAGCTTATATTAATGCATTTTACTCCTATGAAGGTACACATCGCTTAACACTCCAGGCAAAAAATATCTCTCTTCAAAAGGCAAATATTTCTTCTTTACACATAGTAAGCCCTTATGCAAAAGTCAAGGCTTTTGGTATATATTCCAATCAAACACTACAACTTCAAGGAAATATTAAAGATCTTACATATCAAATGATACGTGCAGCGACGATTCCTTTCACAATACAAGCAGATCCCAAAAAGATCGCATTCTCTCTTACACCAGATAAATTTTTTATCTATAACTATCAATTTGTCAAAAATAAAATAACTGGAAAATATAATTATCAGTCCCTCTTTATCCAAGCAGATACGTCAACAATCTACAAAAAAAGCCAAGCAGTTTTGCATATAAATGCGATATATGACAAAACACTCCACTATGAAGCGAATGCTACGATCAATAACAAAAGATATAACATTCCTATCAATCCTCTTGCTTACCAAAAACTATATGCCCATATAAATGGAGATCTGAAGAAAACAGATGCGAAAGTTTTCAATCAATTTTTATCAATTGATATAAAACGGCAAAAAGATAGCGCCACATTTAAAACCTCTCTTATACAAACACATGATCTCAATAGCTCTCTTCCAAAAGATATGTACCTGCAACTTATTGGCTCGGCCAATCCCAATGAGCAAAACTTATCGATCTTTTCAAACTATGTAGAAGGAGAATTTTCTCATGCAAAAAAGCAGATACAAGGCACATTAGAGTTTAAAAAAAGATATAAAGATTTTAATCTCCCTGCACTTGGCCCTGTGACAATAGAAGCAAACCTTGCTACCAAATCGTTTTTTCTGCAAGCTAAAAACATTATTCTAGAAGTATTACAAAAGAGTGCTACTCTCAAAATTGACGATGCACTCTGTTCAGCTCAAAAGCGCGATCAACTGTTCTCTTTCTCTTGCAATATCAATCATCTACAAAACTTAACAAAAACCATCTCACAAATCTATCCTATACCACAACTATCGGTAGATCATGCTGTGAACGCTTCTGGAAAGTACAGCATAGATACACAAAATTTCACTCTTCACTCCAAAGTCCAACCTCAAAACAGAGTCTCTCCTTTAGAGTATCTCGAATACAAACTCCATGGCAATCCAAAGCAGATTATCCTCGATTACTACGCTTTACTTCTCAAAGATCACGGCTTTTACGCTACAAAACCTTCAATTATAGAATTGAAAAATGACGGCATATATGTTCAAGAGTTTTGGATTGAGGATAAGGTAAAAATTAGTGGCTTTTACAATTTTTCTACCACATTGGGAAAATTCCAAATCAAGGCCAAAGATTATCGATACTCCTCTATAGAAGGGGATATACGCACAAAAATCGATATTGATGCACAAATCAAACAAAACAAAATTGAAACTACAGGAACTCTCACCCTCCTTGGAGGAGTCATAACCTATTCCCCTAAAAAAGAGCGTATAGTCAAAGATGAGGATATAATAGTTATCGATGAATTACAAAGTCCACAGGAGAGCTATTTTTTAAAAAATGTAGCAATTAATATCAAAATCGATGCTAAAAAACCAATTCTTTATAAAATACCAGATCTCTACGCTCTTACAAGTCCAGATCTTCTCCTTTATAAAGAGTTTGGCAAACAACTGCAACTACTGGGTATGATCAAAATCTTCAAAGGAGTGTATCATCTTCCAAATCAAGAAAATATTGAGATCTCATCATCTGTAATTGATTTTTATGGGCCTGTGGAAAATCCTCTACTCGATCTTCATCTTATTACCAGAAAAGATCGCTATATTATCTATATTACAGTAGCGGGCGAATTAGAAAATCCTATAGTAAACTTCGATAGCGAACCTTATCTCAAGCCTAACGAAATACTCTCTTTGCTTGCATTTGGCACAAGCAGTAAATCTCTCATCAGTGCAGCACTAGGAGGAGATAAACTCAGCAGTATGCTCTCAAATCTTTTCATAAAAGATCTTGTTGCAAATTTTGGCATCAAACTCGATACACTCACACTTCTTACAAGTGCAAATCGTATCGGTTTTGAGATTGGGAAAAGAGTAAGTAACAAAATTACAATAATTTATAAAAATGATGAAATCTCTACACTTATTATTCGGTATCAAATAAGCAAAAAAGTAGAGAGTGATATTATTTTTGGTCCCCAAAAAAGTGGCGCCCATCTTTATTATAGAGAGATGAGATGAGATGAGAAGATATAGAAAGAATTTCAAGATATTATCAACATTTTTATGTACACTTCCAAAAATTTTTAAGGAAAATGATGAAAAAAGCTATATTTTTTGATCTTGATGGCACTCTCATAGATAGCGCACCAGATCTAGCTGATGCACTTAACCATACTCTTGAGACATTAAATCTTCCAACCTATCCACTTGATACCATTCGCACATGGATAGGTGGCGGAGCATCTATACTCGTAAAACGAGGGCTTAGTGGCTCCAAAGAGGTAGAGGATATTAATAAAGAGCTTTTTCAAAAAGCTCTTAAGATTTTCATGGAATACTATGGCAAAAATCTCACCCATAAAACCTCCCTCTATCCGTATGCAAAAGAGATACTTGAAACTCTTAACAAAAACTATGACCTCGCTCTCATTACCAATAAACCCTTTGCATTTATAGAGCCTCTCTTAAATCATTTCGAGCTTCATCATTTCTCACTTGTTCTTGGAGGAGACAGCCTGCCCCAAAAAAAGCCATCTGCCATGCCTTTGGTTTTTGCCCTTGAAAAATTTGGCATCAAGAGTAATGAAGCACTCATGGTAGGTGATTCAGCCAGTGATTACCTTGCAGCCAAAGAGACAAAAGTGCCGGTAGTACTTGTCAAATATGGATATGACCAGGAGATTGATGCCTTTAATGTGCCAAAAATTGCATCTTTGAAAGATTTAATGGAGCTGGTATGAAAATTGCAATCATTGGTGGTGGAGTAGCAGGAGCAAGCGTAGCAATATATTTGCGTAAACTTGGTCTCAAGCCTACTCTTTTTGAGAAAAAACCGATGCTCATAGCCGGACCTCCAGCCTGTCATCTGCACGCAGGAGGGAATCTCTACCCAGATATCGATGATACGCAACGCAAGCAACTTTTAAAAGAATCAATTGAATTTTTACGCTTCTATCCCCAAGCAATTGAGAAGCGCCCTACACTCCTCGCAATTCCAAAGCATATTTCTATTGATATAGATGAGCTTATACAACGAACCAAAAAACTAGCGCTCTACTACAAAGAGCTTATTGAAAAGGATCCAGCAAATAGAGTGTTAGGAGAACCACAAGAGTATTTTCTCACTTTTTCTAAAGATGAAGTTGTAGCACTCCAAGGTAAAACTCCTAAAAAAGTGCCAAAAACACCTGGGGAGTGGCTTATCCCTTTTGCCAATGAGATAGATATCAATAAACTCAAATTTCCTGTCATTTTAGTCCAGGAGTATGGCATCAATATCTTTCGTCTCAGTGCAATAGCGCAGCTTCTGTTGCAAGATGCTGATGTGAGATATGAGACTTCAGTTGTAGATGTGAAAAGAAGCGGTGATAGTTTTATCGTTATATCTAAATGTAATAATGCATGCAAAGAAGAGTACTTTGACTTTCTCATCAATGCTGCAGGGTTTGAGAGCGGAATGATTGATGACTTTTTAGGTTATTACAGGGAGCGCATTGTAGAGTTCAAAGCCGCATATATTGCAAAATATTGCGACGATTATCTCTATCCAGAGATGATCTTCCATGGTATTCGTGGAACTGACAAAGGCATGGCACAGTTTACCCCCTATCCAGCTGGCTATTATCAACTTCACGGTATGCGCAAAGATATCACTCTCTTTGAAGATGGAGTCGCAAAGAGTGAACCTCCATCAAGCCAGCCAAAATTACCACTAAAATATATAGAGTTTATCGAAAAAGGCTTCAATCCAGATCTAGCAATCAAGAGAACACAAAAGGCTATATGGTATGTGAGTCGCTATCTGCCACCATTTGCCGATGCCACACCCACACCTACCCCACTCTTTGGTGCTCAGCAAGTCCCAGGGAGAGATTTAAGCCTGCGGGCAGCTGAGGTATCTTTTGAAGGAGATAGATACGCTCGCTGTGAGATTGTCAAAGTCTCTTCTATCTTTACAATGGCAGATGCAATTGTAGGCAAACTCATAAAACTCCAAGCACTTCCCCATACTACCCAGGGTGTACGCGTCGAAGGGGAACTTTTAGATGAAAAATTGATAGATGATCTTGCGCAAGAGATTGCTAAAAAGAGAGGGTATCCACAGGAAATGGCTAAGCTTTTGATACCTTACATTGGCGAAGAATAGATGAGCGAAGTTCTCCTATATCGTATTTTTTAGCGGTTTTAATGCGAATAAGTGGCACCCCTGCACTCTTGCAGGCCCATTCGATAAATATATCCCGCTCTACTCTATCTGCTCTCCTATGACTCGCATCATCCAGCTCAATTGCTGCTACAATCGAGAGCTTTGCATCACAAAGTACATAGTCAAAATGTTTACAAGCAACTTTGTTAAAAGCACTTTGCCAGCGGCTTCTATCTTTTGCACTTACTGGCAGTAAGACATCAGCAGCTCGCACTTTTGCAAAGATATAAAACTCGTTCCCCACGGCCTGCTGGAGATGGATAAAAAATTTTCGCTCGCTTGGGGTAAAAATTTTTTGCACTGCTTTGTATTTAAGTGGTGGCTTTCTTCTAAAAAAGTAGAGTATGAGAAAAAGGATTATAATAAATAGAACAAAGATGAGAATTTGATCAAATGGAAGATTAGACAATGTTTGCCTTAGTGGTGCGGGAGAGAGGACTTGAACCTCCACACCTTGCGGTACCAGATCCTAAGTCTGGCGCGTCTGCCAATTCCGCCACTCCCGCGCAAAGTGGTACGCCCGCCAGGATTCGAACCTGGGACCTACGGCTTAGAAGGCCGTTGCTCTATCCAGCTGAGCTACGAGCGCATAAATATCATGTATGGTGATAAAGTGGCACGCCCGAGAGGAGTCGAACCTCTAACCTACGGATCCGAAGTCCGTTGCTCTATCCAATTGAGCTACGGGCGCATATTCGGCCCATAGGCTAAAGCAACAAATTTGTTAATTTTTATTTTTTATCAATTTTAGGCCCGAAAATACATGGGGTGGATGACCGGACTCGAACCGGCGACCCCCAGAGCCACAATCTGGTGCTCTAACCACCTGAGCTACACCCACCATACGAGTGTTAATAAAACATGGTCGGGGCGGAGGGATTCGAACCCCCGACCCCCTGGTCCCAAACCAGGTGCGCTAACCAGACTGCGCTACGCCCCGACAATCGGACTGAAATTATAGGAAAAATTTGCATTCTTGTCAAGATAGTGTATAAGTCCAATACATATGGCACTCATAATAATTTTCAAGAAGGTATTATAACCAAGAACAATTAAGTGCTTGGGCTAGTTTTTATTAATGATATCGACTGCCCATAAATCGAAAAGTTATGTATCTAATTTGCACTCCCTTATCTTATTTGCGGTGCTAGATATGATTAAGCTTATGCAGTGTAGTATAATTATCAAAACAAATTGCATTGCAGGAGATATCTTGAAAATACAAAAATTTAGCAAGATTGGTTTTATTATGGCTGCAGCCGGAAGCGCTGTAGGTCTTGGAAATATCTGGAAGTTCCCCTATATGACTGGTGAATATGGTGGTGGGGCTTTTGTTCTTGTTTATCTTGTAACGATCGCTTTTATAGGATTTTCTGTCATGATTGCCGAAATGCTTATAGGTGCACTTGGCAAAAAAGATACGGTCAGTTCTTTTGAAGAACTGGCACCACCCAATAAAAAATGGTGGAAATATGCCGGATTCATGGGCTTTAACGGTCTTATTATTATGACATTTTATTCTGTAGTCATCGGCTGGATTTTATACTATCTTTTTTATGTACTTCTTTCAGGACTTCCATCTGATACACAAACAGCAAAAAATATATTTTCTGACCTTGTAGGAAATGAGGTTTTAGCACAAATATTTTTTCATACCATCTCTGTAATTATTGTTGGTTATGTCGTCCATAGAGGTATCAAAGGAGGGATTGAAAAAGTAAACCTCATCTTGATGCCAGCATTGATGCTCATTCTTTTTGGACTCCTTACTTACGCTGCATCACTTGATGGTTTTTCAAAAGCATTGGCTTTTATGTTTGAGCCAAAGTGGGAAAAGCTAAACTCTGAAGCTTTCATCCGCGCTGTTGGACACTCCTTTTTTACGCTTTCACTTGGTATGGGAGCTATTATGACCTATGCAGCATCTTTGCCAAAAGATGCAAGCATAACAAAAACCGCTTTTATCGTTACTTTTATGGATACACTTATCGCTTTGGTAGCAGGTCTAGTTATTTTTAGCTTTTTATTTCAATTTGGCGCAAAGCCTGGGCAAGGTCCTGGACTTGTATTTATCTCTCTTCCAACAATTCTACATAATTTTAGCTCTTTAGGAGTCTTTTTTGCTCTGCTTTTCTTTCTAGCTCTTGCATTTGCAGGACTTACCTCAGCAGTGAGTTTGGTAGAGCCTGTAGTGCAGTACCTCATCGATAGATTTAAGATGTCACGCACAAAAGCAGTCGTGCTTACAAGTCTCATTTATTGGATTGTAGGAATTGCAGCCCTTCTCTCATTTACTAATAACTGGGGAAAACTTTTTAGCATCGCTGGAAAACCGCTCTTTGATATATTAGAGTTTACAACAGACTCTATTTTACTTCCACTTGGAGGATTTGCAATTGTTATCTTTGTAGGATATGTGCTTCCAAAAACACAGATACAAGCTCATCTTCATAAACCCGGTGAACTTTCAGGAAATCTCTACTCCGTTTGGATGTTTAGTATCCGCTATATTGCTCCAGTAGCTCTTATTTTTATGATGCTCAATCTCTTAGGAATCCTCAAAATCTAAAGGTACTTTTGTACCTTTGATTTTTATACCTACTTCTTTTCTTCTTAACTTATATTTAAATTTAATCTAGTAAAATTTTTTAAAGGCTGATTATGAGATTTAAAATTTTACTGCATAGCAAACAAAATACTATTACACTACCTATTAATTATAACTACCTTATAAGGGCGCTTATCTATGATGTATTGCCCGATGATACTGCCAAAAATCTTCACGACAAAGGCTATTTTTACAAAAGCCGCTATTTTAAGCTTTTTACCTTTTCCAAGCTCTATGCAAAGCGCTTTTTTATCAAAGACAAAAATATCACATTCACTTCGCCCGTACAACTTTTTGTGGGATTTGCGGACAATATCGTCGCAAAAGATTTTGCAAGCAATCTTTTGAAGAAAAGCTCCTTTCGGCTGCAAAACAATATTTTGAATATTGAGTATATTGAAGTGATTGAGAGTGTCGATTTTATGGAGCTCAATATCATCAAAACACTCTCCCCTATTGTCGTATATAAAACATTTGACAAAAAGAAAAGATATTTTCTTCCAAACGATAAAGAGTTTCTACCACTCATAAAATCGAATCTTGCCAAAAAATATGCCATTCTTGCGGGAAAAGAGAGTGATTTTGATCTCAAACTCCAGCCACTCAAATGTAAAAAAACAGTGATTAAAAACTACGGAAATGTGGTAGAGGGAGTCGAAGGAAGATTTATCCTTCAATGCCCTCCCCCTGTTTTAGAAAAAGTCTATGATGCGGGACTTGGCGCGAACAACTCTTCTGGATTTGGAATGGTAGAGGTTATAGATGAAACGTAAGAGGAAAATGTTATGCTAACAGCCCTTAAAGATTTGGGAGAAATTCTTTTAAAAAAGAAACAAAAATCTCCTGTAGATATCCTTATAGAAAATCCAGACAGCAACGGAACGTATAAGATCGTTTGGGCATTAGAGTTTGATAAAGATTTGCATTTTCAAAACATAGGAGTTGAAGAGTTTAAAGCAGAATCGCCTCATCTGTATCTTTACAAAAGAGCTTCTGGCTCAAACGCTCCCGATTTTTCCCCCACCTCCAGAGTGACCGAACCTCAAAAAACATTTACAAAAAAAGTACTCAAATGGTTTGAGAATCACAAAGAAGTACCAGGAATTGAAAAAATTTACAATGAACTTCTAAAAAACCAAGATGCAATTTTAAAAAGATTGGATGAATTATACAAACAGACCAAAGAAAACAAGATTCTCACCATAAAAATCGATGGCAAATATCTCTATGAAATAGAAGAGCCAAGCTTTAAAAAAATACTTCTTGAAGATTACCTGAGTAAAATCAAAGAGATCGACAAGAAGAATGGAGTTTGCAGCGTCTGTGGGGAGAAAAAAGAGGAAGTTTTTACCACCTCTTTGATTTATAAATTTTATACTCTTGATAAAGAGTGTTACATCACTGGAGGATTTAACAAAAAAGAGGCTTGGAAGAATTTTCCAATCTGCGAAGATTGCTTTTTGAAAATTGATTTAGCTAAAAAATATGTGGAAGAGCATTTGAGATTTAGTTTTTATGGCAAAACCTACTATCTCATTCCAAAGATGATTTTAAACGTGCCGCAAGCTTTAGAAGAGATAAACGAGATACTATCATCAGAAGAGAAAATCCAAAAACTAACAAACGAGCAAAGAAATACCATTACAGGGGATAAAGAAGAAATTCTTAGTATCCTCAAAGACTACAAAGATGTTGTGAGTTTTTACTTTTTGTTTCTTAAAAAAGATAACGCAGCCGAGAGAATTTTGCTTTTCATTGAAGATGTGTTTCCTTCAAGAATCCACACTATTTTTGATACGAAAGCAAAGGTGGACAGAGTTTTTCAAGAGAATTATACATTTGGCAAACTCAATACGTTTTTAAAAGATTTTGACAGGCTTTTTTTTGAAATTATTGATAAGATTTTTAGAGGTGGGAGGGTAGATTCAAGCACACTTTTACAAATTTTCAATAAAAAAATCCAAGATGAGTTTTTAAATGGAAAAAAATTTCAAGAAACAACTACAGATGCCCTTATGAATATAAAGTTTTTTGAAGAGCTTGGTCTATTACACAGTGAGGAGAAAAAAATGGAAGATACGAAATTTGATAGAGTGTATGAAAAGGTGGGCAAATCACTCAATACTCCGGCCAAAAAAGGAGTCTTTTTGCTTGGAGCGCTGACGCAGATGCTTTTGAATATCCAAGGACACGAAAGAGGCAGCGCGCCATTTATCAAAAGTCTCAAAGGACTGAAAATGAATGAAGATGATATTAAAGGATTGCTGGCTAAAGTAATGAATAAACTGATGGAGTATGATAGATTTGATAAAGGCAAACAAGAACTTGCTCAAGAGATCGCAAAAAACTTCCTCTCTCAAGAGAAGTTTGGACTCACAGTCGATGAGATAAATTTCTACTTTGCCGCTGGAATGGCACTTTATAGGGATATTGCAAATATTTTATATGAGGAAAAAGATGAAAAAAGTGAGACTCTCTAACCAAGAGATTCAAATCATCAAAGAGCAAACTAAAAAGATTTTTGGAAAAAACGCAAAAGTCTATATCTTTGGCAGTAGAGCAGATTTGAGTAAAAAAGGCGGGGATATAGATATTTTTATAGAAACGTCTTATAAAGCTTCACTCAAAGATGAACTACAATTTTTAGTAGCTCTTGAAAAAAAAGGAATAGAGAGAAAAGTAGATTTAATCGTAAAAACTCCTTATAAAAAAGAAAAAAAGATTTTTCAAACAGCAAAAGAGACAGGAGTAATGCTTTGATACAAGAAAATATTGAAATTGCAAAGCTTCATCTTCAAAGATTACATAAAGCCAAACAGGAAATTGAAGAAAAAAAGTTATTAAAAAATCTCGATATTGATAATTTTGAGATAGTAAAAACTCTCGATACATTTATCTTTCGATTCATTAAACTCCAAGACTATCTGGGACAAAAGCTGCTGAGAAGATTTTTAGAAGTTATTGGAGAATATTATGAAAATATGAGTTTTATAGATATTTTAGATCGATTGGAAAAATTGCAAATCATTACTTCCTCGCAAAAATGGATGGAAATAAGACAAATACGAAACAAACTTACTCACGAGTATCCAAATGAAATTGAAGAGATAAAAGAGGGAGTGCAAGAAGCTTTAAATATGATCAGTGAGATGGAAAAGAGTTTGGAAAATATTGAAAATTATTTGAAAAAGAGAAATTTATTATAAGGAGACCAACAATGAGCCAGCCAATCAAAAACCGCAGAGAATACCTCTTTTTATACGATGTAAGTTTTGCCAATCCAAACGGCGATCCAAATGATGAGAACAAGCCAAGAATCGATGAAGAGACGGGAAAAAATATCGTCACAGACGTAAGACTCAAAAGAACGATAAGAGACTATCTCAAAGATTTTGAAAACTTAGAGATTTTTGTTAGAGAAATAGCAGATGAAAAGGGAAAAATCCAAGACGCCAAAGCAAGGGCGAAAGATTTTGAAAACGATCCGCAAAAAATTTTAAATGAGTGTATAGATGTAAGACTTTTTGGCGGAACTATTCCAATCACTACCGGGAAAAACAAGGATAGTTCCATCATCTACACTGGACCTGTGCAGTTTAATATGGGACAGTCTCTTCATAGAGTCAAACTCGAATACATCAAAGGAACAGGCGCTTTTGCTTCAAGCCAGGGCAAAGAGCAAAAAACCTTTAGAGAAGAGTGGATATTGCCATACTCGTTTATCGCGTTTCACGGAGTTGCGAATGAAAATGCCGCAAAAGAGACAAACTTGAGCAATAGTGATTTGGAATATCTCAAAAAAGGGATGTGGGAAGGAACAAAAAACCTCATAACAAGATCCAAAAATGAACAGATGCCAAGACTTTTGATAGAAATTATCTATAAAGAAGATACCCACTCACATATAGGAGAACTTCATAGATATATCAAGCTCGAATCACAAAAAGCGGATGAAGAGCTACGAAGTACCGAAGATTTTATCCTCAATATCGATAGGCTCTTGGAGGTTATGGAGGAAGAAGCCCAAAAAATCGAAAAAGTTCTTTATAAAATCGATCGAAACCTCAAGCTTAACAAAGAGTTATCATCACCAAAAATTACTTTTGAAGAGCTTGGAGAGTTTGTTCGATGAGGGTTTTGGTTTTTGATATTTGGGGAGAGTTTGGGCACTTTAAAAAATTTTACACCACCTCTTCTCCTCTTACCTTTTCTGTGCCACCACCTACTGCAATCTATGGAATGCTTGGCGCAATTTTGGGATTTGCAAAGAGTGAATATCTCAAACACATAAACCACGAAACCACAAAAGTAGCCATTACATTACAAAATCCCATAAAAAAGACGAGAATTACACAAAATTTCATCGATACCAAAAACTCCCACAGTTTCCACCTCATCAAAACCAGAACACAGATAAAGATGGAGCTTTTAAAAGATCCCAGCTACCGCCTCTATATCAATCTAAAAGATAATATCCTTTTTGACAGACTCATCAAAAAAATAAAAAACAAAGAGACCCACTACACCCTTTCATTGGGATTAGCAAATCTCCTTGCAAACTTTTGCTATGTCGGTGTTTATGAGGCTAATCCTTTAGAAATTGCCAATGAGGTGATGAGCGCGATTTTGGCTGAGAATATCAAAGATTTGGATGTTGAAGGTGGCAAGAGCTATTTTAAAGAGAAGCTCCCCATTGATATGACTCCAAATAGAGAAGTGTTAAGCTACAAAGATGTGGTATTTGAGATGAAAGGGCGTAATCTTAAAGGAGCGTTTCAAAACTGCTATATGGTGGGAGATACGATTATCTCATTTTTGTAAGGGCACCAATGCATTCCAATCTTTTCTCTCATCCTGATAGATTTTTAGAAGATCACACCTCTTGCGTCATCGATCTTGCAAAGCGATTTTTTGAGAATATCGAGAACGTCCCTACTACCTTCAAAGATTTTTTGACAATTATCACATTTTCCCACGATATTGGAAAATCAACAAAATTTTTTCAAAAGTATATCAAAGGCAATAAAACGCTGAAAAACAGACAAGAGACAAAACACGCCCTACTTAGTGCCGTGGTTAGTCTTCATTTGGCAAACAAGCATCTGCCAAATGATCTCTTTTTACTCTCTTTAAGTTTTGTGTTGCCCAAACGCCACCACTCTAATCTAAAAAATTTTTTAAGTGAATTTTTCTTAGATGAGAGTGCAATAGAGATTCTCAAAAACCAAATCGCCTCCATCGATAGACAAAAATTTCAAATATTTTTACAAAATATCAAAAATTGCGATAAAAAGCTTATTAATTTTACTTTTGATGAGATCGATTTTGATACAATCAAAGCCATTCTTACAAAAATACGGCGCTTCATACGAAAACTAAAGAACGAAAAATCTCTTAATTACTATATCGATACCGTTTTATTTTTCTCGCTTTTGCTTGATGCGGATAAATCGGATGCCGGAATACAAACAGACAAAACGATTCTCTTTCAAAAGATCTCGCTGCAGCCAGATATTGTGGATAATTTTATTCAAACCTTTAAACCCAATGACTCTACAATAACACAGCTGCGCCAAAGAGCTTACCAAGAGGTTTCACAAAAAAAGATCGATATCAATCAAAAGATCTACACCCTTACACTCCCAACAGGACTTGGCAAGACGCTTATTTCTTTTAAAACGGCTCTAAGAATTGCTAATGAAGTCAAAAGGCAAAAGGAAGAGGATCTTAAAATCATCTACTGCCTTCCCTTTCTTGCTATCATCGAGCAAAATTTTCAAGTGTTTGAAGAGGTTTTGAAAAATAATGGTATAACACCAGATAGTGCAATACTTTTAAAACATCACCATTTAAGTGGTTTTGCATACAAAAATCAAGAAGAGGAGTTTGATTATGATACTTCCCGCATTTTAATCGAGGGGTGGAATGCCAAAATTGTCGTTACGACCTTTTTACAGTTTTTCTATTCACTCATTGGCAATAAAAACAGGATGCTTAGAAAATTTCATAAATTAACTAATGCAGTAGTGATTTTGGATGAAGTGCAATCCATTCCTCACCAATATTGGCTTTTACTACAAAAAGTGCTTACACAGATGACCGAGCGGTTTAATTTTTACATCATTTTTACTACCGCAACCCAGCCAATGATTTTTAAAAAGCATCTTGAGCTTGCTTCACCAAGCTATTTTGAAAAACTGAATCGTTACAATGTAATAGTAGATAAAAAAACTCAAACATTGCAAGAGTTTTTTGATAATTTACAAATCAACAATCAATCTCATCTTTTTATTCTCAATACCGTAAACAGCGCAAAAAAACTCTATGAAATGGTTAAAAATAGTTACAAAGTTGTATATCTTTCAACCCATATCGTTCCAAAAGAGCGAATAAAGAGAATCCAAGAATTAAAAGGGCACAAAAAACAAATCGCCATTTCAACCCAACTTATTGAAGCTGGAGTGGATATCGACTTTGATAGAGTTTACAGAGATTTTGCCCCTTTTGACAGCCTCAACCAGTCAGCCGGCCGGTGCAACAGAGAAGGGAAAAAAGAAAAAGGCGATTTTCATATCATAAAACTCATAGATGAAAACGGCAGACTCTATGGCTCCTATATCTATGATGCTATCTTACTCAATGCTACCGATGAGATTCTGACAAATTCCACATACACGGAGCAGGAATTTATCCAGCTAATTAAGAGCTATTTTCATAAAATCTCGCAGATAAAGTCAGACAAAATCTCATTGGATCTGCTTGAAATGCTCTATAGCCTCAAATTCTCTGCTCCCAAAGAGCCAAACCAGATACATTCGATTGAAGATTTTATCCTCATCAAAGAAGATAGCTACAAACAAGATGTCTTTATAGAGATTGATGACGAGGCAAAGGAGGTATGGCAAAGCTATGCAAATATTTGGCAGATTGAGGATCTGTTTGAGAAGAAAAAGGCATTTGAGGCAATAAAAGCAAACTTTTATCAGTTTGTCGTATCAGTTCCCATCCAAGAAAATACCCCGCCAATCGTGAATAACTTCTACTATGTATCTTTTGATAGCCTTGCCGATTATTACGATTTGGAAACCGGATTTATTCCAAAAAGGGAGTATTATGTCTATTAACGGCACCCTTATATGGTACTACACCATCTGTAAAAGAGAAGTGTGGCTCATCGGTCACGGGCTCGAAGCCGATCAAGATTTTGATGCGATGGAGCTTGGCAGGATCATCCATCAAAACAGCTACAAAGATGCCAAAAAAGAGATCCTCATCGATGGATTAAAAATCGATATTTTGGAAAATAAGCAAATAATTGGAGAAATCAAGAGCTCTTCCAAATTTTTAGAGAGCGCTAAAATGCAGCTCTATTACTATCTCTATCGACTCAAGAAGCTTGGTATCAATATGGATGGAGAGCTGCTCATACCAAAAGAGCGAAAAAGAGTGAAACTACGTCTCACCAAAGAAATTGAAGAAAAACTCATCGCAATGGAGATGGAGATAGAAAAGATTCTTTTGCTTCCCAAACCTCCACCAGCCAAAAAAATCTGGTATTGTAAATCGTGCGCTTATAAAGAACTGTGCTGGAGCTAAGATGAAAAAGACCATTTACCTTTTTAATGATGGAGCTTTAAAAAGAAAGGACAACACCCTTGAATTTCATCAAACCGATAAAAGCAAAAAAGCTATTCCCATAGAGGCAATCGATCAGATTAATGTTTTTGGGGAGCTTGATATCAACAAAAGAGCTTTAGAACTACTTGCAAAGCATAAAATTTTGATGCATTTTTTCAATTACTACGGATATTACACAGGAACATTCTATCCAAGAGAGTATCTCAACTCCGGTCTTATGATCATAGCCCAGACCAAAGCCTATATAGAGCCAAAAGAGCGGCTTTATTTAGCTTCTCAGTTTGTGGAAGGCTCATTTAAAAATATTTTAAAAAATCTTATCTACTACAAAAAGACCCATAAAAGCTTGCAAGAATATATTGATGCAATTCAAGAAAATATCGAAAAGATTCCTCTTCAAAAAGATATCCCCTCTCTTATGGCAATTGAGGGCGAATCTCGCAAAATCTATTATGATAGCTTCCCCACAATCATCGCAAACAGCGATTTTCATCTTTCAAAACGCACCAAACGCCCACCTGATAATCCCATCAACGCGCTTATTAGCTTTGGCAACTCTTTGCTTTATATCACGGCTCTTTCACAAATCTACCAAACCCATCTTGACCCGCGTATTGGCTATCTGCACGAATCAAATAACCGCAGTTTTTCACTCAATCTCGATCTTGCCGAGATATTTAAACCAATAATCGTCGATCGCACAATTTTTTTGCTGCTTAATAAAAATCAACTCTCACTCAAACATTTTGATAAATCCCTTGAATATGCTTATCTCAATGAGAAGGGAAGAAAAATTTTTATAGAGTATTTCGAAAAGAGGCTCGCTACCACGATCAACTATAAAAATCTTGGCAAAGTCTCCTATAAAAGGCTTATAAAACTAGAGTGCTATAAACTTTATAAGCACTTTTTACTCGAAGACCTCTACAAACCTTTCATAGCAGGATGGTGAAATGTTTATAATCTTAGTGTATGACGCCAACCAAAAAAGAGTAGCCAAACTTCATAAAACCTGCAAAAAATATCTTACTTGGGTGCAAAGAAGCGTTTTTGAGGGAGAAATAACAAAAGCAAAATATGAAAAGCTCATTTTTGAACTCAAAGAGATTATCGACGAAAATGAAGATGCGATAATCGTCTATAAATTTAGAACTAAAAAATACTATAGCCGTGATAGCTTTGGAGCCCCCATACCATCGAGTGAAGATATATTTTTCTAAGTCGATCGGTTTGTTTTTGTAATATATTTATAACAAATTTTTATATTTTTTAGCTAAAAATCCTATAAATCATCGATATTATCGGGCTCAGTCGATCTCCTATGATTTTAGACTTATTGAAGGTTGACTTGAAAATCTGCATTTTGTATAATAGCTAGAAGGCTTTAAAAGCCCATGGTTACTTGAAAACTTATTGTCATAGTTTAAGGTTTGTATCGTGCCTATGAGGTATTGAAACGGCTCCAATCTCAACTCATATCCTCCATCAATCTTTCGTTTGTATCGTGCCTATGAGGTATTGAAACAAGTGTGTGGATAAAATAAAAATAGCTAGCGACATTGTTTGTATCGTGCCTATGAGGTATTGAAACATAGCTTGATGGAGGGCAATAAGCCTTCAATGGACGAGTTTGTATCGTGCCTATGAGGTATTGAAACTGCCTGCACTCTGTCGCTGTCCTATACACACTAATGGTTTGTATCGTGCCTATGAGGTATTGAAACCGCTGTCTGCATCTGTATCAACTGCTTGTCCAGTAAGGTTTGTATCGTGCCTATGAGGTATTGAAACTACTTCTTGCCCTTGTATACTCGGGGCTTCAAAAGTGGGTTTGTATCGTGCCTATGAGGTATTGAAACAAGTTTTTATACATTGCGCTCAAAGTGCGGGGTATCGTTTGTATCGTGCCTATGAGGTATTGAAACATTCATTTGTGCATTTTTGATTTTTTTGGGTTCAAAGTTTGTATCGTGCCTATGAGGTATTGAAACGAAGATGACGGCGCACCACTTGCGTCATAAAGATTAGTTTGTATCGTGCCTATGAGGTATTGAAACTCCATATACCTTGCGTTTTTTTTCAAAAGCTTTACAGTTTGTATCGTGCCTATGAGGTATTGAAACATTCATTTGTGCATTTTTGATTTTTTTGGGTTCAAAGTTTGTATCGTGCCTATGAGGTATTGAAACTATTACATTGAAGATAGATAACACCGACTTGTTTTTGTTTGTATCGTGCCTATGAGGTATTGAAACTATTACATTGAAGATAGATAACACCGACTTGTTTTTGTTTGTATCGTGCCTATGAGGTATTGAAACTCTTTTCATAGAGCCTACTATCAAGCCCAACCATATCGTTTGTATCGTGCCTATGAGGTATTGAAACTCTTCACTAAAAGTTATCAATTTTATGTACAAATCAGGTTTGTATCGTGCCTATGAGGTATTGAAACAACTCTGTTGTGGCTACAAACCTTGGAATAACGAATGTTTGTATCGTGCCTATGAGGTATTGAAACACTGTACAAGGCAACCTCTTTGGGACTGGTGGACGAGTTTGTATCGTGCCTATGAGGTATTGAAACCATCAAATCCATCACAAAAGCGATCGGTGATGAGTTGTTTGTATCGTGCCTATGAGGTATTGAAACGAATCTTCTCTTATCTCATCTTTATCGCTAAAAATCGTTTGTATCGTGCCTATGAGGTATTGAAACCCTCTTTTGTTGTCTTTTTGGTAGCATTTTTCACATTGTTTGTATCGTGCCTATGAGGTATTGAAACTGCTGAAAAAGTTTCAAAAGCAAATATCACAACACAGTTTGTATCGTGCCTATGAGGTATTGAAACTCATTTTCAACCTCCTCAAAAAGCTCTTTGAAGCTTTGTTTGTATCGTGCCTATGAGGTATTGAAACAAACTATATTCAAATGTATTCCCTGCTAGATTCTCAAGTTTGTATCGTGCCTATGAGGTATTGAAACCCAGATAACAAATACTGAGCAAGCGCAAGCATTATTGTTTGTATCGTACCTATGAGGTATTGAAACCCAGATAACAAATACTGAGCAAGCGCAAGCATTATTGTTTGTATCGTGCCTATGAGGTATTGAAACTGCAGCTACCAGCTTTGCGATCTGTTTTCTACTCAAGTGTGTATCATGCCAACGAAGTATTGAAAACCATTAGAAAGTATGCTTTACCTTTTGTGGCAATAGATAAAATGTTTAGTTAATGAAGGAACAACGAAATGAGTAGTAAAAAGAGAGCCCAACCACTTATAAAAAGATTAAAACATTTGTCGAGGACAAATTCTTATTGCAGAGCCTGTAATATTACAATGAAAGCAATACAAAGCAACCATGAGAAAACCTTTGCTGGTTCGTATCTTTACTCTACTGGGCATGAAAACCACTTTTAAATCCATCCATACCGAACTCATAACATTATCAAACCCAAAGCTCTTTGCCATTTTTCTGCCTTTGTTATAATATAGTCATGAAGAGATTCATAAAAGAGTTTATAGGTCTTTTAGATAGATCCTATTTTGCTTCGTATGGCGTAACATGGATGGCTATCTTTGTTGCTTTTTTAATATCTTACAATGCTCCATTTTTAGATACCTTCGCTGCTTCAGCTATTATTTCCTTCATCTTCGCCGTTGGCGTTACTCTTGCAGCAACTCTTTTAAACGCTCTGTTTTTCTAATAAAACCTCTAAACCTTTTTTTTCCAAACTCAATGTCCCATAAGGTAAACACTCCTGTTTGCTATAAAGTATCACAAAAATTTAGCACACTTGAAGCATTCAAAAAGCTAGGATATTCAGCCCCAACATATGAAAGATTGAAGCTTCTGCAGATTATCAACAATGATTTAAACTCCATCGATATTGAGGATATGGATAAGATTAGGATAGAATTGGAAGACTTAGGTAAAAAGTAAATTTTATGTTATAATACTATTAAAGCCATAGGTTGACGCGGTGATTCTCCCGGCCGTACCGCCTCGCACAGAGGAACGGGCAAGAGAGGAGGTGGGAGCCCTCTCGCCTATGGCATAAAATCTTTGATTATATTTATTTTATTTTTCCTGCTTTTTTTCTTAATCGCTCAATATCTTTTAATTTAGTCTTCCTAAAAGATGTCAAAAATATGGCCCTCCCAATTTTTGTTGCCTTAAGTGCATAATAATACATCTCATCAAAATAAAGTGCTACTGCCAATGTTTTTTCACCATCTTTTGCTGTAAAATGTGTTTTTCCAATAATTTCATCAAGTTTTAAATAATCCTCTTCCGTTAAGTCCTTGTGGTGATTTAAATTCTTCTTTAAAGACTCTTCGCTAAAAATTACTTGTGTTTCTATGCTTGTAAGTATTTTTGCCAACTCGCTACTTATATCACCTATTAAATATCCAAATTCATTTTTTTTGAAATTTTTCTTTGAATTTTTTCATTGAAGAATTATATCCCATCACCTCCTCATATCTTCTTATCAGGTACTTTGGTCTTAGTCTATTAAAAATCCTCTCAATATCCTCACCTTGTCTGAATTCCTCAAGTTTTTGATAGCTACCTAGGATCTTTTTTTGCTCATATTTGCTAAATTTCGCCATCGTCTCTTTTGGAGCTTTTTTAAAACTTTTTGGCTTAATCTTTTTGAATCGCTCTTTTGATGTAAGATAGTGGAGTACATATTTGCATCTGCAAAATTGATGCAGGGAGAGTGTGCACATCTGCTCTTTGGCACAATTCTTTTGCTATAGCAGATATTGAGATCAACATAAAAATCACAAATATATTTTTTGAAATGATAGGAACTCATCTCATATTTGACAAACTCCACTTCACCATCTTCAAAATACTTCACTACTTTTTGCTAATTTTTGGTTCTAAAGATTTTGGTCTGTGTTAGTGATAACTATAACGCAAGAAAAATGACAAAGATAATGATACCAAGGAGAAAAACAATACCATACGCTACCACTCCAGCTATGGGAGCAAATAAAGCTATTTTTACACCATTGAAAAAAATCTCTCATAAGAGTATAAAGAGTGCAATCTCAATTTATATCAAGTAAAGAGGCAAAACCTCTTTACTGTGGATTTTGCTCCTGCTTTGCGATCTCTTCACGCACCTTATCCATATCAAGTTCTTTTACTTGGCGGATGAGATCTTCTAAAGCCTCTTCAGGTAAAAGTCCTGGCTGCATAAAAAGTACTATTCCTTCTCGAATAATAGCAACAGTAGGAATAGAAGAGATATTAAAATGTGCTGCAAGCTCACGCTCTTCTTCTGTATTGATTTTTCCAAAAAGAATTTCAGGGTACTTTTGGGAAACTTTTTCAAAAATTGGACCAAACTCTTTACAAGGTCCACACCAAGGAGCCCAAAAATCAAGAATCACAATATTGTGTGAAGCAACTTTGTCATTGAAGTTTTGTGTTGTTAATGTCTCTAATGCCATAATATGCCTTTACTGAGGAGATAAAGAAGTATTATGGCAAGATTTTGTTGAAAATTGTATTAACAAGTGGGACAAGCCCACTTGATATCAAAACTGGATCATCCCTTCAGTTGGGCTAGATGCTGTTGCGTAAGGTTTTTTAGGAATTCGACCAGCCAAATAGCTCATTCGTCCTGCTTGTACTGTATGCTTCATAGCTTCAGCCATGAGAATCGGATTTTTCGCTTGTGCAATAGCTGTATTTGTTAGTACTCCATCAGCTCCAAGCTCCATAGCAATTGCTGCATCACTTGCACATCCAACCCCTGCATCAACGATAACTGGAACATTTACTGCTTCTTTGACAAAAACTACATTGTATCTGTTTTGAATACCAAGACCACTTCCAATCGGTGCTGCTAGAGGCATAACAGCTGCAGCTCCTGCGTTTTCAAGTTTTTTGCTGTAATAGGATCGTCATTGGTATATGCCATAACAGTAAAGCCATCTTTTGCAAGTACTTCACATGCAAGGATTTGTTATTGTAATCTCTTTGGAATATTTATTGCAAAAAAGCGCATCATATCTGCGTTGTGTATTAAATTGAATAAAAAGATAGTCAATATAAAATATATCTCTTTCTCATATACCATATCGTTCCACTTACCATAATGCTTACTCTGATGGGAATAGTAAAATTTAAATTATTATCATAAATTTCAGTCACAATAGCCAAAACAATTTAATTTTAATTTAAACTATTACAATATAAAATGATTAATAGAGTTAAATTCTTATAAAGGATTGGCCATGATCCGTTTCGTCTTTCTTTTCCTCCTTGGTTTTGGTTATATATTGGCATCTTCTCTTCCTCCTTATGTAGAAGGATTGGGCACTTATCTGCTTTCAAAAGAAAAATGGAAGATCTATGGAACTTTTTACCAGTACGATTTTGAACAAAATGGCTCAGATTATAATGATTGGCTCTATATCTCTTATCGTGGAAATGCGTATAGGCTTTTAGGCGTAACTCCCTCTGATAAAAATCCTTTTGGTTGGAAGAGATTAAACAAAGTTCCTTCCCAACTTCCAGAAATTGCAGGATATTTTATATTCATCCAATATGATGGCGATAGTGATATGAGATTTTCATGGGTCTATCTTTCACGAAACTCACAGTCTGTATATAAACTGATGGGGGCAGATCCCAATACACACTATTTTCAATATTTAGATATCGACAACAATGGCTCTCCCGATAAATTACCCTATATCTGGTTTACTATCAACGATGATAATACTGCTACATTCCATTGCTCAATAGTTCCTGGAGCAATCTGTCCCTACTCAAGCAGTAGTTCATCAGCTTCATCTTCCTCTTCGACCTCGATTCCTACTTCAAGTTCAAGTTCTTGTGCAAGCAATTTTTGCAACCTCGATTGTGCGATTGGTTCCCATTCCAGTGGAGCAGCAAGCTCCGTACCAGCATCTCGTAAAATTGGAAGACTCGATACACCATTTCAATGGTATAACGCACAAGTGAAAATCTACGAAATCTCTTCCACAGGTTCTTTAAATTTACGCAAAACTACTCATACCTATCATCATGTTGGAGCATCTGGATTTATTTTTGACTTTTGTGACGGAGCTGAATGCAGTATGTATCATAACAATAGCTACTATCTCGTAGAGGTCAATAAAGGATGTGATTTCGATCCTAATGGTGATGGACAACTCGAACAGTTCGGCAATAAAAATAAAGGGGTTTTGCGACTCATTGTCAAAGGAGATGAAATTTCTCATAGACCAGTGGTCTCATTAATCAGTGAAATTGCTTATGAAAATCTTGCCAGTTATATTAAATATCGCTTCCATCCTCTTGGTTTTCAAGAACAACTTCGTACTGTAGCAAAAAGTCTTTTTACTCGTGATATTACAGGCGATAGTAATATTGATGAGAAAGATATAGCGTTTTACCAAGATCTTCAAAACAAAGGAGCGGTAACTCCAACTATAGCACATGATTTGACACATCTTTATGTTGGAATGAGGGATGGTAAATATCCTTCTATGATACTTAACTCCACTTTTGATACTGAATATGTCAATATACCACTGTATGGCAATGCCGTTTGTGTTCATGGAAACAGAGCATATATAGGTAACAACAATAAATTTATAGAGTTGGATATTTCTGACCCTACTCACATTACAAAAGTACGTGAAAGAATGTTGCCATCATCACATAATATAAATGCCATTATTGTATACAGTTCACAAAAATTGGCAGTAGCAACATCTCATGGATTGTATTTTGTCAATACTTCAAACCTCTCTTACGGAAGAGTAGCTCCAATATACGCAAATTTCATAGATTTGGCAAAAGATAGTCGCAATAACATCTGGTTGATAGATAGAACAAAATTTTACAAATATGATGTTTCTCAAAATAAAATTTTACAAAGTACGATTCCTTTGGATTTTGCAAACGATATAAAAATAGTAGACAAAAATGGTATCACGTTCGCAATCATTGCAAATGGAACCGAAGGTGTCAAAATCATTAATCTCTATCCTCGCATCACTCCAACGCATCAACAAAAATTTATTTTCGATATTGACACCCCAGGTCATGCAAATGCTGTAGATGTTAAAGGTAACAACATCTATGTCGCAGATGGACAAAATGGAATCGTCGTTATAGATTTTCAATCGAAATCTATTGTAGGACATGCAAACACTTTTGATTATACTTGCGATATAACAATAGATGGAAGTTACGCTTATGTTGCGGATTATGCAAGTGGATTGATAATGTTTGATCTCTCCACTCCTACTCATCCTGCCATGAGTGGATACATTGATATTCTCTATAATGCCTGTAAAGTTACCAAACTTTTTAAAAATGGCAAAAAATTGGCCTTTGTTTATAGAAATGAAGGTACACAAAGAGGTATCAATATTATTGATGTGTCGAATCCTTACTACAGGGACATTACGCTTTCTGGTGTGGTATCACGCATAACAGAAAAGGGATCAACCATTAAATCCATCGCCAAAAGAGGAAGTATCCTTTATGCTCTTAGTGAAGGCAAACTATTTATCTACTCTATCGCTCCAAATAAGGTTTTCTTGAATAAACTCACAGAATTTATCAATAATCAATCTCCAGTTGATTGGACAGATATTGCTCTCTCCAATCATCTCAACCATCTCTATATCAGTAGCAATAAAAAAGGGCTTATAGAAGTTGATATCACAAATCCTGTGCAACCTCAATCGGTAGGAATTTATCCAGTTCAAAGCACATATACTGATGCAACGCAACTCATTCTCAATAGCAATAGTTCAAAAGCCTTTTTAGCAGATTTTAGCAAAGTCCACATTCTTAGATTATGGTCAACACCTGCCTATCTTGAAGAACATCTTTTAAATGTGCCTGGTACCATTAACTATATTGCAATTTCAGAGGATGGAACAAAGCTTTTTGTCACATATCAAACTTTTGCGACATATCAAAGTCCTCCAGTGTATAAAACGAACATTTACGATATCTCATCCAGCAACACTTTAAGTCCTTCATTCATCGGTACCATTACTTACAATCAAAATGAATATGTGTATGGGGCCATCCAATTCCATGATACTTCCCATCTTTTAACCTTCTCCACATGGATGAAATATTATGATATTACAAATCTCAATGCTCCAAGATTAATTGAGTCCTCTTCTGCATATCCTACAGTAGTCTTGCATATTGCTGGCAATGATTATGGCTACCGGGTATATGGCATAACAAAAGGATATGGTTTAGATGTTTTTGATAGGACAAAGTATAGAGGCTACTTCAATACTTTTGGAACAACAGATTTTAAAGGAGGAAGAAAGGCTGTAAGAGATGGCAATATATTTTATATTCCTGATGGAAGAATGGGAACAAATATCATAGATGTAAATCTATTTGCGCCACATGATCAATAAAAAGAGCCGCCTTTAGGCTCTTTTTAAAGACGCACATCAAAACTGTATCATCCCTTCACTTGGGCTCGATGCTGTTGCGTAAGGTTTTTTAGGAATTCGACCAGCCAAATAGCTCATACGTCCTGCTTGTACTGCATGCTTCATAGCTTCAGCCATGAGGATCGGATTTTTCGCTTGTGCAATAGCTGTATTTGTTAGTACTCCATCAGCTCCAAGCTCCATAGCAATTGCCGCATCACTTGCACATCCAACCCCTGCATCAACGATAACTGGAACATTCACAGCTTCTTTGACAAAAACTACATTGTATCTGTTTTGAATACCAAGACCACTTCCAATCGGTGCAGCAAGTGGCATAACAGCTGCTGCTCCAGCATTTTCAAGTTTTTTAGCCGTAATTGGATCGTCATTTGTATATGCCATGACAGTAAAACCATCTTTTGCCAATACTTCACACGCTTTAATCGTCTCAATCACATCTGGATAGAGCGTCTTCTCGGTATCACCGATGATTTCAAGCTTAATAATATCGATACCTGTAGCTTCTCTTACCATACGAAAGAGTGTAATTGCCTCTTCAGCAGTCGTACATCCAGCACTGTTTGGCAAAAGCTGTACATCGCTATCTTTAAAATAGTCCATGAGGTTCTCTTTATTTGGATCGGTAATATTGACCCGTCGCACTGCCACAGTAATCATCTGTGCTCCACTAGCTATTGTAGCATCGTATGTAGTTTTGAAATCTGGATACTTCCCACTCCCAACAATCAATCTACTTGTAAACTCATATTTTCCAATTTTTAAGATATCAGCCATCACTACTCCTATTAGGATAAATTTTGTCTTATTTTATATGAAAACCGCTTATGTGTCAAAATTTTAGCCCTTCCATTCAAATATAATCTCTTACGAGAGCCTCACTAATTTTTCCTCTCCCCTCTTTTTTACTAATAAATCTATGCATATAAACAGTATCAATTGTATACTCTTTATATAAATCTTTGATAAATTTAGTATCAGAGTTACTCTCCATTACAAAACAGCCTCTTTTATCTAATTCTTCGTACACATCAAAAAGTCTTTTTTGCTTATTTTCCAAAAACGCTAAATCGGTATAAGAGGTAAATTTGGAAGTTTCATTAAGCGGATAGTAGGGAGGATCGAAATAGATAAAATCCTCTTTTTGAGCATATTGTAAAACCTCACTAAAATCAGCAACTTTGATAATCACGCCTTGCAATGCTTGGGAGGCATTCATTATAAGATCTTCATCATAAATTTTAGGATTTTTGTATCTGCCTATAGGAACATTGAAATGCTCCTTTTTGTTTACTCTATAGAGCCCGTTAAAGCAGGTTCTATTGAGATAGATAAATCTTGCAGCTCGTAAAACTCTATCTAAATTTTTCAAATCCTCTCTTCTATCTAGCTCTCTCATCTCATAATAAAACTCTTTTGAGTGGTTTTCTTGAAACTCTTTTAACTTTTCTAAAAGCTCATCGGGCTTATTTTGCACAATCTTATATGTATTAATAAGCTCCTCATTTCTATCAAAAAGATAGACTTTTTTGTTGTGTAATAATCCTAAATTAAAAAGCTCAAAAAAGAGTACTCCACCACCTACAAAGGGCTCGAAGTAGTTATTAAATTTCCTTGGGATAAGAGGTAGAAGTTGCGTTAATAAACCTCTTTTTCCTCCAACCCACTTTATAAATGGCGATGCTACACTCTTTTTTTCTACACTATCAACCATAAAAACCTTTGCATTGAAATTTTTCTAAAATATTACCACATAAAATTATCTTACAAATAATTCTTAATTTTTTACAATACTAAAGAATTAATTGATGTTATAAGTGCTATAATAGCTATATGAATGAACAACTTTTAGGCGAATTTCTCCTTCTTTTAGCACTGCTCTTTGGCCTCACCTACTTTTTGGCTGGCTTTTTTGAGAGATTAAAAATCCCTGGAATTTTGGCTGCCCTTTTTGTAGGTATGGGGATCCACTATACACCTATTGGCTCCATACTGCAATCTGGACTCAATGGTAACATCTTTACTGTACTTGCCGATCTTGGTGTGCTCTTTTTGCTCTTTTTCATAGGCCTGCAGATCGATATGAAGGAGATGAAGAGTCAAAGTAGTGACATTATCCTGGCTACAGTACTCAATACTCTCTTTCCATTTTTGATGGGCGTAGCTGTCATGCTCTATCTTGACTATGGTTGGCTCATCGCTTTTGTCATAGGCCTTACCCGTATGCCAACAGCCGAAGCTGTCATCGTACCAATTTTGGATGAATTTAATATTATTCGTACAAAAGTAGGTAACTATATTGTCGGTGCCGGGGTTCTTGATGATGTCATAGAGGTATTTCTCATAGCATTTGTCTCTGTCTGGATAGGGATGAAGAGTGGAGTAGTTCAGAGTGAGTCGCAAGAGATTACTGATATTTTAATAAACGCAACTATCTTCATCGCTGCAGCCTTTATTGCTAGAAAATTTATATTAGTACCTCTATCTAAATGGACAAAAACGACAGTAGTCAACCTCATCGTCTTGATGATCCTCACACTTTTCATCTTTGGAGGATTTGCTGAATATAGTAATCTAGGTCTTGTAGTAGGTGCAATCGTAGCTGGTATTATCATCCGTCCTGTTTTTAATAAAGCAGGTGAAATTGGCGAAAATGCAACAAAGGCAGTCAAAGCTGTAAGCTACGGTTTTTTTGGTATTCTCTTCTTCCTTTGGATTGGAATGAGTGTGGACCTTGAAGGTCTTATCAAAGCTCCGGAACTCGCAATCCTACTCTTTTTGGCTGCCTTTGTAGGAAAACTCATAGGTATCCTCCTCATGGTACCTATGAAAAAGCTTACACTCAAAGAGGCTATTACGATAGGCATAGGACTCAATGCAAGACTTACTACTGAAATCATTGTCGCCAAATTGCTTTTAGATGCAAAAATTATAGATACCGAGCTCTTCACAGCTTTAGTAGCCGCTTCAAGTGTCTCTACAATTATCGTGCCACTCACATTCTCTTTGCTAGCTTCAAGATGGAAAGATGAGTTTGTATCTGCACCTGCTATTACACCAAAAGAGCGTGCAGCCATCAAAGAGGCTCCAATACCTTGGCATGCGAAAAAGATTGAAGAAATTATACAGCTTTTGCATACCGATCCTAAAAAAGGACTCAGTGATGAAGAAGCGCAAAAACGGCTGCAAGTTTATGGCCCCAACAAGATAGTTTCTGCAAAAAAGATCCCTTGGTATGTTATCTTGTTTCGGCAGTTTACTGATGTGCTTATCCTTATCCTTCTTGTAGCTGCTGGAATCAGTTTCGCTATAGGTGAAGTGGGTGATGGCTGGACTATTATGGCTATTGTTATCCTCAACGGCATCTTGGGTTTTATTCAAGAGTTCAAAGCTGAAAAAGCGATCGAAGCATTGCAAAAAATGCTCTCACCACACTGCAAAGTACTTCGTAATAGTGAGCAAAAAGAGATAGAGACCAAATACCTTGTGCCTGGTGATGTTGTCATACTTCAAATAGGCGACAAAGTCCCGGCAGATCTTCGTCTTATTGAATCTGTCAATCTCAAAATAGACGAATCTACACTCACAGGCGAATCGGTACCGGTCAATAAATGGATAGATCCCGTTCCTCAACAAGCCCCTTTGGCAGAGCGAAAAGATATGGCCTATATGGGAACGAATGTAACCAATGGATATGGTAAAGGGGTCGTTGTAGCAACGGGTATGGCTACAGAATTTGGCAAAATCGCCAAACTCACAAGCGAAGTGGAGCAAGCTCCTACGCCACTGCAACGAAAACTAGCGGTTCTAGGCAAAAAACTTGGCATCATCTCCATCGCAATTTCCGTTCTTGTTGCCATAATTGGATATCTTTTTGGAAAAGATCTTTTTGAGATGTTCATGACAGGCATCTCTTTGGCTGTAGCCGTAGTGCCCGAGGGTTTGCCTGCAGTTGTCACCATTACACTGGCTCTTGGAGTCAAAGCGATGGTCAAACGCCATGCACTGCTAAGAAGACTGCAAGCAGCAGAAAATCTTGGAAGTGCTAATGTTATTTGTACTGATAAAACAGGTACACTCACACAAAATCAGATGACAGTCAAAAAAATATGGCTCTTTAATGAAGAGCTTGAAGTTACTGGAAGTGGATATGATCCAGCAGGGCATTTTGAGAAAAATGGAGAAAAAATTGATTATAAAAAAGATAGTGCTCTTTTAAAACTTCTCCGCACAGGACTTGTTTGCAATCATGCTTCCTTGCAAAAAGATACAAAAGGGTGGCATGCCATAGGAGATCCCACAGAGGTTTCATTGATAGTTGCAGCATATAAAGCTTGGTTAGCACCAAAAGATGAAAAAATCATCAGTGAGTTTTCATTTAATAGTGAGCGAAAACGAATGACGGTGATTGTCGATGAGAACGGCAAAAGAGTTGCCTATATCAAAGGTGCCCCGGAAGTACTCTTGCAAAGAGCTGCATATTATGATGATGGCTCTGGCATCAAGCCGCTTGATGAAAAGATGAAAAAACAGTTTGAAGAGGCTTATATCCAATATGCAAAAAGTGGGCTCCGGACCCTTGCGCTCGGATATAGAATTGTTCCAGATTCTATAAAGCTTGATCCAGACGATGCAGAAAAAGATATCGTACTTCTTGGTATTGTAGGCATTATCGATCCTCCTCGTCCTGAAGTTCCAGAAGCTATCAAAACGGCTCAAGAAGCTGGCATCAAAGTGATTATGATCACCGGAGATGCCCCTTTGACAGCTCTGGCTATTGCAAAAGAGATCGGTCTCAAGGCAACAAGAGCCATCACCGGCAATGAATTAGCCACAATGGATGATGATGCTTTACATAAAGCCATCAAAGAGGATGTGATTTTTGCTCGCGTAGCACCACAGGACAAACTTCGCATCGTCGATATCTTGCAAAAAGAGGGACTCATTGTCGCAATGACAGGAGATGGAGTCAATGATGCTCCAGCACTCAAAAAAGCAGACGTAGGCATAGCCATGGGGCTTAGAGGAACAGATGTGGCAAAAGGAGCAGCAGATATTATTTTGCTCGATGACAATTTTGCATCCATCATCAAAGCAGTCAAAGAGGGAAGACGCCAGTATGACAATATCAAAAAATTTGTCACATATCTGCTCTCTTCCAATACCGGTGAAGTGATTGCCATTTTTGTCAATATTTTACTGGGAGGCCCACTTATCTTGCTTCCTGTGCAGATACTTTGGATGAATCTTGTGACTGACGGAATGACTGCAGTGGCTTTGGGTGTAGAACCTGCAGAAGCCGGCATTATGAAAAGACCACCCCAGGCTGTGAATGCTCCATTTTTGCAGCTGCGTGGTATTATAATGATTCTTTTGCTAGGATCCTATATCGGTTTTGGCACACTTTGGCTCTTCCACCACTATCTCTCTTTGGGATTACCACAAAATGAAGCTATTCCGTTAGCGCAAACTGTCGCCTTTACAGGTATTATTATTTTAGAAAAGATGAATGTCTTCAACTACCGAAGCCTTCATGCACCAATGCCGGTTATTGGCTTTTTTTCCAATCCATGGCTACTCCTTGCTTGGACCCTCACGGTTGGAGCACAAGTAGCTGCAGTCTATGTACCGTTTTTACAAAACGCACTTCATACAGTGCCACTGCAACTCAAAGATTGGTTGCTTATCTTTGAAGTTGCTGTCCCAATTTTTATTATTGTAGAATTGTATAAATGGTTTGAATGGTGGGTACTTAAAAAAAGGAGTTAAATGGATTATCAATTGCTAAAACTCCTCTTCTATGCACTTGCAATCGGTATCATGATAGGATTGCAACGCTCACTTACCTATATTCTTAAAGATGAACAAGTGTTCATGGGCACACGTACCTTTGCCCTCATTTCATTAGCTGGCTTTTTAAGTGGATGGCTGGAGACGAAGGTATTAGGATTTATTTTCGCTACTTTCATAGCTATAACTCTTTTCATTTCACTTACTTATATTTTTAAAGTCCGTACTCTTAACAAAATAGGCATTACAACACAAATCGCAGCTCTTATTACTTTCATTTTGGGACTTATGGTCTGGTATAGACTGGAGAATTATGCTCTTTTTTTAACTGTCATCATAGTGGTACTGCTTGAAATCAAACCAAAATTGCAACAAATCGAAAAGAATATTTCAGCAACCGATATCAATGCAGTTGTACTGCTACTTGTGATGACCTTTGTCATCCTCCCGCTACTGCCAAATAAGATGATAGGCCCTTATCATCTTTTTAATCCTTATAAAACGTGGCTTATGGCTATTATCATCGCTGGACTTAGTTTTGTAGGATATGTAGCTATTAAAACATTGGGACACAGACACGGTGTACTCATTACAGGAGCTGCAGGAGGTCTTATCTCCTCTACTGCTGTAACAATTACTCTTAGTGATATCTATCCAAAAAATAGTCTCCTTCTTGGCATCTATACTGCTGGTATTGGTATTTCGTGGACATTTATGTTTATCCGTGTCTTCATTGAAACACTCATTATTCATCCAAAACTAGCAATTGTTGTAGCAATTCCATATCTTATAACTGCATCGGCAGGAGCTTTGTATGTTTACAGACTCTATCGTAAAGCTCCTGTAACAAATATAGAATTCCACAACCCATCTTTAGAAAAAAACCCATTACAACTCTCTGAAGCTATCAAATTTGGTATTTTGTTTGGTATCATCTATGGAGCTATAGCATTCGTTGAGACAAAATATGGAGATATTGGTGTTTATGTGGTCTCTATAATTTCAGGAATTACTGATGTAGATGCAATCACACTGTCTTTGAGTGAAATGGCAAAAGAGCAGCGCTTGAGTCTTGAAGCTTCACTTACTGGAATAGTTCTTGCTAGCTACACCAATACACTTGTCAAACTGGCTATTGCCTATTGGCTTGGAGGCAAAGAGCTTGGCTGGAGTGTGACAAAATTCACACTCCTTGTGACAGTGACTCTTTTTGGAGGGATATATCTAGCAGATCTGCTATTACTTTAGGGTAGAGTTCATACTCTAGCTTATGAATCTTTGCTTCAAACTCCTCCAAACTCTCATTGTCTCTGTGAAAGCATGCTTGATCGATAATCTTGCCGCCATCAAGCTCTTCATTTACCCAGTGTACCGTCACTCCAGCTACTTTCATATCTGAAGCATAGCTTCTCTCTATCGCTTTTGCACCTTTGAAAAGTGGTAAGAGAGACGGATGTATATTGATAACATTTTTGACATTTTGTGTAAAAACTGGGCTTAAGATGCGCATGAATCCTGCCATTACTACCAAGTCTGGCTTATATTTTTTAATCTTTTTTACTAACACCTCATCAAAAGCTTCACGGCTCTCATATTTTTCATGATCAATAATGACTACAGGAATTCCCAGTTTTTTAGCTCTTTGAACGCCATAAGCTTGGGGGTTATTGGTAATTGCAGCCACAATCTTCACTTTGTCATGCAGCTTCTTGGCAATGTTCTCGAGATTAGTGCCATTACCACTAAAGAGTATAACTATTTTCTTCATAATTTTCCAATCACTTCTATAAGATCTGATGGAGCAAGAGCATAGTTTGCTTTATCTATTTTTCTACTTGCAATGGCATGGGCAAGGCTTCCTTGGATGGCAGCCTCTAGTGGATCGTACCCTTGTGCAAGAAGCGCACCAATAAGACCGGTCAGTACATCCCCACTTCCCCCTTTTGCCAAAGCGTTTGTACCAAGCGGATTGATAAAAAAATGTTCGCCTCGTGCAATGATCGGATTAGCTCCTTTTAATAAGAGAACCACTTCTGGATAGGCCTTGGTAAAAATCTTTGCTGCGCCTATACGATCACGTTGAATCTCTTCTACACTCAGATCTGCTAGATTTAAATTTCTAAGAAGAACACCAAACTCTTTTGGATGAGGAGTAAGCACTACCTTTTCTCGCTTGACTATCTCTTGGATTTTGAAGCTATAGAAGAGGTCTGCATCTATTACCATAGGAAGATCTTTATGCAAAAACTCCTCAAGATCCTCATCACTATACTCCATCCCAAGCCCCATACCAGCTGCAAGAGCTGTAGTCTTTGGCGGTAGATGTGATGAGTGCATGAGCTCATAAGGTACTTGAATCTTTTCACAAGTGACTAATGTTACTAGCCCTACTCCATAGCGTAAAGCTGCAAGAGCTGCCATGATTGCTGCACCCTCTTTTTCTCCTGCAATAAGTGCCAAGTGACCATAAGTGCCTTTATTGGAGTTGAATCGTGTGCGATAGGGAGGCTTAAGATCGCTCTCTTCTAAGAGCTTGTAGTCACTCTCACTCTCATAAAGCTTGCTACTTACTCCCAGATCTGCAACGATTACTTGACCTATATAATCTTTTGCCAAATCCATAAAGAGTGATAGTTTCATAGCACCCATCGTGATAGTGAGATCAGCCACAAAAGCAACCGGAAGAGGATTACCCTTACTATCTATCCCACTTGGAATATCACATGCAATTTTAAAGCCTTGTAGCTCATTAAGCCTCGTTATAATGTGTTGGCTCTCTTCATTAAGAGGTTTTGAAAGACCGCTTCCAAAGAGAGCATCCACAACTATATCTGCATCAGTTAAATTCTCACTAAGTTCCCCTCCGCACGCGTAAAATCGCTCAAGCTGTAGCTTACACATACTACTCTTCGCACCATAAGGCATAAAAAGATGCACATCATATTCACCAAGTAGCTGCCTAGCACACGCTACACCATCTCCGCCATTATTTCCAGGCCCTGCAACAATAAGTACTTTTGCTCCTGGCTCAAACCGTTCCTTAATCTGATCAGTAATTGCATAAGCAGCATGCTCCATCAAGATATCTTCTGGCAACTGATACAGATCATAGCAGCGATGATCAAGTTTTGTTACACTCTCATACAGATTGCGCATATTTATCTCCTAATATTTGGGCAAATCTACTTCTTGCATAGAGGCTAAATTTTTTGAAGAGTTCGCTTTGATATTTGCTTTTATGGTATACCTGATAAAAATCTCTTCCAAATTCAAAACCTTTAATTTTAAGCTCATACAACTCTCCATTTTCAAGATACTTTTTCACTGCTATCTTACTCACACAGCTTAAACTCTCATCAACCTCTTTGAGGACATTAATAATAGCCTCTGTATGACGTAGTTCAAGATATATATTGAGCTCATTTGCAAATTTTCCTAACTGTTTCATAAATTCACTTCTCGTTCCACTCCCCTCTTCACGTAAAATCCACTTTTTATTGAGGAGATTATCTATAAAATATTCCTTTTTTTTCATAAAAGATTTATCACCAGTAATAACAACCAGTTCATCTTTGCCCATAGGGGTAAAGACACAATGGCTACAAATGATTTCACCTTCAATATATCCAATATCTATCAAGCCATCTTCTACCATTTTTGCAATTTCAGAAGTATTAGCTATTTTCATAGAGATCTTGACTTCTGGGTACTCTTGCATATATTCACATACAATATGGGGCATAATATAATCGGCAATTGTAGTACTACACCCAATAATGAGTTTTCCTTTATTTTCCATAGACATGAATTCTGACTCAATATCGCGCAGTCTATATATGAGGGGCTCTATCTCCTCATAAAATATTCGCCCTTTCTCATTGAGTACTAGTTTTTTTTGTACTCTTTCAAAAAGCTTACAGCCAAGTATCGATTCGAGCTCTTTGAGAGACATTGAAACAGCTGACTGGCTCAAGCCAAATTTTTTTGCTACTTGCGTAAGATGCCCAATTTTTGCAACTTCTAAAAAGAGTTCCATCTGTCGCAATGTAAAACGCATAGGATGCCTTTTCAATATTTTTTATTATTATATATTATTTTATTTATTTTACTTATTAAATCAAAGGGTTTATAATATAAACATCAAATTTTATAAAGGAGCGAGATGGCATTTAGTAAAGAAAATATCAAATATACGCTCAACGGTATCCTCTTTGTAGCACTCTTTACCATAGCGGCTATACAGATTTCACAAGTGAGTTTCATCAAAGCTCTTGCTATTAGTCCACTTATTATTGGTATTGTCATAGGAATGTTCTATGCAAATACCTTGCGCACGCATATTCCAAAAGAGTGGGTGCCAGGTATTGTTTTTAGCTCCAAGCAGCTTCTACGCTTTGCTATTATTTTGTATGGTTTTCGCATTACCTTCCAGCAAATTGCTGAAGTGGGACTTGCAGGTCTCACAGTCTCTACAATTATGCTTACAACTACATTTATTCTTGGTTGGTGGGCAGGAGTAAAAATCTTCAAACTCGATCGTGATACTGCAGTACTCACCGCATCTGGCTCAAGTGTATGTGGAGCAGCCGCTGTACTTGCAACTGAGCCAGTACTCAATGCTGAGCCCTATAAAAGTGCTGTAGCTGTTGGAACAGTTGTGCTTTTTGGGACAATAGCAATGTTTACCTATCCAGCTCTCTATAAAGCAGGGTTCTTCAATATGGATCCTGCCACATACGGTATTTATGTGGGCGGTACCGTTCATGAGGTTGCACAAGTAGTTGCAGCAGGAGGAGCAGTAAATGAAATAGCGATGAATGATGCTGTCATTGTTAAAATGACTCGTGTTATGATGATTGCTCCACTCCTCATTATCCTCGGCATTCTTATCTCAAAAGGAGCACAGACTGCTACAGGAGGGGAGAAAAAATTCAATATCACCATTCCTTGGTTTGCTGTTTGGTTTATTGTGATGGCTGGAATAAACTCTTTTCTCGTTAATATTGAGAGCCTTAAACCTATTATTGCTAGTATTAATCAATTTGATACATTTTTGCTTACTATGGCAATGACAGCTCTTGGAATGGAAACAAGTGTAGAAAAATTTAAACAAGCCGGTGCAAAACCTGTGCTCTTAGCACTTCTCATGGCTGTATGGCTTATGGTTGGTGGTTACTTTATAACAAAAGGCGTAGTAGCAATCTTTGGTGCCTAAGAAGGCACCTCTTGGCTACTTTTTAAGCTCGATTTTTTGCGGTTCTTGCAGTTTTTCCTCTTTTTGATGGCAGATGCCATTAAAAATTCCCATATTCTGAATAGTAATATTTTCTACGAACACTTCACCAATAACTCTTCCACCACTCAAAATCTCTAAAGAGGCTGCTTCAATTTTTCCATTAGCAACCCCATTGACAACAACATCTACAGCTTTAATATCACCTTTAAATTTCCCAGTTTTTCCTATAGAGACTACAGCACTAGAAGAGATAGTTCCTTCCACATCACCATCTATATGGAGGTTAGATTCGAGAATAATTTCTCCAACTATTTTTGTACTTTTGGAGATGAGTGTTGTCTCTTTTGAGAGAGCATCACTTTTACCGCTTTTGCCAAAGATTCCCATGGTACTCGCCTCTCTTTTTCAAATATAGTATCAAACTTTTCTACATTCCAACGTATAAATTGTAGCGGATTTAACGGTTTTTTGTTAAATCGTACTTCATAATGAAGATGCTTCCCCGTAGTGAGCCCTGTACTTCCCATATATCCGATAATATCGCCTTTATGGACGAAATCTCCCTTTTTAACAAGCCGTTTTTTCAGATGGGCATAAATAGTAGAAAATCCATCAATATGCGCTACTTTGATAATGTTTCCATAGCCATATCTATTATAAGCTGCATCTGTGACAACTCCATCTGCAGTAGCATAAATTGGTACTTTCCCTTTTGCAGCAAGGTCTATACCTGGATGAAACTCTCTTTTTTTAAGAATTGGATGCCTACGCCAACCAAAACCTGCGGTAATTCTAAAATCTTTTACCGGTCTGCCTGAAGGAATGAGCTGTAAAATCTTTGTTTTATCTCTCATACTTAGGGCTTTCAAATCTACTTTTCCAAAAAACTCCTCATTAACAAGGCCCAACTGCTCTTCAAGATCGTTAATCTTCGAGCCTAGCTCTTCTAGATTATGTTTTTTATCTACTAATTCGAGATTAAGCTGTGCAATATTACTATTGAGTTTGACAATATCCTTTTGCAATCTCTTTTTATCTTTTATAAGAGTTACTTTTTCATTTTCAATTTTTACAATTTTGCTTTTAAGAAAATCGATATAAAAATATCCAGCAGTAATAACAGTCACAATTAAAAAGAGTAGTGCTGCAAGAATATATTTGATTATATGTCGTACATTATAGTGCTTGGTACCATTAACGGTAGTAATTGTAATTATATATCTATTTTTCATGTTCGTTTTCTAAAACTAAGAGCTTCAAGGATATCTTTTTTGCCAATAAATGGTCGCTCTTCAATATCTGCTATAGACCTTGCTACTTTCTTGATATTATTGATTGCACGGAAAGAGAGAGAAAAATTTTGAGCAGCTTTTTGTAATAAAATTTCTGCATCCTCTTCAAGGAGGCAATAACGTTCCAAATCACCTTCATCCAATTTTGCATTAAACTTCTCTTGCCCTCTACTCTTTTGAAATATAAAAGCTTTTTTAACAATTTCATGCATCTGCTTTGATGTTATGGAAGAGGTATCTTTGGGATCTACCTCTTGCATCTGTACATAGATCTCAATGCGATCCAAAAGTGGTGCGGAGAGTCTATTTCTATAGCGTTGCAACTCCAGATCAGTACATCTACAAGAGTGGTGTTTACTAAGGAGATTACCACAGGGGCAAGGATTTTGCGCTGCAACAAACATAAACTCCGTCGGATATTCAACTTTCATATTAACGCGAGAAATGAGGAGTTTTCCATCCTGTAATGGCTCACGCAACGCTTCAAGCACAGATTTTGCAAAGTGGGGAAATTCATCAAAAAAGAGAACTCCCTTGTTTGCTAATGCAACCTCTCCAGGCTTAGCACCACTACTTCCCCCACCAAATATACTAGCCTTTGTACTGCTGTGATGGGGAGAGCGCATGGGGCGCACAGGCAAAAAATCTGGTTCTTTTCCTTCTAAAGCCTCACTTTTTGCAACATCTAAAATCTCACTCATCTGCATAGGTGGCAAGATATAGCGCAGTCTCTTTGCAATCATACTCTTACCGCAGCCAGGACTCCCTTCTAGCAATATATTATGCATGCCTACTGCTGCTATAAGAGCTGCTCTTTTAGCGATCTCTTGTCCTCGAACTTCGACAAAATCATATGGATATGCATCTATATAGTAAAATTTTTCTTGTTTATATCGTATATAGGGGTAGTTATACTTTTCACTCTTTGCTGGCTGCAACTCTCCACTGCGAAGCATTGTAATTGCCTCTTGAAGTGAAGCAACTGGATAGAGAGTGAGATTAGGAATATTTATGAGTTTACTTACACTCTCTTGTGGCACAATAGCTTTGCAGGGTTTTTGAGAAAGAGAAAGTAGAAGAGGAAAGAGTTGGAAAGTATCTTTAACTGTTCCATCAAGTCCCAACTCTCCAAAAACATACATTTCATCAAGTGCAATTTTTTCTTTTTGCAACGCAACACTCAAAGCTATAGCAAGATCAAAATGGCTACCGCTCTTTTTAAGATCGCTAGGGGAGAGATTGATAGTGATTTTGAGTGGAGGAAATGTAAAATCGTTAGCAAGGAGTGCAGCTTTGACTCTCTCTTTTGCTTCTTGTATAGAGTTGCTCGCAAGTCCTACTATGCTAAATGATGGAAGTGCACGTGTGAAACTACTCTCTACTTCTACTCTTCTTGCCTCCACACCATCAAGTGTGGCGCAAAGAAACTTTTTCAAAATTATACCTTCACACCACTTTTTTTAGCAGTTCTCTTCTTTTTCCACTCCTTTTCAAACTTCTTTCTTTTTAGATAAGGGAGTTTTTCAATAAAGAGATGTCCATCAAGATGATCCATCTCATGCTGCACTGCAACTGCAAGAAGCCCATCAGTTTCAAGGCTCTTTTTGTTTCCAAATCTATCTTGATACTCTACCCTCACCCACTCAGCTCTTTCTACATCTTCATAATACTCTGGAACGCTCAAGCACCCTTCAGTATAGATTTGCGTTCCCTTACTCTCTATTATCACAGGATTGATGAGCTCAAGCAGATCTTCTTTGTGTTGCTTTCCCTCTTCGTCAGGCAGATTTATTATGAGAGCACGCAAAGGTACCGCTACCTGTATAGCAGCAAGACCTATGCCGTTTTTGGCTATCATCGTCTCATACATATCATCAAGAAGTTTGTGGAGCTCACTATCAAAGCTCTCCACCTCATTTGAACGCATGAAAAGACGTCTATCGGGATATGTGATAATCTCTCTTATCATCGTGCACTTTTTTCTAAAACCTGATCTATGAGTCCATACTCTTTTGCTTCTTCGGAACTCATGAAAAAGTCTCGTTCTGTATCTTTAGCAATCTTTTTCACACTTTGCCCAGTATTTTGCGCTAAGATTTCATTGAGAATCTTTTTGAGGCGTAAAATTTCTTTTGCTTGGATCTCAATATCAGTAGCCTGTCCTTGGGCACCTCCAAGAGGCTGATGAATCATGATTCTTGCATGTGGCAGAGCATAGCGTTTACCTTTTGCACCAGAACTCAGCAAAAAGGCTCCCATGCTTGCAGCCTGTCCAATACAGATAGTTGCTACATCTGGTTTGATATAGTTCATAGTATCATAAATACTCATCCCACTTGTAATCACACCCCCAGGAGAGTTGATATAGAGATAGATATCTTTGTCTGGATCTTCTGCTTCCAAAAAAAGTAGCTGCGCAACAATAGATGAAGCTACAGCATCATTAATCTCTCCGCTGAGCATTATAATGCGGTCTTTGAGAAGCCGTGAATAGATATCGTAACTTCTCTCACCACGCCCTGTACGTTCTATGACGTAAGGAATGTAGTAACTCATGCAGCTTCCTCTTTTTTCATCTTTTTATTGAGAAGATGTGTCAATAGTCTATCTTCAATCATCGCCATCTTAATTGCTGGCAACAATCCCTGTTTTTGATACGCTTCAAGTATCTCTTGAGGATTTTTTCCCATTTGTAAAGCTTCATAGTAAATTGTCTGCACTACCTCTTGATCATCCACGCTTACGCCCTCTTTTTTTGCCAAAGCATCCACTATGAAAGTAGCTTTTACACTCTTTTCAGCCTCAGGGCGCAACTCTTCACGGAGTGCTTCAACTTTTTCTTTGTTTTCACGCAGCTCTTTAATCTCCTCTTCATTCATAGAAGCAGCTTTATTATTGAGCTGCACATCTATCTCTTGGTCAACAATATTTCGAGGGAGATCGAAAGCATATTTCTCTACCAATGCTTCCATAAGCTTTGGTTTGAGCTCTTCATTGTAGAGTTTTGAGAGTTTTTCACTTTTTATCTGCTTTTTAATCTCCTCTTTGAGTACCTCTACTGTGGCATCAGGATTTTGTGGAAGCATCTTCTTAGCAAGCTCATCATTAATTTCTACTGGCTCTTTCTCTTTAATAGTATGGAGAGTTACTTCAAACTTTGCTTTTTTCCCAGCAAGCTCTTTGTTAGGATAATCCTCTGGGAATGTAACTTCAATTGTTTTTGTCTCTCCCTTTTTCATTCCAACAACTTGCTCTTCAAATCCAGGAATAAACTGTCCACTGCCAAGGCGTAGTTCAAAGTTTTGGGCACTGCCTCCCTCAATTTCTGTGCCATCTTCCAAAGTACCTTTGAAGTCGATTACCACCATATCGCCCTCTTTGGCCACTTTTCTTTTTGGATTTTCTACAAACTGCGCCATCGCTTCTGCAAGCTCTTTGAGTCTTGTCTCAACCTCTTCATCAGTTACTTGAGGCTCTTCAAACTCGGGAATAAGCTCTTCATAGTTTTCAAGCGCAATTTCAGGTCTAAAACCTATCTCTAACTCCATTTCGATAAATTCATCTTTCTTCTCAAACTTCGTAAATCGAGGCTCACCTAACATACTCTCTTTTGCAATTTCAAGATCTTCTAACGCTTTATCAAGAGCTTCTCGAACCAGTTCAGTTTCAGCATCTTGCTCAATCTTCTCACCATATCTCTTCTTTACGATAGCAACAGGAACCTTCCCTTTTCTAAATCCGGGAATATCCATCGTTTTTGCTAGTTGATTCGCAATTTTATTTGATTTTTTCTCTATCTCTTCTCTTGCGATTTTTGCTTCTACTTTCGCATTGGCATTGTCAACTTTTGTAGCTTGTAGCTCCATCTATGTCCTTTTGAAAAAATTTTAACTCTTATTTTATCAAAATATTGTGATAAAATCTAAAAAACATTAACGGAGCAGGTATGGATCGTAAAGAGGAGTTTGTTAAAGCAGTCAAAACAATTTTAGAAATTATTGGCGAAGATCCACAAAGAGAGGGTTTGATAAAGACGCCTGAACGGGTCTACAAAGCCTTTTTGCATCTTACCGAAGGCTATCACAAAGATCCCAAAGAGGTATTGGGTGAAGCCCTCTTTACCTCTACCAATGATGAGATGGTTCTCGTGCGCGATATTGAGTTTTACTCATTATGCGAGCACCACCTTTTGCCAATCATTGGACGTGCACATGTAGCATATATTCCAGATGGTAAAGTGGTGGGTCTATCAAAAATTCCTCGCATGGTCAATGTTTATGCAAGAAGACTCCAAATCCAAGAGCAAATGACAGAGCAGATAGCCGATGCACTCATGGAAACTGTTAAACCCAAAGGTGTAGGCGTAGTAGTTCAAGCACGTCATATGTGTATGGAGATGCGAGGCGTTGAAAAAATATGTTCAACTACTGTAAGTTCTGCTTTACGCGGTATTTTCAAAGAAAACATCAAAACCCGCGAGGAATTTTTTAGTCTTATCAATGCTCCGCAAAATAGGAGATTTTAAAATCCCCTATTTTACATTACCAAAGATTATCTTCTGTGTTCCACCTTCCAAAGAGATATCAACAAAACATTTTTTAATCTGCCTCCACTGAAAATATCCCAATCTATCCATACCATCAAGTTTTGCAACTAGTGAGAGTGACGATGTGGCATAAATCCAATCATATGCTCCACTACCATAGTGGTAGAAGTAACCGTGAGGATAGATACTTGTATTGGAAAAGGATTTGACATATCCAGGCGCTACCTTATTTAATACATTGCCAAAATTTATTTCTACTTCATGCTCTCCTGTTCCAGAGAACTGCACATTTTCTCTTTTTATTTCGACAGAAGTGAAATAGTTTTTAAGATTGTTACTCCACTTTAGATATCCTTGTGCATCCATGCCTTCAAGTTTCACAACCGTATTACCTGTAGCAGTTACAAAGAGCCAATCAAATGCACCTTCTCCAAAATGGTAAAAGTAGCCAGCAACTGGAAAGGAGTGGTTTTGTAGACTATAAATAAATCCATAGGTACTGCATACAGAGGGACGTACATATTTATAAATAAATAGATCACCATTGCTAAGAACATAGAGATAATCACCTTCAGCTATGATTTTCGTCACTAAAGCTCCAGGTATATCTATCTTTGCAAGAGATGTAGGATGATGAATGTCAGTAACATTAAGCTCAATTACTCCTATATTATCCACTCCAACAAAGAGGCTCTCACCATTTTTGGTCAAACTTCTCACACCATCTAAAAATTTGTATTGTGCCTCTTTTTTTGTTGTATAGCCAATGGCTCTTGTTCTATTTACCATGGAATAAACCGATACCTCGCCATTAGTACTTGCTATAAACGTATAGTCTCCATCAACGACCGTATCCATAGCAGCAGAGGCAGGCAAAGAAGCCACTTCAAGAAGTTTGTTTTGTGCAAATTTATAGACAATTACTCCGTGATTATACGCAGTAACATAAATAAAATCTCTATTTCCAGTAATTGTAGATATAGATCCATTTGGGATACTCTTTTTATCAACTTTTAAATAATGACAGTTACCACTCCAGCATACATGACCAATGGCTGCGAAAGTGCCAATAGCAGTGCTGATAAAGAGATAGCCATTTTTCTCCCAAACATTTTGCACATCGAAATTTTGCTGTGAAGAGCTATAGTTATCTCTTTGTTGCACTTGTGAGACATTTGCAATATCAAGCACATAAACTCCATTTTCTCTTCCAGCGAGATAGAGCTTGTTTTGCTCTGCATAGAGTCCTCGTCCTTTCCATTGATATGTATCGACGATGGTTGGATTTCTTTTATCATGTACATTTATTGCCGTTAATCCTACAGAGTCAGAAGAAAGGAAAAGAGTATCACCCTTTTTTACCATAGTGTTATAAAGACCAGGAATTGAAGAGAGCTTTTGATAATGAGACACATAGGTATACTCAGAACTATAGGTAAAATCGTAAGCATACACCATTGCATAGAGAAAAAAGAAGATCCAAGAGATATGCCACATGATAGATCCTTTGAAAGTGCCTTATGTAAAACACAAGGTGAGATACTCTACACTTTTTTGCAGATGTAGAGAGACAGAATATGGAAGCCTATATTTTTATTGTATACCGAATAATTCAAAATAAACTTAAAAATGAGATTTTCACATATTTTATTTTAATTATATATTTTAAGTATATTTAAGTAGCAATAAGTAAATGGAGTAATCTTTGCAATTTTATATAAAAAGTCTTGAAAATATACTCAACCATAGTAAGCTCTGCACTTCGCAGTGTTTTCAAAAAAAACATTAAAACCAGTGAAAACTTTTTAGTCTTATAAATGCACCACAGAACCAGAGGTTTGAAGTAACTCTATGAAAGAATCTTCTGGCATCGGTTTTGCTAAATAGTAGCCTTGAAAAAAGTCCACTCCAAATTTTTTTAGCTCCTCAAACTGCTCTTTAGTTTCTACACCCTCAGCAATAGTTTTGAGTCCAAGACTTTTGGCCATATTGACAATTGTTGCAACTATTACATAATCGTTTTTATCCTTAAACAGATCCTGTACAAAACTGCGATCAATTTTCAAAAAATCTACTGGCAAGCGCTTGAGATACTGCAAAGAGGAGTATCCTGTCCCAAAATCATCGATACTCACTGCTACAGCAAGTTCTTTTTTGATGCGTGTTATGATATCAATCGCTTTGTTTGCATCCTGTATGAGCACCTGCTCGGTAATTTCTAAATCAAGCCAACATATAGACTCTCTATCAAAATGTGATGATAAAAATTTCTCAAATCGCTCACTATATATATCACTACCACTAATATTGACTGCAATACGCACTTTCTTAGGTAACTTTTGAATAATCTGTTTAGCTAGATAAAGTACCTCTTCAGTGAGCTGCGGCATCATTCCAAACTCTTCAACTATAGGGAGAAAATCGCCTGGATAGAGAATACCTTTTTGAGGATGCATCCATCTTAAAAGAGCTTCTGCACCTACAATATTATTACTATGGTCAAATTGTGGTTGAATATGCAAAACAAATTCATGGTTCTGTAATGCATACTCAAGATCTGCTTTCATCGCATAGAGGTATTCAATCTCTTTTTTTATAGTCTCATCAAATATCTGAATAGAGTTTTTATGAGTACGCTTGATTTTGTACATAGCGCTATCTGCAAATTTGATCATCTCAAATGCATCCTGGCTACTCTCATCAATCAAAGCTATCCCTATGCTAACACTTGTTTGAATAGTATACCCCTCTATCACAGCAGGTTCACTGATTGCTTTTGCCAATCGATGAGCTACTTTCATACCTTCAATTAGTGCTCTGTTTTTATCATGAGATACTTCAAGCAGCAAAATAGCAAATTCATCTCCTCCCATTCTAGCTGCAATATCTATATCTCTTACAACGTGGCGAATTCTCTTAGCAACCTTTTGTAAAAAAAGATCACCAATATTATGTCCTAAAGAGTCGTTAATCTCTTTAAAATCATCTATATCCATATAGATTAAAACACTATAAGTTTTACTTCTTTTAATTTTTTTAATTGCTGCATCAACACTTTCAAACAAGATGTTTCTTTTAGCAAGTCCGGTAAGCTCGTCATAGTAGGCCATATGTTCAATTTTCTCTTGATAGGCTTTGAGCTCTGTGAGATCTATGACTACACCAAGGCCTTCAATAATCTTGCTCTCTATTTCGATATATGTAGTATATAGCTCAATAAAATATTCTGTTTGAGCTAGTGCGGATTTATAGCTTCCTATATAATGGCCATTTTGCTTTAAAAAAGGCTTTTTTAAAACAGGTAATACACTTTTATCTGGAATTTGATTCAAATTCATACCGATAAGTTTATCTTTAGATACATGTAATAGTTTTGCAAAAAAATCATTACAATAGGTTATTTTTAATGTTGCATCATAGAAAAAGATTCCAATTGGAATATTATTGAAAAGATAGAAAAAACGTTGGGATTGGATACTGAAATCTTTTCGTTTCTGCTCATATTCTTTACGTAAATGCATTAAATTTTGGTACATATTATATGATTGGAGTGAGAGATGTAAAATGAATCCAAGATATACAAGAAATAGAACTCCCATAAAAATGTAATAATCTTTTCCCAAAAAAAGAAATCTTAGAGCAATAGGAACTATTAATAATATTTCATAAAAAATTAATACTCTCTTGGAAAAAAGAAAACTCGAGACTGCACCTGCACTCATACCTGCAATAACAAATATATAAAAACTTTGAACAAAAATATTTTGTGGAGAAATCAAAAAAGAAACAAAAGAAAAGCTAATAGCATGAAAGAGAGCCAAAACGAGAAAGAGATTATAGTATTTATGAATATTAGGGTTTTTCTCTTTAATATAGATAAAATAGAGAAAGAGTCTTGCAACTGCTATAAAAACAACAATCCCTAACCATACAAAAACAATACCAATATGCTCATGAAAAAATATAAAATAAGTTAATGTCAGAGCTAGGATCACTATAGCAACAAGAGAGGTTTTTGCTCGCTCAAAAAGATTATCAAGTTGTTGTTTGGAAATTTTTTCATTCCAAAACATTTGTTAACTCCTTCACTAATATGAAGTATAACATATATTAACTTGATTTATTTGATTTACTTTAAGGTTATCGGAATATAATTAGGATAAAATTTATCTTATTTAGGAGTCTTGTATGGAAAATCAAACAGTAAATTTTCAAGAGTTACCATTTGAAGAGAAGTGGAACGCTATAGAAAAAGCTATAGATGAAGGAATTCGCCAGTTTCTTGTAATGGATGGAGGAAATCTTGAGATCATAGATATCAAAGAAAATGGTGATTTTATTGATGTATATATTCGCTATATGGGTGCATGTGTGGGGTGCGCAAGCGCTACGACAGGTACACTTTTTGGAATCGAGCACACTTTAAGAGAGCGACTCAATTATCAAAATATCCGGGTTTTACCTATATAATTTTCTATCACTAAACTTTTATAAACTATCTGAGTACGCGTTTATACCTACTTATAGTTTTGTATAGAAACTTTTATCACATTGCTATAGTATAATACTTCTAAAAAAGTAAGAGATTTGATGAAAAAATTTGAGGATCTTTTCTCCGTCGATTTTTGCACACTCGATTATGAATGTGCATATCTGCCCGATAAAACAACGAGGATGTACTATCGATATATTCCAAACGCTACAAAGGAGCTTGCAAGCGAGCTTATTAAAAGAGGGTGGCGTAGATTTGGCAACTCCTATTTTCATCCAATTTGCAAAGGCTGTAATGAATGCAAAAATATCCGTATAGATACATTCAACTTCAAACCAAGTCGCTCGCAAAAACGTGCCATTAAAAAGAATCGCAATACCAATATCTATATTCAAAAACCATCGCTTACATATGAGCATGTAGAGCTCTATAATCGCTACCATAAATTTAAAGAGCAAAAGAGTGGATGGAAATATAATGAAATAGATCTGCAAACATATTATGAAGAGTTTGTCGTAGGAGCTCACGATTTTGGCAAAGAGGTACTCTATTTTGTAGATAATAGACTCATTGCAGTAGATTTAATCGATATTTTAAATGATGGAATTAGCTCAATCTATTTCTTCTATGATCCAGCCTATGAAAAGCTCTCTTTGGGGATCTATTCTCTTCTTATTCAGATAAATCTAGCACGCAATTTAGGTTTACAGTGGATCTATCTTGGGTATTGGGTAGATGGATGCACATCCTTTGCATACAAAAAGAGTTTCAAACCATACCAATTACTTGATGGCTTTCCACCACTTGAAATAGAACCTCACTGGGAAGAGAGAGATTAAAAGCGCCTTTTGGCACTAAATCTTCGTACCAGATGTATAAATACTCTCACAATCAAAATAATGATATAGACAAAAAATGTAAAGATGAGAGGATGCAACATGCCAAAAGGAGATGTTGGTAGGGCTTTGAGATGCTCTAAAGGATGGTCTATCCATGCTTTATAGTGCATCCAAATAGCCAAAAAAATGAGCAAAAAGAGATAAATAGCTATTTCTCGTACTACAAGCTTTTTCATTCTGCTCCTCTGGCAAGCGAAGCAAAAAAGCCTCGCTTACATCAATCCTCTCATCATGAGATGCCAGTACATAGGTTTAAGCATATAGAGGTCAAACGCCCACCAAATCCATCGTGGCTTAGCAGGATCGAGGAACGGAAATGATGGTGCAGGAGAGCTGCCGTAATTAAATTCAGCAAGCATAATTTTTCCATATTGGGTTTTAAGAGGACAGACTGTATATCCATCAAATTTTGCTTTCGGTTCTTTGCCTTCCATAACAGCTACAAGGTTTTCTTGTACGATTGGACCATGATGTCTTGCACTTCCACCAGTTTTTCCTTTAGGAATACCAAGCACATCACCGATACCAAAAACATTTTTATATTTCATATGCTGCAATGTATAGCGATCAGCTTGCATCCAACCTTTTGCTGAACCTTTTTGCCATGCAAGCGGAGAGTTTCTAAACTCATTCGCAGCTGTCATCGGCGGTACAATATGGATAAAATCGTATGGCATCTCTACCATCTCTTCTTTTGTTATATATTCATAATCTTCAAGATCAGGATCCCACTCCCCTTTTACTTGATAGGTATGATGAAAAGTTGCTACTTTTTTAGCAGTATCTATTTTTACAAGATTGTGATTCCACTTGTTGGTAATGTTGCCATACATTGGCTGCACTTCATTTGTAAGAGTAGCGTTGTATTCTTTGATACCAAAAAGTTTGCTACCTTTACCTTTTGTAAAATAGAATTTTGCGTTCATATGCACATCTTTACCACCAACAGGCCCATTTCCACGCAAAAAGTCATCACTTAAGTAAAGGATTTTCTGTGGTGCACCACCACACTTAATTGGAGTTGCAGGTTGAGTACAGATAACATTGATTGGGTTGTTTTGTGAAGCTTTTTCGGCAGCAGCACGCATCTGCTTAAACCACTCCCAAGTTATCTCGCCACCTTTGACACTACCTGTCTCAGGATTGTTGAGATAGACACTTGCTACGCCGTTTTTACCAAGCATATCTTTGGTAAGCCCTTCTATTTGCTCATACTGATACGATATACCAACACCAACTACCAAGAAGTCATATTTTATTTTGCCATTTTTTGCAGTGATTACTTGATTATTGTCTGGATCAAACTCCATTACTTTATCTTTAATCCACTCTACACCACTTGGCATGAGATCTGCATTGGGTTTTTTAATCTCATCTGCAGTGTAGAGCCCAGCTGCCATAAAAACCTGTCCTGGCTGATAGAGGTGTATCTCGTTTGGAGCAATGATAGTAATTTTTGCATTGCTTGCAGCTCTGCGTAGTCTCGCAGCTGCCATAATTCCACCTGCACCACCACCAACGATGACAATATGTGCTTTTGCATTAGAAGTTTTTGTTGGCTCCTGGGCATGAGCAGTGCCGCCTCCTACAAAAACTCCGGCAGTTCCTAGACCCATGAGTTTGAGTGCATCACGTCTTGAGAGTCCTTCACTTTTGAGCGTCTCTTCAATCACTTCTTGCACTTCTTTGAGTCTTTTTATATCTTCTGGCTTCATACTCTCTCCTCTGTCAAAATGTAGCTATCAAAATATTCTATAAAATTTATAGTAATAATAATCTTAATTTATTTGGATAAAGGTTCTGAGTGAGATCGCTATAGCAGTTTTGTAACAAAGAGTTGGATATATTGGGAGTTGTTAAAAATATTTTTGACAGGATAATAAACTATATCGATAGATGACTTGGTGAGTTTTGTATCATGTTTAAATTTTATTGCTTTAAAGATTCTCCCATCTTTTCTCAGCGTCATGAGAAGATGATCTCCATTTTCTCCCACCTCTCTTGCTTCTACTACCTCTACATCCATTGTAGCAAAGCGTGGCATAGGATTGCTCTCCCCATAAGGAGCAAATCTTTCTAAAATATCTATAAGTTCCCAATCTATCTCACTAAATGGTAATTCACCCATTATATTTGATTCATCTACAAAGGCATCTTTTGGAAGTTTGGCAGTTGCATCTTCTATGCCTCTTTGAAACTCTTGTAGATTCTCTTCGTGCAAAGAGAGCCCAGCTGCTTTTTTGTGTCCTCCAAACTTCTCCAAAAAGTGAGCATTCTTTTGCAAAAGCGCAAAGAGATCTACCTCTCCAAGGCTTCTACCGCTCCCTTTATAGAAATTTTCTTTTTTTGTTAAAACAATAGAGGGCTTTTGAAATTTTGTCGTTAGTCTTGCTGCAACAATACCCAAAACACCCTCATTCCAATCCTCCCCGACTGAAACAATCACATTTTTACTCTCATCAACAAACTCTAAAGAGGCCTTAAAAACTCTTCGCTCTTCAGCCTTTCTTTGAGAGTTACAGGCTAAAAGCCTCGCATAGTAAACACTAGCAGTAAAAAAATCAGCAGATCGTAAAAACTCTAGTGCTAAGCGTGCATCCTCCATACGCCCAGCACTATTAATAACAGGTGCAACACTAAATCCCAAATCTTCACTACTAAACTCATGTTTTTTGAGAACACTACGCAAAAACTGTATAGCAGGACGTTTCGATCGTGCAAAGGCTTGTAAACCAGCTTGCAGTAGTGCTCTATTGATATGACGCAGCGGCATAACATCAGCAACAATAGCGATACTAAGAATATCAAGAAAGCGGCGCATATCAAGATCAAGGCCAAGTTCTTGTTTTAGCTGCCCAATTAAAAACCATGCAACTTGCGCACCACAAATCTCCTCATAGGGAAAAGTACAAGAAGCTTGCTTGGGGTTGACTATTGCAAAAGCTTCAGGGAGCTTTTCACCAGTTGTATGGTGATCTGTAATAATGAGATCTATGTCTCTTTCTTTACATATCGCTGCAGCATCATATGCACTTATCCCATTATCAACAGTAATAATAAGATCAACATCTCCTAGCTCATCAATCACTTTGGCACTTAGTCCATAACCATGGCGAAATCTGTTTGGAATAATTGTAGTAATAGGATACTCTATATATGAAAAAAACTCCTCCATCAATGCAGTAGAGACTACTCCATCTACATCATAGTCTCCCACAACAGCAATTTTTTCTCTCTTTTCAATAGCTTGCCTAATACGTTTGGCAGCTTTTTCCATATCTTTGAAAGTGTTAGGTTTGGGAATAGCAGAGAGCTTTACAAAGCCCTCTTGAAAGCGTTCTTCTAAAATTCTTGCTATCGCATCTTTTGTAAGTTTTCTCATTTATGCTCAAGAGAGTTTTTGATAAATGCAGTAATGAGAGGATTTGGTTTTTGTAGATGAGATGTAAATTCTGGATGAAACTGTACACCAACAAACCAAGGATGAGTAGTTATCTCCACAGCTTCAATAAGTCCCTCTTCACTCTCTCCACTCACTACCATTCCTGCTTCTTCAAGCATTGAGCGGTATGCAGGGTTTGCTTCATAGCGGTGACGATGGCGCTCATAGATAGTCTCTTGATGATTATAAGCTTCCCAAAGCTTTGTATTTGGCTTGACTTTGCAAGCATACTCTCCAAGCCTCATAGTCCCACCCATAGGAGAGGTATGGGTTCTAATCTGCTTTTGCCCACTCACATCGATAAATTCATCAATAAGATATATAACAGGATTTTTCGTATTTGGATCAAACTCCATAGAGTTTGCATCCTCTATTCCTAATACATTGCGAGCATATTCAATGATACTTAACTGCATTCCAAGACAGATCCCAAGATAGGGAATTGTATGCTCTCTTGCATACCGTATAGCTTCTATTTTACCAAGTACCCCTCTCTCTCCAAATCCACCAGCCACAAGAATTCCATCAACATCTTTGAAAAACTGCTCAGCACCTTCAGCTTCAATGAGTTCACTATCAACCCATTTAATATTAACTCTCGCATCAAGTGCTGCACCAGAGTGTACAAGTGCTTCAGTGAGGGATTTATATGACTCTTTGAGTCCTAAATATTTCCCTACAAAAGCAATTGTTACCTCATCTTTTGGAGCGATTATCTTTTTGACTAAAAGATCCCACTCATCCATATTTGGGTGGAGATTTCCTAAATGAAGCTGATGCGAGATTGGGCCTAAAATATTTTGCCGCTGAAAATTGAGAGGCACTTTATAGATGGTTTCTGCATCTTTTGCTTCAATAACGCTATTTGTAGGAATACCACAACTACGTGCAATTTTCTCTTTCACATCTTTAGGAAGCGGTCGTTCACACCGCGCAATAATCATATCAGGACTGATACCAATTCTACGTAGCTCCTGTACGCTATGTTGCGTAGGTTTTGTTTTGAGCTCGCCAGCTGCTGCAATATATGGAACAAGTGTCACATGGATATTGTAGGCTTTATGCATACCCAGATCATGTGTGAGTTCACGGATTGCTTCTAAAAAAGGGAGTCCTTCAATATCACCTACAGTTCCACCAAGTTCAACAATGAGTACATCTTTGCCTTTACCCGCTTTTTTGATGCGGTTTTTAATCTCATCTACGATGTGGGGTACCACTTGAATGGTTTTTCCAAGATAGTCCCCCTTTCGCTCTCGCTGAATGACTGAGAGATAGACTTGGCCTGTTGTAAAGTTATTGAGACGAGAGAGCTTCACATCCAAAAAGCGCTCATAGTGTCCAAGATCGAGATCGGTCTCAGCGCCATCTGCCGTTACAAACACCTCACCATGCTCAAGAGGGCTCATTGTACCGGGATCTACATTGATATATGGATCTATTTTAAGAATGGAGACATCTAAACCGCTATTTTTCAGTAGCGCCCCTATACTTGCACTTGAAATCCCTTTCCCTAAAGAACTGAGCACCCCACCTGTTACGAAAATGTACTTCGTCATCGCAGACCCTGTTTTTTAAGGTAGATTTTATCCAATCTATTCTTAAAAAGTACGCAAACACTCAATCTACACTTCACTCTATTTAGATAAAATATATAAAATTTCCAAAGGAGTAGCTGTGAGACTCTTTTTCCTTACCATCTTTTTTCTCTCATCACTTTTGGCAACACCACACTTAGTAGCATATAAAAGCAAGAAAAGCTTTTCTCAAACCTACCAAAAACTCCTCAAAGAGATCAAAAAACATAAACTCAAGATATTCGCAATTATAGATCATGGAAAAAATATTCAAAAATTTGGAAAAAGGCGTAATCACGCAAAAGTTATTATATTTGGAAGTCCAATAACCGAAGCAAAGTTACTGGGATACGATATGCGAGCAGGACTTGATCTTCCCTTAAGGATATTGATTTTTGAAAAAAAAGGAGAAACGTTTCTTCTCTATAGAAGACCGATAGAGCTTTTGCAATATTACCATTTGCCAAAAAGGATCCTCCACAGCTCGGACAAATTTCTGCGCAATCTTGTCAAAAAGGTTTGTAAATGAAAAAAGTGCTACTCATTTTCGTAGTACCTTTCATTGCTCTTGCTGCACCGCAAACAAAACTTCGTCAAAAAGTAGAGTTCGGATATTTTGGTACAACAGGAAATAGCAATACCAACTCCATTACTGCTGCTTATCGGTTTTCATATAAGTTTAATAAAAAGAGTAGGTGCAAGTTCTTCGCAGATATTCTCTACTCCAATCGCAACGGACAAACAAATAATGAACGCTATAGAAGTGAGTTTACTCTCTATCACTACTATCGCAAACACCTCTACTCTTTTTTAGAGTTAGGTTTCTTGCGCAATACATTTGAAGGGTATAACCAACAATATAGTTTCAATCCAGGATTTGGTTTTCTCATATTAAAAACAAAGAAACAAAAACTCGATATTCTTGCAGGATATGAACTGCGACGCAATAACTATACAAATCAACCAAGTGATTTTTTTCATTATATAAAAGGAGAAATTCAGCAACACTATAGACTTACAAAAAAAAATAGCATCAAAACAAAACTCTCATTTATTGAAAATTTGCAAGAGAGAGAGGATTTTGAGAGCAACCTTGAAACATCACTGCGGCTTCATATTATTAAGAGATTGAGTTTCAAAATCTCGTTCGAACTCAAATATGATAATCTCCCTCCTGCTGGAAAAAAGAACACAGATACAGTTACTAAAGCGGCAATTGTTTATAATTTTTGATAAACTCTTCAAAATCTTTTACAGGCATAGGACGTGCAAGTAAATATCCCTGTACCTTTTCACATCCCATCTCTTCAAGAAGTTTAAGTTGAGATGTTCTTTCTACACCTTCAGCAACTATGTGCATATTATAAAGTTTTGCAACATCTATAATAAACTTTGTCAATATCTTATCATTCTCTTTTCTATCTATCTCTTTGATAAAATTTTTGTCGATCTTCAGAGTATCAATGATGAAGTGTTTGAGGTAGTATAAAGAGGAGTAGCATATCCCAAAATCGTCAATTGCGAAACGAAATCCAAGATCTTTAAGTGCTTGTAACTGCTTTTGAAAGTCATTAAGATTTCTTATTTGTGCATTTCCAGTTAACTCTAGTTCAATCTTTTGAGGCATCACCTCGCCACTCTCGTAGAGTTTTTTTATGAGTGGTATAAAATCCTCTCTTTCAAAATCTCTCAGACTCATGTTAATAGAGATATAATCAAGAGTCTCTATTTTGCTGGCAATTTGAGAGACCTCTTTAAGTACCCAAAATGTAAGTTGCGATAACATATTGCCCTCTTCCATCAAGGGCAGAAAATCTTGTGGAAAGAGTATGGAATTTCCTCTATTATAATTCCATCGTACTAATGCTTCAGCATGACTACAATATCTCGTTTGTAGATCATATATTGGCTGAAGGTAGAGCGCTAAGTCATTATGAGCCAAAGCTTCTTCTAACTCATGAAGCAAAATACTCTTTTGTAAAAATTGCAACTTTATCTTATCTTCATAAAAAACATATCTATTTTTCCCCTCTCTTTTTGCTTCATACATAGCGATATCCGCATTTTTAAAAAGCTCTTCAATATCACCCTCTCTAAAAATAACGGCACCTACACTCAAAGTAACTTGCAGTTTTATTCCATCAATATAGAGAGGTTCTTGTAAAGTTTGAAAAATTTTGCGAATAACTACACTTGTTTTTTCCTGAGCTTGCACTTTGTCATGAGGAAGATCTGTCAGTAAAATCGCAAATTCATCCCCACCTAATCTTGTAACAACATCTACGCCACGAAGATTTGATTGAATTTTTTGGGCTATTTTGACTAAAAAAGCATCCCCTATACTATGTCCATAAGAGTCGTTTATTTTTTTAAAATCATCCACATCTATAAAGAGCAAAGCATTATTTTTATCATAGCGTATTGCATGTTTGATAGCTTTATATATAAATTCTGTAAAGACTTTTTTGCGAGGTAGCTTTGTCAACTCATCATAATAGGCAAAAAACTCTGCTTCCTCAATTGCTCTTTTTTCAGCAGTAATATCTTTAACGTACACATTGACAAATCCGTTCTCCAAATCGACAATATCAAAACGAAAATATTTTGAGCCTACCTGTTCCTCGATGGAACTATTTTTATGTGTACATATTTCATCTACTATATGTTCCCAGTGAATAATATTAGCACGCAGTCTCTTTGCACTCTCATTCTCTATAGTGATAGTCTTTTTATTGCAATCTATCTGCATTACAGGGTGGGGATTTTTAAGATAAAACTGTGCAAAACGTTCTAGCTGCTCTTTTGTTTGAACCTCTTTGCCGATATCTTCCATTATTGCCAATCCACCTATCACCTCTCCAGAAGCATCTTTGACGGGGTTGGCAATAAGACGCATATGAAGCTTTTTTCTATCTCCAACTAATTGCAGTTCTCCTTCATATACTACTTTTTCATTAAATTGTAAAACATCACGTAAAATTTTTTCAAGAGAGTTGTTCTGGAGTTTATAGAGATCAAAACCGATTGTTTGTTTTTTTTGCATACCTAAAATCTCTAATGCAGTATTATTCGCATCTAATAAATGAAGATTTTTATCATAAAAAAGTATTCCCAAAGGTGCTGACTCAAAAACCATTTGCAACTCTTTGGTACTTTTCTTAAACTGATGTAAAAGTTTCTCTCTCTCAATAGAGAGGCGGATTGAATGGAGCAATGTTGTAAAAATCTGTGAAGAAGCGTGGAGCAAAAAGAGATAGTAAACAATGGCCAATATTCCCATTGCAATACCAAATCTATCAGATGCGGTAAAAAGCCATACAATGGTTGGCACAAGCATTGAAGTTGTATAAATAATTCCTGATTTCTTATCAGAAGCAAAAGAGACAACAGCACCCGCACTCAATCCCGCTATAACAAATGCAATATAAATTTTGTAAAGGAGATCTGTATCATAAAATATTGTCCAAATCCCTCCAGCCCATACTCCAGCAGTAAGTACTATGCCAATATAATGAAAGATACACAGATGATGTAAATTATATTTTCTTTTTTTAAAAAAGAAGTAGAGCATAAATCGGTAAAGCATAACCACCATTACTGCTATAAACCATACAAAATGCGAAAAGTGCAAATTGGGGTAGAGTGGATATAGTGTCATAATTGCTGCAAAAAAGTTTGCAGCTACATTACGAGGTATTACAGAAAAGATTCTTATAGCTAATTCATCACGTAGTCTGCTAGACATTATTCACTTTCTCAATATAACTATTTTACTTAACTATACGCAATATATTACACAAAAGCTTTACCACATAATCATAATTTTATGTATAAATTTTCCAAACCATGAATTATAACCAAAAGTTAATGAAAAATTATACATAATCTTATAAATAGAGGCAAAAATCTTTCAACTCTTTTTCCCTCTCTTTGTACAGAGGGCAGCGACTCGCTACAAGCTTCCAAAACTCTTTTCCATGATGCATATGGCGAAGATGGCAAATCTCATGTATTATGATATAGTCAATAACTCTTGGTGGCAGCATCATAAGTCTATAGGAGAGATTTATATTTCTTTTACTCGAGCAGCTTCCCCATCGCGTTTTTGCCTTAGAGATCTTAATAAGATTTACCTTTTCACCAAAATTTTCAACCATTTTTTGCGTGCGAGGAAGAAGATACTCCCTAGCTTTTTGTATCAAAAAGCTTTCAATATTTTGCTCTATATTTTCGTCGCTATAAAAAGCATCTCCTTTTAATATATACCCTTTCTCTTGCTTTACTATTTTGTGACGAATCCCAAGATAGTAAACGTAGTCTCTTTGAAGCTTTCTAGCAAAATAGTCTTTGTGCTTTTGGAAAAAGGACTCAATAACAGAACTTGGCACAAACAGTGGAGCTTTGATAATAATCTCTCCATCCTTTACAAAACCTCGTATACTTTTTCTTCTCTCTCGTACAACCTTATATCTCACAATAGCTGTAACTCCTCAACAGTTACTTCCACAATATCTCCCACTTTAAATGCTTTCTTTTTGGATAACCGAAAGAGATCTCCCATAAAAGCCACAACAATTTCATCTTGCAAAACATCTACGATTTCAGCTTTATAGCTTCTTTTATTTTTTCCAATATGCTCTTTGGTAAAATCGCGCAAAATTTTCCCTCGTTCAATCTCTATAACTCTGGTACTGAGTCTATATATCTCGGCTATATCATGACTTACCATAAAGGTTGTTGTACCAAACTCTTCATGGAGTTCCCTTATTTTTCCTTGTAAAAAACTGCGTATAGCAGGATCGAGTGCAGCCAATGGCTCATCAAGAAGCATAATTTTTGGCTTTTTCATATAAGCTCTTGCTAACGCTACACGTTGTTTTTGTCCACCACTGAGTTGCGAAGGGTAGCGATCTTTGAGATCAAGCATATCTGTTATTTTGAGTAGATGCATAGCCAGTACAACATCTTTACGTACAAAAAGGAGATTTTGCAGTACACTCATATTTGGAAAAAGAGCATAATCTTGAAAAACAAAACCTACAGCTCTTTTTTGAGGAGGAAGGCTTTTATTACCAAGCCACTCAACATCTCCTATTTTTATTGCTCCCTTTGCTCCTTCAAGACCAGCAAGTACCCTCAAAAAAGTTGTCTTCCCACTGCCACTAGCTCCCGTTATAGCAACAAACTCACCATCTTTTACGCGTAATGAGATCTCTAAAGAAAAATCTCTTAGCTCTTTATAGATGCCAATGGCAATCATAGCTGTACTTTTTTTGATTTTTGATTGAATATATATACCGCAAGCAGCACTGTAAAACTCAGCGCTACCATAATTGCACTGTAAATATGTGCACTTTTGTAATCAAGAATCTCTACATATTCATATATGGCGATACTTGCTACTTTTGTCTTGCCAGGAATAGATCCCCCCACCATCAAAACTACACCAAATTCTCCAATTGTATGCGCAAAAGTTATAATAAGCGCTGTAAGTATAGATGGTTTCATATTTGGCAATATCACATGCATTAATGTTTGCATCCTATTTTTGCCAGCTATAAAGCTGGCTTCTATGAGTGATTTTGGCACACCTTCAAAACCGCTTTGCAAGGGTTGCACCATAAAAGGAAAACTATAAAGAAGACTTGCAATCACTAATCCTGGAAAACTAAAGAGTGGTTCAATACCAATTGAGGAGAAAAACTTCCCCAAAAAAGTTCCAGGTGAAAAAGCCCATAATATATAAAACCCAAGAACTGTAGGGGGTAGAACAATAGGCATAGAGACAAAAGCTTCTATAATTGGTTTAAAGCGATTTTTCGTAGAAGCTAACCACCAGGCAATCGGTAAACCTATTGCAAAAAGCATAGTGGTAGTGATAGTAGCCAACTTAAATGAGAGAATAAAAGGTATCCAATCAATCATCTACAATATACCCATACTTTTGAAAAATTTGTGCTGCCTCTTTGGAAAACAAAAAGGTAAAAAAGGCATTCGCATCATCACTTCTTTTTAACATAACAACCCCCTGTTTGATTGGAGAATAGAGCTTTGGATCGACTGCAATAAAATGGTCTTGAAGATTTTGCAATGTTTTTGTATGTATAGCTGATTTTGCAATAAACCCAGCATCCGCTACACGCAGTGCATATGAAGTAGTCTGCGCTACGGAATCACCATAAATCAATTTATCTTTTAATCTGTCATATAGACCAAGATGCTGAAGAACTTCTAGCGCAGCTTTGCCGTAGGGAGCAGTTTTTGGATTAGCAATTGCAATACGTGATGCGTTGGCAATATCTGCGATACTTTTGTATCGTTTACTAAAAATAACAAGTGCACCTTTTGCATACACAAGAGGTCTTGTAATTGCATATCCCTCTTTGTAGAGTGTTTTGGGATAGTACATATCTGCTGAGAGAAATAGAGCAAAAGGAGCACCCTTTTTGATTTGCGCAGCGAGTTTTCCGCTACTGCCAATCGAGACTTTTACATCTGTTTGAGGAGATACATTTTTAAAAGCCTTTAAAAGTTCTGGCATCACAAAACTCACATTCGCTGCCACTGCAACATGAATTTTGCCAGCATAAAGCATTATTGCAAAGAATAAAAAAGAAAGAAGCTTTTTCATATTAAACCTTTAAAAATCATAATTTCATGAGGATCAATACAAAAATATATTGCAAATCCTTTAATTTTAAACTTCCCATTGAGAAAAAAAATCTGATCTTCTACTTCGACTTTAACTCTATTTTCACTAATTTTCTCTATCAAACTCCCTTTAAAGCAATTCTCATCTTTTGCATTCACAGCACTGGCTTTAAAAACAAACCAGATCTCTTCTCCTAGATGAAGATCCAACTCTTTTAAAGCTTCAGGCGTGATAATTGCTTTAATTTTTTCTTTGCCAAAACTTCCTATTACAATGACTTCATCCTTTTTTTGCTTTATTTTTTTTACTGTTACATAAATTTTATTGCGTGCAGAAATTTTTGGAACTACAGGATTTTTAGCTATTTTTTGTATCGTTTTATCCGCTTCTTCATAACGCTCTATCAGCTCTTTTGCATAAGGTGTGAGCTCTGAGCCTCCTCCCCTTTTACCTCCCGTTTGTGAAAGGATGAGAGGTTGGGGAGAGAGTGCATTCATAGCACTTACACTCTCCCACGCTTTTTTGTAACTTATTCCAAGCGCTTTTGCTGCTTTATTGATTGAGCCATATTTCTCTATAGCTTTAAGAAGCTCTATGCGCCCTTTTCCCAAAAATCCACGATCTTTCTCATTAAAAAAGAGTTTTGTCCCTATCTCCAAGCTTATCCCTTTTCGTTATATCCAAAATTATATAACCAAAAAGCTTAGGATTTCTTTTTTTGAAAGGTTTTATTTAAAAATGCATTGCTTGACGCATAGCTTGAAAAAGTTTATGCGTAGTTGAAAGCTGTAAACACCCTTTGAAATCGATCTGATTGCGGTAGAGCAGCTTTTTGTTTTCGTAGAGCTCCAAACGCAAAAACCCATCAAAATCGCTTCCCAATGCTTTTGCATAAGCAGATGTACAAGTGGTTACAAAATGGGAAGTTGTACGAAGTATAAAAGGACATTGAGCGCTAAATTTATACTCTTGCGCTAAATAGAGTTTTGTAAGTGGATTTTTTACTTGGAGTTGCAAACAAGTAATCGGTTTTGAAGCCTTTGCATACTTTTTTTCATAGATTTTTTGATTACATCCAGCAAATAGCAATAGGGCAAGAAGCCCTACGAGAATCTTATATCTCACCTTTATGCGCTTTATGAGCTGCTATCCAATCTTCTATATTACCTGTAAAGACGTAGACATTTTCATACCCCAATATTTCAAGATACGCTTTGACACGGCTTGCAAAGAGTCCTTTGAGGCAAGCTGTTACAATTGGTGTAGTCTTATCTTCTGGCAAAATATCAAGATAGTTTGTAAACTCTGGATATGGAGTATAGTAACTATCTGGAATATCAGCCTCTTCAGCATTTTCGCCATTTACTTTCGCTGGTGGACGTACATCAAGCAAAATCGCTCCTGCCTCTTTTAAAAGCTCCATTGCTTTTTGCATATCAACATTACCAAGCTCTGGCTTATCTTTATTAAGTTCGATCTGCTCTTTAATTCTTTGTGCTATGTTTTGTTCAAATTCTGTGAGTTTTGCCATTTTAGCCTCCTTGCTTTTTATTTATTCAATTATAACGCAACGATAAGAACTATTATGCTACTTTAGTTGCTTTTTATAACGTGACAATCTTTGATACATAGTCTCCTTTTAAGATGTTATAATAAAAAAGACTCTTTAAAGGAAAAAGATGCAGTTTTTTCTCCCAAATAGATGCCCATCATGCAAAAATGAAGGCAAAAAAATAAAATATGAAAATATATTGGCAAATCTTCGAACTATTGAAAATCTAGATCAAAGTAAAGAGTATTTCTACTGTAAAAACCCTGCATGCGACGTTGTCTATTTTTGTGGTTTGCAAACATGGCATAATGCAGATCTCATACGCCCCACTGCCGCAAAATCAAGAGATCTTGAAGCTACTGTTTGCTACTGCTTTGATTATCGTATCAAAGATATCAATACACATAGCTATACTGCATATAAAGAGAAAAAAGCCAAAGGTTGCGCATGTGGAATACGCAATCCTAGCGGAAAATGTTGCCACGCACTTTTTAAAAGTTTTTTATGAATTTTGTGCCAGGATCAAAGCCCTGGCAATCTTGGAATCTTTTCTAGTTTTGAGTTGCGGCAGTACCAGCCCCAACCCTTTTTGAGCCAATGTCCAACAATAGGCAGAGGAAGCATAAAGCCCCGCTTATCATCACGGTAGACAAAAGCTGCACCATCACCACTATCCATAACACAGATAATATTGAGATGATGAATGTAGCTCTCTTTCTTCCCTACTTTTACACCTGCATCTATTGCAATGTTGTTTGCACTGTTGCGTGCCATTACTTCAGCAATGTGTCCCTGTTTTGCTCTCCACTGCGGTCCTTCAATGTAAGCACTATCTCCCACTGCATAGACTCCGGGCCTATCTTTTACTTCACAATACTCATCCACTAAAATAAATCCAGCATCACTGAGTGGTAAATCAGAATCTTGAAACACTGGATGACCAGCATTTGCTGGTATAAACATTGTAAAATCGCTCTCTAAGAAGCTATCATCTTCAAAAACTATGCCATTTGGCTCAAATCTTTTAATCTTTTTGCCAAAATGTTTTTTGATATGTAATTTATTGAAAAAGAGATCCATCATTTTTAACGCTTGCGGTCCAAGTCTCTTACCAGGCTCTGCCATGGTAGCAAAGAATGTGAGCTCAAAGCGATCGCGAAGACCTTTTTTCTTAAGATAATTATGGAGATTAAACATCATCTCAAATGCTGGTCCTCCACGCACGGCCGAGCTATCTTTTGGATTGCCTCCAAATCCCATAGCTATCTTACCACTTCGTTTTGCTGCTACTAGCTCATCTATACGATCACGCATCTTTATAGCATCCTCTGGTTCACCACAGATTGAGAGATAGTTTTCACTTCCCTCATGCTTGACTTTACCAGCTCCCATAGCGATTACCAAAAAATCGCCTTGATATTCACCCTTTTTGCCAATTGCTTTTTTATTCTTGGCCTCAATCTGTACTATCTCATCTTCGATCCAAGTAAACCCGTGCACCTTTTGCAAATCTTCTAGTGGTAAACAGACATCTGCAAACTCTGCCTCATATACAGGAACCCATATAGAAGTAGGATAGATATACATATAGGGTCTTGGTGAGATGAGATCAACTGCAAACCCCTCTTTTCTCAAAAAGATTGCCGCTTCAACTCCGGCAAATCCACCCCCTAATACAATCACCTTTTTCATAGCAGACTCCTAGTAGTGTAAAATTCTCTCTGCTTGCGGAATTTTTACCTCTTCATACCCCACATCTTTAAAGTAGTGTTTGGCCAAAGTGTAAAAAACACCAAGCAATAACCCTGTAATTATCACCCACATGATAGCTTTACGCTTTTCAGGTGAAGCTTTTCCTTCATAATCCTCTAATTCTCGAAGTGTTGGTTCTCCCTGTTCGTTAAAACCCTCTTTTTTCATGCATGCCCCTGATGCCGTACAAAGTTTTCTATATTATTTTGATCAATTGCTTGGAGGTTTCCTTTTTGGAAACCTTCAAATGCATCACTAAGTAAAATTCTACCCTCTCCAGGATAAAAAATCGCAACCCCATTTTGCGATAAAAGAGCAAAAGGTTTTACACCGATATGCTGTGTAATAACTGCATCAACTCCCCTATGTAGCAGCCATTCAACAACAGCCAATCCTCCATCATGAGGATTGGCTTCAATTGTTATTTTTCCATCATCTATAAATGCAAACCATTTTGCATGCCCAAAAAGAGGCGACAGAGGTGGATTATCCCTATTAAATTTCACAGGAACTGCGATTCTCATACTCTTGTCCTACTTTTTAATATGTTTTTGATAAATATCCCAACGAGGGAAGACAAAGATCGTATCTCTATAGACTACAATCTTTTTCGGATCATCAACCGCATAGGCTTTGATCTTGATTGGTATTGGTGTATCTTTTTGGGTGTTTTTCACCAATACTTTATCTGTATAGAGTATGACAACTTTTTTTACTTTTTTACCAGGTATTACACTAAATGGTTTACTTGGTCTTGCAATCTTAATATCTTTATTGTTTACTACTTCAAAGTAGTATTTATGCTTTTTATTCTCTGTATTTTGGAAGAGGAATACGTATGTATTTTTTACTCTCCCATCTGGCTCTATTTTATAGAGCTGGCTTGTTCTATTGATATTGAGCAGCATATGCTCTTTTTTACTTCCCATCCAAAAGAGTGCTACAAATGCAATAGTGAGCATAACAATATATGCAATGATTCTAAAGCGAAAGACTCTTGTCTTCTCACCAGTCTCTAATGCATGGTAACTTGTCCAGCGCACCAAGCTCTCTTTTCCTAAAGCTCCCATCACTTTTGTACATGCATCTGCGCACTCTAAGCAGTTAATGCATTCTAGCTGCATCCCTTTACGTATATCGATATGGGTAGGACACACTTTTACGCACGATTCACACAAGGTACACTCAGCTTCCTCTTTTTGGGCTTTGAGCTCTTTTTTATTATGCACTATGAGGTTTCCATGCTCATCATAGATACGTCCACCTCTTTTATAGTCATAGACTGTTTGGAATGTATCTTCATCATAGAGCACCGACTGCACTCTTGCGTAAGGGCAGATATAGATACAGAAATTCTCTTTAATAAATACTACATCTGCGATTAAAAAGAGGGCAGTTCCAATCCAAAACCCCATCAAAATGGTATGGTTTGCTGGATCTTGAATATATTGGAAAAAGTCCTCTGGTGGTACGAAGTACCAGATGAAATCTGCTGCTGCGATGAAAGCTAGCACTGACCAGAGCAAGATTGCTATAAGCTTTTTCACCTTATTCTCTGGTTTACTCATATCTGGCTCAATTTGCTTATTACTAATTCTTTTTCTCAGATGCAGCAGTTTTGTCTCTATCAAGTCTCTATAAATCACACGAAAGATTGTCTGTGGACAGCTCCATCCACACCAGACACGCCCACCTAGAGTGGTAATAAAGAAGATCCCAAAAAAGAGAATCCACAGCAAAAACGGCATCAAGTAGAGCTCTTGCATATCAAAGCGCACGAAAAAGAGGTGCAGCTGTTTATGATCAAAGTTTAACAAAAAGAAGTGATTACCGTTTATACGTATCCACGGCAGCACCAAACTGATTACTGTTACGAGCCCAAATACTATATACCTCTTATATCTGTATGGTATCCAGTTCTTGAGGTACTCTTTGGCTCGGTTCGGTTTTGCTGTTGCAGTTGCCATTTTTATCCTTTATTATTGATTTTGCATGATATTTTTGGAATGTTAGGGCTAGATATCTCACCCATCACAATTTTATCCAGCTCTCTGCTTGCTATATAATCTCGTATGGAGCTTCTGCTTACTCCTAAACTTTTCGCTATATGACTCACACTTTTTCCCTCCTTTAACATCTGAATGATTTTATCTCTATATACATCATATTTAGATCTTGAAATACTCCCTTTTGGTCGCCCTTTGTGAATAGGTTCACTTCTGTTTTCCTCTCTTAGTTGATTCAAAAGTGAAATTACTATATGTGCCGGGGTATCTTTTTCTATTGTTATCGCATATTTTGTTATGGTTAGCTTTAAATCATGACTAAAAATACAATTAAGAAACTGCACAACTTCCCCTACCCTTGGAGAAATTACACGAAGATCATAGAGAATAATATGATCCCCTTTTTTTAAAGAGTGAATAAACTCTTTGAGTTCCATTCGCTCATCCAGTTTTAAAGAAACTGGGGCAACTTCGATATACTCCGCAAACTCTGTAATATTATGACTATGCAAGAAATCTTGTATAGATTTTTCTTGCATGGCTATAGAGTAGCGATCATTTTTAGAGCGCATATAGATATAGTTCATAGCAAACCATCCAATTTAGTTATGATTTTAATTAATGGAAGTTATTATAAAACTATTGGCGAAAAAAGTCAAGTATTTTTATTATTTTTTTCGTCAGTTTTTAGGAAAAAAATTTTTTACTATTCCTGCTATCCCATAGGATAGCAGTACTTTTTTTGCAAAGCAGTCAGCTCTTTGAGGATTTCTCGGGAGAGTTTTAGATCCATAGCAGCGAGGCTTGCATCAAGTTGATCAAGCTTTCTTGCCCCTATTATTGTAGAAGCTACAAAATCAAAATGTTTGCTATAAGCAACAGCTAAAGTAACAGGATGTATCTCATATTTTTTTGCAATTTCAAGATATTCAGCAGTAAAGCCAAGGGTTTTATCATTGAAAAATCGCTTCGCATGCTCTCGTACTCTTTTTACAGGATGCTTGAGATAAAGCGAAAATCTAGCATCTTCAGGAATAAACTTTTTGTTGTATTTTCCACTTAAGATACCACCGCCAATAGGTGAGTATGGCAACAGACTTACTTTTTCCCTTCTGCAAACCGTCTCAAGTTCATCGAAGAATCTGGGATTGAGCAGACTAAAATTGTTCTGAATCGATTCAAACCGTGCAAGTCCCTCGTACTTGGCTACCATGTTTGCTTTCGTAAGACCATAAGCAGTATCGTTAGAAGTCCCGATGTATCGTACTTTTCCCTCTTGTACCAGCTCATCAAAAGCTCGCATCGTCTCTTCTATCGGCACTACCGTATCTGGCCAGTGCATCTGATACAGATCGATATAATCGGTTTGGAGCCTATTTAATGATCCTTCAATTGCCCTTTTTATATGAAAGCGATCCATTGCTGTAAGACCATGGCGAATAGGCGGTACAAACCATCCACTTGCAGCTCCTGCTACTTTTGTAGCAAGAATAATAGAATCTCTTGGCTTGGTTTTAAGCCACTCACCTACGATCTTTTCTGTCTTGCCAGTCCATTTGCTATCAGGAGGCACAGGATAAAGCTCCGCCGTATCATAAAAGTTGATTCCAAAATCGTAGGCTTTGTCTAAAATCTTGAAAGCTTCTTCTTTTGATGTCGTGGAACCAAAGGTCATGGTGCCAAGACAGATAGAAGTTACACGAAGGCCGGATCTGCCGATATAGCGATATTCCATGTAAAACCTTTTTGCTTTATTGTAGCAAAAAGGTTAGCTTTTGGGGCAAAAGCCCCAAGATTAGTTCAGATCAGGTTTTGGAGTTGATGGAGTGCTGTTTGGAAGCATTGGAAGGCGCACATATGGCTTTTTACCAGTAAGTGCTTTAAAAAATGTGGCAATTGAGTCAATCTGTTTTTTAGTAAGTTTTTTACCTAGCTGTGTTTCAGCCATAATCTCAATTGACTCTTTGATATCGTAGGTTGCACCATTATGGAAATATGGTGCAGTCTCAAGTATATTTCTTAGTGTTGGCACCTTCACCATACCATTCTTATCGCCTTTGAAATCGCCAATATTCGCATACTTATATTTTCCAATTGCCGGAAATGGTGCCATACCACCACCAAGTCCTACACCGTTATGACAGCTTGCACATCCAACCTCGATGAATGTTTTAAGACCCTCTTTTTCTGCTTCTGTGAGAGCTTTTTCATCCCCATTAAGATAGTCATCATAGCGGCTAGGAGTCACAAGAGTTCGCTCAAATGCTCCAATCGCTTTACCGATTGTTTTAATTGTAATCTCTTCTCCAGGATAGACTTTTGCAAACGCTTCTTTGTATTCTGGAATGCTTTTAACAACTTTTACTGCCAAATTTTTTGGCATATTCATCTCTACGTCTGCTTGAATTGGTCCAGTCGCTTGGTCTTCAAGATCTGGACTTCTACCATCCCAAAACTGCTTTTGGTTAAAAACAGCGTTATAGACTGTAGGAGAGTTGAGGTGGTGTGGATTGTGTCTCCATTTGTGCCCAGTTGCTACCGGTACATTGTCATCTCCGCCGGTAGAAAGGTTATGACATGTATTACAGCTAATAAGACCGCTGCGAGAAAGACGTGGGTCAAAATAGAGCTTTTTACCAAGCTCAACTTTTGCTTTTGTAATAGGGTTCTGAGGATTATCAATTAACTTGAAAAGTTTGCTCACCTCTTGTGGAATTGGCTGCAAACCAGCCTGTTTTGCCTTTTCAATCAAAGCATCTTTTGCAAAAGCACTAACACTTATTAATGCAGTTGCTAATACTACACTTTTTGCTATCTTCATAGCTCCTCCTTATTTTATATTTTGGCATAATTTTATCATTATTAATATTAAATTTTCATTAATAATTTTTTTCCTTTTACTCTGTGTGCTATAATTTTTTGAATGAGATAAAGGTTATAATGATGAAAAAAAGATAAATCCGCAAGTAAAAATTCAAGCAATCATCAATTATCTCAAAAAATACCATCCTAAAAAGATAATACTTTTTGGTTCTCGTGCAAAAGGATATGCTACCAAACAGTCTGATATAGACATTGCTATTGATTTACCAATCGATTTTCGCTCAAAAAGAAAACTCAAAGAGGAAGTTGAAAAGTTAAGTAGGTTACTGAGTGTGGAATTGTTTTTTTGAATGAAGTTGATAAAAATTTCCAAAAAAAAATAGAAAAAGAGGGAAAAGTTCTTTATGAAAAAGTGATGTACTTATTAAAATAAAAAATTTTGAGATGGCTAGACAGAGGCTCCAAGAAGCTATCGATATAGCACAAGATGAACTTGATAAAGATGGGATATTGCAGCGATTTGAGTTTACTGTAGAGATGCTTTGGAAAGCTTAAAGCAGTTCTTGCGTATCAAGGAATTGAGTATTTTTCGCCTAGAAACTGCATTAAAGAGGCTTATAGAGCTCACCTTATTGGTGATGATGAAATCATACTCAATATGGTGGAAAATAGGAATCTTAGTTCACATATTTATGACCAAAAAAGAAGTGAAGAGATATTTGAAAGAACCAAAAAGGTCTATATCTCATATCTTAACAACATTAACTTCAAAAAATGGCTCTAATTTTGTGGTATAATATTGCCCAATCTTAACCTGAAAGGGGGTGATGTCAGTATGCCTGGCATCCTCGTTAGACCTGATCAGTCGTTTGAGGAAGCGTACCGCCTTTTCAAAAAGCAAGTTGATAGAAACTTGATCGTCACAGAAGCTCGTGCTCGTAGATTTTACGAAAAGCCGACCGAAAGACGAAAAAAAGAGAAGATTGCGGCACGCAAGAAAATGCTCAAACGACTCTACATGCTCAGACGATACGAATCTCGTCTGTAGCACTTCGGCCTTCTGGCCGAAACTACTTCAATGGTAATTACTTCTCAATTTGGCAAAAAAATCTCTTCTTAATGTTTGAGATACAAAAAATTCCTGTATTTATAAATCTCCTTAAAAACAAAATGCTACTCTATATTTTTCTTAAAAAGATCATTTATTTTATAAAAAAGTCAGCATAAAAAAAGAAGAAAGTTGTCTTATTTTTAAGTTTAGATCAATTATAATCAAGACAATAAAGGAAGGGAGAAAAATGAAAAAGTTAGCATTTCTTTTTTCAATTATACTTTTTCTTGCATTTGAGGGATGTTCTCAAAAATCTTTTACAGAATTTAAAACAAATATCAAAAATATTTTCACAAGCAAAAAAGCGAAAAAAAATCCTTATCTGATAAATTTTAAAAAATATTTTCCAAAAACTGTTTACTTGGGAAGACCAATACCAAAAAAGTCAGTTATTGATCTTAATACTCCTATTGTTCCCAAAGAGTGCAAACCAATAGGATGGATAAGTGTTCTTTTCCCTAAAGGACTTAATGTTAAGAGCATCATTTTTAAAGAGATATATGAAACAAAAAAAAGGGAGATGACAGCACTGAAAAAAAAGGCTGCCTCACATGGAATACGTTATATAAACTCCTATTTCGACACATCTCACAGCCGTTTTGTAAAGGTATATGATCCTTATCTAAAAAAGACGCTCAACGCACAAATTACGCCTTTTAAACATATTATTATTGATAATGGAAAACTTTATCGGGAATCCGTCAGAGCATATAGATGTAAAAAGACAATAAAATCGAGTAATAAAGGAAATAAATGAAAAAGAAATTACTTATTGCTAGTGGAGCATTAGCATTATTAGGTATTATCTTACTTATTTTAGGCTTTACCTATTTCAAAAATCGTGGAGAACTTGAATCGAAAATATATGTAAGAGATGCAATTATGCCTATGGCTTACAAGGTATATGGAAATCCTGAAGTAGAAAATGGAAAATATTATCTTGCAAAAGTGGTTTTTCATAATAGTGGAAAAGGATATATCAAAAATTTAAAAATCTCTTACCGTGTACCTAAATTTATAGAGTGGACAACTCCAATGGAGTATGGGGAAGTTCTACCTGGTCAAACGGTAGTGGATCTTTTCTATCCCCAATTTCCAGAAAAGATACTCAATATTTTAAATGCTACTCCAGCAAAATTAGAAATCAAATATAGTTATAATGACGGGGTAAAAAATTATGAATTTGTCAAAAGGAAAAATTTCCAAATTAGAGGAAGAAATGAGCTCATTTATACAGATACTCCTCCTGAAGAGATCTCTTCTGTATATGATCTTTATACAAATGACAAACTCATTAGCTGTTTCGTTACACCAGAAGATCCCGTCATTAAATATTTTACACAACAACTGCAAAAAAATGTATTGCAAGGTTCTACTGCTGGCGCAGGTGCAGGAACACAAGAGGTTCTACGTTTTATGGAAGCTCTTTATAACTTTGAAAGAGCTGCAGGCATTGTGTATGGGGGTACACTTGGACTGCCAGAGAAGATAGGCGATAAGATTACAATAGTACAACATGTTCGTCTTCCAAGAGAAGTATTAACTGGGGGAGCAGGACTATGTATAGAACTTAGTACACTTTTTTGTAGTGTTGCAGAATCTGCCGGATTAGACACAGTAATATTTACAACAGAAAATCATGCCTTTCCTGGTGTAATTGTTGGAAACCAAATCATCGCTATCGAAGCTACAGGTGTTGGGGGAGCGGGACTTGGAGGAAGCTTGAGTTTTCAACAAGCTGTTGAAGTTGGAATGAAAAATGTACAAAATTTTATGAGTGGTATGCCATAAACGGCGCACGTCCAATTTCAATGCTCCATATAAATGACCTTCATAGAAAAGGATATAGACCTCCTGATCTTCAAGATGATCCAACACTTCGAAAAAAGATAGATGAGATATTTAATAAATTAATGGTGGGACCAGCACCGTCACCGTCACCAGCACCATCGCCTTCACCAGCGCCAATGCCGACACCTTCACCGGTACCAACGCCAGCACCTTCAGCTCAAATATATCAGGATCCTTCTGGACTTTTTAGTTTTCAATATCCCTCTAACTGGCAAATATTGCCTACACCAAATCCCTATGTTCCTTATCTTAAAGTTTTAGCAGTAGACCCTCAAGGTATACAAGATGCAGAAGTCTATATATTTAACAATACCCAAAATATAGATCAGGCATTTTCTATGCTCTACAATCTAACGATACAAATGGGTGGACAAATGAACTATCAACCAGCAGGAGAAGTAAATATTAATGGAAAAGTATATAAGCGTTATGCTGGAATAAAAAGTTCAAGGGAAATGCAAGTGAATTGGGTAGGATATTTTACGCATTCAAGTCAAGGAGTAGTTGGATTTGTATTGAGCTCCACTTCAAATCAGCTCAATACTCCGGAGTTGATTTTAATAAAAAATAGTTTTAAGGTGCGATAATGAAAAAGATATTTGTTTTAATCCTTCTAACACTCTCTTTATTTGCTGAAAAGATTATTATTCAATTAGATGTGAATGTTAATGAATGTGGAGACGCAAAAATTACATGGACGCAAAAAGCGACTGCTTTTCAATGGAAAATGCTCGTTCAAAAGTATGGAAACAACCCTGCACTTCTTAAAAGAGAAATTATAGCCTCTCTGCCAGGATATGAACTTACCAATTTTTCATTCAAACGCAATGATATCGAGAGGACAATGATATTCTCATTCGACGCAAAAGGAGTTGTAAAATATAAAGGCAATGGTATTTGGCATTTCAAATATGAAAAGAAATTCACCCCAAGAAAAATCTCGCCTACCGAGTGGTTTTTTACTGATACAGAAAACGAAGGAAATATTTCAGCAGAGTATGACATCTCATTAAAACTTCCTAAAAGAGCAAAAAAAGCTCATTTAACAACTAATGAGTTTGACGAAAAAGTTTTAGAGTACTTTCTTAAACCAACCATTTTTCAACGAATTTCTATAGTAACTTATATAGGAATCGGTTTGATTTTTATCGCTCTTGTATTAGCGCTCATTGCACTATTTTATAAAGAAAAGTCAAAAACGGTAGATATTAAAAAGTAATTTCATCTATACTTGCAAAAGTATAGATTTTTTTTACTACTATTAAAAAGTATTTCCTTTCATCGCATAGAGTAGTTAATATCGCAAAGCATAAATTATATTTTGTATACTCTTCTTTATCTTGTATAAAGAAAACATTACTACTTAATATGTTTATAATCTTTCCGTATTTTTCATTAAATATTCAAATCTTTAACGAATCAAAGTACCTGTTGTCATACCTCCAAATATTTTGTTTTGAAATGAAAAAACCAAACCAGTTCTTGGATCAACCGTAGCAACGCCCCAAATTACACCATTCCAAGAAACTGATACTTGACTGCCTTTTGCTACCATTGTAACACCTATGCCAGGCAATGAAAGAGTATAGCCATGTAAAAGCACAGGATGATAATAGTGAGGGCCCATAAAACGGAGCCCCCATGCTTCTTTGGAATTTAGCGGTGCGCTACTATTATCCATAGTTGTAATATTAAATCTGGCTAGTTCTCCATCATTGCCCATAGGTTGTACCTGAATGCGCCCAGTTGGAACTGCCATTCCTGTATATTGCTCAACTGTCTGTAATTGATAAAGAGCACTCATCCTAGCAGCTGCTGGAAGTGATGGCAATGAAGGAAGCTGCACACTACCTTTTTGCAAAAACGATACTTTAGTTACAGTTGAGCCGGCGGTTTCAACTCCACTCCATGAAACAGTTTCAAAATCTAGCACAAGACCAGATCTCACATCATATTTAATAACTTGCTTCGTCACTCCTTTTCCACGAGGTGCATATTCAAAGATGACAAGTCCAGGCTGTCCACTAATGGCAATACCTTGACGTCTTGCCTGCTCAATTGATTGAGGGGAAAGCATTGCTGCCATTCTTTGAGGATCTACCCAAAAAAGACCATCGCCTCTTTTACCTAAAACTTTAGGAATAAACGAAACACCCATTTTGCTAGCCTGCACTTCTATTCCAAGAACTCTATTTGGTTCCACAGCACAAACCACATATGCAGTCGACCTTACTAGATAACTAGCAGAACCTCCACCTCGATTTCCACCTTCACTTCTATAGTAGACTACTAATCCAGGCTTTATCCAAGAAGGCAGTTGTCCCTGAGAAAATAACCCAAATCCCATGCCGAAATTTGGCCCATTACTTAATGGTCCTATACCTTTTCTAAAATCTTGACCTTGAGCCGTAAAGGCAAATAAAAAGAAAAAAAATAGATAAGGTAGTAAAAATAGTCTTTTTAGTTGCCTAAAACTATGATCTTTCTTTAAAGCTACTACTATATTTTTCATTTTTAATCCTTTTTAATATTTTTTTTAATATTTTATATTAAATAAATTATATTACATTTTTTGATTAAAATGCAAAAAGGTAATTATTTATTCCAAGAAAATAGGAATGGCTAGTTTCTAAGATTTACATTTGTCGCATTTCATTAATATAGCAGCAAAAGAAGCGAATATTGATAAGTCTTAAAATTATTTTAAAAAATTATTTGAATATACATTATATTCAGCAAAAATCTATTTACTAATGATTTACCAAGATCCACCGCCTCCTCCACCAGATCCACCACCACTAAAACTCCCTCCACCACCTACAGAGTTCGATGGAGCATATGCAGCTACTGCAGATGTATTCTCACTAAATTCATGCATATGATAAAAATTGCCGTGATACCAAGAGGGTTGGGTAGAATGAAACTGCTCATAAAATTTGAGCCAGTGTTTTGTCAGATCAAATAACATTGCGAAAGGAAGCAATTTATCAAGAAAGTAGGGATCTTCTTGTAAAAAGTAGTTTATTTGTGCTGCTTTTGCCCTTTGAATAAACTCTTTAAGACCTAGTAAATCTCGATAAACTTTTACTCCTTTTGGCGTATAAAGACCAATATGACGATAGATATAAAAAATAGCTCCCACTCCTATGAGAATAAAAGGGATAGGAGAAAGCAAAATATCTTGCCATGAGAAAGATGCAATAAAACCGATCATAACAGCTCCACCTATGAAGATAAACCAAAGACCCAAAAAGCGCTCTAATCCCCTCCCCCGAAAAAGTCTCCATACTCCTATGCCAACAAACAGAGACGGTATACCAATAGAAAATAGAAGAGGGATATCCGTCATGCGATGTGTCACAAGAACTATTACAATAAACATTACAAGCAGCAAAAAAATGGAAAAGGCAAGAAATTTTATTCTAAGCTTTTGTGGATTTTCTTGGAAATAGCCCTCTTTAACACTCCAATCATAAAGAAGCTGATTTATTGATTGAAAGCCACTCCGTATTCGTTGTGCAATATCCTCATCTTTTTTGAGAATAAATGTATCGCCATAAGGAAAAAGAATCTGAAAATAGAGAATATTTTGCGCAGGGGTGAGATTTCGCGGTTTTTTTGCAGTCTTTTTAATAAGAGTCTCTCTGTTTACAAAAAATCCTTCTTGATCTTTTTCTTCAATACTTACAAATCCTTTTACTGCAAGTTCTATTACTGAAGCTGGAAAATCTTTTGTCTCAGCAAATCGATCATAAAGAAGTCCCGCTTCCAAGACACCTATATCTTTGGGAGGTTTATATACTGGATGAATAGAAAAAGAAAATGAAGTTGCATGCTCCTTATAAAAAAAGAAGAGATAGAGCAGAAATAAAAGCAATAGAGGATACTGCATGAATGCTTTGGCATAATCTAATAATCCCATATGCTGATTTTCTAATCCGCTTTGACCCAGCAGACCTCTTGGAAACGCTATTTCTACAGTTAAGCCTTCATGAGGATCGAATTTCTGAGCCTCTACTTCAAAGGTATAATCATCAAGCCACTGCAAAGAGGCAGTGCTTTTTGTTGAACCATATCTTCCCAAAAAGGTACGCATTTGAATACTACTTTTTGAAAGAATCGGTGGAAGGTGTACGGTGACTTTTGCGTAACTGATTGGTACTCTCCACTCTGTCCCAATGGCGTTCCAACGTACAGCATCATGCATCTCATCTTGATAGAGCACACCTTTTGCTACATTGTAGCTGATGGTATAGTGATGTTTTCCAGTAATTGTTTTGTTTGGATCGCCGATCTTTATTCTAATGGCTTGTTGCATATGAATAATTTCAAAAGGACTCTCTTGTCCATCTACCAAAACTTTGAAATCCCATAGTCCTATATCTTTTGGTAAAAAGTCTGTTTTTATAGTATTTGGTATATCTCTATAGATACCATGGCGATAGAGCGAACCAAAATTGTAAACAATATCTTCTTGTACATGGAGTGATCCATCGGGATAGATTGTAAGATCGACTTTAAAATTTTCTATATGCTCTGCCCAACTAATAACAAAAGCGATGAAAAAGAGGAGGATTTTTTTCATAACTCTATTTTTGGCATCTCTTTTGTTTTTGCATCTTCAAGCTCAAAGTACTCTTTTGGAGTAAAACCATATCTTTTGGCTATAAGCATATCTGGAAAACTATCAATCTTGGCATTGTAATCTCTCACAACCGCGTTATAGTAGCGCCTTGCATTTTGAAGCGCCTCTTCTATATTGGAGAGCTCTTGCTGGAGTTGGAGAAAAGTTGTATTTGCTTTGAGTTCGGGATAGCTCTCAGCTAATGCAAAGATATGCCCTAATGCGCTTGAGAGATGCTCTTCAGCATCGGCTTTTTCCTTGAGTGAGGCTGCTTTTTGGCTTTGGTTCCTCGCTTCAATCACCTCTTTGAGCGTCGATTTTTCATAATCCATATACCCTTTGACTGTGTCAACAAGCGCAGGGATGAGATCGTGACGCCTTTTAAGCTGCACATCGATATCGCTCCAAGCAGCCTCAGCCCTTTCTCTTAGCGCAACAAGCCCATTGTAAACACTGATGAAATAGACAATAATACCTGCTACAATAGCTAGAAAAATCCAAAAAGCCATTATATATCCTTTGCAATATTCTTATACAATTGTAACTAAATTGTATATATTTTTAGCAAAATATAATTGTCCATATCTACATTTTCATTGACATCAAATCTTTAATATTTTTATAACAATCCTTACTTTTTATAGTAACCCCATACTAAATCCCCACACTTCGTATCTATACAATAGATTCTTTTTTATTTATGGGCTAGGAGAATATTACAATTTACTCTACAATGAGATAATTCTTTATCCATTAAAATATTAAGAAAAGCTCTGTATACTTTTCATGTGTAATGAAATGATTGTACTAAAACCAAAACCTCACTCCTCCTACGAAATAGGCTTCATCTAAAGGTGAATACTTTCTTGTATTTCCAAAATTTTTACTCCACTCTATTCCTATATAGGGTGCGAACTCCCTTTTGATCTCATATCTAAGCCTCGCTCCTATAGTGAGGTTAGAAAGCCCTGCACCATACCCCATGCGGGGTTCATCTTTTATATATGCCTCAGTACTCACTTTTGGAGTTAATATCAATTTTTGTGTCAAAAGCGCTTCATACTCAAGATCGATTCTAAGTCCCATATTTCCATTCTCACCAACCAAAAGTGCAGCTCTTGTTTCAAAAAAGTAAGGTGCCAATCCCGCAAGGGCAACAATAGCCCATGATTTATATTTTTCGTTTGCTCTATCTAAACCCACTCCTATTTGCAGATCCCAAAAAGGTGCGATTGCACGAGAATAGAGAAGCTGGTTTTCGCTATTGGCACTTTCTCCATGAGGCTTTTCACCTTCACTGTAAAAATAGAGTTTATTAATATCATAGCCGATATATCCGTAAGTGTCCCAATATATTGCTCTCTCATCATTTGCCTGGTACTCAAGACTATCTGCTGTAAAAGTTGCTCGCAATATATCTCCTCCCCCACCAGCCAATGCAGAGCTTATGAGTGTAGCAAAAAGCAGCAATTGTAAAAATAGATTTTTCATATCTTCTCCTTATGTAACTACTACTTTCCTAAACATATCCTTCATGTGATAGAGAAGATGGCAGTGATATGCCCATGCACCTTTGGCATCTACAGTAACACGAAAGCTTATCTTTGATCCAGGCTGTGAGATAATAGTATGTTTCCTCACAAGATGATTCTCATCCCCCGTCTCCAAATCACTCCACATTCCATGCAGATGCATTGGGTGATTCATCATCGTATCATTGATGTAGGTGATACGTATTCTCTCTCCATAGCGAAACCTAAGAGGCTCCGCTTCATGATACGGAATGCCATTTATCGACCACATGTAGCGCTCCATATTTCCGGTCAAATGCAAAATGATCTCTCTATCTGGATATTTGTCATCTTTTGTAGAGCGCAGTGAGCGCAAATCTGCATAGGTTAATACTCTTCTACCAATATTACGCAGCCCGACTCCTGGATCATTGAGTCTATATTGGGGATTCTTTGCCCGCATAGTTGTCCCCACACCCCATCTCATTGGCAGTTTTGTAATAAGAACAGGCTTTTTGAGAGCATATTTATTGTGTTTCATTGGCATCTTTTTCATACCTGGCATATGCATACCCATTCCCATATCTGCCATAGTTAATGGCTGAGGTTTATCAAGTTTTGGCACTTTTGCGTAGATCTTTGGATTTGTTGTGAGATTGCCCAGAGCATAACCACTTCTATCCATTGCTTGAGCAAAGATTGCATACGCCTGAGAATCTTTTGGCTCAACAATCACGTCATACGTCTCAGCAACACCCAGTCGTATCTCATCAACCTCAACTGGCTGCACATTATTTCCATCTGCTGCAACTACACGCATTTTCAATCCAGGTATGCGAACATCAAAAAATGTCATTGAAGAGGCATTGATAAAGCGGAGTCTCACCCTCTCGCCAGCGCGATACAATGCCTGAAGGGGCTTGGATGGATCATGCCCATTCAACAAAAAAGTGTAGGTATATCCCATAACATCGGATAGATCTCTATCTGACATACGCATCTGATTCCACATCTTTCTTGCTTGCCATGCTTCCCAAAATCCTTTCTCCTTCACCTCTGCAAAAAAATCACCCACCGTTCTTTGATTAAAGTTGTAGTAATCTGATGCAATTTTGAGTTTTCTATAGATTGTGGTAGGTTTTTCGTCTGAATAGTCTGAAAGCAAGACAATATACTCCCTATCATAGGTAAAAGGCTCTTTCTCTTTTGGCTCAATAACTATGGCTCCATATACCCCGGTCTGCTCTTGGAATCCTGAATGAGAGTGATACCAAAATGTCCCACTCTGTTGCACTCTAAAAGTATAGGTAAAAGTCTCACCCGGTGCAATCCCATCAAAACTAATACCTGGAACTCCATCCATCTGATAAGGAAGGATTATGCCGTGCCAGTGAATCGAAGAGGGCTCATCGAGATAGTTTGTTACATGTATTGTTACTACATCTCCCTCTCTCCATCGCAGAGTTGGGCCTTGTAGCATTCCATTGATTGTAGTTGCTATTGAAGGAGAACCTGTCACATTTACAAGAGTTTTATTGATTGTAAGATAAAAAACATTACCGCTTAGCTCAGTAGTCTCTTTTCTCTCAATGACACCATAGCTCTTCGCATGCACATTGATACTCGACAACGCCAATCCTGAAGCAGCAACACCTTTCAAAAAATCTCTTCTAGATAGATGATTCATGATCCCGGTCCTTTTTTATCTTTATATTACATCTATTATAGAGATAAAATGTGCAAGATATGTGGAATGAAGGAAGGAAAGAGGAGAAAAAGTTTGGAGTTTAGAGGAGTTTACCTCCTCTTTCTACGTATAAGCCAATAGAATACCCCTACAAGAACTAATACACCTCCTCCAACTTGCACCCATGCACTCAGCAATAAATTTTTATGCAAGATATTTTTATGCATATCGTTATTGATATTTATATTTGCTGTCTGTGCTACATGTACCATGAGGCTTACTGCCAAATCTTTATCGGGAATTGTCTGGTGGCAGCTCATACAAACACCTCGACGATCCAGTTTATCAAGCTCATCTTTATGCAAAGCACGTGAGAGACCCCAATGATGTCCCACTGTTACAAGCTGGGTGTAATTCTCATCAATGATACGGCTCCAATCAAAATGCAGATTTTTAATACCCGGTTTTTGGATAGTAATCTTTTTAGGTATCACTTTGCCATCAGCAGTCATGAGATCGACAATGAGTGGTTTACTCGGATCTCCAAAGACTTTGCCATCATCAATGCCAAATCCCATAGATTTTGGATTATTATGGCAGCTCTCACAGCTTCTTGCCTCTTTTTGTACTGTGTGCGAATGCACTGGTGCCATATCTATTGCTAGTACCTCTTGGTTATTATCTTTTGTTTTAAAAATATGGTTTTGCAAAATTGCCTTTCCATCTTTTCCAATTACCGTCACACTCACTTGGCATCCAGGGATTGCAGGAGCGATGCGTCCCTCACCATTACGCACCAAGATTGGATCTTCCCATCGCAAATAACTTCTCGTCTCTGTTACCTCACCATCAATGAGATAATCTTTGAGATTTTTGCGCTTGGCTGCATCTGTTCCGTGAATATCATGTGCATGTGCGACTGCGAGCCAGTCCACATTTTTCTTACCTTTACTATAGTCCACCTTCACATGGCATCCATAGCACTGAGGCGCCCAGGTGTCATGGCATGCATAGCACTCCATCTCCTCTATATGCTTGCCAATCTGCACCATTGCAACTTCGCCCGCTTGGGAGAGCTTATGCTCTTTAGCTAATTTTTTAAGTGGCTGCAAAGTAAGATCCTTACCGCTTGCAAGATGCACCACAACCTCATTGCCAACTTTCACAACATTTGGCAGTGGATTGCCCCTAGCACTGAGCAGATATCCATCTTTTGGCTCATAGTGTGTTCCTTTTTTGAGGTATGCTGCTAGAGTTTTTGTCACACCACGAGGTTTATTATCTAGCTTTTGTCCAAATTCATCCCCATATCCTAAAGGCAATTCCCAAGGATATTTTGAGGGTGTACCGTGGCAGTCTTGACACTCTATCTCCACTGGAGCTAAGGTACTTCCTGCAATTTTCCCATCTCCATGCATATCGATTGATGTATGGCAATCTTGGCAGAGCATTCCCTTTTTGTAGTGTACATCCTCACTCATATGCAGATAGTGCTTTGTATGGAGTTTTGGCTGTCCTTTGCCATGCTTATCAAATGTAGGATTGTAAGCTGTCTCCATGAGTCCTTGGTAGCTTACCCCTATGCGTTTACCACGATTGTGACAGGTAGTACAAGTCTCTACTGGAATACCGCTATATGTAAGACCATGTATATGGACTTTGGCATCTCTCGTACCTTGAATTTGATGTACCAGCATGTGTCCTGGCTCATTTTTAGGGATCGTAGGATCACCTCCTTCATAGTATCCATCATTGGAGTATGGTATATGGCAGCTACTACACCCCATCCCACGATAATCGCCTCTACGGCTACGCCCTTTGCTCGCAGTATGGCAACGTAAGCACTCTTGGCGCAGATATGTGATGGCAGCTAGTTTTGGATTCTTTTCAACTTCTTCAATAGTTGGTGCGGGCGGAAGCTCTATTGTTTTTTTCATATAGACTTGCGGCTCTTTTTGAGAAAGGCGCTTCATATAGTTTTGATATGTTTTGGAACCTAATCTTTTATGCAGATTTGTAAGATTATAGTTAGCGTATTTATGCTCTCTTATATTCCATCCAAATCCCCACAATGCCCCCTGGATCTTTCCTTGTTCGGTGTTCATGAGGTTATTCATCTGGGTACTTACTTGCTCTTTGTGGCACATCCCGCAGGTGTTTTTATTGATCCATGCGCTTCCAGGATCGGGATAGAACTCTTTGGGACCTTCATGCTTTAAAAAGTAAGCAATAGTCCCCTTGTGTGCCTCCTCTTTTGTAATTGCCTGAGGATTCCCACCATGACAGACAATACAGCTATTACCATCAAAGCCAGCCTCCGCTGCCTTCTTGGCGATAGCCTTTGCCATACCGCTATGAGGGTCACGAATATCTTCGATTCCTTTGTGGCACTCAAGACAGTTATTTGCCCAGCCAAGCACGCTTACAATGGCAAAAGCCAAAAGCTTTTTCATAAATAATCCTTATAGCTTTTTCTCTATTATCACCCTTTGAAGCTTAAAAGCGTATAATAATAAAAGCAAAAGGAGTTGCAATGCCAAAAGAGAAGCTTTTTGAAAAAAATTTCGAGTATTATGACAGATGGTTTGATGAACATGATAAGATTTATCAAACAGAACTCAAAGCAATCAAAAAAATTCTTCCTCCTTTTAAAAAAGCAATTGAAATTGGTGTAGGAACAGGACGTTTTGCAGCGCCACTTGGTATTACGCTGGGCGTAGAGCCATCACATAATATGGCGCACATTGCCAAGCAAAGAGGTATCGAAGTCATAGAAGCGCAAGCTGAAGACCTCCCTTTTGCAGATAAGAGCTTTGATCTTGTGCTCATGGTAACAACTATCTGCTTTGTAGATGATATCGACAAAACCCTCCAAGAGGCTAAACGTATCCTCACAGATGATGGATATCTGCTCATCGCTTTTGTAGATCGCGATTCAGAACTAGGCAAAATGTATGAAAAAAACAAAGATAAGAGCCGTTTTTATAAAGAGGCAACATTTTTTAGCAAAAAAGAGATATTTAAGCTTCTCAAAAAGCATGGATTTATTGTAAAAAAGTGTACTGAAACCCTCTTTGGATCAGATCTTGAGCATTTAAGTTTTGAAATATATGATGGCTGTAAAAAAGGAGGTGCATTTTTGAGTCTACTTGCAAGGAAGAAGTTATGAATCTCACACAAGAGATGAGCAAAGTAGAGGTCAAAGGATTTGAAGCAAAGTTTTACGATAGGTTCATGGATATTATTACCTTTGGTTACTACCCCTTCTTTATACGCAAAGCCATAAAAAATCTCAACCTTCAAAAGGGACAGAGGATACTTGATTTTGGAGCAGGTACAGGGAGAAATGCTCTGCTCATGTATCGATATGTAGGAGATGAGGGAGAGATAGTAGGACTTGAAATTGGCAAGGAGATGCAAGAGCAGTTTTTGCGTAACTGCAATGCTTATCAAAATATTAAGCTCGAAAATCTTCGCATAGACTCCCCTTTACCATTCAAAGAGGAGTTTGATGTCGTCTTTATCTCTTTTGTACTCCATGGATTTATCCAAGACAAAAGAGATATCATCATACAAAACGCCTACAATGCTCTCAAACCTCATGGGACTTTTGCTATACTCGATTATGCCAATTTTGATGTGGACAAAGCCCCTTGGTATGTGCGTTTTCCAATTCAAAAAGTAGAGTGTCCCCTAGCCCAAGACTTTATAGAGCGTGATACGAAAAAGATGCTAGAATCTTTTGGATTTGGTGATTTTGAAGAGAGTTTCTCTTTTGGTGGATATGTAAGACTCCTCAAAGCAAAAAAATGGAAGTAAAAAACTACGTTCAAATTTTTCGCCATTTTACACTTCTTGATAAGAAGATTGTGCAAAACCTCAGCAAAATTAATCAAAATAGCTTTGTACGCCTCTGGATTAGCCAAAAAGATTACTTCAAACATCTCAAAAAGCGCCTCAAGCACAAAGATATCAAAAATCGCAAAGACTATTTTCAAAAGACTTTGCAAACCATTTGCAGTCCTGATACTATTTACTATCTTAAAGGAAAAAATCCATCTATAAAAGATAAAGTTCTTTTTATACAAAAAGGATGGGTAGTAATTTTTTTTGACAATGCAAAAATTATAACCTCTTTTCCCCTCAAAATATCGTTACAAGACCTTTTAGAAGATAGAAAAAACAAAAACTATCTACAAATACAAATCCCCCTATCTCAACATAATGTAAAAAAAGTTATAATTTGTCAAAAAAAGGAGTCTTATGCAACTCACAACCCCCCTTAAACACAACTCCATAAAATTCTTGCTTCTTGGCAGTGGTGAGCTTGGCAAAGAGGTTGCTATCGAAGCGCAGCGGCTAGGCATTGAAGTGGTAGCAGTAGATCGCTATGCAGATGCTCCAGCACACCAGGTAGCTCATCGCAGTTACATTATCGATATGAAAGACAAAGCGCAAGTTTTAGAAGTAATTTTACGGGAAAAACCAACATATATCCTCCCAGAAATCGAAGCTATCAATATCGATGCTCTCTTTGAAGCTGAAAAACTGGGCTTTAGAGTTATTCCAAATGCTGAAGCTGTGAATAAAACTATGAATCGCAAAAATATCCGTAAATTTGCAGCTGAAGAGCTTGGGCTAAAAACCAGCGCATATCGGTTTGTTAAAAGTTTTGAAGAGCTCGAAGCTGCAGCAAAAGAACTTGGCTTTCCATGCGTCATCAAACCTGTCATGAGCTCTTCAGGACATGGACAAAGCATCGCTAGAAGCGAAGCCGATCTTGCAAAATCGTGGGAGATTGCCAAAGAGGCACGAGGGGATGCGAGTGAGCTCATTATAGAGGAGTTTATTCACTTTGATTATGAAATCACACTACTTACAGCAAGAAACGAAACTGGCACTGTTTTTTGCCCACCTATTGGCCATATTCAAAAAGATGGGGATTATATCTTTAGCTGGCAACCTATGGAGATGAGTGAAGTTGCGCTCCAAAAAGCACAAAACATAGCTAAAAAAATAACTGATGGATTGGGTGGTAGAGGAATTTTTGGAGTGGAGCTCTTTATTCAAGGAGATGAGGTCTTCTTTAGTGAAGTCTCCCCTCGCCCACACGATACAGGAATGGTAACAATGATTACACAAAGCCAAAGCGAGTTTGCTTTGCATGTACGTGCAGTCCTGGGACTTCCTCTAAATTTTCATTTTTACACTCCAGGAGCAAGTGCAGCATACAAAGCCAAAAATGAGAGCTTTGCTCCAGTGTTTGAAGTAGATGAGAGCCTTTTTAATGAGAAGAGTTTTTTGCGCATATTTGGTAAGCCAGAGTCTCACCAAGGGCGCCGCATGGCTGTAGTACTTACAATGGATAATACAAGTAATAATGCCTTACAAAAAGCAAAAGAACTTATCGAGAAAGTGAGTGATGCATGAAAATAATACAAAAACTCATTACCCTCAAAGCCCGCCCAAGAGGCTTTCATCTCATTACACATGAGGTACTAGAGCACTTGCCCGAACTTTCCGATTATCATGCTGGTATTGCGCATCTATTTTTAATGCACACAAGTGCAAGCCTTACTATTAATGAAAACGCCGATCCAAACGTTCGCAACGATTTTTTTGCATTTACTCAAAAACTCGTACCAGAAAATGAACCCTACTACACTCATACATTAGAGGGAAGTGAAGATATGCCTGCACACATCAAAAGCAGCCTCTATGGTAACTTCCTCGTTATTCCTATCAATACTGGACGCTTTGTCCTAGGAACCTGGCAGGGGATCTACCTTGGTGAGCATCGTGACTTTGCAGGTAATAGAAAAATCTATGTTACATTGATGGGAGAGTAGATGAAAATCGTGGTTTTAGATGCTAAAACACTTGGAGAGGTTGACTTTTCTTTGCTCAATCGCTTTGGCGAAGTCGCAGTATATCCTACGACCTCAGACCAAGAGAAACTACAAAGAATCAAAGATGCCAATATTATCATTACCAATAAAGTAGTTATCGATAAAGAAGCTATCAATATTGCGAAAAATCTACAACTCATCTGCATCGCTGCTACAGGAATGAACAACGTAGATCTTGGTTTCGCCAGACAAAAAGGCATAGCAGTTAAAAACGTAGTTGGCTACTCAACTGAGAGTGTTGTACAGCACACATTTGCTATGGCCTTCTACTTAATAGAGCATCTACCCTATTATGATGAGTATGTAAAAAGTGGTAAATGGAGTCAATCTGGGATTTTTACTTGCCTGAATAAGCCCTTTCTTGAAATTTTCAATAAGCGATGGGGAATTATTGGGATGGGAGCAATTGGTAAAAGAGTAGCCGAAGTAGCACAAAGTTTTAGATGCGAGGTGGTCTATCACTCAACAAGCGGGCAAAATCTCAATAACCCATACACACATCTCGATCTCGATACGCTTCTAGCTACAAGCGATATTATCTCTATCCATACTCCTTTGAATGAAAAGACAAAAAATCTCATCCAAAAAGAGCAGCTACAAAAACTCAAAAACAGAGTCATTTTACTCAATCTCGGTAGAGGTGGTATTATCAATGAAAAAGCACTCGCCGATATAATTGATCAAAAAGAGATCTATGTGGGACTCGATGTAACCCAAAAAGAGCCGCTCTCAAAAGATTCGCCTCTACTGCAAATAGAAAATAAAGATCGACTCCTCATCACACCCCATATCGCCTGGACAAGTATAGAAGCAAGGCAGAGACTCTTTGCTTCTATTATCAAAAACATAGAGGAGTTTTTAAGTTGTAATTAGTTTTTCTTTTATGCCTCCTCTACCAATCTCGATATAACGCATTGGGTTTTGGTAGAGGATCTGAGCAGCTTTGAAAGCACGTGAAGCAATTGCTGTCACGTGACCTATGCGACTCACATTATCTATATGTTTATGCCCTGAAAGAGTCAAAATGAGATTCGGATATCTAAAAAGCTGCTCTTGCACCTCTTTTGTATTTTGCAAAACGTATTTATGAATATCTTTTGGATCAGTTCCATGCCAATAGTTAAGATATGGATGATGATTTAATATAATGGTAGGCTTACCTTTGCTTAAAGCCTTTTTAGCAAAAGTAATCGTCTCTTTTGTATAGATACCAGCTCCGCTATGCTCAATTGTACTATCAAGCCCTAAAATCAGATATCCTTTATGCTCCACCATCCAGTCCCTGCCAGAGACTCTCATCCCTTTTTGATCAAAAAAGAGTCTTGCAAATTCACCAGCATCAATACTATTATCACCTTTTGGAGAGGATTCCTTATTGCCTCTTACACAGTAGCATGGTACTTTCATCTTTTCTAGAAAAGCTTTAAATATTTTTGCATCTTTATCACTAGGAGCCGTATTATTAAAATTATCTCCACCAAAGAGAACAAAATCTATATGAGAAAAGCGGGTATTAACAACATCAGCCAGATGCTCCATCGCCTTAACAGTATGAGGCATACTCAGATCCATGTGAGAATCGGTAATGTGAAGAAAGCGAAGCTTTTCATCTTCTTTTGCAAATAATGGAAATGCAAGAGGGAGTGTCAATGTAGCTTTGAGAAAGTCTCTACGTTGCATAGCTGCTTCCTTTTTAGGAAGCATTATACCAAAAGACCCCACCCAGATACCCGCGGCGCCCGGACAGCTGCGGTGCTCTGCTGCGTTCCCGCCCTGAAGCTTTGCCGCAACTGTCCGTCGCACGGGTCTGAGCGGAGCGTTCAAAGTAGCAGACTACTCTCAGCGCTCCGCTTGGAAGAGGTATTATACCATAAATCTATGGCGGAGAGAGAGGGATTCGAACCCTCGAGGGGCTGTTAACCCCTACACGCGTTCCAGGCGTGCGCCTTCAACCACTCGGCCATCTCCCCATCAATTTATGGTAAGCTCGTGATTTTAATTCATGGCGGGGAGGGTGGGATTCGAACCCACGGTAGGCTCATCACCTACGCCGGTTTTCAAGACCGGTGCGTTCAACCAGCTCCGCCACCTCCCCAGAGGCAGCAATAAGTGGAGGCGCCACCCGGATTCGAACCGGGGATCAGAGCTTTGCAGGCTCCTGCCTTAGCCACTTGGCTATGGCGCCAAAAATTGCAGAAGAAATTATACACAAAAAAAATTTAATTTTCTATTATGGTGCCCGAGGCCGGACTTGAACCGGCACGGAGAAAACCTCCGAGGGATTTTAAGTCCCTTGCGTCTACCAATTCCGCCACCCGGGCAGCATAAATCTCTCCACAACATCTATTGGTCTTCACAATGGATGTAGGGCGTGATTTGCTATATCCATGAGAGTTTATGGAGCGGGAGACGGGATTCGAACCCGCGACCCCCTCCTTGGCAAGGAGGTGCTCTAGCCTCTGAGCTACTCCCGCAAATGTTGGAATGAAATTATAGCTAAAAAAGTGCTCTTTGTAAATATGTGGGGGTGTAGTATAATTATCAAAACAAAAAGTTAGGAGAAGTTATGCGAAGTGATGAGATAAAAAAGGGGTATCAACGTGCTCCACACAGAAGTCTTTTACGTGCTGTTGGTCTCAAAGATGAAGATTTTGACAAACCCTTTATCGGTGTTGCCAACTCCTTTATAGAAATAATTCCAGGCCACTTTTTTCTCAATAAATATGCTCAGATTATTAAAGATGAGATCCGCAAGAATGGATGTGTTCCTTTTGAGTTTAATACTATCGGTGTAGATGATGGGATTGCCATGGGGCATGATGGCATGCTCTACTCTCTTCCTAGTCGTGAAATTATCGCTAACTCTATTGAAACAGTTATGAATGCCCATAAGCTTGATGCGATGATTGCAATTCCAAATTGTGACAAGATTACTCCTGGGATGATAATGGGGGCTTTGAGGGTCAATGTCCCTACTATTTTTGTAAGTGGCGGTCCTATGCAAGCAGGACACCTCAGCGATGGCACCCCAATAGATCTGGCAACCGCATTTGAAGCGGTAGGCAAAGTAGCACAAGGAGAGATGAGCGAAGAACAGCTTTATGAGATCGAGTGTGAAGCGTGTCCAAGTGGAGGAAGTTGCTCAGGAATGTTTACAGCAAACTCAATGAATACACTCATGGAAGCGATGGGAATTGCTCTTAAAGGAAACGGTACCATCCTTGCTCTCACACCTGAGCGAGAAGAGCTTTTGCGTCAAGCTGCAAGATGCATCTGCGAAATAGCAAAAGATAAGAAACTAACAGAGCAGTATCGCATCCGCAATATCATTAATGAAAAGGCTGTACACAACGCTTTTGTTGTCGATATGGCCATGGGTGGCAGTACGAATACTGTGCTACACATGATGGCAATTGCCAAAGAGGCGGGAGTCGATTTTGATCTCGCAAAACTCAATGAAATTAGCAAGCATGTTGCTCACATTGCTAAGATCTCCCCGAGCTTGCAGACAGTCCATATGGAAGATATTCACAAAGCTGGTGGCGTGAGCGCAGTGATGAAGGAAGCAAGCAAACGCAGCGATACAGTACTCTACCTCGATAATCCCGTTATTGAAGGAGGCACTGTAGCTGATAGAATCAAAGATGCTAAAGTTCTTGATACCTCTATTATTCACCCTGTTGAAAACCCTTACAGCGAAGTGGGAGGTCTTGCAATTCTTTTTGGAAATCTTGCGCAGGAAGGAGCAGTAGTTAAAACAGCAGGCATAGATCCTAATATGCGAGAGTTTACTGGGAAAGCTATTTGCTTTGATAGTCAGCAAGAGGCTATTGATGGTATTATTGGAGGTAAAGTCAAACCTGGACATGTAGTAGTAATTCGCTATGAAGGTCCTAAAGGAGGGCCTGGTATGCAAGAGATGCTAGCTCCCACAAGTCTTATAGCCGGTATGAATCTTGGTGATAAAGTTGCTCTCATCACTGATGGACGCTTTAGTGGAGCTACAAGAGGAGCTAGTATTGGACATGTAAGTCCAGAAGCTGCAGAAGGAGGCGTTATAGGACTCTTGCAAGATGGAGATGAGATCTATATCAACGTAGATACCTATACACTTGAAGTCAAACTCAGTGATGAAGAGCTTGAAGAGCGCCGTAAAAACTTCAAACCAAAAGTTAAAGATGTTCCGGGACGCTGGTTACGCCAATATAGATCTCTTGTTACAAATGCAGCCCATGGGGCTATTTTAAAAGATGAGTGCTAAGGCTCTTATAACCTATCGCAGCGCCGCTGCGAGCAGGGTTACACTTCTCGATTCTCTTAAAACCTATCCTTCCATATTGCGAAAAAAAATTAAAAAACAAAAACTCTATGCAGGAGACTTTGTTGAAGGCGAAATTATGGGTGATCAATTTGTTATCGAAAAGATTGAACCTCGCAAAAATCTCTTAGTTCGTCCCCCTGTCGCCAATGTAGATAATGTTCTTATAGTAATGGCTATGAGGAGCCCCGATTTTGATAGCTATCTTTTAGATAATTTTTTAGCAGTTTATGAATATAAAAAGATTGAGCCTATCATCATTTTCAATAAAATAGATCTTTTGGAAGATAAGAGCGAGCTTGAAACATGGATAGATCTCTACCAAAACATTGGCTATGAAGTAGTTGCTCTTAGTGCTATGCAAGAGGATGGGATACAAAAGATAAAAAAATATATTCAAGATGATATCACTATTGTAGCCGGCCCAAGTGGTGCTGGAAAATCGACACTTCTCTCTAAACTTCTTGAAATAGATCTTAAAACAGGCGAGGTCAACCATAAGCTGGGACGAGGGCGCCACACGACAACTGCTGTAACACTCTATCCATTTAATCATAACTCCTTTATTGCAGATACTCCTGGATTTAGTAAAGTAGAAGCTACATACTTTATGGACAAAAGAGAAGTACACCGCTACTTTAGAGAGTTTTTGTGCTACCACTGTAAATTTCCTGACTGCACCCATACTAATGAGCCTGGATGTGCAGTGAAAGAGGCTGTGAAAAAGGGTGAAATTAGTTGCAGTCGATTCAAAAATTATTTAAAAATTATGCAATTTTTTTGGAAAGAATTCGATACTATATGTAAATAAAGAAGGAAAAAGATGCGTCCCTCACCTAAAAATATTGAATCACCATTTAATATTGAAGATGTCTTTTTTTCTAAAACCGATGCTCACGGTAAAATCATTTACGGAAATAGAGTATTTTACAATATTGCAAAATACTCACCCAAAGAACTTAGAGGAAAACCTCACAATATAATTCGCCATCCCGATATACCCCGGGCTGTATTTTATTATCTCTGGGACTTCATAAAACATAACAAACCTTTTGCAGGATATGTAAAAAATATGGCAAAAGATGGTAGCTACTATTGGGTTTTTGCAATCGTTTTTCCAATTATAGAACATGGTAAAAAAAGTGGCTATCTCTCTGTACGTATCAAACCTACCACCAAATTTTTTCCAATAGCACGAGAGCTCTACCATGAACTTCAAACCATTGAACAACAAGAGGGTATGGAGATCTCAAAAAAGGTTCTTTTACAAAAGATTAAAGATTTAGGCTTTACTAGTTATGAAGAGTTCATGATCACTGCTCTTTTAGAAGAGTTTCGTTCTAAAGAGCACTATTTTCAACTCTCAATCGATCCAGATAAACTTGCTGATATTCCTCGCCTCAAACATATTTACGAAATGGCAAAAGTTATAGAGCATATTTATAGTGCTTTGAAAAATAGACTCTATTTTTTTATTGATTTGGGAAATGAACTAGAAAAAAAGTTTCGTGATATTTTTGAAATCACTGATGAACTCTCTCTTATTGCCCTCAACTCATCAGTAGAAAGCCATAAAATAGGTTCAATCGGTGCATCTTTTGCTGTAGTTTCCAATGAGATCAAGAAAGATGCTGAACGTATAGGCAAACATATTGTTGTCTTGCGCAAAAACACACAAAAGCTCTATGGCCTAATCCAAAACACCATTTTACATCTTCTTTCACTCAATATCGAGATATTTGCGATTCTATACTACCTCAAAGAGACCATTGAATATGACAGTTGCAATGAAGGTGAGTGCATAGACAAATTGGAAGATTTTGTAAAAGTTTTGCAATCTTCAACTATGGAAGTGACAAAGGAGTCTAACATTCTTAAAAATCATATTGAAGAGACTCTTCTTTTTATCAACAAAATAGAGCGCCTTATTAAAGAGCTTCACTATATTCAAATAAATGGTTTGATAGAAGCATCTAAGCTTGAAGATATAAAATTTACTATTATTTTTCAGCAGGTACAAAATCTGGTTGAAAATACTAATAAGACCCTAGAAGAGATAGCTCCATCTATGAACACTGCTCTCAAATACATCTGCGATATTGAAGAAAATATTAAAGAGGTGGATTTATATCTTAAGCATCTGCTTTAAAAATAACTTCAACTAGCTGTCTATCCCTTTGGCGAATCTCCCCTACAAAAATATCTCCTCTTTCTACGCTTCCTACACCTTTTGGAGTACCACTCATAATGATATCACCATCATCAAGACCAAAAATAGTATCAATATCTTTTACCAAAAAATCTGGTTTATAAATCATGAGTTCTACCCCGCCCTTTTGAACAAGTTCACCATTTTTATGCAGTACTACTTCCATTCCATGCCAATCTTTAATCGCTACAAATTTACTAAAAAGAGCAGAATTTTTAAAAGCTTTTGCCCTCTCCCAAGGAAGACCTTTTGCTTTTAGTTTTGATTGGATATTTCTTAAAGTCAAATCAAATCCAAATCCAACGCCAGCTATTTGTCTGTTTTGTATCAAAAAGCAAATCTCTGCTTCATAATGAATCCCATCTCTTGCTATAAGCTTATCTCCAATTGAAGAGTTTGGCTTGATTAAATAGACCGGTTCATCGGGGATTTCATTATTGAACTCTTTTATATGCTCTACATAGTTTCTTCCAATACATACTATTTTACAAGGAACTATTTTTTGATTGACAAAAGTTACAGTTTGCATTACTTATTTTTTCTATACTTTCTAAAAACCCTTTCAAAATCTATTTTTGCAGGACATTTGCTCTCAGTAAACTCATAAGTTTCATGGGAAAAGTCACCCTCTTTAATAAATCGCTCGCCATTATGCTTAAATATTTTTGCACGCAAATCATCCATATATATAAGTACATAGTATTTTACTCCCTCTTTTTCATAGAGAGAAAATTTTACTACCTCATCACGTCTTGCAGTTTTGGGAGAGATTATCTCTACAATTATGAGTGGAGCTTTTGCTATGTAATTTTCATTCTCATCATCACATACTACTGCAATATCTGGACGTACAACTGTATCTTCAGCAATCTTATAATCTTCTTCTACCAATACTTCACACTCACCACAATCTTCAAACCACTCTTCCAATTGCGTAGAAATTTTTACACTCAAACTCTGATGACGCTTTACTGGAGATGGAGCCATCGTATAGGCCACTCCATCAATCAGCTCCCAATCACCTTCCCACAGCTTATAATCTTCATATGTATAATGTTCTAGATTTTCAAGTGCTCCCATGAAGTACTCCTCTACTTCATTGTACCAAGTTTCTCTCCAAAAGCTAAAATCTTAAAATATTTCCCCAACCACCAAATAAAAAGTACTAAAAAAAGTGCAGCACTTATATCAAAAAATGGAAAAACTTTTCCTTGTGCGGCAAAAAGGCTAAATAGAACTCTTCCTAACACAACAATTTGCGTAAAATAGAAGATCCATACTGTCACCCTATCTACTCGCAGCATATTACCACTATGTCCCAATGTCACCCGTGTACCAAATCCTATAAGGATAGTAGTCAAAAATCCTAAGAGCAAAAGATGCAAAGGGAGTGCAAAACTGTAGACTCCCGAAAAACGCTCATACGCCTCTATCAGTGAACCAAGTATTAACCCACCAGCTAGCCAAAAAAAGGCTATATGCAAAATCCAAAGTAGAGGCTCTTTGTTTGGAAAAGGAAGGGCAATCTTTTTGAGTTCCCATGCTATCAAAAGACCAGCGAGAAGATCTACTACAAAAACTCCAGCAGGATAGAGACCATGCAAGAACGAATGGAGCAAAAAGAGCACAAAAATCTCTAAATGCAAAAATCTATTCCTTTTCCAATCCATAACATGGCTAAAAAACGGCACCATACGCAGAGCTACCACAAAAGCTAAAAATATCATATAAAGATAGACACCAAAATTGACTGCAGTATCGAAAAAAACTTGGGTATTACAACGACACGATATTTGTGAAAGCAAAAAGAGAATATCACTTATAGCTCCTACACCCAAAGCTACAATTATCCAATATTGATCCTTTTTAGGAAGCTGGCAGGATTTATAAATCCTATAAAATGTACGTAAAGTAAGAGCAAATCCAGCTGCGACAAAAAGAGCTGCTGCAAAGAGGGCAAAAGGAAGCCATATTGATACCAAAAAACTGAGAGTTGCTATTAACTGCAGGAGAAAAACAGTTAAATAAATTCTTGCATCTATTGGCATAGTTCCAGAAAATCGCGGAAAAGTGGTATATAAAAACCCATAAAAGAAATTGGTAAATACTAAAAAAATCATGGAGTAACTATGAAAAAACTTAGCATCAATATCAAAGACACCTCTATATGCAAGGACAAAAAGTCCCATAAAAATAATTGCATTTACTATTCCTAAAACAAAAAAAGGCTGATGGGGCTGGGAAAAAAAGTAGTCACGTCTAGAGAGCTTTTGCTGCGTAAATTGCATATATCTCCTTTTTTTAAAAAGTATATCCTATCCTCTTATTATGTTGCATTGATATAAAGCAACTTGTTCTTTATCAGAGATTTTTCTGTTTTCTTTCCTTAATAAAAACTGTTTTTTTCAACAGGTTTTATACAAAAAAAAGAAAAAGTAAGATTCGATTAAGTTATATTTTGTTACTATTTACTTAACAATCAGTAAGGACAATAAATGAGCAAAAAAGAGGAGATTCTTACAATTGCTGCAAAGCATTTTGCTACCTATGGCTATACAGGAATCTCTTTGGATAAAATCGCCAAAGAGGCTGGTATTACAAAGCCAGCAATCTATTACCATTTCACCAACAAAGATGAACTCTATGAGGCGGTACTACTTTTTCGATTTGATAGGCTTTTGAGTCATTTGAATGATAAAGTTGTAGCAAAAAAACCGGTAGAAAAATTAGTGCAATATATTGAAGGTTTTGGAGAGTTTTTGCAACAAAACCCCTGTTTTGCAGCGATTTTGGCTCATGAATTCGCTGATAACGGGAAGCATATGAGTGATACTGCTGCACGATATCTTTCAAAAACTCTCAATTTACTGACATCGATTCTCAATGAAGGAATCGAAAAAGAGGAGTTTGCGATAGAAAATCCCATGGTGGTGCAGATGATGATCGTGAGCTCACTCATTATGCATCAAACGACCAAAGAACTTCGTAAGCGTGTGGCGAGTTTTGTAGAAGGGTATGAGGTAATGCCTGAACCAAATATAGAGGATTTTGCAAAACTGTTAGCTAGAAAAATGATAAAACTAGTAAGGAAAGTTCCATGAAAAAAATGTTTATCTTATCGGTAGCTGCATTTGTCACTCTGCAGGCATCCCAGCTGCAAGAGCTTTTTAAAGCTCTAAAAACGAAGCCTGTTACTGAAGTGGACAGGATCGCCATAGATATTGCAAGACTGCAAAAACAAAAAATAAAGGATAGTCTCTATCCGGAGTTCAACCTCTTTGCCAGTTATGAATACTACAACCGTGATACAAACCTAAGACCCGTTCCTCCTCCGGAAGCCAGCAGGCACATAGCCAAAAAAAAGCCTCTTCCCTTTGCCAAAAATATCCAGCGAATTGGTGGGACGTTTTCAATGCCCCTGTTTGTTAAAAAGCTTTTTACACTCCAAAAAAAGCTCGATTTTTTGATAGAGGCTGCAAAACTCAAAAAAGATTTAGATATTTATAAAAACGAAGCGATTCTGCTTGCAAGTTATGCAAATCTAAACTATTTGAAAGATCTCAAAAGAGCGCTCAAAGCCAGAAAAGCATCGCTTCTTAAAACCTATGAAGATGTGAAAATAAAGGTTGAAAGTGGCAGAGCTGCTCCAATTGCTTTGGACAAGATCGAGTCTGTACTTGATAGTTTAGACATTGCTTTGGAAAATGTCAAAGCAAATGAAGCCAAAGCAAAAGAAGCAATTGAAAGCCTTACCGGAGTTGCAGTATCACAGATTGAGCCTGTAGTGCAAAAAAATGCAATTGAAAAAAATGAACTTTTTGTATTGAAGCTTTTTGATCAAAAGATCAAAGCACAAAGAAAAGATGTAGAAGCTAGCAAAGATGAGTTTGTTCCAAAGCTGATTTTGCAAGGAAGTTATACGAAAGATTATGCTCAAGATGATGTGATGTTTGATAAAAGTATCGATACCGATTATGCAAGTTTAGCACTCAAGCTTATTATACCGCTTTCAAAAGCGAATCTTACGCAAATCGAAATTGCAAAATCTGCTCTTTTAAAGGAGCAAAAACAAAAAGCCAAAACAAAACTTGAGCTTCAGGCCCAAGCAAAATCACTCCAAAAACAGCTTACTTTCAATGAAAGAGCACAAAAACTTGCACAAAAAAAAGTCCGCCATCAAGAAGAGCTTTTGCGCTATGCAAAAACGGCATATGATGTGGGAAGACTTACCCAAGAGGAGTACTTAAGATATGAAGAGGCGCTATTAGATGCTGAAGCAAATCTAGCTTCGCTCAAAGCAAAAAAATGGCAGATTGTTGGAAAACTTGCCGTACTTTACGGAAATGATCTAGAAAGGATTGTCAAATGAAAAAGTGGATTAAACTCCTTATCTTCTTACTGATTGTAGTGTTACTCATTATAGGTGCTGTAAAGCTTGTAAAAAAGAGAAAAGCCCTAGAATCTGCGATTCCTATTGCAAAAGAGTATGCGGTATTGGTACATACACTGCAGCCAAAAACGAAGCATGTGACTCTAACAGCTGATGCGATAGCGGTAGTACAAAATGATGCAAACATGAAGATAGCTTCAAAATATCCAGGCCGAATTATTGCGTTAGCAAAAGTTGGAGTAAAGGTTAAAAAAGGGGATATTGTTGCCAGGCTTGATGATACTCCTTTGCAATCAAAACTGACAAGTCTCAAAGCGCAAAAAGAGGCTGTAGCGCAAAGCATTGCTTCTACAAAAGTGGTTTTAAGCAATCTCAAAAAGATTCATGCAAGAACCAAAAAGCTTTTAGCTGTTAAGGGTGCTTCTATTGAGCAGTATGAAAAAGAGCAAAATCAAATTAGCGCTACAAAAGCACAACTTGCAAGTCTAAGAGCGAAATTGGCTTCTTTAAAAGAGAGTATTAAAGAGATTCAAAATGAGCTTACCTATACAACTTTACGCTCAAGCGTTGACGGTGTTGTTGCAAAACGATTTGTGAATGAAGGTGATATGGCGATGCCAGGGAAGCCAATTATTGCAATCAATACCAACACAGATAGTTATTTGACAGTGAGACTGCCAAAAGATATGCCTGTTTTTGGTGTTGTTTACAATAAAAAGGTCTATCCGGTTACGCCGTTACAATCAACATTCCACTCTTTGGCTGAATATAGAGTAGATGTTGAAGACAGCAGTTTGATTGCAGGAGAGCGAGTCAATATCGAAGTAGTAACTTTTCAGGGTGATGCAGAGCTTTTACCGCATGATGCAATCTTAAATCGCAATGGGAAAAGCTATGTTCTGGTTGTAAAGGGCAATAGCGCGGAGGCAAAAGAGGTACATATCATAGAAAATGCCAACCAAGGTGTCGTTGTAAAAGAGAGTCTTAATGGCAAAAAAATCGTTGTTGCAAAACCGGATATCATGCTTAAACTCTTAAGTGGAATAAAGCTTAAAGAGATAAAAGGATAGCGTATGTTTGAATATTTTTATAAACGGCCCTATCTGCTCTTTAGTTTAATTGTTGGCTTTTTTGCGATGGGGATTATTGGATTGAAAGCACTTCCAAAAAATCTTTTCCCAGATGCCAACAGACCTCAAGTCGTGGTCATTACATCAGTGCCTGGAGCAACGGCCGAGGTTGCAGCAAACACAGTAAGCAAGCCAATAGAAGAAGAGATTAGCCGAATCAGTCTGGTTCGCGATGTCAGCAGTGTGAATGTGGCAAACTTTTCCATTGTAAAGGCTGAGTTTGAGTATGAAAAGGGACTTGAAGCTGCAGCTGTGGATGTGGCAAACGCTTTATCCATTGCTAGAGGGAAACTTCCCAAAAACGCCAATCCTTCTATCTATACAGTAGGGGATTTTACGCTTCCTGTCGAAGTTGTGGCACTGAGTCCTAAAAATGGCAATATCAGCTTAGCTGAGATTCGAAAAATCGCCGAGTCGCATATCAAGCCATACCTTTTAGCCAATCCTCATATTGGAAATGTTGAGGTTTTTGGAGGGTATCAAAGTGCCATCAATATCGAAGTCGATCCATTTAAAGCCAAAAAGTATGGAGTCGATTTTGACACATTGGCAAAAGCGTTGTTCGCTCTCAATAAAGATATTCCAATAGGATTTACCAAAAGCAAAGAGAGCTTTTATACCATTACCTATTATGGTGAAAAAGACAATATTGAAAAGCTCAAAAATCTTCATATCTTGCCAAATGTCAAACTAAGCGATATTGCAAAGGTATCTTGGAGCTATAAAAAACGAACAAGTGGTTATCTTGGAAACGGTAAAAATGCGATTGCTCTGTCTATTCAGCGAGCGCCAGGCGGAAGTGTGTTGGATGTAAGTGATGCTGCAAGAGCAGAGATTGAAAAACTCAAAAAACTCTATCCAAATATCGATTTTGAGATTGCCGATACGCAACGAACACTCATTGAAACAGCCAATGAAAATATGCTTGAAGCCCTAAGAGATGCAATTGTCTATACCCTTTTGGTGCTGCTTTTCTTTCTTGGAAATTTTCGAGCGATTTTGGCTGCCGGTATTTCGATTCCGCTTGTCTTTTTTGGAACGATTGCAATTATTTGGCTGGGTGGAGGAGAGCTCAATATCGTAATCTATACCGCTATTATTTTGGCTCTCGGGATGCTGGTTGACGATGCTGTTGTTGTGCTGGAAAATATCGAAAGACACCTGGAACTCAATGAAGATATGCAAACCGCAATCATCAATGGTACCAAAGAGGTTTTAGGACCGGTCTTTGCTGGAACCGCAGGTACGATTGCAATTATTTTTCCATTGATGTTCGTAGGAGACTTTCCAGAGCATATCTTTAGACCCCTTATTTCAACGCTTATTATTGCACTGCTTGTGAGCTACTTTTTATCCATTACTTTTATCCCACGCTTTTCAGCGGTGCTTTACAAAAATGGAACAGGCAAAACAAAGGTTGAGCGATGGTTTGAGGATGTCTATAAATATACTATAGGACGACTGATTGGTCCCTATGTGAGTGTTTTGAAGTTTTCCAATGGAAAGTGGTGGGCACTGAGGCGAATGATGCTCACAGCTGCTGTTATGCTTACATTTGTCTTGAGCCTCAAAAATGTTATGCCTTTGATTGGAAAAGATGTGATGCCTCCAATGGATACGGGGATTATTAAAGCGCAAGTTGCTTTTAGTGCCAATGAGACTGTCGATAGTGCTGAGAAAAAACTGCACAAATTTTTGGTATGGCTTCATAAACAGCCTTGGGTAAAATCAAGCTCCGTTGCCTTTGGGAGCGAGTCCGGGGTATTGAGTCTTGGAAGCGGAAATTTGCCTAGTGAAGCAACGATTACGATTAATGCAGTGGATCGATTCCATAGGAAAAAAACGATTTGGGAACTTGAAAGCATTATTCGAGATAAAATCGCCCAGCTTCCGGGTGTGAAGAAAAACGATGTCTTTGATTTTGGAGCGACTGCCCTTTCAACCATTAAAGCGCCTCTTGATATTCGTATCAAAGCCGCTGATTATGAGAAACTCCCTGATAAGGCAAAAGAGGTCATTGATGCGATACGAAATGTCAAAGGGCTCACTTCCATTAGTCAAAGCTGGGATAAAGATTTTCAAGAAGTGGTCATCAATATCGACAAAAACAAAGCACTTTCTTATGGTGTCACACCATATCAGATTGCTATGCAAATACCAATCAAGGGTCAAATTGTCTCACTTGCAGCCGATATGGCTACGATGAATACGCAGTTTGTGAGGATGTATCTCAAAGGCAAATTCAATGAAAATATCCAAAACCTCAAGCTTTTGCCAATCAAAACAAAATTTGGCGAAATTCCTTTAAACGAATTTGCAAAAATTTCGTATCAATTGACTCCGGCAAAAATTGAAAGAGATAAACTGCTCTATAGCATTGATGTGAATGGATACAGAGCAAAAAGACCGGTTACACACATTACAGATGATGCCAATAAAGCGTTGCAAAAAGTTGATACAACCGGCTTTGTCGTAACGCAAGAAGGAGATATCGCTCAGCTCCATGACAGCTTCAAGCGAATGATAAAAGCGATCGCCATTGGGGTGATTATTCTTATTATGACTCTTGTAGCCATTTATGAATCGGTTCGGCTTGCGATCATTATGATTTTGGTGTTGCCGCTTTCTATGATTGGAGCAGCTTGGGGAATGCTCATTTTCCATAAACCAAGCTGTATGCCGAGTATGGTAGGGCTACTCCTTCTATTTGGAATTATCATTAAAAATGCAGTCCTTTTAATTGACTTTTACAAAGAGTATGAAAAAGAGGGAAAAAGCCCATTTGAAGCGGCGATTGAGAGTGTTAAGGTGCGATTTCGCCCTGTTATGATGACAGCGTTTGGAACGATTGCCGGGATGATTCCAATCGCTTTAGAGCAAGCGGTGGGGTTAGAGCGACTCAGTCCTTTGGCAGATGTGGCAATCGGCGGGCTTTTGGTAGGAACGCTTTTGACACTTATTTATGTACCAATGTATGCCTATATCACAGATCCTAGAAATAAAAAAACTAATCCGATAGAAAAAATTACTGAATAAGGAGAAAAGATGCAAACACCAACACCAGAGCAAGTGATGAATATGATGAAAGATCGATTCGGATCTCTTCCAAAATCGATTGAAATAGCAAGCGAAGTTGATCCAAGTTTGATTGTAGAGCAAGCAATTAGCTCAAAGCTTAGTATGCAAAGTGAGAAAAACGCTCTTGATCCAAAAACAAGCACATTAGTGTTTTTAGCTGCAGCTTTGGCTTTGGGCAATGAAGAGTGTGTGGAACTCAATACAAAAGCTGCCAAAAAGATGGGAGCAAGCAATGAAGAGATTCTTTCAGTCATTCGTATAGTGCGCCATGCAGCCGCAAGCAGTGTGGTAGGAGTGGCTGAAGCGGCACTAAAAAATCTACAAGAGTAAAGATGCCTCATTGGCTGGATAGCCTTTTGGCATCGCACTCTTTTTTGGCATTTTTCGGAGCGTTTGCTGCGGGAAGCCTTACCGCAGCAGCTCCATGCTCACTCATTTCCGTCCCTTTGCTGGTTGGAACCGTTTTAGCGCTTAATAAAGATTTATCAGGTCGTAAAAAGATCCTCTTTACCTATCTTTTTTCTCTCTTTTTTGCTTTGGGAGTGGTTGTTAGTTTTTCCATTTTAGCCTTTTTGGTTGCCAAATTTGGCTATTTTTTTTCAATCGCTCCTATGTGGGCATATTGTATTGCAGGAGGAGTGAGCATATTGATTGGGCTGTATGCATGGGGTCTTTTTGGTGAGATTGAAAAAAACAAAATAATCGAAAAGCTTGTTGGATTCCGCCTTTTTGGAGGTTTTTTGATAGGTATTGTTTTTGGACTCATAAGCACCCCTTGCGCATCGGCTCCTTTGGTAGCAATTATCACTTTAGCAGCAAACAGCCACTATATGTATGCATATATGCTTGTTTTTAGTTTTGCTCTTGGACATTCACTGCTGCTTTTAATTGCAGGAGTTTCAGTGGGATTTGCACAAAGAGTTGTCTCAAACAAAACAGTAGCAAAGCTCTCTACTCTTTTGAATAAAAGTTTTGCTCTTGTTTTGATTGGGTTTGGATGCTATTTTTTTTATAGAGGTTTTCAGCAATTATGAAAGGGTAATAATGAAACAGCTACTGTTTGTGCTTCTTTTTACATTATCGCTTTTTGCAGATGCAAAAATGCTTCCATCTACGCCTTTTAATGAAATTCAAAAAGCGATTGCTTCTGGAAAACGGGTTTTGGTTGAAGTTGGATCAGACCACTGCTTGAGTTGTCAAAAAATGGGAAAACTGCTTTATACCATTAAGTAAGAGCATCCAGATTTTCAAATATTTTTTTTAAATATCGAACAAAATCGAGAGGCAGCAAAAAAGTTACAAATTATGCTCATTCCAACACAGATTTTGTACGAAAAGAAAAAAGAGGTCTATCGTCATATCGGAGTGCTTTCCAAAAAAGAGATTATAGAACTTTTGAAATAATAGCTTAGAAGGTTATGCATGCGATCGAAAAAAAGAATATGTCAACAAAATGATGAAAAAGGAAAAAACACTAATCTCCACTTCAGAGGTATAGCAGCATTAGCTGCAGCTTTTGGTGTAGTGGCATTTTGGAGAGGAAGCTGGATGCTTATGGATAAGTATCTTTTTCCAAATAACGATCTGTTGAGTGCTCTTGTAAGTATTGTAGGCGGTATTGGAATCATTTTGTTTTTAAATTACAAATTTGAGGATCTTTTTTGAAAAGAGAAGATATGAAAACAAACAAAGGAGTCAAAGATGCCAGATCCAAGATTTTTAAAACCGTGGCATGGAATACCAAGAGAAGAGATAGATTGGCATCCCACTGTCGATCATGAGAGATGTATAGGGTGTGCAACATGTGTGACAGGATGCAACAGGCTTGTGTATAGATATGATTTTGAAAACGAAAAATCGATTGTCTATGATCCGTTGAACTGTCTTGTAGGATGTACCACCTGCCATAATACTTGCCCGGTAGATGCCATATCTTTTCCGCCATTTGATGTCGTTTTAGATCTTGAAAAAAGAGTCGATGAGCATCACGCAGTTGAAGATGATCTATTTACTCGAAGAGATATTTTGGAATACAAAGATGCAAAACCAGCACCAAAAGAGCAAGCAAAAATTGTTGATAAAGAGATCAGAGGTGATGTGACAATTTTAAGATGTGATCTTGAAAATGTGCAAAATATACGAGCCGGGCGTTATATGGAGCTTGAAATTCCGGGTAAGAATTGGCTTGGAAGGAGCTATTCTGTTGCAAATGTTCCTTTCTCTGACGGATATGTCGAGTTTCATGTCAAAAGGGTTCCAGGAGGAAGATTTAGCGAATATGCCTATAATGACTTGAAAAGAGAGGAATCCCTCATTGCAAAAGGGCCGTACGGAAAGTTTGTGTGATTCGCAAAACAGACTCTATTTCGTGGCTCTTGGTGTAGGGCTTGCACCGCTTATCGGAATGATACGAGAAGTACTCTTAAAAGATCAAGATAGAGATATCAAACTGTTTTGGGGAGTGAGCCGATCAAAAGATTTCTACTATTTGGATGAGATTAACGAGCTTGCCCAAACATATAAAAATTTCAAACCCATTTTGGTGGCGAAAGAGTATGATGTTGCATTTAAACTGCCAAAACATGGACAATTTTTCAAAAAAAGAGCACTGGAGGCTTTTTTAGAAGAGATTTTTGATACCGATAGGGATTACTATATAGCAGGACCTTTTGGAGCATTGGATACGTTTAAAAAAGTGCTTATGAAAAATGGAGTGGACGAGAGTAAAATACATACAGAGATATAGATGAAAAGAGCACTCTCTCAATCTTTAAAAAGTTTTTTCAAGATATTACCGATGCTATTAGGGGTTATCGGAGTTGTCGGCATTTTCAAAGTTTTCATCACTCCCGATCTGCTTGCATCTTTGTTTACTAAAAATCCATTTTATGATACCTTCATTGGTCTTTTTGCCGGAGCCATTGCCGTTGGGCAGGCAATTATAAGTTATATATTAGGTGGGGAACTTTTAGAAAGTGGCGTGTCGATGTATGGAGTGACGGCGTTTCTTTTGGCATGGGTTACGCTTGGAATTGTGCAGCTGCCACTGGAAGCAAGCGTACTTGGCATTCGATTTATGCTTCTTAGAAACATTTTGGCTTTTATTTTTACCTTCTTGATTACCATCGCTACCGTTTGGACGCTGGAGCTTTTGGGATGAGGGGAAAATGGTTTTTGCTCATCGTCGTTGCAAGCTATATGTTGCTTTTTCTCTTTTTCCCTCAAAAAGCTATTTTGGCTTTGCAGGAGTTTTTTCATCTTTTGATCAAAATCGCACCTATTTTAGCCGTTGTCGTTTTAATCAATGCCCTTATCAACTTTTTTATCGACCCGAAAACATTGGCAAAACATCTAAGCCGTGAAGGCGGGATAAAAGCATGGACCATAGCACTGTTTGCCGGGATTTTAAGTCACGGTCCCATGTATGCATGGTATCCTTTGATAGATGATTTAAAGAAAAAAGGGCTAAGGGATTCTTTAATAGCCCTCTTTTTTTATGCAAGAGCTGTGAAACTGCCACTGCTTCCATTGATGGTGCACTATTTTGGACTAACATTTACAATAGTGTTGAATATATACATAATCATAGGAGCCCTATTGCAAGGGATGATTGTTGAAAGAATAGAAAATGAGTGATAAAACAGTAAACCAAAAAGAGACTCCGACCCTTTGGCAGCTTTGTTGGGCATATTTTCTTTTGGGTTTGACTGCATACAGTATGGCGATGCTGCAGCAGTTAAAAGACCTTATCGTAAGAAAAGGATGGCTGAGTCAAGAAGAGATAGATGAGGGGCTGGCTATGGTGCAGCTCTATCCTGGACCCATTTTTGTCAATCTGGCTACCTATTCAGCCTATCGAATTAAAGGATTTTTTGGCGCTGTTTTAGCTACTTTTCTTTTTATTTTGCCATCTTATCTATTGATGTTGCTCTTATCGTGGCTCTATTTTCGATATGGTCATATCGAATGGGTTCATCCCATCTTTATTGCCATAGAGGCGATGGTAGTAGGGATTGTTTTACAAGTAACGATCGATTTTTCCAGCCGATATATTGATGGAGGCAAAACTGCACTGATAGCCGGTATCGCGCTTATATTGATGCTGTATGGTATGAATGCCTTTTGGATTATCATAGTTGCCGCAGTACTTGGACTATTCTTTTTTTCTTTAAAAACTTCTCAAAAGGATTATGAAAACATAAAAGAGTATGAAGTGGTATTTCCTGGCAAATGGCAGTGGCGTATGGTAGCTATTTTTCTTGCAGGTTCCATTTTTGTACTGCTTTTTGCAGCAGGATATATATGGCATACCGAGTCTGGAGAGCTGCTCTTTTCTATGTTCAAAGTGGGAGCAGTGGCTTTTGGCAACGGAATGACCATAATGCCGCTACTGCAGCAAGAAGTGGTAGTTTCGCATCACTGGCTGACATTGAAAGAGTTTGCAGACGCAATAGCTTTTGGTCAGATTACGCCAGGACCCTTCCTCATTACCGCCACTTTCATCGGTTATAAAGTCAGTGGGGTTTTGGGAAGCGTTTTGGCTACCGTTGGCATGTTTTATCCCTCTTTTTTTTATACTCTTGTTATGAGTGAAGTGTATGAGAAGATCAAAAAGTTGGCTCTGATTCGTAGTGCTTTAAAAGGGATATTGGCTGCGTTTACAGGTATGCTTGTTTTTGTTCTATTAAGCCTGGGCAAAGTTGCTCTCATAAATCCTGCAACCTATATATGGGCGGTTGGGGCTTTTTTGGCAGTACGATACTGGAAAATAAATATTGTATGGATCTTTTTAATCGGTGTTGTGGCTAAGCTTATACTGTATTTTAAGTAAGAAGAGAGTGGCAAGAGTTTATGGATGCAATGCATCATATAACAAACAGTGTTTCAAGATATGTCTGTTTGACTTTGTTACAAAATTTATTAGTAGGAGAAAGCAGTGGATTTTGATGAATATCTGAAAAGTTTTGATTATGATGAGCGAAAGGCTATGAAAATCGGGCTTGAAGAGATGTTTGAGCTTTTACAAAAAGACGAAGCACAAGTTGTTGATATCAGATTTAGGGAGGAGTATGAGGCATGGCATGTAGGATTTGGATTGCATATTCCACTCAATGAGCTGCCAGACAGACTCAATGAGCTAGATAGTAGCAAAACAATTGTGACTATGTGTCCCCACTATGACAGAGCCGAAATTGCAAGGCTCTATCTTACACTCAAAGGCTTTAATGCACGATATCTTACGGACGGACTGCTCAAAGTGGTCGAATTTTTAAGAGGTGACAAAGCAAAAGAGATAATAGAAAGTATACAAGATGTATGATGTTTTATCTTTTAATCACTTTATTACTCAATATGTATTGATAGTCATTTACTATATTGGTGCAATTGTTATGCCATTTGTACTTTGGATTGCAAGGCATTGGATTGTCCAAAATATCTCAATTGCTAAAACATTAAACGATATACTTCACACACTCTATGCTTCGCTTTCCAAAAGAGGCAAGTTTGTGACAATTTTGATGTTTGTGGGGTTCTTTTTATGTGCCGAGCTTTTCTGACGGATGATCTTTGAAGCAATGATAGGCTATTTTGATATGCATGATCTCTTGTATGAGATGCATAAGCACCAAATGTTAGAAGGAAAACAATGAAACGACGAGATTTTATGAAAAATGCGGCTTTGGCGGTGGGTGGACGGACTTTGGCTTCTGCAATGGCAGAAGTTAAAAGAGGCTTTTTGTCACTTTCACTCAAAAACATGGTAGGGGATTCTACGATGGGGCACAATTACCTAGCCAATCTCAAACTTTTCCCTGGGATAGGGGAGGGTATGTATGACTATAAAAATTCTCTAAAATTTTGCCATCATGTGCTTTCAATATTGCCATATATCGTAGAAGGACCGATAGAGCCTTTTTATAAAACGACAGTTTTGGTAAATGGATAAATTATGAGCCCAGAGCTTATCCATTATGGTCTATATTTTTTACTTACTTTTGCTCTTTCCACCCTCTTTGCCATGGGTGGCGTGGGCTCTGCCATTGCACTGGTGCCAACCTTTACAATGATGGGACTTCCTTTCAATCTTGCCAAGGCGATAGGGCTCTTTATCAACTCAGCTTCTACCATTACAGCTTCAATCATGAACTTTTTTCGAGGTGTTTTGGATATAAAATTCGCCCTTCCTTTGGTGATATCCATTATGATCGCTACTCCAATTGGGGCATGGTTGTCTCAATATGTTCCAAAAGATATCATCGAATGGATGCTGGTAGCCTTTTTGATTGTCAGCGCTTTTTTATTGCTCTTTAGTCATAGAGAAACAAAAGTAGTTTATGATAAAGCGTGGATACTCTATGTGATTGGAGGAAGTGTCGGGATTGTTTCAGGGATGATAGGCGTTGGCGGTGGATCGCTTATCATGCCGCTGCTTATATTGCTGGGATTTGATGCAAAAAAAGCAGCCTATGCCATCAGTTTTGTGATTCCTTTTTCCACTCTTGGCGCCTTTGCTACATATCTTAGTTTTGTCAAGATGGATTGGCTCCTTTTAGCCGATGTAACCGTTGCAGCGATTATGGGAGGGTATTTAGGTGATAGAATCATGCACTATAATTTAACAGCAGGACAGGTCAAAAAGCTTATTGGTGTTTTGCTTTTGATTGTAGCAGCCAAGATGATAGCAAAACTGCTGCATATCACTTTTTAAGGATAGAGTATGTTACATATATTGAAAAAAATTGCTGACTGGATCGTCGAGCATGAAAAGGACGAGGCGACGGATTGCACCGTTCCTGATGAGGTGATCGATGAGTGGCTTGAGACGATTGAAGAGAGAAAAAAGCAGATGGAAAAACTGGGGCATACCGATTCGGCTCAATATGAGATGCTTAGCGATTTAGAAAAAAGAGTTAAAGAGATTCAAGTGATACGAGCAAAAAAGTGCAATCACAAAGGAAGCAAATGGGGCACCACCATCACGAAGTAAGTGGTAAAAATCTTTTTATTACGATCATTTTAAATATTATCATCACTTTGTCGCAAATCATTGGCGGATTTCTTTCTGGTTCTTTGGCGCTTTTAAGCGATGCGATGCATAACTTCAGCGATGTGCTCTCCCTTGTAGTTGCATGGATAGCCAATCGTTTGGCAGCAAGAGAGGCTGATAGCTCAAAAACGTTTGGTTATAAACGGGCTGAAATTATAGCAGCGCTTTTTAATGCCTCTTTATTGATGGCAATAGCCATTTTTTTGATTATTGAGGCGGTGCGGAAATTTTTGCACCCAGAAGCTATCGATTCCATGTGGGTTATATGGCTTGGGGGTTTGAGTATCGTTTTAAATAGTCTAAGTGTTTTTCTTGTCAAAGAGGATGCCCATGAGAATATGAACATAAAAGCAGCCTATTTGCATCTTTTAACAGATGTGGCTACTTCAGTGGCTGTTGTTGTGGGTGGGTTACTCATGCAGTGGTGGCACATCTACTGGATCGATCCAGTTATCTCTATTTTCATAGCTTTTTATCTTATTTGGGCTTCTTTTGATATTATCAAAGAGTCTGTCTTTATCTTAATGCAGTTTGCCCCCAAAGAGATAGATTTGCAAAAGATTGCCGAAGACGTTTCACAAATAGCTGGAATCGAAAATATCCATCATATTCACATCTGGAGACTCAATGACCATGATCTCTTTTTTGAGGCACATGTGGATTTTAGCAGTGATCTTAAACTAAAAGAGGTGATGAAAAAGATGGAAAAAATAGAAAAAGTTTTAAAAGAAAAATATCATATTTTCCATGTGACACTGCAGCCAGAATACCGTAGAAATGATACAAAGGAGCTTGTAGTATTGCCTTAAAAATTATCTATTCAAAAGATCTTCTTTGTTATAGTTTATTAAAGTGGCTATTGAAAGGATGGTTTTGAGAAGATTAAAAATAGAACTTAATTTGTCGACGCTCTATATCCTTCTTTATACCATCTTTTTATTTATTGCATCTTTTTTGATGGAGTTGCTTGAGCCTCAAACCTATAAAAATTTTTTTGATGGTTTATGGTGGTCTATTGTTACGGCGACTACCGTTGGATATGGTGATGTGGTGCCCCATAGTACAGCTGGAAAAATTGTAGCGATTATCATTATTGTAGGTGGTGTCATTGCAGTTGCTGCATTTACAGCGACAATGACGAGCAAACTTGTAGCCCTGACAATCTCTTCAAAAAAGGAATATGAGATGTTGGATTCACTGAACAAGCACCTTGTGATCTGCGGGTTTAAAACGCCTCGCATAGAGGTTTTACAAAGTTTTAAAGCCCATTATGGGGAGAATATCGTAATCGTTTATCCTGAACTTGTACCAGAACTAAAAAATCTTCTTGAAGAGCATCATCTCAAATGGGCGCAAGGGGAATACAACGATGAAGCGGTTTTGAAAGAGGCGCATATCGAAAGAGCCGATAAAGTTATGATACTCAATATGCATGATGAGTTTGCCGATGCAAGGGTGCTTGAGACGGTCATTTTGATTCGCTCCTTAAATCCACATGTCTATATTACAGCAGAAATCATCGATCCAAAGTATGAAAACTATCTCATAAAAAGCAAATGCAACGAAATTATTATGAGCGAAGAGTATAACCGCTTTTTACTCTCAAAATCTGTCACAGAGCCTGGGATGTCCAAGGTTATCAGAAAGCTACTTAGAACACAAAATATCCATATCCAAACGAAACACTCCTATGAGGGAGTCTCTTATAAAGAGGCTTTTGAGGATAGCTTGCAAAAAGGGGAGATACTCATAGGCATCGTAAAAAACTATATAACAGAGAGTGAACTGAAAAAAATTGTCTTAAAAAAGCTGCAGTTTGGAGGGGATGTGGAAAAATATAAAAAGCTTCTCACAAAAATCAAAAAAAATCAGGTCGAGATGGAAGTGGTTATCAATCCTGACGATAATCTTGTTATTCCTGAGTTTGCAGCATTAATCGTAATGGAGAGAAAACATGAAAAATCCGCTGTTTGAAGGTTTGAATGAAGAGGAGGAACAAAGCTTTTTGTCCATTTTTACAAAAAAAGAGATTTCAAAAGGGCAGGCGATCAAAAAAGAAGGTGAGCATTTAAAAAAAGGGTTTTTGTTAGAAAGTGGCGAGCTTTTGGTAAAAAAGCACTCCAGTGATGGAGAGATGGAGGTTGCAACGATCAGTGACAGCAGTGTCTTTTTTTCACTGACCTGCCTTGTGGATAGAAGTAACAGTTTAACGACTGTAGAGGCTAAAAAAGATTCAGTGATTTTGGAAGTTTCTCAAAAGGATTTTTTTGCCTTTTGTCAAAAAAATCCAGAAATTGGTGTAAAGGTTTTGAAAAATGCAACGTTGCTTCTTGCTAAATTTTTAAGAAATAGCGATGAGAAAATTGTTCAGATGTACAAAACACTAGAAGAGGTGCTGTGATGAATGCAAAAATTGAACTTATTAAAGAGATATACCAACTGCAAGATGATGATCTAAAGAAGCGAAAAGAGGCGTTACAAAAGATAGAGCCTTATGTGAATGAGATAATGGACAAATTTTACGAAAAGCTCTTGCAAAAAGAGGAATTTACGAAATTCATTCCGGTTGAGAGAATCCCCGAGCTCAAAAGAAAACAGATCAAATTTGTTGCTCAGTTACTCTCTAAACCTTTTGATGAGGAGCTTTATAACAAAATTGCAAAAGTGGCCATTGCACATTATCACATCAGACTCGATCCGATTTTGCTCTCTTACGGTTATCATATACTGAGTGAACTCATTTTAGAGCTTTCACAAAAAGAGCCTACTATCTTGCCCTATCTCAAGCTCATAATCAAGTATTTAAAAGTATCAGAAGAGATCATGAAAGAAGAATACTTTTCGCAAAAAACGTTAGCAGAGTCTCCTTACAGGGCAAATGATCTTTTTATTGCAGTTAATAGCCTTCATATGGCCTATATTCGATGCAAAAGCTCTTTTGAAGAGTTGAAAGTAGACAAAAAAGCAAAAGAGCTTTTTGAAAAGAGTTTGGAAGAACTCAAAGAGTATAAAGATGTTTTAGAAGAAGCTGGTTTTCATCTATCAACTATCAAAAGATTTTGTACACAGTTTTCCAATGAGCCAAATGAGAAGAATTTACAGGCACTGAAAAACACTATTATCAAGCCACTCAATAACATCAATGTCACAGCATATCTTTCTTTGACAAGCTCTCTTGCTACAATGCGGGCAATGACCGATATTGTTTATACAAGAAGTATTACCAATGATAAAGCATTAACGATAAAGACTGTCCAGCTCAATATATATAAGCTATTAAGCCAAAATTATGGATGGGCAATAGAAGCATTGGAGTTTTTAGAGAGTGAACCGGAAGAAGGCTATGATATTGTTAAATATATAAGTTTTAAAGAGAATGTCTTTTTTCTTTGTATCAAAGTAAGAGATGTTGTAAATAAACTCTATGTTATTGAGGCAATCGATCTGTTGGCAGAAGCTATGAAGTTGACACTCTATATCAAAAGCAAGGAATGAAATGAGTTTAGAATATTGCTATCCCCTTAAAGAAGGGGAAATGCTTCATGCAGAGCACAAAGAGTGGCCTTTGTTTGATGTAACAATCCATGGAAGTGATACGGAGCGGCTCAAACTTGCCAAAAGGCTCGTTTGCTCTGTCAAACATCTGCCGCTTCGATTAAAGATTCACTATGAAAAGGATGCTAGAAAATCGATCGAAAAGGGTGTGGCAAAAGATCCAACGTTAGAGTGGCAAGGCAAAATCTTGGCTGAAGGGCTTGTGAGTGCAGAGGAGCTGACACAGATTTTTGAAAGGCTTATAGAAGATGAGAGATAAGCTTGGTCTCAAGGAGCTTGTAGCCATCGGCATAGGGAGCATGATCGGTGGCGGAATCTTTTCAGTTATGGGTGTTGCCGATGAGATTGCAGGGCATGCAACAGTTTTAGTCTTTGTAATTGGAGGTATCATCGCTCTTTTTGCAGGATACAACTATGCAAAATTGGCACTTGCGTACAAAGTTGACGGTGCAAGCTACATCTATTTGAAATACGCTTTTCCGAAAACTCTAGCTATTGCAGCAATTACAGGTTGGAGTGTGATAGTAGGATATATTGGTACACTAGCACTTTATGCTTATACTTTCGGATCATATGGAGCTGCAATGCTTGGATATGCTGACAACTATCTTGTACGCTCACTTCTTGCTTTTGGAATCTTGACGCTTTTTTTGTGGATCAATCTTTTAGGTATCAAAGAGATGGGAGAGAGCGAAGATGTTATCGTCTTTTTTAAAGTGGCCATTATGATGACAATGGGAATAATTGGCCTTTTTTATCTCAATCCTTCCCATTTCCAACCCTTATTTGATAAAAGCTTTAGTGGAGTCCTTTTGAGTGCAGCTTTGGTTTTTGTGGCATTTGAAGGTTTTCAGCTTATTACCAATTCTGTGGCTGAGACCGAAAATCCCGATCGCAATACACCACTTTCTATCTATCTTTCTATCACTATTGTCACTCTCATCTATGTGGTTTTAGCTATTGCCGTTATTGGAATCTTAACACCACAGGAGATAAAAGCTGCAAAAGAGTACGCGATAGCTGAAGCACTTAAACCAATTCTTGGCGAATGGGGATTTGTCCTGGCTTCCATTGCAGCGATGCTGGCAACCAGCAGTGCTATCAATGGTACACTTTTTGGAGCTAGTCGTATGATGGCAGATATCGCAAAAGATGGGATCTTCCCCTCAATTCTCTCATATAAAAATGCTAAAACAATTCCATCCCATGCTCTTTTGTCTATGTACGTTTTAGCTACACTCTTTGTGCTCTATGGGAGTTTGGATAGCATCATTGCATTTTCAAGTATGACTTTTTTACTAGTTTCTCTGGCTGTAGCAATCGCGAATGCAAAGCTCTATAGACAAACAAACTCTTCTTTAATAATCATTTTGCTTTCCATTGCTCTGATGAGTATTACAGTAAGTCTCATGATTTATTATCTTTTTGAAAATGAGCCAAAAACGCTTTTTGATATTGCAATGATATATGGGCTTATCATTATAAGTTTTACATTTTATTACATTTTACAAAGAAAGCATCTAAAAAGATAAAAAAGGTCTTAGCATCATTTAAGTGGTAGAACACCTTTGCTTGAGCGAATAGATTGTAAATATAGCTATTTATCCCTTCTCATCCTTTTTTGCCAAAGATCTTTTAACATTGCTTTTGATAATACTCCTTTTTAACTTTCCATACTTATTTATATTTATATAATGAATAAATTAAATTATAATTTATTTATTAACACTTCAATGTTTTTCGTTACACATTTTACAGGCTCAAATTTTATTCAGTGCTAAGAAATGATATGGATGCTACAAAATTTATCACTTTCTGCTTTGCTATTAAACAACTGTATAAATTTTTTAAGTTAGTATAATATTATTTTTGTATACTATAATTTAAGATAACAAGCCTTCAATAATAGCACTCAAAAGGAATTGCATGTTTCATAAAAAAGCAGTTTTGCTCCCTACTATTATAATCTTAATCCTTTTTACAGGATGTGCTCCTAGTGTAAAAAATCTTGGAAAATCTTCTGCCCATATGCAAGAGACAAAGCACGTTACAACTCAATTAGAATATAAAAAGCTTTTTGATAAATATCTCGATGAAAATAAAACAGATGATCTTCTTTGGGATTATGAAGCTGGCACAGTAGGATATTATGTTAAAGAGTACAAAGATAGTGTTTTTTACTTCGATAAAGCAGAGGATTTAATAAAAAAATATGATGAAGAGATCTTAGCTTCAAAAGTACTAAGTAGTGTAGGAGCAGCTCTCACAAATGATACCTTTATGGATTATCGTCCAAAGATTTATGAAAAAATCATGGTTAATACCTATAAAGCTATCAATTTTATTAATATGAGAGATTTTCAAAATGCCAGAATAGAGTTTAATAGAGCTTTAGTAAGAGAAGATAGAGCAAAAGAGTTTTTTGCCAAAGAGATCGGAAAAGAGAAAGAAAAACTCCAGCAAGAACAAAAGAAAAAGCTTCAAAATGTTAAAATCAAAAAGGAAACAACTAGTCCAATTGAAAAAAAATACTCCAATCTTTTTGCCTTTAAACCTTATAGAGATTTTACCAATCCATTCACCAGCTATCTTGCAGGTATATACTTCCTTAGTATTGGAGACTATGACAAAGCTACAGACCTTCTAAAAGAGTGTTATGGAATGATAAAAGGTCTAGACGCAGGTGCTGACTATGTCAAAGCAGATTTTGAATTAGCTGATAAAATGAAAGGTTCTTTGACGCAAAGAGCTAAACATTATACATGGGTTATCTTTTTGAACGGACTTGCTCCAAAAAAAGAGGAGTGGAAAATCGATGTCCCTGTTTTTCTAGTATCAAAAAAGGTACTGTATACAGGTATTGCTCTGCCAACATTAAAGATGAGACCAAAAGCATATAGATATCTTGAAGTCACAACACCCCATGGGACAAAAAAGACAAAAGAAATAGCAACAATGGATAGAGTTATCAAACTAGAATTTAAAAAACGCTTTCCTGTTATCATGACACGGGCACTAACAAGAACAATTGTTCAAACTGTCATTCAAAAACAGCTTCATGATAAATATGGTTTCTTCGGCGGGCTAGTAGGTGCAGCTTATCAAGGCATCATGAATAAAGCAGATACAAGAATGTGGGAACGACTACCAAAAGAGTTTCAAGTAGCAAGACTCTACACTCCTGAAAAACTTGATATTTTTACTCCAGATAAAAAACACATTGCTTCAATTTTTACAAATAGTGCAAAAAATTATATTGTATTTGTCACAATTCCTTCTAAATCGAGCGAACCAATAGTATCTTATCAAGCTTTTTGAGAGAAATTACTTTCTCTCTCCTAAATGAATATCAATATTTCCTGTATTTTTACTGCCCTTTATAACATGTGAACTCTCTATATGAGAATTATGTTTTTTTTTGATCTTCTCTCGAAGCTTTTCAAAAAATTTTTTATGTTTTTGCTTCTGTTTTTCAAAATCCTCATTAAAACTATCATAATCTATCCACTCTTGATTATTTTCTGTACCAAATGATCGTAAGAGATCCACAATATTTTTATCGTTCCTTTTCGCAGCAATTTCTAAGGGCGTGAGATTGTCTCCATTTTTTAATTTTAATGCTATCGCAAAAGATGGAGAAAGCATTAAAAGTTTTATCGCATAAGTATCTCTATTCATAACTGCAAAATGTAGAGGTGTATTGCCCGCTCCATCTTGTATTGCGATACTCTTTTTTTGATCGATTAAAAATCTCAATAATCTATATTTTTTATATAAAACTGCATAGTGCAAAAGATTTTTTCTATTGATATCATATTTATCTAAAACAAAAAGGTGACTTTTTACATACTGCAATATACTATTTTCATTGTCATATCTTACTCTATAAAAAATAGAGGTATTTTGATCACTATTAATATTCACATCTATATTATCACTGAAAGCATAGAGGTGTGTTGATAACAGTATCATTAAAAGCAAATAGCATTTATATTTCATCTTAGAACTTTCTATAAAAAAATAATATTTATTTCAGAAATATTACATCCCTTATAAAATTTTATTCATTTAATCTTTAATTAACATAAAATGTTCTATAATATTTATGAAGTGCCAATAAAACAAAAGGATAGAAAGATGAAAAAGTTAGTTGTTGGAATAGTAAGTGTAAGTTTAATTACATCTTCGCTATTGGCTTTAAGCAATAAAGTTGAGGTAAAAGACTCTAAAATTTTGAATAAAACTGAAATTCTTAATTCAAAAAATAGTGGAAATGCAGGTATTGAAGTAAAAGGGAAAAATGTCAAGATACAAGACTCTACAATAAAAAATAAAACAATAATAAGAGACAGATCAATAAACACCGGAAATGCAGGTATTTCAGTAAAAGGAAGAAATGTTAAGATAAAAGATTCCACAATCAAAAATGAAACTACATTGAGAAGTGGATCGACAAATAAAGGAAATGCAGGCATTGAAGTGAAAGGGAGAGGAAATGTAAAAATAACGAACAAATCAAAACTATTAAATAAAACAAAAATGACTCACTCAACAAACACTGGAAATGCGGGTATTTCTGTAAAAGGAAGAAATATTAAGATAAAAAATTCCACAATTAAAAATAAAACTACAATGGTCAATTCTCAAAATTATGGTGGGAATGCAGGTATCTCAGCTAAGGGTGGAAATGTTGGTATAACAAAATCAAAACTTTTAAATAAAACATTGATGATTAATTCAGAAAATCGTGGGAATGCCGGCATCTCAGCAAAAGGAAGAAATGTAAATATAAAAAATTCCACAATAAAAAATGATACAACATTAATCAACTCAAAAAATCGTGGGAATGCAGGAGTCAAATTAGGAGACTAAAATAGAAGGTGGATTCTTCCACCTCTATGAAGAAAGGAAAAAATGAAAAAACTCAATCTTTTAATAATATCAGGTTTTTCCTTTTTTTGTTTTGCTTTTAGTGAAGCAACAATTTCACAACAAAATCCTACATCTTATAACACAAACAATAAACCTTCAGAAATTATAAAACAAATGGGAGCAGAAGCATCTTCCCATCCCCAAGTTCAATATGGCAAAAACTTTAACGATGAATTTGAAAATTTTGGAAAAGATAAAAAAATCAATAAGCTCTATTATAGAAATATGATAAAGCAAAGAGCAAAGAGGAATCCTAAAAAATATAAATTTAAAATTATTAGAAAAAGAAGTGATCTACAAAAAGCAGGAGTAGAAGTAAAAGATAAAAAGAGAGTGAGAGAAGTCTATAACTATACTGAAATCAAAAATATCACTTCTACATCTTTACATGACAATAAGGAAAAAAACATTGGTGTTGTTATTGATAAAAAAGCAAAAGTGAGAAAAGTTGTTAATATTGTCGATATTAAAAATGTTCATACAAATGAGAAATTAAATAGCGGTGTTGAAATTAAATCAAAAAAACTTCCATCAAAAATTATAAATAGTGTTCAAATAAAAAATAGCAAAATTGGAGAGTAAACAGTGAAAAAACTAGCATGGTATCTCAGTCTGGGTTTAACAGTAATGTTACTAAGTGGCTGTGGAATTGCAGCTGCTAAAAAAAGAATTCCAAAACTTGAAAAGCCGAAGCAAGAGGTAACAACTAATGAAACTAAATATAGTGTCTCCCTGCAGACAATAGGCGACATGCTCTATGAGATAGAAGATCCAGATATCTACATCTATATTCAGCCTATAACGAATAAAACAACAGGAATAGGAAAAGTTCCCGAGGATATTGCCGGTATGCTCAAAAGTTCTTTTATGAATATGGGATACAAAGTGCATGTTGTCTCCAATCCAGACTTTATCCCAAAAGGAGCAGAAGCTTTTGTTATTGAAGGTGAAATTAGTGAGTTTGATGCAATCAAAAGCGAAAATGCAAATTACAATCTTGGACTCTACTTTGGAAAAGGACAAGGGGAAACGGACATAAGCAAACAAGCTGATTATGGATACCAAGAAATTAAACTGGGGGTCGATTTACGAGCTATAAATTTAAATACACTAGAGTATGTACCTTTTGCTTTCGCAAAAAACAAAGTTATTATAAAACGACTTACCGACTCAAATGAAGTAGGCTTCAATATAGCCGGAAGTGGTTATGCTCTAACAGGAAGCGCAAGTGTACAAAATGGTGTGCATGAATCCCTCCGACTTTTAGCAGAAGCAAGCAGCGTAGAGTTATTAGGAAAACTACGACTCCTTCCATATTGGTTGGCAATTCCAGGAGCAATGCCAGAATATCAGGTAATCAACAATTATAAAAGAAAATTTCGTTCACTTCCACCGGAAAAAAAGGCTATATACGTCTACTATTTACTAGGAAAATTTTATCCAGATATGAATGAAAACAATTTTTACAACTACATAATTAGATTTAAAAAAGAGTATGGCATATACCCGCCAGATGATACAATCACACCGGAGCTTTTTGTAAAACTCTTGATCAATTTACCAAATACACAGGTAAAAAGAAAAATAGAGTATAAACGAAAAAAACTTTTAAAATCAATTTTGGAGTAAAGCATGAGAATACTCCTTTATATATTGCTATTATCAGCTATTCTTTTTGCAGATAAAATCGCTACGAGTTACCAAGGTACATCTGATTATAATGTCATTAGTAACAGCATTCTCAATACATATTTCACTATCGAAGAGACAAAAGGCGATATTCAGAGTTTACGCTCTCTTCTAAAAAATCCCTCTACTTCATTAGCAGTTGTCCAAGAAGATATTATCAAAGATCTAATAAGAGAAGATTTTGCGCTTAAAGAAAGATTAAAAATTATCTTTCCTCTTTACAGAGCAGCTATACTTATAATTACTCCAAAAAATAGTGAAATAAAAAATCTCAAAGACCTCTCCAATAGAAGAGTGATAGTTGATAGTGAAGGGAGTGGAGATTTTTATACCTTCCTCAATCTCCAAGAAAAATATACCCTAACGCCAGAAATTTTTAATATCAAGAAGAATGAAGCTATAAAATATTTAAAACGAAGCAAAGCCGATGCCTTTTTCTATATAGGCAACATCAAAGATATTGCTTATCTCTACCCTTTTTACAATTTTATTCCTGTAGTAGATAGCAATTATAAGCTGGGCTTTTTCGATATTGATAATAACAATAGCATAAGAACTGCATATCTAGATAAATTTTTACTCTCAACTACACAGAAAGAAAAGAGACTTCCAAAAACAGATCTCCATAAACTCCTTGCCACACTTTTAGTAAAAGGAGAGAGAGAATATCTTTGTGGTTTTACAAGAAATACTCCAGTGCAGCTTGAAGATTACATCTATTTTGTCTGTGCTGAACATATTACACTACAACAAAAATCTCCTAGTATCACTCATGCTAAACATAAAAAGAAAATAGCAAAAAAACTCTATTACGATGATATAGAAGATATTACAATTTATCCTATAGCATTAAAAAACAAAAATTTTGACAATTATGGCACAAGTTATATTGTCGAAAAAACCAAATTGGACAATGCTATAAAACTCATAAAAAAAGAGATTAAAGAGGAGCCATCTTGCAAAATCGTCATTATTAGCAAAGGCAATGAAGTTGAAGCTATTGAGCATGCAAAACTTATTAACAGATATTTCAAAAAGGCCCACATTAAAAGAAAATATATTATTAACAAGGTTTTACCTGTTCCATGTAATGACAACTGTTTTTACAGCACAACCATAACATTTAAACAGTTATAACGATGTTTACAAATACTTTTATACTCTTTTTTCTCATATCGTCGTCTCTCTTTGGGTATGTTTTTGAAACGAATCCTATTAATAATAAAATAGATCAATTCAAAAAACAGCTCTTAGGTACAAGAACTATCTCTAACAAAATATTCCGTGATCAGGTATTTAATAAAAAGGATTTTAAAAATTACAAATTTGAAAATGTAGAGTTTATTCATTGTAATTTTAATGCAACCAATTTTCGCAATAGTAAATTCAACAAAGTAGTTTTTAAAAACTGCACCATTTACAATAGTGACTTTAGATTGACTCTCATAAAATTTAGCAAATTTATAAAAAGTGAAATAAAGTTTTCCTATTTCAATAATGCAAAATTACATTTTATAGACTTTATCTATTCAAAGTTACCAGGAACCAGTTTTGTACAAGCAACATTACATAATTGCAGATTTATAAAAAGCGATTTATCTTCAGCTATTTGGCCCAATGGGAAAAAATGTATGAAAGGAAGTTTTGAAAAATGTATCTTTGTACAAAAAAGATAAATTTACTTGCAATTTTTTTGTTATTCATCGGAAATACACTCCTCTTTGCTGATAGCAATATCATCTCAAACAAGACAATAATATCTCCTGGTAGCGTTGTGCATGGCAATACAGGAATCATTATTAACGGGAAAAAAGTATCGGCTCCTCATAAACAAGACTTAAAAAAAAGGATCGCAAAAAATATTCAATGCAGTTTTGACAAAGGAGTATTCAAGATAGATGGAATGACTCTTCATATACAAAATAGAGACAAAGAGTGCAAAATTATATTTCCTCAAATACTAAAAAACGAACTCAAAATAGCAAAGAAAACTTTGGAGTTGAAAGACTCAAAAGAGATTGCTTATGGTGCGCCAATAGATTTATATATTCACAATATTCATACCATTTTTCTTATTGGTGATACATTTTTAAAAATTGATAAAAAAATCGATACACTCAATCTTACAGTTCAAGGTGATGCAGACATTGAGTTTAAAAATGCAGTTAATACCATTTCTTTAGATATAATTGGAGATGCTCAAATCAAATTGCAAGATGTTCAAAAAGCTACTATTAACTACAGTGGTGATCTGTTTTTGGAAATAGAAAAGATTGAAACCTTAATTTTAAAAGGAACAGGAGATGTGATTATAAAACCAGAAGATGAACATTTTACATTAATAAAATCTATAAATGGTGATTTACACATCATAAAAAAGGAGAAAAAGTGAACATAAAGACTTTGAAAATATGGAGTATTATTGCAGTGCTCATTCTTTCAACCGGATGTGCCCCCTCTACATACCCTGCACACAAAAGTGCAAGCAACGTTTTAAAAAGTATAAGCAACGAGTATATTATCAACAATATTCCATTAGATTATAAAGTCTCTATTGTCAGCTATAACTCCAAGTATACTAATGACCTTTTGCATGTCTCTGTTGATATCAAAAACCATAAACAGGAGCAATATGAGCTAGAGTATCGATTTAGATGGTTTGATGATACCGGATTTGAAGTTGATGCAACGCCTTGGCTGCCTCTTACACTCAATGCTATGGAGTATAAAACAATTCAAGGAATTGCTCATAGCCCTCAAGTCGAGTCTTTCAAATTTTATATAAGAGTAAAACAGTAAAGGAGCAGATGATGAAAAGAAAAACCATTTATATATCTCTTATAATAGCAAGCATATTTGTTTCTGGATGTGCAGTAAGTAGTCAACCCCACTATATTGATAAAGAAAAATTAGGCACATCTACACCGACAACTCTCGGTCTTGATTATGAAGATATTGAAAGAGCTTCACTGAAACTTGTAGATTCTATGCTACGCTCTCCCTACCTCAACAAAATGTATGAGACAAAAATGAAAAAAGAGGGAAAACCTCTTATTATGATGATTAGTGATTTTACAAATGATACCACACAGCGCCTCGATATTGACCAGATAGTCAAAAAAATACGTATAGCGCTTCTTAATAGTGGCAAATTTATCGTAACAACTGCTCTTAGAGCTGGAGGTCCGGAAGATAGAGCGACATTGGAGCTAAGAAAGCTTAGAAAAAACAAAGAGTTTAATCAAAAAACAATTGCAAAAAAAGGAACAGTTGTTGCTCCAGACTTGAGTCTGTCTGGAAAAATCATTCAGCGGGTTTCAAAGTTAGCAAATGGAGAACAAAGAGTTGATTACTATATACAAATGAGTCTTACAGATGTAACAAGTGGCTTGGCTTTTTGGGAAGGTGAAGAGGTTATTAGTAAAGCTGGCAGCTCTAAATCTGCACCATGGTAAGAAAGGGGAATACCTTGAAAATATATAAAATTCTATTACATTCTTTAATAACTAGTTCACTTCTTGTATCAATATCTTCAGCCAATGCATCACAAAATAGTATCAATCAGCAAGATATACAAGAGCAAAACAGCTTATCTCAACCTATAGTTCCAACAGCCTCAGAGAAAATAGACGACTGGGCTGATGCATTTTTACAAAAAGTAGGAATTCCTTCTTTTGGGGAAGTAAATGGAAAATTTTTCTATTATGCACAAGAAGCAGTATCAATTCCTGCAACAGATCCCCAGTTTGGAAATGCTTTAGTCAATGCATATGATAAAGCTTTCTTTGCTATTATGGAACAGTATGCAAAAGATATGTATGGTAGAGAAACAGTTGATGAGATAAGACATTTTTTTTCGGACTCTTCGACAAATGCAGCGAAAATTGAGTTACCAAACAATTACACAAGAGGCTTTTGGGGGAAAATTCTAACAATTTTGGATAAAAATCTAGATGTAATTGATAAAACTCTCGATAAAAAGCTCATTGGACTTGGAGTAGATCCTAAAGAATTGCAACACATGTCTCCAAAACAGAAAAAAGATCTCTTCAAAGATAAATTTATAAAAAATGTAATTACCAAAGCAAGCGGCGATGTTTCTGGTATTTTTACCATTCAATCAGCATGGGCATCAGATAAAAATGGTAATTATGTAGTAGGTGTTATCGCTGTCGTCAGCCCTAAAACTAAACAGATTGCAAAAGATATTAAATACCATAGAAAATCTCTCATTAAAGGCAAAGGGAGAGATATACGATCTTTAATTCCAGACTCTCCACAAGATCTATCAAAAACACTAGGTACACGTCTTGTATATGATATCGATGGAACTCCAGCAATAATTTCTTACGGAATACAAAGCTATATTCCAAATAAAGATCACTATATCAATGTTAGACTCAAACAAAATGCAAAAGAGGGTGCAATATCAAATGCTGATGCACAAATTGCAATGCTAGTAAATGGTTATCTAAGTACAAAAACATCAAGACAAACAGGTGAAGAGATTAGAAAATATGTAGAACGAGAACTTAAACCAGACAGCGATACGATTGAAAAAACAATTAAAAATATAATCGACATTACAAATAAACAAGCTCAAGCTCATGCATCCATGAATTTACAAGGAGTCAGTACAGTAAAAACATGGAGATATACTCTTCCAACAGGACAAAAATTGGTAGGTGCTGTGAGAGTCTGGAGATATGCGACTCTACAAAAAATTAATCAATTTAAAAAAGGGTACAAACAAACAAGTAAACATACAACAAACAAAAGTGGTAAAAGTGGATTTGGAGAAAGCCAAATTGTAAATGATATAAATGATTTCTAAAGGCTATAAATGAAAAAGATACTACTAATAATTCTTTTTTCACTTTCTCTTCTTGCAGGTATAAAAACTATCTCTATCGTAGCCCAGGGCTACGGCACTACATATGATGAAGCTGTTAAAAATGCTTTGATTAATGCAGTTGGACAAGTCAAAGGAATAGCAATTTCAGCACAAAAAAGATTGCAGCGAAAAATTCATGAAGCTCACATATTTGTCAATGATTCGTATAAGGCATCAATTAAAGTTACTGATAGGACATCCAATAGCATTTTTAGTGCAACTGGAGGATTTATCAATAGCTATAAAATCATTTACGTTAAAAAAATCTCTCCTAAAGAGTATAAAGCAAAAGTCAAAGCCTACTTTGCAAAATATAGATCCCCTGGACTCAATCCTCGCAATCGCCGCTCCTTAGCAGTGCTTCCTTTTGAATACAAAAAAAATTACACCCTCTATGGTGTTTCAATCAACGGTAAAGCATTGTCTGATCGCATCACACAATCTATTGTCAATAAGATCACACAAACAAGAAAATTTACAGTGCTTGATAGACAAAATAGCAAATATTACCAAGTAGAAAAAGAGTTACTTACAAGTGGGGATAGCGATCCAGTTGAGCTTGCAAGACTTGGTAAAAGACTTGGAGCTGACTATTTTGTCATTGGCCAGATATTGGATTTTGGGGTAAATAAAAATATAGAAAACAACTACTATACAGGAGAAAGTAGTTCAAAAAATGAAGCCTACGCTACCATAGCATATAGGATATTAAATATCCCAACCCAACAGATTAAATGGTCTGATACTATTGACATTGAGTTTGAACTTCCTCCTGCAAGAAGAGCAGAAAGTATCGTAGTAAAAGCAGGAGATAAAATTGCCCAGGTTTTAGTCGAGCAGATCATTTTTAATATCTATCCCCCTAAAATAGTAAGCGTTAGTAGAGATAGAGTAGTGGTCAACATGGGTGGAAATTTTATACATACGGGGGAAAAATATGAAGTATATAAACTTGGTACAAGACTATACGATCCCTATACAAAAGAGTCACTTGGAAGAGAAGAGAAAAAAATTGGAACAGTGAAAATCACAAAAGTACTTCCAAAAATCTCCTATGCAAAAGTAGTTGAAGGAAAAGCAAGAAAAGGTGCAATACTTAAAAAAATATCTACCCCAAAAGAAGATGATTCCAACACTCAAAATATGGGTAAAGAATCTATGTTTGATGAGATGTTTCACAAATAATTGATACTCAAGTTGTTGTATTGAAAAGTTCCTTTTTGCCTATCCGTTGGGGATAAAAAAATGTAGATAGCTCTTCTCAATTTTTTCTTACACCATTACCTATATGCGGGAAGATCCTCTTTTTTCACCTCTCTCCATACGTAAATGGTAGCTACAATAATAACAAATCCCAACAAGAAAAGCGATCCAAGAGTTGCAGCACTCTTTGCTCTACTTCCCTCTCCAAAAATATAGCCCACAAGAAGCATAAAACCTACCCAAATAATGTTGGCACTCAATGTAAAAGGGATAAAGTAACGCAAAGGCATTTGAGAAATTCCTGCTGGGATCGAAATGTATTGCCCAAGTCCCGGAGTTAAAGGCGCTAAAAAAACCGATATTTTTCCATGGCGCGCAAAAAATTTGATCACTTTTTGAAAAAGTGCTTTTTGTCGATGCTTCTTCACAAGCCATTTAGCCAAAAAGTAGTTTATGAGCGCGCCACTAAGAGATCCCAATGCTCCACTAAAAAGCAGCAGAAAAAAACTCTTTTTACCAATGGAAGCAAGATATCCTGTAGGAATGAGAACTATCTCACTTGGAACAGGAATAAAAGTTCCTACAAGCAACATATAAAAATAGACTCCGACATATCCTAAACTATCAGCAAAATTTACAAGGAGTTGAATAATATGCTCTATCAAATCTCTATCCCGAAATATCTATTGACAACATATCCAATTACAAATGATATGAGCGCTACACCAAATGTAATAACAAACATCTCTCGTAATCGCTTACTAAAATCCTCATCTTTTGCAACTGCAATGTAGAAATTATAGATAATTATCGCAAGAGCTGCAGACAAAAACATAAATGCAAGCCCTACTTTTGCCTTTGCTACAAAGAAAAAAGGCGTTACGAGAAAAACTGTTGTAAGAATATATGCAAATCCCGTGTAGAGGGCATATTTTGGAGGCTCTATTCCACTATCTTGATTTTCTCTCGCTTCCAAATAGGCACTACCAGCCATAGAAAGAGATGCTGCAACTCCCATTATTATTCCAGTTATACCAACATATTGAGCATTATTAAAAGCTAACGCAATACCTGTAAGCGTTCCAGTTAGCTCTACGAGCGCATCGTTCATCCCTAAAACTACTGCACCAGCATAACGTAATTTACTATCATTAAGGAGCGAGAGGAGTTTAGCTTCATGCATATTCTCTTCATCAAATATCTTTTTTGCTTCAGGATATTTCATAATGAGGCGTCTATAGAATGCTTGTGCTCTCTCCTCTCCTCTCTCCATCAACTTTAAAGCAAAACTGAGTCCAAAAAGTCTAGCTAAAAAAACATACCAAAGCACTACAAACTTTTGCGGTTTGAGATCTTTTCCTGTGATGTTTTTCCAAAATGTATAATGCTCTTTCTCTTGCAATGCAATCTCTTGGAGAATCTTTTTATTGTGGGGATCTCTTTGGAGTTTGCTCAACTCCATATAGATAAAAAACTCATTAATTTCATTTTGTTGCTGTTTGAGTGCCTCCATCAATCTCCTTTAATAAAATATCCAATGTATCAATTGCAGTTACTATATCTTCTTGAATAAAATAGCTAAAGTATTCATCTATATACATATCAAACTCTCCAAACATTGTTGTGCGTTTACGACGCTTTGGATCTATAAGAATTGATACTGGAAACTGTTGTGCAATGTCAGCTATATCAATAACTGCTCCACTTGTACCTACAGCGATGAAAACATCCGCTTTTGTTGTATAGAGATACCTATAGTTTGGTGCAACTTCACCAAATAGTATAACATTTGGCCGTACGCTTTTGCTGCCACAAAAGTGGCAAAGGTGAGGTTGCGGAGTATATCCAATGTCCCAAATACTTTTACATTTATCACACCGCACCTCTGTGAGCTTACCATGCAAATGCACAGGCTCCTGCCCTGCTCTTTCACATAAGTCATCAACATTTTGTGTCAAATGCACACAGTTTTGAAGTTTTGTAAAGTAGAAATGGGCAGCATTTGGCTTACAATAAGCTAGCTCTTGACGTTTTTTATCAAAAAATGCGATAACTTTTTGTGGGTTGCGAAGCCATGCATCATGCGTAGCTACCTCCTCAATCGCTACCTCATCCCATAGCCCATCATCTCTGTATGTTGGAATACCACTTGGAGCACTGAGGCCTGCTCCACTTAAAAGATATATTTTCATAAATATATTATAATTGAGTTATGAACAAAATTGCAAAATATCTCACAATTTTGATTATTGGCATTGCTGTTATCTTCGGAGCCATCAAGCTTGCTAAAAAAGAGGAGTTGCAATTTATAAAGCCCCAAAAAATAAGTGTGACGCCATCTGTAGATAGTTTTGCACATAAAAAAGATCGCAATACTATACAAAATGGTGATACAAAAACAAAAATTGCTCTCTTTGCATCAAACTACTTAGTAGTAAAGGTACCAAAAAATGCTTTACCCCAAAAACTCATCTATAACAACCATAGCTATCCACTTCATAAAGTAAAAGAAGAAAAAAACTTCATTCTCCTTGCGACTCCTATTATAAAAACACCTATAAGGCAAAAACATGTACCTGTAAAACTCCTATACAAGAAAAAGTCTGCATATATCATACCTTTGGATGCGCTTATAACATATGGCAATAAAAACTATTTGCTTGTCAAAAATGGTAAGCTGCAGATAGTAGAAGCAAACATTATAAAAATAGAGAAACAGAAAAACTATGCGGTAGTAAAAAATAATCTAGAAGGCAAAGAGATTGCAATAGGTTCGCAAAAAAGGTTAGAGCAAGAGCTTCTTCGACTCTTGCATACTCCTACAAAAAGCCAAGTTCAGCCAAAATAGGCTCTATCTTTGCACTGATTTCAAGGAGTTTCTCTTTAAGCTTACTCCACACATACTGGTCAGCTTGATCCTCAATATACCACTCTTCAATATGCTTGAGTGCATTTGATTTCTCTTCTTCGCTTAGATTCTCACTTTTTTTAATAGCATCTTTGAGACGTTCAAGCTTTTCATGATGTTTATGATGTGGCATATATGCTCCTTTTTTACAAAATTATACCCTAAATAAATTAAGAGTAATTTTATCTTATTTAAGTTATATTAAGGAAAATCTTAAAAAGGATACAAAATGACAATGGAAGAGACAATCAACCAGATTAAAGAGGATTTCGAGCTTCTTGGCGATCCCAACGCTATTATTGAGTATATTTTGGAGATGGGTGAGCAAAATGAAATGCATCTCCCGCCAGAACTCAAAAATGATGAAACAAAGATTCACGGTTGTGCAAGTGATGCGTGGATGATTGAAGAGTGTAAAGATGGTAAATTGCATTTCACCGTAGAAGGAAGCAGTGAATTAGCAAAAGGGATGATCCCATTGATGCTCAAAATCTTTAACGACCGCTCTCCTGATGAGATTCTCTCTTTTGATCCCCAAAAACTCTATGCCCTAGGATTTGATAAAATTTTAAGTCCTACAAGACTACAAGGGATGGAAGCCTTTTTAAAACGTATCTATGCAGCTGCCCAAAAGTGTAAAGAGCAAAATATGTAGTTTGCGCTATAATTTTGGCAAAAAAGAGGTAAACAGATGAAAAAAATCTCTTTGTTTGTAATAAGCGTTACACTCTCTTTTGCCATGGACGCTCCAAGCGCTGATTATCTGGGCTCTCTTATCGATTATTTAAAGAGTAAAAGTGTGCCTGTAAATGGCACATTTTATCAGTACGATTTTGAAAAAGATGGAAAAATCGATCGCAGCGATTGGCTTTATATTGCCAATAATGCGCAAAAAACTCCTTATCGTCTTATGGGAAAAGCACCAACCGATCAAGACACCTTTGGGTGGTTGTTACTAACTACAATACCCAAAGATCTTAATCTCAACAACCCTTCAGGATACTTTGTCAAAATAGATTTTCCTAAAGATTATGAACTCTATGGACAAAAACATGCTAGTGCATTTTCATGGGTATACATTGTCAATAGTAAAGTGTATAAACTTATGGGAGCAAAGTCAAATCACGATTTTGATTATCTCGATATTAATGGTGACGGTAATCCAGATCCTTTACCAAACCTCTCTGCTTCAATAGATACCTCAATGCAAGTGCATTTCAATACCACAGAATCACAACAAAGCAGTAGTGCTGAGCAAAAACATACATGTGAAGAGAGAATTGAAAAAAGCTATCAAGGCAGTCAAGTATCAATGGTGCGATCCTCTTGGTACCAGGGAAACGTGAAATATAATTGCAAATTAAATGCACTCAATCCATGGTCTTTAGCTGTTCAAACTCTTGCTGTTGACAATATTATAAGAACAGAAAATTACGATATGCAATATGATAGGCACCATCTTCAAGGCACTGCTACATACAACTATAAATCTGGAAGTGTCCATATTGTTGGAAGTTATGACAACAAAGCATTTAATTGCTATGAATACTATCGCAAAATAGTGCCTCTTACATTGCATAACAATAATCCTAACGAGATTGAAAATATAATGGAAGAGTGGGGAACAGATGGACCTTGTGATGAAAACTTTTTGCGCACTACCTGCCCTGCTTGGTACTATAACGAGCTCCAAGAGTGTACAGCTACTGGCCAAAAACAATCAAGTCCTCTGGGTATTTTAAGTGCCAAAAAATTCAATACCTCTTTTATGAGAGATTTTGCAATTTATGAAAATAGTAGGAAAGTAGATCTTGTTCATACTGAAGAGAACTATAAAAAAGAGTAACAAACACTGGAGCTTTCGCTCCTAGTGTATATTTAAGAGAGGGCAGCCTTTGCTTTTTCTACAACTTTTGCAAAAGCTTCTGGTTCATTCATAGCCATATCTGCCAAGATCTTCCTATCAAGCTCAATATTTGCCTGCTTGAGACCATGAATAAATCGTGAATAACTTATATCATTGAGTCTGCATGCTGCATTGATTCTTGTGATCCAAAGTTTTCTAAAATCTCTTTTTTTCTGCTTTCTATCACGATATGCATAGACAAGACTTCTCTCAAGCTGCTCTTTTGCTTTTCTAAAATGTTTTCTTCTACCGCTATAGAAACCCTTTGCAAGCTTTAAAATCTTTTTGTGTCTTCTTCTTCTAACAACACCTGTTTTTACTCTCATTGTTTTCTCCCTTTACCTTTTAGATTTTTTTAGGTGCCGCTTTTGCGGACTTGACCCGATATGGGTGGAGTTACTATCTTAATATGTAGATATTAACTCTCGTACTCTTGGCTCATCCACTTTGCTTACATAGTGTGGAGCTCTGAGGTGTCTTTTTGTTTTGGGGCTCTTTTTTGTAAGGATATGGCTTCTAAAAGCGCTTCCTCTTTTAATTTTGTTTTTGGTTTTTTTGAACCGTTTTGCAGCCCCTCTATGCGTCTTCATCTTTGGCATGGCTACTCCCTTTGTAGAATTTAAGGCAAGTATTATAGCAAAAAGGGCTGAATGGGAGTTTAAGACAAAAGAGTAGTTAGAGTATCGGCAATCGAGAGGCTCGATGCCGACAAAGCAGTATTTACTTTTTCTTCTCCTCTTTTTTTGGAACAACAAGCATATTGATATAGCGTCCCTCCTGGTGAGGCTTTTTTTCTACAACGCCAATATCTTCTATGAGAGGAATAATCTTATTGAGCACTTCTATACCAGCCTCTGGGTTTGCCATTTCACGTCCTCGCAAAAATACACGGAACTTTACATGTTTCCCTTTTTCAAGAAACTCTCGCGCATGTTTGACTTTGTAGTCTATATCGTTTTGTGCAATTTTGACTGAGAGTTTGATCTCTTTTACTTCTATCTTCGTCTGCTTCTTTTTAGCCTCTTTCTTTTTCTTCTCTTGCTGGTATTTAAACTTGCCATAGTCCATTATTTTACAAACTGGAGGATTGGCATTAGGGGCTATGAGCACAAGATCAAGGCCTTTCTCTTCAGCCAATGCGAGAGCTTCATCGCGGCTTATAATTCCATACTGTGTACCGTCATCTCCTATGCAGCGAACTTCACGTGCTCGTATCTGCTCATTCAAGAGCACTTCATCTTTTTTCTTACTCAAAAGCGTACCTCACTTAATTTCTCCTTTACTTTAAGAATAAAATCTTCTTCTGATAAATTATACTGAATTTTTTCTCTTCTGTCCCTTACAGCAACACTTTTTTGCTCCACTTCTTTATCTCCTAGTACCACAACCATAGGAACTTTCTGTTTTTCTGCGTTGCGAATACGCTTGTTAAGACTATCTTTAGAATCATAAATTTCACTATCAATTCCCATTGATAGTAGTTTTTGCTGCAACTCTTGCGCATATGCCCTATGGGGATCTGCAATTGGAACAAAGATTACTTGCGTTGGAGCAATGAAAAACGGAAACTCTCCCGCATAGTGCTCTATCAAAATACCAATAAAACGCTCAAAAGATCCCAAAATCGCTCTATGAATCATTACGGGGCGCTTCGCACTATTATCACTATCAGTAAATTCAAGCTCGAATCGCTCAGGCAAATTAAAATCTACCTGAATTGTTCCACACTGCCATTTTCGTCCAATAGCATCGGTAATTTTTATATCGATTTTTGGCCCATAAAATGCACCACCACCTTCATCTATACCATATTTATGACCATTTTCATCAAGAGCCTCTTTGAGCGCATTTGTAGCAATCTCCCAAATTGCATCGTCACCTATTGCTTTTTTAGGCTTAGTGGATATCTCCATTTCATAAGAGAAGTCAAAACTTTTCATTATTTCATCCACAAAACCTAATACCTCAAGAACGATATCTTTAATCTGCTCCGGTTTACAAAAGATGTGCGCATCATCTTGGGTAAATTCTCTTACGCGAAAGAGACCATGGAGTACTCCACTCTTTTCGTGCCTGTGCACAACGCCATATTCAAAAAATTTGAGTGGAAGCTCTCTATAACTTCTCTTTTTTGATTTATAGATCATAATGTGGCCAACGCAGTTCATTGGCTTGATGCCATACTCTACGCAGGTTTCTTTTTTTGTCTCATCATCACAGATCTCTGTAAAATACATATTTTCTTTGTAGTTTTGGTAGTGACCACTCTTTTTCCATAGTTCACTCTTTAAGATCTCTGGGCCACGCACTGGCTCATATCCTCTTTTTCTATGAGCAGCAAACAGAAGTGATTCGAGCTTACTTCTTAGCCTCGCACCCTTTGGAAGCCAAAGTGGAAGACCAGCACCCACCTCCTCACTGAACATAAAAAGCTCTAATTCACTTCCAAGCTTTCTATGATCGCGCTTCTTAGCCTCTTCAATCATCGTTAAATAATCTTTGAGAGATTTCTTATCTGCAAAAGCCACTCCATAGATGCGTGTAAGCATCTCTTTTGTCTCATCTCCACCCAGATACGCTCCAGCTACCCGAGTAAGCTTGAAGTGTTTGAGATATTTGGTATTTGGCACATGAGGCCCACGACAGAGATCCTCAAAGTCTCCTTGCTTATAGATTGAGACTACATCACTCGGAATAGACTTGAGTACTTCTTGCTTGAGATCGTCAGCTTTAAACTTCTCAATCGCTTCAGATTTTGGGATCTCATAGCGCGTAATATCGAGCTTGCGTTTAGCAATCTCTTGCATCTTCTGTTCAATCTTTGGAAGATCCTCTTCGCTAATCTTTTGAGAAGTGCGAAAGTCGTAGTAAAACCCCTCATCTACTACTGGTCCTACAAAAAACTTCGCATCGGGATAGAGTTCTTTAATAGCTTGTGCCATTAAGTGTGCAGTTGAGTGGCGAAGTACTTCTAAAGCTTCTGGAGAGTTTTCGGGATAGATTTTTTCAGCGGATTCGATATCGATATTTTTATCTTTTGCAGTTTGTAGATCTACTACTTCGTCATTAACTTTTATAGCGATTGGCTCCAATCAATTCCTTTAAGCAATTTGGTATATCAATGCGCTAAAACTAACACACAAATATACCAAATTATGGTGGTCGCGAGAGGATTCGAACCTCTGACCACTACGATGTCAACGTAGTGCTCTACCCCTGAGCTACGCGACCGCAAGCGTTATTTTACCTATTTTTTACGAAAATGTAAATAAACAAGCAGCCCCACTGCAACATCGATCATAACATCTGCGAAGTTAAATATTGCAAAATCGAACCAGCAGTGCCAGTACACATAATCAATAACACCGCCATAGACAAATCTATCGTAGAGATTGCCCAATGCAGCGCCAAAGAGTATACCAAAAAGCAGAGGATGAGACTGCAGCATCCTCTCGCGCCACACATAAATAAATGCCCCAATCACCAAAACTAACAAAATCCACTTGAGAGATGTGCCCAAAAAGGCAAACATACTAAAAGCCACGCCCTTATTGAGCACATAACCTAGCGTAATACATCTGCTCTCCCAATAAAAGCCTTGCAAGAAGAGATCTTTAATAGCTCTATCGATAAAAAAAACACCTACAACCATTAATATGAAAGCAAACATGAAACGCATCAGGCAAGCTCTTGCTGAAAAAATGCGATAAGCTCCTCCATCGCTTTGTCAAGAAGTTTACGATCTTTTCCTTCAAGAAGAATGCGCAATTTATTTTCTGTACCAGAGTAGCGAATGAGAGGACGCAACCCTTTTTGCTTCAGCTCTTCTTGAAGCTTTTCATATCCTTCAATCTCTTCAAGAGGTATTTTACGCTTAATAGAGATATTTTCGAGCCTACTTGGATAGAGCGTAAAGGGGCGTAAAATTTCACTTGCTTTTTTGTTGCTTTTGAGCATCAAAGCAGTAATTTGCAGTGCAGTAGCTATTCCATCGCCTGTTTTCGCATAATCTCCAAAAACCACATGGCCACTCTGCTCTCCACCAAAATTGAGTCCTCGCTTTTTCATCTCATCTAATACATACTTGTCCCCTACACTGCAGCGTACAAGTGAAATATCACAACTTTGCAGATAATCCTCAAGCCCTTTGTTACTCATAACAGTTGCTACCATTGTACGCTTTTGCAATTTTTCTTGAGAATCCAAAAAAGTAGCAAGAGCACCCAGTAGATGATCTCCATCTACAATCTCACCCTTTTCATCAACTACTACAAGCCTATCCGCATCCCCATCGAGTGCAAATCCCACATCTGCACGATATTTTTTGACATTTGCTGCTAACTCCTCTGGATGCATTGCTCCACATTTGTAATTGATATTAAAGCCGTTTGGTTTATCATTGATGACAATTACTTCAGCACCCAGCTCGCTAAACACAGTAGGAGCCACTTTATAAGCAGCACCATTAGCAGTATCAATAACGATGCGAAGATTATTGAGTGTGAGATCTTTTGGAAAAGAGTTTTTCAGATGCACAATATAGCGCCCAATAACATCATCTATCCTTTTAGAGGCTCCAATATCTTGATCTGTCTTTTGATTCTCTTCAATAATCTCCTCATTAAAATAGATCTGCTCAATCGCCTCTTCGTCACACTCCTGGAGCTTATCACCATTATGGTTAAAAAACTTAATACCATTATCATAGTAGGGATTGTGGCTGGCACTTATCATAATTCCCGCATCACAGCGCATATCTGCAGTTAAAAAGGCAATTGCAGGTGTAGGCATAGGACCTATTTGAATCACGTTATATCCAACAGCTGTTAATCCGCTTACAAGCGCATTTTCTATCATATAACCGCTACGTCTTGTATCTTTTCCTACAAGAATTTTATTTGTTTTGCTATTTTTGCGAAAGTAGATCCCTGCTGCCATTGCAAGGCGCATACTTAACATTGCTGTCAGCTTTTCACCAGCTTTACCACGTACTCCATCCGTTCCAAAAAGTTGCATTTTTCTCTTCCTCTAAACTTAAAAGTTTATTAATTTAAAGTTATTTTAAACTTTTTTTGGGTAGTATTTTAGCCTAAAATTAATTTAAAAAGGATTAAAGGAAATGGCAAATCATAAATCCGCTCTTAAAAGAGTACGCCAAACAAAAAAGAGAACAGAGAGAAACAGATTTTACCGCACAAGAATGAAAAATATTATTAAATCGGTAAAAGAGGCAGTAGAAGCAGGTGATAAAGAGAAGGCTGTTGAGGCTTTAAAAGTTGCAAATAAAAGAATCCACGAGTATGTCAGCAAAGGCATCATTAAGAAAAACAATGCAGCACGAAAAGTATCAAAACTTCATAAATTAGTAAATTCAATGAGCGAGGCTGCATAAGCAGCCCTGCAAGGCAGATATGTTAAAAGAGAAACTCCAACCCTTCATTGAACGCTACAACGAGATAAATAAGCTTCTCAGCTCTCCAGAAATAACGCAAGATATAAAAAAAATGACCATGCTCTCAAAAGAGCAAGCAGATATAGAGCCTATTGTAGAAAAAGCCAAAGAATATTTTCAAACTCTTGAAGCTATAGAGGAAAACAAAGCACTTATAGAAGATGAAGAGCTAGGAGAGCTTGCAAAAGAGGAGCTCAAAGAGCTTGAGCCAAAAAAAGAGCAGCTAGAAGAAGAAATAAAAGTACTCCTCATTCCTAAAGATCCTAATGATGAAAAAGATATCTATCTCGAAATCCGCGCTGGTACTGGTGGAGAAGAGGCTGCACTCTTTGCTGCTGATCTTTTTAAAGCCTACGTACGCTATGCTGAAAAGAAAGGCTGGAAAGTAGAGATTGTAAGCTCAAGTGAGAGCGATACGGGGGGATATAAAGAGATTATTGCCAAAATCAAAGGAGAAGGTGTCTACAGCCGTCTCAAATATGAAGCAGGAACGCACCGCGTACAACGTGTACCAGAAACTGAATCGCAAGGGCGTATCCATACCTCAGCTGTTACTGTAGCAATTATGCCAGAAGTGGATGATGTGGATGTAGAGATCAACCCAAACGATCTCAAAATCGATGTATACCGCTCAAGTGGATGTGGAGGTCAATCAGTCAATACGACAGACAGTGCTGTACGCATCACCCATATTCCTACAGGAATCGTTGTAGCAATGCAAGATGAAAAGAGCCAACACAAAAATAAAGAGAAGGCTCTCAAGGTGCTTAAAGCGCGTGTCTATGAAAAGATGATGCGTGAGCAGCAAGAGACTCTTGCAAAAGATAGAAAAGAGCAAGTTGGAAGCGGCGATAGAAGTGAGAGAATTCGTACCTACAACTATCCTCAAAACCGCATTACAGATCACCGCATAGGTCTTACACTTTACAAGCTAGAAGAGATTATGCAAAGTGGCGATCTTGATCAAATCATAGAGCCTCTCATTGCCCACTACCAAGCGCAAAAAATACAAGAAGCTGGGCTATAACCCATCTTCGCACTCTCATACTTTAGCAAAAAAGTAGTTTTTCTTAATTAATTATTATAATTGAAGAAGAAGGATAAAAAATTTTACCCCTCAAATTCATGAAGACGATTCTTTTTGATGATAGTGGTTACAAGATGATTGTAGCGTCTTCCAAGCTCACTGTAGCGCTGCATAGTCATGGCAGCTTGTAGTCCATCAAACTTTTTGCCCTCTTTTTTTGCAAGATAGCGTGCCATACGAAACTCTTTATAAGCAGCATGACGGTTGAGATTGAGCATATAGGAAGCTATGGAGTCTTCTACAGTTTTAAAAATACGAATTTTATGTTTTTTCCCTGGAGTTCTCTGTTTTGGTACAAGGCCATGTTTGCCATATGTCCACTCTCCAAAAAGATTGTTGGCCTCTTTGGCAAATCTACTCTTACCCCATCCGCTCTCAAGAGCTGCTTGCGCAAGCACTAAAGATACTGGAATAGTATCAATCTTTTTGAGATACTCCTGCTCATTATAGAGCTCTTTTATACGGTACTTTTTTGCCAAACGAGCTAGTTTTTGCAGCAATACATCATCCACAAGAGGATTTTTTCTGTACTCTTGGAAAAATCTCTTCACAAATGCTCTTTGTTGCAAAATCTTTTTATTCTCTCTTTCTACCAATGGACGCAATATCTCGAAAAATTTCTGTTTTTGTAATTTCACATCCTTAATAGAGTAATACCAGTTTGGTAATCCATCTGCTGCATAAACAAACAGCGTCAACATTACCAATAGACTTAAAACTCTTCTCAAACAATTCCCTCCTTAAAGGTTTCAAAAATTTTTTTCACTCTCCCTTTAAAGAAGAGGTTTTTATCTTCTTGGCGAATGGCGAGCTCTTCGCCGCTTTTTGGATAAAGATTGACACTCTTATCAACTCTCCCCTCTTCTTGCGCTTTTACATAGCAAGCTGCCATACCGGTACCACATGCGAGTGTCTCATCTTCAACACCCCGCTCATATGTACGTACCCCTATTTTTTTTGGGCTGTGGATTATAGCATAATTTACGTTAGCATTGTATTTTTCTCTCAATTTTCTTGCAATATCTTTATCAAAATGTTTCAAATCATCCACAATAGTCACTAAGTGCGGTACTCCAGTATCGATGAGCCACCACTCTCTTCCAAACTCCTCAATATCTCTTTGCAAGATCGTATATGGGGTAAGTTGGCTCTCTACAATATCATCCTCTACACTTGCTTCTATCGCACCAGCAAGTGTCAAAAAACGCATCTTTTTTCCAGCGAGTCCAAAGCTATATGCATAGTGTGCAGCAGCACGGCTACCATTACCACACATAGCGGCCACGCTTCCATCAGCGTTATAAAAATCCCATACAAAATCATACTCATCATGAGGCAAGAGAACTATGAGGCCGTCGGCTCCAATACCTTCATGGCGATTGCAAAGCTCTCGTGCAATCTGGCTGCGATCTCGCTTGGTAAATGCATGGTAGAGAATAAAATCGTTTCCACTGGCACTATACTTAACCAATTGCATACTCAACCTTTATTTGCTCTATAAATCTTTCCACCTCTTTTTGCAGATGTTTGAGATCTTGAGAATTATCTATAATATAATCGGCCATTTTTCGCTTTTCTTCAATATCGATTTGCAATTTTATCCGTTGTCTTGCTTCTTCTAAGCTTAGTCTCTCTCTTTTGCATAGCCTCTCTACCTGCAACTCTTTTGGCGCATAAACTACAACTACCTTTTTGATAGGATAGTTTCTCTTTTCAAAAAAGAGAGGAATATCAATAAAGTAAGGGACTTTAAATTTCTCCTCTTTTTGGGCAAGTTTTTCTATACGTTTTTTTATTTGAGGATGGAGGAGCTTTTCAAGTTTAAGACGCTCCTCTTTGTTACCAAAGATGAGTTTGCCTAGCTCCTTACGTAATACCTTGCCATCTTTTACATATTGATTACCAAAAAGCTTTGCAATATTGTCGCTATTCTCATCAAGAAGTTCATGCGCAACTGCATCAGCATCAATGATATGAAATCCATAGAGTTTCAAGAGATTACAAACAGTGCTTTTCCCTGTTGCAATCCCACCAGTAAGCGCAATAGCATGAGCAAAAGGAGTTACCACTTATAGAGTTCTCCTAGCTCTTTTTTGACATAGTTTGGAAGGACAAAGCTTGCTTTATGGATATCCGCATTGTAGTAGCGTAATCCATCAAGCAGATCTGCTCTTTGTAAAATCATATCTGCTGTTGGATGGTAGTGTTTGCTTCCCAAAATAAAATTCCAATTACATCCTGGATACATATACATCTCAAACCGGTAAGGCATAACAATTTTGAAAAACTCCCCAATAACGCCCATAATCTCTTTGTGAAGCGGCATATCGATCCACCAGCTCTCACCTTGAGCTACAACTAAACCATCATCTTTGAGAATCTTAAAAACATGGGCATAGAAGTTGCGGTTAAAGAGTCCCTCTGCAGGACCTTCTGGATCGGTTGAGTCAATGAGTACTAGATCATATGTACCAGCCGCTACATTTTTTACATACTCAATGCCATCACCTATGATGAGATTGAGGCGAGGATTATCCCAATCTCCTATTTGTGGAAAATACTTCTTACTCACATTGACTACTTCTTCATCAATCTCAACTAAATCTACTTGCATTTGTGGATGGCGCAGAAGCTCTTTTGCTACCCCACCATCTCCTCCACCAATAACAAGCGCTCTTTTGGGATCTTTATGGGTGCAAGCTGGCACATGCACCATCATCTCATGGTAGATAAATTCATCTTTATCACACAACATTCCGTGTCCATCAATAACTAAAATCTTTCCAAACTCATCACTCTCATATACTTCTATATGTTGATATCTGCTCTTTGTTTCAAAGAGTTTCTCTTTTACTTTGACGCCCTGCTTGAAAAAGTCATTATGTATCTCTTCAAACCACATCTTCACTCCATTTAAGATAAAATTTGTCTGATTTTAGCAAAAATTTATCAATTTAACCATAAATGCTATAATTAAACAAAAAAATGAGGAGGGTGTGATGTGTGGTGACAAAGCGCAAAGAATTTTAATGGCTATAATGCTTGGATTTACAATGTATCTTTTTGCAATGGGACGAAGTGACCAAACTATGTTTCAAATTGCGGTTGTGCTGCAGACATTTATCATTATTATGCTACTCATTTTTGCTTTTACAAATTTTTGTCCAAGTCTTTGGTTTTTCAATAAGATCTTTGGCAAGTGTAACTGGGATGAAAAATGAGTATCAGCTATAAAGAGAGTGGAGTCGATATAGATGCTGGAGCAAAGCTGGTTGAAGAGATAAAGCCGTTTGTCAAAGAGACATTTAATGAAAATGTTCTTGGCAATATCGGAGGTTTTGCTGGGGGCTTCGCTCTTCCAAAAGGATATAGTGAGCCTGTGCTCTTTGGAGCAACTGATGGCGTAGGTACGAAACTCAAGCTTGCAATTGAGGCAAAAAAGTTTGATACTGTAGGCATTGATTTAGTAGCTATGTGCGTCAATGATCTCATATGTAGTTTTGCAGAGCCTCTCTTTTTTCTTGACTACTACGCTACCGCAAAACTTGAGGTAGAAGAAGCAAAAGAGGTGATAAAAGGGATTGCACAAGGGTGCAAAGAGAGTGAGTGTGCACTCATCGGTGGTGAGACTGCAGAGATGCCTGGAATGTATCGCGAGGGTGATTTTGATCTTGCTGGCTTTGCCGTAGGGATTGCAGAGCGTAAAGAGCTTGAAAATAGGCCTCCTCTTCATGCTGGAGATGCGCTCATCGCCCTCCCCTCTTCTGGAATCCATTCCAACGGCTATAGTCTCGTGCGCAAACTCTTTTTTGAAAAGCTTGGAATGAGTTTAGAAGATGAGTTTGAAGGTGAAAAGCTTAAAAATGTGCTCCTTCGCCCTACTCGCATCTATGTCAAAACATATAAAAAACTCAAAAACTCTATCAAAGCTCTTGCACATATCACAGGTGGCGGTATAGTAGAAAACCTCCCTCGCGTTTTACCACAAGATCTCCAAGCAGTAGTAGAAAAAGAAAAGATCAAGACACTGCCCATTTTTGATTTTATTGCGCAGTATGTAGAAGAGAGCGAGATGTATAAAACCTTTAATATGGGTGTAGGAATGATTTTGGTGGTTGCTCCTAAAAATGTAGAAAATGTCTTGGCACAAAGTGACGGTTATATTATTGGAGAGCTGCAAAAAGGGCAAAAGGGAGTAAAACTCGTTTGATCTACGCTCTTTCTAAACTTTTTACATATACCCTCATGCCGCCAGCCCTCTTTATTTGGGCTCTTCTTTTAGCCTCTTTTGGCTATCTCAAAAGAGTGATGTTTCTTTTGGCACTACTCTTTTGGTTTCTCTCAACACAAATTGGTGCACATCTACTTTTGGAGCCTTTAGAAAATATGCACCTGCCAAAGAAAGCAGTTAATCCACACTATGTAGTAGTCCTTGGAGGAGGATATGACAAAGGAGCGCTCCCCCTCAATGCCCATGCCACAGAGCGCCTTATAATGGGATTGGCTATTGCAAAGGAGCATAACGCTACTTTAGTCTATACTGGATATGAAGCAAAATATGCAAAAAAAGAGATAGCCTTTTTACAAAAAAGTTTAGATCTTACCCTTCCTGTTCTTTATGAAGATAGAAGCCTTGATACCTATCAAAACGCTGCTTTTTGCGCAAAGATTCTTCCAAAAAAAGAGATCTATCTTGTTACCTCTGCAGTCCACATGCCAAGAGCTTACCGTCTCTTTACCCATTTTGGTTTTAGAATAACACCTGTAAAAACAGATTTTAGAACAAAACCCGCACTTGAACTCTCAGCACTTTTTCCAAAAATGGACTATTTTGATGCATCCTATGCAGCATTCCATGAATATGTCGGGCTATTAAGCCTTATAGCGCGAGGCATTTAGAATTCGCTCAGTAGTTCCATCACTTCATCATCACTGAGCTGATGAAAATCTCTATAAAACTGCCCTACTGCCATAAAATCTGCCGGAGCATCGAGCACTATAACCTTATCAGCAGCCTCTTTGAGCAAAGCTATGCTATCTGGTGGCGCAACAGGGACGGCTATGACAACCTCCTTTGCCCCTTCGTTTTTGAGCGCTTTGGCTGCTAAGTACATACTAGCACCCGTAGCAACCCCATCATCAACCAAAATAACCCTTTTGCCTTTGATATCGATACGCGGCTTATTGTAGAGCGCTCTTTTTTGGCGAATTTTCTCTAAGATCTGTGCCTCTTGCTCATCTATATAGTGACGTGCCACATTGAGCATAATGACTGCTCTTTCATTGACAAACTCCTCTCCATTTTCGCTAATAGCCCCAATAGCTGCTTCAGGATTGTAAGGAGAGGGGATCTTTTTAACAAAAAAGATATCAAGAGGCAGATCCAACTGCTTTGCAATCACATATGCAACTGGCACACCTCCTCTTGGCAAGGCTATAACTACTGTATTAGGATCTTCTCTATACTCTTGCAACTCTTTTGCTAGTAGTTCTCCTGCTTCAAATCGATCACTAAACACCATCTGCAATCTCCTGAATAATATATTATTTTAATTATTATTTAATATATTTTACCATAATTTTAAATTACTTCTTTACCATTATAGCAAAGGGGATATAATGATTGCACTCATTCAGCGAGTAACAGTTTCATGGGTTAAAATTGAGGACAAAGAGATTGCTCGCATCGGGAAAGGATACAATATTTTGCTTGGAGTAATGCAAGATGACACTCCAGAAGATATCCAAAAGCTTGTAAAGAAGATATGTAATCTTCGTATTTTCCCTGATGAGAATATGCGATTTGACAAAAATATTTTGCAAGTTGAGGGTGAAATATTAGTAGTGAGCCAATTTACACTCGCTGGCAATATCAAACGAGGCAATCGTCCCGATTTTAGTGCGGCAATGGAGCCTAAAAGAGCCAAGAAGCTTTATGAGCTGTTTTGTAAAGAGCTTGCGAAGAAGGTGCCTGTACAAAAGGGAGAGTTTGGTGCTATGATGGAGGTTGGTATCATCAATGATGGACCTGTTACAATTATTGCTGATTCTAAAAAATTATGAAATATTTCATACTTCTCATAGCATGGATACTGTTTGGCGCAGATTTCGAGCCTGCAACTCCAGTAAGCTATAGGCCAAAGCAGCTACAATCTTCATCTCTACCCTCTGCTACTCCTCTCTATGCTACTGCACGTATATGGGATAGGGATCTTGCTTTTGTAGAGCCCTTTGAGATTGTAGAGCTGGGAGGAATTGCCGATCTTTTAGGAAAGGACTTGCATGACTTTAATAAAATTGTTGCATATGAATGGAGTGCAGGATTTTACAAAGATGAGATAAATCCTCTTATCACTTGGGTAAAAAAGCATCCTCAAACCCTTCTTTACAATAAACCAAACAAAGAGGGAGCATACTTTTACGACATGTGCAATGAAGATCTGGTGCAAAAGCGTTTTTCTTATCTTCTTGCACAAAAGCACAAACTAGGCATAGTAGGGTACTTTTTTGACTGGGCAAATGAGGAGTTTTTACATGAGAAGGCGTTTGCTAAGTATCAAGAGCGATTCAAGAAAAAACATCCGCATGGATCTTATGCAAAGTGCTTGCAAAGATTTTTTCAAAAACTCCGTAATGCTGGCTTGCTTATCATCACCAACCAAGCTTACCGTAATGAAAATCTCTTAGAATCAGTAGATTATGATATGTGTGAAAGCTATATGACGCAAGTTGACAATACATCAGCCATGGCAAATATTGAGGACACTTTGAGTCTTATTCCTACCACCATATTTGTCCCTTTGGATGAGGTTTTTGATTATTTTAAGACATTTTCTCAACTGAAGAAAAAGTACCATTTTAAACAGATGATCTATTTAAACTATGCAGCTCCGATTTTTGAAGCAAAAGGGGATCTACTTGTAGCTAAAAAACCTCGCGATATTATCTACTACAACTACGCTCTTGCAAAACTTGGAGGATTTTATAGCTATACTGAGGTTCCCTTTAATCATGAGTTGGAAAAGGATCCTCTCTACTTTATAGATCTTGGTAAACCTTTGGAAAAAATGCAGCAAAGAGATGGCATATACTGGCGCCTTTTTCAAAATGGGTTTGTTATTGTAGCTCCCTCTCTCACAAAGCCTCTCTATCTGCGCATCAAAGTTTCTGGTCTTATAGATGTAAAAGAACAAATTTCTCTTCAAGCCAAAGACGGATGGACAGCATTTGCGCTAAAACCAATATATTATAATTTTGAAAATCGCTATCTCCCACAAGCAAAGGTCTTTTTGTATGCTGATAAAGTACTTCATAAGTGATCGCTTTGGAGGTGTAAGTAAGCCTCCCTATAGTGAGCTCAATATCGCTTTGCATACTGGAGATGACCCAGAAGATGTAATACAAAACCGTAAAATTTTGTTTCAAAAAGCCGGTATTAAAAAAGCTCAGTTTGCAGACCAAATCCACAGCAATAAAGTCATTATTCTTGATAAGTATAACAATCCCCCCCAGTGTGATGGTTTTATCACTACAAAATCAAATCTTGCTTTAGCCATTATGAGTGCAGACTGCTTTGGTGTGCTCCTCTATGATCCGATTAATTTCATTATAGGAGCAGTTCACGCTGGACGTGCCGGAGCCCAGCAGGGGATAGTAATAAATGCAATCGAAATAATGTATCAGCTTGGTGCACAAGAGATAAGAGCCATTATAAGTCCTGGAATTCATAGCTGCTGCTATGAAGTAGGGGAGGAGATATTGCAAAAGACACCTTCTCGTTTTATTAAAAAAGACAGATTTCTTGATATTAAAGCTATGATTTATGAGCAGCTCCATAAAAAAGGGGTATCATCTATTGAAGATTTAAACATTTGTACCTGCTGCGATCATCGCTACTACTCCTATCGTAGGGAGAGGCGTACTGGCAGATTTGCTTCAATTATATGGATGGAGGAGTAGATGGAAGAGCTTTTTGTCATTATTCCAAAACTACCGGGGGTAAGAGTCTATCAATTTAGCGATGCTTTTGAAAGCGCAAAGAGTCTATGCGATTTTTGCCAAGAGCAGGGGCACTATCTTGAAATTGCTGCTTTAGAAGATGCAATTTATGAGGAGATTAAAGAGCTACCAGCAAAAGTGCGCCGCATTAATGAGGATAAGGAGCGCTATAACTTACGATCTATGCAGTTTGATACAATTTTTGTAAATTACAATATTACAAGGCTCCACAATCCTGAACAATTTTTGCGCAAAATTTACCGCATGATGAAAAATGCAGCAGATCTACTGCTTTTTTTAGATGAAGCAAAAATAGAAGAGTTCACAAAACTTTTAGAAGATTTAAACTATGTAGCAATCAATCCAATCTCTTACAGTAAAGGCTTGGTACTCAGTGCCAAAAAGATGCATGGATGGGCAAAAGTTTAGTTATAATTTTTTCATGAATTTTTATAGAGAGCTTATAGAAAATTGCATTAATCCATTTATACTCTTTAGTGAAACAGGCGAAATTATTGAATATAATAAAGAGGGAGAGTATCTCCTCTCTATCGCACCTAAAGAAGATCTTTACAATCTTGCTGTAAGCCATGCATCTATGAGCTTTGGTTTTAAGCATACCTTTTTGCAGTTAGATATTGGACACGCTACCTATTGTGCTATAACTGTGGGCTATCTTGATAGTGAGCATATCGGGCTCATGCTGCATAAAAATACCTGTGGAGCAAAGGTACAAAAGAGCAGCAAAGATCTCCAACCTGCCAATATCTTTACTCTTCTTGATATTGCAATCAATACCCATTTTGACCAAACAAAAATTACAGCAGAGTATGATATCTCCATACCTGAATTCAAACTCGATATAAACCACTTTCTCAAGCTTCTCAATAAAATCTTCAGATCTTTAAAAAATGCACAAAAGCTTTTTATAAAAGTACATATTGCTATGGGGAGAAGTTTGAAAATAGATGAAAAACGCTATAGAGTAGTGGAGGTTATCATCGAGAGTGAAGAGATAAAAAGACTTGATAAAATAGAAGATGAGCAGTTTATTATCACTGTAGACAATAATCAACTGCACATTGAACTCCCCTTTATATCTTAGATGCATATCTCTTCAATTTACTTGTGAGTGTAGCACGATTGAGTTCCAAAGCCTTCGACATAGCAAGAACGCTTTTACATTTTTTCTTTGCTGCTCGAAGTAATGGTACTTCAAAAAGATATAGAAGCTCTTTATACCCTTCTTCTACTCTATTTTCCAAATACTGCTCTAATAGTTGCATAATCTCCTCCTCATCCATAGAAGAGAGAAGAGCTTTCTCATAGATAGATTTTTTTAGTGATATTGCATTACTTTGTAAATCTGGTATAAAATCTTGTGGAAACTCCTCTAACTCAAACTCCTCTTTGACCTTTTGTATATAGATGTGTTTGAGCTCTTCAAGATCTTCTGGGCGCTCTCGCAAGGGTGGAATAGTTACTTGAATAGGAAAAAATTCATCAAGCTCTTCTTGAAACTTTGTCACAGCTACAATTAAACGCACACCTTGGATACTACGCATAAAAAAATGGAGGTTTTCAATATTTTCAAAGTCGCGTATAAAGATCTCTTTGGATTCGATTTTTTGAGGAAGTGAAGCTACACTATATCTGGGTATATGAGGAAAAACCTCATTAACAAGCGTCTCCTTTCCTGTACCTCTTTCACCTATAATAGCAATATTTACAGGAAGATTTGCTGCAGCTTGCAAGATATTAAAAGCTTTTATAGTTTGTGGCGACTTGGCTACAAAGGTTCGCATGCTATCTCCTTGTAATTGTATAAAAATTATACAATATTTTTGTACTACTAAAGATACAATTTCCTTGATAAAAATTTCCAAGGAGTTTCTATGAAAAAATGGATAGCGCCTCTTATGGCTCTCCTGCCAACCTTAGCAATGGCGGAAGACAAACTCAATAGTGGCGATACGGCATGGATGATTGTAGCAACTGCATTTGTTATGCTTATGACACCAGCAGGGCTGGCACTTTTTTATGGTGGTATGACACGAGCAAAGAATGTGCTCAACACTTATATGATGGTATTTATCGCCTATGTTATAGGCTCTATTGTATGGGTTTTGTGGGGCTATTCACTCGCATTCAGTGGTGATGGTGCGATCATCGGTGATCTTGGCAAACTCTTTTTAAAAGGTGTCTCGAGTGATAGTCTTAGTGGAACCTATCCTGAATTTGTCTTTATAGCATTCCAAGGAACATTTGCTGCAATCACAGTGGCAATTGCTAGTGGTTCAGCTATTGAGAGAATAAAATTCTCTACTTGGACACTCTTTACTGTACTTTGGGTAACCTTTGTCTATGTACCTATTACACACATGGTGTGGGGTGGAGGATTTTTATACAATGATGGTGCCCTCGATTTTGCCGGTGGTACAGTGGTGCACATGAATGGTGGTCTTGCAGGATTGGTACTTGCTCTCATACTTGGTAAGAGAAAAGGGTATCCAAAAGAGGCTATGCATCCATCATCTGTTATCCTTACAGCTCTTGGTGCTGCACTTCTTTGGTTTGGATGGTTCGGATTTAATGCAGGAAGTGAATTTGCAGCAGATGGAGTAGCTGGTAGCGCACTTCTTATGACAAACTTTGCTGCAGCTATTGGTGCTTTAACATGGATCTTCATAGAGTGGTTCGTATACAAAAAGCCAACACTTCTTGGTGGAGCAACAGGGGCAGTAGCTGGTCTTGTAGCTATTACGCCTGCAGCTGGTTTTGTAGATGTTTTGGGTGCGCTCATAATAGGCATTGGTGGTAGTGTCGTGGGATTTTGGGGAGTAGCATGGCTTAAAAAGGTGTTTAAATATGATGATAGCCTTGATGCTTTTGGTGTCCACTTCCTCGCTGGTCTATGGGGTGCTTTGGCAACTGGAATGTTTGCACTCCAAGATCTTGCATGGGATGGAAGCCCTCTTAAAGATCACGGAGATAGAATTGCCCAAATGCTCGTACAGCTTGAATCTGTAGCAGTTACAATGATCTTCACTGGTATTGTCACAGCAATTGTATATTTTATCGCATCACTCCTTACTGGGGGTGGAAGAGTTGATGAAGAGATAGAAATCATAGGTCTTGATGAAGCAGTCCATGGAGAGAAAGGATTCAACCTCAAGTAGGTTGAACTTTCCAAAATACCAAAAGGGGATTTATATGAAAAAAATAGAAGCAATTATCAAACCATTTAAGCTTGAAGATGTCAAAGAGGCACTGAGTGAAGCAGGAATTACTGGAATGACAGTGAGTGAAGTTAAAGGTTATGGACGCCAACAAGGTCACAGTGAGCTCTATAGAGGAGCAGAGTATGTAGTGGACTTTTTACCAAAAGTAAAAATAGAAGTTGTTGTCAAAGATGATGATGTAGCAATGGTTACACAAAAAATAAGTGAAGCTGCTCGTACAGGTAAAATCGGTGATGGAAAAATATTTATAAGTAATATAGAAAAAGTTATTCGTATCAGAACGGGAGAAACAGACGAAGAGGCTCTTTAAGCCTCTTTTAAATTATAAACATAGAAGCCTCTTGCGTTTTTTTAATATAGGTATCTAAATCACTAATTGGTCTTTGTAAAAAATCTTGTATACATGCTCCTAAATCTTTCCAAAAAAGATTCAATACTGGATTGTGCGTCTTGCACACATCATTGCAGCATTCACTCTCCACAGCCTTGACAATATCTAAAAAAAGAATCTCCTGTACATCTTTGGCAAAAGTGTATCCTCCTCGCGCACCGCGAATACTTTTGAGTATACCGCTTTTTTTTAGGAGTAAAAGCAGCTGCTCTAAAAAATTTTTTGGAATATGTGCCCCCTCTGCAATACTCTCAATTTTCATCGGAAGCTTATGCATATGGGAGTAGAGAAAGTAAACAGCTGCCAAAGCATAGACACTCTTTGTAGTTATTTTCGGCATAATTGTACTCCTCGTATATAGTAATTATAAAGTGTACATCCTACACAGTAATGAAAAAAAGCTTCTAAAGCGATGCAGACTGCCATAATGCCATAGAGTATTTCCCCTACCAGTTCCCATCCCATGAGTTTTGCTAAAAGTAAAAAAATCATAAGAATCAAACCTACCCTAGCAGCAAATTTTTTCGCAGCTGCATCCTCCTTTACCTCATCTATTTTGAAAAATTTTAAAATTTTTTTGGCTACAACAAAAAGAGGAGCATACAATGATCCCATAAATACACGAATTGCGAGCTCCATTATGATGACTAAGAGAGCTAGCACTGAAACATATCCCCATAGAAGCAAAAGAAACATAAAGAGTGCACTTAGCCGTATAGCATTTGCATCAACTCTTTCAGATGAGATAGGGCAACTAGAAGCCATACTCTATCCCTATACTGATTGAACTTTGACGATTAAAGGCTTCTATGGGACCGCTTGCAATATGCTCTTTTGGAGCATAGAGATATGCCAAATGGAGTTTATAGGGCTGAAGATCCATTGTCATCCCAATGCTTACATGTCTTTTGGTAATTGCTGGAAAACCAACAAGATTAAAAAATGCTATATCTTGAGCCTGAAAAGGCACACCTTCAATATTTGTACTTGTAAATCCATTCATAACCTTCGTAGCATAGCTATATCCTGCTCGTACTATTGATTTTCCAAAACTCTTTTGAATTCCAAAAGTATAGATATTTTGACTTTTCCAATTAAAATCCTCATATCCTCTCGCGTGGGACCAAAAAACTCTTTTGAAATCCCCCATAAACCGCCATCCATTGCTATGATAAGCGATACCTATACCCGCCTCTGCGGGTTGAGTAAGATGAAAATCCTCTTGTGCACCATCACGATCGAAATCAAATACACGTTTATACTTCGTAGGAACAGAGGAGGTGGCTGTTGCTGCAAAGGTCACACTCTCCCAATCATAATAGATCCCTACATTTGCTCCTATTCCAATATCTCTACTCATTCTATCACCAAGCTGGCTTGGCATACGTGCAGCCATACGGAGAGCACCATATGAGAAATTTACTCCAACTCCTATGCCAAATCTTCCCCATCTTTTCGCGTATGCTCCAATCAGTTTTGCATAGGCAAATTTTGTCTTCATATTTGCAAGTGAAGGAACAGGATAATCCACACCCATACCACTAACACCAAACACTCCTACACCAAAAGCACTCTCTTGATCCAAACTTTTGGTATATCCCACATAGGGTATCAGTTCAAAATCGGCTTTGCTCTTATACACATTTGCATGTACTTGTGGTATAAAAAAAGTCGTACCTATTTCAAAACTGCTCTTTTTTGTAAAAGAGAGGAGGGATGGATTGATAAAAATCGACTCACCACCTTGATATGCAGCGATTCCTGCACCTGCAATACCTCGCGATTTTGCTCCTGCACCTACTAAATTATCTCCAACTGTAGCAAACAGAGCCAAAGGGGCAAGAAGGAGAAGCTTTTTCATAGTAGACCTTTTTTGAAGAAGTTTACACAAAAGCCGCACCAATGTCAATAAAGTCTATATATTTTGTCAAGATTGTAGCCGAATAACGAAGAAGGGCTTACAAAAGCCCAAGTAGTGCAATAAAAAGGACTGGAGGAGTAATAATCAATCCTACTTTCATATACTCTCCCCAACCAATTTTTACTCCTTTTTTTGCTAATACATGAAGCCAAAGGAGTGTAGCAAGAGAGCCAATAGGTGTCATTTTTGGCCCTAGATTTGCTCCCAAAATGTTTGCATAAGCCAAAAATGTATCACCTGTTTTATCTATTGCAAGATCCATAACCATGATAGTGGGCATATTATTCATCACTGCACTTAAAAATGCAGACAAAAATCCTGTCCCAATGGTTGCAACTTCTCTTCCATGCTGCTTCAGCGCAATAATCCACTCTGCAATCTCGTCCGTTAGCCCTGCATTTTTCAAACCAAAAACCACCACATATAACCCAATAGAAAACCAGACCACCTGCCAAGGAGCAGCCTTTATTGTCATCAACGGTTTTGTAGCTCTGTATTTTGCAGCAATCATCAAAAAGAGCAGTGCACCTCCTAAGGCAAAAAAGGAGATAGGAATATGATATATATCACCTATAAAGTATCCTGCTAGTAGCAGTGCCAAAAAGATCCAGCTAATCTGAAACATCTTTTTATGTTTTATAACACTTTGCGCTTCAGGCAAAATTGAGATATCAACCCTCTTTGGAATAGCTTTTCTAAAAAAGAGCCAAAGAACTGCAATAGATGCAATAATTGCTAAAAGATTTGGCAAAAACATCTTTTGCATATACTCTACAAACCCTATATGAAAATAGTCAGCCGTAACAATATTTGTTAGATTAGAGATTACCAAAGGATTGGACGCGCTATCGCCAATAAAGCCACCTGCCATTAAAAATGCAAATATTGCTCTGTTATCCATCTGTAAATAGCGCATTTTTGCTAGTAAAATAGGTGTTAAGATAAGAGCAGCTCCATCATTGGCAAAAAATGCAGCAACAAGTGCTCCAAGTAAAAGCGTATTGATAAACATCAAAGTTCCACTGCCATAACTTAACTTTGTCATCTTCACTGCTGCCCACTCAAAAAAACCTATCTCATCAAGTACCATTGATAGAAGTATAATTCCAATAAATGCCAGCGTTGCATCCCAAACTATGGAAGTCACTTCCAAGACATCTTGCAATGAAACTACGCCAAAGAGCAAAGCAGCAACTGCTCCTAAAACAGCACTTGTTCCAATTTGCAAGCCTTTAGGCTGCCATATAACCAAAACTAGCGTAACGAGAAAAATAGTCAAAGCAATTATCATCCCAAGATCCAATTAAAGAGATACCCTATAGCCATAATACCAACCGCTACTGTTGAAAAAAATATGATAATGAGCTTCCAAGAGAGAATCCTCTTTAAAATCATCGCCTCAGGCAGGCTCAAAGCTGTAATTGCCATCATAAAAGCTAGGGCCGTTCCCATAGGCATTCCCTTATCTGTCAAAACCTCAATGAGTGGCATAACGCCTGCTGCATTTGAGTACATAGGCACGCCTAGAAGCGTGGCTAAAGGCACTGCATACCAAGCATCACTTCCTGCTACTTTTACTATGAAATCAGTAGGAACATATCCATGAATAAATGCACCAACTGCAATCCCTCCAATCACATAGAGCCACACTTTTTTGATAATATCTTTTGTATACTCCCATGCATCACGCACGCGATCGCGCATTGTAAGCTCAATAGCACAGGTTGGCACCTCTTTTTCAAGAGGCTGCACCTTTATGAGTACCTCATCTTCAAGATCCATTTTTCCAATAACAATCCCTGCAACTATCGCTACTAAGAGGCCAAATCCAATATAGAGCGCCGTTACCTTCCAGCCAAAAAGCGTAAGCAGCATGGCAATAGCTATCTCATTATTCATAGGAGCTGAAATAAGATAGCTAAATGTGACTCCAAGGGGTATGCGTGCTTGCAAAAATCCTAAAAAAAGAGGAATAGCACTACAGCTACAAAATGGTGTGATAATACCAAAAAAAGCTGCAGCTATATGGCCAAAGAGGGGATGTTTGCGACTGAGATATTCTCGCACCTTTTCAGTTGGAAAAAAGCTGCGCAGCAGCGTTACAACAAAAATAATAACTACTAAAAGTGTAAAGATTTTAACGGTATCATAGATAAAAAAATCGAGAGCATCAGCAATCTTGCCACTCAATCCAAGGGTTTTATAGACAAAATGATCTACAACTTCGCGCCACATATTAGCCTATCAGCTTTGCTATCTCATCTACACTGAGCACTTTTCCTACACTTACTACCTTCCCATCAATAACAAGCCCTGGTGTACTCATCACACCATATTCCATAATCTTTGATATATCCTCAACCTTTTCTACCTGAGCAAATTTGCCACTTTGCGCAACCGCTTTTTTTACATTCTCTTCAAGTGCCCTGCACTTCGCACACCCTGTTCCTAAAATCTCTATTTTCATTTACGCTCCTTGTAACTCTTTTTCTATTCTTGGAAGAAGTCTTCTTTTTATCTCCTCTTTTGTAGTTACAAAAGCTTCATAGGGTTTTCCATCAGGATCTTCAAATCCTTCATGAATCGTTTTTGTCTCTCCAGGAAACACGGGACAACTCTCTTTTGCATTATCACACACAGTCACTACCAGTTCATATGGTCCTTGCTCCATCACCTCTTCAATACTCTTTGAGTGATACCTCTCATCCCAAGCTTCCTCTTCTTGCAAAACCTTTTTTGCATTGGGATTGATACGGCCACTAGGATTGCTGCCAGCGCTCAAAGCCTCTATTCCTTGAGGTTTAAGATACTTATTGACAAGTCCTTCTGCGATAATAGATCTGCAGCTATTACCTGTACAAAGAATTAACACCCTTTTCATAATTTACATTCTCCTGAGAGTTTTTCCAATTTTGGCAGCTCTAACGGCAATATTCTTATCTCTTCAAGAGCCTCACTCCTAAAGCGATCAAGTGGACTGCGCACTGCATAGTAGCTCCAGCGTCCCTTCCTTTGGCTGTGCAAAAACCCAGCATCTTTGAGGATCTTCAAGTGGCGTGAGAGGCGAGATTGCAACATTCCAAAAGAGGCTTCAAGATCGCATACACACAAAGGCCCATGCATATCAATGAATTTGAGAAGCTTTACTCTCGTCTCATCATACAAAGCACCAACTGTGCGTAAAAAATCCTCCATAGCTTCCATTTCTTATCCTTTTGCAAAGAGATTATAGCCAATAGAATTGTTTATATCAAGATATATTGATATATTAATAGATAAACTATTGCTTTTTTCCTTTAATTTTCTCTAACCATTCTTGCAACTTCTTTTCAAATCCTATTCCACTACTTTGATAAAATTGCATCTTCTTACTCATATACTCTTGCTCTACATAGCCACCATAGTCGTGGGGATACTTGTAGCCTTGAAATTTTGGAGGTTTGAGATGTGCTGGAATAGGGAAGTTATCATTTTGTGCGACTTCAAGTGCTTTATTGATTGCTTTGTAAGCAGCATTAGATTTTGGGGAGCTTGCTAGATATATAACACACTGGCTTAAAATTATCCTTGCTTCAGGATAGCCGATATTTTTTACTGCTGTGAGTGTAGAGACTGCAAGATTTAAAGCGTTTGGATTTGCATTACCTATATCCTCACTTGCCAAAATCACAAGACGCCTTGCAATAAACTCTGGCGGCTCTGCAGCTGCAATAAGTCTTGCAAGATAGTAGAGCGCTGCATCTATGTCACTACCGCGAATACTCTTAATAAGAGCACTAGCCAAAGTATAGTGTGTCTCAGCACTACTGCTACCTTCATGAAAACTTGCTGGTACAAGTTTACTAAGAATCTCTTTTGTTATATATCTGTTTATAATAGATGCAGCTTGCAGTATCTTTATAATATTTCTTGCATCTCCTTGAGCTATGCGAATAAGATACTCTCTTGCATCTTCATCAAGTGTGAGGGAGAGTTTTTGTGCAACTTTTTGGCTAAGCTGGCTGAGCTCCTCATCACTCAAAGGCTTAAACTCAAAGAGAAAAGATCGCGACCTAATCGCAGCAGTGAGTGAGAAAAAAGGATTTTCAGTGCTTGCGCCTATTATTAAAGCCTCCTCTTTTTCCATTATTGGCAACAATACCTCTTGCTGGGTACGGGAAAGTCTATGGACCTCATCGATGAAAATGAGAGGCTGCAAAAGGGAGTTTTTATAGCGAGCGATGATTTTGCGTATCTCATCTATTTTGAGGCTCGTTGCATTAAGCTCATAAAAATCTCTATCAAGCATAGATGCAACAATACGCGCAAGCGTCGTCTTACCAGTCCCAGGAGGACCATAAAAGAAGGAGTGGGGGAGGGCATTTGCTTGGATGAGTTTATAAAAAGGGGCATCTTTGCCTACTAAATGGCGCTGTCCAATAAACTCTTCAAGACTTTGGGGGCGAAACTCTCTATCCATTGACCACTTTGACAAAAAACTCTCTTACTTCCCGTGGCCCATCATACTCACAAAAATAGATTCCTTGCCATTTACCTAACATCAACTTTGCATCCACTACAGGAATAGCGACGCTGTTGCCTGTGAGGGCTGATTTAAGATGCGCATCTGCATTCTCTCCGTGCGCATAGCGATCGCTTTTAGGCACTAAACGGCTCATATGTGCCAAAAAATCTCGCTGTAATCCTGGATCCACATTTTCAAAAAGTAAAATCCCCGTAGTAGTATGTGGAGAATAGACAATGCAGCTACCATTTGTAACACCACTTTTAATCACTTCCTCTTTCACAATTTCCGTTATTTCTATCATTTCACTCTTGTGGTTAGTGCTTATCTCTATTCTTCTCATCTACTTCCTTTAAAAATTCTCGAAGTTTTTCATACTCTTTTTTGCTTAAATATCTCGTTTTTCCTATAGGCAAGGCATTGAGTTTTATCCAACCATATTCTATTCTCTTTAAGTCTACCACATCTTTACCAAAATGGGCAAAAAATCGTCTAATTTCCCTATTTTTTCCTTCAATCAAAGCAACTTTGAGTTTACTAAAAGTTGGTGCATTTTTATCAATCCTGTATGCAAAAAAAGGCGCAAACCGCATTGAAGTGATACTGCTTTTTTCATGAGCGCCGGCTGTTGCATCTTCCAGCTCCAAACCTTCTCGCATCGCCTCTTCCATTTTTGGTGTCACTTCACCCTTGATTTTAACATTATATACTCTTGGAATATCGCTCTCCATAAGAGCCCCAGCAATCCTTGGAGAATCGGTAAGAAGCAGTAGCCCTTCACTTGCAAAATCAAGTCTTCCAATAGGAATAAAATGAGAAAACTTTTTAGGCAGAGAATCATAGATCGTTTTTCTCCCTCTATCATCCTTCTTGGTAACAAGCTCTCCTTTTGGCTTATTGTATACAATTACCGTGTAATCTACCTTTGGCTTGATGAGTTTGCCTTTTACAAAGACCTTATCGCCCTCTTGCACATCATAAAAGGGCTCTTTAACTATTTGGCGATTGACTTTGACAAAACCCTCTTGAATAAGCCTGTCGGCTTCACGCCTGGAGTAGGTTGTATTGTGTGAAATATATTTATTGAGTCTCATTTTATTCCAGCCTCTACGAGATCGTGAATATGTAAAACACCTTTGATCTGATTATTTTTAGCAATAACAAGCATCTGGATCTTGTAATTTTCTATAACTTTGAGTGCTTCACTTGCAAGCATATTCTCATCCTCTATCGTTTTTGGTTGCAGCGTTGCATATGCTATTGCAGCTTTTTCTAGATCAAAACCCTCCTGCATGAGTGCTCTTCTTAGATCTCCATCACTCAAAACAGCTTTAAGTTTTCCCTTTTTGTCTGTAATCAACACATTTCCCAATTTACCTTCGCTCATTGTAACAATTGCATCTTTAAGCTTTGTCTCTTCATCAATAATAGGGAGGTTTTCTGTACGCATGAGATCTTTTACTTTGACAAAAAGCCTTTTACCAAGAGAGCCTCCCGGATGAAAAGAGGCAAAATCGCTTACTTTAAAATCACGCTTTTTCATCAAACATACTGCTAGTGCATCCCCCAGTGCCATTGTTAAAGTAGTAGAAGCTGTAGGAGCAGCCTGCAAAGGGCAGGCTTCACGCTCTACCGCAATCGATATAAATACATCGCTATAACGCCCTAAAGTAGATTCAGGATCGCTGCTCATACCAATGAGGGGAATATTAAAACGTTTGATATGGGGAAGGATCTTAATAAGCTCTTCACTCTCACCACTATAGCTAATGGCTAAAACGCCATCCTCTTTACCTATCATACCAAGATCCCCGTGGAGTGCTTCGGTAGGGTGGATAAAAAAGCTTGGTGTCCCTGTGGAAGCAAATGTAGCAGCCATTTTGCTTCCAACTAATCCACTTTTTCCTACACCTGTAACAATAAGTTTGCCTTTAAGGTTATAGATAAGCTCCACTGCTTCATTGATATTTTTCCCGATGCGCTTTTTGGAAGCTTGCAAAGCTTGTGACTCAATCTCTAGCACCTCTTTTGCTATTTGACTAAAATCCATCCTTATTCCTACATAATAAAAATAGTTGGCACGATAGTTGGGTATTTTTTATATTTTCTAAAAATATGTTTGCGCACTACCTGTCTAAAATCGTTCTCTAACTTTTTCGGTGTCTCCACGAGTTCTGGTTTATTTGTCAAAAACTGCTCAAGAAGCCCACTTATCTCTTGCTCAAACTCTTTATCTTTTTTATCTGCAACAAGCCCGAAGCTGCTTACTTTTGGTTTACTAATAAATTTTTTCGTATCTTTAGAGATTTGTGCCACGATAATAACTATACCTTCAGTAGCCATCTTCTGTCTATCGATCACTACATCACTCTCAATCTCCTCATTGAGCTGATTATCAATATAGGCCTTTCCTGTACGAACAGATCGCACCTTTTTCATATATTTTGGCGTTACTTCAATCTGATCCCCATCGCTCATGAGATAGATATTTCGCTCGGGGATACCGCATTTCATTGCTGTATCTTTGTGTTTCATTAAATGGTTATATTCGCCATGCACAGGGAGGAAGAATTTTGGTTTTGTGAGGCGAATCATCAGCTTTTGCTCCTCTTGTGCAGCATGACCTGAGACATGGATTTCACTAAAATCTTGATACGCTACTGTTGCTCCACACTTTTGGATAAAGTTAATAAGACTTGAGACACTTCGCTCATTTCCCGGAATCGCTTTAGCTGAAAGTATGATTGTATCGGTGGGCTTAATTTTTACATGGCGGTGTTCGTTTGTTGCCATGCGGTAAAGAGCACTCATCGCTTCGCCCTGGCTGCCAGTTGTTACAATCAAGATCTCATCATCTCTGTATTTGCCTATCTCATGCGGTTCAATAAAAATATTTTGCGGCAATTTCACATATCCGAGTTCCATTGTGATATCGAGGTTTTTTTCCATAGAGCGTCCGATAATACAGACTTTACGATTATATTTTATTCCATGCTCGATCGCTTGGTATACTCGGTGAATATTAGATGAGAAGGTACTCATCAAAACCCGTCCTTTAGCTCTTGAAAAGAGCAGATCGAAAGTAGGGCCTACACTTGCTTCAGACTTGGTAATACCAGGATTATGGGAGTTCGTTGAATCTGAAAGAAGAAGCAAAACACCTCTTTCTCCGTAGTACGCTAATCTATGCAGATCTGCTGGATATCCATCTATAGGAGTATGATCGATTTTAAAATCTCCTGTATGGATAATAGTTCCCGCTTCTGTAGTAATAGCCAAAGATGAAGCATCGATAATAGAGTGGGTCATATGCATCCACTCAACTTCAAAATCACCTATCTTAATCGGCTTTCTCTTTTCCACATAGCGAAAATAGCTCTTATAGTTTCGCATCCCATGCTCATCAAATTTATTCCCTATCATTCCAAGAGGTAGAGGTGTACCATATATAGGGAACTGCATCTCTTTAAAAAGGTAGGGCACTGCACCAATATGATCCTCATGGGCATGGGTAATAACGATTCCATGGATTTTATGTTTAATCTCGTGTAAATAGCTAAAATCAGGTATCAAAATATCCACGCCATGCATATCTTCAGTGGGGAAACTCATCCCTACATCAATAATAATCGCACTCTTTTCTGTCTCAAATACAGTGATATTCCCACCGATTTCTCCAAGACCACCAAGAGGTGTTATGCGCACTTTTCCATTTGATTTTGTATTAATGCGAGGTGTAAGACGCGATTGTTGCATCCGCTCGTTTGCAGCTATCGCTTTTTTTATATCTTTATATACGCCACCACTATGGCCGCTTCGTCTTTGAGCATTTTTTTGTTGATTTCTATTTTGTTGCTGTTGTGGTTGTTGGGACTGCTTTTGCTCCATCTATCTTCTCCTTTAACATTCCAAAAATCTGGTGATAGATAGATGTGCTAGCTTCATGAGGTCGAATATTGGAAGCAATCCCAAGTGTAGTAAAAATCTGCTCTAACTGCTCTTTGGGATAGAGCCTGGATAAATTTTTCAAAAGGGTTTTACGCGGTTGAGAAAATGCAGCTTTTAAAAACTGCATGAAATGCTTATCATCTAGATTAGCTCTCTTTTGTATCAACAAAACCGCTGAGTCCACTTTTGGCGCAGGGGAGAATGATTGTGGTTTGACAACACACACTCTCTTTACTTGACCAACACTCTGTGCCAAAACGGCCAAAGATGAAAACTCTTTCTCTCCCTCTTTTGCGCAAAACTTGTCGGCAACCTCTTTTTGTAGCATGACCAATATATTTTTGCACCGTTCATCTTGCAGTGCACGAAGCACAATATTGGTAGCTACATAGTAGGGCAAATTAGCGACAAGATCATAATCTTTATCCACAAGATTTTGCTTCCAATGATCTATGACGTCTCCACAAACTAGTGAGAAACTCTTTGCTGTAATCTCTTCATGAAACTCTTTTTCAAGAAGACGACATAGATCTTCATCGATCTCAAAAGCTATCACATCTCTTTGCTGTGCTAATAGCTTTTTTGTTAAATCACCTAATCCAGGCCCAATTTCTACAATTACATTTTCTGTTTTGGGCATCGATTCGATGATTTTGTATAAAACCGCTTCATCTTTTAAGAAATTTTGGCCAAACTTCTTTTTCGCTGCAATTTTCAAAGATTCTATCCTATTCTTGATAAAGAATGGATTAAATATAGCGCGTTTATATAAATATGTCAAATTAAGCCCAAAGACAGTGGCAAAAAAACAAAAAAAGTTATGAATTTTAGCTAAAAAAGTGCACTTAACTCGTAGGACAAGCAGCTGTTTGCATTTTATAGCTTTTTGTAATATTAAAAAAATTTGCACTTTTTTGAGTGAATTGAATCATTACCAGTTCAAAAACAATTATACCTTGCATTGTATTCCAAAATTTTTTAAAGTTTCTTGCAATGGACACCTCTTGCAATCTGGTTTTTGCGGTTTACAAACGGTTTGTCCAAAGGCAACGAGAAGTTTATTGAGGTCTCTTTTCTCTTCATCACTTACCATCTCTTCAAGCACTTTATCACTCTCTTCGGGACTCTTTGTCTCAATAAGCCCCCATATATTACAGAGACGATGCACATGGGTATCTACTGCCACATAGGGCTTCCCAAAGGCTTGTTCTAGCACAATTTTAGCAGTTTTAGGTCCAACGCCTTTGATACTTGTGAGCTCTTCAAGAGTATCGGGAACATCACCTCCAAACTTTTCTACTAACTCTTGTGAAATGTGATGAATACTCTTTGCTTTTTGTCTATAGAAACCTACAGGATAGATTGCTTTTTCTATCGTTTCACGTGAAACATTCAACATATCTTTCGGTTTATCTGCCTGTGCGAAGAGTCGGTGTGCAGCTGCAAAAGTAACTTCGTCCTTCGTACGAAAACTCAGAACTGTTGCTATTAATATTGTATAAGGCGTTCGCTCATATCTGCACTCTTTTATAAATCTCTTTGCAGGGGCATCCCACTTTTCATATTCGATGTGTAGGATCTTTAAAATTTTTTGAAACTGTTGCATTGTCATAAACATAGTATAATATAGAAAAACTTAAGAAGGTATGCAAGCGATGCAAGAGTACTTTGCAAAACGTATTATCCCTTGCCTTGATGTTGATAAAGGGCGTGTTGTAAAGGGAGTAAATTTCGTAGGCCTCAAAGATGCAGGAGATCCTGTAGAAGTAGCTAAACGCTACAACGAAGAGGGGGCAGATGAGATTACATTTCTCGATATTACAGCAACCTATGAAGAGCGCGATACGATTGTACACATTGTAGAAGAGGTGGCAAAAGAGGTTTTTATTCCACTCACTGTGGGGGGCGGTATTCGACAACTAGAAGATATTTATAAGCTCCTTGCAGTAGGATGCGATAAGGTGAGTATCAATTCAGCTGCTGTAAAAAATCCTGAGTTTGTTAATGAAGCAGCAAAGAGATTTGGAAGCCAGTGCATTGTGGTAGCGATTGATGCCAAAAGGGTAGGTGATAGTTGGCATGTTTTTACTGCTGGTGGCAGACATGACAGCGGTAAAAATGCAATCGAATGGGCAAAAGAGGTATATGATAGAGGAGCTGGCGAGATCCTTCTTACCAGCATGGATGCAGATGGCACAAAAGCCGGATATGACTTGGAACTTACCCGAGCTATCAGTGATGCAGTAGAAATTCCGGTAATTGCCAGTGGTGGTGCCGGAACAATGGAGCATATCAAGGATGCATTCACCAAGGGACATGCAGATGCTGCACTAGCTGCTAGCATCTTTCACTTTAAAGAGATAGATATCACGGAGTTAAAGCAGTATCTGCAAAATGAAGGGATCCCCGTTCGATTATGATAGTGTGCGCAGGTAAAACAGAACTTTTTTCTTTTGCTTATCCCATAGGAGTGGGTCTTATAGAGTCTGCTATCAACCTTACGCGACTCGCTCTTTTTGACAAACCGGAGTTCTTGCTTTTTATCGGTTCTGCAGGCAGTTATGGAAAATATAATATCTTTGATATTGTACAAAGCAGGGGCGCATCACAAATAGAGCTCTCTTTTTGGCAAAAAAAATCCTATACTCCAATCGATAATGTAGTAGTAAGCGAAGGCATCAATGTTTCACATGAAACAATAGTCAACTCCTCAAACTATATTACTACAGACAAATCTACCTGGCAATATTTTCAAAAAGCTGGAATTGATTTGGAAAATATGGAGTTTTTTTCTATATTGCAAGTGGCAAAAGAGTTTGAAATTCCGGCAGCGGGTATTTTCGTCGTAACCAATTTTTGTGATACGAATGCCCATGAAACGTATACAAACAATATTCGCGAGGCGATGGAAAAATTGGAAGGTTTTGTGAAGGAGAAGTTTCAAATATGAAAAAAAACATTTTAGATCTTACAAAAGAGGAGTTACAACAAGAGGTAACTCCAAAATTTAGAGCCAACCAGATCTTTCAATGGCTCTACCAAAAAGGAGCAAAAGATTTTGAGGAAATGAGCAATCTTCCAAAATCAATGCGCCAGGAACTCAAAGAAACATTTACAATTACTCCTCCCAAAATTTTAAATGTAGAAATCAGTAAAGATGGAAGTAAAAAATATCTTTTAGGCTTGCATGATGGTCACACTATCGAAAGCGTCTTACTTCCTATGAAAAAAGAGGAGAGAAATGAAAAGGGTGATATCGTCAAAGAAGCGCGCTATACTATCTGCGTATCAAGCCAGGTAGGATGTAAAGTAGGGTGTGAGTTTTGTCTCACTGCAAAAGGTGGATTTGTAAGAAATCTCTCCCCTGGTGAGATTGTCGGACAAGTACTCACCATCCGAGAGGATAATAATATTCCAGCAAATAGAAGAGTAAATATCGTCTATATGGGAATGGGAGAGCCCCTCGATAATCTTGAGAATGTAGCCAAAGCTGTAAAAATTTTTAGTGATGAGCATGGGATGAGCATCAGTCCACGACGCCAAACGATTTCTACGAGTGGTCTAGCACCAAAGATTAAAAAACTAGGAAAGATGAATCTTGGAGTACTCCTTGCAATTAGCCTCCATGCGGTAGATGATGAGCTACGACAAAAACTGATGCCAATTAACAAAGCCTATAACATAGAAAGTGTCATAGAAGCTGTCAAAGAGTTTCCAATTGATCAAAGAAAGAGAGTGATGTTTGAGTACTTGATGATAAAGGATCTCAATGATGATTTAAAGGCAGCAAAAAAACTTGTCAAGCTTCTCCATGGCATAAAAGCAAAAGTGAATCTCATCTACTTTAACCCATATCCAGGTAGTCCATTTCAAAGACCAGAGCCTAAAGATGTGGAGACTTTCCAACACTATCTTTTAGATCATGGCGTGCTGTGCACTATTCGCGAATCAAAAGGGCTTGACATCAGTGCAGCATGCGGACAGCTAAAGGAGAAGAGTCATGGATGTACCCTTTAAAAATTATGAGCTGATTATGGCAATGATACTTATAATAGCCGTTATTTTTATGGTAGTGGCATTTGTAAAAATCACAATAGAACATGAGGAGCACAAAGATGACAATGCTTGATGATGCGATGCTACTCATCATTGCTGGAACTGTTTTAGTAGGGCTTATAGGATTTATCATAGTCACATTTAAAGGGAAGAGATGAAAATAGCTGTTTTTGAAGCAGACAAGGAGTGTCAAGAAGTTTTTAAAAAACTTAATGCAACAATCGATTTTTATCAAGAAGATATCAACCATACTCTCAAAAAAGAAGCACAATATGAAGCTATTAGTATCTTTGTCCGCTCTAAAATAGATAGCAGTATTTTAGATCTTTTACCAAATCTACAATATATCCAAACACGTTCTACCGGATTTGATCACATCGATATCGAAGCGTGTAGAAAAAGAGGAATTGCCGTCTCCAATGTTCAAGGATATGCAGGTCCACCTGTTGCGGAATTTGCTTTTTCACTTCTGCTCAATATCTCTAGAAAAACAGACATCGCAATTGCTAGAGCAAAAGAGGGTAATTTTTCCTATAAAGATCTTTTGGGATTTGAACTATTTGAAAAGACTCTTGGCATAATAGGACTCGGAACTATCGGGAAACAGATAGCACGTATCGCTTCAGGCTTTGGCATGAGAATCAAAGCCTACACCAGGCACTATGATGAAACCTTTTGCGCACAATACAATATTGAAAAGTGTGATTATGAAGAGCTTCTTCAAACCATTGATATAGTTATGTTTGCCGTACCTCTTACCCCAAAAACTTATCATATGTTGGATCTCCAACAAGCAAAGCTACTGCAACCTCACGCGGTTGTTATCAACGTTGCTAGAGGCGAAGTAATCAGCACAGAAGCTATAGAGTATCTAAGTGATCGTATTTATGGTATAGGAGTTGATGTAATTGAGGGAGAAAAAGAGCTTTTGAAAAATCCAACACCTCAATTTTTACAACTTATCCAAAAACCAAATATTCGCTATACACCCCATATGGCTTACTTCATCAAAGAGGCACTGGAGAGAATAAGAAAAATATCTGTAGAGAATATGAAGCGATTTATTGAGCAAAAAGAGATTTTACATCGTATAGCTTAAGCATTCCTGGAGAAAGTCTCTATTTGAAACAATTTTATACTTTGTATCGTTATAAGCAAACTCTATTGCATGAGCATGAAGCATAAGTCTTGTTGCTCCGGTTACTGCCAAACGCTCCTCATTATCCATTAAACCATCAAGATATCGAATAGCATCTTGCGTAGATGGGCCATAGATCGGATCACCAAGAATCGGATGTTTCACGTGAAACAGATGGATACGTATTTGGTGCTGCCTTCCCGTCACGGGAAATGCTTCCACCAGTGTAAAATTTCCAAAACACTGCAATGGATTTATAATTGTCTTTGCATACTTTCCTTGAGGATGGATCATGACTTTGAGTTTAATAGTCGAATAATCTCTATTGAGAGCAATTGGTGCTTCTATCACCATCTGCTGTTGAATATCTCCGCGAACAAGTGCTAGATAACGCTTTTGGATCTGTTTATGCTCAAACATCTGCTTGAGCAGTTTTTCTGCCTTTTTGTTTTTACTGGCAAGTACGAGGCCACTTGTCTCTTTATCGATTCTATGTACAATATTTGCCTCATCTCCATAATGGTAACGAATCTCATCAATTAGTGTATAGTGCGTATTTCTATTGCGTGGATGCACCATGATGCCACTTGGCTTATCATACACAGCAAAATCTTTTGTCTCAAAAAGAGGCTTAAGCCCTTTTGTCATGGGCTCAAATGTCACTATTTCTAGCTCCCCTTGCACAACAGCTGATTTATCAGTTATGAGTTTTCCATGTTGATAAATTTTTCTTGTATCAATCATCTTTTGTGCCTGAGACTGGGAGATATCAAACGTTCTCATCAAGAGTAAAAAGAGCTTGATTGGTTCATTAGATTTTATTATCTTTCGGACAAATGGCAAACTTTTCCTTTTAATCAATTCAGAAGTTTTCTTTTGATAGCATTATAATAAATTCAGTAAGCTTTTTAGTAAAAAAGGATAGCAATGGTAGAGAGATATGCACGAAAAGAGATGGCCGATAAATGGACGCAGCAGGCAAAATATCAAGCGTGGCTTGATGTAGAATTAGCCGCAGTAAAGGCATGGAACCGTCTGGGACTTATTCCAAAAGAGGATATGGAAAAGATCCTACAAAATGCAAAATTTGATGTACAAAGAATAGATGAGATTGAAAAAGAGACAAAACATGATGTGATTGCTTTTTTGACAAGCGTTGCAGAGTCTTTGGGGCCAGAGTCGCGCTGGGTACATTACGGAATGACAAGCTCCGATACAATAGATACAGCTGTAGCTTTGCAGATGCGAGACTCTTTGAAACTCATTATCGAAGATGTGAAGATGGTAATGGAGTCCATCAAAAAAAGAGCATTTGAGCACAAAATGACTCTCATGGTTGGACGAAGTCATGGAATCCACGGAGAGCCTATCACCTTTGGGCTCGTTTTGGCTATCTGGTATGACGAGTTTGCAAGGCATCTTAAAAACCTCGAAGAGACATTGGAAGTCATAAGTGTTGGCAAAGTGAGTGGGGCCATGGGGAACTTTGCCCATGCACCGATGGAACTTGAAGAGTATGTGTGTGAGGAGCTTGGTCTCAAACCAGCTCCTGTTTCCAATCAGGTAGTTCAGCGTGACAGATATGCAAGACTCTTTACCACTATGGCACTGGTTGCTTCCACTATCGAAAAAATTGCCGTCAATATCCGCCACTTTCAACGAACAGAAGTGTATGAAGCTGAGGAGTTTTTTAGCAAAGGGCAAAAAGGAAGCTCCGCTATGCCACATAAGCGCAATCCAGTTCTTAGTGAAAACCTCACAGGTCTTGCAAGACAAATTCGCTCTATGGCAATACCAGCCCTAGAAAACGTGGCTCTTTGGCATGAGCGTGATATCAGCCACTCTTCAGTGGAGCGCTTCATTTTGCCAGATGGGTTTATCACCCTCGATTTTGCCTTGCATCGACTCAATAATGTTATTGCCAATCTTGTGGTCTATCCAAAAAATATGATGAAAAATCTCAACTTAACAGGAGGACTTGTCTTTAGCCAAAGAGTACTGCTTGAGCTTACCAAACGAGGTGTAACACGAGAGGATGCATATAAGATTGTACAAAGAAACGCTATGAAGGTGTGGGAGCAGATCCAAGAGGGGCATGCGCCTATCAATGAAGCAGGAGAGAGCCTCTTTTTGCAATATCTATTAGAAGATAAAGAGCTTACCCAAAAGATTAGCGAAGAAGAGATACGAAGCTTTTTTGATTATAGCTACTATACAAAAAATGTTGACAGGATTTTCGCAAGAGTTTTCAAAGAGGAGGATTAATGATTCGCGTTATTAAGCGAAATGGTCGGGTTGAGCCCCTTGATATTAGCAAAATACAAAAATATACAAAAGCTGCTTGCGAAGGATTAGAGGGAGTTAGCCAAAGCGAGCTGGAGGTCGATGCAAAGATCCAGTTTCGCGATGGCATCACCACAGAAGAGATCCAGCAAACCCTCATTCGTACAGCAGTGGATAAAATCGATGTGGATAGACCCAACTGGAGCTTTGTAGCTGCAAGACTCTTTTTATACGATCTCTATCATAAAGTGAGTGGTTTTACCGGCTATAGACACCTAAGAGAATATTTTGAAAGAGGAGAGAAAGAGGGGCGTATTATCCCAGGACTTAAAGAAAAATATGACCTCGATGATCTCAATGACTATATAAAGCCTGAACGTGATCTGCAGTTTACCTATCTTGGCATTAGAACACTTTACGACAGATATCTGCTTAAAGATAAAGATAATAAGCCCATAGAGCTTCCACAGCAACTTTTCATGGCGGTTGCAATGTTTTTGGCTCAAAATGAGCTTGATTGTCAAAGCTGGGCAAAGCGGTTTTATGATGTAATCAGCAAATTTGAAGTGATGGTAGCCACACCAACACTTTCCAATGCAAGAACTACACGCCATCAGCTCTCTAGCTGCTATATCGGATCAACTCCAGACAATATCGAAGGGATTTTTGATGGCTACAAAGAGATGGCGCTGCTAAGCAAATATGGTGGTGGTATCGGCTGGGACTGGAGCAGAGTACGTGCAATGGGAAGCTACATTGATGGGCATAAGCACGCAGCTGGAGGAATCATTCCATTTTTAAAAATCACCAATGACATCGCTATTGCAGTCGATCAGTTGGGTACTCGAAAAGGGGCGATTGCAGTCTATATTGAGCCATGGCATATGGATATCAAAGACTTTATTGATCTCAAAAAAAATAGTGGGGAGGAGCGCAGACGCGCCCATGATCTCTTTCCGGCTCTTTGGATAAATGATCTTTTTATGAAGCGGGTTGCCGAAGATGGAATCTGGACGCTGTTTGATCCCTACCAAACAAGTGATCTGACAGAAGTATGGGGCGAAGAGTTTGAGAAAAGATATATTGAGTATGAGCAAAGAGATGATATTCTCAAAGAACAGGTCAAGGCAAAAGAGCTTTGGAAACTGATTTTACGAAGCTATTTTGAGACAGGAAATCCATTTCTTTGCTTCAAAGACAATGCCAACAGATGCAATCCAAACGATCATGCAGGAATAATTCGCAGCTCCAATCTTTGTACAGAGATTTTCCAAAACACAGAGCCAAACTACTATAAAGTCAAAGTCAAATATGAAGATGGAAGTGTGGAGCTCTACGATGAAGAGGATGAAGTAAAAATCGATACAGGAATCGTAAAAAAAGCTAAAAAGATATCCAGTATCGATACCATCAACGGCAAAAAGGTTTTCATTGTAGAAAAAGAGAAAATCGATGGACTCACTGCTGTGTGTAACCTTGCCAGTGTGAACCTTAGCAAAGTCAATACGAAAGAGGATATTGAGCGGGTTGTACCTATCGCCATTAGAATGCTAGATAACGTAATCGATCTTAACTTCTATCCACTAGAAAAGGTAAAAAAGACAAACCTGCAAACAAGAGCTATTGGACTTGGTGTCATGGGTGAAGCCCAGATGCTAGCAGAGAAAAAAGTAGAGTGGGGAAGCGATGAGCATCTAAAAACAATAGATGAGATTATGGAGATGATTAGCTACAACGCTATTCGAGCCAGCTCAAACTTAGCAGTTGAAAAAGGTGTCTATCCACTCTTTGAAAACTCCAAATGGGCAAAGGGGATTTTCCCAATCGATACGGCAAACAAAGAGGCTAAAAAACTCACACCTGAGAGGGGTGGACTTTTTGGCTACATCTATGACTGGAATGAACTAAGGGAAAAAGTAAAACGTGATGGTATGCGCAATGGCTATCTTATGGCAATAGCACCCACAAGCTCTATCTCAATTCTTACTGGAACTACACAAACAATTGAGCCAGTCTATAAGCGAAAATGGTTTGAAGAGAATCTCTCAGGACTCATTCCGGTAGTTGTACCAAACCTCAGTGCTGATACTTGGCAGTACTACACTCCTGCATACGATCTTGACCAGCGTCTTCTTATTAAAGCGGCAGCTGTACGACAAAAATGGATCGATCAGGGCCAGAGTGTCAATATCTTTATCCGTCTTGATAGAGCAAGTGGACGCTATTTGCATGAGATCTACACCCTTGCATGGCAACTTGGACTTAAATCTACCTACTATCTTAGAAGCCAGTCCCCAGAAGTTGCTCAAGATGTTGCAGATAGAAGTATGGAGTGTCTGGGGTGTCAATAAAAATCATTCAAGGCGATATTACAAAGCTTCATGTTGATGCCATTGTCAATGCCGCCAATCCAAGCCTGCTTGGAGGAGGGGGCGTTGATGGAGCCATTCACAGAGCCGCTGGTCCTAAACTTTTGGAAGAGTGCAAAACACTTGGGGGTGCAAATCCAGGACAGGCAAAAATCACCCATGGATACAACCTTCCGGCAAAATGGGTCATCCATACTCCAGGCCCTGTATGGCAAGGCGGCAATCACGATGAAGAGGTGATCTTGCAACACAGCTATGAAAACTCTTTGTGTATTGCCAGAAGCTATGAACTCCGCTCCATTGCCTTTCCATCTATCAGCACCGGGGTTTATGGCTATCCCATTGAGAAAGCTAGCAAAGTAGCACTTTCTACAGTTAATTGGTTTTTACAAGAGTGCTCTTACTATCCAATGGAAGTTATTTGTGTATTGCATAACGAAAAAGACTACCAAATTTATATCAAAACAGCACAAGAGTTGAGGATTAACTATGAAGTGTAAAGAGAAACTCACTCCCTTTGAACACCATGTGATGTTTGAGCATGGAACGGAACCAGCCTATACAAGTCCTTTGTATAGTGAAAAAAGAGAAGGAGTTTATCAGTGCAAATGCTGCCAAACGCCTCTTTTTTCATCACATGCAAAATTTGACTCAGGCACTGGCTGGCCAAGCTTTTATAAGCCAATCAGCAAAGAAGTAATAGAAGAATCTACCGATACAAGCCACGGAATGGTTCGTACAGAAGTACATTGCTCCAAATGCAAAGCCCATTTGGGTCATGTTTTCCCCGATGGTCCACCTCCAACAGGACTTCGCTACTGTATCAATGGAGTCTGCTTAAGATTTATTCCTAATGAGTAAAATAGTTCTTATTACTGGCTGTAGCAGTGGTATAGGACTAGAGACTGCAAAACTGTGTAAAAAAGAGGGTTTTAAAGTCTTTGCTACTGCAAGGAAAGAAAAAGATCTTCAAAGACTAACCAGCCTTGGATTAGAGCCAATTTATTTAGAACTAACCGATATTCAATCGATACATAAAGCAGTTGAAAAGTTTTTGCAAAAGAGCAACGGAAAAATCGATATCCTCTTTAACAATGCAGCTTATGGACAGCCAGGTGCCTTGGAAGATCTTCCCCTTAAAGCACTCCAAGAGCAGTTTGCAACCAATCTCTTTGGCTGGCATGCCTTAACACAAAAAATTATCCCTATTATGCGAAAACAGGGCTTTGGACGCATCATCCAACACAGCTCCATTTTAGGATTGGTAGCGTTAAAATATCGCGGAGCCTACAATGCAAGCAAATTTGCACTGGAAGGCTACACCGATACTTTACGTCTGGAACTACAAGGAAGCGGTATAGATGTAATAACACTCAACACCGGCCCTGTAATAAGTAACTTTAGAAAAAATGCCTTGCAAAAGTTTTTAGGATATATCGATATGCAAAAGAGCCCTCATAAGAGACTCTACAAAGAGGAGCTCAAAAGAATGGAAGGCTCAAAAAATCCCCCATTTACTCTTACTAGCGAAGAGGCAGCAAAAATTATTGTAGATATTATGCAAACACCTTATCCAAAACCAAGATACTATATCACAAAGGCCTCGACTATTTTGGCTCTACTCAAAAGGGCTCTACCCACATCGCTCCTTGATAAAATCTTGCAAAAAATTTAACGCATTATTCTTATATAATCTTATCTAATGACTTTCATTTTTTATAGTTATAATTATAAAAATTTTACTAAAGGAGCAGCATGAAACAGATAACACTGATGGAGAAATATCCTCTTTTTATTTTGGAACTAAATAAAAATGAGACAAACTATAAAAATGTTGATGAAATCATCGCCTATTTTAAAGAGAAAATCGAAGCACACCCTGTAGCAACCTACATAGCAACATTTGATCACTATGCGCACACAAAATCTTTGGCAGATGGGCAGATAAATCCTGAGATTCAAGCAGCAAAAAATATCGTTTTTTGCTTTGGTAAAGAGCTACCAAAACCTGAAGTAATGGGCGTACGTCCAAGAAGTATTGGTGTAGCAGATTTAGGTGAAAAGTTTGTAATCAGTTTTCTTGAAGCACCAAATCCAACAGCAAATGCAGCAATGGAGGAGTGGGCAAAAGGGTTGAGGGCATAAAATGCCTAAAACCCTCTTTGAAACTCCTCTAAACTAAGATAGATTTCGACATTTTGTAAAAAATTCTCGTCAAAGCAGTTAAGACTCTTATAAAACTCCCCTAATAAAACGATACGAATATTAGGTTTCAATCCTCCATACTTTAAAGCTGCTACCATAAATATCTCATTGAGTGTTCCAATGCTCCCCTTTTGCGCTACAAAAAGCTCACTCCCCTCTATCAAAAGCTCCAATCTTTCATAGAGTGTCTTTGCGAGGATCTTTTTTGATAGATAGGGATTTGGAGGGCGAAATCTATCAAAAGCTTCTAATCCAATGCCAATGCAAGTACCCCCAACCTCATACACTCCTTTGCTCACTGCTTCCATCAATCCTCCATAACCTCCGCATTTGACAATAAAACCCTTTTGACTCAAAAATTTTCCTAGTTCGATTCCTTCTTGATATTCAACAGAATCATGATTCGCTTTTGATGCCCCAAAAGTAGTAGCTACTTTCATATAATTTTTCCTTAAATTTATTTTAATGCTATCTCAATATAATTAATTCCTAAATTCAGTCATATTGTAAAACATTTCTAAAATGTTTTGCAATGGGACTCAAGGAGCAAAAGATGACCTATCACAGAAAAAAGATTTACAATCCAAACTCACACGAAAGCGTCAATGAGAGAAAGATTTTTGGTGGCAATCCTACGGGAATTTTTGAACTCAATAAAATCAAGTATCAGTGGGCATACAATCTTTGGGAGATGATGCTGGCAAACACATGGTTCCCAAAAGAGGTCGATATGACTCAGGATGCAAGGGATTACAAGCTTTTAACTGACGCGGAAAAGCTGGCATACGATAAAGTGTTAGCCCAACTTATCTTTATGGACAGTCTTCAAACCAACAACCTTATAGACAATGTCAACCCCTACATCACTGCACCCGAAATCAACCTTATTTTGGTGCGCCAAGCCTTTGAAGAGGCGCTGCATTCACAAAGCTATGCGGTCATGGTAGATTCCATCAGTCAAAATACCGATGAGATTTATGAGCTGTGGCGTGAAGATCTCCAACTCAAACAAAAAAATGACTATATCGCAAAAGTGTATGAGGATTTAGCAGCCGATCCGACAGATGAGAATATCGTTAAAGCGATGTTTGCCAACCAGATTTTAGAAGGCATCTACTTTTATAGCGGCTTTACCTATATGTACACCCTTGCTCGCAGTGGGAAAATGCTAGGAAGCGCACAGATGATTCGCTTTATCCAAAGAGACGAGGTAACGCATCTGCTTATTTTTCAAAATATGATCAATACCCTCAAAAAAGAGCGCCCGGAACTTTTTACAAAAGAGCTGATTGATGATGTATACAAGATGTTTGAAGGGGCAGTGGATCTTGAAAGCAGCTGGGGCAAATATATCACCCAAGGACAAATCCTGGGTCTTACCGATGAGATTATTGAGCAGTATATTAAATATCTTGCAGATGACAGGTTACAAAGAGTAGGGTTAGAGCCAATGTACAATGTAGAGCATCCAATCAAATGGGTGGATGATTTTGCAAAATTTAATGACCAAAAGACAAACTTCTTTGAGGGAAATGTAACCAACTATTCGAAAGGTAGTCTCGATTTCGATGATTTTTAGTGCTATTCAGTGCCAAACAAAACCTGATTTTGAAAAAAATCTCAAAACCTTAAAAAAGCTCATCCAAAAAAGCGGCGATATTGTCGTCGCTCCTGAAGTGGTACTCACTGGATTTACTTATGATCGCTTCGAAGAGGCTGCCCAGTTTGGTCAAAGGGCGCTTGAAGAGCTGCTGCCACTCTCCCAAAAGCGCATCATCTGCTATACACAAATTGAAAAAAGAGACGGTAAATTTTACAATATTGCAAAAGTGCTCTATAAAGAAGAAGTAGTTTATGAGCAACCAAAAGTAAAACTCTTTAAATTTGGTGGAGAAACAGACTATTTTAGTGCAGGCAATATTGAGCAGATTAGTCTCTTTGAAATAGAGGGGAGGAAATTTGGGCTTTTAATCTGCTTTGAGCTGCGCTTCATTGAAATATGGCAGCGCCTCAAAGGAGCTGACATCATCCTTGTTCCAGCAATGTGGGGGAGTCTCAGAAAACGCCACTTTGAGCAGTTTACCGAGACTTTAGCTCTCATGCATCAATGCTTTGTCATTGCAAGTAATAGTGCAAATGAAGATATGGCAAAAAGCAGTGCTATTATCAATCCTTTTGGAGTTGCCTTCCGTGATGATAGAAAAAGATTATTAAATAAAGAAGTAGATCTCAATGATATTAAGAAGATGAGACGCTATATGGATATTGGATTATGAATTTGCAAGAGCGGATCGAACTGCAAAAGTGCCAAAAAATGGCAGAAAATATCAACAAAATCTTTCCTTTGCATCCCAAAATCAAAGAAGCATTTGCAAAGGTTCGTCGTGAGCTCTTTGTCCCAGTTGGCTTTACACACCATGCCTATAAACTAGACGCCCTGCCAATTGCTGGAAACCAGTGGATAAGCTCCCCCCTGACAGTAGCAAAAATGACACAGTTTTTAGAACCTGTTGGAGCTGATAGCATATTAGAGATTGGTTGCGGGAGCGGTTATCAAGCAGCAATTTTGAGTAAAATTGTCCGAAGAGTCTTTACAGTGGAGCGGATCGAGAGGCTTGTCATTGAAGCAAAACAGCGATTTAAAGAGCTTGATATTACAAATGTCCATGTGCGCTACGCAGATGGAATGCTTGGATGGAGGGAGTTTGCGCCCTATGATCGCATAATCTTTTCTGCTGCACTTACAAAAGTCCCTCAAAATATATTTGAACAATTAAGTGATGGAGGAATCATAGTTGCCCCTATCATCCAAAAAGATAAACAGATCATTACCCGCTTTTTTAAAGATGGAAATGTAGAAGAATTGGACACCTGTTACTTTATTAACTCTAAGAGTGGCGTAGAGTAAAAAAATTTTAATTTATTTAAACATTCCACTTGCTACTATAAAAAAAACGAAGGAGATATGATGGCCGAAAGACGCGATGTAGATATGAGTAGCCAAGAGTTTTTGGATGAGCTTGAAAAGACAAAAAAGTTCACTGATAAAGTATGTAAGCAGTTTGGTTGGGTTTACAACCCCAATGAAGAGGTTAATGAGGGTGTCACTATGGGACTTGCGCGTAACAAATTGATGTATGGAAAAAGATTTTGTCCCTGTTTTATGGTCATAGAAGAGGATGGAAAATTTAAAAGTGCAGATGACAGAATTTGTCCTTGTAAACCAGCAATAGAAAAAGAGATCCCAGAAATAGGGAAGTGTCACTGTGGTATTTTTTGCACACCAGAATATGCAGCGACACATAAGCAATAAAGACTTTAATAATAATTTTTTGCATATTTTAAGTAAGAAGTGTTACAATTTCATTACAAAATCATTCAAAGAAGGTCAAAATGGAGATAAACGATTTTGACAAACTTGACATCAAAGATGTCAAGAAGGTCTATTACAACCCAGACTACGAAACACTCTTCAAAAAAGAGATTGAGCAGCAAGAAGGGGTAGAAACAGATCTTGGTGCAGTAGCAGTCGATACAGGGATCTTTACAGGTCGCAGCCCAAAAGACAAATACTTTGTCAAGCAGCCTCCAAGTGAAAAATATATCGCATGGGGTGAGATTAATCAACCAGTTTCCAAAGAGATTTTTGACGAGCTCTTTGCAAAAACAAAAGAGTACCTCAGTGGTAAAGAGCTTTATGTAATGGATGCATTTGCGGGTGCAAGTGATGATAGCAAAAAGGCGATCCGCGTCGTCACAGAGATTGCTTGGCAGGCCCACTTTGTGAAAAACATGTTTATCCGCCCAACTGAAGAAGAGCTTAAAAACTTCCATCCAGATTTTACCCTCTATGTAGCAGCAAATCTCAAAAATGATCGTTATAAAGAGCATGGCCTCAATTCAGATGTGTTTATCATTTTTAATATTGAAGAGAATGTTGCAATCATTGGTGGTACCTGGTATGGGGGTGAAATAAAAAAGGGAATATTCTCTATGATGAACTACTGGCTGCCGCTTGAAGGTAAGCTTAGTATGCACTGCTCTGCTAATATCGGAGAAAAAGATGATGTGGCGCTCTTCTTTGGCCTCAGTGGTACAGGAAAAACAACACTCAGCGCCGATCCTAATAGACGTCTCATTGGTGATGATGAGCATGGATGGGATGATAAAGGTGTTTTTAACTTTGAAGGTGGCTGCTACGCAAAAGTTATTGGACTTGACAAAGAGAAAGAGCCTGATATCTACAACGCAATCAAAAGAGATGCTCTTTTAGAAAATGTAGTTGTCAAAGAAAACGGGGAAATAGACTTTGAAGATGCAAGTAAAACAGAAAATACGCGTGTAAGCTATCCAATCTACCATATCTGCAAGCACAAAGAGGATCTCCAAGGACCACATCCAAAAAATATTATTTTCCTCAGCGCTGATGCCTTTGGTGTATTGCCACCTGTAAGTAAACTCACAAAAGAGCAGGCGATGTACTATTTCTTAAGCGGCTATACAGCAAAAGTAGCTGGAACAGAGAGGGGTATCACAGAGCCGGTAGCTACATTTAGTGCCTGCTTTGGGGAAGCTTTTTTACCGCTCCATCCAACTGTCTATGCAAAACTTCTTGGAGAAAAAATAGATAAACATGGTGTCAATGTCTATCTTGTCAATACCGGATGGACTGGCGGACCATATGGTGTAGGCAAACGTATGAGTCTTCCTGCCACACGCGCTTGTATCAATGCAATTCTTGATGGTAGTATTGAGACAAGTGAGTTTGAAACACTTCCGATATTTAATCTTGCAATTCCAAAAAGTATTAATGGAGTTGATAGCAATATCCTTAATCCTCGCAATACATGGGAAGATAAAACTGCGTATGATAAGCAGCTCGAGCACCTCGCAAAACTCTTTATAGATAATTTCAAACGCTATGAAGGGTACGGAAACTTCGACTACTCACAAGCTGGACCACAACTTTAATATATTTCGCCCTCATGGGGCGAATAACCTAACTTCTATTATTCAATTTAATTGAATCTTTTATTAAATTTCATATATTTTACTTATCTCTTTTTGTTTATTATAATTATTAAAAATTTTTTTCATAAGGAATTATTATGAATCTTCCACGAAGACTAGGATGGATACCGGGTGGTATTGCACTTGCACTGCTTCTTTGGTTTACCTTCTCTACATATGGAGCTAATAGACCAATAGGTGCTTCTACAGGTATTGCCTATATGGGTGCATGGATCTTTGGGCTTACTGATACTGAGTACTTTAAACATATTAAAAATAGTGGTAGCTGGGAGGTCTTTTTCCTCATTGGAGTACTCATTGGAGGCTTTTTGACTTCTGTCTTTATAACTAAAACGTTCAAGTTTCGTATTTTGCCACCCCTTTGGAAGAAACACAAAAATAGCTCACCAGTTTCAAGACTTTTTTGGAGTTTTGTGGGTGGTTTTTTGGTGGTATTTGGTGCACGTTTAGCGGGAGGATGTACAAGTGGGCATTTTCTCAGTGGAGCTAGCCAGACAGCTGTCAGTGGTCTCATTTTTGGGGGAGTAGCTATTATTGTACTTTTGCTAACTGGCCGTCTCTTTTACAAAAATCTCTAAGGAGCTTCAATGAATTTTAATATTATAGAGTTTTTTCGCCAAACTTATGAGTATGTAGCAGTACAAAATCATGGAAGTATTTGGCTTATTATGGCTATTGGTATCGTTTTTGGTGTAATCATACAATGGAGTAGGGTAGATACTTTTGACAAAATCGCAGGGTTTGCAATGCTCCATGGTTTTAAAGTCCCAAAAATGCTTTTCTTTACTATCGGTATTGCAAGTATTGGCCTCTATTTTATGATTAAACTTGGCTATGCACACTACCACATCAAGCCAATTACCCTTGGAGGGCTCATTATCGGAGGAGTTTTATTTGCAATAGGGATGGCAATTTTGGGACTTTGTCCAGGAACTGGACCAGTAGCAGTGAGTGAAGGAAATATCGATGTCTTTACTGGTCTTGTAGGTGGGCTTTTAGCTGGGGCACTCTTTACCTATCTCTATCCCGATCTCAAAACCATCATGGGCCCAAATTTTGGCAAACTCACTCTTGCACAGCTTATCGGTCATGACTGGTTTATCTTTGTCTATGGTGTCGCCCTCATAGCCATAGCCTTTTTGCTGCCAAATAGAGAAATCGAAGAGGAGGTAGGAGAAATTTAATCTCCTCTTCTTTTTTGTGCTACAATAAAAGAAAAAGAGTACGCATTGGAATCTAAGGAGATTGAGCGTAAATATCTCTTGCCTCCATGTAACCCCAAAAAGCTCCTCAAATCTCTCCATATCCCCTATAAAAAGAGCAAAATTGTACAGTTTTATACACAAGATCATAAACGTTATCGTCAAAAAGATAATAGCTTCTATAAAACTATAAAAAAAGGAGAAGGAGTTGAGAGAGTAGAAATCGAAAATATCATTTCACAAAAAGAGTTTGCAAAAGCTTTCATGTATGCTCAAGGTGCAATTATCCACAAAATTCGCTATTTTGCTACAATCGATGGACAAGTATATGAGTTTGACTGGTTTGAAGGAGAACTTAAAGGCTTAGCATTTGTCGAGATAGAGTTTTCAAATCTTGAAGAGGCTATAAAGTTCTCACCTCCTACACAAATATCACGCATAATCCTCGATGAAGTCACAGAAGATCCAAACTTTACGAATGCAGCAATTGCACTTCATGGAATACCTCTTAAACAGATACATCTTTTGCAACTTCTTGCAGATGCACAAAAAGCTGTTCAAGGAAAACTGCAAGCTAAAATAGAATTAGTATTTCACCCATATTATGATGTGTTCTATCTTCTTAAAGCCTCTATTTATGCACTTCTCCATGTAGTGCTCCATAACAAAGAGGCAATTTTGGCAGGAGATAAAGATAGTGAAAGACTCCACCAACTGCGTGTAGCCTTACGAAAAATTCGCAGCTACCTTACTCTTTTTTCCCATATATATCCTATCCCAGAAGATTTAGAAAAAAAACTCTCATCTCTTATGAAACAAACAAACAGAGCAAGAGATACTGATATAGCACTTCTATGGATAGAAGAGTTTAAAAAAGAGCTTCCAGAAAAACTCAAATCCAATCTCGATGCCATCCAAGAGAGCCTCAAAGAGCAAAAGCAAAGCATTGAGGAGCAGTTAAAAGAGTTTTTGCAAACAAAAGAGTTTGAAGAAGCAATTACACAACTCAAAAAGTTTTGTCACAAAGATGAAATTGCCCATTTCCCCGCAATAATAGCTGCAAAGAAGATAATCAATAAGCAGCTAAAAAAACTAAAAAAAATGAGCAACAAACTCTGTAAAAAGTCAGATCCAAAAGATTTTCATAAAGTTCGCATAGAAGCAAAGAAGTTACGCTACCTCTTAGAGCTTTTTAGCTCTCTTTTGGAACCAGAATCATTTACTAAAGCACTGGATCTTGCAAAAGAGCTCCAGACAATTCTTGGTGAACATCAAGACTTTGAGGTACAGATTGAGTATCTCCGAAAACTACAGCAAATGCAAGAGAATGAAGCAATACTATTTCTCATACAGTTTCTAGAGAAAAAAGCTAAAAAGAGGCGCAAAACATTTCTCAAAAAACGCAAAAAATTAAAAGTCTTACGCAAAAATTTCCAATGCGCGCTCTGTCACTTTTGTTAGTTTTTCTTTTCTAAGAGATTTGAACTACCTTTTGCTATGAGTAAAAGTTGTTCTTCCTGCTCTTTTGTCAATTTTCCACTTGCAAGTGTCTCCATAAGTTTTGCAGCCATCTGTGCACGCAGCTCTTGCTCTCTTACTGCAAGCTCTTTTTCATGGATCTCTTTTTCTATGCGCAACCTCTCTAGTTCTAATTTCTCTTTATGGGCCTGGTAGCGCTTAAAGATAATGTAGATGAGTATAAGTGTTAAAACTCCAAAAGCTAGGAAGTAAATAACCATACTCTTTTTAATCTTTGCCTCTTCCAACTGAGGAGTTATAACAACTTTTTCTTTATCAACATCAAGTTTTTTGGCCTGTACAATTGACTCTTTTTTTATTTTGGCTGTCTCAACTGCCTTTTTATAATCAAGTTGTGCTTTCTCTTTTTGCACTTGGGCAGCAATCTTTGCTTTTTGAAGCTCTAATCGCGCTTTTTTATCAAAAACGTAAGGATTTTGCTGCTGCATAAGCAGATGAAAATACTCTTTTGTTTTATTACTCTCTGCTGCAAAAGAGGCCAAAGCAAATAATATAAGCAAAAAACCCCGCATATTTTCACCTTTTATAGACCAATTGCTAATGCATATAATACCATATCATTGCTTCCTAAAAACTCATTTACCTCATCATCATAATATGCACCAATACCACTACATCCAATTCCTAAATATTCGCTCGCGATATAGCAACGATGTCCAATGTGGCCAGCTTTTTGATAGAGGGGTTGATAATTTTTGCCATTGCTTGTAAGAAAAAAGGTCACGCTACTTTGACTTCCAAGAGCTTGCTCTAAGCAAAGATACCCGGCTTTTTTGTGAAAATCACCCATTTTAATGAGCTCACCATCTCTATAGAGTCCTTGCTCCATTCCCTCAACTCTATTGACAACATACCAAACTTTCACTTCTTCATCACAATCACTTGGAATAGGACTTTGCATCCAAGAGAGGATAAAATTAAACTGCTCTTTTTTTATCACTTTTGCAGAAAAATCCCGAATGCTTCTTCGCTTCAAAATAGCTTCTTCTAACCTTGTTGCTTCAAAAGGAAACTTTGGAAAACGAAAGTTAGCTTTGCAATTTTTTAAATGCAGTGTATCTTTATAAGCCTCTTCTATGAGGCTATTTTGTTCAAATGTTTTTGTACCATCCACAAAAGGAAGTTTCATTCCAAACTCTTTTGCCTCTGTCTGCGTTGGTACACCTACAACTGCACTACTTACAAAAAACTCTTTGTTTTCAAATCCAAAAGCCTCATTGAGAGCTTCCTTATTAAAATCATACAAAATATAGTAAGCCCTCTCAAATAGATAGCTACTCACTTCCAATGCCCCAAGAACATGTCCTGCATCAAGCAGGCAGTAGCGAAAAGCTCTATTTTTATATTTCCAGCTGGAGCGGTAGTAGATGATAGAAAAGAGAAATATGAACCCTTTAATCTTCCTCTTTCTTGCAAAAAATATCTCTATTCCTTCTTTCTCTTTTAATGTGTGTAAAAGTCTTGGCCCATTTTCTACCACACTAAAGTGATAGATCCCATTATCTAGCCCCTCAACATCTCTTGCTTGAAAATAGATTTCAACTGGATACAGAGCCCCTGCACTGGGAATAGTACGAAGATAGTATTCGACTCCGGGATAGACCTTTTTTGCATTGATCCCACCAATGCGGTAGATAAACTTGTGTAAAGGGTTTTCCATATCAAGGGGAATAAAAGGGTAGGTTGTAGGGTAAATTTTAAATGGATTAGGCTGCTTTGACCAATCAAGATAGTTTGGATTTCTGCGGACACTCCAGTAGGAGTGTTTTGTTGCTTCATGATAGGTATTTGTCATAACAACTATCCAAAAAATCTTCTATCTCATAAAATATATTTTCATTGCACTCTTTGATAAGAGGACGATACTTTAAGTAGTTTTGCCAAACTTTAAGAGCATTCGCATCGCGTCCTAGACGCTTAAGCTCAAGAGCAACAGAAGCGTTAATAAAACCTTTCAAAACCAAAACATCAGTATCTTTGCTCTTTCTTCTTGGAAACCATACCTCTTCAAGCGCTTCATGGGCATCATAAAACTTCTCTTCTTTTATCAAAGTCATAAACTTTTGACATGCATCATGCATGATAAACCTTTTTTTTTTACTATAACAAGGGAAGGTTTGCAAGAGGATAAAGGAGAAAATTAATAGGATGAGGGGAGAATAGCCTAAGCTACCATCCCCGTATTCTTATATGGCAACTGTTGCATTGTCTTAGGATCTGTGCGTGATCATTCATTACATCATCCATGTTGCCTTTGGCAAAGGACTCCTTTATATCTTTGGCATACATCTCAATGAGTCTTGCCGTCTTTTGTGCAAATTTGTAGGCATATTTTTGGTTTTCTGGCAAGAAATGCTTGACATCCACCTTTTCCAATACCTTTATATTTTCAAGTATCCGATCAGATCCATCATCCAGACACTCTTTACAGTTATATAAAATCCCTTTTTGCAAAAGATCCATACCGGCAGCAAACTTTTGCATCTCAATCTGCAGTTTTGTTCTGCCTTTTTTATCAGCAAAAAGAGATGTTGCCAAAGATAGAGCCAATAGAGCAATCATTATCTTTTTCATCTTCTATCCTATTTTAGAGAAATTTTTGTGCTCTTTTCAAATTTATTACCTATATTGTCTTCCCAGATCGCTTTCACAACACCTGGTCCCTTAATACGCAGCGGGAATTTAACCTTTGGATTTGGACTTGAGCTCACTTCAAAATCAAAGCTACACACCTCCTTATCGTTATAAAAAATTTTGAGCGTCTCTACAAAAAACCTAGGTTTTACTTGGCCTGAATGCTTATCTTTTTGAAAACCAGTATCCATAGGATGGATCGTAATGGCTTGAAAAATAACTACATCACCAACCTTGTAATCACGCGTAGTAGGTTTAATGACACCACGCCTCCAACTAAACTTTCTCATCCCCTCTCCTTAACCACATCCGCCAAGGGCGACTTTTACTTTTTTTCTTGCCTCAAATACTATATCATCATTGGTTCTAGCCAAAAGAACTACATCTTGTGTACCACCGAGTTTGGCATTGACATAGAGATATGCTTTGCCATTATCTGGCGAATAGTGGGCAGTTATGACTTTATTTACCTTATTCTTAGTAGTCAACACATCGATCCGTTTAATATACTTATTAGGCTCCATTGGATAATTTACTTCCACCTCAATAGGCACTACAAGACCATTTTCTGGAGCATCTGGGATATTCAGTTTCATTTCTTTAGCATTTTTTATAACTTTTTTTGCACCTTTAGTTGCATTCGTATACGCCTCTTTAAAAGGGATCTCAATAGCTTCATTATCATCCTCATCTGCGCGTATCTGCACCCTTCCAACTAAAAGAGCTGCAAGCGTGAAACTGCAAAACTCTAAAAACTCTCTTCTTTTCATATCCATCCTTAGTATTGGATTGTCTCTTTTGTATACTCTTTAAGCGGCACAGTTTTAGCGCTCACTTTGACTATCTTTTTGGCATTTCTGATATTTCGGTAAAACTCTTTGAGCTCCGGCTTAAAAGATCGAAAATAGTCATGAAATTTATCCGATCCCAACACTCCTACAGCCCAAATATGTCCCTTTTTATCCACTTCGATAACTATTGAAGCGAGTGGTTGTGGAGCGGGTCCCCCTAAAACCTTCGCTCCAGCTTTTGGATCATACGCTGAGAGGTGAGAAGAGCAAACAATTACACCTCCTTCTTTGTAGGCCATCGTTTTTTTACCTTTTGGCACATAGGTGATAAAACTATCATTTGGAGTAGGATGGGTTAGCTGATGAGGACATATTGCACTATAGGCAACTAAATCCCTCTCTTTTCCAACACCTCCTCTCCAGACATACTCTGTTCCATCTTCTGCTTTAAGTTTTACCTCAGGTAGCGTTTTTGTATCAGTTCTTAGCAAAAAGTTTGGTGTAGAAGCGTATGGGTACTGGAAAATATAAGGCACCTCTTTTTTGAGTTTACTACACAAAATCGGTTGTCCTATATCATCTACAAGCTGCACTTTTTCGTATACTTTAAAAAGCTCGCCACTCTGTGCATACAGATAGCCCTTTATTAATGAAGGCGAAACAGCTACAAGCAGTGTTCCGCCTCCTACAACTTTAAAAAATCCTCTTCTATCCATTTTTTATCCTAATCAAGATATAATTATGTTGCGCGACTTTGTAGGCCCTTTTGGGTCTACATAAACATATCTCGATACATTCCTTTTGCCCACTCAAAAAGTCCCTTACCATTCATTACACCAACTTTTCCATCCCATTTTTCGTTTGTAGCAGCATTATGGAAGCCAAACGCTTTCTTCTTTTCGTTATATTTGTATTCTGCATTTACAGATATGGCTCGTACAGGATCTCCTGATACAGCAGAGTAGCACACTGTCAGAGGTGATTTCCATTTCGGCTCTTTTCCTTTTATACGTGTTGCTATCATGCTTGCAACGATGTGACCTTCTGAGTTTGCTGTATTTCCAGATTTGCTAAATCCCATTGGTCTCACATCCCCAGCACAGTACACATCCGGATCCGCTTTTGTTTGATAGGTAAATGGATCTATATCGGCTTCTGCTTTGTTAAAGACACTATCTTTTGCCACACCCGCAATCTCTAATATCTTTCCACCTCTTACTCTTGGATAGAGTGCTGCATCAGCAAACTCGATCTCTTCGCCCAGTTCTGTTTCGACTCTTTTTTTCTCTAGATCAATATTTGTAATGGTGGAACCTGGTAAATACTCAATATAATCTTTATAGAGTTTTTCAAATGCTGAATGGAAACCATCTTTTTTGATGGTAATATCAGGGTTCTCATCAAGAAGTATAACTTTTCCAGGGATATCCTCTTTTTTCATATACCATGCAATCAAGCATGCCCTCTCATATGGAGCTGGTAGACATCGATAGTTTCCTCCAGGAACTGTCAATACAAAATTGCCTCCTTCAAAATCTTGCACTTTGTTTCGTAGACTCAAGTGCTCACTTCCTGGAATAAATCCTGCAGGATACTCTTGTCTAAGTCTGTTTTCAAACTCCACATCCCCATTTGTCCAACGGGAATAGTCATAGTCAATTCCCGGAGCAAGTACAAGATAGTCATACTTCACAGCTCCCTCATTGGTAAAAACAAGCTTACTATCTCGATCAACATCATGTACCATTGCGTTTAAGAATGTATAGTTATTATTGCGTGCAGCTTGCAAATAGTCATGTGTTAAAAACTCCAAATCTACTAAACCAACGAGCCACAAATTACTTACAGGACAACTCATAAAAGATGCACGTCTTTCAATAAGCACAACATCTGCTTCAGGCGCGTATTTTTTTACATACTTAGCAATGGATAGTCCAGACCATCCACCACCTACTACAACTACTCTTGGCCCCTTGGCTTTTGGAATCGGTGCCATTCTTAAACCTGCCTTTGCAGCACTTGGTTTTGCACCACCACTCGATGCCGTACAACCACTTAAAGCTGCTCCAGCAGCAGCAACACCACCGAGTTTTAGCAGATCTCTTCTACTAAGTGCCATGATTCATCCTTTATGTTAATGTTTCTTCGTTGGGGCGAAATTCCAAGAGAAACATCGCTCAATTAAAATGATAAACTTAATCAACTTAATTTATTATTAATTTTACTTATATTTAGTTTATGATAACCATAACAAAGTATTATTATTTTAAAAAATAATAACATTCATAAATGTAATTTAATAACTAATTATGATAGTTGTTATCATTTGAGATAAATAATGGGGATTTAATTCACGTATGGAAACTTTTATAAGAGGGAAAATATAAATGTGCCCCTAAGGGGCGAAGATTATTTAGACTCTTTGTAGCAAAACCACCAATCAAAACACTCATACTCTTTAGGTCGTTTTGCAGCAGTTTCACAATCAGTTGCTGGCGGGATAATAACTTTATCACCAATGAGCTCATTTTCCGGCCAGTTTGCTGGAGTTGCAACGCCATCGCTATCACTCTTTTGAAGTGCTTTGACAGCTCGAACAATTTCAGGAATATTTCGACCAATCTCTTGTGGATAGTAAAGAATTGTTCTCACTACACCTTCAGGGTCAATGATAAATACTGCTCGAACAGTATTGGTTCCTTTGTTTGGATGCACCATACCAATTTGCGCTGCTAATGTATCAGTCGCTGCAATAATTGGAAACTCTATTTCAACATTGAGTTTTTCTTTAATCCACTCTACCCATTTGATATGGCTGAAAACTTGATCGATTGAAAGACCAATCAATTGTACACCAATAGCATCAAATTCGCTTTTATGTTTTTGAAAACTGACAAACTCAGTTGTACATACTGGTGTAAAATCAGCTGGGTGACTAAAAAGCACTGTCCATTTTCCTTTCAAATCATCTGGTAAACTCATTGGTCCATGTGTTGTTTGCACATTTATTGATGGAAACTTATCTCCAAGTAGTGGCATTCCCATGCTCCCCTCCTTCTTATTTATATTCACTTTTTGTAAAATCTCATCGATCACATCATCCAAAGAGCGCTTTTCTGCTTTTGCTTTTTCTTTCAGTTCATCAATACTCTCACTCACAAGGTTCATAACCTTTTTGACAACATCTACCTGAGAATCTAAGATCTCTTGTAACTTTTCATTAAATCCCATATTTTCCTCCTTCATGGGATATTTGTAAAAATATTTTACATCACTTTGCTAAATTCTTCTGCAACTTTTGTTGCAATTAACTATTGAGAATTTCAACAGCTTCAAGCATCTTTAGACCCGCTTCATTAACACTGTTTTTGCCTAAAAATTTTGCTTCTCTTGCAGCTACATAGGCTTTTTCAAAGCTCTCTTTACTAAGCCCACTTCTTTTGATCGCTTCTTTGATATTTTCTGGCATGATGCGCACCTTTTGCTCTTTGACATACATACTTCCAGTCTCAGCAATCGCTTTAACAACCCTATAAATTGTAGGATTAACTGGTACACCAAAACCTTCAGGAACACCACTTAAAGCTTCATCCATAAGTTTTCCATACTCAGTCTCAATGATATGTCCATCAGGAAGTATCTCAATAAATCCTTTTGCTTCAAGTTTATCAAGAGCTTCTTTTCGATGTATATACTCATCTTCATGGAGTGACTCATTCAAAATCTCTTCACATGCCACTCCAGCATCTGAAATCATTTTAAAAATATCCATCTCATATCGAGTCATAAAAGGGAGTTTCTCCTTATTTGCAAGCTCTTCATACAAAAGACCTGAGCTACTTGGCTCATAAGTTCCTAAAATTCGCTCTTTTCTTGCCTCTTCTACCCACTCTCTGTTTGGTGAGCTAAAGATTTTATTTGAAATAGTTAGGGTTTTCACACTCCAAGAGTGAATACTTCGCTCATCAGCTTGATCTTCAATCACTCTTTGTCCATCTTCAGTTACATAGTAGACCGATCTTCCTTTGCTATCAACTCCCTCACTAATAAGTCCAAATGCCTCTAAGCTGTATAGATGCTCTCTTAAGTCAAAATTTTCTTCAAACCATTTGATCATATCTTTTGCTTCACCAAATTTTTTGGCAATCTCTTGCTTTTTCTTTGGCATCTCATCTAGTCGTCTGCCGTACTTTTCTAAAATCTTTTTATATTCTCTTACTTTTCTATCTACAAGCTCCTTTTTGATCTCATCAAAGTGTGCTGTCTCTTCAGGATTGGAGGTATATTTCTCTTTCCAGATTCGATCAATTGTTTTAAGAGTTTCTACTTCCTCTTTTTCTATTGCAAAAGAGTAGAGTGGTTTTTCTGTTTTATCTTTGAAAATTCTATAGACTTCTAACGCTTTTTCTCCAGCCTTTGTTAATGTATCTACATCGGTAACATAGCCAAGAGTTTCCAACTGCAAAAGCGTATCTACATCCACATCTTCGCCATCTGCCACCAAAGCAATTGAATCTAAAATTGAGATATCCAATACACTTCCCTCATTTGCCCAACCACCTAAGCTCAATGTCTCTTTTACTGCTTGTCCAAGCTCAGTGAAGGTAAAAAAGTCTCCATGAGGTACAGAGTAGGCAATCAGTCGCATTGCTTCTAGCAGATCTTTGCTGTTTCCTTCAATTGGCAAATAGTGTGCATCAGTCGGTCCCATTGGAGATTTTCGAATATATTCTGCCAGTTTTGCATCAATGGATAGTTCCGGCTCAGTAATTGCATACGCGTTAAAGAGATCCAAAGCTGCTTGAGTTAATTCTCCATCTTTTGCAAATCCACGTCTCTCAAGCTCATCATTACTTATTTTTGTTGTTTTGTTTTTACCCTTCATGGCTGCATCAATCATAGCAATCACTTCAGAGCTGACCCATTTGAAGCTCTCTTTCCAATCTTCAATCTTTTCAATGCTATTTTCCACATCAGCCAAGATTTGTGCCACTATTGCACCACTGTATGTAAGCTCAATTTTTGCTGGTATGGGAAAGCGTACAAGACCAGAGAGATTAAGTTCCTCTACTGCTTCACTGTTTAGTTTTTCAACGTTGATTGTTTTGTCATCACTCCTATGTAAAGCCAGCAATATTTTAGCAGCCTCTTTTTTAATAACCATACCATTCTCCTTGAATTTTTTAAAAGATTTTATAGTGATTTATATAGATTTTCAGCAACTTAGGTAGCAGTGCATGAGGCAAAACCTCATGCATTGGAGTCGTTTGAAGAGTCTTCGTCTTCCAGTTTCTTTACAACAGAGCTCATAGAAAGGAGAACAATACCATCAAAAAACATACTTATTCCAACAAATAGCCCTACTAAAACTAAAGATCCAAATGGCCAGTAAACAAGAAAAATAACTCCCAAAATAATGGAGAGAATACCATTGAGAATAATAAGCCAGTTATACTTTTGTCCTTTCATCTGAGAGCTAAGCGCAAAAGATGCAAATCCATCCATAAAAAAGTAAATTGCCAAAATAATACCAAGTGCTGCAACTCCAGGGACTGGAAAGATGGTGACTAAAATACCTGTGAGTAGATAGATGAAGGCTTTGAGCCATCCTAACCAATCTTTTTTGTCAGTCTGCCAAGTGTGATACCCAAATGTAAGACCACTAAAAATAAACAAAAATGCTACAAAATATGCAGCAGTAAGTGACATAATCACAGGATAAAAGATCCCAACTAATCCCAAAAGGAGAAAAATCACTCCAGCAATTTTGGAGTGTTTCTCAAACTTTTTTAACAGTTCTTTATCTTGAAGTAGATTATTGTATCCGACCATAATATCCTCCTAAAGGGTCAGATCCATTACCTCTTTGGCTTTTTCAATAAGCTCATGAGATACGGCTCTGTTTTCTTCATCAATCTTTTTCATAATGCGTGCTAAAACAAGGGTCAAACCACCCACAATTTCAGGTAGACTCTTTTCAAGCTCAGCTTCAAGCTCTAAGAGTGGAGGATATGTTGCAAGGCGCTCTAAAATATCTTTGAGATCCAACTCTTGCTCAAGCTTTTTAAACTCATTTATTGTCTCTTCCAAACCTTTTGTAATAGGAAGATCGTACTTCCAAATCACATCTCGCCCATTATATTTTGCAGCTTTTTGTCCCATAAGGAGCAAATCATACAACTTTTGCTCAACAATATCAGTTACCTCTTTTGCATGTCCTTTTTTGATATTAAGACTTGCACCTCTTCTAAAAAGTTCCTCTAGATGATGAAATCCAACTACTGCCATGTTTCCTCCTTTATTTTTTTTTGGGGCAAAGCCCCTAGATTATTTATTGATTGTTTTGACCGCTTTTTCTTTGAACTCTTTGAGTTTTGCTATGAGATCTTCAAAGAGTTTTTCTGCACTATTTTTACCTTTGACCTCTTTTTCAATTTTTTCTATCTCTTCTACAAGCATCTTATATGTTGTATCAGAATCACTTGTATATCCTAAAGCTTCTGCTTTTTTAAGGGCATTTTTAGCACTTTTGAGCATATCAAGTGCTCTTTTTTTATCTTTTTTTGCAGCATCTTTTGCAACTTCTACAAGATGAATCGCTTGCAAAAGAGGAATAGGTGTCACTACATCTACCTCAACAAACGTTGCCAAAGCTTGATTGAGAATATTTTTTGCTTCATCTACACGGTTTTCATGTAAGAATTTTGCTGCAAGTTTCAAAGCAGCTGGGTATGATGCCAATGGTAAATTGATAACTTTGAGCACAATCTCACTGCGCAATGTATCAAGGATTGCTCTTGCTTCTTGAACTTTATTCTCTGCAAGCAGTGCCTTTGCGCTAATGAGAGCTGTTTTAATATCTTGAACACTTCCAGGAAAATCGACTACCTCAATAGCACTATCGATTGGAATAAGTGCAGGTGCGTTAGGAGCTGAGAGAACTACTTCAAGTTTTCCTATAGCCTTTTCTAGATCTTTAATGGCCTCATCCTTTTGACCTTTATCTAGCTCCACTAATACTTTATTTGTCAACGCAACTGCCTCTACTGCTTCATTAACAATTTTTACCTCTTTTTGCTCTTTAGCAACTTGCTCTTTTGCTTGGCTCACAGCTTTGTTTGATTCGGCTTTTGTTGCAGTAGATGCAAAAGCACCAGTGACCAAAAGACCAGCAGCTACACATGAAAGTAGCAGTTTCTTCATTATCAACCTCCTTAAGTTTTTTGGTTGATAAAATTTTAGTACTTTTTTATCAACAAAACTGCTACTTTAGTTGCAACCTATCTAATAGATTGGCAATATTAGTAAGTTTTATCTTCTTTCTCTCGACTTCTAGTGAGCCCTCTTTTTTGAGTTCTTGAATATGGCGATTTACCACATGTCGGACAGTTCCTATTAAAGAGGCCAACTCTTCATGAGGGAGATCGTGAATGAGTTTGAGTTTTGCAGTTTGGGGGTCAAAGTGTTTGAGCAAAAGCTTTATAAAACGCGTGGAAGTATCTAAAAGGGAGAGATCTGTTGCAAGCTCTTCGAGACTGCGCATCTCACCTGCAACATAGCGAAAAAAAAGTTTTCTAAAATCTGCATTGGTATCAATCCATTCACGTACGCGATCCAATGGAACACGCAGTGCCTTAGAATCTTCATAGGCTTCAGTAACTACATCATGGGGTTTATTGTCTAAAAGAACAATTACATCAAACATATCCCCTCGTGAAAGGATCTTAATAGTCTGCTCTTTTGATGTCTCAAAATTGAACTGATAGACTTTAATACGCCCTTCAATAATGAAATAGAAATACTTCATTGTATCGTCACTGCTCATAGCAGGCATATTTTTATAAAACTCTACAATTTTGCCATAGCGATTAATATCATCGATGATGAATTTTGGCACAGCAGAAAAGAGCTCAATATTATACTCTCTCGCCTCCATCAAAACTCCAATCCAAAACTGCCAAAACCAGCCATATGCGGATTAGTATGACCAAATTTAACAGCCCAGCTTTGCAACATCAATATATCATTTTTTGGATCAATTCCTTGAGGACAAACCTCTGTACAGTTACCGCAAAGTGTACAATCCCAAATGCCATTAGTTACTACTGCATCGATATGATCTTTTTTATTCTCTTCTCTGCTATCAGCAACATATCGGTATGCTCTACTGAGTGCAAATGGTCCTAAAAAGGAAGCATTTGTCTCATAAATAGGACAGCTACTATAGCAGCTATGGCATAAAATACAATCACTCTGCCGCTCTATAAGTTTCTCTTCCTCTTCACTCATCCCTTCATGCATCACAAGAGGATATGTTTTAGCACTTTTGAGCTTTTCTAAAGGACGAGATAAATCGACCACTAAATCGCGGATACAATCCACAAAATTCAAAGGCTCAATATAATCACCCTCTTGCACGCTATATTCACACGCTAACACCTCTTTACCATTCACCCGCACGGCACAACTACCACATACTCCACTGCGGCACATAGAAGAAAATGTAAGAGTTCTATCCTTTTCTTTTTTGATAAATTCCAAACTCTCTAAAAGTGTAAGATCACAAGGAACTTCATACTCCATTACAATTGATGGAGGCTCAAAATGTGGATGATATCTTCGTACTTTTATCTTCATATCGACTTCTTCTCATTATTATGCATTTCTATAAGTAATTATAGTGCAATTTGATTACAATTATATTAAGAAAACAGATGGAGAAAAATATGAGTAAAACTTCTCTTAAACGCGTTGTCACACTTCCTTATCTCGTTTTTTATGGAGCTGGCAATATAATAGGGGCTGGAATATATGTGCTTATCGGAAAAATTGCACAAATAAGTGGATATTATGCACCTTTTTCCTTTTTACTTGCATGCATTGCAGTTCTTTTTACGGCTCTTTGCTACGCTGAACTTGCAGCGCGCTACCCTTATGCATCAGCAGAAGCCTATTATCTTGAGCGTGCATTCTCTCTACCAGATATTTCTACTCTTGTGGGTTTAGTTATCATTATCACTGGCATTCTCTCATCTTCTGCAATAATTAGTGGATTTTATGGTTATCTCAAGCCCTTAGTAGATATAGGTGAGCTCGCAACAGAGTTTTTGATACTGCTCTTTTTAACTAGCGTTGCAGTATGGGGAGTAAAAGAGTCTGTTACATTAACTGCACTCTTTACCCTTGTCGAAATTTTTGGTCTATTGCTCATTATTTTTTACGGTTTTGTATCGATAGATGTAACAAATATCCCATTTGAGCATTATATCCCTCCATTAAAAATCGATGTCTGGATCCATATCGCACTGGGAAGCTTTCTAGCATTTTATGCATTTATCGGTTTTGAAGATATTGTCAAACTCTCTGAAGAGGTAGTAGATGTACAAAAAACAATGCCTAGAGCCATTATTATCACACTCATCCTTGTAACACTCCTCTATATACTTGTCGCTTTTGTGAGTATCATTACATTAGATCCCCAAACTTTAGGAGAGAGTGATGCACCTTTGGATGAGGTATTCAAAAAGCTCACCGGAGATAAGCATCATATTTTAGGAATCATAGCGCTTTTTGCTATTGTCAATGGAGTACTTGTGCAGATTATTATGGTCTCAAGGATGCTCTATGGTCTAGCACAACAGAAAGTCTTTCCAAAATTTTTAGCAACTATTCATCCTGCTACCCAAACACCAATCTACGCTACTCTCATTACAGGATTATTTATACTTCTTTTTGCTTATTTTATCGATCTTGTTAAACTTGCTGAGCTTACAAGTTATGGTATTTTTATCGTTTTTATCCTCATCAACATAGCACTCATAAAAATTAAGAAAAAAGAGCCAAACTTTTCTGGATTCAAAGTTCCTCTATCTATACCCTATATCGCTATTTTTATTAATGCAACGCTACTTTTACTTAAACTCTTCTGGGACCTTTTGAAAATCAGCACATAAAACGCCATCCTCTTTCCATATAAAAGTGTGTGCATCGAAAGCACTATTTTGTTCGGGATAATCCGTGCGAAAGTGTGCGCCTCTACTCTCGTTTCTTTGGATTGCTCCTACGAGCACTGCTTCAGTGATTTCGAGCATATTGCCATACTCTAAAAATTGTACCAATTCTTTGTTATAGAGAGGGCTTTTATCTTTGATACCCATAAAAGCGAGCTCTTTTTGGTGTTGGCGTACAAGGCTCAGCACCCCTTTGAGCGAGAGCTCTTCGCGAAAAACTCCAGCATTTCTATAGAGCACTTTATGCAAAAAATCCTTTCTTTCCATGAAATCTATTTTATTTGGCAACCCAAAAACAGCTTTGATAAACTGCTCATCTATAACAGTTCTTTCATATTTTTTCTCTTGAGGTTTATCTTTTATCTGCACAGCACTCTTTGCTGCAACTCTCCCCATCACCACAAGTTCTAAAAGCGAATTGCCTCCAAGCCTGTTTGCACCATGGAGTTTTACATTAGCACACTCTCCCACAGCAAAGAGCCCTTTAATATTGGTAGCACAATTTATATCGGTATCAATTCCCCCCATAGTGTAGTGCGCAGCAGGCTTAATAGGTACTGGCTCTTTTGCTGGATCGATCCCTTCATAGATGAGTGAGAGTTTTCGCTCTTGAGGAAGCTCTTTTTGTATAAAATCCTCTCCCAAATGGGTTATATCCAAGAAGACCTGATTTCCTCTTTCTATCTGCTCATAGATTGCACGTGAGAGTTTATCGCGGGTTGTGAGCTCATCAACAAAACGCTCACCATTTTGATTAATGATTTTGCCTCCAGCGCCTCTTGCAGCTTCACTTATCAAAATCGAGCTTTTCGCTAATGCTGTAGGATGGAACTGAACAAATTCAAGATCGCTCAGCTTCGCTCCAGCTCGCATAGCAGCCCCAACGCCTTCTCCAAAGCTTCCATTGCCATTAGTGCTAAATTCTCCATAGATTTTTGCATATCCGCCAGTTGCTAAAATAATTGACGAAGCTAAGAGCTGCTCCACTTTTGCTGTGCGAATATCAAGGAGCGTTACGCCATAAGCTCTCTCATCTTCAGTAATGATATTGAGAAGAAACTTTTCATGCAAAAACTTCACACCAGCTTTTATACAGTTATCATATAAAGAGTGTAAAATCTTAAGCCCCGTATAGTCTTGCGCATAACATGCGCGTGGCGCTGAGGCACCACCTAGTCTTCTTTGCGCAATTTTTTCCTCTTTTCTACTAAAAGGAACACCAATGCTATCAAGCCACTTTATAGCTTTTGGAGCTTCATTGCAAACAAATTCGATAACTCTCCTCTCACCAAGCCCAGCAGCAGAACGCAGTGTATCTTCTATATGATTCTTTATAGAGTCATTTTCGCTCAATACCGCATTGATACCACCTTGCGCCATAGAGGTTTGTGCCTGCGTAGGATAATTTTTTGTCACAACTACAACCTCAGCACCTTGACTTCTTGCTTCAAGTGCTGCTACAAGACCTGCTCCACCGCTTCCAATAATTACTATTTGCATCCTACTCCCCAAAAACTGGCTCAATTTTGACTATGCGATTTCGCTTCAAAAATATTCTGACTCTATCTCCTCTACGGAACCAAAAACCTTTTGCATAATCGACTCGCACCACTGTTGCAATCTCTTCACCATTATCGAGGCGAATAATAAGCTCTTGGGCATTTGCTTCATTAAGTCTACTTCCAATTACTCCACCTGCAATTGCACCTGCAGCAGTCGCTATATCGTTACCGCTTCCACCTCCAAACTGGTGGCCAATGATAGCTCCAATAATCGCTCCTAATATAGTTCCTTCCCCTGTATCGTGCACTTTCACAGCTCTTGCAGCAATTACTCTTCCATAGCGAGGATAACTTACTTCATTTATTTGCGCTGTGGTATAGCCTCTTTGTGCACATCCCCAAAAAAAGAGTAATAATAAAGCAGAAAATATTATCTGTCTCATTTTTCCTTCTCCAATTGGTCTGAATCTATCTCTATTATAGTATGGACATTTCCGCGTGGGTTGAAATCTGCAACCAGTTTCATATATCTTGGCTGCAATTTTTCATACAATGTATCAAAAATCTCATTAGCACTATCTTCATGCGAGATATAGCGATCACGAAATGAGTTAATATAGAGTTTAAGTGCTTTAAGCTCTACAACATGCTTATTTGGAATATATTCAAGATAGATTGTAGCATAGTCTGGATATCCGCTTCTGGGGCAAAGACAACTAAACTCTGGGAGAGTTATACGAATTTTATAACTCTTTTCGTGCTTGTTTTCCCATATTTCTAAATCTTTTTTGGGATCAAACTCTTTTATCTCTTTTTCACCATAGCGCATTTTTACTCCTCCACTCTAAAAATTCTTTGCTTTCCATTGGCTTTGCAATAGCAAATCCTTCTACAAAATCTACATTCAAAGTTTTTACTCTCTCAAGGATCTCTTGATTATCAATAAATTTTACAACACTTTTCATTCCTAATGTATGCAATGCATCAATCCACGTTTGCAAAAGTGTACGATAACGTATATTTTCAATATTTCTTGTAAAGAACTTATCAAAAAAGAGATAATCTACATCGATACTTTTAATATACTCTATCGATGCATTGCAAGCCCCAAAATTGTCAAAAGCGATGGAAAATCCTTCCGTTTGATATCCTTGAATCACACTCCTAAAATATTTTACATCTTTATAGATACTGTTTTCATACAATTTTATGATAAAAAGTCTCTTTGAAACATCATATTTCTCAAAAGTTTCAAAAAATCTCTGTGTAAAGCGCCTATTACGCACAGAATAGGGAGAGATATTAAAACAGTAGGAAAAATCCATAATGAGTTTATGAGATACAATTATTTCAAGAAGAGCTTCTGTTAAAGCAATATCAAATGCATTTTCAAGACCTAAACGGTTAATAGTAGGAATGTATTGACTTGGATGAATAAGTTTTCCCTCATCATCTAAGAGTTTCACAATAATTTCAGCAAAATCAAAACTTTCGGTTTTAAGATTATATACAGGCTGAAAAAGCAAAGAGAAATGTTTTTGTTTGACTATCTCTTCAATGAGTTTATCAAAATCACTTATATTTTCCCTCTTTTTACTATACAAAGCACCTTTATTTGTCTCTTTTTTACATTCTCCTTTACAAAAGTAGAGATCTTCATAGAGACGATCAATAAGAAATTTGAGACTTTTATGATTGAGAGGTTGATAGGCTGCATAGAGCTTGATCTCAATATTGTTTATAAAGCTATTATCATATGTTTGCAAAAATTTCTCTAAGACCTTTTGGAGCTGTGCATTACTTCTTACAAGAAGCAGAAAATCTCCTGCTTTGAGCCTAGCAATAGGAACAGAACCAAAATAGAGGCTAAAAAAACCATCCACAATCTTTGCAAACTCTCTTAAAACTCTATCTCCATTTTCAAGACCATAGCGCTCATTTATCTCTCTTATATTATCAACAGAAAGAAGTATCAAATAATTTTTCTTTTGTGCAAGTTTACTAAAATATTTTTCAAAATAGTGTCTATCAAAAGTATCAGTGATTTCATCTAGAATCTTCTCTTCTTTTGCACGAAATATCATGAGAAAAATATAGTAAACGGCAATAAAGAGTGCTCCCACACCTAAAAATAGATTAAAAGCAAGGGAGCGATTTTCTGTAAAAATCACATAGACTAATAGAGCAGTAAGAAGTACAATAGGAATAGAAGTGCGAAGGGAAAGGAGAAATTTCTCCCTTCTTTCGGTATTTAAAGAGTACACTTATACATCCAGATGTTTGACATCTTTGGCGTGTTCTTCAATATATTTTTTGCGTGGTTCTACCTCATCACCCATAAAGAGTGTAAAAATCTCACTTGCATGTTCTGCATTATCTACAGTCACACGCAAAAGCCTTCTATTTTGCGGATCCATTGTAGTTTCCCAAAGCTGTTCGGGATTCATCTCACCAAGCCCTTTATAGCGTTGAATATAGGCACCTTTTTTGGCATTTTTTTCTACTTTTTCTAAAATTTCTAAGAGATCTTTATCCCTAAACTCTTCTGGCATTCTCTCTTCAATTTTTTCATAAATATAGACTCCCTCTACATAGAATGGATTGGTAAAAAGCTCATCATCTATAATGATCTCTTCAAGTCCATCTTCCGTTTGTACATAGAGATGGATTTTTTGCTCATCAATCGTCTTATTGAGGATATTAAATCCTTTTTGTCCAAGAAAAACCTCAATTTTTTTATAAAGCTCCTCATTTGGGAGTGATGGAAGATCTCTATTTTCAATGAGATAGCGTACCACTTCAATGAGAGCGTAGCGCTTTTCAAGATCTTTTAAAATCATCCGGTAATGTGCAACAAGTTTGAGAAAATCTATGAGATCGTATCTGCCAAGATTCACATCTTCTAGCAATACATCTACACCATTTTCTATCAAAAACTGGTTGAGCTCATGCTCATCTTTGAGATATACCTCTTTTTTTCCCTTTTTATAGCGATAAAGAGGAGGCTGCGCCATATAGAGATAACCCTTTTCCACCACAGGATACAAAAAACGAAAGAAGAATGTCAAAAGAAGTGTTTGAATATGGCTCCCATCTACATCTGCATCTGTCATAATGATTATTTTGTGATAGCGAAGTTTATTTTCATCAAACTCTTCGCCGATGCCACATCCAAGAGCAGTAATGATATTTTTAATCTCTTCAGATTTTAAGATCTTATCAAGCCGCGCTTTTTCTACATTAAGTATTTTTCCTTTTAAAGGCAAAATCGCTTGAAAAACTCTATCACGCCCCTGCTTAGCGCTTCCTCCTGCACTATCACCCTCAACCAAAAAGAGCTCGCTAATTGCAGGATCTTTACTTTGACAATCCGCAAGTTTACCAGGAAGGGTACCCACACTCATACTATCTTTTCTACGTACCAGCTCCCTCGCTTTTTTAGCAGCCTCTCTTCCTCTTGCAGCTGCTAGTGCTTTTTGCATAATTGCTTTAGCATCGATGGGGTTCTCTTCAAAATATTTTGTTAATTTTTCATAGGTGAGCTTTTGCGTAATAGGGCGCACATAAGAAGATCCCAACTTCCCTTTTGTTTGCCCTTCAAATTGTGGCTCAGGTACTTTGACGCTGACTACAGCCACAAGCCCTTCGCGTACATCATCTCCCGTGATTTTAATGCTTTTTTCACGCTGATTGGCATTTTGCGCTATGTAGTTTGAAATTGCACGTGTAAGTCCTGCGCGAAATCCGCTCTCATGGGTACCACCTTCTGGTGTGCGGATATTATTGACAAAGCTGAAAACCTTCTCATCATAGCCAGTGTTATAGAGCAGAGCAATATCGACTTCTACATCATCAACTTTGTCTTGGAAATGGATTGTTTTAGTAATCTGCTCTTTTTTACTGAGATCCTCTACAAATTGAGAAAGTCCCCCTTCAAAATGGTAGACCTCTTTTTTCTCTTCTCTTTCGTCTTTAAAAGTTATTGTAATGTTTGGATTGAGGTATGCAAGCTCTTTGAATCTGCGAGCAAGGATATCGTATTGAAAATTGACAGTTTCAAAAATCTCATCATCTGGCCAAAACTCAATAGTCGTACCTGTGCGATTTGTCTCACCAATAGTTACAAGGTCAGTAATAGGTATACCTCTTTCAAATTCCTGACGCCATATTTTTCCATCGCGTTTAATAGTCATAATGAGCTTTTTCGATAGAGCATTTACTACACTCACACCAACGCCGTGCAAACCTCCACTTACTTTATAAGCACTATCGCCACCAAATTTTCCTCCTGCATGAAGTACTGTGAGTACAACTGTTGCAGCGGGGATCTTTTCAGTGGGGTGAATATCGACAGGAATCCCTCTTCCATTATCACTTATTTTTGCGCTTCCATCTTTTGTAAGAGTAATTTCGATTTTGTCACAATATCCTGCCATCGCTTCATCGATGGAGTTATCTACAACTTCATAGATAAGATGGTGGAGGCCTTTGATGCTCGTATCGCCAATGTACATCCCTGGACGTTTACGAACAGCTTCAAGACCTTTGAGAACCTTTATTTTCTCGGCACTATATTGACTCATTGATTCTCTATCCCTTTAGTAAAATTATCTCTATTATATCTTTTTTTAGATAACGATAGGCATAACTATAGTGATGAAGTTCTCTTTTTTAAGCTCAAATGGGAGCTCTGGCTCATTGATACCCATTAAAAATTCATTATCTTCGATGTGTGTAAGAAAGTCAAGGATATAACGGCTATTTACTGCCATGATAAACTTCTCTTCAAAAGGGGTTTCTACTTCAAGTTCTGTCTGCGCTTCAATATTCTCTTGTGAGAGATTTTTGAAAATGATCCTATCTTTTAAAAATGTAAGTTTAATCTCATTAGAGATAATAGTAATCTGCTTAATTGCTTCAATCATCTTATCTTTTGGAAGGGTCATCTCATATTGTAAAGATTTTGGAAGAATACGTTCATAATCTGGATATTTACCACTTATGAGTTTGGTAAAAAAGAGATATTGATTGTTTTTGAGAATGAAATAGGTCTCATCGTAGTGCATATCGATTTCATCAAAGAAGAGTTTTTGTATTTCAATAATTGCTTTTTTAGGAATTATAAGGTTGAACTCTTTATCCATATTTTGCAAAAGTGTAACGAGAGCAAGACGCTTTGTATCTGTTGCTACAAAGTTTATGCGATCACTTTTTATATCAATAAGAGCTCCATTGAGTTCAAATTTAGGATTGTTATTATCTATTGCAGGAGTGATTTTTTTTAAAGAACTTATAAACTTATCACTCTCTATAGCGATTTTTGGCATTGCATCAATTTCTGGGAATTTTGGAAACTGTTCTGCATCAAACATTGGAAGCTTAAATTTAGACTGATTTTGACTGATTTGGAGATGGTCATCCCTTGTTTCTATTGTGATGGTACCATCTTTTAGTATGCGTACAATATCAAGGAATTTTTTACCATTTGCAGTAGCTTTTCCCTCTTTAATGAGATTGATAGAATCTGTTTGGGTTTTTAATCCTGTTTCATAGTCGGTAGCTTTGATGGTAAGGATACCATTTGATGCTGCTAAGTATACGTGTGATGTAATTTGGCTGAGATCCTTTTTTTCCAAAAAAGGTTGCATTTGTGAAAGGATCTGCTCGAGCAGCGATTTTTGCATTTCGATTTTCATTGTGCTCTCCGATTAAGGGTTTTTTAATATTGTATATTCTATTTCGTTAAAGTTTGCTTTATATTATTTAAATTAGATAGATTTAGTAGTATCATGGCGTGAATTTGTGAAAAAGTTAGGTAAAGGGCTTTGTTAGGTAGAATATCTCTTTTGAGGGATAAGTTTTTTGTTCACATCTATTCACTGTTTGCGTGTTTGATTTTATGGAGGAGCTCGTCGATTTGGACTTTGAAATTGGCATCTTTTTCCATAAGTTCTTTAACCTTTTTCATTGCATGACTTACTGATGTGTGATCTTTCATGCCAAAAAATTGTGCTAGTGATGGCATAGAGTTTGGTGTGAGGTTGCGTGCAAGGTAGATGACAATACGTCTTGCATTGACTATTTGACGGTTACGACTTTTGCTTTTGATTTCGCTTGGTTTGATATTGAGCTCATTCGCTACTACATCTACAATCTCTTTCAGAGATATCTCTTTTTGCTGCTCTCTTTTTTGCTCATTGAGGACATTTTTTGCAAGCTCCATGGTAATCTCTTGATTGACAAGAGTGGAGTATGCATTGAGTTTGAGAATAATTCCTTCAATTTCTCGAATATTACTATCCATATTTGCAGCAAGATAGTTGACAATCTCGTCTTCAAGCTGAATACCGTTGAGCTCGCACTTTTTTTTGATAATTGCTATTTTGGTTTCAAGTTCTGGTGGTTGAATATCTGCTATGAGTCCCCACTCAAAGCGGCTTTTGAGTCTCTCTTCAAGTCCAGCAATCTTTTTGGGAGGTTGATCGCTTGTAAGGACAATCTGCTTACCATCTGTGTGGAGTTCATTAAAGGTATGGAAAAACTCCTCTTGCGTTCCCTCTTTGCCACTGAGAAACTGGATATCATCAATAAGTAAAATATCACATTTTCTATACTTTTCTCTAAAGTTTTCTATAGTTTTTTGGCGCAGATGATAGGTAAAATCATTCATAAACTGTTCAATGGTTGCATAAATAATAGTCTTGCTTTTTTTAAGATTGAAATTACCTATAGCGTGAAGAAGGTGTGTTTTTCCAAGCCCTGTTCCGCCGTAGATATAAAGAGGGTTATACACCTCTCCTGGCTTTTCTGCAACGCGGTGTGCAGCAGTATAGGCAAACTGGTTTGAGCTTCCTACGACAAAATTTTCAAAAGTATATGTTGGATTGATTTTTGTACTTGTTGTTGGTTGATTTATTTCTGGTTTTTTTTCTGCAAGTTTTTTGATGCTTGGTTCTTTTTTTGTTGTAATCTCTACAAAGGTTTCAACTCCTGTTTCAAGCTCAAAAAGCTGTGAGAGCTTTTTACTATATTTTCTCTTTACCCAATTGGCTACAAAGAGATTGGGAGCAATGAAGACGGCATGATCAACTTTTGAACGTTTCTCATCGTAGCGAAGGTTTTTGATATAGCGCTCATACTCGATTTGAGGAATCTCCTCTTTTAATTTTTCAATGATCTTCTCACCAAGCACCAGTGCCCTTTATGTGAATAATTTTTTCAACGTGATGTGAATAATAGTGCTATTGTATCTAAAATAGCCGAAAATTGGCTACAATTTTTTGTGAGAAT